>CAWIDL010000018.1:0-73244 GCA_963834795.1 uncultured delta proteobacterium | reverse complement strand
CGCCGCCGGTGGAGGAAAACCTGGAAAGAAGCTGTCCCTCTGCTCCCGTATCTGATAAGATAGACTCGACTGCGAAGGGTTCGCCAAGATTTCCGTGGGCAGGGAGATTTCAAAGGAGGGCCGGGTATGGCGTCGTCTAAAGAAAGAGTGTATTTACGCAGTTTCCAGGAGATCGTGAAGGCCTTGAGTTCTCACCTGGGGGTCGAGCAGGTGCTGGAAACCATAGTGCGGGAACTCACCCAGACCATGGGCCTCAAGGGGGCGACCATCCGCCTGGTCCACCCCAAAACCAACACCCTGGAGCTGGCCGCCTCGGTGGGCCTGAGTGAGGGGTACCTGCAAAAAGGGGCGGTGGACCTGGACAAGAGCCTTACCGAGTCGCTCAGCGGCCGGCCGGTGGCCATTTACGATGCCGCCAACGATCCCCGCATGCAGTATCCCAAGGAGGCCGCAGCCGAAGGGATCGCCAGCATGGTGGCCATCCCCATGATTTTCAAGGGGAAGGTCATCGGGGTGATTCGCCTGATCAGCGGCGAACCCCGGGAGTTCACCCTGGAAGAGGTGGATTTCGCCAGTACCGTGGCAGAGATCGGCGCTCAACTGATCATCAACGCCAGGATCTATGAAGCCCGGGTCCGGGAACTCAACTTTCTTAAAGGTTTGCTGGAGGTCTCCAAGGCGGTGAATTCGACCCTGGAGGTCAAGAAGGTGCTCCATCTCCTGGTGAAAACCGCGGTCACCGCCCTGGACATCAAGGCGGCGGCGGTCCGCCTGCTGGATGAAACTCGCCAGAAGCTGGAATTAGTGGCTTCCTACGGCCTGAGTGACCGCTACCTCAACAAGGGTCCGGTGCTCTCCGACAAGTCCATCGCCGAGGCCATGATGGGTAAGGCGGTCTCCATCTACGACGTGGCCAGCGACGGCCGGGCCACCTATCCCAAGGAGGCCATGGAGGAAGGCATCAAGTCCATCCTATCGGTGCCCATCACCCTCAAGGGCAAGGTCATCGGGGTGATGCGCATCTACACCGGCAAGTTGCAGGAGTTTAGCGACGAAGAAATCACCTTCATCTCCTCCCTGGCGGAGCAGGCGGCGCTGGCCATGGAAAATGCCCGCATGTATCAGAAACTCAAAGGGGAATATGAGGAGCTGATGGGCGACATCTACCGGTTCACCGGTTTCACCCGCTTTTAAAGAGGGGCGTCACCCCGAAGGTGGGCAGGGGCGGGTTAACAACCCGCCTTAGTCAGCATTTGATTATATAGTAAAATTATTTAGTTAATTGATTAAGGCAGCTTGGATTTTGGCCATTGTGCCCATCATTGTGCCAATCCAGATTGCCTTGTCCTTTTTAAGGCCCAGAAAAGAACCCCTCAAAAGCAGATCCGTCATGCCTGGTCAAATTTGGGATGTAACGCCCATAAGTTCTGTAGATCATCGAGGTGTTTACATGGCCCAAAGTCCTTGCCACCCACTCCGGCGATTCACCAGCAGCAAATGCCCAGGATGCGAAAGTATGCCGGGTCTCGTACATCCGACGGAATGGCAGACCACTTTTCCTTATGGCCGTTACCCAAACCTCCCGAATTGCCACCTGATCAACTGGCCTCCCTCGGGTATTCAGAAAAACATACGGGCTTCAGACAAATCCTGTGACCTGTTTTTGAATGCAGATCATGCCCATTACCCGGTCAGTGAGAAAAACCACCCCGGCAATTATCAGAGCCGGTATCCATGGAAAGACAACACCCCACAAAGGCACCACCTCCTTTAGGAATTTGATTTGGTCGGATTTGGGTGGATTATGAAAACTTATGGCGCTATCAGGCTGAGGGAATTACGGAGTGGTGCAGGATTTTGGCGGAATAAGATCCTTGGTGACCAATTTGAATATTAGTCTCAACAAAGAAATCACCAGGATCAGCAGTGATATGCCCGAGAGTAGTGATGAGATGCACGCTATCGCCATAATCGTCTGTGCGTGTTCCAGAAAGTTAATGAAACTCCAAAAACTGGATAGATTCATTAATTATCACCTCCTTTGTAGTTCCTGGAATTACTATGGATAAATTTTATTAATCCATATATATAGAATGATTGCCTGGATTATTGGGAAAAGAAGTTATGAAACCAGGACTTATTTTGAATCAAGATATGTCGGGTGGGATAAGAGATGGAGGCGGGATGAGATATTATGAGTTTAGAAATAAGATATATGATTGGGCTATCGGAAGGTAATTTTATTTATTTAATTAGCGTAAAGATAGCAGGTTTATGCACTTTAGATGATGCAGTGTATATGTATTCAAAAAGGCAGGTATTAGTCTGGTCGAATAATTTATTGGATTTTGTTTACCCTTTTAATACCAACACTTGCTCAGGGGCAGTTATATATATAATTATTTTTTCATAGACATCCGATGACAGCTTAACTTGCTCACTTGGTATCTCTTGCTCCTGTGCCCTATCAAAGGAATCAATAACCACAAATAGCCAGAAGGAGTCGCATTTCTTATATTTCTTTGCTTTCTTCTCTTTATCTCTGAGAATCTGCTCCAGATTGGTGACAGACATTGTGTCACCTTTATAAGTATGACCTTGGACATTTCTCCATTGAGGATCACTATATAGATTTGGATTTATGTATACATAATCAAGCTCCGGAATATCCTCTAAAAAGCACTTTGAAATTCCTCCAGTTCTTGAAGCCTCTATTTTCCGGATCATCTCCACAATCTTTGGAAGCAACTTTTGGCCCTTCTGGATTGGGTGCTCCTTATTAAAGGAAAAAGATATTTCATATTTACCTCCTTCATCCATGTACCTCCGGTGAGCTTTTTTAAGAACATCCTTTCTGATTTTTCTCTGGTTTTGTTCGCTTTCCGTTAGTTCTCCTTTTTTCAGAAAGAAGCTGGTAACCTCAATCCCGACCCTTTTTGGCCCATCTATAATAACATCCGGTTTATCTCCATATTTCACCTGACCGTCAGGGAGGGGGTAAATTCTACGGAAAAGTTCGAAGTAGTGGCGCTCGATCTTTTGATTCGAATTTTGAGGCATTTCCTGCCTGTTTTTCGAGTTGACTTCGGATTTAGTGGTCAGAAGATTATCGAGGATGCACTCACTCTGATTAGCAATGCCCCTTCTCGGAATCCAATCGGAGAGGATAACTCAAGTATGCTTTTATTTGTGCGTTTTCTGTTTTGAGAAGATGTGGATTGGGTAAGCAGTATGCCCTCTCTCGAATTTCACCCCTCTTGTATTCATTCTCGGCGATGAATCCCAAAAAGTGGATTCTCTCACGAATTAATGTTGCAGCATGCAAGGGATGGTTTGGAATATCTTCGAATAGACCTTTTATTGGCTGGCCTTGCCAATAATGTGTCAGCTCTGGCGGAATCCCATCAGCACCATAGGCTATTTGTCGATAATCTGCCAAATCTCCCCCTAACCAAAGGTAGCTACGCATATCTACCAGAATCATATGAATCATCTCTGACGCCTGGGGAAACTTGGTCGGGATTCCCTTTGTAAGAACCTTCTCTCCAATTTTCATTTGCACAATAATCATTTCCGCCTCCGGGCTCTGATAAGGATCGGTGGAGCCGGATTGAAGATGGTATCCAGATAGCTCTCCCATTTGAAATTCGGCCCTCTGTAACCCCTGGCTTTCCCGTACGCTAACGAGTTCAATTAACCAGGGAGGGTCGCCAACCACCTGAAAATCCACAGTAGAAGTACCCACACCGGAAGGATGCTCATAAATCGCCTCCCGATGGGTGAGGTGAAGTTCATAAGCATACCTGGCCTCGAAGAGCAGTGGCATGGTCTCCGATTTCAGCCCGCCTGCGGTATTGATACGAGTGAGCAGAGAGGCCGCCCATTCCACATGTTGCAATTCCTGCAAGACTATCTCTGTGTACCTGGCTTCCCGCTCAGTCAGAACATTAGTCCACATTATTTAATCAACTTCCATATTCATTCAAGGAATGTACCTTTTATGGCCATAATGCATAGACCGCTTTATTTGGCTCTAACGCATAGAAAAGGAATATTTTATCAAAAGGGCCGTGATTTCTAAGTAATTTATTCCTGGCTAAATCAACAATAGAATGTATGTCCTGTTCCACACCCTCTAATGGAGAGTTATAAATTAATGCCATAGAATAATAAATAACAAGATAAAGCTCATCCAACATAGACATTTCTTTGAGATTTTTATAGTTTATGAAATTGATTTTATCATCAAGCCGATCAAAAAGAGCATTCCGTGCGTCCTCTGGGGAATATGCCCCGCCTTTTACAAATTCAATTCCACAAGGAAACCTGGTCGGATAAATAGATATTCCGGTAATAAATTGTTTTAACTTGGGATGATCTTCGAAGTTATTAAGCCATTCTCTTTCCCTATGAGACTGCGGTGCCAATATATATTTATTTAGGATATCAATCAATTCAATGATGAATCTTGATCTATCTAATTTACTTGGGAATTTATCAGAAACAGGAAAAATGCTTACATCATAATTTTTGAGAAAGTCATTAATTGTATTAGGAAAAGCTTCATTTCTAATTATCTTTTCTAAATCCTCAAGTGCCCGAGACCTTGTTGTTTGGTCTTCATGCAACCATTCAACAAGTTCAACTCCTATCTTTCTATTTGTGTAATTTTTAGAAATATAATCCGGTGGATCTTTTGCACATTGCTCACATATTACGTGTTCTCCCGCAAAATTTGGCTCAGTATTAATAAATGCTTCAAAGATTATCTTCTCTTTTTCTTTTTTTGTCATTTTGTTAGGCCAGAGTGCTTGTTTTAGGAAAGTTCAATCTTCTCGTGTAGCCACTCGACTTGCCAATGTCGCATCTTATCGCCAATCCCTCAATAATTCCAGATATATTCTGAATATCCATGCCCCCTAAAAACCCGAAATTTATTCGTTTGAACGACCTCCGCTTTTCATCTACACTAAATTCATGTCTCCCATACCCGAAGCCAATCCGCAAACATTCAATTTTCGCAATCTTCATCCCCAGATATTCGTAGGTACGGCCAGTGACAGATATGCCGGCTGGGTCGCAGGATTGCCGCAGTTATCCTATAGATAGACTGAGACTTCAATTACTAAATTGGTTCTATATTAAGTTGATATTTCTCCCTATTAATTTTCGCCTGATATAAAGTTAATTTTATCGGATAATTTTTCACCCAATCTAAAAGCTGATTCTTATCTTTAGCGGAAATTAAAGCTCCAAATATAACACCAGTCAGTAACTCTGCCGGAAAAAAATGTTTACCTGGCCCGCCTGGTTTTAATATTCTCCATTCTTGCTCGTATTCCCAATGTTTAGATTTAGTTAGTAAAGCTTTTCGGTATTCATCTGGGTAACGTATATTGAGAATATCAATTGAAGGGTATCGATCATCATAAGAACCCTTTAATGCTTGATCGAATAAATTATAATCTTTAGTTGTGTCAAATTCGAGACATAATCCTCTATGCCCTTCTGAATAATGGGACCACATTAAAATATCATCATTTATAGTGGAAAGACAATATACCCCAACTTGGACAACAAAATCATTAAATACTTTTTCCATTCTTGGTATATTATTTAATATTATTCTGAGTTTTGTTATGTAATTTCGTTCTTGAGCTTTTGTTAGATTAAATTTCAACCTTGCTCTTTTTGCCGAATCTTTAATGTATCGCTCCTTAGAAAGTCGGCCTTTATGGATAATTAGATTTGGTCTACATTCAAAAGGATCATTAAACAAGGTCGTGTTTGGCAAATAAATTTCCCTATTTTTAAATATACCTTCAAGTTCCTCAGATTTCATCGAACGATATCTATACAAATGGGTCACATTATAGATTGCTACAATTTGGTTTGCGTTTGTCATCACAAGTGTCTTTTTAAAGGATATTGACGAACCTACCCCTCGCCATCTTCACAAAACAGCACACTAATTATTCACAATTTCCTTGACAAAATCAATTAATAGGCAAATAAATTAAATTTTTACATCGATTAACCCACCATGTCAAAAAAAATAAGGAGATCATTCCCATGGCCACAGAAAATTTGAAGCTCGCCGTAGAGATCATCACTTCACACGCCTCTATGACTGAATTATCTACCCAGGAATTAGTAGCTGAAATTAAAGAGGTATTCAATGTCCTGGCATCTTTGGAAGGCGGCGAAGTAATTCCCGAGACCATGGCTCCTGAAAAAGCACCAGAAGCCGGAGTGGTGAAGAAACCGTCGATACCGTTGAAGGATATTGTGACCCAGAAGCACGTGGTATGCCTGGAATGCGGCAAGAAAATGAGAACTCTGAAAAGCCATATCAAGAAGGCCCATAATCTGGTGCCGAAAGAATACTTTAAACGGTTTTCCCTGGATCCCAAAAGATTCCCTCTCGTCTGCAAAGAATATTCTAAGCAGCGGAGCCAGATGGCCAAGGATAGGGGGTTTGGAAAAGCTGGAGGGAGGAAGAAGGCGACGGCTTGAGTAAACTCTTCAAATTACCTGGCTTTTGAGAAGACTGTTCAATCCGGGAATGAGGTCGAGAAATGGCCTCATTCCTGAGATAGTGGAACGTTTGCAGGGTTAAACTCGGGGCAGAGGTCGCAAAAACCATTTTTGGAAAGCGGTGGCCAGTTCATCATAGGCGCATAACCTTGTAATAGGTGTGATATGGAAAAAATACCTGAACGTCTCTCAAAAAAGTTTCGAGGTACAAGGTTATTCAGAGACCATATCGAGACAATTGATAAATTATTTGTTAATAATTTTACCAAAACTATTATTTACGTTGGTAATTTTAAATATGATAATATTGAAGAATTATTATCAAATGAAAAAGGAAGATTATATAGCTTTAAGATAGTGGGTCTTAATAATAATAATAATGGCGGGAATCTTACTGAAATATTATCGTTAAATATAACAGGGGCGGAAACCAATTTAATTTTATTAGATAAAGATGATTTGAAATCATTGGGGGTAATGAAAATCATTGAAGATATTATTATACAAAGTTCATGGTTCCACGGGCACTTAATAGTTTATGAAATGATTATCTCTATTATACTTTCTACTATATTAGTATATTTATTACTACAATATTCGCCAAATCCTGTGGCGCCAAACTTATTATTTCAAATATTCTATGGTCTTTCCTTCGCTTTCATGATATTTTTATTTATAAAAGAGATTGATTCCATTACTTTATTCAGATCTAAAATAGATTTAAGGTAAAAAAGAGAACTTCCTAATTTTATAATCAGAAATAAAGATGCTATCCTTGTGGGATTAATTTCTTGCATCTTTGGAACAATAATAGGTGGCTTAATAGTTTATATTGCAACAAATCTGAATAAAACTAAGGGCGGATGAGAAATTAACACCAGCATAATCCGAAGGGGGCTTCAAAATGAATAGTCGATTTCAAGCTTTTGCTTGTTTATTTATTATTATTGCAATGGCCATCTCATCTGGTTGCGCCACCATCGTTCACGGAACAACTCAGGACATTAATATAACCACAGATCCATCAGGTGCAGATTTAAATGTTGATGGAAACGAACGTTATAAGTCTCCTGCGAAAATCACAATGAAACGCAAAGACGATCACATAGTCGAAGTAACCATGGATGGGTTCCAAAAGGAGACGGTAAATATCAAAACCGTTGTTAGCGGGGCGGTTGCTGGTAATATCATAGCCGGTGGCCTTATTGGATGGGGGGTTGATGCGGCCTCTGGTGGTCAATACCGCCTGGTTCCCGAAAATGTTGATCTACGGTTGCACCCAACTGTCAGCCAAACAGTTGCAATTAGCAAAGAACCGGTGGAGAGCATCGAAGATAAGCTCGACCAGGTTAAGAAACTTCGGGACAAGGGGAAAATTACCGAAGAGGAATACAACAAGATGCGGGCAGAGATTCTCGCTAACCCAAGCAAAACAAAGATATCAGGTGCCCAACCAGCGGCAAAGACCGGAGCTACTCCGCTTGAACCTCCTAAACCAATAACGCCGAATCCGAAAGAAAAATTAGAGGGTAAAGAGCAAAAGGATAATGAATAAGGGGCTACTGCGCAAAACCTTATACGTTGGGAATTGACGATGAGCAGATTATTTATAGTTCTGGTTACTCTTGCTATTGGGATTATCCTCCTAATAGTAGTTAAGCCCATATTTTACGATAGCAATGCGTGCTATTATAGTGGTGTTGTTGGCTCTGTTTTAGCCGCATTTTTCGCAGCCTTTCTTGTTTGGGTAGCCTGGGAGGAATTGGGCAAGATTAGTAAAACTTCTTCCGCAGATTTCATTCATAGGGTCGATAATGACTTTTTTACGCATGAAACCAGAATACTCGTGAGCTTAATAGACTGCGGAGCTTTAGAATTCAATGATAAAGCGGAATCGAGTGATGACATCGAAGTACGGCCCTATTTCGAAATTAACCAGGACAAGCTCAAAAAAAGTAAGCTCCCTGAAGAGGTGATACAGCGCCTCAGCGAAAAAAAATATTATTCCACTTGGGAAATTGACGACTTACTCTTGGGCCATTTCGAGAATATAGGCATGCTTGAACAAAAAAGGGTGGTGAATTTTCAAATGGTATATGACGTATTTAGCTGGTATCTTGAAACAATATGGAAAGATGATCACATCAAGAAATACATCACGTACTGTCGTAATGGGGAAAAAGCTTCTCGTATTGATACAGTTTTCTATAATCAATTCCAATATATAGTAACAAAATGTCTCGAATATGATGCCCTACACTCCGGGCTTTGCCTGTGGTGGTGGAAGTTCAAACGGCGCTTTCGTGGCCCTAAGATAGAAATCGAAATATAAAGTTTATCAAAGGCTTAAAAACACATTTTCAACCTGATGCCAAGCCAGGGGTATAATCTCAGATTAAGATACGATCCCCGGGTCTTGAAAGGTTAATTAAACATTATTCGTAGCCTTTTCGGATTAAAAATATGCGACTTTCAGAAAAAACTATCGAATTAACATTCTGTAGTCAATTTTCTGTACAACTCGGTTTGCGTAATATAATTTGGTTTGGTCTCACACAAGCACAAGAACGGCGGTTTGGTTTTGATGCATGTATACAATTGAATGGTCGTTTATTAATTTTGCAGTTTAAGGCTTCGAATATAATTGTTCATCCACGCAGATTCAGAAGGCCGCGAAGGCGTTTTGTGTTACCGCATAATCAGTTAGAGCGCCTTCAGAATCTTGCAGGAGCCTTTCCCAGGATGGTCTATTATGCTTTGCCTAATATAGGGACAACGCTGGAGCTGTTAAGGAATCGTGACATCATTAGTCAAACTTTTGGTTTACAAGTTTCTCGTTTGCCTAATCCATTCCCCATTCCAACGAACAGAACACAGATTCATTATGCATATATAGATCCCCCGGCATACGAGATTAAATCGAAGCCATTTGAAGGAAAACTTATAGAAGCAATCAAACTGCAATCATCTCTTAAGGGGGAGCCACCAAATTCAAAAGAATTCGTTAATTGGTGTCTTGAAAACAATTTTAGCTTTGAAGGACTGCGGGCCTATGGCATTCTTTGGAAATCAGATGAAAAAGAGAAGTCCAGTAAATTTGATATACACATTCCGTCTGATTCAGAACCTTTAATAAATTTCATGCCTGGAATTGGACTAGTACTTAGTTGCATAAATCAGAGATACGATTAGCCAAGCCTTTGGGATAAACATACCTTTTCCGCCATTGAAACGGTGCGGCTTGTGGATTGTAAGCCTGGACGAATTTATCGATAGCCTTCCTGACTTGTTGGGGGGAGGTGAAATTAGCCCCTTTGAGGGCACCGCGGCTGAGGATGCTGAACCAAACCTCGATTTGATTAAGCCAAGAGGCAGAAGTTGGAGTGTAATGGAATTTAACCTGGGGATGCCTCTTCAACCACATATCGTTTTTGGGCTTATGGGTATTGAGGTTGTCTAAAATCACATGGAGTTCCTGATCAGGATAGTCAGCCAATATCTGGTTCATGAAGTCCAGAAATTCCACCCGCCGCCGTCGGTTATAGTGACCGGCTTTTACCTGACCGGTAGTCACTTCCAGGGCGGCAAATAACGTGGTGGTGCCATGCCGCTTGTAACCGTGACTGAACCCCGTCAAGGTCTTGCCATTGGGAAGTTTCAGCCATCCCTGCGCTCTTTCCAGGGCCTGAATCTGGGGTTTTTCATCCACACAGATGACCACGGCGTTCTCCGGCGGGTCCAGGTAAAGTCCCACAATGTCCGCAGCCTTGCGGGCAAACTCGGGATCGGTGCTGACGCACCAGCTCCGGCGGCGTTCAAGACTGATGTTATGGCGCCGCAGGATGCGCCAGACCTGATGCTTGGTAACGTCACCCAAGGCTTCGGACAGAAGCCTGCCGTTCCAGCGGGCATAGCCTTCGGGAGGCGGTTCGTCCAGTTTTCTCAGCACCCGTTTTTCCGTGTCCTGCCTGTAGCTGCTGGGCTTCCCCGGTCTTTGGGCATCTTCCAAACCGGCCAGGCCTTCGCTGGCAAAGCGGGTCCGCCACTTGCTGACGGTGTTGGGGCGAACCTTCAAGTCCTTGGCAATGCCGCTGGTTTTTGCTCCCTGCGCCGCCGCCAAAATAATGCGAGCCCGCAGAACCTGGCGCTGTTCAGTTTTACTGTTACGTATCCTGGATTCGAGAATCCTACGGTCATCATCCGTCAATTGAATTTGAGTCGCTCTCATAATCGAGAACCTATCATATATCGCTAATTAAAGCAACTAAATACTAGCAAGGAACGAATAAAAATATATTTGGTAATTTTTTAGGTCTCGGCGTGAATTACATGTCCTCAATCAGAGTTGATTTGACAATATTCCCACAGGTTGGTTTCTGTATCCTTTTTCCGTTAACCTGCCACCGTCCCCAGGGTTTCAATATTACCAAGGAATAGAAAATGAAAAATCTACGAAGGCATATTATCGGGGTCATAATCATAATCGTGGTCGTGCTTGGTATCGCTTGGTTCTATAACGGCGGTGAACACTTTAAGGGCGTGGCTTCTGTTTGTTATGGATTTTTGATCGGATGGCTGTCTGGTGCATTCACAGCCAAATCCGTTTATGAGAAAAAATCTGGGAATAAAATAGGCACCCCAAAATCTTAGATAAATAAATTATCTAAGATGAGACTGTTGCTTAAAGTAAGAGTTGCTTGTGTTCCCTCTATGGAGCTTAACGGTTCATAGCGGGACGGTTATCGGCCTAGAATCCTGTAAAATTTGTCAATATCCGGTTGGGATGCTCCTTGGGACCCAGAATTCCAGAGATCCCTTGCCTTTCTTTAAAACCTTTACCCGGCTTACGCCGGTTGTGGAACGGTTCCGCCCGCCAGAGTGAGTTTAACCAGGCGCTTGAGGTTAAGCACAATGGCCACCATGAAGGACTGGATACTGACCTTGGCTAACCCCCAATAGCGAGCTTTGTTTAAGCCGTGGCGATTCTTACCTTCGGAAAATTTTCTTTCGATTTTGGGCCGCTCCCGGAGAGAATGCCGCGGGCGCCCAGGTCGTCGCTGGCGGCGAATGATGCCGGAAGTCACCCCCTCCGCGGCCAGGTGGGCGTGGTTGGGCTCGCTGTCATAGGCCTTATCGCCCGTGGCTTCCCCGGCGCGGCCATCTATCAGTGCAGGCAGTTGCGTGCCGTCGGGCACATTGCCGGGGGTGGTCTTGACCTGCACAATAAACTCCGAATCGGCATCCTCCACCTTATGGGCCTTATAGCCATAGAAAGACTTTTTCTTGCTCTTGCGGCCAAAACGGGCGTCCGGGTCCGGGGAGTGCCGGTCGACATAATGGCCGTCATCGTCCCCCTTATCCTTATGCTCCTTTTTCAAACGAAACAGATCGACCCGGGCGATGATATGGGTGGAGTCGATGATGTGGAGACGATCGGTAATGAAACCACGATTCCGGGCTTGCTCCACCACCTGATTGAACAGCGTCTCGAAACCCTCCGGCCCCAGGCGTTGCCGGAAGCGGCAGAGGACGGTGTGATCGGGCGGCAACTCCTCGGTGCTCAACCCCAGAAACCACTTGTAGACCAGGTTAAAGGCGGCTTGTTCCTCCATCTCGCGATCCGACAAATCATAGAGAAACTGCAAAAACACCATTTTGAACATCAATACCGGGTCCCAAGGGTCTCGGCCCCAATCGGCATAGAAGTCTTTGCAGTGCTCCTGGACAAACCGAAAATCCACCACTTGGGCCAGGTCTTTCAAAAAGTGGGGTCTTTGGGATAAAATCTGCTCATAAAGAAAATTGCCGAAAAAAGAACCGTTGGCTTTGCCTTTTTTGGTCATGGTCGCCCCTAAATATTATTTGCCATATATTACAATAAGTTATGGGGTTTGGCAACCATTTTTTAAGTAATTTTAAGCAAAATTTACGATTTATTTTGCAACAGTCTCAAGATATTTATATCAGAGTGCCTATCCCAAAAGACATATAGGAAATAATTAATATAAAATTAATAAATACTCATATTTCAGCAAGATAATTAATTCATATTATATTGTAATATCAATTAGTTGTCTCAAAAAATTAATAAATTAACGAGATTTCCATAACTTTTCTTTATATATTACATTTATTATATTTATATATATTATACTCTAATATTTTATAACCTATTTTATAGTAAAGTACGTTAATTTATTAATTTTTCCCTTATAATGCCCGTCATTACTAAATTTTCTGAATTAACCATTTCTAAAAATATTAAGGCTCATTCCGGGGTCCCGCCCTCACAATTCCCCCAGGGCCGGCCAGCGGCGGGTGAAGGCGCGTTCCGCCAGATGGCGGGCCAGTGCCAACCAGTGGCGCCGGCTGGTGGCAAAATAACCCTGCTCCAGCCAGCGACGGCCGGAGCTGGTCACCGGCGGGCTGAGCAGGCGCAGGCGGGTGAAGCGTTTGAGCCGAATCACCAGGTCCAGGTCCTCGGGCCGGCGGTGGGCAAAGCCGCCCAGGGCCTGGAACAGCTCCCGTTGCAGGATGAGGACCTGGTCGCCATAGGGCAGGCCCAGGAGGCGGCTGCGCCAGTTGGCCGCCCAGGCGATGCATCTGAGGGCCGGCAGGGGCGGGGCGAGAGCTAGCTCAAAGGCGCCGGCGGCAAAGGTTGGATCCGCCGCGGCCCGGCGCAATGCCGCCAGATGGGCGGAAGCCAGTACGGTGTCGGCGTGCAGGAAGGCCAGGAGGCCGCCCCGGGCGGCGCGGGCCCCGGCGTTCATCTGGCAGCCTCGCCCGCGGGGGGCCCGCAGGCGGTGGACCTGGGGATGGCGGGCCGCCACCTCCCAGGTGTCGTCGGCGCTGCCGCCGTCCACCAGGATGATCTCCAGGTCGGCCGCGGCAGGCAGCCGCGCCAGGGTCGAAGCCAGGAGCGGTGCTTCGTTCAACACCGGCAAAATGATGGAGATGCGCGGATTCATCGGCTCACTGCGGTCCCAGCCCTGACAAAAAACTCTCCGGCAAGATTTACGGCTTGAATCATGAGCAGCCTGTGCATCATTTTCGCCAAAGAGCCGGTCCCGGGGCAAGTAAAAACCCGCCTTACCCCACCTTTCAGCCCCGGGGAGGCCTGCCGCCTCTATGGCGCTTTTTTGGCGGATGTCCTGGAGGAAACAGCCCGAATTCCCGGAATGGAGTGTGCCCTGGCTTATGCCTCCGCCGGGGCGCGGAAATTTTTCCGAGATTTGGCCCCCGGAGTGCGGCGGTTTGCCCAGGAGGGCCGGGATCTGGGAGAGCGCCTGGTCCGGGCCTTTGCCTGGGGCTCGGGCGCCGGTTTTCAAAATGTCCTGGTCCGGGGCAGCGATACCCCGGACCTTCCCGGAGGCATCCTGCTGCAAGCCCGGCGGAGATTGGCCTCCGGGCAAGCCCAGGTGGTCCTGGGCCCCTCCCCGGATGGCGGCTATTATCTGGTGGGGCTCAGGGACCCGCAGCCGCAGCTATTTGCGGGGATTACCTGGTCCAGCAGCGCGGTTCTGGCAGAGACCCTGAGCCGGGCCCGGGAACTCTCCCTGAACGTCCACCTTCTGCGATGCTGGCAGGATATCGATAACTATGCGGGGCTGATGGCTTTCCTGAAGAAGCCGCATCCGTCCCCCCGGGTCGGCTGGCGCAGTGACCGGATCGCCCGGGAGTTGTTGGCCGGTATCGCCCTTAAGGAGGGGAGGCTTCATTTACCAAAGAAAAAAGATGAGCCGCCTGCTTAACGGAAGGTGCGGAACCGCAGCGATTATAAAAAAGACTGATTAACTGTTTTTTCTGATGGTTTTGCCTCTCTCAGGTGTTTGAATTAATGATGGATGAGCTCATTATCCAGGACCCGGATTCAAATGGCGGAACCGATACCGGAAAACCCTGAGAGAGACGGCGACTTCCCGAAGGCAGTCCCTTGGATTCGCCTCCTCATCTTCCTCCTGGTGCTGGGGGGCCTGTTCATTATCGGCCGGGCCTTGAATCTCCAGGAGTATCTCCAGGAAGACCGCCTGCGTCGCTTCATTGCCTCTTCCGGGATGTGGGACCCCCTGGTCTATCTGCTGATTTTGACCATCGCCCCATTGCTGTTCATCCCGGCCATGCCCATAATTGTGGCCGGCGGTATCCTGTTCGGCCCCTTTGGGGGAGTGGTTTACTCCGTCTTGGGCGCCTCGGCCGGCTCTTCCCTGGCCTTCCTGGTGTCCCGCTACCTGGCCCGGGACTGGGTGGCGGCTAAAATCAGCGGCTCCAAGCTGGCTCACCTGGATGACCTGGTGGCCCGGCACGGCTGGAAAATAGTGGTCTTCACCAGGCTTATCTTCGTTCTGCCGTTTTTCTTGCTCAATTACGCCTTCGGCCTCACCAGAGTTCATTTTCTGCCGTATGCGCTGGCCACCCTGTTCGCCCTGCTCCCTTCGATCATCGCCACTGTATTGGTGTCCAGCAACCTCTTGGATCTCCTCCGGGGCCAGATTTCCATGTGGTTGCTCCTGGGGATCCTCTTGCTGGTGGTGGTCGGCCTGCTGCCGGTGATTTACCGGAGGGTCAAGGCGCAGCAAGGAGAGTCGGTGGAACTCTGAAGCAGGTTTACAGGGGGGAGGATAAGGAATGGCTGGTAACTGGCGGCAGAGGCGGCTTCTCTTGCTAATCCCGGTGATGCTGCTGTCGGCCTGGTGGGCCCTATCCTTGGGGCCGCACCTGGCGGGAGGGGCGCCTCCGGGGGATGAAGCCCCGCCCCGGGTCCTGATCAAGGCGGAGGAACTGAAGGACCTCATCGATAAAAAGGCCCCCGATCTCCGCATTATCGATTTTCGTCCCCAGACCAAGTATTATCTGGGGCACATCCCGGGCGCCATCCATCTCTGGCGGCCCGAAACCGAAAACCGGCGCCAGTCCTTTCCGGGCCAGCCGCCCGCGGCCAAGCAACTGAAGGCCCTTCTGGGCCGCCTCGGGGTCGGCAGCCAGGACACCCTCATCATCTACTCGGACCAATGCGACCAGACCCGCCTGTGGTGGCTCCTGGCCTACTACGGTTTGCCCCTCAACCGGATGAGGCTGTTGGACGGCGGCTTTGAGGCCTGGAAGGCCAAAGACTTTCCCACCCAGCTCACTCCGCCCCGGTTCAAGCCGGTATCTTTCCGGTTCCCGCCAGAGTCCGTCAGTACCCTGCTGGCCACCCTGGAGCAGGTCAAGGGAGCTCGATGGGGGTCCAACAAGGTCATCTTGGACGCGCGGCCCCATTCCTTCTTCTCGGGAGAGGGGACCAAAGAAGGCGCGGCCCGGCCCGGACGTATCCCCGGCGCGGTGTCGGTCCCCTGGGAGGAGAACCGGGTGGGCTCGGGGCCTTTTAAAGGCTACTGGAAGAGCCCCGGGGAACTTCGGAAGCTTTATGCCTCCCGGGGGGTGACCCCGGATAAAGACATTTACATTTACACCCACCGCGGCCTCTGCGCCACTTTCAGCCTGGTGAGCCTCTATCTGGCGGGCTATCCCCTGGAGAAGCTGCACCTCTACGCCGGCTCCTGGATCGAATGGAGCCGCAGCCGGGAGCCGGCGGAGACCGGTCCGGCCAGGTAAGTTTTCTAGTCACTGCTCACTAATCCGCCCCTAGCCGCTGATAGTCTTCTCCACCTGAATCCGGTGGGCCTTGAGGAGTTTCCACAGGGTTACCCGGCTGATGCCCAGGAGGCGGGCCGCCTCGCCCTTCCTGCCCCCGGTCTGGGTGATGGCCTCCAGGAGACGCTGCCGCGGCACCGCGGCCCTGGTCGGCGACGCGGCCACCCGGGCCTTCCCCAGTCCCTCCTTGGGGCCTTCCTTGGCCCGGCGGCCCAGGGCCGGCAGATGCTCCTTGCCAATAAGGCCTTCGGGGCAGAGCACGAAGGCGTATTCAATGACGTTGATGAGTTCCCGGACGTTGCCGGGCCAGTCATGGGCGGCCAGAAGCTCCAGGACCTCCGGGGCAAGGCCGGTGATGGGTTTGCGGGTCTGGCGGCGGCCCCGCTCGATGAAGGCCTTGGCCAGCAGGGGGATATCCTCCCGCCGCTCCCTAAGGGGAGGCAGATGGACGGGGATGACCCCGATGCGGTAAAAGAGGTCCTCCCGGAAGCGGCCCAGGGCCATGAGGCGGTGGAGGTCCTTGTTGGTGGCGGTGATCACCCGAACGTCCACCCGGATGGGCAGGTGGTCCCCAACCTTTTCGATGACCTTCTCCTGGAGGACCCTGAGGAGCTTGGCCTGGGTAGCCAGGGGCAAGTCTCCCACTTCATCCAGGAAGATGCCGCCGCCGTTGGCCGCCTCGAAGCGCCCCAAGCGGGTGCGGTCGGCCCCGGTGAAGGCCCCTTTGACGTGGCCGAAAAGTTCGCTCTCCAACAGGGACTCGTTGAGGGCGGCGCTGTTCACCTTGATGAAGGGCCCCTGGCACCGTGGACTGAGACGGTGGATGGCCGCGGCCACCAACTCCTTGCCGGTGCCGGATTCGCCGTAGATGATCACCGGCGCCTGGGATTGGGCGGCGGCGGAAATCAGGGTGAAGAGCTGCACCATCACCGGAGACTTGCCGATGATCCCGTGAAAGGCGTCCTCCTGTCTCAGCTCCCGGCGCAGGCTGGAGATGAAGAGCTGCATCATGTCCGGGGACTTCTCCGGCAAGGCGCGGGCCAGGTCTTCCCGGCTCAGCTCCCGGCGCAGGTGGGAGATGACCCGCTCTTTGGCCACCATCTCCCGGAGGTCGGTGAGGTTTTCCACTCCGGCTACCACCCGGCCGGCCCGATCCTGCAGGGCGGCGCCATTCTTCAGAACCTGGATGTGGCTGCCGTCCTTGCGCTCCAGGGTGCATTGGCGGCGGTGGACTGAGCCGCCCCGGAACAGCTCGCACTCCTTCCTCCCCGCCCGTACTACCGCATCCAGGCAGGTTGGACACTTGAGGATGGTACAGGGTTGGCCTACCAGCTCTTCCCGGCGGTAGCCGGTGATCTCCTCCATGGCCGCATTGACTGCCAGGATGGCGCCCTGGGGGTCCACGATCAACAGGCCGTCCATCATGGTATCAATGACGGTCTTCCAAAACTCTTCCGGTTCCTGGCCGAATAGATTTTCCTTGAGGTGCGCCAGGGAGTCCGCCGGCGTCTCATGACTCATAAGTCCTCCGCCCGGGGAGGGAGGTTAAATTCCCCAGGTTAATTGTTAGCGGCCCATCTATTAACTAACGTTAAACATAAACCATTAACATTGTCAACAACGCCAGGCATGTTTATCATTATTTGATGGAATAACAGTATGTTAATCAAATATTAACCATTTTTTAACCCTGGCAGACTTCTTGCTATTTGTCTTTGACTGGGAAGAGCGGGTTGGTGAGGGGCTGCAGGTGCGAAGATTAGGCGCCCAAACGGCCGCTCAGGATTTGACGGCCCAGGGGGTGAAGACCTCGGTGGCCTGTGTCAAAGGCACGCCGGCTCATGAAATTATCAATTATGCCGATCAAAACGCCCTGGACCTGATCGCCATGGCCACCCACGGCCGGGGCGAAGTGGCCTGGGTCCTGGGCAGCGTGGCCGAAAAGGTGGTGAGTCACGCCACTGTGCCGGTGCTGCTCTTCCGGGTGCTGGGGATTAAACCGCCTAAAACCAAGGTAGATTTCCTGGACCTGCTCGACCGGGGCCTTCCTTGAACCCGGAGCCGGCAGGTCGGCGCAGCCAGGTTTTTTTGGCAATATTCCATAATTCAGTTCAGGAGGATTTCATGCGGAAAAAAGGCTTGGTGATTTTGGGGGTACTTGCACTGGCCGCAGTGGCGGCCACCCTGGTCTGGGCGGCGCCGGCGTATGCCAGCGAACTGTCCGAGGCCCTCGCCAAGACGCCCCAGGGCGCCGGCCCCGGCATGATCAACCCCGGCGCCCCCAAGGGCTTTATGGGGATTCCCGGGGCCCCTCGCCATTTCTTCCTATTTTACATCTTATGGGGCATCTGGGTCGGCTGGATCTTCTCGTCAGTGGGCGCCTTCGGCGGCATCATGGCGGGCGTCGGCCATATCAGTGTCTTCGGGCTCTCGGATTACGCCAGCGGTTTTAAAAAGACCAGCCCCGGCTTGAACAAGCTGATGACCGATGCCATCCGCACCAGCAACCAGTATCTGGTGGGATTGTCGGCCTTGATTTCTTCCTTTACCTATTACCGCATGGGACGGCTGGTGCTTCCCCTGGGCTTATGTTTGGCCATCGGCGGTATCCTCGCCGGCTACCTGGTCCCCCTGCTTACTG
Source organism: uncultured delta proteobacterium (assembly GCA_963834795.1). Lineage (GTDB taxonomy): Bacteria > Desulfobacterota > Desulfobaccia > Desulfobaccales > 0-14-0-80-60-11 > JAPLJC01. The sequence goes on along the minus strand of CAWIDL010000018.1, from coordinate 54,433 downwards.
TGGGTGAAATGAATGTCAACCTCTATGTGGGCTTTTTCGGGATCATCGTCTTCGCCGTCGCCTTTGTGCTTTTCTATGAAACCACGCCTAAAGGCCAGGAGAAAAAGAAGGCTGCCAAGGCCGCAGCCAAGGCCTTTGAAGAAGCTCATATCAAAAAAACCACGCAGGTCAGCGCTGAGCATGCCAAAGGGGTGCAGGTCACCCATTGGGGCCTGAGCAAGATCTCTTTTACTTTTTATGGCCAGGAATTCTCCTTCAATCCCCTCTGGCCCCTGCTGGGCGGCTTTGTCATCAACGGCATCTCGGCCCTCATCGGGGTGGGGGGCGGCTTCCTCTATGTGCCTTTCCTGACCTCTGTGGCGGGGCTTCCCATGTTCATCGTGGCCGGCACTTCGGCCCTGGCGGTGCTGGTGGGCATGGTAGTTAACATCTTCAATATGATGGTGATGCGGCATGTGCCCGTGGATTTTCTTTTGATCGGCACCGAACTGATCGGCATCGCCATCGGCTCCGTCCTCGGTCCGGTCACCTCCAAGAACATCCCCGAAATCTGGCTGAAACGCATCTTCGTGATCCTGGCGGTGTACGTGGGCATCGGTTACCTGACCAAGGGTTTTATGGGTCACTCCGTCTGCCCGGGAATGTAGGAGTAAACAAGCCAAAACGGAGAGAAGGTCCGGCCTGGTCCGGCCCTCCCTCCTGGTAAACAACCATGGAGATGCCTTCCCTTTATCTCTTTCTGGATCCTTACCTGATCTGGTTTTACCGGCTGACGGGCCAGACAGGGTGGAATTTTCTCATCGGCACCTCGGTGGTGGCCGTCCTGGCCCTAATGGTGGGTGAATTTACCTCCTTCCTGGCGTCTTTGATTGTGCGGCGGCACTTCACTCAGGTAGCCGGCGAAGCCAAGAAATACCAGGATTTGTCCATGGAGGCATTGAAGGCCGGGGACAGACTGGCCTATGAGGCGGTCAACAAGCTGGCCAACGATGCTTTCAACAAGTCTTTCTTCATGCAGCTGGCTCTTTCGGCGACGTTCTTCTGGCCCATCTTCTTTATGCTGGGATGGATGCAGGAACGTTTCCAGGGGATAGAGATTCCCCTCGTGGTCGTCCCCTATTCACTGGGTTTTGTCGGGATTTTCATCATCCTCTACGCCTTGGCTTACTTTCTTTTTAAGCGGGTTAAGTATCGGCTACCGTACTTCCGCCGCATTAAGGGCATCCTGGACGCCAATAATCTCCAAGGAGGGAATTCGCCAGCCTTGGCTGGGGTGCAGCCTGTTCCGGCCCGGCCGGCGGCCCCCGAGCCCGGCGGCAAGGGGTGAGGTTAGGTACTTCGTAAGGGTTATGTTTAAACAAAATTATGATAAGATTAAAAAATAACTTACAGGAAGACTGTTATGGCAAAGGAAGTTTTTAGCATCTGCTTCATGTGTACGCAACGGTGCCCCATTCGAGTCCTGGTGGAAAATGACGATGTGAAGTGGATCGAAGGCAATCCCCACGTGGCCGGCATCGAAGGGGCCCTGTGCGCCAAGGGCTCCGCCGGCCTGGCGCTGTTGCACGACAGCGAGCGGCCGCAGTATCCCATGATCCGCGTCGGTCCCCGGGGCGCCGGCCAATGGAAACGCGCCGCCTGGGACGAGGCCCTGGATTTCGTGGCTGCCAAACTCAAGGACATCGTCAAGGAATACGGCCCCCAAAGTCTTATCTGGGCAGAGCGGAACAATCTCAACACCCACATGGTCAAGGCCTTCATGAACGCCCTGGGCTCTCCTAACCATGTCACCCATGAATCCCTGTGCAGGGGCTCGGTGATCACCGCCATGAACAGCCTGACGGGCTACCCGTACGCCCCGGCGGACGTGGGCGTAGACTACGCCAACACCCGGCACATGATCATGTATGGCCGCAACCTCTTTGAGACCCTGGAAATCAAGTCCATCAATAATCTCCTGGGCGCCATGGAGAAGGGGGCCAAACTCACCTATATCGACCCCCGGATCAGCGTCACCGCCACCAAGGCCGATCGCTACTGGATGATTCGCCCCGGCACCGACCTGGCCCTCAACTACGCCCTGATCCGGACCATCCTGAAAGAGCGTCTCTACGACCCGGTCTACGTCAGGCTATGGGTCAAGGGGCTCAAAGAGCTGCAAGCCTTTGTGGAGCCCTATACCCCGGAGTGGGCCGAGCAGGAGACCGGCATTCCGGCTGAAGAGATCGTCACCCTGGCCCGGGAAGCCGCGGCCGCCAAGCCGGCGGTGATCTTCCACTACGGCTATCGGGGCTCGCATCATACCGATGAGATCTACATACGCCGTTCCATGATCATCTTGAATGCCTTGATGGGCAGCATCGAGGCCAAGGGCGGCATTTTTTTCAAGAAAACCCCTAAGGACGCCGGCCGGGGCGACATCGGCAAGTATTCCAACCAGGAATTCCCCAAAATTAGCCAGCCCCGGTTTGATGGCGCCGGCGGGGCGGTTTTTCCCATTATCAATGCCTTCCACGGCAATGTCCAGCAGCTGGCCCATGCTATCCTGGATCAGGACCCCTATCCCATCAAGGCCCTGATCGCCAACCGCTTCGACCCTCTGACCTCCATCCCTGACGCCGCCGCCACCCGGCGGGCCCTGGATCAACTGGACCTCGTCGTCGCCCTGGAAGTGAACTTCAGTGAAACCGCCTGGTACGCCGACGTCATCCTGCCGGAGTCGATGTATTTGGAGCGGTCCGACTGCATCCAATTGGCCACGGGCCTCAAGCCCACGCTCTTCATGCGCCGGCAGGCGGTGACGCCCCGGTACGACAGCCTGCCTGCCTGGCTGATCATCAAGAAACTGGCCCAGCGCCTGGGTCTGGGGCGGTACTTTCCCTATGAGACCATCGAGGACATCTGGAATTTTCAGCTTAAGAATCTGGGGGTAAAGATCGAGGATTTCGAGGCCAAGGGCTTTGTGGCTCTAGCCGACAAGCCCATACTCTGGGACCGGGAAAAGGGCCTCAAGTTCAAAACTCCTTCGGGCAAGATTGAGTTGGTGAGTTCCTTGATGGAAAATGCCGGCATCCCCTCGTTTGTGCCCTACACTCATAGGCCGGCGCCGCCGGCAGACCGTTTGCGCCTGATAGTGGGGCGTTGTGCGGCGCATACCCACATCTCCACTCAGAACAATTACTACTTGAACGAATTGGTGCCGGAAAATGAATTGTGGATTAATACCCAACCTGCCGGCCGTTTAGGGATCAAAAACGGGGACTATGTCGAGGTGTCTTCGCCGCTGGGCGTCGGTAAAATCAAGGCCAAGGTGACGGATGCCATCCATCCTGAAGCGGTATTCATGCTGCACGGCTTCGGCAAGACGGTGCCGGCCCAAACCCGCTGCTACCTCAAGGGCGCCAGCGACGCCCTGCTACAGGAAAATGTCACCGACCCGGTGGGGGGCAGCCCGGGCCTGCACGAGACCATGGTGCAAGTGCGCCCCCTGACCTAAGTTTCCCGGAGGAAAACCTATGAGTCTGTATTACCTCATTCAAGACCAGAAAAGGTGCATCGGCTGCCTGAGCTGCGAGGTGCATTGCAAGAGCAATAAGGGACTGCCCCGGGGTCCCCGCCTGGGCCAGATCATCCCCGTAGGCCCCAAGATGGTGGCGGAAGTCCCCCGCATGGGTTTTATCTTCATGCCCTGTTTCCACTGTTCCGAACCCTGGTGCGTGCCGGTGTGCCCCACCGGGGCCATGCGCAAGCGGCCCAAAGACGGCATTGTCTACGTGGAGCAGTCCCTATGCGTGGGCTGCAAGAGCTGTATCACCGCCTGCCCCTGGGGCGCGCCCCAGTGGCACCCGCAACTGGGTAAAGCGGTAAAATGCGACTACTGCATGGACCGGCTGGACCAGGGGCTCAAACCCGCCTGCGTCACCAAGTGCGTCACCCATTGCCTGCAGTTCGGCAACGCCGAGCAATTGGATATTAGCCGGCGGGAACGCCTGGCCAAAGCGGTGGCCTTCGAGCTGGATACCGTGGTCAGTGGCCGCTGATGTGAGGACGGGAATGATGGCCGCCCAGTATGCTCCTATTCAGATTAATATCTTCACTTTTCCAGGCAAAGGTCTGGAAGAAGCCGAAGCCGTACGAGACGCCTTTATTGCTGCTTTGAAGGAGCGGGCCCTTGACGAACTGGGTCCCCTGGACGTGCAACTGATGGGCTGGCGGGGCATCGAGGGCCGGGACGTCATGGTGGAGGTGCGCCATAATGGTAACTCCAGTCTCTACGAACTGGTCACCCCGGATATGGCCTCCCGCATCGTCCAGAGCCACCTGGAGGAGCATCGGCCGGTGCATCGCTGGGCGCTGGGCAAAGACTTCGAGGCTTATTACGAGGGCCAGACCGTCCGGGTTTCCCAACTCCTGGGAAGGATCGACCCCCTCTCCCTGGAAGATTACCAGGATTACGACGGCTACAAGAGTCTGCTGTCCTTTTACAGCCAGGGCTTCGATTCGTTTCTGCAAAAGGTGGTGGCCGCGGGTTTTTGCGAGTTCTCCCGAACCAGGAGCCTCCCTTGCGGCGCTGCCTGGTGCACCTTTCGGGCGGAGAAACAACGCCCCATCCTGGTGGTCAACGCCGCGCCCCCCTTTCCCTCGGCCACCGCAGACATGCTGCTCCTGGAGGGCTGCCCCCATCAGGTATTGGAGGGCATTATGCTGGCTGCCAAGACCCTCCAGGCCGAGGCTGTGGTGGTCTATTTGCCGGCCAACGCCCCGCTGGCAATGGAGCGGCTACAAGCAGCCTGGACCAGGCTGAACGAGAGCCGGATTCTGCCGGAAGCCACACCGCTTAAGCTGATCATTATTTCCGGAGAATCGCGGTTCCTGGTGGAGGACGAAGACCAGTTCATTCAGGCGCTACAGTCTCTGCTGCCCCGGGACCTTCTGGAGAAATACGCGGGTTCGCCCTTCCTGGTCCATAGCCTGGGCACCGTAGCGTCGCTGCCTTTCATCGCTCAGACGCCGGTCTCCGTCTTCCGGAAATTGGGGATCACCTGCTCCTCCGGCACCATGATCTTCCGGCTGATGGGCGCCGTGGAAAACCCCGGTTTTGTGGAAGTGGCCATTTCCTCCACCCTGGAGGAGGTAATCAACGGTCCGGGGGGCGGCTTCCGCCATGGCCGCAAGCCCAAGGCCGTCGTAGTGGGTGGGCCCCTGGGGGGCATCTTTCCGCTTCACCTGCTGAAGCTCAGTTTGAACCATGAGACCCTCCTGGAAATGGGCGGTTCCCTGGCCCTGGGGACCATCCAGGTTCTCGATGAGCGGGATTGTCTCGTCGCCCTGGTGCGGGAGCAGCTGGAATTTATCTTGCAGCAACCGGGGGCCCAGTGCTCCACTTGCCGCGTCGGCCTCCTGCGGGTTAAAGACTTGTTGGACCGGATTGCCGCGGGCGAAGCCGACCCGGAGACCCTGGAGGAACTGGAGCGCGCCTGTGTGACCTTGAAAAAAAAGGCCGCCTGTCACCTGGGAAATCTGGCGGTGAACCCCATCCTCACCTCCCTGCACTATTTCCCGGATGAATACCGGATGCACACGGACAACAAGCATTGTCCGGCCCGGGTCTGCCCCAAACTCCTGCTGGCTCCCTGTCAAGCGGCCTGCCCGGCGGGGATCGACATCCCCAGCTACATGGCCCTGGTGGCCCAGGGCCGGTTCGTGGAAGCCCTGGAAGTGATCCGTCAGGACAACCCCTTTCCCTGGGTTTGCGGTCTCATCTGTCCTCATCCCTGCGAACGGAGCTGTGTGCGGGGCAACCTGGATCAGCCCCTCAACATCAAATACCTCAAGGCCTTTGTGGCCGATTATGCCACCCGGCACGGCGAATACGCCCCCTTGAAGCCGGAGGCGCCCAATGGCCATCGCGTCGCCGTGATCGGCTCCGGACCTGCCGGTCTATCCTGCGCCCATTACCTGGCCTTGCGAGGTTACGCGGTAACCGTCTTCGAGGCCCTGCCGGAGGCCGGCGGCCTCCTCATTGCCGGGATTCCCGAATATCGCCTGCCCCGGAAGGTGGTGCGGAAAGAAGTCGAGCTGATCCGTTCCCTGGGGGTGGAAGTCCGGACCGCGGTCACGGTGGGCCGCGACGTCAGTCTGGAGGAACTGCGCCGGAGAGGCTATGAGGCCTTTTTCCTCGGGATCGGGGCCCATCTGGGCTACAAGTTGAAGATCGAGGGCGAAAATGACTTTCCCCAGGTCTATGACGTTATCTCTTTTCTGCGTCAGGTGAACCTGGGTAATAAACAGAAGCCGGCGGACAGGGTGGTGATCATCGGCGGCGGCAATGCCGCCATGGACGCGGCCCGGACTTGCGTACGCCTGGGCTGCCAGGAGGTCCACGTCTCTTACCGCCGCACCCGCAAAGAGATGCCGGCCCATCCCGAAGAGATTGAGCAGGCCCAGGAGGAAGGGGTGGTGATCCATTTTCTGACGGTGCCCATCAAGATCGGTGGCGAGAAGGGCCGGGTGCAATACCTGGAGTGCCTCCAGGCCGAGTTGGGCCATCCGGACGCTTCCGGACGACGCCGCCCCATCCCCATTCCCGGCAGCAACTATCTCATCGAGGTCGGGGCGGTGATCACTGCCATCGGCCAGCAGCCCGATCTCTGCCCCTTCCCGGAACCGCCAGTGCAGACCAGCCCCTGGTGCACCATCGTCACCGACAAAGGCAGTACCAGCACCAGCGTGCGGGATATCTTTTCCGGCGGCGACGCAGTCACCGGGCCGGCCACCGCGGTGGAAGCCATCGCCGCCGGCAAACAGGCCGCCCTGGAGATCCACCATTATCTGTCCCGCGACCCGGGTCCGGTGCCGCAGGCCCGGCCCCAGAAGCGCGGCAGGGTGCCTTTCCTGGCCATCCCGGCCGAGGAGAAGATTGTCAACCACCGGGTGCCCACGCCGTTTTTGGATATGGAACAGCGGCGCCATAATTTTGAACAGGTGGAACTGGATTATTCCCCGGAGGAGGCTCAGAGAGAGGCGCAGCGCTGCTTGCGGTGCGACGTCTGCATCCGTTGCGGCGTCTGCGAGCGGGTCTGCCGGGACACCATGCAGGTCTATGCCCTGAAGTTTACCCAGATCAGCCCCACGGAGCGGGTGCTCAGCGACTACCACCGGGCCCGGGAGCGCTGCATTGCCTGCGGCTCCTGCGCCCTGGCCTGTCCCACCGGGGCCATCGATTACCTGGAAGGGCCGGAGCACCGGGAAATACGCCTCTGCGGCACCGTCTTGAACCGCCTCGAGGCCCCCAGATGCCAGGGTTGCGGCGGCCCATTACCTCCGGTCCGCTATCTCGATTATGTCACCTCCCACAGCGACGCGGTCACAGGCAAGCAGGTGTTGCGCCGGTTCTGCCCCGCTTGCGCTCGGGAAAAACGGGCCCAGGAGTTCGTCAAATTGTAGTGACCATCGGCATTAGCCCGGCCATAGCCAAGCGCGCTAGCGAGCGCCACGGTGGCCGGGCCTGGGCTGGAGGAAAGCTCAACGAAGGCGCCACCTTTTACTTTGCTCGGTTTTGTTCAATAATGTATCTGGGTGGACTCCTGGTGCACGTCCCCCTAGCCTTGAGTTTTTCCTGAGTCCAAGGCTCCTTAACAAACTCCTTAGAGCTGCTTTTCGGTCCAATCTTTTTGAGTGCCACCAAACTGGTGTAGAGATTCGAATTGCCCAATAACCTGCTGCCACGGCCCGATCTGGATGCTGTCCGGAATAGTCTGATTTTTTTCTAGGAATTCCCCTCTTCATTCGCCCGTATTTTTCCTACATTTAAATAACTCAAGTTTCGCATCAAATAACCCACACAGGCCGGAGGCCCAGGCTACCAAGCCCAGGTAGCCTAGGCGTCCCGCCTGTGCAGGTTACGGTTACAGGGGTGCGAAATTTGAATAAATAAGTTTAAGATTAATGAAATCCCGTTATTCATTGCGGTTGACTCGGACCAAACCGAAGGAAGCAAAAATTTTGGCAATCAACAGGCCGGGCGTCAACGAACTGACCGGGCCGCGCCGGGAGAGAACCAGGGCCACAATCTCCGGGCCGGCCACCGGGTTGGGCCTGAGCAGGAATACCGGTGTCGCTCGGGCTGGCTGCGGGGGCGATTTGATCCCTGTATGTCGATCAACCATTCTTACTTAAAATGTAGGATAAAGACCGACTTGAGGGCTGGTAAGAGTCCTATGCAAAAATCAGACACATGCGGACAGCTTTTCGAACCGCCCTATGAGATTTTAGGGATGTGGAAAAGAGTTTTCTGAAGTTGACCTAATAGGATTACAGTTTTTAAAATGTTCGTGGAATTTGTCCGGGATGGCATGCCGTTTCTAATCAAAGGTTCGATTTAACTGCTGGTGGGTAACAGCAGAATGGCAGCCACACCCCAAATTCGATGCGAACATCCAACATCAGAAAAGGAGAGGAAAATGTCTTATTACATGTATGACGGGTCCACAGAAGTGACTCCATGGGAAAGGATGTTCGCCACCATGAATGGCGAAAAGCTCGATCGGGTCCCCGTGCATGTCTACCCGCGCTGGGCGGGGCTGGAATACCTAGGGGTGACCTTCAAGCAGACCTGGGATGATCCCGATCTGTATGCCAAGGGACAGATCATGGCTCAGCAGCGGTTCCAGTATGACTGTGTCATCGACTACGATATGATGGGACCCGTTGAAGAAGCCATCGGTGCGACCCTCAAGTACCCCGAGGATGATGTCCCCCAGATTGCCGAGCCCTTCATTAAGACCAAAGATGACATGAAGAAGGCCAAGTGGAAGCTCGATCCGCGCAAAGACGGCAATATGCCCAAGGTTCTGCAGTGCATCAAGCGCCTGAAGGAAGGGCTGCTCAAGGCAGGCAACGGCACCCAGCGGGTGCCCATCATGACCTGGGGAAGTTGTCCCTCCCGGACCGCCGCCTGTCTGACAGGTTTCAAGGAATGGTTCCTGATCGTCGCCCGGGACCCGGATTGGGCCGTCGAACTCATGGAAAACGCCATGGACGGCTGGCTGCAAATGGTCATTGCCGCTCATGAAGCGGGAGCCGACTGCGTGTGGGTCAACGACCCGGTGTCCTCCGCCGACTGCATCTCCAGAAAACATTATGAAACCTTGACCCAGCCGTATCAACGTAAGTACATTGAGGCCATCCGCCGTGAAACCGGCATGAAGATCATCTTCCATCCTTGCGGGAACTGGCATGACCGTCTCGATCTCGTCTATCAGAACCAGGCCAACGGCTATTTCCTTGGCCCGATGAACATCGATCTTTGCGTGCAAAAGGCTGTCGAAATGAGAGACTCCGGTCTCAATCCGCACCTGAAGTTCCTTAACGGCAATTACGGTGCGGCCACCAAGACCTCTACGGCGGACCGGAAGCCCGTCCCTTATGCCACCACCCTCAAATTTGGCACCCCTGAGGAACTTATCGAGGAGAGCAGGATTATCATCGAGACCGTCGAAGGCGGCAATCTTCGCTCCATGCTCGGCCCTAACTGCTGGGAGCCGAAGGGGACCGCTTACATCAACCGCGATGCAACGATCTACGCGGCGCGCCGATACGGTAGTTACCTCAAAAAAGAAGAGTAAATCGGGAGGATGAAGGTGGAAATATTATTGGAAATCGCACAAGCGGTCTATGACGGAGATGAGTCGAAAACACTCGATCTCGTCAAGAAGGCGATAGCTGAAGGCTTGGGGGCTCAGGACATCGTGGATAAGGGGCTGGTAATGGGACTCCACGAATGCGGCGCCGGCTACGCGGCCGGAGAGAAGTTCATCCCCGAGATGCTGATGTCGGCCGAAGCCATGAAGGCATCCATGGCGGTTCTCAAACCTCATCTCGCTGCCGGAGAATCCTCAATAGGCGGCAAGGTCGTGCTGGCAACGGTCGAAGGCGACGTTCATGACATCGGTCTCGAACTGGTTGCCACCATGCTGGGCAGCGCCGGCTTAGAAGTCATTTTCATGGGGGGGGATGTGGAAACGTCCCGCATCATCGCGGCGGTAAAGCAGGACAAACCTCAATTGCTGGGATTATCAGCGCTTCTTACCAACACGATGGATATTATGCCCATGATCATCAAGAAACTTGAACAGGAGGGCCTCAGGAATTCGCTCAAGGTGATCATCGGGGGCGCCCCTGTTTCTCAGGATTTCGCGGACCGTATTGGGGCTGACGGCTACGCGTACGATGCCGCCGCGGCCGTTCCGGTGGCGAAAAAGCTGGTGAGCCAAGTGGCCTGAGGATCGGGAGATCCCGGTATACCAGAAGTGATGCAAATCGGTTATCTTGTCCCTAGAACAAGATAGCCGATTTGCATAATCAGGTTATACTTATTGGAGCCCCATGAAGACGGAAGACCACAGGAAGGAGAGCAAGGGAGCTGCGCCGCCCAAGGCCATCTCGCGCCGGGAATTCAGCCGGATTGCTGCAACCTTCGGCCTCACCTCCACCCTGCTTGCTTATGGCGGCTTTGCCCGAGCAGGAACCGAGCCGACAGCCACGCTGCTCGCCCAGAAGGCCGCCGAAACTGCGAACCACCGAGCCAAAACCACTCCCCAGATTAAGCTGACATACGGCATGGCGGGGCACACCCTAGACGCCACCTGGGTCGCCAAGGTAGGGACCTTCGGTTTCATCCATGATATCGAAGAGCGCACCGATAATGCCGTGCAAATCGAGGCCAAGGGGGGGAATTCGATTTGCGGGGAAATGACCTGCGCCGAAATGTGTATGCAGGGCATTATCGATCTGTACCTGGCTTCCACCAATAACGCCGCGATGACCTGCCCTTATCTGAATATCCTCGACTTCGGAGCCCTCTGGCCGTCGCGCGCCGCCCTCTACTCCTTTGCCTTTGACTACAGGAGCGAGGATCTCTGGCGGGAGCCGATGCGCCGGACCTATGGCCTGGAAATGCTGTTTGGTGATTACGGTCTGCGCGGCTTCTTCATGAGCAAGATGAAGTATGGGGAAGGCACCCCAGCCCTGGACACCCTCGAAAAACTGCGGGCGGCCAATGCCAAGGTCAGGACCACCGGTACACTCTTCGGTCTCAAGAGCATGCAGCTCATGGGGGTCAACCCCGTCGCCATCATCTACGAGGAAGTCGTGGACGCAGTGCGCAAGGGAGTCATAGACGGCGCGGAAGCCTGGGAAATTCCCTTCGAGGTGATCCACTTCACTGAATTCACCGGCCAGTACCTGTACCTGAAGTACTGCTCGGGCAACTGGGTTACCGGCATGAACGTCAAGGCACTGGAGAAGATGCCCGCAGAACTCAGAGACGCCCTCATGGAATCTGCCTATCACGCTCAGGTCGCCGTCCTTGGCAAGGAAGAAGCTTCCATCTGGCAGAAGGCCGGCTCTGGTGAATGCGATCCGCCCCCTCCGGGAACTGAGCATTGGAGATGCGGTATCCGTAATATACACTGGTCACAGGGAGAGATGGACAAGCTCGAGAGGGTGATCTCACCAAAGTACAACCCCGATCCCTGGAAGGAATGGATTGACAAGCTCGATAAAATCTATGGAGATGGTTCCATCTTCGAGAAAATGTATGAAGCCGCTCATGAGGTTCCTGCGAACGCCTACGCGATCGATATAATTCCGAAGCGCTGGTGGAAGCCGAACCCACCCTGGTGGAACAATCCCGAAACGGCGCCGTGGAGGAGAGGAACCGGCTACTTCGCGAGATCACTCGAAAATATGGTCCAAAAGTAGCAACTTAGTTTGCGTCGATCCTGCAAAACCTGTCAGACTTACTTGCCAGCCCAAATCCGCAAAGCGCGGTGACTCTCTAACCCGTACCTCCGCCGTGGGTAATGCATACGGCTAACCTTGCCGGCAATCGGGGGGCGGCAGGGGGGCTCACTGGGATCCGTGAGCGCTAGCAGCAGCTTCCGGGAGGAAAACGCTTCAAAATTAGAGCTTATGGGAAAACGGCTTTAAGCGGCCTGGCGCGCCCGGAATCCCTTGATCCACTTCATGCCGTGGGGGTCCCTCCCCTCTATAAGGTCGGCAGCTTGCAGGACGCTGACTTCTTGCTTTTTTAACGGGTTGCAGATCGGGCAAGTCAAACCGGCATCCACTGAGACTGCCAGGAAGGCTGCAGTCAGGGTTTCCCGGTCGGGCATGCCAAAGGAGACGTTGCTGGCGCCCATGGTAATGTTGACCCCAAAGCGGTTTACGATCATGCGTATGGCCTCCAGAACCATCTTTCCAGCTCGCCACTCGGTTCCGAGCGTTAAGACGAGAGGATCGATCACGACGTCCTCGGCGGGGATTCCCAGTTTGTCGGCCTCTTCGATGATCTTGGCGGCATTCTGAAATCTTTCGTCAGCAGTCTTGGGAATACCAGTATCTCCGCTGCACAGCCCAATGACCGGGCACCCATAGTCTTTGATCAGAGGCAACACCGCTTTGAGGCGCTTTGTTTCCGCACTTACCGAATTCACCAAGGGTCTGGCCCCGTCTTTACAGTAGTAGTTCAGAGCCGCCGCCAGCGTCTCAGTTCTGGGGGAATCGATGCAGATCGGGAAGTCATCCGTTGCCGCTCTGACTTCCTTGATAATTTGAACCATCAGGGCGGACTCATCGGCGCCGGGTACCCCGGCATTCACGTCCAGAATCCCGGCCCCCGCGGCAATCTGGGCCAGGGCATCCTTGCGAACCATATCGAATATTCCCTCGCTGAGTTCAGCCCGCAGGACCTTTCGGCCAGTAGGGTTGATCCTTTCCCCGATAATCACCACCCCCTGGTCACGGCAAATGCGCACTTCCTTTTTCGCTGATTTAACCACAGTAGTAAGATTTGTCGCCATTGCGTCACACTCCTTCCCGATGGCTAAATTTTCCATATTCCTGTAGGTCAAAATGATCTTGTTCCTCGCGTGATCGAGTACTGAGGTGTTAGACCCTGGCCTAAGCGGTCCTCTCGGCAAGTCCTTGAGTCTTCGTCTGTCATGCTGGCGCGCTCCGGATCGGAGTCCGGGGCAGGCGCATGGATCCATATTTTCTCAGGATTCCCTGTAACCCCGCTCCCCTCCTTTCGCTGGGGTAAGCTCCGCGGGGGTAGGCGATCGTGTGCCCCAACGAATTAAGCGAGCGTGGACCATTAAGTTTTCATCCAAAAAGTGAAGATCTCCGTGATGACCCTCCCGGTATCGGCACTTTTTAACTGGGAGAGATTTGGTCATGCACGGAGATCTTCAGCGGCACGCAAGGAGGATGCCATCCAGGCGTAGCCTTTTAAGCCTTTACGAGCGAGCACCTTTAGGAGCCTGCCGGCAGGCTATGGTCAATGAGCCTCCACGGCAGGCGCCAGGCCAGACAGCCTATTCTACCAATCCTTGATTCCCAGCTTATTGGCTTCTTCCATTACAGCAGGCGCCACCACGGGGGTAACCTCTTTTACCTTCTGCATGGCGTCTTTCTCGGGAATCTGGAAGGTCCCCGGCACCAGGGTGATCAAACCGTGCTGGTTAATTACGGGAAAACCGTTTTCGATCCAACCCCTGAATCCATCACTGATACTGATGATATCCCCAGAATAGCCCATTTCCAGCATAACCTTTTTAACCAAGGCGCCTCGGTTGTTACCATTGTCAGGAGTCCCGCCCTTGCACTGCAGGTAGTATGTGGCCGAGGAGTCCGGGGCCTTGCCCGGGAGTTGCCAGTAAGCCAGGCCGGTGTCCACGCGGATTGCTCCAGGAATATGCCCCTCCTGGAACTCCGATTCCTGGCGAAGGTCTAGAATCTTAATTTTAGGATTTTTCCAGCCTTCTTGCTCGATCCAGATCTTGTAGAAATCCTTGGCGTTAATTCCTATGCCATACTGGAACGTTAGGGCCCGAAATTTGTTCTGGCCGTTCTCGAAAAGCTCCTTTGGGGTCAGTTCTTTCCCGGTATGACGCGGGGTCATGGTTTTGTTCAGTATGTATCTTGGTGGGCGTCCCATGGCCTTGAGTTCTTCTTGAGTCCACGGCTTCTTGACAAACTCCTGGACTTGCTTGTCCGTCCAGTCTTGGGGGTAACCTACTAAGGGGCCGCCCTTGGCGCCGCCCTGCTCTGCTGCAAAAGCGAGAGAACCAGCAAAGGAAATGGCCACCAAGATGGCGAAGATCGATACACCCGCGCTTCTCCTAAGCTTTTCCATCTTCACAAACGCTCCTTTCTTGGGAGTGAGAATCTCACTGCTCTCCTAATAGACAACCTGGCCGCAAAATACAATTTCTTTTCCTTTCACCTCCATACTGTGGGTTAAAAGAATTTATTGTCCCTTGGGCCCAAAAACCGCATCGGTGTGTCAAAGTATAGGCGACCGGAAAAGAGCCGCATGGGTGATACCTATCAATGGTGCGCAGTTTGGATTGGCCCATTTATTAAATGACACGGACTGGTCTTGAATGCTGTCCGGAAGAGTCTGATTTTTTTATAGGATTTTCCCTCTCCGCCAAGTCCGTATTTGTCCTACATTTTGTCGCTTAAACTAAATAGTGCAAATTAAAAAATAGTGTTAATCATTAAGGTTAGCCAACCAGGGCGCAGGAGGGAAAACCCTTTGAGCTCCAAAGGGCTTCGAGGGAATCAAAAATCTCCAGGAAGTTGTGCGGGGATAAAGAAGTTTATCAATGGGTCATGGAGAACCTGTTAAATTTCCTTGGCCCTTTCGGCCGGCAGAAATGCGAGCAAGGTTAAATCCGATGAGGATCGTACCTAATTCAGGTTTCCCTGCCTCCCATCCAAACCTCTCCTTGAGGTAAAGATCGCCCGATCCAGAGGGTGAGGCTGAGAGAACCTCCTCAACGCAGGGAATACCTTCTATTTCAGGGAAGCACAAGGCCCGAAAAACGAAAACCGGCCGTTGACCGGCTGTTTTCTTTATTCTATCGAAGAAAACGACAAAATTCTTTCCGATGACCTTAACCCCTTCGCTTCTTTTCAATGATTCCAGGCGCTCCTGGTCACATACCTCCTCGCCGATGACCACGCCACCCATTACCCAGGAGAGGCAGGGCTCCGTGGCGTGCCTGAAGTCATTATTGTTCAAAACCACGCAGACCATCTCTCTATCAAGAACGGTTAAAACCCCTTCGTTGAAATACTTGCCTAATCCCCCCAGGCCTCGCTCCTGAAGCTCTTCTTCAAATTGCCTGAGTGTTCGCCGATCGTTCTCATCAATCCAGCCAACATCCAGTATCCCTTTGGTGTCACGCAATGCTTTTTCTACGCTGGGTTTACACTTTTCCAGGTCAGAGCAACAATTTCGAGTATGCATGTCAAAATCCAATTCGATAAGTATCAGGCCGAGCAATAAGATGATTAATTCTTATATCGAGGCATGTTTTCCAGAGATTATATAAACTAAATTGGTCAAATTATAAAATACTTTTTTTCTTGTAGGTTAGCCAAACATACCCGAAGGCAACATTCATTGGAAGCCAAACGGCTTCCAGAAGTTGACCGCAAGTTTATGCGGGGCAGGCCGAATCCACCCTGCTCCGGGGCCACAACTGCCTGCCAAGGCCGGCCACCAGGTATATCTCGGTTGCCGAACCCGGAAGAACCGGTTTCTAGGGGCAGTTTTCGATGCCGACAGGGAACAGGTTTCGTTGATCATCTTTAATGCTAAAATGAGAGTGCAGGAATTCCGGTCCATGGACGCGCCTAAGTTTGAAAAGGCTCTGCGGGCATGAGATGTAATATGGGAACTACCGGAAAAGGCAAATCAGACCCCCCCCTCTTGAAGGCCCTCGCTTTCCTGATCATGGCCATGCTTCTGGTCGTTCTTCTCCTTCTGGCGCTTATCCGGCAGGACCGTCAGCCTTGGAAAACCTATCAAGAAGCATACCGCATAAGCCGAGCCAATAAACTGACAGCAGCGTTGAAAGGTACGCTTTCTGAAGCGGAGATACGGGACAGATTTGAAACCATAACCCATGCGCCCTCTCGGGTGAAAGAACTGAGGCCAATTATTACCGGCAAGGTGGAAAGATGCCTCACCTGCCATGATGGCCTGGAGGAGGCTGGTCGCTCCCATCCAGTGGAGGAATTCGGTTGCGTAATCTGCCACGGGGGTCAGGGCATTGGGGTGACGGTGGATATTGCCCATCAAGGTCTCATCGGTGGCCGGAATCCATCAGACCTGACAGTAGCAAGCCAGACCTGCGGCAGATCGGGGGGGCAATGTCATGCGGAACGAAAATTGGAAGCCCAAAATTCCGTGGAACGGGTGCGTTCCGGCATTATGGCGACCATGAGTGGAGTCATAGCCAGCCTGCGCTACTCGTGGGCGGCTCAAACCTCAGATGAGGCCCGGTATGCTTCCGTCGGAGTTAAAAATGCCGCTCCCCAGCCCGGCAGTTTAGCTGATTTATTGACGATTCCCCAGATGGGTCCAATATCTGGAAATAACCCTGCCGATCCTAGGGGACCAGTCCCGGCCTCTTCGGGAGAGCTTGCCGACGATCATTGGCGCAAGCTCTGTGCCTCGTGCCATCTCTGGAACAAGAAAGAAAGCGGCCCCTCGGCCCACTCCTCAGGCTGCGCCGCCTGCCACGCGCTCTATAACCCCAAAGCCACTTACGAGGGCGCTGATCCGACCTTACCCCAGGACAAACCTGGTTATCCGAGACTTCACCGCCTGACCACCGCCATCCCGGTGAACCAATGCCTGCGGTGCCATAATCGCTCCGGACGTCTAGGAATTTCTTACACCGGTCTGGAAGAGGCAGACGGTTACGGCACCCCTTACCGGCAAGGGCGGCCCAACCTGGAGGTCCTCTCAGGAGGTAGAGATGTACGGCATTTAGTCCCTGACATTCACTTTGAACGAGGACTGGCCTGTATAGACTGCCATTCCGGAAAGGAGGTCATGGGTGATGGCAACATTTACAGCCACATGCGCCAACAGGTCGAAATTCGCTGTGGCGATTGCCATGGCAGCTTCGGTCGGCCTCCACGTACCAAGATCTTGAGTGCAGATGAGGAAGAGGCCATCTGGAGAGCCAGGGCTCTGGGGCTGCCCGATCTACGGGGCCGGGAGGTGGGACTTACCCGGCGGGGGACGGCTATTTTGAATCTTCGCAAAGAGAACGGCAAGATGATCCTGCGCAGCAAACTGGACCAGAAAGATCACCTTTGCTCGACCATTACCACTAACCAGGATCATGGCATTCCCGGCCATGGCGTGGATCGCATGGAATGCTCGGCCTGCCACTCCCGCTGGGCGCCCCAGTGTTATGGCTGCCACGACTACCGGCATCGTGGCGAAAATGCTATGGATTCCGAGACCGGAGTCAAAACCGAGGGATTATGGCAAGAGACCAGGGACTATTATCGGTTTGACAAGCCCACCCTGGGAATCAATTCACGCCAAAGGGTATCCGTAGTGGTACCTGGCTGCCAGGTGGTTTATACCGAGTTGGCTCCAGATGGAAAAGTTTTGGCCGGTAACGATAAAAGGGTGTTCATGGGCGCGGGAATAGGTCACGGTATTGTCTCGACCCCCCTCTCGCCTCATACGACGCGCACCGAGGTTCGCTCCTGCCAGGAGTGTCATGCCGACCCGAAGACCCTGGGTATTGGGCAGGGATTGTTCCAGGCTGGTAAGAGATGGGAAGAGAACACTTTCGTTTCTTTGTTGAAGCCGGATATCAATCCTCTGGGTTTTGCCTGGGAGAGCCTTATCGATCCGCAGGGGCGCCCTTTGGCATCCACGACGCATGTCGGGGCGCGCCCTTTTAATGCGGAAGAATTGAAACGCATTCTCGAGGTGGCCCCCTGCCTTCCCTGCCATGGTCGTTATGATGATCCGATCTGGTCGAATCCAGCGGCTGCCTTCGCCAGGGCCAAATTACCTTCCCATCAGCAACAGGTGGGCCGCAGGTTGGACGGAACTGAAAATTGAGGATTCTGGCAAGCCTAAGACTATCGATTGGTCTCTGCATCTGGGTTGGAGCTGTATGGGCCTCGCCCTGCCTTGGTTCCCCTGCTCAGGTACAAGGGCTAGGGCCGGATCATTCTCCATCTGGCCCTGTGTGTCCCGGTGGCCATAAAGACAAGTCGGATTGCGCCTGTGCGCCTGGGGGGCTCATAAGCGACCCTGCAGATTTCACTAATTCTGCTTACACCTGCGGCCGCTGTCATGATGATCAGGACCGATGGGTAAAGCGAACCCTCATGGCCACCGCGAGCGGGATCATCAACCAGACTCGGTTTCTCTGGGGAGCCCAGCCGGATGCAGGACCACGATATGCGGCTGCGGCAATCGCAGGGCTGCAACTCCTGCCCAATGGAGAAGACTCGGGCGCCCTGGCGGACGACCTGCTCCGCCGCCGCTGCCTGCGCTGCCATCTCGGGACTTCCGGCCCGATGCGCGAAGCAGGCCACGAAGACGGTACGATTGCCGGAGCCGATTGTGCGGCGTGCCATATCGTGAACGGCAGCGAGAGAATTGCGGGAGACCAGAAACTGCCCGGGAATGGAGATAAGCCCAAGTCTTATCGCCTGACTACGGCCGTGCCCACTTCCCAGTGCCTCCACTGTCACCGCGGCAATCACGCGGGTGCCGATTACGCAGGACTTTTCGAGCGGGATCACTCGATATCCTATAACTTCGAGGCGACGGACCCCGATTTCGTTCCTTACCTCTATAGCCACTCGTATCACTTCCTTCTGCCTGATATTCATTACGAGCGAGGGATGCATTGCATCGACTGCCACCCAGTGGAGGAAATCATGGGCGAGGGAACCATCCACTCTCAATCTCAGGATCAGGTTGGCATACGGTGCACGGACTGTCACGGCCTGCCGGGGAAACCGCCGCGCACCCGCCGGGTGACCATTGCCGACCAGCGGGCCCTGCGGGCGGCCCGCGCCAATCCCCACTACGATCTCCAACCCGGGCAAAAAGTTATGATCACCTCCAAAGGCCAGCTGCTGACGAACACCCAAGAAGAAAAAGAAGGCAGGTTCCTGCTGGTATCCAAGGTTGATGGCAAAATACACCAAATTCCGACCCTTTCCCGAGAAGGTCCAGGGAAAGGGCCGCTTGACCATCGCATCCCCGGCCACCTGGATAACCTGGAGTGCGCCACCTGCCATGCCGCCTGGACTTTTCAGGATCTCGGGTTGCACCTGACGCGGCTGGATTCCGCCGATTACGAGCCGTGGATCTGGCTCACCCAGCAAGATGATCCGCAGGTTCGACAGGTTCTTAGGGAGGAGCTGGTGAAGCCGCCGGACCAGAGAAATTTGCCGAGATCTTGCGACTATCTTACTGGCAAATCGTCGCCTGGCCTCTGGCTGGCAGGCTACTCCAGGCGCAGCTGGGAGGGGATCATTTTGGGCATCAATTACCGTGGGCTGGTAAGCGTCTTCAGACCTCAATATCAGTATTGGGTCAGCCGGGTAGATCCCGGAGGGCGGGTGCTCATGGATTCTGTCACCCCTACCACGGCGGATGGACGGGCGGCGCTTGTCTGGAACCCTTATGCCCCCCACACGATCAGGCGCCAAACCCGTGCTTGCTGGGACTGCCATGGAAATGCGCGCGCCTTGGGCTTGGGGCAGATGTTGATCCGGGCTAAGGATGCGCAGCCGCTACGGCTGACCAGACCAGCCGCCGACGGTCTGGGCATAGGGTTCGAGCTGGATCAGGTGATTGATGAGCAGGGTCGGAGCCTACAGATCACCACCCGGCCTGGAGCCGCATTTCTCGACCAGCAGCGGCTTCAGCGGCTAGCCGCGAGTAATCCCCTTTATGTGAAATACCTTCTGGAGTATTATGCGAACAAGGAAGCCTATGGAGATTCTATGGGTTTCAAAGCCCCCAAAAAGTGAGGAGGGCCAGGGTGCATCCCATGGCCAGAAGAATCGCCAGATGGATGCTGAAGCGGTACCGTGGCGCCGAATCAGGCTGGTCGGCGTCGGGAAGCCAGGGCAGGACGGCGAGCAGGCACAATGAGGCGAGAGGGATAATCAGTCCTGCCCAGACGGCTGGCAGGTGGCGCAGCAATACCTGGAGCCAGATAATGAGCCACGGAGCAGTTATTTCGCCAACGCCTTGATTCTCCGGGGTCACCGTGGAATAGCCTGGCGGCCAGAGCAATGCCAGCCCCATAAGAATCAAGGTCAGGAGCATTCCGGCAAGCAATTCTCTGACAATGAGTTCTTTGCGTCTGGCAAATCTTGAACGGCTTCCCGGCATTAGTTACCATCTTGCTGGGTAGGAGTTTTCGGTTGGGAAATGTTAAAGTCCTTAGCAAACTTGTTAGCCAATTATATGTTACCAATTGAAAAAAACAAGCATTCCGAGTCTCGCTGGGGACGCCGCGGATTTTTGCTCTCCATGGGTTGGACCCTGGTGGGGCTGGCATTTGGCGGTATGATCTGGATGACCGGGCGTTTCCTCGGGGGGGCTCGGGCCCGCTCAGATCCGGAACCGGCGAATTTCGGCCCCCCCGACGCTCACCGCATTGGATCAGTGGCCAAATTGGGCAGGGTCGTCCTTTTGCGAGATGAAACCGGTTTCTGGGCTGTAAATGCCGTCTGTCCCCATTTAGGCTGCCAGCCTGCCTTTGATGAGAACCGGCGGATATTTGTCTGCCCATGCCATGGGAGTCAGTTCGACTCGGAGGGGCGCTTCCTGGCGGGGCCCGCTAACAGTGGCATGAGTCTGGCCGCTCTGCGTTTGGACACCCAAGGGGCGCTGGTTGCCTATCCGAAAGAAGAGGCCCCGGCTGGTGACCGGTTTAACCCATGAGATTCGATAAGTTCTTAGAGCACATCCATCCGGCCAAAATTTCGGAGGACCGCATCCGAATAAGCTCCACGTTTTGTCTTGGAGGTGCGGCTTTTTTTCTTTTCATTATCCTCGGCGTTACCGGCCTGCTTCTCGCCATTTACTATCTGCCCAGCGCTGAAGGCGCCAAAATGGGGCTCCATGATCTGACCTATGTGATTCCCTTCGGCTGGCTCATCCGCTCCCTTCATTTTTGGGCCGGCCAGCTTATGCTCGTTGCTATGCTGTTGCATACTATGCGCGTGGTCGCGGCGCGTGCTTACCTACCCCCACGGCAGGGAAATTGGCTGATCGGGATGGCACTCTTGCTCATTGCCGGTGGTCTCGATTTTTCCGGCTACGTGCTGCGTTGGGACTCGCAAACTTTTTGGGCGGCTCAAGTAATGTCCCAGCTTCTTGACCGGGTGCCGCTATTCGGCCATGAACTGCAACAAATCCTCCTGGGCGGACCTCAAATCACCGAGTCCGGACTTCTGCGCTTCTATGCCTTTCATTGTCTCTTTGGACCGATGCTGTGTTTATCATTGATCATGTATCACTTTTGGCGGGTCAGGCGTGACGGGAACCTGGGAAAGTCGCTCTGAAAGCCGTACAAATTCAACGAGGGATTTGTATGCCCGAACTCTGGGAAAAATTGACTTTCCGCCCAAAGTTGCGCTATCATGCCCTCGACGAGAAGATTTGGCTTCGAGAAGAGGACCGTTTGGGAGATTTTACTCGGGCAACGAGGCTCCAAAACCTCGTTGGGCAGAAATAGCTATGGATGCGGCATAATCTCGATTAGGAAGGTTAACCATGGCCATAAGGACGATAAATCTCCTTGTGATGATAATTCTTTTTATGGCTTTACCTATTGCTGCGTCAGGAGGATCTGATGAATTCAAACCTGGTTCAGAGCCAGATGGTTTCAGGGGCATAAAGTGGGGAACTGACATATTAACATTGAGAGGGATGGAATTAATAGAAGATGATGGATTGGAAAAATATTATAAGAAAAGAGAAGATAACTTGACAATAGGAGCTTCTCAACTTAGCGAGATCACATATGGTTTTAGGGATGGGAAATTTGCAACTGTAATAATACGTACAAAAGGTTATGTAAATTATGGTCATTTAAAAGATGCCTGTTTCGATAAATTCGGAAAGGGATGGAGAACGGAGGCTGATGAAAGATTAGATATACAATCATTTGTATGGTTTGGGGATACAACATGGGTGAGCCTTAAGTATGAAAAGGTCAAGGATGAAGGAGTCCTTAGGTTTTCTTTAATTCCAAGAGGAGGTTGTTAAAAGAGTTGGATTGGTAGAGGTTGTTTGGTCTTCGGTTAGGGTTCGAAGCTCAAGTCTTTATTTCCACCGTTGCCTATAGACGGACCCAGCGGGTCGCCTCTACATTTCATGGAATTTCCAAGCTTTTTCTTTCTCCCCCTTGGGGGGGAGAGGGCAGGGTAAGCGGGGGGATGGACGGTCTTGTAGGGGCGCACCCATGTGTGCGCCCCTACGAATTGGTGGGCAGGGGCGGGTTTTAAACCCGCCCTACGAAAAACCATGCGAAGCCACCCCTCACCCTATCCCCTACAAAAAATCTCCTCGCCGGTAGGTGGGGCGGGCCTCCGTGCCCGCCAACCAGGGCAGGCAGGGACGCCTGCCCCACCGAAACCCCGCCCCTACGGCGGGGGAGAGGGGGTCTGGCTGCATCGGTATAATATGTCGATATCGCTGAAATTACCATGGGCTAGAGTTTAATTGCGAGATAGTGTAATCTTCTCCATGCAATTTTGTTGCCGGACACTATTGCCGGGATGCCTCTCTGGTCATAATCTTAAGAAAGGTCTTTGATCACGATCAGCTCTGGATGGGAACTGTAGGACAAAAACCGACCGGTGACAGTAAGTATATCCTATGAAAAAATAGGACTCTTCCCGATAGCGGTCCGATGCAGGCTTTGGCATCTAGTAATAAAAAAGTAATAAAGAGCATTGGTTAGGGTGCCGATTAAGGCTTATCTAAGAAAAGGAGCGACTAATGAGGCTGGAAAAGATTATTTTCATCGGATTATGTCTAGTGTTGAGTATGGGGCTCATCTTTGTGAATGTGGGAATATGCCAGCAAACCAAGCCAGATGAATCGGGGACAAAACTGCCTGCGGTTACGCCCGAAGGCAAGGCGCCGGCGCCCTGTCCGCCACCTGCAAAGGCGCCCGAGCAAGTCCAACCGGAAGGCAAGCAAGCGGTTCCAGCGAAACCTCCGGAAAAGCAGCCCGGCAAGTCTGAGCCCAGGGAGGGATGTTAGCCCCGTGCTTTCTTACACCCTCATCTGAAATCGAGAGCGTTGGGCACTTTATGAACGCGCGGTAATAGTCCGAAGATGAACCCATCGACGGGAAAGGACGTCCATGCTGAGGTGGAAGGCTCGCCTCACTCGTTGGCCTGAGTGCGTTGCCCGGGATTAATCCTCATTTTGGCAAACGTGACTCGGCAAGCGCCAGGTTTGGCTCCCTGACCTTGCCAAAATAATAAGTCAAGTTTCGCACCAAGTATTAATGGGAGCGGAAATAGAGATTAAATATCTCCTCACCCTTACCCTTGTGGGAGAGGGGATAAAACTGGAACCTCTTTCATGCTCCCTTTAATAACTGACTACACCGGCCAGAGGCCCAGGCTACCAAGTTAAGTTGAACCTGAAGAACCGGGGTTCCTTTCGGAAGCGATCGTCCAGGAAAACCGTCTGGGGCGCCCCACAGCCCCCCAACGCCATATACGGCCGCCAACCCCCGTAAAGTAGGACAGATACCGACCTTGTGATGGCAGAATGTCCTATAAGATAATCAGACTCATGCGGACAATATTTTCCCTGCGTTTATGCATATATATAGAGAGGAAAGGACTCACTCAGCTCCTTGATGTCTTCGTAAAAGAGGAGGACTATGCCAGGAAAGGTGGGAGAGGCTTTGGCGCCATGGGAGTTCGCAGCTAACAACTTAGCCGAAAGAGAGGTGTGCGACATGAAAAGGGCAATGGTTTTCGGTTTCTTCGCAGTATTGGTGGCAAGCATGGCCTTGGGCGCAGGTCCAGCATTCGCGGCGGAGAGTTTCACGGTGGGCTGGCAACCGTATTACATTGACAGTTACACGCCCGCGATTATTCAGGAGCTCCATTTGACGGAAAAATACCTTCCCGGGGTGAACGTCGAATACCAGGAAGGTTTACACACCGCCCTGTTTGCGGCTAGAGTTCTGGCGGGCCGGATCCAGGTGGGGTACGGGGAGGCTAATCCCTTAAACATCGTTTGCAGCAATCGGGCACAAGGCGAGGTCCGGGAAGTTTGCTGCACCAGCAACTCCGCCGAGGGTCAGCGTTGCGCCTTGGTGATGGCCAGGATAGATGCTCCCGACTTCAAGACGCCCTTGGAAGCGATGCAATGGCTGAATGGCAAGATTATCGCCTCCCCGTGGGGCAGTTGCGCTGACAAGTTCATTCGCATATCCATGGAAAAGCTGGGGATCAAGCCGGCTGATTATCTCAACCAGAGCATTGAAATCATCAGCACGAATTTGCGGGTCAAGAAGATTGACGCCGCCGCCGTGTGGGAGCCGACCGCCTCCAGGGTAGGCAACCTGGCGGGCGAGGGCATCGCCAAGCTTGTCGCTACCGGCGGGGTCTGCGGTGATAGAGATGTCGGAATGATGATGATGCGCGGCGAGTTCATCGATAAACATCCCGATCTGGCGAAAGGTTGGCTCAAGTGTGAACTGGAAGCCGAGCAATTCATGACCAATCCCCAGAATCGGGAAAAAGCCGTGGCCATGATCGCCAAACACGCGGTGGGAATGCCCCAGAGGGTTATCTGGTTCGGTCTCTACGGCGAGATCCCCAAGAACGTTGGTGGAGTTAACCCCAAAACGGTCATGCCATTTATCGTTGATGCTGACCTCGACAAATACATTCATGACCTTTATAGCTTCCAGGTCAGGCAAAAGGAGGTTTCTACCGAGGCCCCCCCTGCCAACCTCATCGATGACCATCTTACCCGGGAGGTGCTGAAGGAAGCCGGTCTGACCTCGCCCATCGGCGAGATCGTGGCGGCCCCGGCTGATCAAAACCCATTCAAGAAGTAACGGGTTTTAAGTTTTGGCGCCTTACACCTCTGGCCTGGATGACGGAGGGCTTTCAGGCCAGAGGATGCCGTATGCAAACGAAGTCATTTTAGGGACACACCGAGAGTGCCAATGGAACCAGACGAATTAGGCAAATCAATAGAGGGCCAGTCTCTGGCCGAGCAGGGAACGCAACCCACTTTGCCTGAAGAGGAGAGGGAGCCCCTCACGTGGGAAATAATGTTTAGCCGCATCAAGTACGCCCTGAGAACATCGGCGCCGTACCTGGGGGCTGTGGGATTATTGTCCACCTTGCTCGCCTATTGGCTGCTGACGGAAGTCATTAAGGCGCCGCTGTTCGAAAAGGTTCCCGGTCCGGTCGCCGTGGCGAGTGAATGGTTTTCGCATCATCCTATGTTCAGGATATCCATCTATAGCGAAATATATTATAAACACATTTGGGCAAGCTGCTGGCGGATTATCCAGGCTTTTACCCTGGCGACCGCGCTCGGCGTGCCGCTGGGATTGTTCATGGGGTGGAAAAAGGTCTTCAAGGATTATACCTTTCCGTTTTTTGAATTGATTCGGCCTATCCCCATGCTGGCTTGGGTGCCGCTGGCGATTCTGATGTTTCCGGGCTATGAAGCCAGCGTTATTTATGTGACCTTCCTGGGCGCCTTTTTCGTCACCACCCTGAACACTCTTCTCGGCGTCGAGTCCATCGATGAGGTCTACTTCAGGGCGGCGCTCTGCCTGGGGTCCAGGCCGCGACATCTCTTTTTCCATGTTATCGTGCCCGGGGCTCTGCCGTTTATCTTCACCGGGCTGCAAATCAGCATGGGCTACTCCTGGTTTTGCCTGGTGGCCGGAGAGATGATCGCCGGTAAGTATGGGCTGGGTTATCTTATCTGGAACGCCTACATGGAGTTCCAGGAGCCAGTGCTGATAATCGCCATGATCACCCTGGGATTTTTGGGATGGTTCAGCAGCGCCTTGATCCGCATGGTGGCCAGGCGCTTGATGCAATGGCAAGTGAGGGAGATAGCTGGATGATACTCAGTCAAATCCTAGGGGGAAATGGCGGGGCGCTGGCGAAAAAAGCGGCAATCTCCTCCGAAGCCGCAGCAGGAAAGATCAGCATTCGGGACGTGTCCATTGTCTACGACCCGGAAGGGGCCCGCGTTGTCGCAGTCGATGGCTGCTCCCTGGAAATTCCGGCCGGGGAGTTCTGTGTCATCGTGGGTCCGTCCGGCTGCGGGAAGACGACCCTGCTCAATGCCATCGCCGGATTCCATGGGGTCTCGTCCGGGGAAATCTATATGGACGATCAATTGCTCTGCTCGCCGGAAATGACGACGGAGCCCGGAGCCGACCGCATCGTGGTCTTTCAGAACGGCGCGCTCTTCCCGTGGAAGACGGTCCTGGATAACGTCACCTACGGGCCGCTGATCCAGGGAAGGATGACCCGCAAGGAGGCCAGAGAGGCGGGTCATGAACTTCTTCTCCAGATGGGGCTGAGCGGAATTTCGCACAGGTATCCGAGCGAGATCTCTGGCGGGATGCGCCGCCGGGTCGAAATCGCCCGGGCCATGATGAACGATCCCAAGGTATTGCTGCTGGATGAGCCCTTCCGGGCCATGGACGCCCTGACCAAGACGGTGGTCCAGAAATACCTCCTGGATGTCTACGATGCTTCCAATAAGACCGTATTCTTCATCACCCACGACCTGGAGGAGGCCATCTTCCTGGGTACCAGGGTCATCGTGGTCACCACCCGGCCGGCCCAGGTCAAGAAGATCATCAACATAGACATACCTCGGCCACGCGACTTTCGGGTGCTCTCATCCGAATATTATCGGAACCTGAAGGAGGAAACCCTGGAAGCGGTCCACGAAGAGGCCCAGAAGGCCTTTGAGGCCGGCGAACGGGAGATGGCTTAGGCCAGAGGCGGGATTCCAACTGGCGGCTACGCCAGTTAAGAGGGGAAGTTTTTTATGTCGGCGCCACTGAAGAATTCCAAGAACGGCGTCCTCGGTAAAAAGGTCAAGGGGTTTCTGGCGACCAAGTCAGCATGCCGGGGAATTTTTTCTATCGTCGTAGCCTTGCTCATCTGGGAGTTCGGCACCAGATACGGCCTGCCAGTCCTCAACGCTATTCCGCCTCCGAGCGCGGTTCTGGTCTCTTTCAAAGAGTCCTTCGTTGACCCGTGGTATTGGGGTTCCTGGGAGAGTAGCTTTCAACGGATTGGCCTCGGCTTCATTTTCGCCCAGATCATCGGCATTCCCCTGGGGCTGCTCATGGGAACCAGCCGCTACTTCCGGGAATTGAGCCTGCCAGTATTCGAGGTGTTGCGGCCCATCCCGCCCCTGGCCTGGGTTCCCGCCTCGGCCCTTTTCTGGCCGACCCCTGAGGAGAGTATCGTTTTTGTCACCTTTCTGGGCGCTTTTTTTGTGACGATCCTGAACATCGTGGGCGGGGCCCGGAGCATCGACGCGCGCTACGTCCGGGCGGCCGTTTCCCTGGGGTCCAGCCGCAAAGATATCTTCTGGCGAATCGTTCTTCCCGCGACCTTGCCCAGTATCATCGTGGCTATGACGGTGGGCATCGGCGTCTGCTGGAACACGGTGGTGGCGGCCGAGATGCTCGCCGGCCACTCCGGCCTGGGGTTTTTGACCTGGCGGGCCTATGTGACCTTCTCCTATCCCTTGATCGTGGTGGGCATGATCAGCATCGGCATCGCCGGCTACATTTCCAGCGCTATTATCCGGCTTCTGGGCAGTCGTATGACGCCATGGCTCAAAACCAGTTGATGCCGGTGAAAAATTGTAGAGGATGACTGAAATGCCGCAACCAATTTCCAATGGGCAGGACGGCCAGTACCATGTCCTGGCGCAGGCCGCTTCGGCTGAGATGACTGTAGAGCATGTGTGTAAGAGCTACGGGCTCAAGCCCGTGGTTAAGGTGCTGGACGATTGCTCCTTGGTGTTAGAGAACCGTAAGCTCACGGTTTTGATCGGTCCTTCGGGCTGCGGTAAGAGCACCCTGATCAATATCCTGGCCGGCTATGAGAGGCCGGATTCGGGAACGGTCACCATCGACGGCCAACCGGTCAAGGGACCGGGGCGCGACCGCCTGGTAGTCTTTCAAGAAACCGCTCTCTTCCCCTGGATGACCACCTTTCAGAACGTCAGCTACGGGCCCAGGGTTCGGAAGGAAATGAGCCAGGAAGGTCTGCAAGCTGAAACGAAGAAGCTGCTCAAGTTGGTCGGGCTCGAAGCATTCGCAGACAAGTACCCCTCACAACTTTCGGGCGGGATGATGCGAAGGGCCGAATTGGTCAGGGCGTTGATCAACCGACCGAAGGTCATGCTCATGGACGAACCGTTCCGGGGACTGGACGCGATGACCCGGAAACTGATGCAGGAGTATTACGTCCGTCTCTTCGAGACCAAACCCGGGACCAACCTGTTTGTTACCACAGAGATCGATGAGGCTATTTTCATGGCGGACCGGCTCGTAATCATGAGCAACCGGCCGGCCACCATCAGGAAGGTAATCGACGTCAATTTGCCCAGGCCGCGCCAGTTCCAGATGCTCACTTCCAAGGAATATCTGGAATACAAGAGGGAGGCCTTAGAAATACTTTATGTGGAAGCCATGAAGGCCTTTGCCAGGGGGAAGAAGGACGCTGCCGACTTTATGGAGGCATATTCAAAGACCGCAGGCAATCCTTGATGATGGCTCATTCATCCCGAACTCTTCCGGGTTCCGGAGATGACCTCCCGGCGTGAACAGCCGCGCTGGTGCTGACGTCTTTCGGCGGGATGCTGAATGGCGGGATGCTGCACCCAAGTTGACATCACCCTCCGATTTCATTACACTTATAATGTGTAGACATTATCTAATCTATGTACCTGGCAATAACCGCGGGGTCCGCTATCTCCCTTAGCCATAAGGCCCCCTGACATTGCTCCAGGAAATTCGTTATGGCAATTAACTCTCCATTTATTAATGAACTTAAGAGGGGCTATAACGTTCTCTTCCGAAAGCAATGGCCTCCACTGGTGGGAGGGTTATTGATAGGACTCCTGGCCATACTGATTGAGGCCTGGTCGCGGCCTTGGGGCATTGTGGCAGGAATCCGCAATTGGGCCGATTGGCTCTTTTATGGAGTGGGCCTGTACGCCCAAAAGCCGGATAACCCCTTCCTCTTTTCCCCTTCCGTGATGGATCTGGGCCTTATCCTGGGGAGCTTTGCCGCGGCGCTTCTGGCCAAAGAATTTGGCTTTCGCAGGCCTCCGAAGCTCGAAATATATAAGGGCTTTTTTGGGGGGCTGTTCATGGGAGTGGGCTCCTCGCTGGCTCTGGGATGCAACGTCGGGGCTTTTTATTCTCCCCTCGTCAACCTGTCCGCCAGCGGTTTCTTAATGATGATCGGGTTGATCATCGGCGCCTATCTCGGACTCCGCTATATCCTCTGGGAAGTGGAAAACCTTCCTTCCCCCAGTCCAGCGTTAGCCGAAACTTCTCCAAAGCAGGCCCCGTCGTTCGATTGGAAGACGGCTCATCCCTATTTGGGCGCCGTGGTCTTGGTTGGTCTGGTGTTGGCGGCGCATTTCTATGGCAGGTATTCCTATGCCGAAGTTGGCGGATTGCTGCTCTTTGGAGCCGCTTTCGGGGTCGTGATCCAGCGTTGCCGCTTCTGCTTTGTCCGCGCCTTCCGGGACCCCTTCATGACCGGTGAAGCTGAAATCGGTAAAGCCGTGGTCATCAGTCTCATCGTTGCCGTCATCGGCATTGCGGTGCTCAAGGCGAACGGCTTTAGGAGAGAGTCCATGTATGTGATACCCACCTTCGGCTGGGGCTCCCTAGTGGGAGGAGTCATTTTTGGCATCGGCATGGTCGTCGCCGGAGGCTGCGGCAGCGGGACCCTCTGGAGAGTGGGTGAAGGGAATCTGAAGTTATGGATTGCCTTGTTTGCTTTTGCCACCTCCAACTCCCTTATGACTGGCTGGCTGGAATCCTCGGGAATAAGACAAAAACTGGGAGCAGCAGTCTTCCTGCCCCACTATTTAGGTTGGGAAGGGGCCATCCTTTTGGTCGTCGGCGTTTCTCTGATTTGGTATCTGGTTCTTGCCTGGAATGAACAGACCAACAAATTCACCGTGGGGCTGTGACGGTGACGCGCATCGGGGAACTGCGCCTTGCTAGCTGCTAATTGAGGATGTTACCTAAACAATAAGGGGAACTCTCATGGATGACATCAAACCCGATGAAGTTCTGGATTGCAGGGGCCTTAGTTGCCCTATGCCAATTCTAAAGGTTAAGAAAGCCATGGCAAACATGAGCGCCGGCCAGGTCTTGGAGGTCTTGGGAACCGATCCCGGAACCCGGAACGACCTACCTGCCTGGGCCAAGCGGACAGGGAACGAGTATCTTGGCGAGAAAGAAGGAAGCGGTTTCATTCACTTTTTTGTTCGAAAAGCCTAGTATCAATTGCAATCAGAGTTTTTTGATCTGGAAGGGGAATGATGGAAGAAACCTTGGGAATAATGGTAGCCACGAATGATTCCCTGGAACACCTGCTGGGATTGGTGGCCGCGGCTGAAAGGAAAGGGGTGCCCATGACCATCTTCCTGACCGCGGAGGGAGTCTTGCTCTCCCAGGATCCCCGCTTCGGGGAACTTGCGGGCCGGGCCGAGATATCTTTGTGCGATGTTGGTTTCAAAGGCTTTGGACTGAAAGGGGAAGTGCCTGGTCTGGGGGGGAAGGATTTCGCTACCCAGGCTAAGCACGCGGAAATGCTGGCAGACTGCAAGCATTATGTCATGCTGTGAGGGTAGTTAAACATGCCTGCAAAAAAAGTGGCGATCCTGGCGCGCCACCCCCATCGCCAGTATGAGGCATTGCGGTCCAGCCTGGGGTGCCTCCTGGAAAACCATGAGGTGACTTACCTGGTGCTGGATTACGAGGTAAAATTGGACGAGGCCTTTAGCGATAACCTGGGGTTCCTGGATGAAATGGAAGGGACCCGCTTCAGCAATCATCCGGCCAACGTGGAGAAGCATGGCTTCGGCTATCTTAGCCTGGCCCAGATGGGGGAGTTGCTGCGAGAACAGGACATCATCATTCCTTTCTGAGAGGAAATATGAAGATTTTGCATGTGTTCCGGCATCCGCCGGATGAGGTGGTTCGGGAATTGGCGACTATCATTTCCCGGGAGAGAGAGGCCACCGAATTTCCGCTGTACCAGGATGCGGTTGATTATGATCTGCTGTTGGAGTTGGTGCTTAGCAACGACCAGGTAATTTCCTGGTGGTAGGAAGAAGAAATATAAACCGATGGCGGAGGGAAAAAGCTATTTCATCTTCCGCTATTTCCCGATAGATAGGCTATCCGCTCAGGAAAATAGCCTCAATAGCTTGAAGCCTCCATCCGTTTGCCTGCCGGGACCATTTGTAGCAAGATCTCTTAATTCTCGGTTATAGCAACATCTCAAAGTTGAAATCGTTGTCCTGTGCGGGCAATTCGCCAATGACTAGTGCGAGGGCGCAAGGCGCACCCCTACCATGCGCCAGGGGCGCGTCTGGTTCCGCCGGCACGCCAAGTTTGCTTCAGCCATGGCCCCGCTTGCGCTGATCTTGACACCATTCAGCAGAATGACGTCCATCTCAGAGGCGCCAGGGGCGCAGATCCGGCCTTTCTGAGATACTGCTGAGGATGCAACTGATCCAGGCAGCCGGGCCGTCCCGGTGGGAGAAAGGGAAGGATGAAGTCGCACAACCGCATACTCCTAGCCATGTTTTTTTCCATGTTCGTAGGATATATGCCCTGGTACAACTTCTCCGCGGTGGTCAAATACCTTTCCGAAGAATTTCACCTGAACGCCGCCGATACCGGTTTCATTCTTTCGGCATTTCAGGCTGGTTATGTCATCGTGGTCGTGGGTATCGGATGGCTGGCGGACAGGATAAGCTTGAAGAAAATCCTCTTTTTCGCTACCTTCGGCACAGGATTGTTTTCGACCCTGTTCATCTGGGGCGCTCAAGGTAAGCTGAGCATTCTGGCGTTCCGGCTGCTCACCGGCCTTTCCGCAGGAGCAATCTACATTCCCGGGCTGGCGCTCCTCTCCAGATGGTTTCCGCCCCACCGCCGCGGGGCCGCCCTGGGTATATACAATGCGGCACTGGTCGGGGCCTACGCCGGGGGATACCTGGTGGCTTCCCATCTTTCCGTGGATTATGGATGGAAAGCTGGGATTTTTTGGACATCGATTCCGGCGTTTCTTGGCGCTTTGGTGATCCATTTCTTCGTAAGCGATTTCCCACAGGAATCGGCAGAATCGA
Organism: uncultured delta proteobacterium; assembly: GCA_963834795.1. GTDB lineage: Bacteria > Desulfobacterota > Desulfobaccia > Desulfobaccales > 0-14-0-80-60-11 > JAPLJC01. The sequence goes on along the minus strand of CAWIDL010000018.1, from coordinate 22,146 downwards.
CCCCGAAAGGACGATCCGGTCAGTCGCGCCACATCCCTGCAGCGACGCCACCTGGCGCTGAGGACTGTGACCTGACGCCGGCTTGCGGCCCCGGTGCAGGCGCCGGAAAAGGCCTTGCCGCCCCCGCTGGCGGTTTTGTAGGACCTGCGCTGATTTCTGGCGCCTACGTAGGGCACATGTGGGAGCTCTATGCCTTTTGGGGCTGGATCGGACCGTTCCTGATAGCCGCCCTCATATCCAAGGGAACTCCCACGGCCCAGGCGGTAAGCTGGGGGGGAGCGCTTACCGCCGGCATCATCCTTCTCGGGGCCCCGTCCTCATGGTTATGGGGAATAGTAGCAGATAAGAAGGGGAGAACTTTCGCGATCATCGTGGCCGGAGCTTGCAGCGTTGCAGGGGAAATCATTATAGGTTACCTCTTTGGCCATTCGATGGCGTTTATCGTGATTGCCGGTGGATGGCTCGGGTTCTGGGGTATCTCGGATGGGTCGGTATACAAGGCGGGGCTGGTGGAGATGGTGAATCCCAGGATTTGCGGCCTTTGTCTCGGCCTCCAATCCGGCGTCGGATTCGGGATAACCGTCGTTTCACCAGCAGTTTTCGGAACCATTCTGCAGTGGTATAATGGAAGAGTCGATCCCACCAACGCCACGATATGGGCCCCCGCTTTCCTGATTCTGGCGCTGGGAGGGATTATTGCCCCGATCACGGCGTTCGTGCTCCGCCGCCTTCCACAGGCAAGGCTGATGTGCGGCGGGAAAATGTGAGGACCCGGGCCTAACGTCCGGTTTGCAACCGAAAAGGCGAAGCCGGTAATGAGTCCAGCCATTCGCATTCTTGGCCGTCAGAAGCCTATAACCGTAGAGGATGGTTCGACTCTTTTGGATGCGCTAGTTGCGGCAGGGTTTTCCGTTGCTGCGGATTGCGGTGCCAAGGGCAAATGCGGCCGCTGCAAGGTCAAGGTTCATAAAGGGGCATCGCGTCTGCCGCTGTCGAAAGCGGAGGCCAAGCGTATTGGAGATATGGGGGCCGCTCGGGGCTTTCGGCTGGCCTGTCAACATGCGGCTGTTGATGGGCTGGTTTTGGAAGTCGTTGAAGAGTTGTATCGGCAGGAAGTCTACAAGAGGCTTGGGATCGGTCTCGGCAGGCCTCTACCGCTGAGCCCCTCTATCCGCACGGTTCCTCTTCCCGGTGGGGAAATTGAAAGTGCGTTGGCGGCAGCAGGGCTTCTAAAGGATGTCGACTGGCTGGCCATCCTGCCGGACGCCGGGCGATGGCGATCCCCTGTAGGTGAGACGCCTGCCGTATCCGAAGGTCCTCCCACATCGTGCCGCTCCGCTCTCGTAACCGAGTCCGGTCGGATGATCGCGCTGGTGGCGCCCTCTTTTGCGCCTCACGGGATCGCAGTAGATTTGGGGACCACCACCATCGCCGTCTACCTGTGCAGCCTGCAAACAGGAGAAGTCCTCGGCATCGAGAGCGCTCGCAATCCTCAAGTCTCCTTCGGAGCCGACGTCATGAGCCGGATCACGGCTTGTAGGGATCCAAAGGATGCGGAAACCATGAAAGGGATGGCCCGTGGGACCATCTCTTCCTGCATCAGGACCCTGGGCCGGCGCTATGATCTTCCCCAGGGAAGCCTGGTGGACGCATTGGTGGTCGGAAACTCAACCATGATCCACATTCTCCTTGGAGCCCCCGTGGACGGCCTGGGAGTCGCCCCCTACCGGCCACTATTTCATGAAAGCCTCAAAGTTCGTGCGCAGGAAATCGGATTTCCCCTCCATGCGGGCGCCTTCGTGCAAACGCTCCCTCTTCCATCAGCCTTTGTAGGCGCCGATACGATTGCCGCATGGTTGTGGGTGGCGCGTACTGTGGATGAAAGCCCGACGCTGCTTTTGGACCTGGGGACCAACGGAGAGATGGTGCTTTCCGTAAACGGCCGCCTGTGGGCCACCTCCTGCGCCACCGGTCCCGCCTTCGAAGGCGCCACCCTCAGTTGCGGAATGGCCGGAATGCCTGGCGCCATCGAGAAGGTTGCATTCCAGGACGGGGCTCTCGAACTGAAGGTGATCGGGGACTCCACAGATCCTTCCATCCGCCCGAAGGGCCTTTGCGGGTCTGGCGCCATGTCCGCGCTGGCGGCTCTCCTTGGGCACGGCATCATTCGTCCTGACGGGATATTCGAGCCTGGTTTGGTTCATGAGTCTCTGCGGCGTACGCCTGCAGGAGTCGAATTCATTCTCGCATCCGCCAAACAGGCTGCCAATGGCCAACCTGTCGTACTGCACCAGAAAGATGTTCGGGAATTACAGCTTGCCAAGGGCGCCGTCGCCACCGGAATTAAATTTCTCTGTAAGGCTGCAGGAATCCGGGCGCCTGAACGCATACTCCTTGCTGGAGCCTTCGGCAATGTTATGGCAGCGGAGGATGCCATTACTATGGGAATGGTCCCCGAGATCGATGCCGACAGAATCGCCGGAATTGGAAATGCTGCCGGGCTGGGGGCCTCCCTGGCCCTCTTGGATGTTCGGGCTCGCCGGCGTGCGGAAGCGCTGCTTCACGAAATAGAGGTGATAGAACTGGGCGGCGCCCCGGATTTCAGAGAGGCTTTCTTGGCAAGTCTTGCTTTCCCGGACCGGCGGAAAGCGGATCAAGCGCTTAATCAGGAATTTTAAGGCCTCGGTTCATGTTTTCGCGGGGTACGCTTTCACTTGTATTAACATGCTCCTTTTCCTCCGGGACCCGGAATGTTGCGATGCGTCTCCGGTTCGTCGGCGGGTACGATTAAGACGGGCTAACACATAACCTATGAGGCACTTGCTATCTTTACTTGCACCTAGCCTACGCAGCCGGTTGGTGCATCTTGTTCTTCTGGCTGTCCTCCCGTCTCTGGGGCTGACGCTCTACATGGGATTGGAAGAGCATCGCATCCAATCGGCTGATCTGGAGGTGAATACTCTGCGGCTCACCCGCCTGGCAGCTGGCCAGCTGAACCAGGCTATCGAAGGAGCCCGCCAGTTGCTTACGGGGCTTTCCCAGCTGCGCGAGATCCGCGAGGCTGATTACAAGGAGAGCAGAGAGCTCTTTGTGAATCTGCTCAAGCAATATCCAGATTATGTGGACTTCGGCATGATTGACGACGTAGGCGATATCGTCTGCAGCGGCCGGCAATCTGAGGCGCCCGTTCATTTGGAAGACCAGGCTTATGTCCAGCGCGCCCTGAAGACGGGCGATTTCGTGATAAGCGGTTATCAGAACGAGACCTATACCGGAAAACCAGTAATCTATTTCGTTTATCCGGTAAAAGGTCCGGTAAAAGGTTTGGTTTCCGATGTTTATGCCGCTCTCGACCTCTCCTCGATCAAAAGTATCGACATTGCGGCGCAACTGCCCGCCAGCGCAGTGTTCCTGGTCCTCGACTACAATGGCGTGGTTCTGGCCCGGTACCCTGCTCCTGAAAAGTGGATCGGGCAACTTATGCCTGCCGAGCTGGTGGTTCTCGCCGGTATGGGTGAAGGCCGGGACTCGCTCGTGGCCATTCATGGCGGCGAGCTGACGGAGCGGCTTTACGGGATCACCACGATTCGTGGGGCTCCGGAGACGAACATCTACGTCAGCATCGGTATGTCGAAGGAAGCGGCTTTCGCCGCGATTGATCGCGTATTCCAAAGGAATGTTGCAGGAGTGGCCCTGGTTGGGATTCTGGCGCTGCTGGCAGCCTGGATTGGTGGCGACGTCTTTATTTTGCGCCGCCTGAAGGAGCTTGTTGGCGCCACCAAGCGGTTGGCTTCCGGGGATCTGGGCGTGCGGATTGGGCCGTCTGGCAATCGTGATGAACTTAGTGTATTGGCTTCCTCGTTCAACGAAATGGCCGAATCGCTTGACGAACGCACCACTCAGGTGCATCAGGCTGAGGCCAAGTACCGCACCCTTGTAGAGCAGATCCCGATGGTTACTTACACCGCACCCCTGGACAAGGCCCTCGGTGCATTCTACATCAGCCCGCAGATTGAATCGATCCTGGGATACTCCCCTAAAGAATGGCTAGCTGACCCGGGATTGTGGGTCAAACTACTCCACCCGGAGGATCGGGATCGGGTTTTGGCGGAAAGTCAAAGAGACCTTCTGGGCTCCAACGGGGCAGTGTTTCGGTCCGAATACCGTATATTTACCAGAAAAAGCGACGTGTTGTGGCTCCGCGACGAGGCCACGGCGGTGAGAAATGGACTGGATGAGCCTGAGTTTTTACAGGGAATCATGTTCGATGTCACGGATCAAAAACGGTTTGAAGAACAACTTAAGAGTTCCCATGAAAGAATGCGCGAGCTTGCCGCCCACATAGAAGGCGTGCGGGAAGAAGAAAGAACCAGGATTGCCCGGGAGATCCACGACGAACTGGGCCAGGCGCTGACAGGTATCAAGATCGACCTGGCCTGGATGAATAAGAAACTCCAAATTCATGATCGAGCCACACAGACCGATTTGCTGTTAAAGAGGATAACCGCCATGAATGATACCATCGACACCACGGTGCAAGTTGTTCGCAAGATCAGCGCCGAGCTCAGGCCAGGTATCCTCGACGGTTTCGGTCTTCCGGCGGCCATCGAATGGCAGGCTTCGGAGTTTCAAGACCGTACCGGAATACAATGCCAACTCAGCGCCATTCCCGAGGATCTGGATCTGGAGGAAAGGCCCTCTTCAGCAATTTTCCGGATCTTCCAGGAACTCTTGACCAACATCGTCCGCCACGCCAACGCCAGCAGGGTGAGTATCAGCTTGAGGAAGAGGAGGGGAATGCTGATTCTAGAGGTTCAGGACAACGGCAGAGGAATTTCCGAGAATGAAAAATTTAAGGCGAATTCCTTCGGGCTATTGGGAGTACGGGAGCGAGTGGCGCTCCTGGGCGGCAAGTCCAGCATTAAAGGCGTCCAGGGGCAAGGGACGACTGTCACCATACGGATTCCCCTTCCAGGCGGATCGGGAGCGCCTAACCACATCAAAGCTTAGCCAGTGGAGAAGCCAATATGACCAGAGTACTGGTTGCCGATGATCACGCCATCATGAGGCGTGGTTTGAAGCACATCCTGGAGGAAGAATTCCACAATATTTTAATTGGGGAAGCCAGCAACGGTCAAGAGGCGCTCGATCTGGCCTGGAAGCAGGACTGGGATATTGTGATCCTCGACATCACCATGCCCGGCCGCGGCGGACTGGACATACTGAAAGAGTTGAAACAGTTCCGCCCGAAACTTCCGGTGCTGGTCCTGAGCATGCACTCAGAAGATCAGTTTGCGGTGCGCGTGTTGAAGGCCGGCGCCTCAGGCTATATGACCAAGGAAAACGTTCCTGAGGAACTGGTCAAGGCCTTCAAGAAAGTACTGGCAGGCGGGAAATACGTCAGCGCCTCTCTGGCGGAAAAACTGGCTCTCCGCCTGGAAACCGATGACGAGAAGCCACTATATGAAAAGCTCTCTGACCGCGAATACCAGGTACTGTGTCTTATTGGTTCGGGGAAAACCGTCAAACAGATATCCGAGCAGTTATCGCTCAGCATCAAAACAATCAGCACCTACCGCACCAGGATCCTGGAAAAGCTCAAAATGGCCTCGAACGCGGAACTGACCCATTATGCCCTGAAACACAAATTGGTGGATTGTGACCCTTAGGCGTGCTGGCAATGGCTGGGGTGCAGAGGAGCTGAGATGAGCTGAGCTTGAAATGACAGGGGTTATAATTAACTTAGAGTCGACCCTGGCTGGAGGAGCGGCGCAACGCCGGCCCTCCTGAGGTCGACTGCATATTATGAAGATTCCCGCGCCACACCGAAGAGGAGACGCCAATGAAGCGCAGCAAGAGATGGGGCATGTCCCTGGCGGTGCTGCTGGCCGTCTCCCTTTCTCTCCCCGCGGCCTGGGGACAACTGAGAACCAGATCGGGGGCCTTGACCAGGATCTTAAAGAATAGCATCCAGCACCCCAAGAAATTGGAAGAGCTGATCTTTCAGCTCACCAATGAGGCCCGCCGCAAGAACGGCCTGCCCGCCCTGGAGCCGGATGAGGCACTGTCGGAGGCGGCTCGGAAATACAGCGACGATTTGCTGAGGGGCAACTTCTTCAGCCATAAAAACCTCGAAGGCAAGGGTCCCCAAGAGCGTATGGATGAGGAACAACCGGCGAGACAGGGGTACGCGTATCGCGTGGGCGAGAATATTGCGGCTTACTCTAAACTCGATTATTCTGACATTAAGATTATGGCTCAGATGATCATGGATGGCTGGATGACTTCCCCGGGCCATCGGCAGAATATTCTCCACCCTCTGTATACCCATTTGGGGGTGGGGGTGTCGGTCCAGGGAGACCAGATGCGGGTCACCCAGGAATTTGCCAGAAGGATTGCCCTGAAATAGATCAGCCCACCTCCCGGCTCCCTGAACCGCTGGCTGCGCCGCTGGCGGCTGAAGAGGCATTTTGAGAAGTTATAGGATCTGGAACGGAGGTGCGTGGGAGCAAAATTGGCATCTTGCCTGGGCCCCAAAGGCAGCCGGCGCCATTTTTCCACTCATTACGCGGCGATTATTTGGACACGGCGGAGAAAGGCAGAGGAAATGAGAGCTAAAACGAGAAGAGATCAAACCCGGGAATTGACCCTTTGCCTGGCGGACGCCCCGCTGGGGGGAATTATTCTTACCTTTACCCCCAAGGGGTTGGCAGCCCTGGAGTTTTCCGAAGAGCCTAGCGAAATGCCCCTGGGGCCCTCCCCCCCTCCAGACTCCATGGATCCCGTGATCGGGAGGGTGGTCAAGGAACTGTACGGCTTTTTTGCGGGAGTGCCTACGGATTTTCGAGACCTGCCCCTGGACCTTCAGGGCACGCCCTTCCAACTCAGGGTCTGGCAGGAATTGCGGCGCATTCCCTGGGGCGACACCATCTCTTACCGGGAATTGGCTCGACGGGCCGGCTCCCCCAAAGCTTTCCGGGCCGTGGGCCAGGCCAATGCCATGAACCCCATCCCCATCATCATCCCCTGCCACCGGATCATCTCCGCGGACGGCGGACTCGGCGGCTACAGCTCCGGCCTGGCGCGCAAACGCTGGCTCCTGGAGCACGAAGGCGCAAGGTAGCTGTCAGCTATCAGCAGTCAGAAGTCAGCTAAAGCAATTAAGAGTCCTAACCCTCGCGGTAACTCTCAACTTGCCCTCCCGAGCAAGTTGTATTGGTCATCACATTGTAAGTTCATTCCAGTCTCTTCTTCGCCGGTCTGACTTCGTAAAGCTCGTGGTCTTCTTTGACGAGGGAAGCCCCCTCTGCGATAGTCTTTCCAAAGGGGCCTTTAAGGTTGGCAAACGCGGCAAGGGCTGTAGCCCTGCCGATAGGCTTCCATTAAAGCGTCGAAGCGCACCCGGTCCGCCGGGTGGCCTTTGGCAGCCAGGGGGCAGCCGGGGCGGTGCACGATCAGGTTATTCCGGTTGCCCAGGTAATAGTCCTCGCCCTGAGGCGGTAATGGTTGCCGCCAGAGACCGCATCCGGCCGCTATGGCCTCCTGCTGGGCCGTCACCAGGGTCTCCCGGTGGCGCACATTGGGAGGATGGAGGTGGACCCGGGCCAGGCCCTGGCGCACCAGCGCGGCGTTGACCATGACTCCGTCGGGCAACGAAAGATAGGCGAGCAGGCGTCCGTAAAGGTCATAGCGCTCCCGGTCATATTCCAGGCGCACCGTTTTCCCCAGGACCAGTTCGGCTAAACAGTCCCTGGCCCGGTCCGCCAGGAACTGCGCCGGGCGGCCGTCCCGCTCCATTTCCGGGGCGTCGACCCCCGCCAACCGCACCCGGGCGCCGCCTGCCAGCACCGCGCTGTCGCCGGAGACCACCCGGACTACCTGTGCTTGCCGGGGTGGCCCCTTCCTTTGGCCGCAGCCTGACGGCAGCCAAGCCAGCAAGGCCAGGATCACCAGGCCGAGGCCACCTTCACGCGGAAGAGCGCGCCAACCTTTCCGAAGAACCGTCATAAGGTCTCACGCCAAGACGCCAGGACCCAAAGGCAAATAAATGTGGAACAGCCGGCCGCGGTTGTTCTTGATGGGTTGTTAATCGCAGTGGCTGGCGCACAGTGCGCACCCTACGCCTTGACCTGGCCCAGCACCCGGTAACCCTCTTTCTCGAGCTTCTCGGCGAAATAGGGGATGGTCTGTTTGAGTCCCTGCTCCAGGGAAATCGTGGGTTGCCAGCCCAATAATTCCCTGGCCCTGGAAATGTCCGGGCGGCGCCGCCCCGGGTCGTCGGGCGGCAGAGGCCGATGGCCGATGGCCGAGGAGCTGTTCGTCAGGGACCTGACCTTGGTAGCCAGCTCCAGGATGGTAAATTCATCAGGGTTGCCCAGATTCACCGGATCATGCACCCCCGCTTGGTTCATCAGGCGCACCAGGGCCTCCACCAGGTCGGAGACATAGCAAAAGGAGCGGGTCTGTTGGCCCTGGCCATAGATGGTGATCTCGCCGCCGGTGAGGGCCTGGACGATGAAATTGCTCACTACCCGGCCGTCATTAATGGCCATCCGGGGACCGAAGGTGTTGAAAATGCGGGCGATGCGGATATCTACCGCATTCTGGCGGTGATAATCCAGCATCAGGGTTTCTGCCACCCTCTTACCTTCGTCGTAGCAGCTCCGCACTCCGATACAGTTGACGTTGCCCCAATATTCTTCTTTTTGGGGATGGACCTGGGGATCACCGTAAATCTCGGAGGTGGAGGCCAACAGGATGCGGGCCTTGACCCGCTTGGCCAGCCCCAGCATGTTGAGGGTCCCCAGGACATTGGTCTTGATAGTCTTCACCGGGTTGTATTGGTAGTGCACCGGCGAGGCGGGGCAGGCCAGGTGATAGATCTGGTCCACCTCCAGCATGATGGAAGTGACCACGTCGTGGCGAATCAGCTCCAGGCGGGGATGGTCCCTCAGGTGGTCCAGGTTCGTCTTGGAGCCGGTGAAGTAATTGTCCAGACAAAGGACTTCATGGTCCTGGTCAAGGAGCCGCTCCACCAAATGGGAGCCGATGAATCCTGCCCCGCCGGTTACCAGTACGCGGGCCATAGGCGCCGTTCTCCTTCCCTCGATTCGTTGCCCCCCATTGTAACCCCCCCGGACCGTCAGGTAAATTCCAGATTGACAGCTATCCCCATTTAACTGAGAATATACGGGTGCAGGACGATGCCGCTGATCCTTATCCAGTGTGGGGGGAAACTATGGTTAGGCGCAAGGAACCGGCTACCTTTCCAGGGTTGCGGCCCTGGGGAAAATTCTTCATGTTCCTGGCGATGGCGCTGCTGATGGCTGCCTGTTCCCCGGAGCCCAAATCCGGGGAGGAATTGCGCGGCGAGATTCAGGATCTCAAAAAGGAAATCAATTCCATGCAGGAGAAGTTGGACAAATTGCAGGCCGGCCAGCAGACCATGCTGGCTCTCCTGGAGAAATCGCCCCAGCTGCCGCAAGCCGCGCAGCCGTTTCAGCAGCCGCCGCCGCCGCAGGTGCTGACGGTCAGCCAGCTGCTGGCCAGCAAGGACCAGTACCTGGGCAGCCGGGTAACGGTGAAGGGCAAGGCGGGACCGGTGATTGTGCACCACAAGTCCTTGCTCCTGGTGGCCCCGGAAGGGATGGTGGAGGTCCTCCTGGGCAGCCTCCCAGATGAAAAAACGGTGGTCCGCCTCACCTCCACCCCCCTGGAAAAGCCGGTAACCGTCACCGGGATTGTGGGCCTGCCGCCCCAGACGACCAGCGCCAAGCTGCAAATCACCGCCGAGGCCGTAGATTTCTGAGGGGGAATGAGCCTCCGCTGTCGGCCTGGCGCACCTTAAGCCGGCGCCTGTGAGCGGAAGAAGCCGGTTACCCCTGGCGGCAGCGCCCCTTGGGCGTGGAGGATGGACCTGCCATCCAGGTTTTGCGGCGCTGGTCTTGCAAAAAATCCCCCCAAAAGCCTCCGGGAATTTAAACCGGCTTATTCACCAGCAGCCAATAGAAGCCCATCTCGGCCACGGTCTTGGCGAAGGCCTCGAACTCCAGCGGCTTGACCACGTAACTGTTCACCCCCAGCCGATAGCACTCCTGGATATCCCGGTCTTCGTGGGACGAGGTCAGGACCACCACCGGAATAGACCTGGTGCGCTCCTCGTTCTTCAGCTTCTGGAGCACCTCCAGACCGCTCACCTTGGGAAGTTTCAGGTCCAGTAGGATCACCTTCAGGTTGTTGGTCTGCCCGCCGAAAGAGCCGGTGTTGAAGATAAAATCCAGGGCCTCGGCGCCGTCTTTGACCACCTGCACCTTATTGGCCAGATTGTGTTTCTTCAAGGCCCGCAGGGTGAGTTCCACGTCGTGGGGGTTGTCCTCCACCAGCAGGATCTCCACATCTTTATAATTCATGGCGCTTTCTCGATGGCGCCAGATTTTCCCAATCCGGCGCAGGTCTTGTCCTTGTCCTTTAAGGATTTTTTAAATCAGCCAGGGTAAACAGCGCCTCGACCTGGGGGACTGCCGCGGCCACCGCTTCCCGGCCCCCTTCCTGCCGGTCCACCAGGATCAGGACCTTGACCACCTGGAGGCCGAAGTCCCGGGCCGCGGCAATGGCCTTGAGGGTAGAGGCCCCGGTGGTGATGACGTCTTCCAGGATCACCACCCGGTCTCCGGGCTGGACGTCACCCACCAGTAGTCCGCCGGCGCCGTGCTCCTTGGCCTGTTTGCGCACCGAGAAGGCGTTGAGGGGCCGGCCCTTGAGAAAGCTGGTGAGGGCGACGGCATGGGCGATGGGGTCCGCCCCGAGGGTGAGGCCGCCCACCGCCTCCACCTGAAGGCTCCGGAGCATCTCCCCAAAAATCTCGCCGATGAGGAAGAGGCCCTGAGCATTGTGCGTTGTAGGCCGGCAGTCGATGTAATAGGGACTCTCCCGCCCCGACGCCAGTCTAAAGGGTTGCTGGGGACGGTAGTGGAAGGATTTTTGCTTGAGGAGCTGCCGCAATCTTTCCCTGCGGGAGTCTATCTCGCCTTCCCGGCTGCTCATAATTATCCCGTCCCCCGGCCCGGCTTAACAAATCGGCCCGATTCCCATCTAATTAAGCAAATCCGCTCTTCCGACCTTGGAGTTCCGCCGGAAAGCGCCACCGCCTCTTCAGCACGGCAAGACAGAGCTGAAGGGCCTGAAGGGGGAAACGATGGCCCTGGGAATCTTGATCTATTGGACTTCCCTCTGTTACCTCTACCTCAACTTGCTCGCCTGGTGGGCTAAAGGCTGAATAAGGCTCCAGGCTAAAGGCCCCGGAACCCCGGGCCATTACCTGAGGGAGCGTTGCCCTTACCCGGATTACTGAGACCACCGCTCACCCCCCAACCATGAGCTGCAGGAGGAATGAATGAAAGCCCTGGCTGGCAGAATCGGGATGTGGATGTTCGTGGTTTTCGGCCTCATCTGCCTGGTGAGCCTGCTGCAGAAGAATTTCGTCTACTGGTGATTCCCCAATTCCTTGAGCTTGAAATATTCGTCCAGGGTGCTCTTGGTGGAGCGGAAGGGAATCTTGTCCCAGGGAATCTCGCCGTCGGCAAAGACCCCGATATCCAGGACTTCTTCCCCCGGGGCCATTTGCCCTTCCAGATATTCGGTCAGATAGGCGACCACCACGGTGCTGCTGTCCTTGTAAGAGTAAACCCCCAGGAGCCGGTCCACCCGCACCTTTAAGTTGGCCTCCTCCTCAACCTCACGCATCACCGCTTCCTCCAACAACTCCCCCACATCCATGAAGCCGCCGGGCAACACCCAGAGGCCGTAGCCCGGGTTTACCGCGCGGCGCGTCATGACCACCCCGCCATCCTTGGGGACCACGGCAATGACCGCCACCTTGGGGTCCACATAAAGGACGTAGTTGCATTGGAGGCATACCAGCCGCTGCGGCTCTCCGGACTTGATGATGCGCCTTTCCAAAGGCCCGCCGCACTGGGGGCAGTACTTGTAGGTGTCGGTTGATTGAAAAGCCACTTTTTTTACCTTTTTCTAATGAAACATTAATCAGAATGTTAAAGAGCATTATGCCACGAATAAGGTTGAATGCTGCCGCCATATTTTTCTGCTACTCTGAACGTCTTGATGTGAAGGCAAGGAGAGTACTTAAACTGGATAAATTATAATTACGTACCTGTTTGGCCTATTTTTGATGAGCCCTTGAAAGACGACCATTTCGGAATAAAAATAATGAAGTTGAAAGAATAAAGCCTTAAGAACCGCGGCAAAGGTTCCCGGACTTACAGCTCAAATATAAAATATGAGCGCACCTGCAGCCCGTGTAGGGTGGGCAGGAGCCCACCAATTCCTTAAAAATCTATTCCCCAATATCAAAATCAAATTTTAGATCGAGATTTTCCTTTTAATCATTGTGTATCTTGCAGATATCAGGAAGGATGGCTTCAAATTTATATATTTTAACCGAGTTCCCCAAGGCGCTGAGTTTGCCACTAATTTCAGGTCCATCATAATGGAAGACAGAATGATCGGTGGTGAGGCCCAGAGATTTAGCAATAACCCTCTGGTTCTTGCTTAACTCTCCTGGAGAACGTGTCAGAGTAATTCCGCACAAGGGTTTAGTCCCCCAACCAAGTTCTATCTTGGCCGATGTGATATCTATATGCTTTGGTTGACACCGTATGTGGTCTAAAATCACAGGAAAATCCATTTTATTTTGAATCCAATCCAGAGATATTTCCTGCACCATTAACCGATGGGCCAGATTGGTAGTTTGATCTGCAGATAGATTTTCCATCATTGCCGCATCCCGGGCCTCTGCGGCTATTTTATATCGGTTTAAAAAAGTGCCTTGCTTCCATATTATATTGCATACATCGCCTTCTAACCCCGTGGATTTTGGCGTCATAGAACACGCTCTTTCCACCCCTATTGAGGAACTTATAAGAGATCTACAGAATCCCTCTAGCCATGATTCGAAGTTTTCCTCACTATCAACTAAGGCCTTATTTTGTTTAGGGTAAGCTGGCAGCGTAATACCCTTAAAATTACTATCAAAGATACTGGCGCTATCTTGGTGGGTCACTTCAGCAACAAATATTATTGTTTTTCTGGTTATGACAACATTAGCCAAATTGGCTCTTACATACTGGAGCATATCAGATTTTCCAGCAATAACGTCAAGATCAACCATAATTATTTTAATGCCTTCAAATTCATCCGGCTTCATTTTATTTATTGTAGTCAGATCATTTTGTACTATTTTAATTTTCTCCGCAAATTCTTCTAGAAAAGGATCATACATTCCAACTTGTTTGTATTTTTCTTTACAGCGCTCGTTATGGTTTTCAATAATATCGACCAATTTTTTATGCCCGAAAGGCTGCCATGACGTAACATCGTATGCAGCTGCTGGCTTATTTGCAAGCACTAAGAGCCAAACAATATTTGTACATTGTAAATTCATGAGCCCTCCTTAAAGCGCCATTCAGGCCAAAAATTAATCAATTCTTGTAATTGCATTTGAATTTTTCCCTCCCTACTAATCTACACGCAGAAGAAAAAGTTTTTATACTATTTATATCGTCAGATGGAAACTGGTTATTCATGGTTATTAACAATTGCGTAAGTTTATTACTAATATTCTCAAGATCATTTCGGGCCCATTTTGGTTCTTTTTGTAAATTCTTTTCTATCTCTTTCTGCAAGTTCTTAATTGATTCATAAAAAGCTTCTACATCCTGCTTTTCTGCCATTCTTTTAGACCCTACGCCCTGAACCATATCTTTAATTTTATCAACGAATAAATTTGCCTCTAAATAGTTCGGAAATTTATCAGATAGATATTTAATCCATGCATCGGGCTTCGACCAGCCAATGCCAATAAGTGATAGAATGGAAACAAGAATGCATACCCAAATTTTTTTCCAAACTGGGATCGTAGCTACAGATAAATTATCACCCGAAAAGCCCCGCAAACGCAATATTCCTGGTAATGGAGGCGTTATATTTGAGGTATCGCCAAACTTAGATAACATCACAATATAAACGAAAAGTGAATATAAAAAAAGGTATAATAAAGCTGTGACGCATGTTCTAATAAATAAGTTGTCAGGGTGCAGATATGATTGTTGTATCTGTGCTCCTAATGTAACCATATAGATTATTGTTGAAAATATAGTAAGAATTACCGCTGGTATCCAGATCTCATCTGGAGATTGTAAAACTATTAATAAATTAATGAGTAAGTTATCTTTCGGCACCGAGAGAGTTATGAGCAACAAAGAAACTATTACAAATGGAATTAAAAGTAAGGTAAATCGAATATCCTTTTTTGATAAAAACAAAATTATCAACTTTTGAAATAATTTCACCCGCTTTAACCCCAGGAGGGGCAGATACTGAGGTGCCAGAAGAATTTTTGCTAATTATTATCATCATGAAAATTTCTGATGTTGATTTAATCCGAAGATTATATGGGGCAGTCCTGCCCACGGCAAAAATTGGTTTTGGAGACTTCTCACCCCGAGCTTAACCCCGGAAAGTTTCATTTAATTATCTTTTAGAGGGCATGATAGCAGATTCTTAATGAAAAAGTATAATATTCCGCGATTATGCAGCAGCCTTGGCCACCGCAATCCAAAAAAGGTTTTTGGGAAGTCTTGCTCGGGAAAAATCTCCCAAAGTTTCTGTTCTTGAAGCCGAATCCTCCAGAGTTAAATGACCTCACTAAACCAACCTTCTGGTCCGGTTTTCCACGGCAAACCCGCGGGACGCCCCGGCGGGGCCCCTCTACTAAATTCAACCACGGTTGACTCCCTCTGCCCAGTGCGGCCTTGCTTGCCTGGATCACCTCGCCGTTTGACTCAGCAACATCAGAAACCAGGCTGAGGGGTGTGGGGCAAAAGGTCAGGGCAAATACCAAAATGGTGATGAAGCCCAGGAGGCGGCGGCGTCCGTCCAGAGGCAACCAATAGTAGTGCGGCGGGGGATGGCGCCATCCCAGGAAGCTAAGCAGCACGGCCCATACCAGCCAACCATACCAGAAAATTAGCCCGCACGCCAGCAATAGCCCAAGAAAGCTCAAGGAAATTTGGCGATGGTATTCCGGGAACAGGGCATAGCTGACATGGCCGCCGTCCAGTTGGCCCACCGGGATCAGGTTTAGGGAGGTGACCAACATGCCGATCCAACCGGCAAAGGCCACCGGATGTAAGATGACCTGCGCCTCCGGCGGCAAGGGGCCGAAGGCTAGCCAGCTCAGGAACTGATATAACAGGGGCTCCCCCAAGGCCAACATTTCGTGGCCGCTTTTCATCACGGTGATGCTGGAGAGTTTTAGGCCCACCAGGGTCACCGGGATGGAGACCGCCACTCCGATCAACGGCCCGGCGCAACCCACGTCCAACAAGGCCCGCTTGTCCTGAATGGGGGAACGGATGCGGATGAAGGCCCCAAAAGTGCCGATGATGAATGGGATGGGCGGAGCCGGGATGAAGTAGGGCAGGGTCACCGCCAGCTGGTGGCGCCGGGACACCAGATAGTGTCCCATTTCGTGGGTCCCCAGGATCAGCAGTAGGGTGAAGGAAAACGGCACGCCCCGGTAAAGGAGCCCGGGGTCGGTGAAGGGGTCCACCCCTTGCTGAATGGCCCCGGCGATGATGGTCGTAGCTACGGTGGCCAAAAACAATCCCAGGGGCAGGGCCAGCCGCCGTCGGCTTAGCGGCCAATGCGTCAAGGGGCTTGCCGGGCCGGGCCCTTCTCCTTTCGATTCCGGCGTCTCGGGGGACCAGGGGGTGGCGTCCGGGGTCATTTTAGCCCCACCACCTGTCTTAAGGCCGCCATCTCCGGCGGCGTCAGCAAGCGATACCTTGCCCGGGCCAGCCGTCCCAGGCGCAAAGGGCCGAAGGCGATACGCTTCAGCTTCAATACCGGATGCCCGACTTTTTCCATGAGGCGCTTCACCAGATGATGGCGGCCCTCCCATACCGTAAGCTCCAAAACGGTCTTGTCCTCCTGCCGTTTAATAACCTGCACCGCGGCGGGCACCTGCCTGGCGTCGATCGAAACGCCCGAGGTCAACTCCGCCAGGGTCCGGCGGTCCACCTGTCCGGTTACCGTCAGCCGGTAGCTGCGGGGCACCTGGTGGCTCGGGTGGGTCAGCCGGTGGGCCAACTCCCCGTCGCTGCTGAGGAGCAGCAAGCCGGTGGCGTCATAATCGAGACGGCCCACCGGATAGAGGCGGCCCCGGAGATTTTCCGGCAACAACTCCATCACCAGCCGCCGCCCCTGGGGATCCCGCCGGGTGCAGAGATAACCGTATGGCTTGTGCAGCACTATGGTCAGCGGAGGGGCTTCCGCCGAGACCGGGCGGTCGTCTAGACGTACCACCTCCCGGGCCGGGTCCACCCTGGTACCCATCTCCGTAACCACCCGGCCGTTGACGCTGACCCGGCCGGCCCGGATCAACTCCTCCGCCGCTCGCCGAGAAGCCACCCCGGCCCGGGAGAGGAATTTTTGCAGGCGCTCTTGTGGCATATGGATGTTGGGGGGAGGGCCAGGGACCCTTACAAAAAGTCCCTGCCCTCTCCCCAAGCCCCCCTCCCAACCCGCATAAGGCTCGGGGAAGGCAGGGCCTTTGGCCCTGACTTCCCCGATTTTATTAAAACCAAATAATTTCCTGAAATTCAATTCGAATATGCTTAACTTCAGGGTCTTTCCGATACATTTCTTTATATCTCTCTTTCATTTTCCAATCATCTATTTTATTATCAGCCTTACTGCGGTATTTTTCATCATAATTATTTAAGCTTGTAAGATAGATATAGGCAGCTTTGGAAGCTTCTACATAAATGGCGATCCATGGCTCACAAGCAAATGCTTGGCAGGCATCAAGCAATTTTTGACGATCGTTCTTCCCTTTTTGATAAGAAAATATATTTACAGAATCTTCTTCTAAGCGAGGTATTCTAGTTCTCGATTTAACGGTAATTCCAAGTCTTTTTCCCATTGATGGATTATATGCAATGATATCTAATCCCGTATGGTCTACTATAATCACCTCAAAGCCGCTCCTGGAAAGCCAATTACAAATAATATTCTCACCAAAGGAGCCTATTACTTTCCCATGTCTAGAACTTTTGACAATCTCCATTAGCATTTTCCCCATTAATTATTAATGGGAGCATTATGGGGTCCCTTATTTATCCCCTCTCCCCGATGGGGGAGAGGGTTAGGGTGAGGGGGAATTTAATCTCTTTTCCGCTCCCATTAATAATCAACTTTGGCCGGGGAAGGCGAGGCCTTCGGCCCCGACTTCCCCGGCTTACCTAAAGGGGGTGAAGAGGGGAGGGCGGGGGCAGTGGCACCGGCGTCTCGCCTGCGGTTCCCCGGATTGACCTTCCCTCAGCTTCTTGGGCTGAGAGTGAGGCTCAAGCCTAAAATTGAAATTCCAGGTTGAAGCCAATGGCCTCCCGCACTTCGGCCATGGTTTGTTTGGCCTGTTTCCGGGCCCGTTTATTGCCCTGTTGCAGGATGTCCCGGACTTCATCCGGGTGGGCCTCGAAGTGGCGCCGCCGCTCCTGCAGGGGAGCCATATTCTCCAGCAAGGCCTCGGCCAGCAGCTTTTTACAATCCACGCACCCAAGGGCCGCGCCGCGGCACTCCTGAATAATTTCGGCGACCCGTTCCTTGGGCAGGTTGAGGCGATGAAAGGGGAAGGCCAGGCAGCGGTCCGGCTCCCCGGGGTCCCGCCGGAAGGGGCGCTGGGTATCGGTGGTCATCTGGCTCACCTTCCGGGCCATCACCTCCGGGGGGTCGCTCAGAAAGATGCAGTTGTCATAACTCTTGCTCATCTTGCGGCCGTCGGTGCCGGTGAGTTTGGGAATCTCGGTGAGCAGGGCCTCCGGCTCCGGGAAGATGGGGCGATAGAGGTGGTTGAAACGCCGGGCGATCTCCCGGGTCATCTCCACATGGGGCACCTGGTCCACCCCCACTGGCACCCCCTCGGCCTTGTACATCAGGATGTCGGCGGCCTGGAGCACCGGGTAGCCCAAAAACCCGTAGGTAGTCAGGTCTTTGTGGGCCAGTTCCTGGATCTGGTCCTTGAAGGTGGGGTTGCGCTCCAGCCAGGGCACCGGGGTAAACATGCCGAAGATGAGATAGAGCTCGGCGTGCTCCGGAATGGCCGACTGCACGAAGAGGGTGGATTTCTCCGGGTTGAGCCCGGCGCTCAGCCAATCGATGATCATCTCCGGGATGAAGCCGCTGATGGCCTGGGGGGCCTCGTATTCCGTGGTGATGGCGTGCCAGTCGGCCACAAAATAGTAGCAGCGGTAATGCTCCTGGAGCTTAACCCAATTGTACAGGGCGCCGTAGTAATTCCCCAGGTGCAGCCTGCCGGTGGGGCGCATGCCGCTAAGGATGCGCCTCTTTGGTGAGCCGGAGGATTGTTGTTTTGAACCGATTATCTCTGCCAATACCATTAGTAATCCTGCTTAATTCGGAAATTTTCCGCTTGTCCCAAGTTTGGCTTGGGGGCGCTCTTGTTCGCCTTGCCATGGCGCCATTGGCGAATCTCGCAGGCAGCCAGCCAGGAGGCTAATCCTCTTGGAGCGATTCCAGGTAAGAGCTTAGTGACCTGACATCGTGGCCCGGCTCAACTTCGTCCCCGGACCGGAGATCGTGGATGGCCACCCGTACGGGTTCCTCCATGGTGGTGGGAAAGCTCTCCCCGCTAGCGTCGTTGACGGTAATATAGGCACGCTTGCCTCGGTATTTTATCCATTTCGTATACGATGCTTTCCCGGCGCAACTGGCCGAGAAATTGAAACCATGGCTTTTCATTATATCTTCGAGGCTCATCGTTTATTACCCTGCCCTATGGCGGGATTTTCCCATCGACTCTGCCGCGGTTAGCACCCGCGCCATATCGGGGTTCTCTTCTCCAGAAAGGCCTTCACCCCTTCCTCCGCATCCATTGTGCAGCAAAGAGCCGCAAAACGGTCGCTTAGCATGTTCAGGGCCTGGCCGTAAGGAACATCTTGCATCCCATAAATTCCGGCCTTGCCGGCCTGCAAGGCCAGGGGGCTTTTGCTGGCCAATTTTTTGGCCAGGTCCATGGTGGCTTCCTCCAGTTTATCATGGGGCACCACCTTGTTGACCAGTCCCAATCTCTGTGCCTCGGCCGCGGTGATCATATCTCCGGTAAGCACCAACTCCAGGGCCTTTTTGCGGCCGACGTTGCGGACCAACGGCGCCGCCGGACCCAGGCAGATGAGGCCGACATTGATGGCGGTGGTCCCGAATTTGGCGTCCTCCGCGGCCACCGTCAGGTCACAGGCAAAAGACAGGCCGGCGCCATTGGCCAGGGCATACCCCTTGACCGAGGCGATGACCGGCTTTTTCATCCTGGCGATGGTGTGATTGTGTTCATCCATCAACCGAATGAACTCGCGGTATTCATTATTGGTTTTCCCCTTGAATTCCTCCAGGGAAATCCCGGTGGAGAAATGTTTGCCATTGGCGTCGATCACCACTACCCGTATGCCGGGGTCCTCCTCCATTTCCCAGAGGGCGGCATTTAGCTCCCGGGCAAAGGGAACGTTGAAGGTGTTCATGGCCTGCGGGCGATTTAGGGTAATGATGCCGATTTGCTCCTGTCGGTCCACCAAAATGTTGGAATATTCCATAATCCTCTCTCCTTCATCTTAAAAGAGAAATCAGGGTTCAGCTCTTCGTGGCGCTTTTCTCAAACTATCGCGAGAAAAATCTAGTCGGGAACGCTGCCAGAGGGGGGGATCTCGGGAAATGATTAATCCGACCATACGATTATTTTCCCTCAAAATAAGTGGTTTGGGAAGATATCCGTGTGGTTTAGTTTCCTCGGGGGAGCTTTAGAAAAATATTCCTCATAGATACGCTTCCACAAATTTCTGAAGTTCCTCCAGCAGCAGCGCCGGCTCCCGCTGAGTGTCCAAACGCAGCAGCGGCCGATCCTCGGGCCCCAGGGGGTCAAAATCCCTGGCCTGGGCCTCGAACAGCTCCACCCGGCCGTTGGAAACCGCCTGGGGGTCGGTGAGCCTGATCCCCAGGCGCCGGCGGGCCTCCTCCGGGGGGCAGGCGCAATAAACGAAGACCACTGGTGCCCGGTGCTCCCGGGCCAGTTGCCGCACCCGCTCCCGGTCCCCGGCCCGCTTAAAGGAGCCGTCCAGGATGACGCCACCCCCCGCGGCCAGGTGCGCCGCGGCCAGGCGGCGCATCTCCCCGTAGGTCCGGGCCGAGAAATCCTCGGTGTAAATCCCCTGACCAAAGGCCAATTTGGCCCGGGCGCCGGGGGCTAGCCCCGCCAGGGCCTTGCGCACCCGATCGCTCTCGATGACCGGCCATTCCAGGGCCTGGCCCAGGGCCCGGGCCAGGGTAGTCTTCCCGGCGCCCATCAGGCCGAAGATCACCACTAGGCAACCCACCGCGCCCCTTCCTCAGCGTACTCTCCGGCCAACCGGAAATAGGCCCTTGCCAGCTGCCGGGCCTGGGTCCTGGCTTCCGGGGCCAGTTCCGGGTCCTGGGCGGTGAAGGCGGCGATCTTGCCCCGCACGCAAGCCCGATAGCACTTGTAAAAATCGAGCATCAGCAAGAGCTCCGGGTCTGCGGCGGCCCGGGCCAGGTGTTCCACAAAGTGGCGGCTCAACTCGCGGAAGCCGTGAAAATCCAGGTCCATGGCCAGGAAATCGACATCCGCCGCCACATCACCATATCTGAATCGGGGATTAAATTCAATGCAATCGAAGATATATACCTGATCGGCCAGGCAAATGTTCTTCATGTGCAGGTCGCCGTGGCAGTCCCGGATGCGGCCTTCCCGGATGCGCCGTAAAAACAGGGCCCGGTGCTGCGCCAAAAAAGCGCCGGCAAAATTCCGGATGCGGTCAAACAGCTTCCGGGAAATCACAGAGCCCACCAGATTCTCAATGCGGGAGAAATTTTCCTGGTGGTTATAGGCGATGATGGCCGGCTCCCCGAACTTGTTGATCCTGGGGCCGGTGGCCGCCTGGGCGTAAAAGGGCGCCAGCCGGGCGCTGATGCGGTCCAGGTGTTCCTGCCGCAGCTCCCCCCGGTCCGCAACCTCGTCCATCATGCGCTCCTGGGGCAGGCGCACCATCTTCAGGGCGTAATCCAGGGGCTGGCCCCGGCCGCCCAGGCGCACCTTTGACAAAAAACCCCGGGGAGAGGTGATGGGCAGGACCTCCAGGTAGATCTCCGGGCAGAGACGGCGGTTCAGGAGAAGCTCTTCGTGCAAATAATGGTGGCGCCGGCGCAGGGTGGTAAAGTTCAGAAACCCCAGATCCACCGGCTTCTTAACCTTGTAAGCGAAGCGGTCGGTGAGGAAGACATAGGAGATGTGAGTCTGGACCAGCAGCACCTGAGAGGTGGGCTCCGGGTAGGCCGCGGGCTCCATTAAGGCCGCCACCAGGTTCATGTTCTCAAGATAATCATGGAACCGGCGGCGGCCAGGGGATCGTCTGGTTGGAGAATACCGACATGAAGATTATTCTGGCCTGCCTGGCGGCCAGGGCGGGGACCATATAATTGTTGGGACCTCTTTTTGCGATAGATGAACGTTAATTCAAACCATGCGGCGCGCCTTACGCGATAATCCAGGATGCGCAAGGCCCCGATGGTTTTGGAGATGTTCGAGCCAACGGAATTAGGATTCCTCTAGAACATTTTTTCCTTTACTTCCGTCAATGTCTCTAGTAATAAATAATCCATCTCAGGGCATGAAACCCTGGAAACAATAATCAGGTAAGTGAATTTAATAGCCACGAAGGCTTGGGCGCTCGAAGGCGCCGGGTATCCGTGGCTTTTTTTTATATGGGAAACGGACGGAGGCCATTGCCTCGGCCCCGGCTCTTAAGATTCTTCTGCCCCTACCCCGGACAGGGGTGGAAATTGTAGGATTCATCCCAGAACCCCTGCCCCATTTGGTGGAAAAGGCGATTACAGGACGACTAAAGGAGTTTCTTAAAAATGTGTGAAGCTGCTGCCTATGTTCTGAGAAATGGCCAAGAGGAACTGCTGCTGTCGGATGTAGACATCGTTGAGCCCGAAGGCGACGGCCTGCGTTTGGTCAATATCTTCGGAGAGCAAAAAGTT
>CAWIDL010000017.1:0-151730 GCA_963834795.1 uncultured delta proteobacterium | reverse complement strand
AAGACCTTCGGCATCACCTACCACGTAGGGGTCGAGGGCCGTGAACGCCCCCCTGCTGCTGCTCACCGGCATCGTCATCTTTACCGGCGTCCTCACCATGTGGGAGCTGGAGGTGCGCACCAAGGAATACTTCATCTGGATGCTGGCCCTGGTCACCGGGGTCTTCGGCGTCTTCATGTCCTACGACCTCTTTATGCTCTTCCTGTTCTATGAGATCGCCCTGGTGCCCATGTACATCCTCATCCTGGTCTGGGGCTCCACCCGCAAAGAATACGCCGATGAAGCTCACCCTGTATCTGATGGCCGGCAGCGGTCTCATCATTCCCGGCATCCTGCTGCTCTATTCCTCCTCGGGCCTCCAGACCTTCGACATGATCC
Organism: uncultured delta proteobacterium; assembly: GCA_963834795.1. Lineage (GTDB taxonomy): Bacteria > Desulfobacterota > Desulfobaccia > Desulfobaccales > 0-14-0-80-60-11 > JAPLJC01. The sequence goes on along the minus strand of CAWIDL010000017.1, from coordinate 151,352 downwards.
GGCTGCACGCCGCCCACTTCTCCCACTGGACCCAGAAGATTGCCTTTGTGATGCTGTTCTTCGGCTTCGGGGTCCTGGCCGCGGTGTGGCCTTCCACACCTGTCGCCGGTAGGCCACGTGGCCGCCCCACCGCGGTGAGTATGCTCCACGCCGGAGTGCTCATGAAGCTGGGCTCTTTCGCCATCCTGCGGGTCGCCATGTATCTCTGCCCGGCAGGTTTTCAATATTGGGCCCAGCTCATGGCCCTGCTGGCCACCGTGGGCATTGTCTACGGCGTCTTCGTGGGCCTGGCCCAGACCGACTTGAAGTACGTTATTGGCTATTCCTCGGTGTCCCACATGGGCATCGTCTGCCTGGGGCTGGCCACCGGCTCGGTGGACGGCCTCAACGGCAGTGTCTTCCAGATGTTCGCCCACGGCATCATGACCGCCCTCTTCTTCTCTTCGGTGGGCTTTATCTATGACCGCACCCATACCCGGGACATTCACCAGTTGGGGGGCTTTTCGAGAATCATGCCGGTGGCCTCCGCCTTCTTTATCACCGCGGCCCTGTGCGGCGCCGGGGTGCCGGGAATGGCCAGTTTTGGGCCGAACTGCTGGTCTTTATCGCCGCCGTCAAGGTCTACCCGGTGCAGGGGCTGCTGGCCATCGCCGCCCTGGTGGTGGGCGCCCTTTTCGCCTTGCGAGTGGTGCAGAATACCTTTTTCAACGAGCCGAACCCCAAGTTTGTCCATTTTCAGGACGTCAGCCCCTTCCTGGGTTTGCCTCGCATGATCCTCATCAGCGTCCTGATTCTCTTCGGGTTTTTCCCGCAACTGATGGTGGGCACTATTAAAACCGCGATAATCCCCTTTCTCCAGGGAATGTGACCATGAATGTGACGCTGTTCGGACCGGAACTCTATTATTTGGCCCTGGCCCTGGTCTTTTTCTGCCTTAGCCTCAGGAGGACGCCCCAGGTCAAGACCGATTACCGCATCGCCCTGGTACTGGCCGGGGTGGGGGTGCTGCTCACCGCCTCCTGCCTTTTTCAGCATGGTTATCTTTTCTATAAAGCCTACCGGGTTGACCTGTTCAGCCAGATCTTCAAGTTCGCCCTGTCCCTGGGCCTCTTCCTGGTCCTGACGATCTCCCATAACCTGGCCCACATCGAGGAGCGCCAGCAGGCCGAATTTTACCTGTTTCTCACCACCACCATTATCGGCATGATGCTGCTGGTCTCGGCGGTGGAACTCCTTACCATTTACGTGGCCCTGGAGCTTTCCTCCTATTCCCTCTACATCCTGGTGCCCCTGCGCCGGGGGGACGGCATCGACGTGGAGGCGGGCATCAAGTACCTGTTCATCGGCGCGGTCTCTTCCGGCTTTATGCTCTTCGGCCTGAGCTATATCTTTGGGGCCACCGGCACCACTTACCTGGCCGAGCTGGCGCCCAAATTGACCCAATTGACCCAAAGCCCCATCGGTCTCATCGGCCTGCTCCTGGCCATGGCCGGCTTCTTCTTCAAGCTGTCGGTCTTTCCCTTCCACTTCTGGGCCCCGGACGTTTACCAGGGCGCCGCCAACCAGGTTACCGCTTTCATCGCCACCGCCTCCAAGGTGGCCGCGGTGGCCCTGCTGCTGCGTTTCGCCGCCCTCGGGGCCGGCTACGGCTACGGCTTCACCGAGGCCTTGATGATCCTCTCCATCGCCTCCATGACCCTGGGCAACCTGGTGGCTATTATCCAGACAGACTTCAAGCGCATGCTGGCCTACTCCTCCATTGCCCACGCCGGCTACTTTCTCATAGGGATTCTAACCTTGAGGGAGGCGGGCTACACTGCTGCCGTTTACTATGCCCTGGCTTACCTGGTGATGAACTTTACGGTGTTCATGGTCCTTTCGGAAGTGGCCGCGGACGGCCGGGATTTGAAGATTGTGGAGTTGGGCGGCCTCTACCGCCGTATCCTGCTCAGCATGAACCTGATCCTGGGGATCTTCGCCCTGGCGGGGGTGCCCCCTCCATCGGCTTCACCGGCAAGCTGCTGCTCTTCACCTCCGCCATGAACTCCGGCTATTTTTGGCTGGTGTTGATCGGCGCGGTGAACGGCACCGTGTCCCTCTATTACTACCTGCGGGTGCTCTACGCCGCCTATTTCAAGGACGATCCCGGCCTGGGGCCGAACCTTCGGCATCACCTACCACGTAGGGGTCGAGGGCCTGAACGCCCCCCTGCTGCTGCTCACCGGCATCGTCATCTTCACCGGCGTCCTCACCATGTGGGAGCTGGAGGTGCGCACCAAGGAATACTTCATCTGGATGCTGGCCCTGGTGACCGGGGTCTTCGGCGTCTTCATGTCCTACGACCTCTTTATGCTCTTCCTGTTCTATGAGATCGCCCTGGTGCCCATGTACATCCTCATCCTGATCTGGGGCTCCACCCGCAAAGAATACGCCGCCATGAAGCTCACCCTGTATCTGATGGCCGGCAGCGGTCTCATCATCCCCGGCATCCTGCTGCTCTATTCCTCCTCGGGCCTCCAGACCTTCGACATAATCCGGCTGCACGCCGCCCACTTCTCCCCCTGGACCCAGAAGATTGCCTTTGTGATGCTGTTCTTCGGCTTCGGGGTCCTGGCCGCGGTCTGGCCGTTCCACACCTGGTCGCCGGTGGGCCACGTGGCCGCCCCCACCGCGGTGAGTATGCTCCACGCCGGGGTGCTCATGAAGCTGGGCTCTTTCGCCATCCTGCGGGTGGCCATGTATCTCTGCCCGGCGGGCTTTCAATACTGGGCCCAGCTCATGGCCCTGCTGGCCACCGTGGGCATTGTCTACGGCGTCTTCGTGGGCCTGGCCCAGACGGACTTGAAGTACGTTATCGGCTATTCCTCGGTGTCCCACATGGGCATCGTCTGCCTGGGACTGGCCACCGGCTCGGTGGACGGCCTCGACGGCAGTGTCTTCCAGATGTTCGCCCACGGCATCATGACCGCCCTCTTCTTCTCTTCGGTGGGCTTTATCTATGACCGCACCCATACCCGGGACATTCACCAGTTGGGGGGCTTCTCCAAGATCATGCCGGTGGCCTCCGCCTTCTTCATCACCGCGGCCCTGTGCGGCGCCGGGGTGCCGGGCATGGCCAGTTTCTGGGCCGAACTGCTGGTCTTTATCGCCGCCGTCAAGGTCTATCCGGTGCGGGGGCTGCTGGCTATCGCCGCCTTGGTGGTGGGCGCCCTCTTCGCCTTCCGCGTGGTGCAGAACACCTTCTTCAACGAACCGAACCCCAAGTTCATCCATTTTGAGGACGTCAGCCCCTTCCTGGGTTTGCCTCGCATGATTCTCATCGGCGTCCTGATCCTCTTCGGGTTCTTCCCGCAACTGATGTTGGGCACGATTAAAACCGCGGTAATCCCATTTCTCCAGGGAATGTGACCATGAATGTGATGCTGTTCGGACCGGAACTCTATTATCTGGGCCTGGCCCTGGTCTTTTTCTGCCTTAGCCTCAGGAGAGCGCCCCGGGTCAAGACCGACTACCGGATCGCCCTGGGACTGGCCGCGGTGGGGTTGCTGCTGACCGCCTCCTGCCTCTTTCAGCAGGGGTACCTGTTCTTTAACGCCTACCGGGTTGACCTTTTCAGCCAGATCTTCAAGTTCGCCCTGGCCCTGGGCCTCTTCCTGGTCCTGACCATCTCCCATAACCTGGCCCACATCGAGGAGCGCCAGCAGGCCGAATTTTACCTGTTTCTCACCACCACCATTATCGGCATGATGCTGCTGGTCTCGGCGGTGGAACTCCTCACCATTTACGTGGCCCTGGAGCTCTCCTCCTATTCCCTCTACATCCTGGTGCCCCTGCGCCGGGGGGACGGCATCGACGTGGAGGCGGGCATCAAGTACCTGTTCATCGGCGCGGTCTCTTCGGGCTTCATGCTCTTCGGGCTGAGCTACATCTTTGGGGCCACCGGCACCACTTACCTGGCCGAGCTGGCGCCCAGGCTGTCCCAACTGACCCAGAGCCCCATCGGTCTCATCGGCCTGCTCCTGGCCATGGCCGGCTTCTTCTTTAAGCTGTCGGTCTTTCCCTTCCACTTCTGGGCCCCGGACGTTTACCAGGGAGCGGCCAACCAGGTTACCGCCTTCATCGCCACTGCCTCCAAGGCCGCGGCGGTGGCCCTGCTGCTGCGTTTCGCCGCCCTGGGGGCCGGCTACGGCTACGGCTTCACCCAGGCCCTGATGATCCTCTCCATCGCCTCCATGACCCTGGGCAACCTGGTGGCCATTGTCCAGAAAGACTTCAAGCGCATGCTGGCCTACTCCTCCATTGCCCACGCCGGCTACTTTCTCATGGGGATTTTGACCCTGAAGGAGGCGGGCTACATCGCCGCCGTCTACTATGCCCTGGCTTACCTGGTGATGAACTTCACGGTGTTCATGGTCCTTTCGGAAGTGGCCGGGGACGGCCGGAATTTAAAGATTGTGGAGCTGGGCGGCCTCTACCGCCGCAGTCCCCTGCTCAGCATGAACCTGATCCTGGGGATCTTCGCCCTGGCGGGGGTGCCCCCCTCCATCGGCTTCACCGGGAAGCTGCTGCTCTTCACCTCCGCCATGAACTCCGGCTATTTTTGGCTGGTGTTGATCGGCGCGGTGAACGGCACCGTGTCCCTCTATTACTATCTGCGGGTGCTCTACGCCGCCTATTTCAAGGACGATCCCGGCCTGGGGCCGATAATCCTGGGCCTGCCCACCCGCCTGCTGAACTACGCCCTGGCCGCGGTGATCATCGGCTTCGGAGTCTTCCCGGACCGCATCGTGGAACTGGCCAAGATCGCGGTGAAGTCGGTTCTCTGAGTTTTGAGTTTCGAGTTTTGAGTTTCGGGTTGTAGGGTGGGCACGAGCCCACCATTTCCTTAGTTTCGAGTTTCAATCGACATAGGTAGGCCCTCGCGGGCTTTCCCTGTCACACCACCGGGCGTACGGGTCCGTACCCGGCGGTTCGGATGGTTAAGCTATCTCCCCGGTGCTAACCTCGGGAGGCCAAGCGAGATAAAATAGGTGTTGGGCAGGGCAAAGCTGAGGGCCGGGCTGCGGCTGAGCCGCCACGGGCCGTGGGCGCTGCCGGCCGTTTGGGCCGCCAGATCACGGCCCACCCCGAGCCGACGTAAAGCCGCAAATCGGCTCCGGCCTCGCTTCCATTGCCGCCAGACCATCATCCTGAGGCGACGCCGGAGCCATGAGTCAAGTTGCCGCAGCAGCGAAGGAGTTTCGCAAAAGCCAAAGTAGCCCCGCCAGCCGATCAGAAATAGTCTGAGACGGTTCACCAGATGGGCCGGGGTTAGGTGGCGACTAGTGCGGGTCAGTTCGCGGACTCGCAGCTTAAAGCGTGCCAGGGACTGGGGGGCTATCCGTCTCTTGGGCTTACTGGAAGAGGTGAAGCTAAAACCCAAGAACTTGCGCTCCCCAGGGCGGGCTACCGCACTCTTCCCCTGGTTCACCTTGAGCTTGAGCCGCTTTTCCAAAAACCGGCTCACACTCGCCATCACCCGCTCACCCGCCCGCACGCTCCGCACATAGATGTTACAGTCGTCGGCGTAGCGCACGAAGCGGTGCCCGCGTCTCTCCAACTCCCGATCCAGTACGTCCAACATCAGGTTGGACAGCAGGGGCGACAGTGGCCCGCCTTGCGGCGTCCCCTCCGCAGCTGGGCTTACCAAGCCATTCTCCAGCACTCCCGCATTGAGAAACGCCCGCAGGAGCTTGAGCACCCGCCTGTCCTTCACCCGCTGGGCCACCAGGCCCATGAGGATATCATGGTTCACCCGGTCAAAGAACTTTTCCAGGTCGATATCCACCACATAGCCGTAGCCCTGGGCGATATGCCTCTGCGCCTGGGCCACCGCCTGGTGTGCCGACCGTCCGGGGCGAAAGCCATAGCTGTGCTCAGAGAACGTCCGGTCCCAGGAGCTTTGCAGCACCTCCATCACCGCCTGCTGAACAAAACGGTCCAGCACCGTGGGGATTCCCAAAAGGCGTTCCCCACCTCCCGGTTTGGGGATCTTCACCCTTTTGACCGGCTGCGGCTGATAAGCGCCCTGCAACAACTGCTCCCGAATCCGGGGCCAGTGCTCCTTAAGATAGTCGGCCAGATCCTCTACCCTCATACCGTCTATCCCCGGGCTGCCCTTGTTGGCCTTGACTCGCTTCAGCGCCCTCACCAGATTATCTCGCTGACATACCTCCTCCATCAGACACTCAGGTGACGCCGGGCTTTCAGTGCCATACCCCGCCTTGACGGCTTCAGTCCCTTCACCGGCAGCCTTTGGGGCTTCACCCCTACCTTCTGCCGCGAAGGCCAGCTTCATCTGGTTCTTCTGCTGCTTGGCCGCCATGAGAGATACCTCCTACTTGCCGCTCCATACCGTTCGGCCCTTCGGTGAACCTACACCTACTATGGCCTCTGCTGACTCCTGCACCGCGGTCAGGGGACCTCACGACCCCCTCAGTCCCGCACCCGGGACACGTTGCAAGCCTCCCGAGGTAAGCACCGCCGCCTTCGCCACACACCTGCCGGATTTACAGCCCTGGCCCTTGATGGATATGGACTTCGCGATCATATGCCCGCTTGTCCGGCCAAACCTGCCTCGTATCCGGTTCCTGTCCGTCAGGTCGTGGCTTTGCTCCACGCTTCCTTCAGACCCCGCCTCACGACGACGCCCTTGCGCTTCGCTAACCCTTCACCTCCATCAGGTTGGGTAGAGGACTTTCACCTCCAAGCTGCTGTACATGCTCGGCACACATAAAAAAGCCGCCTTTCCCGGGGGAAGGGCGGCTTCACTTTTTTGGTTTAACCATCAGCGCCGGCCAGGGGGTCCGTTAATCTCAGGACCACGCCAAGGGAATGCCCCTCCGGAAATTCATCAGGTCAATGTTAGAAGACCTGAGCCAGCGATACATGGTCTTGGTGCAGACCCCGAGACGCCGGGAGAGGACGGAGATATTGCCCCGCTCCTCATCCAAGAGCTCCTCCAGCCGTCCCCGGCTGGGGCGGACGGCCGCGCTCACGCCGGTGGCCCCACTGCGGCCTTGCTCCCCCGGAGCGGCGGGTGAGGCCAGATGGATATCCTCCTGGCAGATGCGCCGGCCGCGGTGCAGCAGGACCGCCCGGGTGACCGCGTTCTTCAGTTCCCGGACGTTGCCGGGCCAGCTATGTGCTTCCAGGCAGCGCCAGGCGGTGGCGGTAAACACCAGCGGCCCTGTGCGGCCGTGACGCCGGGCCACCTCCCGGGCGAAGTGCCGGGCCAGCAGGGCAATATCCTCTCCCCGCTCTCGCAGCGGCGGTAAATGGATCTCCAGCACCGCCAGGCGGTCATAGAGATCCTGGCGGAAACAGCCCCGGGCGATGCGTTCTCGCAAATCTTTATTGGTGGCGGCCACCAGGCGCACATCCACCTTCACCGCCTCATCCCCGCCCACCGGCTCGATCTCCCCCTGCTCCACCGCCCGCAGCAACTTGGATTGCACCGATAGGGGCAACTCCCCGATCTCGTCGAGGAACAGGGTGCCGCCGTGGGCCAGTCGGAACTTGCCCAGCCGGGAACTATGGGCGTCGGTGAAGGCACCCCGCAGGTGGCCGAAGAGTTCACTGCCCGCCAGGGATTCCGTCAGGGCGGCGCAATTGACTAGCCGGCAAGGCTGCCGCTGCGGATTCAGGGCAAAGATGGCCCGGGCCACCAGTTCTTTTCCGGTCCCCGGTTCTCCGGTCAGCATGATGGGGAGATCGGACTGGGCCCAGGCAGGAAGCCGGGCAAGGATCAGAAGGAGAGCGGGATCTTGGGTGATGATCTCGGATAATTCCGGCGGGGCCGGCCCTGGACTTGATGCCAGGCCAGAAACCAAAGGAGCATCTTTCCTTCTCACGAAATGAGCACCTCCTTGTGCCGAGAGCTCCGGCTGCTGGAATAGGCCCGGAGAGCGCCGGCTTAATCCCGACGGCCACCATGGGTAACCGGGAGAACCTGGTTTCATGGCCTCTTTTTATTAGATATTATATATTATAATATTGTTAATATAAATATAATTATTTATTTTCCATCCCTGACAGGATCTCCTCGGCGGAGCGTCGCACCTCCCCATGGTTGCTGGTGAGGGCCAGGACCTGCAGCCGGCCCTTGAAACCCTGCTGCTCTACCCGGCTGCGGCTCCCCACCTGGGACGCCATGGCTTGTAGGACCTCCTGCACCACCGCCGGGTCCGGATACTCCAGCAGCCGGGTCAGCGCCCCCCACTCCCCCGGCAGGCCGTATTCCTCCAGGAACTTCCTGGCATAGGAGGCGAATCTCTTGGTACCGTGCCTGGCCTCCAATTCCCGCAGGTCTTTTTGATACTCCGGCCTGGCCCGTTTGCCTTGGAACAGGGCCTCGGCCTGGGCCAATGCCTGCAGGCGGATCTTTTCCGCCTGTTTCTCCGGAATACGGGGTTGCCGGGGGGGACGCGCTCCCCCGGCCCGGTCCCGGCGCTGATCTATCTCTCTCCAGCTGGGGCGTTCCCTCTCGTCATCTGGTGGAGGAGCCATGTTCACTCCTTGATTTTTCCATTGATGATTCTCCGAAAACCGAAAACCGTTTTTATAAGATCCAGTTGGGGTGCCGGGCGCTCACTTCCCCAAGATAATCCCAGATCCACTCTCGGATGGCCGGGGCCAGGTAAAACTTGGGCCATAATAAATTATCCTCAGGTTTTACTACTCCTTCCGCCAGAGCCAGGCGGTGCAGGGGCAGACCGGGGTGGATGCGGATGCCGGCCTTCAAGTTCACCATCTTAGGCTGGTAAGCCTCCAAGAAGGCGACGCTCTCCTGTACGGTCTCCCGGGTTTCGCCGGGGCCGCCCAGCAGCAGGAAGCAGGTGAATGGCAAGTTGGTTGCTTGCAGCAGTTTCAGGGTGCGCTCCACCTGCCGCAATTCGAATCCTTTGCCCAGGCGGCTCAGCACCAGTTCCGAGCCGCTGTCGTTACCCACTTGCACCATGGCGCCGCCCGCAGCCCGGATGAGCTCGAACAATTGCTGATCTGGAAAGGCCGGACTAATCAAGCAGACCCATTCCAGGGGGAGCCGCAGTGCGGCGATGGCCCGGCAGAGGCGCCGCCCGTAATCGACAGGACAGTTAAAGATATTATCCACGAAATAGAAGCGGGTCAGGCCCCACTTCTCCTGCCAGGCCGCCAGCCAGGAGGCCACTTGCTCCGGAGCCCAGGCCCGGGTCTGGGTCCCTTCCAGGAGCGGGGTACTGCAGTAGATGCACCTCATGGGGCAGCCCCGGCGGCTCTGCACCGGGATCAGGCCTGGCAGCCCGGCGCTTCCCTGGGTCTCCTGATAGTGGCGCGGGGTAAAATATTCCAGGGCCGGACCCGGCAGCAAATCGAGCTGCCGGATGGGCTGGCGCCGATTCAGCTTGAGGCCGCCGTCCTGGCGCCAGATCAAGCCTGGAACCTGGTCCCATTCCTTTTCAGGATAGGCCTGCAAGAACCTTACAAAAAATTCCCCTTCGCCCACCATGCCGAAATCGGCCCCGGTAAACTCCATGAATTCCAGGGGCGCCACCGAAAAGCCGGCCCCTCCCAGGACCACCGGGGCCGGGCTGATTCCCTGCAAGTGCTGCACCAGGTCTTTTACCTCGGGAAAATAGATTTCCGGCAGGCGGCTGTCCTGATTGTCAATGTTTCTGACCGAGATGCCGATGAGCTCCGGGCGAAGCTCCGCCACTGCCCGATCCACCTGGGCCAGGGGGTCCTCGGCAAACATGAAATCCAGGACCCTAACTTCATGTTCTGAACCCACTGCGGCCACCACCGCAGCCAGGCCCAGGGGCAAAGGCAGGAAGACGAGGCGGCAGCGGTTGGTGGAGATGAACAGGAGGCGCATTCTTTTGGTGGCACAGGCGTCTCGCCTGTGTACTGAATTCAGGGGTGCGAAACTTGAGTTAATAAGCACAGGCGAGACGCCTGTGCCACCAAAAACATGATTTTAATCACTTAAATCAGGGGGCTCGCCGTGGAAGAGATTCCGGGCCGCGGCCAGCCCCTCCCGGACCAGGGTGTCCACCGCCCGGGCGGCCCGCTCGATGAAGCGGGCCACGTTTTCCGCCTCTGCCGCCGGGAAATGGGACAAAACATAACCCTCCCCGGACATCACCGCCGGTGGCCGGTCGATGCCCATCTTCACCCGGAGGAATTCCTCGCTGTGCAGCCGACTGATGATGGAGAGGACCCCCCGGTGACCGCCGGCGCCGCCCCGCTCCACGATCTTGAGGCGCCACCGCGGCAGGTCCAGATCATCGTGAATCACCACCAGGCGGTCCGGGGTAAGTTTGAAGTAGGAGAGCAAGAGGGAAACCGCCTGGCCGCTGAGGTTCATGTAGGTGGCGGGTTGGGCCAGAACCACCCCCTCCTCCCCTACCCTGCCCTGGCCCCAAACCGACTCCAGGCCCTTCTTATTCAGGGGAATCCCCCAGTATTCCGCCAGGTAGACCACCACCTGCCAGCCCAGGTTGTGCCTGGTCCAGGCATACTCCCGGCCGGGATTCCCCAAACCCACGATGAGGCGCATATCAGCTTTCAGCTTTCAGCGGTCAGCTTTCAGCTTTCAGCTTTTTGATCAACGAGGTTAACATTTGCTTAACTTCTACAGTTCTTTGCTGAGATTCTCGTAATTATAGTCATTAATAAATTCAAGATAGTGGGACAGCAATAGATGACACACCAATTGGGAGGCCGACGCTATCTTTGGCTTTGATCCTTTGCTTTTAGCTGTCCGCGGCTAGCTGACCGCTGACCGCTCTTTACACAAACAAAGAACTGACTGAATCAAGGTTGTGGATGCGCTTGATGGCTTCCCCCAGGAGAGGGGCCACCGACAAAACCCGGATCTTTTCCAGAGCCGCAGCCTCCGGGCTCAGGGGAATGGTGTCGGTCACCACCAGGGACTGGACCAAAGAGCCCTGGATCTTGCTCACCGCATGGCGGGACATAACCGGGTGAGTGACGCAGGCGTGGACGGCACGCACCCCGTGGCGTATCAGCAGTTCCGCGGCCATGGTCAGGGTGGCCCCGGTGGTGATCATGTCGTCCAGGATGATGGCCTCCTTGCCCCAGACATTGCCGATGAGGGTCATGGCCTTGATGGCGGCGGCTTCCCGGCGTTTGTCGATGATGGCCAGAGAGGTGTTGAGGCGTTTGGCAAAGGCCCGGGCCCGCTCCACCCCGCCGGAGTCCGGGGAGACCACCACCACGTCCGAGCTAAAATTCTCCCGGATATACTCCAGGGTCACCGGCGCCGCGTACAGATGGTCCACGGGGATGTCGAAAAATCCCTGGATCTGGCCGGAATGGAGATCCATGGTGAGCATCCGGTTGGCCCCGGCGGTGGTGATGAGATCGGCCACCAGCTTGGCGGAAATGGGGGTCCGCGGCGCGGTCTTGCGGTCCTGGCGGGCATAAGCGAAATAGGTCACCACCGCGGTGACGCAGCGGGCCGAGGCCCTCTTTAAAGCGTCCATCATGACCAGCAATTCCATGAGGTTCTCATTGCAGGGCATGGCGGTGGGCTGGATGACGTAAACATCTTGCCCGCGGACGTTATCCTGGAACTCCACCAAGATCTCCCCGTCAGAGAAGCGTCCCACCTTGGCCTTCCCCAGGGGAATTCCCAGGTAGTTGCAGATCTTTTCCGCCAGAGGCCGGTTGGCGTTGCCGGTGAAGATTTTCAGGTCATCCATAGACGATGCTCCCAGGCGTTGTCGGTTCCCGGCCGGTGAGACCCTGGGTGGCGGCCAGCCAACCCGGAAACGACCGGCGCAGGACCCGGGCCGCTTCCCGGGCCGCCTCCCAGGTGGCGAAGAGCCCAAAGACGGTGGGGCCGCTGCCGGAGACGGACTGGGTGACAGCTCCCGCTTGCCTGAGGCGGGCCTGCAGTTCGGCCAGCTCCGGGAAGCGGCGGACGGCCACCTCGCTCAGATCGTTATGGACCCAGCGCTCCGGATGTTCCGGGTCCCAGGACGGGGGGAGCGGCGCCTCGGACAATTTGGCCAGGTCCAAGTTTTCATAAACCCAGCGAGTGGAAAGGGCCACGCCGGGATTGAGCAGCAGATAATTATAAGACGGCAGGCTCAGGGGGCTGAGGTCGGTGCCGATGCCCCGGCCCACCGCCGGCCCCCGCCCCAGGAAAAACGGCACGTCGGCCCCCAAGCGGCATGCCAGAGAGTGCAGCCGCGGCCCCTTTAGGGGGGAGCCGTACAGGAGGTTCAGGGCTTGCAAGGCGCCGGCCGCGTCACTGGAGCCGCCCCCCAGACCCGCGGCCACCGGAATCCTTTTTCGCAACTCCAGGCGCGCCGTCACCCGTATCCCGGTCTCCTCCTGGAAACCCTGGGCCGCCCGCCACACCAGGTTCTCCGACCCCTGGGGCGCCTCCGGGTGGTCACAAATGAAGCGCAGGGTGTCGCCCCCGGGGGTGACCGTCAGTTGGTCCCCCAGGCTCAGCGGCTGCATCACGGTCACCAGCTCGTGGTAACCATCGGTCCGCCGCCCCAAAACCCGGAGATAGAGGTTGACCTTGGCCGGGCAGTGCAGCCGCACTCCTCCCCCCGGTCCCCTAATTAGCCCACCTCCTTGATGTATGCCAGGCGCAAGTCATACAGAAGATGTTCAAACAGGTTCTCCTCCTCCTGGTCCAGATTGTTCCGGGTCTTTTCCCGGAGCACCCCCAGGAGGTCAATGGCCTGTTTGGCCAGGGGCAGGTTCTTTCCCTGCTTCCCGGTGTTGGGGTCGGGAATGGCTCCCAGATGCATGAAAGCCGTGGAACTGAGGGAGAAGATCAGGGAAGAGAAGGTGATTTCCGGGCCGGCGGCCCCGCCGGCGGCCTTTTGGGCCGCCTCTTGAAAGGCCCGCTCCTGGGAGCTCCTGGCCTCCTGGTCCCTGGCCTTCTCTTCCTCACTCATCTGGTGAAAACGCCGATCCTTGACGGTATAACCCTTATCTTCGGAATCCGGCATGGCCACCTCCACCATGTGGTCTGGTCCAAGATCGGCTACAACTCCAACTGGATGGCTTCGGCCACGTGCTCCAGGGCCCGCACGTCTTCAAGACATTCCGGAGTGATGGGGGTGTCGGTGGTGAGCAGGATGATATTCTGGCCCCGCTCCCGCTCCTGACCCACGGTCATCCGGGCGATATTGATCCGGTGCTTGCCGATGGCGCTGCCGATGGCGCCGATGACCCCCGGGCGGTCGTTGTTGTAAATGAACAGCATGTGGCCCTCGGGGGTGGCCTCCAGGCGAAACTTGTTGATCCGCACTAAGCGGGGTTCATATTTTCCGAAAATAGTGCCGGCCACGGTGTTCTCTTCTTTATTGGCCACCACCGTCAACCGGATGAGGGTGGAGAAGTCTTCGGCGGAGGCCGCCTTCTCCTCGCTGATGTGAATCCCCCGGGCCTCGGCCATGGCCGGGGCGTTGACGTAGTTCACCTCGTCGCGCATCGCCGGGGAGAGCAACCCCTTGAGCAGGGAATGGGTCAGGGGCCTGGTGTCCAGTTTGGCCACCTCGCCGACATAGGCGACGGACACCGAGGAGATGGCCCCCTCGCTGATCTGCGCCTGGAAGGCGCCCAGGGCCTCGGCCAGGGTCAGGTAGGGTTTCAGTTTGGCCAGGGTCTCCTGGGTCACGGAGGGGGCGTTCACCGCGTTCGTGATGGTGCCGTAGAGGAGCAGTTCCACGATCTGTTCGCAGATGGCCACCGCCACGTTGGCCTGGGCCTCTTCAGTGGAGGCCCCCAGATGGGGGGTGCAGATGACCTGGGACAGCTCCCGCAACGGGAAAACCGGCGGCGGCGGTTCCGTTTCAAAGACATCCAGGGCGGCGCCGGCCACCTTGCCTTCCTTCAGGGCCTGGAGCAGGGCCTCTTCGTCAATGAGGCCGCCCCGGGCGCAGTTAATGACGCGCACCCCGGGCTTCATCTTTTTGAAGGCCTGCCGGTTCAAAAGTCTGGCGGTGTCCTTGGTCTTGGGGGTGTGCAGGGTGATGAAGTCGGCCCGGGCCATCAGCTCATCCAGGGCCACCAGCTCCACCCCCAGATTGGCGGCCAGCTCCTTGGTAATGAAGGGGTCGTAGGCCAGGACCCGCATCCGCAGACCCAGGGCCCGTTCCGCCACCACGGAGCCGATGCGCCCCATGCCGATAATTCCCAGGGTCTTGTTGAAGAGCTCGGTGCCCTGGAACTTCTTCTTCTCCCATTTGCCGTCCCGCATGGATTGAGCCGCCTGGGGGATGTTGCGGGCCAGGGCCATCATCAGCGAGAGGGCATGCTCCGCGGTGGTGATGGTGTTGCCCCCGGGGGTGTTCATCACCACGATGCCCCTTTTGCTGGCGGCGGGGATGTCCACGTTGTCCAGGCCGGTGCCGGCCCGGCCCACCACCTTCAGCCGGGGGGCGCCGGCCATGAGTTCCGCGGTCACCTTGGTGGCGCTGCGGATCACCAAGGCGTCGGCATCCTTGATGGCCTTCTTAAGCTCCCCGGGCGCCAGGCCCGGCCGGTTCACCACCTCGATGTTGGGCTGGGCCTCCAGGACCGCAATTCCGGCGGCATGCAAGTTGTCGCTGATCAGGACCTTCATACCGCTGCCTCCTTGCTCAAGATCTCTTGGGCCGCCTTTAGCCCGACGCCCGGCTCCACCCGGAAGCCCAACTGGTTGAGCACCTCCTCCAGGCCGCCGATGGTGCCCAGCAGGTCCACGGTGTCTATGAAGCCCATGTGGGCGATGCGGAAGATCTTGCCTTTGGCCTGGGCCTGCCCGCCGGCGATCCAGATTCCCTTTTTCCGCAGTTCGGCCACCACCTTCTGGCTGTCCACCGGAGACTCCACCGCGGTGAGGACATCCGAGGGGTTATCCTTGGAATAGAGCTTAAGCCCCATGGCCTGCATGGCCGCCTTGGTGGCCAGGGACAGCCGCCGGTTGTGGGCGAAGATGCGCTCCAGCCCCAGCCGGCGAATCTTGCCGAGCACTTCCTTAAGGCCCATGATCATAGACACCGGCGAGGTATAGGGGGTCTGGTCCTTGGCCTGGGATTTGAGCTGCTTGGCAAAATCGAAGTAGTATTTGGGGAGATTGGAGGCCTTGACCAACTCCCAGGCCTTGGGGCTGAGAGCGGCAAAGGCCAACCCCGGCGGCAGCATCATGGCCTTTTGCGAGCCGGCCACCAACAGGTCGATGCCCCAGGCGTCCATAGGCAGCGGATAGCCCCCCAGGGCCGAAATGGCGTCCACCACCAGGATGGTTCCCGGCCGGGTCCTGGTCACTGCCGCCAGTTCCTGCACCGGGTGGGCCACCGCGGTTGAGGTTTCGTTGGCCTGGACCAAGACCGCCTTGATGGCCGGGTTGGCGTCCAGCATCCTGGCCACTATCTGGGGGGCCACCGCATGGCCCCACTCCACCGCGAGGCGCTCCACCTTGACCCCGTAAACCGTGCACAGCTCGGTCCAGCGTTCCCCGAACTTGCCGCCGTCCACCACCAGGGCGGTGTCGCCGGCGCTCAGGGTATTGGCCACCGCCCCCTCCATGGCGCCGGTACCGGTGGCGCAAAAAATCAGCACTTCCTGTTCCGTCTGGAACAGGTATTTCAGATCTCCCCGCACCTGGCCCAGGATCTCCATGAACTGTGGGGAGCGATGATGGATGATGGGCTGGGCCATGGCCAGGTGGGTTTCCGGGGCCACCGGGGTGGGGCCAGGAGTCATCAGATACATTTTCATCTCTATCACCTTAATCTTAATGGTATATTTTTCCAGGGAATCTTGGGAAATCACGTAGAGTGTTAAAGTTTATTGTCTATGGCAATCGCTGTCAAGAGGTCTGCCGCCGCCATAGTGAAAAAAGGCACGATGATCCTGGGCAGGCACCCGCCTCGAGGCCTGCCATTTGACACCCACCGGGAAACCAGTTAGAATCGTAGCCAATACCGCAAAGGAAGCAGCGTTGGCGGAAAATTGGCAGTTCACCATCCTACGCCAGGAAGCCCGCTCCCGGCGCCTCATCCTGGAAGGCCAGGCTCATCCCCCGTACGAGCGCCCTTATCACGATCCGCTCTTTTTTTACGCGGTGGTCGGTCCCGATTATCTCTCCCTGGAGGTGAGCCGGGATTTTGATGGTGAGCGGCTTTTGCATTATCTGGCCGGACTCCTGGGTCAACCTGCGACCCCGCCCCGGGTGCAGCTGGGCGGCAGCCAGCTTGACGAGGAAGGCGCCCTGCTTCTGGTGGAGTGGCATTTTCCACCAGTCGGGCGTGGGGAGATGATCCACCGGCTGGGGGAGATTCTGGGGCGGGCATTGCCCTAATGCGCCAAAATAGAGAATAAAAGCTGATATTTATCTAGCTATCTCCGTTAAACCATGATGTCCTGGAGTGATTAGAAAACGGGAGATGATTATTAATGCAAGAGCCAAGGCCTAAAAGCCTCAGGCCCTGAAGTATGCAGAGATTGCTTATCGCCTGTATCCGGGTAAAATAAATGCAGAAACTTTGCAGGCCTTGAAGAAACGCCTTGAGAGTGAAGAGGCCAATAAAAGCAAACCACCAGAGGGGCCGTAAAATGCCGGCGCTTTCATCTTATCAGGAGGAGCCATGATCCATCTGGGCGAATATGACCCCTTGCTTTCGGGCATCTGGTGGGTTGAAGAAACGGGCATGAGCTGCAATGTCTACGTCCTCAATGAAGGCCGCACCCTCATAGACGCCGGCAACTTCTACGGTATCCTCCATGAACTTAGCGAAGTCTTTGATCTCTCCCTCCTGGAACAGCTTTTCATCACCCACTGCCACTTCGACCACGTAGGGGGCATGGGAGAGCTCTTCGACTGGTGCAACCCCAAGGTCTACGCGCACATCGACACCCTGCCCTACATCAATTTCCGCAACGTGTCCTTCATGCAGATCATGGAGAAGGCCGGCCGGGCAGACCAGGTGGTGATCCTCCGGGGCGGCGAGCGCCTCCAGGTGGGAAACCATCTCCTGGAGGTGATCACCACCCCAGGCCACACCCGGGGCGACATCTGCATCTACGAACCCGAACGGCGCCTCCTCTTCTCCGGGGATACGGTCTTTCCCAGCTCTTTCATGGAAAATATCTTATCTGACGCCGATAAGGGTTTGGGTAGCATGGACCAACTCATCGCCTCCCTGGGCCGCCTGGTGCCTTACCAGGTCGATTTCCTGCTGCCGGGCCACGGCCAGCCCGCCTTCTCCGACGGCGAGGCCCACGTGCTCAACGCCTATCTGGAAACCCGCAAGTCGGTGGAGGACGACCAGCGCCGGCCATACCTGGACGCGGCCCGTATGCTGGCGGATGCCGGCCGCCCGGAAAAGGCCCTGGAATGTTACAATATCGCCCTGCAACTGGACCCGGGCAACGTTGAAGCCCTGGTCTATAAAGGCGCCACTCTCACCGAATTGCAGCACTACGACGAGGCCCTGGCCTGCTTCGACAAGATTCTGAAACACGCCCCGGACCTGGACGAGGCCCTGACCGGCAAAGGCTTCGCCCTCTTGGGCTTGGGAAGGGCGGAGGATGCCCTTAAACTTCCCGGCTTTGCCGCCCGCCTGAAAAAGTTGCTATAAAAGAAAGCCGTCAGCTATCAGTTGTCAGCTAAGGCCAAAGGCAGGCTTCCAATGAAAGCCGACCCTGATGAATCACGAAGCAATTTATAGCGCCATTAACCAGGTTTGCCTTTTCCCGTGAAAACGAAACCAGGTTTAGCTTTTGGCTTTAGCTGAAGGCCGACCGCGGAAAGCTATCTTTATCCCATGTCCCCAAAATGGCAAATAATCCTGGACCGTCAGGAACAGCGCCGCAAGGTGGCGTTCCTGGAAGGGCGGGCCCGGGGCGCCGGGCCCGCCGGCGACCCCGAGGAAGTGGAGTTCTCCCTAACCCTTTATTCCGACCAGATCTCCCTGAACTTACCCGCCTCCACTCTGGGCCGGGAATTGGTCGCCGATCTCACCGCCATCCTGGGCCCGCCGAAACTGCCGGCCACCGTCAAGTGTAGCTGCTCCTGGGGCCAGGGGGTCATGGGGGCCTTGCTTCTGGTCCTCTGGGACCTGCCGGCCCCCAACGCCGCCCTCCTGCTCCGGAACCTGCACGCCTTCCTGGGAAGCGCCCTGCCCTCCTAGTGTCATGTTTCAGAAATACCTTTAAAAATATCTACATGTTCTTGTAGCCGCAGGCTTTAGCCTGCGCTCTCTCCACTAGTAATTTCATGGCTGAGCCGGAGTTTTTAGAGGATAGCCAAAGGTAATCGAGGCTTTAGGTTAGGAACCGGCCGCCAGGCGCTGAGAGGCCCGACCTGCCAGTAATCCAAGCCGGATGATAAACGAGGGTGAGAGGAGTCCCATAAGACCGCTTAACCCTCCGCGGCCGGGGCCTCCTCCGGGATGGGGTGCACCACCGCAATCCAGGGAAGACACAAGGCCTGTTTTTCCGAGGCGTAAGGGAACCCGGAAGGCAGATAGGCCCCAAAGGGACACTGGCCGCAAAACTCCCCGGCCGTGCCACAAACGGCCCGCAGTCCGGTGGCGTCCCCGATCAAGCGCCGCATCGCCCCCTGGAGTTTCCTGATATCTTCCAGTTGCGGGCTATCGATCTCCCGGATCATAGCCTCCATCACCCGGGCCAGTTCCAGGAGCAGCGGAGGCAGGCTGCTCTCATCCACCTGCTTGAGCCGCCTGATAAAATCATGGGTCTGGATGCCGCCGCTGGTCATGATGGGTACTGTTCCGCCTCCCCGGCCGACGGCGGGAAGCGGATCTGGGAGAGCATCCCGGCGCCGAGATAGATCTTATATGAGGTGTTGAACCATTTATTGGGCTGGGGGACGTACTCCAGGACCGGCCGCCGCCCCTGGCTCCACTCCACCAGGAACTGGCTGAAGATGATGATCTTGTAAGGTGGAATTACCTGACGGTCGCCGGCGGAGATGGAATATTTCAGCCCAAAGGTCTCGATCTCCACCCCGAAAGGCCGGTCGGTAAAGTATCGCAGCATGGGGTGCTTCTCTTTGAGCCGGGTCTCCCACAAACCAGGGCCCCCCACCTTGGCCATTTCCTCCCTCTGTCCAAAATCCCGGTGACCGGAAGCGGTTTCACCACTGGGGCCGGCCTCTCGCCGGCGCCAGCAAATCCTTTAGTTGAAATTACTGTCAGACAAAATAACGCAAAAGTTGGTCCAGGGCAAGATAATTCCTTGGAGCAGGGTTCCAGCCCCCCGGCCCATCCAGTGACCAGGCCCCTGCCTCGCGTACCTCTCCGTCGGAGAAAGACGCGCCTCCTCATTTCCTGACAGAGAGAATCCAGGGCTGGAATCAATGGCCGCCGGCTGGGAAGGGCCGGCCCTCAGAGAGGATTTACTACTTGGGGTACTGTACCTCGAAGACGCGTCTGGCCACCACGAAGGTGCCTTCATAGTAAGGCTGCCGCAAATTCGTGACCGTCACCCCGTTGCGGGGGTTGGAGGCGTGAATCATCTTCCCTTCCCCCAGGTAGATGCCGGCGTGTCCCACTCGGTCGCCCCGCCGGAAGAATAGCAGATCCCCGGGAAGCAACTTGGAAAAATCCATGTCTTGGGTCACGACCTTGCCCACCTGGGCCTGCTCGGCGCTGGACCTGGGCAGATTGATCTTAAAACCTTTGTAAACGTATTGGACAAACCCGGAGCAATCAGTGGCATTACCGGTCTGTAAAGAGCCGCCGCGGGCGTAGGGGGTGTCCCGATAGTATTTGGCCTGGGCCAGAATCAGCTCCGAGAAACCCCAGGGCTCAAACCGGTTGTATTGGTGACCCTGCCGCATGGAGCCTTGGTCCCGGTCCACTTCCGTATTGGAGGAAGGCTTGCTCAAAGTGGCCCCGTTTTTCTTGGGCTCTAAGGGTTCAAGGAGAAAACCGCCATCCCTTTGGGGGGTGACCTTCATCAACGGGGGGGTCTCGTGAACCGAGGCGCCGGCTTGCGGCACCATGGAAGATTCCATGACCTCGCCGCTATCCCGCCGGGAATGCCTACTGCTGTAATTAGACTTTTTGGCGGATTTGCTTTTTCTGCTATCCTCTCTCTGGGTATTGGAAGAGGAGAGCTTCTTCTTGACGGTTTTCGTGGGTAGTGAAAATGCCAGGCTGGGAGAGAAAGTTAGTGCCAGGGAGATTACCATGCTCACAATTATCCGCTTTGCCATCCAGAACCTCCTTGGTGATGGGACAATCCGGAGGGGGCTAGCTGGATCGTCAGCCCCGGACAATTGGCATCTTTGAAAAAGAGCCTGCATGACTACTAGGTAAAATTACCTACGCATGATTAGGTAAAGTTACCTATTTATTTTGGGGTGATCTTAATATATTTAGTATAGGTTGTCAAACATTTTTTCTCGCGGTTATCCGCTGCGACCCGGTTAGCCTTGTATTATCAAGGAGATAACTGAGACATTTTTTC
Organism: uncultured delta proteobacterium; assembly: GCA_963834795.1. GTDB lineage: Bacteria > Desulfobacterota > Desulfobaccia > Desulfobaccales > 0-14-0-80-60-11 > JAPLJC01. Next base: position 130,862 of record CAWIDL010000017.1, on the reverse strand, counting down.
AGGCCCACGGCCGGGGCGGAAGACGCAAGATTGGCAGGGAAGAGAGCGCTGCAGGTTTAAGGGGACAAGTCTCCTTGCCCCCGGGCTGAGAGTAGTTTAGCTGGCCGCGGCCTTTTTGGCCTTGGTCTTGGCCTTGGGCAGCTTCTCCGGACGATCCACCAACTCCAGGATGGACATGGGGGCGGCGTCGCCCAGCCGCACCCCCAAGGGAATGATGCGGGTATAGCCGCCGGGGCGGTCCTGGTAACGCTCCTTCAGTTCTCCGAAGAGCTTGGCCACCACCTTTTTGGAACGCACCACCGCCTGGGTCAGGCGTCGGGCGTGCAGGTCACCCCTTTTGGCCAGGGTAATGACCTTCTCGGCCCACTGACGCGCCTCCTTGGCCTTGGCCCGGGTGGTCTCTACCCGCTCCTGCTCCAGCAGGGCGGTGATCAGATTGCGCAGCATGGCCTGGCGATGCTCCGTGGTGCGGGAGAGGCGCCGGCCGCTTTTAAGTGCCTCATGCGACTTCTTCCTTCCTTTCCGACATCTGCTCCGGAGGCATGAAGGTTTCCAACTTCATCCCCAGGTGCAACCCCATCTCCTGGAGAATCTCTTTGATCTCATTCAAGGACTTGCGGCCGAAATTCTTGGTCTTCAGCATCTCCTGCTCAGTCTTTTGCACCAGTTCGCCGATGAAGCGGATTTGGGCGTTGCGCAGGCAATTGGCGGCTCGCACCGACAACTCCAGTTCATTGACGCTGCGGTAGAGGTTCTCATTCAGGACGGGGGGCTCCTCCATGGCCTTCTCCTCCAGTCCGCTGGGTTCCTCTTCGAAGTTAATGAACATGATGAGATGCTCTTTGAGGATTTTAGCGGCATAGGCCACTGCGTTCTCCGGGGTGAGGCTGCCGTCGGTGGTGACCTCCAGGGTCAGCTTGTCATAGTCGGTGCGTTGACCCACCCGGGCCTGGGTGACCACGTAATTCACCTTGCGGATGGGGGAGAAGCTGGCGTCCAGCGGGATGTAGCCGATGGGCTGATCCTCTTCCTTATTGGCTTCCGCCGGCACAAAACCCTTGCCGGTCTTGACCGTCATTTCCAGGCTTAGTTGGCCGTCCCCGGCCAGGGAGGCGATATGATTACCGGGGTTGAGGATTTCCACCATCCCATCCGATTTAATATCGCCGGCCTTGACCTCCCGTTCCCCTGCGGCATCCAGGTGCAGGACCCGGACGCCGTTGGTGAGCATCTTCAGGCGCACCTGCTTCAGGTTGAGGAGGATTTCAGTGACATCCTCCCGCACCCCGGGGATGGCGGAAAACTCGTGATGGACATCCTTGATGCGGACTGCGGTAATGGCCGCCCCCCGCAGGGATGACAGCAAGACCCGCCGCAGGGCGTTTCCCAAGGTGGTGCCGAAGCCGCGTTCCAGGGGCTCAGCCGTGAATTTGCCGTAGAAACGGCTGTAGCTCTCGCTATCCACTTCCAGCCGTTTGGGCTTGATGATGTCGCTCCAGTTTTTGTGGATCATGGTGCCTCGTTCGGATTACTCGGATTCCACGACTCTTAACGCCGGCTGCCGCCGAAAAAACCGACGACAGCCCCCGTCCTCACTTCTCAGCCGGGGGAGTCGATCTCCGAGCCATAAAGGATCATGATTCTCTATTTGGAATAAAGCTCCACAATGAGATGTTCTTGAATGGGCATGGTGACATCTTCCCGGTTGGGGAACAAGATTACCCGGCCCTGGGCCTCTTCCTTGTTGAACTCCAGCCAGGAGGGGCAGCCTCGCCGCGCCACCGCTTCCATGGCATCGCGGATCAGCGGCAGGTTGCGGCCCTTCTCCGTGGCCTGGACCAGGTCGCCTTTGCGCACCAGATACGAGGGCAGATTCACCTTGGCGCCGTTGACCAGCATGAGGTTGTGCCGCACCAATTGCCGGGCTTGGGAACGAGAGTTGGCGAAACCCAACCGATACACCACGTTGTCCAGGCGCCGCTCCAGCAAGACCAACAGGTTTGTCCCGGTCACCCCTTTCTGCCGTTCGGCCTTCTCGAAATAACCGCTGAATTGTTTCTCCAGCACCCCATAGATACGTCTCACCTTTTGCTTTTCCCGGAGCTGGGTGCCGTAGTCGGATACCTTGCTCCGCCGCTGGCCGTGCTGTCCCGGCGGATAGTGGCGCCGCTCGATGGCGCATTTATCCGTGTAACAGCGGTCTCCTTTAAGGTAGAGCTGCATGCCTTCCCGGCGGCAAAGCCGGCAAACCGGTCCCAAATATCTAGCCAATTTCGGTCACCTCTTCGTTATACCCGGCGGCGTTTCGGAGGGCGACAGCCGTTGTGGGGAATGGGGCTGACATCCCTAATCAGGTTGATGGACAAACCAGCGGCCTGCAAGGCCCGGAGAGCCGCCTCCCGACCCGCCCCCGGCCCTTTGACGTAGACATCCACGTTGCGCATGCCGTGTTCCATGGCCTTCTTGGCCGCGTCCTGGGCCGCCAATTGGGCGGCAAAGGGAGTGCCCTTGCGCGAGCCCTTGAAACCCTGGACCCCGGAAGACGACCAGGAGATCACGTTACCCACGGGATCGGTGATGGTCACCAGGGTGTTGTTGAAGGTGGCCTTGATGTGAGCCACCCCGACGGGAATATTCTTCCGCTCTTTCTTTTTCTTGGTACGAACCTGCGCTTTGGCCATCCTGCCTCCTTAGGCCTTCTTCCGTTTGCCCACCACACTGCGCCGCGGGCCTTTGCGGGTGCGGGCATTGGTGTGGGTGCGCTGGCCCCGGACCGGCAATCCCCGGCGGTGCCGCAAACCCCGGTAACATCCCAGGTCCATCAGGCGCTTGATGTTCATCGAGACTTCCCGACGCAGGTCGCCCTCCACTTTACAGGTATGGTCAATCGCCTGGCGGATGCCGGTGATTTCGATGTCAGTCAATTCACCCGTCTTGGTGCCCCCGTCCACCCTGGCCTCTTGCAGCACCCGGACGGCGGTGCTGCGGCCAATGCCGAAAATATAGGTAAGGGCGATCTCGATCCGCTTGTTCCGGGGCAGGTCGATCCCTGCGATCCTGGCCAATTGTTCTCCTCCCTGTTAACCCTGGCGCTGCTTGTGTTTGGGATTGTCGCAGATCACCCGCACCACGCGTTTCCGGCGAATAATCTTGCACTTGGCGCACATGCGTTTAACTGACGACCTGACTTTCATCTTTGGCTTCCTATCTGACCCGGTAGACGATGCGCCCCCGACTCAAGTCGTAGGGCGACAATTCCAGGATGACTTTATCCCCCGGGAGAATCTTGATGTAATGCATCCGCATCTTCCCGGAAATGTGAGCCAGCACCTTGTGCCCGTTGGGCAGCTCCACCCGAAACATGGCATTGGGCAAGGGCTCGATTACCGTCCCTTCGACTTCGATGGCGTCTTCCTTGGGCATCTACCTTATCTTTATAGTTATTTCAAGAAGTTAGTCTATGATAATCCATTATCCTCACAAAATCAAGGGTTCGCCCCCCGCCCCTACAGGCGGCTCAGGATCAAGGGCCCCTGAGCGGTTACCGCCACGGTGTGCTCAAAATGGGCGGCACAGGAGCCGTCCTGGGTCACCGCAGTCCAGCCGTCCTCCAGGATGCGCACCTGCCAGGCCCCCATGGAGGTCATGGGTTCGATGGCCAGGGTCATACCCGCCTGCAGCCGCGGCCCCCGTCCCGGCGGCCCGAAATTGGGGATCTGGGGGTCTTCATGGAGCGAGCGGCCGATGCCGTGGCCCACGAACTCCCGGATCACCCCAAAGCCGGCGCCCTCCACCATGGCCTGCACCGCGTGGGAGATGTCCGTGAGGTGCCGCCCCACCTCGGCCTGGCTGATCCCGGCGTATAGGGCCTGCTCGGTGGCCGCCACCAAGTCCCTGGACCGGGGATCCACTTCCCCCACGGCCAGGGTGAGGGCCGCATCCCCATAATAACCCTGGTATTTCACCCCGAAGTCCAGGCTCACTAAATCCCCGGCCTGGATGCGCCTGGCTCCCGGAATCCCATGGACGATCTCTTCATTTACCGAGACACAGATGGAGCGGGGATAACCCCGGTAGCCCTTGAAGGCCGCCTCCACCTGACGGCTGCGGCACATCTCTTCCGCCAGTTCGTCCAGTTCCCGGGTTTCCACCCCGGGTCGCACCCTTTCTTGAACCCCCGCCAGGATTTCCGCCACGATGCGGTTGGCCACCTCCATCCTGGCAAGCTCCTGGGGAGATTTCAGTAGAATCATAAATCGGTGCGGGACCTTAAACCGTTCCCTTACCGCCGCTTAGCAGCACTTGCAGGTGCCCATCGCGGCGCTCCGGGGGTGTCCGAGGATGGTGACGATCTTGTTAAAGATGTCCTCGATGCTTCCCACCCCGGTGATGGGCCGCACCAGCCCCTCCTTGGTGTAGTAATCGATCAGGGGCTTGGTGGCCTGATTATAAGTGGCCAGGCGGGAGCGCACCGTGGTCTCGTTGTCATCATCCCGCTGATAGAGTTCGCCGCCGCACTTGTCGCACACCCGCTCCTTCTTGGGCGGAGTGAACTTGATATGGAACATCTGGCCGCAAGCCGCGTTTTTGCAGGTGCGCCGGCCGGTGAGCCGGATTACCAGGGCCTCTTCGTCCACGTCTATGGAGACTACGTGATCGATCTTACTGCCCAGGCCCGCCAGCACCTTGTCCAGGGCCTCGGCCTGGGGCACAGTGCGGGGGAAGCCGTCCAGGATAAAGCCTTTCTTGCAGTCCGGCTGCGCCAGGCGGTCCTTGATGATGCCGATGACCACTGCATCCGGCACCAGTTTGCCGGCATCCATGTATTCCTTGGCCTTCCGCCCCATTTCGGTGCCTTCTTTGACCGCGGCGCGCAGGATGTCTCCGGTGGAGATCTGGGGAATCCCGTACTTGTCGATAAGTTTCTTCGCCTGGGTGCCTTTTCCGGCCCCCGGACCGCCCAATAGAATCAGATTCATAGCTTCCTCCTTCTTCTCAGGTCAGCGTCTCATCCGGCTCATGCGTTTTTTCATGAAACCCTCGTAATGGCGGGTGAGCAAATGGGATTCGATCTGGCTCATGGTATCCATGGCCACCCCCACCACAATCAACAGGGCCGTGCCACCGAAATAAAAGGGGACATTGAACTTGCGAATCAAGATACTGGGCAACACGCAGACCGCCGAGATATACACCGCGCCCCCCAGGGTGATGCGGGTGAGAATCCGGTCGATATATTCCGAGGTGGGTTTCCCGGGCCGTAACCCCGGGACATAACCGCCCCATTTCTTCAAATTGTCCGCCACGTCCACCGGGTTGAAGGTCACCGCGGTGTAGAAATAGCAGAAGAAAACGATGAGGACCACATAAACCAGGTCGTGTAACATCCCCCCGGGACTCACGGTATCCATGGCGCGTTGGACCCAATCAATGTGAACAAAGCTCTTGATGGTGGCCGGAAACATCAGGAGCGACGAGGCGAAAATAGGCGGGATGACCCCGGAGGTATTCACCTTCAGGGGCAGGTGGGTGGTGGTGCCACCCATCATGCGGCGGCCGACCACCCGCCGGGCGTACTGCACCTGAATGCGGCGTTGGGCCCGCTCCACAAAGACGATGAAGCCCACCACCCCGATCATGGCGATCACCAGCAGCACCATGAAAATAGGATAAATCTCCCCGGCGCCCATCAGCTGGAAGGTACTGATAATGGCGGAGGGGAGCCTCGCCACGATGCCGGCGAAGATAATCAGGGAGATGCCGTTGCCGATACCCCGTTCGGTGATCATTTCCCCCAGCCACATGATGAAGGTGGTGCCCGCAGTGAGGGTGAGCACAGTCAGCAGGCGGAAGCCCCAACCGGGATGCAGCACCACCGGCATATGGCCGGCCCCGCCCGTCATCTGCTCCAAGCCCCAGGCGATCCCCAGACCCTGCACGGCGCAAATCACCACCGTCCCGTATCGGGTATACTGCTTGATCTTCTTCTGGCCCGCCTCCCCTTCTTTATACAGCTTCTCTATCGTCGGGAGCACCACCTTGAGAAGTTCGATGATGATGGAGGCGCTGATGTAAGGCATGATCCCCAGGGCGAAGACCGCAAACTTCTGCAGCGCGCCGCCGGAGAACATGTCGAACAGTCCGAAGATGGTGCCCCGCTGCGCGGCGAAGAAGGCCATCAGGGCTTGGGGGTCGATCCCCGGGGTGGGAATATGGCAGCCCAGGCGATAGACGCCCAGCATCACCAGGGTAAAGATGATGCGCCGTTTCAACTCGGGGATCTTGGCGATGCTGGAGAAGGCTGACACTTAGAGGACCTCCACCCGCCCTCCGGCTGCTTCGATGCGCGCCCTGGCCTGGGCGCTGGCTGCCTGCACTTTGACGGTCAGGGGCACGGTCACCTCCCCCTGGGCCAGGAGCTTTACCCGCCTGGTCTTGGCGGCCACCAGGCCGGCCTCTTTCAGGACCGCCTCATCCACCACGCTGTCCGGAGCGAAGCGGTTCAAATCCCGCAGATTGACAATGGCCCAGGGCTGCCGGAAGATGTTGGTGAAGCCCCGCTTGGGGATCCGCCGGGTCAACGGCATCTGGCCACCCTCAAAACCAGGGCCTTTGGGCCCGCCGGCCCGGGAGTTCTGGCCTTTGTGGCCCCGGCCCGCAGTCTTGCCCCAACCGGAACCCGGGCCGCGGCCGACCCGCTTCTTCTTATGCTTGGACCCCGGACTGGGCTGCAGTTCTGACAGTCGCATCTGCTACTCTCCTTCCGGGATCTGGCGCACTTCCACCAGATGGCTCACCTGCCGCACCATGCCGGCAATGGCCGGCGTCTCCCGGTGGCGCACCGTCTTCTGTAGGCGGGTCAGTCCCAGGGTCTGCAAGGTCTTGCGGTGTTGCGGCGGCCTCCCGATGGGACTCTTTTTCAGGGTTATTTCCAGAAACATGGCTTAGCTCTCAGCTTTCAGTTTTCAGCAGTCACCCAAACCCAAAGATGGACTGCTATTTGCCATCTCTTGCTTCGGTCTGCCGCAAATGGCGAGATTCAGTTTTACCGGCGCAGGTTTTTTTAGGGCCTGCGGCCACCCTCTAATAAAAGCCAAAAGCCGCTAGCTTTAAGCTGATAGCTTTAAGCTGATAGCTGAAATACCTCTATCCCAATATTTCCGCCAGGGAACGGTTGCGCCGGCTGGCCACCTCCTCCGGAGAGACCAGTTGCTTCAGGGCCATCATGGTGGCCTTCACGGCGTTGTGGGGGTTGTGGGACCCCAGGCACTTGGTGAGGACGTTCTTGATGCCCGCCACTTCCACCACGGCCCGCACCGGACCTCCGGCAATGACCCCGGTGCCTTCCGAGGCCGGTTTCAGCAGAACCTGGCCGGAGCCGTATTGCCCCAGCACCGCATAGGGGATGGTGCTGTTGAGGATGGGGACCTGGATCATGGCCTTCTTGGCCTGTTCCACCGCCTTGCGGATGGCCTCCGGCACTTCGTGGGCCTTCCCCAAACCGGCGCCCACCCGGCCCTGGCCGTCACCCACCACCACAATGGCGCTGAAGCGGAAGCGGCGCCCCCCCTTCACCACCTTGGCGACCCGGGCGATGCTCACTACTTTGTCGGTCAATTGTTGTTCCGGCGCCTCTGACTCGAACAAGATTACCTCCGCGTAGAAGCTGTCAGCTTTCGGCTTTCAGCTATCAGCTTTAATATGCGACTTCATGAATTCAGCCATCCTGCTCCTGACGTCCTTCAATGCTTCCAACGCATTATCGAACTCAGATTCTTCGTCGGCTTTGGGAATATCACGTGAGGTTCCTTGTGCTATATTTCCCCATTTATAATTAACCGCATTGGCGGTTCGGTCATACTAATCTTGAGCAGCTTGATGTTCTTTACATAAATACTGCCATTCTCAAGGAGCTTCCACTAAAGGATGTGCCATCTTGGTACTTCCTTGATCTCTAAGCTGAAAGCTGACCGCTGACCGCTAAAATGCCAGCTGACAGCTGCTTGCTAAAATACCAACCCGTGTTCCCGGCAGCTCTCGGCCACGGCCTTTAGCCGCCCGTGGTAGAGAAAACCGCTGCGGTCGAAGACCACCAAAGAGATGCCTTTCTCTTTGGCCCTGGTTGCTAAGAGCTTGCCCACTTCCCTGGCGGCCTCGGACTTCTTCAAACCGGCCAGTCTCTCTTTGAGTTCGGCGCTCAGGGTGGAAGCCGCCACCAAGGTCCGGCCCTGGCCGTCGTCGATAATCTGGGTGTAGATATGCCGGGAACTGCGAAACACCGAGAGCCGCGGCCTGGCCTCGCTGCCGCTGATCTTCCGCCGGATGCGCTGCCGCCGTTTCAGCCTTGCCGCCAGTTTGGAGTTCATCTTCTTCTTACCTCCTCCCCTTAGCGGCCGCCGGACTTGCCCACTTTGCGCCGCAATACTTCGCCCGCATATTTAATCCCCTTGCCTTTATAGGCGTCCGGCGGCCGCAAGGCCCGGAGCACCGCACAGGTCTTGCCCAACATCTCCTTGTCGTAGCCCTTCAATTCGATGCGGGTGGCCTTTTCCACCTTGGCGCTGATCCCTTGGGGCAGGGGAAAATTCACCGGGTTGGAATAACCCAGGCTAAAGACCAGGGCGCCGGCCTTGCTCTCCACCTTGTAGCCGGTGCCCACCAGCTCCAGCACCCGGGTAAAACCCTCGCTGACCCCGATGACCATGTTAGCCGCCAGAGTCCGGGCCAGCCCCCAATAAGAGCGGCTCAAGCGGGAGTCGTCCTGGGGGGTCAGGGTGATCTCCTTGGCCCCGATGTCGATGTGGATCCGGGGCGGCATCAGTTGGCCCAAGGTGCCCAGGGGGCCTGTGACCGTCAACCTCCCGTCTTGCAACGCCGCCTTCACCCCCGGGGACAAAGGCACAGGTTTCTTACCGATGCGGCTCATGGCATTACCCTTACCAGACCTCGCAGAGAATTTCTCCGCCCACTTGCAGTTTCCGGGCCTGGCGGTCGGTCACCACGCCCTGGGAGGTGGAGACGACCGCCATCCCCAGGCCCCCCTGGACCTTAGGCAGCTCGGAGTGGCTGCGGTATACCCGGCACCCGGGTTTACTTATCCGCCGCAAGCCCTGAATAAGCGGTATCTGGTGTTCGGAATATTTGAGATAGACCCGGAGGAGGCCCTGGCGATTGTCCTTGATCACCTTGTAGTTCTTGATGAAGCCCTCCTCCTTGAGGATACGGGCCAGGCTGATCTTCATGTGGGACGCCGGGATATCCACCTTGTCGAAACGGGCCACCCCGGCGTTGCGAATCCGGGTCAGCATGTCGGCGATGGGGTCGGTCATGCTCATCTTTGGTTACCAACTCGATTTCGTCACCCCGGGGATCTCCCCCCTGAGGGCCATATTGCGGAAGCAGATGCGGCAGATGCCGAACCGCCGCAGAAAGGCCCGGGGGCGACCGCACAAAGGGCAGCGATGATATTTTTGTACTGCAAACTTGGTGGGGCGCTTTGCCTTGGCTATCAATGATTTCTTGGCCATTCGCGTCTCCGCAGGGGCGGGCTTAAAATCCGCCCCCGCCTTTATCTCCTGAAGGGCATGCCCAATAGCTTCAAGAGAAACTTGCCTTCTTCGTCGGTGCGGGCATTGGTGACGATGGTGATGTTCATTCCCTTGACCTTGTCGATCTTGTCGTAATCGATCTCCGGGAAGATGATCTGCTCCCGGATGCCCAGGGTATAGTTACCCCGCCCGTCGAAGGCCTTCTCCGATACCCCCCGGAAGTCTCGCACCCTGGGGAGTACCACGTTCACCAGTTTATCCAGGAAGAAATACATCCGCTCCCGGCGCAGGGTCACCATGCAGCCGATGGGCATCCCCTCCCGTAGCTTGAAGGCCGCGATGGATTTCTTGGCCCGGGTCACCACCGGCTTCTGTCCGGCGATGGCGGTGAGTTCAGCGCTGGCCGACTCCAGCAGCTTGATGTTCTGGATCGCCTCTCCCAAACCCAGATTGATGACGATCTTCTCCACCCTGGGCGCCTGCATGGGGCTGACGTAGCGAAACTCCTGCATCATGCGGGGCACACACTCGGTCCGGTAATAATCCCACATTCGGGCCTCGAACTTTTCGGCCTGGGCAGCCTCTTCAACCTCCGCCGCCGGCGCCGCCTTGGCCTCGCCCTTGCCTTTGGCCTTGGCCGCGGCCTTGCTCTCGCCCTTCCCCGCAGCCGCCGGCTTGGCCTTCGGTTTCTTCTCTTTTTCAGCCATCAATCAATTCCTTGCATTTCAGGCAGACCCGCACCTTTTTACCTTCGCCGGTTTTGCCCAGGCCGAAGCGAGTGGCTGTGGCGCATTTGGGGCAAACGAGCTTCACCTTGGAGACGTGGATCGGCCCCTCTTTTTCGACAATGCCCCCCTGCCCGGTGGTGGGGCTGGGGCGGGTGTGGCGCTTGATCATGTTGATCTTTTCCAGCAGCACCTGGTTGGATTCCCGAATAACCTTGAGGATCTTGCCGGTCTTGCCCTGTTCCTTGCCGGCGATCACCTCCACCAGATCGTTCTTTTTCAGGCGGATCCTGAGCGCTGGCTGCTTGAGTTTCCGAGACCCGGCCATCACAGCACCTCCGGGGCCAGGGAGATGATCTTCATGAACCGTTTAGCCCGCAGCTCCCGGGCCACCGGTCCGAAGATGCGGGTGCCGATGGGGTCGCCCGCCGGGTTGATGAGCACCGCGGAGTTGTCGTCAAATTTGATGTAGGAGCCGTCGGCGCGACGGGTTTCCTTGACGGTGCGCACCACCACCGCCCGCATCACGTCGCCCTTCTTGACCTTGGAGTGCGGCAAGGCTTCCTTAACCGATACCACGATAATATCCCCCACCCGGGCGTACCGTCTGCGGGTACCGCCCAGAACGCGGATGCAGAAGACCTTCTTGGCCCCGGAGTTGTCCGCCACCGTCATCTGTGTGTGCACCTGAATCATGATCGTATATCCATCAAGGCGGTTGCCACTTATTGGGCCTTCTCCAGGATCTGCTTGATCCGCCAGTGCTTGTCCCGGCTGATGGGCCGGGTTTCTTCCAGCAGCACTTTGTCTCCCACCTGGCAGGTGTTCTGGGGGTCGTGGGCCTTGATCTTTACCCGGCGCCGGATGATCTTGTGATAGAGGGGGTGGGCCACCAGGCGCTTCACCTCCACCACCACGGTTTTGTCCATCTTGTCGCTGACCACCATACCTACCTTGGTTTTACGGATACCCCGCGGTGTTTCCATATATACCTAACCTTCCCGGCTATTGCTTTGTTCCAGTTTTGGCCCTGAGCTCCGTCTTGATCCGGGCCAGGTCTTTCCGGGCCTGGCCCAACCGGGCGGTATTGTCCAACTGCTGCCGGCTGTGCTGAAAACCCAGGTTGAATAGCTCCTCCGAGACCTCTTTCAGCTTGGCCTCCATCTCCTCGGTGGTCAGGTCCCTCAGGTCGGCAGCCTTCATGACCCCGCCTCCGTCTCGGCGGCCACAGCCGCCGCCAGCGGGCCGGCGGCCCGGGCCCGCTCCACAAATTTGGTGTGCAGCGGCAACTTGTGGGCCGCCAAGCGCATGGCCTCCATGGCCACCTCCCTCTCCACCCCCGCCATCTCGTAGAGGACCAGGCCCGGACGCACGACCGCCACCCAGCCCTCGGGTGAGCCTTTCCCTTTGCCCATCCTGGTCTCCGCCGGCTTCTTGGTGAAGGGTTTATCGGGAAATACCCGGATCCACACCTGACCGCCCCGTTTCACGTGGCGGGTGATGGCGATCCGGGCCGCCTCGATCTGTTGGGCGGTGATCCAACCGCATTCCGTGGCCATCAGACCGTAATCCCCGAAGGCGACAAAATTGCCCCGGGTGGCCTGGCCCCGCCGCCGCCCCTTCATCACCTTGCGATGTTTTACTCGTTTCGGAGCCAGCATTTTTCTATCCTTGGCATTCCAATTCTATAGAATGTAAATAAGAGAAGTTTATAAGCCAATAAGCCTTTCTTAATTAGATTGCTTCTATCTCATCTCGTTCGACACAACTGCCATGTCCGTCTTTACATCGCCCTTCGAGATTGGAACCATTGATAGGTTTGCCCCAATTAACACAATAAGCTTTCCATTTGAGATGCTTTATAAAGTCAAACTGATTTATCGTATGAACAACAATACCCTCATCACCAATTAAAAGTAAAGGATGATCTCTTTTTGTTTCATAAGATGGCTTTATTAGTTTGATTTTATCGCCAATTTTAATTTCTGGGACCATATCTTTATCCAGACGGCAGTTTAGGGTCAATTCCCCCTTTTTTTTTAAAGGGGCGTCAGGGCAGTAGTGTCCGGCAACAAAATTGCATGAAGAAACTTCCCTTAATCTCCCAGTTAAACTCTATCCCATTGTAATTTCAACGATATCAACAAATTATACCGATGCAACCAAATCCCCTCTCCCCTGCGAGGGGAGAGGGTTAGGGTGAGGGGTGGCTTCATCGGCCGTTGCATACCCCCCTCACCCTGCCCTCTCCCCCCACCGGGGGGAGAGGGAAAAAGCTTATAAATTCCATGAATTGATTAGCTAGTGGGCCTCCCTAAGTTCAAAGAGATCTCTACTGCCCGTCTCTTAACAAAAACCTTGCCGGACGCTACTGCCTAAATCCCCCTTTAGAAAAGGGGGACTCTATTCACCTAAAAGCTCATGCCTTCTTCCGCGCCCAGGACCTCGCCGTGGAAGATCCAGGTCTTTACCCCGATGATCCCGTAGGTGGTCCTGGCCTCGGCGAAACCGTAATCGATGAAGGCCCGCAAAGTGTGCAGCGGCACCCGCCCTTCCCGGTACCATTCCTGCCGGGCGATTTCCGCCCCAGCCAGGCGGCCCTTGCAGCGGATCTTGATGCCCTTGGCGCCGAACTTCAGGGCCTGGCCCACCGACTTTTTCATGGCCCGCCGGAAGGAGACCCGGCGCTCCAATTGCTGGGCGATGTTTTCCGCCACCAACTGGGCATTGATCTCCGGTTTCCGCACCTCCTGGACGTCGATCACCAGTTCCCGGCCCACCAGCTTCTCCAGGCGGCGGCGCAGGTCTTCGATCTTCTTGCCCTTCTGGCCGATGACCATCCCCGGCCGCGAGGTATGGATCTTGATGGTCAGCTTGTTGGCCGCCCTTTTAATATCAACCCCGGCGATCCCCGACCCCTTGAGCTCCCGATCCTCCTTGACGAACTGCCGAATCTTGCGGTCCTCCAGCACCAGGGAAGCGAAATCCTTCCGGGCGAACCACACGGAATCCCATTTACGGTAGCTCCCCAGGCGGAAACCGATGGGGTGAACTTTCTGGCCCAATCCCTGCCTCCTTAACTGATCATTTCCCGGGCCCTTCCTTGAGGACCACGGTAATGTGGCTGCTTCTCTTGAGGATGCGGTTAACCCGCCCCATGGCCCTGGCCTGAAAGCGCTTCAGGCTGGGACCACCGTCTACCTGGACCCCTTTGACCACCAGGGTGTCCACATCCACCTGGGAGCGTTGTTCGGCATTGGCCACCGCGGCCACCATCACCTTGCGCACCAATCCGGCGCCCCGCTGCGGCAGAAACTGCAGCAGGGAGAGGGCCTCACCTACCTTCTTGCCGGGCAGCAGTTGGGCCACCAATCGCAGTTTTCGCGGGGAGATGCGCAAATATTTGGCGCGGGCTGTGATCTCCATGACTATTTCTTACCCACTTTCGATTTGCGATCCCCGGCGTGGCCGCCAAAATGGCGGGTGGGGGCGAACTCCCCCAGCTTGTGCCCCACCATGTTCTCGGTGACGTATACCGGGATGAACTTCTTGCCGTTGTGCACCGCCAGGGTCAGGCCGATAAAGTCCGGGGTGATGGTGGAACGCCGGGACCAGGTCTTGATCACCCGGCGGTCCTGGGTCTCCCGGGCCTTGTGCACCTTGGCCTCCAGGCTGTCCTGCACGTAGGGTCCCTTATTCAGTGAACGGGCCACGTCTCTCCCCTCTACTTCTTAGACCGGTGTTTGATGATGTTACGGTCGCTGTCCTTGGGCCTGCTGCGGGTCTTGAACCCCTTGGTGGGCACCCCCCAGGGGGTCACCGGATGCCGGCCCCCCGAGGACTTGCCTTCGCCGCCGCCCATGGGATGGTCCACCGGGTTCATGGCTACGCCCCGCACGTGGGGCCGCTTCCCCAGCCAGCGTTTGCGCCCGGCCTTGCCCAGGGCGACATTTTCCTGTTCCGCATTGCTCAACTGGCCGATAGTGGCCCGGCAATCCACCGAGACCATGCGCACTTCCCCGGAAGGCAGCTTCAGATGGGCGTTCTTCCCTTCCCTGGCCATCAACTGGGCGTAGGCGCCGGCGGCCCGGGCCATCTGCCCGCCCTTGCCGGGCTTCAGCTCCACGTTGTGCACCAGGGTGCCGGTGGGAATATTGGCCAGGGCCATTGAATTGCCCGGCCTGATGTCGGCCTCGGGGCCGGCCACCACCAGGTCGCCCACCTGCAAATCCTGGGGAGCCAGAATGTAGCGCTTCTCCCCGTCGAGATAATGGAGCAGGGCAATGCGGGTGGTGCGGTTGGGATCGTATTCGATGGCCGCCACCCTGGCCGCCACCCCCAGCTTATTGCGTTTGAAGTCGATGAGCCGGTAGCGCCGTTTATGCCCGCCGCCCCGGTGGCGGCAGGTGATCCGGCCGTAGCTGTTGCGGCCCCCGGTCTTTTTCAAGGTCCTTACCAGGCTCTTCTCCGGGGCGCCGCGGCTGATCTCGGCAAAATCCAGGGCCGTCTGATGCCGCCGCCCGGCGGAGGTTGGCTTCCGGGAAATCAGAGCCATTTCTACAAGTCCTTTTTAAATTCGATAACTCTTCTTCTTAGTTGTCAGTAGTCAGTGGCCAGTGGTCAGTAAAAGCCATTTCCTTTATCAGACCTGATCATCTTATATAATTTAACAACAATTATTAAGGTTTTTAACAAGCTATCTTTAACAATCAACCACTATCCCTTCCCTAATTAACTCGTTTGCAATTTGCCTTAGAAGTTGATCGGCTGCAGAATAAGTGCGATCAATAGATATCTTGGGAATCACCCTTTTCCTAATCTCGGCATATCTTGCAAATCTTTCATTTTCTTCTTCTTCATTATGACTTACATTATCGCGAAATAAATAATGTATATATTGTGAAAGATTGCTTAAAATTTCTTTTTCTGCGTCATTGTTGCTTTTATCCTTTAATTCTCGGTAGTTTTTCCCAAAATTCTTTTTAGGATATTTTTCGGCAATAGTCGCCAATCGTATTGCAGCAGATGCTATGTGACTAAAAACTTCATCTTCTGGACTGACAGAGCCCTCAGTATTATATTTTACCGACTGTTCATCAACTTGACCGGAGGTAATAGATTTGTCTTCGACTCGTTCTACAGCAAACCTTGCTAATCGAATGTAGTGGCTTGCCAATGATAAAAGTTGTGTTGCCTCACGATCAATCATAGTTTTTCCCCCTCCCATTTTAGAAAGGTGGTTAATTGGTGGGGCAGCCACAACCCAGTTCCAACCCCACACTTCCTATCCACCATAAAGCGGGAGGGAATCACTGATCTTACTGGCCACTGATCACTGACCACTGACCACTATTCTTACAGTCCTTCGTAACCGGGAATCTTTTCTCCGGGAGCCAGGGTGACGATGGCCTTTTTCCAATGGGAACGCACCCCTTCTCTGTGTCCCATTTGTTTCTTTTTGCCTTGCATCTGGATGGTGTTCACCCCCAACACCTTCACCTTGAAGAGTTCCTCGATGGCCTTGCGGATCTCGATCTTGTTGGCCTTGACATCCACCTTGAGGGTCAGCTTGTTGGCCGCCTCCTTCAGGGAATGGGTCTTTTCCGTAATGATGGGCCCCTTAATGAGATGATAATAAGCCTTCATTTGGCCAACCTCGCTTCGATGTCCGCCAGCGCTGGGGAAAACAGCACCAGGTGGTCGTACTTCAGGATGTCATAAACGTTCAGGCCCAACGGCAGCATCACCTGGACCCCGGGCACGTTCCGGGCACTCAACTCCAGGGCCTGGTTCCCTTTGGGGGAGATGAACAACGCCTTGCCGATCTCGAAGGTCTTAAGAACCGCGATAAAATCCCGGGTCTTGGGCTGACGGTGAGGATAATCATCCAGAATCAGCAGTTGGCCGTTCTCCAGCTTGCTGCTCAAGGCCATCTTCAGGGCCAGCCGTCGCACCTTCTTGGGCAAGGTGTATGCGTAGCTCCGGGGTCTGGGGCCGAAGGTAGTGCCGCCCCCCTTCCAGACAGGGGAGCGATTGCTGCCGGCCCGGGCCCGGCCGGTGCCTTTCTGGCGCCAGGGCTTGCGGCCACCGCCGCGCACTTCCCCCCGGGTCTTGGTGGAGGCGGTGCCGCTCCGGCGGCAAGCCCGCTGCCAGGTCACCACTTCGTGGAGCACGTCGCCCCGCACCTCCACCCCAAAGATGCTATCTTGGAGGTCCAGCTCCCCGACCTTTTCCTTTTGAATATTGTAGATGTCCACTGTGGGCATGGTTTCAGCCAACCTTGCGAATGAACAGCAGGCCCCGCTGGGGGCCGGGCACCGCGCCTTTCACCAGCAGCAGATGATCTTCCGGGCGCACGTCGATCACTTCCAGATTCTTCGTGGTCACCCGGGCGTTGCCCATCTGCCCCGGCAGCTTCTTGCCCGGAACGACCCGGGAGGGATAAGCGCTGGCGCCGATGGAGCCGGGGGCCCGGTGGTTCATGGAGCCATGGCTCATGGGGCCACGATGGAATTTCCAGCGCTTCACGGTGCCGACAAAGCCTCGACCCTTGCTGGTGCCGGTGATATCCACCCGATCCCCCACCACAAACTGCTCCACGGTGATCTCCTGGCCCTCTGCAAAGGAACCCGCCTCTTGCAGGCGCACCTCCCGGAGATACTTGAAGCCGCTTTTGGCGCCGTGCTTTTGCAAATGACCCTTTTCCGGCTTGTTCAGCTTCTCCAGGGAGCGCCGCTCAAAGCCCAACTGCACAGCCTGGTAGCCCTCCTTGGCGCCGGTCTTTTCCTGCACCACAAAGCAAGGGCCGGCTTCGATGACCGTGACCGGCACTGCCAGGCCCTCGGAATCGAAGATCTGGGTCATCCCCAATTTCTTGCCAATTAATCCCCCGGGCATTGTAAACCCCTGTTTGCTGTTTTCTGTTTATCTGTCTTCTGGGTTAATGAACTGCAGAAAAGAGATAAACCGAAACCTGGATGCGTTCTGCTGTTCTGGGCTTCTGCAATTCTTTTTCTCTTAAGAAAACAGAAAACCGAAAACCGCCTTTATACTTTAATCTCCACATCCACTCCGGCCGCCAGGTCCAGCTTGCTGATGGCGTCCATGGTCTGCTGGGTTGGCTCCAGGATGTCCAGAAGTCTTTTATAGGTGCGCATCTCGAACTGCTCCCGGGACTTTTTGTCGATGTGGGGCGAACGCAGCACCGTGTATTTGTTGATCTCCGTGGGCAGCGGGATGGGACCCACCACCCTGGCGCCTGTGCTGCGGGCCGTCTCTACGATCTCCAAGACCGACTTGTCCAGCAGCCTGTAATCGTATGATCGCAGACGGATGCGAATCTTGGGTGTGATCATCCTGTTCCCCTTATTCCAAAATCTGGCTGACCACGCCGGCGCCCACGGTGCGGCCACCTTCCCGGATGGCGAAGCGCAGCCCGTCTTCCAGGGCCACCGGGGTAATCAGGGTCACTTCCAGGGAGACGTTATCCCCGGGCATCACCATCTCCACCCCCTCGGGCAGGGTCGCCACCCCGGTGACGTCGGTGGTCCGCAAATAAAACTGCGGCCGGTAACCTGAGAAAAACGGCGTGTGACGGCCACCCTCCTCCTTGGTGAGCACGTAGACCTCGGCCTTGAACTTGGTGTGCGGCGTGATCGATCCCGGCTTGGCCACCACCTGGCCCCGCTCCACCTCATCCTTCTTGATGCCCCGCAGCAGCAGCCCCACGTTGTCTCCCGCCTGCCCATAGTCCAGGGTCTTCCGGAACATCTCCACCCCGGTGCACACCGTCTTCTGGGTCGGGGCAAATCCCACGATCTCGATCTCCTCCCCCACCTTGATCTGGCCCCGCTCCACCCGGCCGGTGACCACCGTGCCCCGGCCCGAGATGGTAAAGACGTCCTCCACGGGCATCAGGAAGGGCTTGTCGATGTCCCGCACCGGCACCGGAATGTAGCTGTCCAGGGCATCCAACAGCGCGAAGATCGGCTGCACCTCCGGAGCCTTGAAGTCATCCGCTTCCAAGGCCTTCAGGGCCGAACCCCTGATGATGGGTATGTCGTCCCCGGGAAAGTCGTACTTGGAGAGCAGTTCCCTAAGCTCCAGCTCCACCAACTCGATGAGCTCCGGATCGTCCACCAGGTCCACCTTGTTCAGGAAGACCACGATGTACGGCACCCCTACCTGCCGGGCCAACAGGATGTGCTCCCGCGTCTGGGGCATGGGGCCGTCGTCCGCCCCCACCACCAGTATGGCCCCGTCCATCTGGGCCGCCCCGGTAATCATATTCTTGATATAATCCGCATGCCCCGGACAGTCCACGTGCGCATAGTGGCGCTTGTCCGTCTCGTATTCCACGTGCGCCAAGGCGATGGTTATGCCTCGCTCCTTCTCCTCCGGCGCCTTGTCGATCTGGTCGAAGGGCACGTACTGGGCCAATCCCTTCTTGGCCAAATGCTTGGTAATGGCCGCGGTCAAGGTCGTTTTGCCATGGTCGATGTGACCTATCGTCCCTACGTTCATGTGCGGCTTCTTGCGCTCAAACTTCTTCTTGGCCATGAGGGGTTCCTCCTAATATCAGGGGTCATCATGCCCGGGCTTGACGCCGTCCTAAGATCTCCTCCGCCAGGGAGGCGGAAACGGGCTCATAGTGATCGAATTGCATGGTGAAGGTGGCCCGGCCCTGGGTGGCGCTGCGCAAGGCCGTGGCGTAACCGAACATGGTGGCCAGGGGCACCTGGCCATGAATAATCTGGGTGGAGCCCCGGGATTCCAGACCGGTGACGCGGCCCCGGCGGGCACTCAACTCTCCCATCACTTCGCCCACAAAATCCTCGGGCGCTACCACTTCCAGGTCCATGATGGGCTCCAGCAGCACCGCCCGGGCTCGTTTGGCCGCCTCTTTGAAACCCATGGAGCCGGCGATAAAGAAGGAGCGCTCCGAGGAGTCGACTTCATGATAGGAGCCATCCACCAAAACCACTTCCACGTCCACCATGGGGTAACCCAGGATGCCGGTGGCCGCCGCCTCTTTGACGCCCTTCTCCACTGCGGGGATGAATTCCTTGGGAACCACGCCCCCGACGCTCTTGTTGGTGAAGACCACCCCGGCGCCAGCCGCCAGGGGTTTCACTTCCAGGACCACGTGCCCGTACTGGCCCCGCCCGCCGCTCTGCCGGATGAATTTCCCTTCAGCCCGGGCCTCTTCGGTGACGGTTTCCCGATAGGCCACCTGGGGTTTGCCCACCCGGGCATCCACCTTGTATTCCCGCATCAGGCGGTCGACGATGATCTCCAGGTGGAGTTCCCCCATGCCGGAGATGATGGTCTCCCCGGTTTCCGGGTCAACGTGCAGCCGGAAAGAGGGGTCCTCGGCGGCGATGCGGCTCAAGGCCTGGCCCAGCTTATCCTGATCCGCCTTGGTCTGGGGCTCGATGGCAATGTCGATCACCGGCTGGGGAATATGCAAGGTCTCCAGGATCACCGGCTCCCGTTCATCCGCCAGGGTGTCCCCGGTGGTGGTATTCTTGAGCCCCACCGCGGCAACGATGTCCCCGGCATAGGCCGCGCCGATCTCCTCCCGCTTGTTGGCGTGCATCTTCAGCAAGCGGCCGAGGCGTTCCTTCACGCCCTTGGTGGAGTTCAATACCGCGCCGCCGGAAGTGAGCACCCCGGAATAGACCCTGATAAAGATGAGATGGCCCACATGGGGGTCGGAGACCAATTTGAAGGCCAGAGCCGCCAGGGGCGCCTCATCCGCCGGAGGGCGCTCCACCACCTGGCCCCTGGCATCCACCCCTTGCACCGGGGGAATGTCCAAAGGCGACGGCAGGTAATCCACCACCGCGTCCAGCAGCTGCTGGATGCCTTTATTCTTGAAGGCGGAGCCGCACAGCACCGGTACCAGGGCCAGGGTAATGGTACCCTGGCGCATGGCCCTCTGCATCAGGGCCACATCCACCGGTTCATCGGCCAGATAGCGCTCCATGAGTTCTTCGTCCACTTCCGCCAGGGCTTCCAGGAGCAACTGCTGCTGCTCCTGGGCCAACTCCCGGTAGTCCGCCGGGATCTCCCCCACCTCGAAGCTCATCCCCTTGCTGGCCTCGTCGTAGACCACCGCCTTCATCTGGATGATATCGATCACCCCTTGAAACCGGTCTTCCTCCCCCAAGGGCAACTGCACCAACACCGGGTTGGCCTTGAGGCGCTCCCGCATCATCTTCAGGCAGCGGGCGGGATCCGCGCCCACCCGGTCCATTTTGTTGATGAAGGCCAGGCGGGGAACGCCGTAGCGGTCGGCCTGGCGCCAGACCGTCTCGCTCTGAGGCTCCACTCCACCCACCGCGTCGAAGACCGCCACAACCCCGTCCAACACCCGCAGGGACCGCTCCACTTCGATGGTGAAGTCCACGTGGCCCGGGGTGTCAATGATGTTGATGCGATGGTCTTTCCAGTAACAGGTGGTGGCCGCCGAGGTAATGGTGATACCCCGCTCCTGTTCCTGCTCCATCCAGTCCATTACCGCCTGCCCGTCGTGCACCTCTCCCAGGCGGTGCGTCACCCCTGTGTAGAAGAGAATACGCTCCGTGGTGGTGGTTTTACCGGCGTCGATGTGGGCCATAAACCCAATATTCCGTACCCGGTTTAACGGGGTCTGTCTCGCCAAAGCCATTACCAACGATAATGGGCAAAGGCCTTGTTGGCCTCCGCCATCTTATGGGTATCTTCCCTTTTCTTAATGGTCGCGCCCCGGTTGTTGGCGGCGTCCATCAGTTCCGCGGCCAGCTTGGCCTCCATGGACTTTTCGCTCCGCGCCTTGGCATAGCTAATGAGCCAGCGGATGGCCAGGGAAACCCGCCGGTCGGCCCGCACCTCCACTGGCACCTGGTAAGTAGCGCCGCCCACCCGCCGGGACTTCACCTCGATGAGGGGCTTGACATTGTCCACCGCCTGGTGAAAGAGCTTCAAGGACTCGTCATTCCCCCGCTGGCCCAGAATCTCCATGGCATTGTACAGGATGCGCTGGGCGATGCTCTTTTTGCCCCGCTCCATCAAGCCGTTGATGAAACGGCTCACCAGCAGGTCGTTGTATTTCAAATCGGCGATGGCCTGTCTCCTGGCCACTCCCCCTTTTCTGGGCATAAAAACCTCGGTTTTCGGTTTTCAGTTTTCGGCTGCAAAAACCTTCTATATTTCTTCTTTGAATCGAGCTAATCGTTTTTGTCTAAAGGAAAGTATCCATCCCAATCATTATTATCGACATGTTCGGTTCCCCATTCCTCCTCAAAGGTCCTCTCTAAATACTGCGGATTTTGAACCCTTTCATCAAAATTTGCGCAAATCAGCGCCTCTGATTTCTCTTCTCTAGACAGGTGTCCCACCAGACCAGGTTCTTTTATTGAATCACCGAAACTGAAATACCGAATACCGTCTTTTTATTCAGTTTCTGTTTTCGGTTTAGGGTGCAGCTGTTCTTTTTTGGGCCTTTACCGAAAACCGAAAACAGAAAACCGGAAACCGTCACTTCGGTCGTTTGGCCCCGTACTTAGACCGGCCCCGGCGGCGGTCCTGAACCCCCGAGGCGTCCAGGGTACCCCGAATGACGTGATAGCGCACCCCAGGCAGGTCCTTCACCCGGCCGCCCCGGATCAAGACCACCGAGTGTTCCTGGAGATTATGCCCTACCCCCGGGATATAGGTGGTCACCTCGATGCCGTTGGTGAGACGTACCCGGGCCACCTTACGCAGCGCCGAATTGGGCTTCTTGGGGGTGGTGGTGTAGACTCGGACGCACACCCCCCGCTTCTGGGGGCAGCTTTGCAGGGCCGGGGAGGCGGTGCGCTTCTTCACCTTCTCCCGCCCCTTGCGAACCAACTGATTAATGGTCGGCATGTAAATGTGCTCCACGGCGGCCCGCCGGATTAGCCAGGCCCACTAAAAATAATTATGTTAATCAATTTAGAGCAACTTTGTCAATGTTTTATTGCTCAGGCAAGCTCTCGGGCTCCATCCCGGCCTCCACCTCCGCCGCCAGGGCCGCCGGCTCCGGCAGGACTCCAGCCAATTCCTCATCCGCCATTCTTATATCCATTTCCCGGTAGAGGTCCAACCCGGTGCCGGCGGGGATGAGACGCCCCATGATGACGTTCTCCTTGAGGCCCCGCAGGTAGTCGATCTTGCCCTGCACCGCGGCGTCCGCCAGCACCTTGGTGGTCTCCTGAAAGCTGGCCGCCGAGATCCAGGACTCGGTGGTCAGAGAGGCCTTGGTGATCCCCAACAGCAGCGGCTCACCGGTGGCCGGCCGTTTGCCTTCGCCCAGGGCCCGGTCGTTCTTTTCCTGAAAGACCCATTTCTCCACCTGTTCGCCTATGAGGAAGTCGGTGTCGCCGGGCTCCACCACCTTGATGCGCCGCAGCATCTGCCGGACGATGACCTCGATGTGCTTGTCGTTGATCTTCACCCCCTGGAGGCGGTAGACCTCCTGGACTTCATCCACCAGATAACGGGCCAGTTCCTTGAGGCCGCTGATGTTCAGAATATCGTGGGGGTTGGCGGAGCCGTCCATCAGGGGTTCTCCGGCCCGCACAAAGTCGCCTTCCTGCACCGCCACGTGCTTGCCTTTAGGGATCAGGTACTCCTTGGGTTTGCCCACCTCCGGCGTGACGATGATCTTGCGTTTGCCCTTGATGTGGCGGCCGAAGGAAACCACCCCGCTGATTTCGCTGATGATGGCGGTTTCTTTGGGTTTGCGCACCTCGAAGAGCTCCGCCACCCGGGGCAGGCCGCCAGTGATGTCCTTGGTTTTGGTGGTTTCCCGGGGAATCTTGACGATAACGTCCCCGGGAAAGACCTCATCGCCTTCATTCACCATGAGGATGGCGCCCACCGGCATGAAGTAGCGGGCAAAAGCCGGGCTCCCGGGAATGCGGGCGGTGGCCCCGGTTTCGTCCTTCACCGAGATGCGGGGCCTGAGCTCCGGGTCCCGGCTCTCGATGATGAGGCGGGAGGCCTTGCCGGTCACCGGGTCCACTCGTTCCTGCACGGTGCTGTTGTCCACGATGTCCCCGAACTTGATGCGGCCGCCCACTTCGGTGAGCATGGCATTGGTAAAGGGGTCCCACTCCGCCAGCACCAGGCCGGCCTCCACCGCCTGCTTCTCCTTCACCTTGATGTGGGCCCCGTAGGTCAGGGGGTAGCGTTCCCGTTCGATGCCTTTTTCGCTGACCAGGACCAGTTCCGCCTGGCGGCTCAGGTTCACCAGATCGCCCAGACGGTCGACTACCATCTTGGGATTGTCGAAACGGACCCAACCCTTCCCCCGGGCCACGTGGAAGCTCTGTTCGACCCGCCGCGAGGCGGTGCCGCCGATGTGGAAGGTGCGCATGGTGAGCTGGGTGCCGGGCTCGCCGATGGATTGGGCCGCCAGAATGCCGATGGCCTCGCCGATGGACACCGGGGTGCCGTGGCCCAGATCCCGGCCGTAACACTTGGCGCACACTCCCCGGCGAGTCTGGCAGGTCAGCACCGAGCGGATCTGCACCTTCTCCAGGCCGGCCTCCTCGATACGCCGGGAGGCGTCTTCATCGATCTCTTCGTTGGCCTGCACCAGCACTTCCCCGGTGTGGGGATCAACGATGTCATCCAGGCACACCCTCCCTAAGACCCGATCCCCCACCCGCTCGATGATTTCGCCGCCTTCCACCAGGGGAGTGACGAAGATGCCGTCGATGGTGCCGCAGTCCTCCTGGGTGATGACCGCATCCTGGGCTACGTCCACCAACCGCCGGGTCAGGTAGCCCGAGTTGGCGGTCTTCAAGGCCGTGTCCGCCAGGCCTTTCCGGGCTCCGTGAGTGGAGATGAAGTACTGCAGCACCGTCAGGCCTTCCCGGAAGTTCGCGGTGATGGGGGTCTCGATGATCTCCCCCGAAGGCTTGGCCATCAGGCCGCGCATGCCCGCCAACTGCCGCATCTGATCCTTGCTGCCCCGGGCCCCGGAGTCCGCCATCATGAAGACCGGATTGAAGGACGCCACCTCTTCCTGAAGCACCACCTTGGAACCATCAGGAGCCGTCTCCTCCCGAACCAGGACTTCCCGGGCCATTTCTGCCATCATCTCCGCGGCGATCTCGTCGGTGGCCTTGGCCCAGATGTCCACCACCTTATTATATTTTTCCCCTTCGGTGATCAGGCCTTCCTGGTACTGCTCCTCCACCTGGGCCACCTCGGCCTGGGAGCTCTTCAGGACCTCGGCCTTGCCGGCCGGAATCATCATGTCTTGAATGCAGATGGAGATACCCGCCTGGGTGGCGTATTTGTAGCCCAGGTTCTTGAGTTGGTCCGCAAAGATCACTGTTTGCTTGATGCCGCACTTGCGGTAAGATTGGGCCACGAGCTTGCGAATCTCCTTCTTGGTCATGGTGGCGTTGATCAGGTCGAAGGAGAGGCCTTTTGGCAGGATTTCGCCGAGAATTACGCGGCCGGCGGTGGTCTGGATAATCTTCCCATTAATTAAGACCGGAATCCTGGCCTGCAAATGGACTTCCCCCTGATCATAGGCCGCCCTGACCTCATCCGGATTGGGGTATGGGACCAGCTCGGGATTCTGGAAGGGGTTAAAGTTTTGCAAATCATCGATGATTTTTTCGCCTTTGGCGAAGGGGCGCTCCCGGGTTAAATAGTAGAGCCCCAGGACGATATCCTGGGTGGGAATGATGATGGGATCGCCGTTGGCCGGGGAGAGGATGTTATTGGTGGACATCATCAAGGCCCGGGCCTCGATCTGGGCTTCGATGGAGAGCGGCACGTGCACTGCCATCTGGTCGCCGTCAAAGTCGGCGTTAAATGCGGTGCACACCAAGGGGTGCAGTTGGATGGCCTTGCCCTCAATGAGGATGGGCTCAAAGGCCTGAATCCCCAAACGATGCAGGGTGGGGGCCCGGTTGAGCATCACCGGATGCTCCCGCACTACCTCATCCAGGATGTCCCAGACCTCCGGGGTCTCCCGGTCCACCAGGCGTTTGGCCACCTTGATGGTGGTGGCATATCCCCGAGACACCAGCTTGTGGAAGATAAAGGGCTTAAAGAGCTCCAGGGCCATCTGCTTGGGCAGGCCGCACTGGTGCAGCTTCAGTTCCGGGCCGATGACGATGACCGAGCGGCCGGAGTAGTCCACCCGTTTGCCTAGCAGGTTCTGGCGGAAGCGCCCCTGTTTGCCCTTGAGCATGTCGGAGAGGGACTTCAGGGCTCGCTTGTTGGGGCCGGTGATGGTGCGGCCGCGGCGGCCGTTTTCGAAGAGCACGTCCACCGCTTCCTGGAGCATGCGCTTTTCATTGCGAATGATGATGTCCGGGGCGCTGAGCTCCAGGAGGCGTTTCAGGCGGTTGTTGCGGTTAATCACCCGGCGGTAGAGGTCGTTGAGGTCCGAAGTGGCGAAGCGGCCACCGTCCAGGTGCACCAGGGGGCGCAGGTCCGGCGGCAACACCGGGATCACTTCCATAACCATCCATTCGGGCCGCTGGCCCGATTCCCGGAAGGCGTCGATGATCTTTAGCCGTTTGCCCAGCTTCTTGCGCTTGGCGTCGGAGGCAGTCTTGCTCATTTCGGCCCGCACTTCCTTGGACAGGGCCTCCAGGTCCAGGACCTTTAACATCCCCCGGATGGCCTCGGCGCCCATGCCGGCCTTGAAACGGTCTCCAAACTCCTCCCGGGAGGAGCGGTATTTCTCTTCGGAGAGCAGGCTCCCTTTGAGCAGGGTGGTGTCACCGCCCTCAACCACCACGAAGGCCTCAAAATAGAGAATCTTTTCCAATTCCTTCAGGGTCAGGTCCAGGAGGTTGCCGATCTTGCTGGGCAAACTCTTCAAGAACCAGATGTGCACCACCGGGCAGGCCAGTTCGATGTGGCCCATGCGCTCCCGGCGCACCTTGGACTGGATTACCTCCACCCCGCATTTCTCGCAGGTGATGCCCCGGTGTTTCATACGCTTGTATTTACCGCAGTTACATTCGTAATCCTTGGCCGGGCCGAAGATCTTGGCACAAAAGAGGCCGTCCCGCTCCGGTTTGAAGGTGCGGTAATTGATGGTCTCCGGCTTCTTCACTTCCCCGTGCGACCAGGAGCGGATCATCTCCGGGGAAGCCAGGGCCAGGCGGACCGCCTCGATGACCACCGGGTCTTCCGGCCGGGCAAAAAGGCTGTTGAGATCTTCTAAAGCCACTTCCTTCATCTTATTGCTCATATATAACCTTATTCCTTGCCCTTTTCCTTTTTCAGAAGCTCCACATTCAGAGCCAGGCTCTTAAGCTCCCGAACCAGGACGTTGAAGGATTCCGGTAAACCGGCCTCGAGATCGTATTCGCCCTTGAAGATCTTCTCGTACATCCGGGTGCGGCCCGCGACGTCGTCGGACTTTACGGTCAGAAATTCCTGCAGGGTGTAGGCCGCCCCATAGGCTTCCAGGGCCCAGACCTCCATCTCCCCCAGGCGCTGCCCGCCAAACTGGGCCTTGCCGCCCAAGGGCTGTTGGGTCACCAGGGAGTAAGGTCCGATGGAACGGGCATGAATTTTATCAGCCACCAGGTGGTGCAGTTTCATCATGTACATCACCCCCACCGTCACATTTCGGTCAAACTCCTCCCCGGTGCGGCCGTCCCGCAATCTGGCCTGGCCGCCGGTGGGCAACCCCGCCTCCGCCAGAAACTCCCGGACCTCGTCTTCGGTGGCCCCGTCAAAGACCGGAGAAGCCATGTGGATGCCTTCCCGATAATGTTTCTGCCAGACCTGCCGCAGTTCATCAAAGCTCAGTTCCTCGATCTCCTTGGCCAGGGCGGCGTCGGCCCCCAGGATCTTCTTCAGGCGGCCCTTGATGGCCTCCAGACTGTAAAAGTGGTCGATCATCTCCCCGATCTGTTTGCCAAGCTCATAAGAAGCCCAGCCCAGGTGGGTCTCCATCACCTGGCCCACGTTCATGCGGGAGGGCACCCCCAGGGGGTTGAGTACGATGTCCACCGGGGTGCCGTCGGCAAAATAGGGCATGTCTTCATCCGGCATAATGCGGGAGACCACCCCTTTGTTGCCGTGGCGGCCGGCCATCTTGTCACCCACCGCCAACTTGCGCTTCATGGCCACAAAGACCTTGACCTTCTTAATCACCCCAGGGGGCAGCTCGTCCACCTTCCGGAGACGGCCCAGCTTGGCCTCAAAGATCATGTTCACCAGGTGCAACTGCTCCAGGTAGCGGTCCAGGATTCGGTCTATCCGGTCTTCCAGGCCGGCTTCCTGAAAGGAGACGTGGCGCCAGAACTCCAGAGGTTGGCGCTTCACCAGTTCCAGGGGCACCGCCGCGGCCTGCGCCAGCAGGGTGAGGCCCCGCCGTTCGTCTTCCAGGGCCTCCTCCACCTTTTGACCCACCACCATTTCTCCCAGCTTCTGGCGGTAGCTCTGGGTGATGATGGCCACTTCATCGGCCTGGTCCTTCTGGAGCTTGGCCACCGCTTCATCCTCGATGGATCGGCTGCGGTCGTCCTTTTCCACTCCTTTGCGCGAGAAGACGCGGGCGTCGATCACCACTCCTTCGATCCCCGGTGGGACCCGCAGGGAGGTATCCTTGACGTCGCCGGCCTTCTCCCCGAAGATGGCCCGCAGGAGCTTCTCCTCCGGAGTGAGCTGGGTTTCGCCCTTGGGGGTGATCTTCCCCACCAGGATGTCGCCGGGGCGGACCTCGGCCCCCAGGCGGATGATGCCGCTCTCATCCAGGTTGCTCAGGGCCTCCTCCCCCACGTTGGGAATGTCCCGGGTGATTTCTTCCTTGCCCAGCTTGGTGTCCCGGGCCATCACCTCGAACTCTTCGATGTGGATGGAGGTGAAGACGTCATCCTTGATGAGCCGTTCGCTCACCAGGATGGAGTCCTCAAAGTTGTAGCCGCCCCAGGGCATGAAGGCCACCATGACGTTCTTGCCCAGAGCCAGTTCGCCCATGCCCGTGGCCGGCCCGTCGGCGATGATCTGGCCGCTCTCCACCCGGTCGCCCTTAGCCACGATGGGCCGCTGATTGAAGCAGGTGTTCTGGTTGGTGCGCTGAAATTTGGTGAGCTTGTAAATGTCCACCGGCGAGCCGTCGCCGCCGCTGGCCGGCTCCGACGCCCGGATGACCACCCGGGTGGAGTCCACGTCTTCCACTACCCCGGCCCGTCGGGCCACCATGGTGACCCCCGAATCCCGGGCTACCACGTTTTCCATACCGGTGCCCACGATGGGTGAGCTGCTGGTGAGCAGGGGCACCGCCTGGCGTTGCATGTTGGAACCCATAAGGGCCCGGTTGGCGTCGTCGTGCTCCAGGAAGGGGATGAGGCTGGCTGCCACCGACACCAATTGGTTGGGTGAGACGTCCATGTTCTCTATCTGGTTGGGGTTGGCAATGATGAACTCGCCCGCCCTCCGGGCTTCGATCAGGTCCACCTTGAAACGTCCTTGGGGGTCCAGAGGGGCGTTGGCCTGGGCGATGACCCGCTCTCCTTCTTCCAGGGCGCTCAGGTATCGCACCTCCCGGGTGACCCGGGTCTCGGTCCGGTTGCCTACTTGTTTTTTTTGCACCACCCGGTAGGGGGTTTCGATGAAGCCCAATTCATTGACCCGGGCAAAGGTGGACAGGGAGACGATGAGGCCGATGTTGGGACCTTCCGGCGTCTCGATGGGACAGATGCGGCCATAATGGGTGGGGTGTACGTCCCGCACCTCGAATCCGGCCCGCTCCCTGGTCAAGCCCCCGGGCCCCAGGGCGCTGAGGCGCCGCTTGTGGGTGATCTCGGAGAGCGGGTTGGTCTGATCCATGAACTGGGAGAGCTGGGAGGTGCCGAAAAACTCCTTGATCACCGCCTGCACCGGCTTGGCGTTCACCAGGTCGTGGGGCATCAGGGTGTCCAGGTCCTGGATGGCCATGCGCTCTTTGATGGCCCGTTCCATGCGCACCAGCCCCACCCGGAACTGGTTCTCCAGAAGCTCGCCCACGGCCCGTACCCGCCGGTTGCCCAGGTGGTCAATGTCATCCACCGGGCCTTCTTTGTCCTTCTGGGTGATGAGCTCCTTCACCGCCAAAAGGATGTCCTCCCGCTCCAGGGTAGTCTGGTTCAGGGGCAGGCGCTCCTCCGGGGGCCGCAGCTTCAGGTCCAGCTTGAGGCGGCCCACCGAGGAGAGATCGTAGTATTCCGGATTGAAAAAGAGGTTCTTAAAGAAGGTGGTGGCCACTTCCTCATTGGGACGGTTGCTGGGGCGCAAACGCCGGTAGATCTCCAGAATGGCGTCCTTGGCAGTGGCGGTTTTGTCGGCGTAGAGAGTTTGGCGCAGGCAGGCGCTGACATTGACCCCGTCGATGAAGAGGAGGTCGAGCTCCTTGATCCCCCTTTTCTGCAACAAGGCAATCTTGTCCTCGGACAGCGCCTCGTTGCAGTGAGCCAGGGCCTCGCCGCTCTCCGGGTCCAGAATATCGTGGGCCACCACCCGGCCCACCAGCTCCGAGACGTTCCCGGGAATGCTGGTGACTCCGGCCCGCTCCAATTTTTTCAGCAATACCGGGGTGAGCCGTTTTAGCTTCTTGATCACCACGTCCCCAGTCTTAGGATCCAGGATGTCGGCGGTGCTGGTCTTGTCCTGCAGCAATTCCGGAACCAACGGGCGACGTATGCCCTCTTCCTCCAGAAAGATCCGTTCGGTCTTATAAAAGAAATTGAGCAGCTCTTCGGTGCTGTAACCCAGGGCCTTCAGGAGAATGGTCACCGGAAACTTGCGCCGCCGGTCGATGCGGACGTAGAGGATATCCTTGGGGTCGAACTCGAAGTCTATCCAGGAGCCCCGCAAGGGAATCAAACGGGCTGAATAAATGATCTTGCCGCTGGAGTGGATCTTGGCCCGGTCGTGATCGATGAACAGGCCCGGCGAGCGGTGCAGTTGACTGACCACCACCCGCTCGGTGCCGTTAATGATGAAGGTGCCATTCTCGGTCATCAGGGGCAGGGTGCCGAAATAGATCTCCTGCTCCTTGATGTCCCGGATGGTCTGGGATTTCACCTCGGCCCCGGTCTCGTAAACCACCAGGCGGACCCGAATCTTCATGGGGACCTCGTAGCTCATGCCCCGCTGCAGGCATTCATCCACGTCGTACTTGGGGTCACCCAGATTGTAGTCCACGAACTCCAGGGAACAGGCGCCGCTGAAGTCCCGGATGGGAAAGACGCTCCGGAACACCCCGTGCAGGCCATATTCGGAACGCGCCTCCGGCGCCAGGTTTTTCTGCAGAAAGCGGCGGTAGGACTCCTTCTGCATCTCAATGAGATTGGAGATTTCCATAATCCGCTCGATCTTGCCGAAATTCTTGCGGTACAACTTTAATGGCGATAAGGCGTTGCCCATGGATACTCCTTAATAGGATGGCCTAAAAAAAATCGGGGTCCATACAGCCCGAACCCACCCACAACTCCAGGAGTTTGCCGCTAATCCCGAATAATGGCAAGGGACACCGGATGGCCTGCCCCGGTTGGCCTTTTCAGCTGTCACTCCCCCAGCTCCAAACCCATGAGCCATCATCGGCGGGAACCGCGGCGGCTTTGCACCCTAGTTAACCTCTACGGTAGCCCCTTGGGCTTCCAGTTTCTTCTTGACCTCCTCGGCTTCCGCCTTGGAGATGGCTTCCTTCAAGGTGGTGGGCACGTTTTCCACCGCTTCCTTGGCTTCTTTCAGGCCCAGATTGGTGATGGCCCGCACTTCCTTGATCACCTGGATCTTGTTGGGACCGCAGGCGCTCAGGACCACGTCGAATTCGGTCTTCTCCTCGGCCACCGGGGCTTCCGCGGCCGCCATCCCCGGCATCGCCGCAGCCACCGCCATCGGCGCCGCCGCGGACACGCCGAACTTCTCTTCCAGCTCCTTGATGAGGGTGGAGAGCTCCAGTACCGTCATATTAGCCAGGTAATCCACTACCTCGGCTCGGGAAATGGACATCGTTCTTCCTCCTTGGATAAATACGAATCTTTTGCTGGGCTGTTGGCGCCGGCGCTGCCGTCAACGCCACTTACAATCAGACCTCGTTGCCGGCCGCGGCGCCTTCAGCTTCCGCCTGCTGATCCCGGTGAGCCGCCAGGACATTAAGCAGGGAGCGGATCACCCCGGCCAACACGGTCACCAAGCCGGTGGGCACCCCCTGGAGCACCCCCAGCAACTGAGCCAGCAGCACCTCCCGGGCCGGTAATTTACTCAGGGCCTCCAGGTCTTTGAGGCTCAAGAACTCCCCGCTCAGCACCGCCCCCTTGATCGCCAGGAGCGGCTTTTCCTGGGCAAACTTGGTCATGATCCGGGCCAGGGCCACGGGGTCGGCGTAACCCAGGGTTAAGGCGTTGGGCCCGGTGACCCGGGAGACCAGGGGGGCGATGGGCGAATCTGCCGCCGCGGCCCGGCGCAGCAGGGTGTTTTTCACCACCTGGAGCTCGGCCCCGGCCTCCTGGAGCTGACGCCGCAGCCCGGTCATCTCC
This sequence comes from uncultured delta proteobacterium, assembly GCA_963834795.1. Lineage (GTDB taxonomy): Bacteria > Desulfobacterota > Desulfobaccia > Desulfobaccales > 0-14-0-80-60-11 > JAPLJC01. The sequence goes on along the minus strand of CAWIDL010000017.1, from coordinate 99,071 downwards.
TCCACCTTCAACCCCTTGAAATCCGAGAGGATGCCGATCTGGGAGCGGGATACCTTTTCCCGGATCTCCTGGACGATTTTTTCTTTTTCTTTGATTACCTCGCGCACCACCAGACCAGACCTCCTTTACATCAGGCGCAGCAGATTTTTCACGTCGGAGCTGTCCACCGGGATCCCGGGACCCATGGTGGTGGACACATAGATGCCCTTCATGTAGGCGCCTTTGCTGGTGGTCGGCTTCAGGCGGACCAGGGCCTCCATCAAGGACGCCAGGTTTTGCAGCAGCTTGTCGGCCCCGAAGGAGGCCTTGCCCACCGGGGCATGAATAACGCCGGCCCGGTCCACCCGGAACTCCACCTTCCCGCCCTTCAGCTCATTGACGGCCTTGGCCACTTCGAAGGTCACGGTGCCCACCTTGACGTTGGGCATCAGGCCCCGGGGGCCCAGGATCTTGCCGATTTTGCCCACCTGGCCCATGATGTCCGGGGTGGCCACCGCCTTGTCGAACTCCAGCCAGCCGCCCTTGATGCGTTCGATGAGGTCTTCGGCGCCGGCGTAATCGGCGCCGGCCTCCAGGGCCTCCCTCTCCTTTTCTCCCTTGGCGAAAACCAGCACCCGCACGGTCTTCCCCAGGCCGTGGGGCAGCACTACCGCCCCCCGCACCATCTGGTCGGCGTGCCGGGGGTTGACCCCCAGGGCCACCGCCGCGTCCAAGGTTTCGTCGAACTTGCTGGAGGCCGTCTGCAAGGCCAGTTCAACGGCTTCGCTAAAAGGGTAGCGGCGATTGCGGTCCACCTTGGCGGCGGCCTCCCGATATCTCTTGCCCCGTTTGGCCATCGGTAGCACCTCTTTTAGTTGTCAGTTCCCAGTTCCCAGTTCCCAGTTCCCAGTTGCCAGAATTTCTTTACTGGTAACTGGGAACTGGGAACTGGCAACTGGGAACTTTTACTCAATTTCAATGCCCATGCTCCGGGCGGTGCCGGCGATGCTGCGCATCGCCATCTCCAAACTGGTGGTGTTTAAATCCGGCATCTTCTGCCGGGCAATCTCCTCCAACTGGGCCTGGGTGATCTTGCCCACCTTTTCCCGCCCGGTCTCCTTGGCGCCTTTGGCCAGTTGGGCCTTCTGCTTGAGCAGCACCGCGGCGGGGGGCGTCTTGGTCACAAAGGTGAAGGAGCGGTCGGCGTACACCGTGATCATCACCGGGATAATGGTTCCTTCCTGGGCCGCGGTCCGGGCGTTATAGGATTTGCAGAACTCCATGATATTGACCCCGTGCTGCCCCAGGGCCGGGCCAATGGGGGGCGAGGGGTTGGCCTGCCCCGCCGGAATCTGCAGTTTGATTAGGGCTATGACTTTCTTGGCCATTGATTAGCTCCTGGGCTTTCAGCAGTTGGTTGAATCAATTATAACTTCCTTAAACCTTCTCCAACTACTAACTTTCAGATCTCATTATGTTTTAAGCTGACCGCTGCCTAGCTGATAGCTATATTTTCTCCAGTTGGGTAAACTCCAGTTCCACCGGGGTCGGACGCCCGAAGACACTGATCATCACCCGCACCCGGCCCCGGTCCGGCCGCACTTCGTCCACCACCCCGGTGAAATTGGCAAAGGGCCCGTCGTTGACCTGCACCTTGTCCCCGGTCTCGAACTTAATCTTGGGTTTGGGCCGCAACACCCCTTCCTGCATCTGGGCGATGATCTTGGCCGCGTCCTCTTCGGGGATAGCCACCGGCTCCTCTTTGCTGCCCACGAAGCCGGTGACCTTGGGGGTGTCCTTCACCAGATGCCAGGTGTCGTCGTTCAACTCCATCTGCACCAGGACATAGCCGGGATAGAATTTCCGGGAGGAGAGTTTACGCTCGCCCTTGACCATCTCCTCCACCGTCTCCATGGGCACCAGGACCGCGGGCACCAACTCCTCCAGCCCCCGGGCCTTGGCCCGCTCCAGGATGGCGCCCTTTACCTTCTGCTCAAAGCCGGAATGGGTATGGATAATGTACCACTTCAGGGCCACAGCCGCGTCCTCTGCCTCAGTGGATTAAGACCTGCACCAGATGGGACAGGGCGTAATCCACCAAACCTAAATAGATAGCGATGACGATCACCAGGATCAGCGTTACTGCCGTGGTTCCCAGGGTCTCCTTGCGGTTGGGCCAGGTGACCAGTTTTAACTCGGTGACCACTTCCCCCAAAAAGACCTTGGTCTTGTCGACATAGCCTTTTAGCGGGGGCAGGCTGAACCGGGGAGTCCGGGGCTTGCCGGGCTTCAGTTTGACCACCTTGCCGGAGCCGCCGGCGCCGACTTCTTTGGGTTGCTTGTTCTTGATCTTCTTCATAATCGCGGTCGCTCTAGTGGCTGTCTATTGGTGCTCCAAAATCCAAACCGGCGCAGGCCGCCAACCCGCCGCCGGACATCCGTCCTTCCTCAGGCCCGAGGCCCCTTGCTTCAAGGGAATTCCAGAAGAGAATCCGACAGCTCAACTAAATGGCCCCACCGCGCCCCACAACCCGTGGTGCCAAGACCCTCACCTCTTGATTGGCAGGCCAGGAGGGATTCGAACCCCCAACATCCGGTTTTGGAGACCGGCGCTCTAACCGTTGGAGCTACTGGCCTGTCTTCGCCCACTCACTTGCTTTCGCGATGAAGGGTATGCGTTCTACAAAAAGGGCAGAACTTTTTGAAGGCAAGCCGATCGGGGGTGCGCCGCTTGTTCTTGGTGGTCGAATAATTCCGGCGCTTACATTCGGTACAGGCTAAGGTGATGATATCTCTCATAATCTTATTCCAAAATCTGGCTCACCACGCCGGCGCCCACGGTGCGGCCACCTTCCCGGATAGCGAAGCGCAGCCCGTCCTCCAGGGCCACCGGGGTAATCAGGGTCACTTCCAGGGAGACGTTGTCCCCGGGCATCACCATCTCCACCCCCTCGGGCAGGGTCGCCACCCCGGTGACGTCGGTGGTCCGCAAATAAAACTGCGGCCGGTAACCTGAGAAAAACGGCGTGTGACGGCCACCCTCCTCCTTGGTGAGCACGTAGACTTCGGCCTTGAACTTGGTGTGCGGCGTGATCGATCCCGGATTGGCCACCACCTGGCCCCGCTCCACCTCATCCTTCTTGATGCCCCGCAGCAGCAGCCCCACGTTGTCTCCCGCCTGCCCATAGTCCAGGGTCTTCCGGAACATCTCCACCCCGGTGCACACCGTCTTCTGGGTCGGGGCAAATCCCACGATCTCGATCTCCTCCCCCACCTTGACCTGGCCCCGCTCCACCCGGCCGGTGACCACCGTGCCCCGGCCCGAGATGCTAAAGACGTCCTCCACCGGCATCAGGAAGGGCTTGTCGATGTCCCGCGCCGGCACCGGAATGTAGTTGTCCAGGGCATCCATCAGCGCAAAGATCGGCTGCACCTCCGGAGCCTTGAAGTCATCCGCTTCCAAGGCCTTCAGGGCCGAACCCCTGATGATGGGTATGTCGTCCCCGGGAAAGTCGTACTTGGAGAGCAGTTCCCTAAGCTCCAGCTCCACCAACTCGATGAGCTCCGGATCGTCCACCAGGTCCACCTTGTTCAGAAAGACCACGATGTACGGCACCCCTACCTGCCGGGCCAACAGGATGTGCTCCCGCGTCTGGGGCATGGGGCCGTCGTCCGCCCCCACCACCAGTATGGCCCCGTCCATCTGGGCCGCCCCGGTAATCATATTCTTGATATAATCCGCATGTCCCGGACAGTCCACGTGCGCATAGTGGCGCTTGTCCGTCTCGTATTCCACGTGCGCCAAGGCGATGGTTATGCCTCGCTCCTTCTCCTCCGGCGCCTTGTCGATCTGGTCGAAGGGCACGTACTGGGCCAATCCCCTCTTGGCCAAATGCTTGGTAATGGCCGCGGTCAAGGTCGTCTTCCCATGGTCGATGTGACCTATCGTCCCTACGTTCACGTGCGGCTTCTTGCGCTCAAACTTCTTCTTGGCCATCTCTTCTCTCCAGAAGGCAGATCCCGGTGCGCCCCAGGACTAAGGGGTAATCCCGGTCATCAGTGGCAGCCGTGAAGCTGCGCCCTCTCCCCGTCCAGGTTCCGATCCAGATTAACCACGCTGGCTTCGCCTGCAGCTTCCCCGGCTTCCCTGGGCTCCCTGGCAAAAATGGAGCCCACGACCGGGATCGAACCGGTGAACCTCTTCCTTACCAAGGAAGTGCTCTACCAACTGAGCTACGTGGGCCCAATAACTGGAGCGGGAAACGGGACTCGAACCCGCAACCCTCAGCTTGGAAGGCTGATGCTCTGGCCATTGAGCTATTCCCGCTTCCTGAGGGCAAATGGTGGAGAGGGGAGGATTCGAACCTCCGAAGGCTGCGCCGGCAGATTTACAGTCTGCTCCCTTTGGCCACTTGGGAACCTCTCCAGACTGAAATATGTCCTCCCTGGAGCTGGCGATGGGACTCGAACCCGCAACCTGCTGATTACAAATCAGCCGCTCTACCATTGAGCTACGCCAGCCTCGCCAGCCCCGCACCATAGGCCAGAACTGCTCATATTATAACTTATAAAATTTATTTGAAGTCAGGACATTTGTCAATAGGCTGGTCCGGAAAAAATCCCTTTCCCGGCACAGACAACCCTTACCATTTGACAGGCCCGCGCCGAAGTGGCATATTTTGACCAGGCTTTCGGCTGCCAGCTGCCAGCAAAGGAATCGAGAAGGTTTTTTGAGCTGCCAGCTGTCTGCTAAAATAGCTAGTATTTAGTTGCTTTAATTAGCGATATATGATAGGCTCTCGATTATGAGAGCGACTCAAATTCAATTGACGGATGATGACCGTAGGATTCTCGAATCCAGGATACGTAACAGTAAAACTGAACAGCGCCAGGTTCTGCGGGCTCGCATTATTTTGGCGGCGGCGCAGGGAGCAAAAACCAGCGGCATTGCCAAGGACTTGAAGGTTCGCCCCAACACCGTCAGCAAGTGGCGGACCCGCTTTGCCAGCGAAGGCCTGGCCGGTTTGGAAGATGCCCAAAGACCGGGGAAGCCCAGCAGCTACAGGCAGGACACGGAAAAACGGGTGCTGAGAAAACTGGACGAACCGCCTCCCGAAGGCTATGCCCGCTGGAACGGCAGGCTTCTGTCCGAAGCCTTGGGTGACGTTACCAAGCATCAGGTCTGGCGCATCCTGCGGCGCCATAACATCAGTCTTGAACGCCGCCGGAGCTGGTGCGTCAGCACCGATCCCGAGTTTGCCCGCAAGGCTGCGGACATTGTGGGACTTTACCTGGACCCGCCGGAGAACGCCGTGGTCATCTGTGTGGATGAAAAACCCCAGATTCAGGCCCTGGAAAGAGCGCAGGGATGGCTGAAACTTCCCAATGGCAAGACCTTGACGGGGTTCAGTCACGGTTACAAGCGGCATGGCACCACCACGTTATTTGCCGCCCTGGAAGTGACTACCGGTCAGGTAAAAGCCGGTCACTATAACCGACGGCGGCGGGTGGAATTTCTGGACTTCATGAACCAGATATTGGCTGACTATCCTGATCAGGAACTCCATGTGATTTTAGACAACCTCAATACCCATAAGCCCAAAAACGATATGTGGTTGAAGAGGCATCCCCAGGTTAAATTCCATTACACTCCAACTTCTGCCTCTTGGCTTAATCAAATCGAGGTTTGGTTCAGCATCCTCAGCCGCGGTGCCCTCAAAGGGGCTAATTTCACCTCCCCCCAACAAGTCAGGAAGGCTATCGATAAATTCGTCCAGGCTTACAATCCACAAGCCGCACCGTTTCAATGGCGGAAAAGGTATGTTTATCCCAAAGGCTTGGCTAATCGTATCTCTGATTTATGCAACTAAGTACTAGCCGCGGTCAGAGTCGGCTAAGCATGGGTCAAGGTCGCCGTATATGCTTTACGGGCGTACCCATAAATGAAGGCAACAATTAAATAACTCAAAACTCAAAACTCGAAACTCACAAGCTGACAGCTAAAGGAGTTGCTCCCATGGACCCGGCCCGCGCCCGACTGCTGCGGCAACTGCCCCAGGTGGACGAATTGTTGCGCCACCCGCACCTCAGCCTAACGGTGGCCTCTCTGCCCCGCCCCCTGGCCGCGGCCGCGGTGCGCCGCGGCCTGGCGGAGCAGCGGCAGTTTTTGTCCGCCTGCCCCGCCGCTGACCTGCCACCCGAACTGGACCTGGCCGGCCTGTTGCAGGAACTCCTGAAAATCCTGGAGGCCGCCGGGCAGCCCTCTTTGCGCCGGGTGCTCAACGCCACCGGGGTGGTGATCCACACCAATCTGGGACGCTCCCCGCTGGCCGCGGCCGCCCTGGCGCAAATTCACGAGGTGGCGGGCCATTATAGCACCCTGGAATACGACCTGAGTCTGGGCCAACGCGGTTCCCGCCAGGACCACCTGGAAGGGCTGCTTCAGGAGCTCACCGGCGTCGAAGCGGCCCTGGCGGTGAACAATAACGCCGCCGCGGTGCTCCTGGCCCTCAGCGCCCTGGCCCAGGGAAAGGAGGTCATCATCTCCCGGGGGCAACTGGTGGAGATCGGCGGCTCCTTCCGCCTGCCGGAGATCATGGCGGTGAGCGGCGCCCTCCTCCGGGAAGTGGGCACCACCAACAAGACGCATCTTAAGGACTACGAACAGGCCATCAGCCTGGAGACCGCCATGCTGCTGAAGGTCCATCCCAGCAATTTCCGGATCACCGGCTTCACCTCCGAGGTGGCCCTGCCGGAGCTGGTGGCCTTAGGAAGGCGCTACGGCCTCCTGGTGGTGGAGGACCTGGGCAGCGGCTGCCTGGTAGACCTGTCCCGCTATGGTTTGGAGCGGGAACCTACCGTCCAGGAGACCTTACAGGCCGGGGCCGACCTGGTGCTCTTTTCCGGCGACAAGCTCCTCGGGGGGCCCCAGGCCGGCCTGGCCCTGGGCTCCCGGGAAGTGATCTCCCGCCTGCGCCGGCACCCCCTCACCCGGGCCCTGAGGCCGGACAAACTCACCCTGGCTGGCCTGGAGGCCACCTTACGCCTCTACCTGGAGGAACCCCAGGCCATGTCGGCCATCCCGACCCTGCGGCTGCTCACCCGACCGCTGGCGGAACTTAAGCGGCAGGCCCGGGCCCTGGCCCGCCACCTGCAGCGGGTCTTGGGGCCAGGGGTCCAGGTGCAGGTAGTGGAAAGCAGCGGTAGGGTGGGGGGCGGCGCCTTGCCCCAGGTGAGCCTGCCCAGCCGGGCCCTGGCCCTCAGCCTGCCGCCCCTGACCCCGGTGCAACTGGGAGCCCGCCTACGCCAGGCCAGGCCTCCCATCATCGCCCGGATAGAACAAGACACCCTGCTCCTGGATATGCGCACCCTGCTGCCGGAGGATCTGCCCGCCCTGAAGAAGGCCTTGGAGGGGGCGCTGGGGGAATGCAAAAGTCAAAAGTAAAAAGTAAAAGGCTACTTAGCAGAAATTATGTAGGGTGGGCACTGCCCACCAATTCCTTGAAAAATGCCCACTTACCTGAGATCCAAAACACCGGGCGGCACTCTTTTCTCGTTCCCAAGCTCCTGCTTGGGAACGGAAATTTCGGCCCAAGCTCTGCTTGGGCAACGTCTGGTAATACGATGATAATTTTCTATCTCATAATCCTTAGCCAGGCGGAGCCTGGCGTAAAAATGGGTTCCCAAGCGGGAGCTTGGGAACCAGGAAAAGAAAAATTTATTCAGATAATTTAAAATGAGTTTCTGTTTCTGCCGGCGACTTCGGCAATTTCAGCGAAAGGGGAATAACCATGACTTTGGACCCGGAAGGCGGTTTCGAACAGCTCATGTCCATGGCCCGGGGATTCCAGGCGGCCAGGATGCTCACGGTGGCGGTGGACCTGGCCGTGTTCGACTTTCTGGACCAGCCCCGCAGCGCGGTGGAAGCCGCGGCCTGGCTCAAGGCCGACGCCCGGGCGGCGGGCATCTTCCTGAACGGCCTGGCGGCCCTGGGACTGCTGATCAAAGAGGTGGATTACTTCCACAACAGCAAGATCGCCTCCCGCTACCTGGTGCAGGGCAAGGACGACTACCGCGGGGCCATTCTCAAACACCTGGAAGACACCTGGGAGCGAGGCTGGAACGACCTCCGGCACACTGTTCTGGCGGGCTATCCCCAGGGGGTGGAACCGGAGACCTGGGTGGATACCCGGCCCCGCCGGGACGAGGAGGGAGGTATGCAGGCCTTCATCTGGGGTATGCACGCCATAGCCCGGGACCTGGCGCCCCAGGTGGCCCTGAAATTGCCGTTATCCGGGGTGCGCCGCCTCCTGGACCTGGGGGGCGGCCCGGCCACCTACGCCATCACCTTCGCCCAGGCCAACCCGGACTTGCGGGCCACGGTCTTTGACCTGCCGGGGCCCAGCGAGATCGCCCGGGAAAACATCGCCAAACACGGCCTTAGCTCCCGGATCGACGTCCTGGCGGGCAACTTTCTCCAGGATGACATCGGCTCCCCTTACGAAAAATACGAAAAATACGATTTCATCTGGATCTCCCAAATCCTCCACAGCCACGACCAGCAGCAGTGCCGGCTCATCATCCGCAAGGCGGCGGCAGCCCTGGTTCCCGGCGGCCGCCTGGCCATCCAGGACTTCTTCCTCAACCCCGACGGCTGCACCCCGCCGGGCGCCGCCATGTTTGGGGTGCACATGCTGGCCTGCACCCCCCGGGGCCGGGCCTACACCTACGCTGAGGTGGCGGCATGGCTGCAGGAGGAAGGGCTGGCAGCGCCTTCGCTCATCCCCACCAGCCCCGAAACCAGCGTCTTGCTGGCGGCAAAGAAATAAAGGGTGGGAAAGCCAGCCAGGGCGCGTCTTGCGCCCCTCGTTGGCTGCGCGACCTGCAGCCTAAATGCAGGGGGCGGACACAGCCCGCCCTGGTCATCATTTCAGATGAAAAGTGGCACAGGCCTCTGGCCTGTGAGGTCGGCTAATCCAGCAAATCCTTTAAGGCTGCTTCAATGGTGGGGAAGTTGAATTTAAACCCCGCGTCCAGCAGTCTCTTGGGGATGACCCGCTGACCGGTCAGCAAGGCCTCGGCAAGTTCTCCCATAGCCAGACGGATCATGAACTCCGGCGCCGGCAGCCAGGCAGGACGGTGCAGCACCCGGCCCAGGGCACGGGCCAGGTCTCGATTGCGCACCGGGTTGGGGGCGGTGAAGTTTACCGGACCGTGGATTTCTGGATGCTCGCCGATAAAGGAGAAGGCCCGGGCCAGGTCCCCCTGGTGAATCCAGGAAAACCACTGTTGCCCGGAGCCCATCGGGCCTCCCAGAAATCTGCGGAACATGGGGGCCATCTGCCCCAGGGCGCCTCCCCCCCTCCCCAAAACGATGCCGAAGCGGGTGATTACCACCCTGAGCCCCAACTCCTGGGCCTTCAGGGCCTCCGCCTCCCAGTCCGTCCCCAGCCTGGCCAGGAAATCGGAGTCCTGCGGCGACTCCTCGGTGAGCACCTCATCCCCCCGGGGCCCGTAATAACCCACTGCCGATGTGCTGCAAAGAAGCTGCCGCCGGTCCCCGGCGGCCAGGGCGATCACCAGGTTCCGAGTGGTGCGGATGCGGCTCTCGTAGATCTCCTGCTTGTACGCCGGGCTCCAGCGGCCGAAGATGGAGGCCCCGGCCAGGTTGATAATCCACTGGTGTTCCGGCGCCGCCCCCATCCAGGACCCCTCCTGGGTGGGGTCACCGGTGATCAGCCTGATCCCGGGCACCTGCACGGCAGGCGGCTTCTCCCGGCGGCTGAGGATGGTGACCTCATGGCCTTGCTTAACCAGTTCCCGGGAGAGATAGGCGCCCACAAAGCCGGTGCCGCCGGTCATAAAGACTTTCATGTCATTTTCTTCGTCTTCGCTGCGACCCCTTAAAAAAAAGGCGCTGGCCGCGGGTATCTCGTATCCGGCCCTGAACCGGATGAGCTACTAAGTTAATCACTCCGGGCTGAAGTGGCAAGGAGACCGGACGCCGGGAAATTAAAGGCTGGGGCAAGTAGGCCTTGGAAATCCGGCGAACCTGGCTGTGGCAAAGGTCTGCGGGCTTCGAAGATCGGCCGCATTACGAAAAAACGAAAAAAGGAAAAACCTTGATTACTGGAAAAAGGAAGTGACCACCATCATCAGGGTCAAGACGATCATAATCACCACCGTAACCCAAGAGATGATATTAAAGGTCCAGTTGTTGACGTAAGCCCCCATGAGGTCTTTATTATTAATCAAAATTAGCATGAAGATGAGGACAAAGGGCAACAGCACCCCGTTGACCACCTGAGACCAAAACATCACCAGAATCAGGGGCATATTCGGGATGAGGATCACCGCGGCTCCGATGACGATGAGCAGGGTGTAAAGCCAGTAAAACACCGGCGCCTCTTTCCAGGAACGGTTAACTCCGGCTTCGAAACCGAAGGCCTCACAGACGTAGTAAGAGGTGGCCAGTGGTAGAATGGAGGCGGAAAACAGCGAGGCGTTCAACAGCCCCAGGGCAAAGAGCCATTGGGCCCATTTGCCCGCCAACGGCCCCAGGGCCAGGGCGGCCTCCTTCGCCGTTTCGATCTTAATCCCGTGGACATGAATGGTCGCGGCACAGGCCACGATGATAAACAGGGCCACAATATTGGTCATGAAGCAGCCCGAGATCACATCCCACTTACAGTAACCATAATCCTTTACCGTGATGCCCTTTTCCACCACTGCCGACTGGATGTAGAACTGCATCCAGGGGGCGATGGTGGTGCCAATCACTCCGACCAGGATAGCCAGATAGTTGCTATCAAAGCTGAAATTGGGAATGACAAGCTCGCGCCCCACTTCTCCCCAGGAGGGATGCGCCATGTATCCCGAAACCAGGTAGGTGAGGTACAGAACACAAGCAGCCAAAAAGACCTTTTCCACGAATTTATAGGATTTCCTGAGCACCAGCACCCAGATACCCAGGGCCCCCAGGGGCACGGCGATATACTTGGTTACCCCGAACAGTTCCATGCTGGCCGCCACCCCGGCAAATTCGCAGATGGTATTGCCCAGATCGGCCAGCAGCAACATTAACATAATGGACGCAGTCCATTTCACCCCGGTGCGCTCCCGGATCAGGTCCGCCAGGCCCTTACCGGTGACCGCCCCCATCCGGGCGCACATTTCCTGGACGACGATGAGGGCCAGGGTCATGGGGATGATGGTCCACAGGAGCTTATTGCCCAGGGTGGCGCCGGCCACGGAGTAAGTGGTGATGCCGCCGGCATCGTTGTCCACATTGGCGGTGATGATGCCCGGCCCCAGGATCACCAGAAAAATCCAGAATCTCCGGGATAAATTGGCCATCCTGGGGTTCAAGATTCCTTACCTCCCTTTGCCGAGCGCTTGCTGACGAAGAAATTGGCAAAGGTCTCCAGGCTGCTACGGTCCGGGATAAGCATTTCCAGGACGTCGTCCACCGTGATGATGCCCGCCAGCTTGCCGCCCTCTTCCACCACCGGCACGGCCAGGAGGGCATATTTGTCGATAAGTTCCGTCACCCGCTCGTTCGAATCTTCAGGGAGCACTGAGATAATCCGGGTCTGCATCAGGTCCTGCAACCTGGTTTCCGGCTCGGCGACCAGCAGATCCCTCAGAGTGACAACCCCCAGCAGGGTTTCATCCTCGCCCAGAATGTAGAGATAGTAGATGGTCTCCGCTTCCGCCGCCAGTTTCCGCAGCCGCGAGAAGGCCTCGGCCACGGTGAGTTCCGGCGGCAAGGCGATGTATTCGGTGGTCATCAGAGCCCCGGCGGTCCCTTCTTCGTGCTCCATGAGCTCCCGGACTTCCTGGGCCTCCTCCGGTTCCATGAGTTTCAGGAGTTCGTCGGATTTCTCCTCGGTCAACTCCCCCAACAGATCGGCGGCCTCGTCCGGAGGCATCTCCTGCAGGAGTTCCGCGGCCTGGCGGCTATCCAGGTGCTCGAGGATCTCCATCTGGGTGTCCGCCTCCATTTCCGCTACGGCCTCCGCTACGGTCTCCACGTCCAGGTCTTCGATGAAGTCGGTTCTCTTCTTGTAATCCAGGTCCTCCAGAATATCCGCCAGGTCGGCGGGGTGGAGCTTATCCAGTTGCGATTTTTCCGAGACCAGTTGCAGACTGGCGGTCTTTTCCTCCAGGTGCTGGATGGATTGCCACCAGACGAAATGGTTTTCCCGTTTCTTGAACAAAAACTCCACTCCCAATCGCCGGGCCAGGCCCCGCAGGCCGATGTCCACCGCCACCGGCAGGAGATATTTGCGCTGCCCGCTCTGCAGCCAGAAGAGCTTGATGTCATTGACCCGGACCACCTTGGCCCCTTTGGTGTCGATGATCTGTTTATCCATCAGCCACTTGCCCATGTAAATCTCGTCGGGCTGCAGGGGGACGAGCTGCTCTGCTTCCAGGGACCCTTTGAGTTTGACCCCCATGAGTTGCACATCCTCAACCTGCTCCACCGGGATATGTTCCTGGACCCCTTTGGCATACTTGATGGCCGTGACCTTGGGGGTTTCCCCCTCCCAACGGATGGCCAGATCCCGCAACTCCCCCACCCGTTGCCTCTCCCGGTCGTAGATAGGGATTCCCCGGAGCTGGCTGAAGAAAAATTCCCCCAGTACCTGGACATGCACCTTATTATCCATGCTACCCCTCCTCATCCGGGCGGATACCAAAGAAAAAGGGCCTCCCACGCCGCGGAAGGCCCCAGTAAAAACGCTGACTTTCGACCTTCCTCACTCGTGGAGCTTCGGCACTGCATAACGTAGAGCTATCTACTCAGCCACGTTAAGTAAAACCTTAATCCGGTGATACTTGTTCGGCCCATTGGCGTCTCTCGACGTTTCTGGGCAGTGGCTTATGTTTATGCAGGAGCCTCACCTAACTGAGGTAGGTTCAGTTTATGCCAGGGAAAAATGGAAGTCAACTTGCCGCGGCGGTTTTTTCTGAAATTCATCTCATCACTTAAGTGAGATATATCGGCCTTCGTAAGAGCCCTGCGCCTCACCTCCACCTGCCGCAGACAGACTCGGCAGGTCTTGTCCTTGAGCAACATGAGCAATTGCCGGCTGGGCTGCAGCCGGAGCCGAAAGGCAGGGAGGCGGCCTGAAAGGCGGAATTGCTGACCAGGCCGGCTGCCGAGAAGCCCCTGAAGGAGCAACTGCCCGGCCTGTGCGCCAGCATGCTGCCTTGTGCCCGGCCAGGGTGGGCGCCGGGATCAATCCTTGAGCACGGAGATGGCCCGGGTCTGGACCTTGTGGGGGTAGACTTCGATGATCTTGGCCTTGGGGCGGTGGGGGGCGTCCAGGTCTTTTTCCTGGGCAGCCCTGGCAGTCTCCCTGGTGAGCTTCCTCATCCCCGGGGGGCCGGCCTTAACATTGCCGGGGGGGGTGGTGACTCCCTTGCCGGCGTCGTTGTATGGCGCCTGATTGGGGCCACAGAGGCCGTAAGTCCCCATAACGTTGTTGACGAAGAGTCGGGTTTCCAGGTACGGCGGGATGGCGCAATACCTGGCCACCGCGTCGGGGCCGGCATTATAGGCGGCCACCGCCAGGGGGACGTTGTGGCCGAACCGGTCCAGGCATTGACGCAGATAGCCCACCCCCCCGGCGATGTTCTGTTCCGGGTCGAAGGGGTTTTGGACGCCCATGAGGGCAGCAGTGCCGGGCATCAACTGCATCAACCCCTGGGCCCCTTTGGGAGAGACCGCCATGGGATTGAAACCCGATTCGTTGCGCATCACGGCGCGCACCAGGGCCGGGTCCACCCCGTAAGCCCCGGCATACTTGTTGATCAGCAGGTCCACTCTGGGGTCGGCACGGCCGCCAGGGGAACTCCGGGAAACCCAGAAACCGCGCCCCATGGGCTGGGGCCAGGTCCGGGTCTGCTGTTTAAAGATGTAGACCTGAACTTCCCCGCCCAGCAGGTCATAGAGCGTGTCGCTGGAGGGCGTGGGCTTGCGGGAATCTTTGGCACCCTCCAGAACCAGTGAGCCGCCTTCAGACCTCACCTGGGGGACTCCGTCTACAGCATGCGCCCACCCCGGTAATAACAGGGCCAGGATCAGGATGAATATTCCTCTCCTCATAATCATAATTTATTAATTCTTTCCCTAAATTTGTCAAGAAGAAAGAGAGACCAGTGATGCTCAAATCCAAGACCGCGGCGGCAGCCGAAGGCGCCGATAATTTAACGGTAAGTTTGCCAAATGAGACGATACGTTGTAAGATGTCTAAGCCTTCCGGGAATTTGCTTCCCGGCCTGCCTGCGGTCCGGCGGGATAATTTTAGCAAAGGGGGCCACACCAACTCTTTCCTTAATCCGATTAGTCTCAAACCCTGTGCTTGGGCCAAAATCGTCGTCGGCAGCCGCTAACTTGACCAGCGATAACTGCAAATCGCCAAGGGAAAACCCTACCCCCTTCTCCCGGCCCCTGCTGCCGGTGGTCCTGGCCTTGATGGCTGGGCTGGCCTCCCCCGCCTGGGGGCTACGCCTGCCGGAGAAATGGTTAGCCGCGGGCCTGGTTTTGTTCTGGGCGATTCTGGGAGTCCTGTGGCTGGCCCGGCGTCCAGTCCGGCTACTGCCCCTGGCCCTCTTCTGGCTCTTGGGGGTGGCCTTTTACCAGCAAGCCATCCAACCCGTCTTTCCTCTCCACCATCTGGTACATCTGCCTCAGGAGCAGGGACTCATCATCCAGGGCCGCCTGAACCGCCCGAGCAAGATGGGCCCGGAACGGGTCCAACTATTTATGACCGCCCAGGCCTGGCTGAGCCCCCAGGGGTGGCGTCCAGCCACGGGCCGGCTCCTGGTAAGCGCTCCCCCCCTGGAACCACCGCCGGTGGGTACCGACCTGATGGTCCGGGGGAGATTGCGGGTTCCCGGGGAGTTGCATAATCCCGGCGCCTTTGATCGGCCCCGGTCCCTGGCGACGGACGGCATCTTCCGGGATTTGCGCCTCAAGGGAGACGGTGACCTGGTCTTCCTGGCCTCCGGGGCCAGCTATCCCCTGGGGGAGCGGCTGCGGGGGGGCATCCGCCAGTTATTGAAGCCCCTGCAGCCGGAATTGCGGGCTATCTACCTCTCCATGCTGCTGGGGGATCAGGGAGAGGTCACCCCGGAGATGCGCCGCAACCTGGCCCGTTCCGGCACCAGCCACCTCCTGGTGGTCAACGGCCTGCACCTGGGAATGGTGGCTGCAGTGGTTTTCTTTTTCGGCAGCTGGCTCCTGCGGCGTTCAGCCTGGCTGCTGCTGCGTCTCAATGTCATGAAAACGGCCACCCTGTTGGCCGCCGCGGCGGTGCTGGGCTACGCCTGGGTGGCGGGTGGGTCGCCTTCCACCCAGCGGGCCGAGGTCATGGTCCTGGCCTATCTCCTCCTGGTCTTCTTGGGGCGGCCCCGGGAGTTATGGAGCGCCCTGGCCCTGGCGGCCCTGATCATTCTCAGCCTCACCCCCCTGCGCCTCTTCGCCATCTCCTTTCAGCTTTCCTTCGCGGCGGTGGCGTTTCTAATCTACCTGATGCCCCGGATACTGGCCTGGGGAGCAGCCTCCTCCTCTGATTCCCAACCCGGTCTGGGAGCCCGCCTCTACACCTGGGTGAAGGAATGGGGAGCGGCCTCGGCGGTGGCCACCCTGGCCACCGCCCCCCTGGTGGCCGCCTACTTCCAGGTGGTTTCTCTTTTGGGGGTCATCGTCAATCTGCTGGCCATCCCCTTGTTCTTGCTGTTGGCCCTGCCTTTAGGGGAGGCTGCGGTCTTCGCCCAGGCCATCCATCTAACCTCTCTGGCCCGGGCCCTGCTTTTTTTGGGCCAATTTCCCCTGTGGCTGGGTTGGCAGGCCATTACCCTAAGCGCCGCTCTTCCCGGCAGCGCCATCATCGTGCCCATACCCACCTGGCTGCAAATCGCCCTCTATTACCTGGTGCTCATCCTGGTCTTCGCCCCCCGGCGCAGTTTCTGGACCTGGGGGGGCGCCGGTCTGGCCGGATTAGCCCTCCTCCTTTCGCTGGCCTGGCCCTTTATGGGGCCGCGGGGAAGCCTGGAGGTGACTTGTCTGGACACCTACGGCGGCCTCAGCGGCATGGTGGTAGCCCCGGAGGGTCAGCGCCTGGTATTCAGCGCCCCGGCGTACTCCTGGCCCGGGCACGCGGGCGGCGGCTCGGGAGCGCTGCCTGCTTACTGCCACTGGCGCCAGTTTCGCACCCTCGATCAGGTGGTGGCCTTCACCCTTTCCCAGGACAATGCCGGGGAATTACTCCCCCTGGCCCAGCAGTTCAACGTGGGCGGGTATTGGTATGGTCACCGCGGTTGGCCGGGACCGGCTTTATGGGACCTGTGGAACTATCTGGGGGACCGGGGCCGGTTGCCCCGGCCTCTGGAACCGTGGCGGTGCAGGTCCCAGCCTCCCGCCAGCCTGGGGAGCGCAGAGCTGCAATACCTGAAGCTGGGACCGGAGGAGGGCTTCGCCCTGGCTGTCACTGGCCAGGGGCGCCGGGTCCTCATCATGCCGCCGGGGCGGCAAGATTTTTTTTTAAGGACGCCGCTCTCGATCCAGGCCATCCCGACCAGCCTGGACCTGCTGATCCTGCCGGCGGTCATGGCCCGGGCCCCTGAAATCGAACCCTGGCTCGCCCGCCTGCAACCCCGTCTCCTGGTGATTTACGGGGGAGCCGTCCGGCCCGGTGATTACCAGCGCCTGGCCAAAATCCCCTGCCATTTAACCAAGGACGGCGCGGTGAGCGTATTTCTCGAACCGGACGCGGTTCGGGTGCGGCAGTGGGGGTACTGAATGGTTAAAAGCCCCTTAAAAACATTTCAGAATCCTATTTTTCCGGTCAACGCGGAGCGAGGCCTCATGAACTGAGGGTTACTCTCTCACCCTGAACATTTAGAACTGCCGCCCTCCTCGGTTCCCGGGCCAGCCTGGCGCGGTCGGCACATTTTCAGAGAAAAGGGAAGGGTCAAAGGACAAAAATAACCAGCCTGCCTTGGATTACCAACCACCTAGCTCTTCCGGGAGGTCTTGGCGATGAATTCGACCAACTGCTGCCTCACTTCCGGCGATTTGCACTTGGGGCAGGTGGCCTTGGCTTCGCCATACTCCCTGATGCTCATGATGCAGTTGAACTCTTCTCCACATTTATCGCAGAGATACACGTAAGTGGGCATGGCTTTCTCCTTGGATGAGAGGTGGAATCCGTCCGCTAAATGGTAATATCGAAAACCTGCTATGGCAAGGCTTAGTATTTTTAGCACGCCCGGAGGTGGTATGCGCATGTAGCCCCGGCTTTTCCTCTGGCGCGCCATTATCGGGCGGTGCTGGCCTGATGGCGATAGAATTGAAAAGATCCGCCTGCGTGAGTTTGAAGCGGCCAGGAGACTTTGTCGCAGAGATGCCACAGTAAGGGAAGGACGGGTAATGCAAGCCCACCAGGTAAGTAAAACCGCCATGGGAACGGCCTGCAGGCGCGCCTGCCATGCCGCCCACGACCACCCCAAGATCTTCGATGACTTCCTGGCACATCATATGATAACGGAGGAAGAGCTAGGGCGCTAATGCTCAGGGGCAGAGCCCTGCCGCTGCCGCTGGGGGCCGCAAGGCCAGGGTCGGCACCAGGCTCCGGGCCGTCAGGAGGTTGCGCCAGTCATCGGCCGGGTGACGTTTGGGGGTCTCCATGATGGCCCCCAGGGGCCTGAGCCAGGGATGGGCCAGGAACTGGCGCAGACCGGCCAGGCCCAGATGCCCCAGGCCCAGGTGCCAATGTCGGTCCACCCTGGAGTTGCAGGCCGCCTTGGAGTCGTTGAGGTGCAGCATCTTCAGGCGTTCCAGCCCGGGCCCCCGGGCGATCTCCCCCAGGAGCAGGGAAACTCCGGAGGGGCTTCTGAGGTCGTAGCCCGCGGCAAAGGCATGAGCGGTGTCCAGGCAGAGCCCTAAATCCACGCCGCTCAAATCCATGATGCGCTGCAGCTGGTCCGGGCGCCAACCCAGTTCCCGTCCCTGGCCGGCGGTGTTTTCCAGGAGCACCAGGGGGGGCGGCGGCACCCGGGAGACCGCCGCGCTCAGAGCCCGGGCCACCCGCTGGAGGCTGGCCTCCGAAAGTTCGCCATGGCCGGGATGGGTCACCAGGTAATCGGCCTCCAGAGCCCGGGCCAGGGTCAGCTCCTGGAGCAGTCGGACCGCGGATTGCTGCTGGAGCAGCGGCTGCGAAGCCGCCAGGTTAGGCAGGTAGCTCAGGTGTACCATCAGCGGCCCCAGGCCGGCCCGCCGCCGGGCCCGGATAAAATCCCGGACCTCCAATGGGTCCACCTGGCGCCATCGCCAGACCCGGGGGTTCTGCACGAAGATCTGCAGGGCCTGGCAGCCCAGGGACTGGGCCTGGGAGATGGCCCGCAGCAAGGAACCGGCGATGGACAGGTGAAAGCCGAGACGCATTATCTATTCGGTTTACGGTTTATGGTTTCAGTAAATATTTCAGTAAATATTAAAGAATTATCAGGTTTGGCCGCGGAATTTTCCGCGCCTCAGGCGCGGCAGTAAAGTGGTTTCCTTTCCCCTGGTGGTTTTTCCCTTTATCGGATGAAAACCGACAGTCATTCTGATATATCATCTTCATGGAAACAGCCCACCCGCATCTGCGGCCTCGCATCCTGGAAGCTTACGTGGCCCGGGAGTTTCTCAAACTCCTGATTCTGAGCCTGGCCGCCTTCGTCTCCCTCTTTGTCATTGTCGATTTTTTTGAGAAAATCGACCGCCTGGTGGAGGCCCATCTGGGGCTGTGGGACCTGGTACGCTATGTCTCCCTCAAGGTGCCCTTCGCCGCCGGCCAGGTACTGCCAGCTGCGGCGTTGCTGGGTATCATGCTTACCTTCGGCCTCATGTCCCGCTCTTATGAAACCATGGCCATGCGCACCTCGGGGCTGGACATCCTACAGTTGCTGCGGCCGGTGATGATTGTGACCATCGGGGTGATGGCCGTCATGCTGGCCTTGAACCTTTATCTGATCCCCTGGAGCCAGGAGAGCCTCGACAGTTTCTGGCAAAGCCGGGTGGACAAGAAGCCAGCCCGCAACCTGCACACCATGGAGCACTTCTGGTACAAGGGAGACCAGGCCATTTATAACATCCTCCTCTTCCGAAAAGATATTCAGACCATGGAGGGAGTCAAGATCTATCTTTTCGACCAGCAATTTCATTTAGTACAGGTCATTGCCGCGGCCCGGGCCCAATTTCAGGGCAGTCATTGGCGCTTTTTCCAGGGGCAGATCCAGACCCTGGGTCCCGGCGGCCCCACCGGAGGGGAGATGTTCCAGCAGCGTGACCTGGTCCTCACGGAGCGCCCGGAAGATTTCGCCGACCTGGAAAAGAAGGTTACCGAGATGGACTTTAATGAACTCGCCGGTTACGTGAGGCGCCTGGAGCGGGACGGCTACAAATCCACCACCTACCGGGTGGATCTCTACAGCCGTCTTTCCCTGGGGCTGACTCCCCTGATCATGGTCGTTTTGGGCCTGGCCCTGGCCTTGCGCCATAACCAGGTCCACCTCACCTCAGTGGTGGCCCTGGGAATGGGGCTGATGTTCATTTACTGGCTCTTCTTTGGGTTTTCCGCCTCCTTCGGCCAGGCCGGCCGCTGGCCGGCCCTGTGGGCGGTCAGCTGCCCGCACCTGGTCTTCGGCGGCCTGGCCCTGGGGCTGCTGCGGCGGGTTACCAGATGAGGACCCAGCCCCCCCCATCCAGACTGCCAGGCCATCATGCCCCGGCTTAACCCCTCGGTCCGGATCCAAGGGAACCCGTAATCCTTTACTCGCTCACTCGCTCCTTCCCCCTAATAGTGCCTGTCCTCCCAGGTCAACCCTGGCCACGGCTGGCTCGGTTCGGTTAGTTTCAAGGAATATGGTCATTATCGAGAAATGACCGTTAATGTTAATGAGTTAGACTACGAGGTCCAATTTTCGGGCGAACCTCTGCCTCCCCCTAACTCCGGCCCCCCCCCGCCAGGCGGATAAAAATATGATCACTAAAAAGGAAACCGTGCAATAATTTTATTGTCATCCGGCGATATTTTTGCTATCAAGGGGAAGCTGTCATGTCCGATGGCCTCTGATTTAGCAGCAGTCGGCCTGCGAGCCATCGGGACTGAATAAAGATATATCTTTAATTAAGGGGGGGATGGGCGTCGGAAAACCCATTTTCCAGAAGTGGCCGTGGCTGTAAGGGAATTGCAGTCAACCCAAACCAGGAGAAAGGGAGAGAAAGATTATGACCAAGGCAGAATTGATCGCGGCAGTAGCGGAAGAGGCCAAGATAAAGAAGGCCGATGCGGAAAAAGCCATTAATAGCCTGATCGGGACTATTTCCCGTACCCTGAAGAAAAAGGGCCGCCTGGCGTTGGCGGGGTTTGGCACCTTTTCGGTGAACCAAAGGAAGGCCCGGGAAGGCCGGAATCCACAGACCGGCAAGCCCATCAAGATTCCGGCCACCAAGGTGGTGAAATTCAAACCGGGGAAACAACTGAAAGACCTGGTAAAATAAAGGCTTTCATCCTTGTTTCTGGAGCGCCCCGGCGCCGGCGACCTGGGCTCTTTTGAAAATATCGTTTATCTTAAGAGGCCGATGCCGGCGGCCCACTGTGCAGGCGCCGGTTCGGGGTGGAACCAGCTTTGCCCCTTCCCGCCTTTCAGGGCAGGGAGACCGTGACCGCACGGCCAAACTAAAATTAAATAATTTCTGGAATCTTCCCAAGCATCGGCCTGCCGGGCGATTCTCCCCAACCCGGCTGGCCGGGCCCAAATTCCTTACGCCCCTGTGGCGTTAGGAGTGACGAGGGGAGGGCTTTTTGCCGAGCCCTCCCCTTCCTTTATTTCAGGCAGGCTCATGACCACCACCGTAGGGGCAGGTTTAAAACCTGCCCCGGCTCCCCTGGCGGCTGCCCCGGCGGCAGAACTCCTCCCGGATGCGCCCCAGGATCCGAGCCTTGTCCAGGCACCAGCTGGGGCCCAGCAGTTCCTGCGGGTGCGGGTCGCCGGTAAGACGGTGGATGACCAGGCGCCGCGGCAGGAGTTCCACAAAGTCCACTACCAGACTGACGTAACCATCTTCCGAGAGACAGGCGTAGGCCCCCTGCTGATAAAGCCGGGCCAGGGCTGAGCCCCGAACCACGTAAAGCAGGTGGATTTTTACCCCCTGTAAGGGCAGGCGGGCCAGATAGTCCGCGGTGGCCGCGATCTCCTCGGGGCCCTCCCCGGGCAGTCCCAGGATCACGTGGGCCACCACCTCCAGACCCCGGGCTGCGGCCCGGTCCACCGCCCGGGAAAAGCAGGCCACATCGTGGCCCCGGTTCAGAGCCGCCAGGGTCCGGTCATGGGCCGACTGCAGCCCCAACTCCAGCCACAGCAAGCGCTCCCGGGCATAGCCCGCCAGTAACTCCAGCACCTCATCCCCCAGACAATCCGGACGGGTTCCCAGGCTCAAACCCACCACTTCGGGGAAGGCCAGGACTTCATCATAGAGGGCCTGAAGCCGCGCCACCGGGGCGTAGGTGTTGGAGAAGCTTTGGAAATAGGCGATGAACCGGGAAGCCTGGTAGCGTTCTTGCAGGCGAGCCATGCCCTGGCGGAGCTGCGCCGTCAGGCTCACCCCCCGGGCCCAGGCGCCGGTGCCGGAACCCCGGGCGTTGCAATAGAGGCAACCCCCGGTGGACACCCGGCCGTCCCGGTTGGGGCAGGTAAAGCCCGCGTCCAATGCGATCTTTTGCACCCGTAGCCCGAAGCGACGCCGCAGGTAGGTGTTTAGATCCAGATATGGCAGCCGGGTCATCAGGCCAGGTCCCCCCAGGCGCCCTGTACCAGGGCGAGGGCGGCCAGGGCCGCGGTCTCCACCTTGAGGCGCCGCGGACCCAGACTGGCTACCCGGAAGCCCGCCTCACGGGCCTGGGCTGCCTCAGCCGCGGAAAAGCCACCTTCGGGGCCGATGAGGAGGCGCACGGACGCGGGCCGCTTCACACTGAGCCAGGATTTCAGCCCGCCGCGCCGCTCCTCTTCCCAGAAGATGAGCTTCATCTCCTCGGAGCCCGATAACACCGCGGCGAATTCCTGCACCGGGCCAATCTCCGGAAGCATCGCCCGCTGGCAGGATTTGAGGATTTCCCGGGCCAGGCGCTGCCAGCGGTCCTGCCGCCGCCGGGCCCGCTCCGGGGCCGGACGTTCCGAACGCTCCGAGTAAAAGGGGATAATCCTTTGCACCCCCATTTCCGTGGCCTGGCGCATCACCCCATCCAGGGCCTCGCCCTTGGCCAGGCCGATGCCCAACACCAGGCGCAGGGGGGATTCCCCCCAATCGGCCAGTTCCCGGATCACTTGCAGTTGTGCCCCCCCGGCCTCCAGACTGATCACCCGGGCTTCCACCTGGCGCCCCTGGCCGTCGCAAACCTCCACCCGGTCGCCCACCCCCAGCCGCAAGACCCTGGCCAGATGCCGGATCTCCTCCTGGTCCAGATACACAGTGTCATCCTGAAAGCGCTCGGGAGGGGCGTAGAAACGACGCATAGGCATCACAAAGTTCAAAGTTCAAAGTTCAAGGTTCAAAGTTCAAAGTTCAAGGCCGCCAGTCGTTTGCCTTGAGCCATGAGCTAATTTTAAGAGACCAGGGTGCGCCCTGCGCACCCTTCAGGAACTTGAGTTGTTAGTTATTATACGCAACGCCATTTATTCCTTCATTAATCTATCAATATTCTGGGACCGAGTATTGGAAAACTCCCCCTCCCTGAGAGGGGAAAGGGCTGTAGGGGCGACCCGCTGGGTCGCCCCAGGCCACCCCCACCTGGTGTCTCCCCTCAAGGGGAGGGAATTTTGCGCTCTTTTGCAGGGTGCGGGGCATGCGCAATTATTAACGGAAGCATGAAAGGGGTTCCATCTTTATCCCCTCTCCCCCGATGGGGGAGAGGGCAAGGGTGAGGGGGAATTTAATCTCTTTTCCGCTCCCATTAATATTTATGCAATTATGTATTGTTTAAGTTTCTGTTGCCAGGCCCAGGTAGCCCAGGCGTCCCGCCTGGGGGGGAACAGGTTCAAAGTTCAAGGTTCAAGGTTCAAGGCCGCCAGTCGTTTGCCTTGAGCCATGAGCTAATTTTAAGAGACCAGGGTGCGCACTGCGCACCAGGACGATGAGGTTCCCGGTTTTTCTGACGACTGTCTCAGGCACGCTTAAGTTTCTTGATCTCTTCTTCCAAGACCGCCAGCCGCTTCGCCAATGCCTCCAGATCCGCAGCCCGGACCGGTTTCGCCTCCGCCAGGGCCCTGGCTACCAGCTCCTTTACCTTGTCCACCAGGGCCGCCTGGGCCTCCTGGGCCCGGTTCAGGAGCTCCTTCACCGCCTCGGGGCTTTCCTGCTGGGCGATTTCCCCCCGGCGCACCATTTCCTCCACCAGCGATTCGACCCTTTCCCGGGTGAAATCGAAGAACCCCAGACAAAAGAACGATGCCTTCCGCAAGAAATCTTTCATGGTTTCCTCCTGGTATCGTGATTCGGGAATATGTTTAATATATCTTTGCCCTAAAAACGCCCCTTCCCTGAGAGGGGAGGGGGTTGGACGGAGGGTGGTAACATATTAAGTAACAATAATAATAATCACCCCCACCCGGTGTTGCCCCCTCTCAGGGGGAGGGGATAAAAGCGTTCTTTTTTCAACCTTTTCCTGAAACACTACACTATTGTAGTGTTTCAGAAATACCTTTAAAAAAATCTACATGTTCTGGTAGCCGTAGGCCCTGGCAAAAAACCTGCCCTCTTTTTATTAAGGATTTTCGCAAGCTAAAGCTTGCGGCTACATTTTAACGGCCTAAAGATGAAGAACATTTTTTATTAAATGAAAATCTTAATACATGACATTATGGAGATTGGCAAAAATGATTAGTGGGAGCATTATGGGGTCCCTTATTTATCCCCTCTCCGGCGTTTCTTATTTATCCCCTCTCCCCGTGTTTGGATCGGTGAGATGGGTAAAAAACGTTCGGGGACATTAGGTAACACATTTTGGTTCGACCTTCTGAAAAGCCTCGCAAGTCAGGAAATCCCCCTCTCCCCCTCGAGGGGGAGAGGGTCGGGGTGAGGGGGAATCTAATCTCTTCTCCGCTCCCATTAATAACCGTGCCACGAGCCCGGTCAATTAATCATTTTTTTAAAGATCTCACCGTTCAGCGGGCGACCCGATCACGGGCTGGAAGCCTGTGCCACTGGCGCGCCTGCTACTAAAAAAAATCTCATGGCCGCCGCAAGATCAAGGCGCCCCAGTCGTCCTGGGTGAGCAGCCCCGCCCTCCGTAGTCCCAATCCCAGGAAGCGGGGCTCGAGTTCCGGGAGATCGGTTTCCAAAAACCCTGAAATGATCAGGGCGCCGCCGCTCAAGAGATGTCCGCTCAGGGCCTCGGCAAATTGCAGCAGGTCAGGGGTGGTGAGGTTGGCCAGGATCAGGGCGAACTGCCGGCGGATGGCGTGGAGCAGGGTGGGCTCCACCAGCACCTGCGCTTCCAGGCCGTTCAGGCGCACGTTTTCCAGGGCGGCGGCCACCGCCTCGGGGTCCACGTCGATGGCCAGCACCCCGGCCCCCAGGCGGGCCGCGGCCAGGGCCAGGATGCCGGTGCCGGTGCCCACGTCCAGCACCTGCCGGGTGTCGTTGGCCGCAGCCTTTACCTGCTCCCAGACTTCTTCCAGGGCCCTGAGGCAAAGCAAGGTCGTGGGATGGCGGCCGGTGCCGAAGGCCATGCCAGGATAAATGGTAACCACCAACTCCCCGGCCTCCGGGGCATAATCCTCCCAGGGGGGGCGGATCACCAGGCGGGAGGTGACTTTCTGCGCCTTGAAATGGGACTTCCAGGCCTCGGCCCAATCCTCCTCGGCCACCAGCCGCGTCTCCAGACCCAGGGGGGAGAGGCGGTGGCCGGCGAGACGCTCCAGGTATTCCTGCAATTGCTGCTGTTGCCAGGCGCCGAACTCCCCGGACCGAAAAAAGGCCCGGATGACCACCCCTTGCGGCGGGGCGCCCTCCTCCTCCAGGATCACCCCGCGACCGCTGAACTCCGTGAAGAACAGGCCGGCCTCCTCCTGCATCCCGGCAGGCACCAGGATCCTAACCTCAATCCAGGTTTCCTTAGCCATATGGCGTAATTATAGAGCCAGGCGGGCCCGATTGCAATAAACCCCTAAAGGCCTTGTCTGTAGGGGCGACGGTGGCACCGGCCTCTGGCCGGTGAATCAAGTCGCCCAGTGACGCAGGGTGGACATCGCCCACCCTAGGAGTTGACTTCCAGGTGAATCAAGTCGCCCAGGCGGGCGACTTTCCTTGTCAATGAAGGGTTTTTCCCGCCGCCGCTCCGAAATGAATCCATCGGGTTGAACAGCTAATGTTGGGTCCCATATGTAGCTATCAATTGATATGGCAGGGGCGCACAGTGGCACAGGCTTGCAGGGGCGACAGTGGCACCGGCCTCTGGCCGGTGAATCAAGTCGCCCAGTGACGCAGGGTGGGCACGAGACCACCTTAGGAATTGACTTCCAGATGGATCAAATCGCTCCATCAAGCGATGCGGCCATTCGAGAGCCACGGACCAGCGAGGAAGAGGATCGCTGCCAGCGCCACCTCAAAATGGGCTTCTTTGGGGGGAGGAGATTACTAGTGGATCCCCATCATTTAATGTATATTTCTCATTCCCCTATTATCTTGACCAGCACCCTCTTCCTGCGGCCCCCATCAAACTCGCCGTAAAAAATCTGCTCCCAGGGGCCGAAGTCCAGTTTGCCGCCGGTGACGGCCACCACCACTTCCCGCCCCATGATCTGCCGCTTCATATGGGCGTCCGCGTTGTCTTCCCCGACGTTGTGACGGTATTGGGAGGTGGGAGCATGGGGCGCCAGCTTCTCAAGCCAGACGTCGTAGTCATGGTGCAGCCCTGATTCGTCATCGTTGATGAAAACCGAGGCTGTGATATGCATCGCGTTGCAGAGTATAAGGCCCTCGGTGATGCCGCTTTCCTTTAGGCACTGCTCCACCTGGGGAGTTATGTTGATGAAAGCCCTGCGGCCTGGGACATGGAACCAGAGTTCTTTACGATAGCTTTTCATGTCTGTCATCTAATTTTCAGTTCACAATGCCACGAGGATAGGCCGTTGTCAAGGAAGGATCGCGGCAAGCGCCACCTCAAAGCGGGCTTCTTTGCGGGGCAGGAGATTACTAGTATCGTGTCTCGGGAATATCTTTAATATCTCTTGCCCCCAAAACTCCCCCTCCCTTGAGGGGAGGGGGTTGGGGGGAGGGTGATAACATTTGGAGATGACAGAACAAATAATCACCCCCACCCGGTGTCGCCCCCTCAAGGGGGAGGGAATAAAGCGGGCTCATTTATTAAGGTTTTCTTGAAACACTATACTAGAACTATCTTAAAGTACTGGCGCCGGAGGCGAGACTCGAACTCGCACAAGGTTGCCCTCGGGGGATTTTGAGTCAAAACCCCCAGGTTTCCTTATCTCCTCCAGATAAGCCAACATAGGCAATTTACTGCAATTTCTCTTTGGTTAATTTCTCTGCTTTTAGCAGATTTCCCATATTTTGGGAAGCTCTCCCCACTCAAATCCACACTCAAATTCTGAGGCAAGACCGCTTAAACTATGGCGACCAGGGGGATACGCCCGCCCCCACCCTTCCCTGCCGGTTCTCCCTATTTTTTGTACCGGTAAACATTCAGTCCGATCTTAACGTCTTCGCTACCGGGAACAGAGATATTTCCCTCGGTGCTGGCGATGATCCGGGTCTTGCCGCTTTTGCTCAGGCCAAAATCCTGATCCAGCTCAACCTCGATTATCAACTTCTTGCCTTCCATGCGCATGGTCACATTCTTAGCCATTTCCCCGGCCTCCAAGTTTCCTTTTCGGTAGCTTACTCATTATTTCGAACAATCTAGTGTAACCTAGAAAATCATCCAAAAACATATTACTGGTTTTCGGGTAGTGTATCAGTTTGAATTGGTTCTGTACTAAATTAGTACAGCGCCAAATTTAGGAACCAAAAAGCGGCCCTGAGGCCGCGTTTTCATTCTTAAATTTGACTAAAAGCTTATCGACATTCGCTAACGCAGCAAAATTTTCCGAGATGATTGGCAGCTATGAATATAGGAACAGTAGGATTATCAGGGCCTATCTGTGGAAAAATGTCATCAAACACCTGCCTTGCTTCGTCATAATATCCTAAACGTACCGCACAGGACAAACGGATAGCTCGATCAGCAGCATCAGAAGGATTATCTTTCCCGTTTTCCCATCGGGAAACTGTAGAATTATCTACGCCTAGCCGCTTTGCGAATTCAATAGCTTTCATAGCCATATGTTTTCGCAAGAATCGAATTTCTTTCCCAGATAAGGGAGTTTTTCGCATAAGCAAGGCTTTGGCTATAGTGCGGTGAATGTTAAGAGGCTGAGGAATAGCGGCAGATTCACCACATTTACAGCGATAGATTTCGATGCCGCATAGCCATAGATTATCAAGGCCGGATTCAAGGTAATGGTAGTCCCCGATTCTGGTTTGGTAAACTTCACCGCAACGAAGGCAATTATGTTTTGTCATGTGTTCCCCCGAATACCGTAATGACTTCGATAAATTTTCGAGCAACAATGATAGCAATTTATTCCGCGATTCTTCGACAGCCTGTGTTTGAGCATTACTTCGCTACTGCTCGCAAGCCCTATGGTTTCGCTGCACCTGCAGCCGCGACGTTGACTGGTTCCGTCCGAGGTTACTTGAATAGCGACACTCCATAGCGAAGTACCGGTTGCATTTCGTCTGCAAGTACATCAGCTTCGTAAATTTCCAGATAATTGACGTGGTGACCGGCCTTGTTCGGCTTCATCCCCTTATCGATCGATCTTCTCAAAGCGAGCGGAGGATTGCCTTTTGCGCCCATCCATTCGCTGCAGGTGCCTAGTTCGGAAGCGCAACCCATTTCAAGACCGGTGATAATACGTCCGCTATAACTCATCACAAAACCGGTGGAGGGCTGATTCTTCGGGCCTGCATGGAGAGCGTGATTCTCAAGTATAAACCGGTGTCCCAAGAGACCAGTTGCCTGGTCGATAATAGCTTGCCTGGTGCGCGTACCCGCACGACGATCGATTTTGCCATGCTCATTAATGTTAAGACCATTGCCTACCGCCAGAGAAATATACTGATTAGGAAAGTCTGCGGCATAAACCTGGAAGACCTTCTGCCATGCCTCTATATATTTACGCGGCGTATAAGAGTCATTGAGCCAGGTCTTAAGATTCCTTGGCAGGTTTGGCAACGTCATCTCTTCAGAAACCGCTGTCGGTCCGTCCGCCGCAATGATTCTAAAAGCGGGTGACTTTCCGTACCTGTCGCTCAGTTGTTTCAGGAATGCGAACCAACGGTTAAGGTATACCATGTCCCATGGCATCGGAAGGCTCAAAACCGTGCCTCTGTCAGGTCCATATAGTACCGGGAACTTTTCGCTCTTTACGCCTTCCAGTGCCCATGCAGGAGCAAAAAAGCCGGGGTAGATGCAGAGTTGTACCCATTTCTTCGATGATTCTGCAACAGTGAACAGTTCATCCAACTTCGACCAGTCCGGTTTTCCTTGGAGCGGCTCGATGTCGCGCCATTCGATCTGAAACCCCACGCCACTAATGAGCGGATTATTCAATGCTCGTTCCAATGCTCGATCCTTTTGCGGCGAGTTCTTTACGTGTCTAACTACAACGAGTCCGCTGGGGATCGCGTTATCGGACGATTCCCGTGACTGGCCAGGTTCTGACATAGCAGCAGTCACAAATAGCAGCAAGGCGCTGGCCAAAACAAGAGCAATGTGAACAGCAAGCCTTGCAGCACCCTGAAGATCCATCATGATGGGTCGGTTAAAATCCGGCCGAATCATCTCTTTTTGGCTTTCACCATTAGCGAGCACCTTTTAACCCCCCGATTTGCTAATTATTCCCCCTTATATCAAGTAGTTGTCCATAAATCCATCAAATTGTGCCGCATAATCCAGGGGGAAAACTGTCAGCACCCGAAAGGCGCCCGGCGAAAAGCAGAATCTTTATGGCCCAAGGCTTGCGGCGCTCAGAATAATTGAATCAACGACTCCGCCCCCAACGAACCGGGAGCCCACCACCATAACTTAGTCTGGATTATAGGGGACTCGCAGCTACCTGGCCAGTACCCATGTCCGGCTCCTTCGCCCCCGAGCCGTTCCCCCGTGCCCCGACCCTCAGGCCAGGCCCTAAAGATTTTCGGCCCCAGGACCAAACCCTCGGGCCTGGGACTCCCGCCCCCTCTGCCATTACGATGCCCAGGGAAATTTTTCCAAAAATCCATCGAGTGGCGAGAGCAGCAGACCCCCCCCTGGTATGGGGCCGCCCCCAAATGTTAAAATGAAACATTCTCCCCGGTCGAGTGGGCATCTGTGCCCGTAGGAAGACCCCCTACAATTGCGTGCCGCATTTTCTAAGAGGCGATTTTGGAAAACGAATGGTTAAGGGTAAGCCCCCGGTTATGGGACCCAACCCCAAAAATTCTAAAGGCGAAATCTTGCCGATCCCCCTCCGTAAATAGGTCCTAAAAAAGCGTTAGACACACCGTGCTTGCCACTAAACGCTTCGACCTTTGGGGTAGGGTGGGTTGCGGGAGATACCCCCCAGCTATGGGACCCGGCCTTGAAATTTCACATTCGGCGAAATTTGAGCTATCATGCCTTCCAAGGCCAATCTCGCTAAAAGCAGGAGACTTAATGAAATTACGCCGGGTTATTTTCAAAAAGTGGGAATCGGTTGCCTCCCCTGATGTTTTCCTGGACCAATCCAACCGCCTGTGGGAAGAACTTCTCGACGAGGAAGTTCTTTATCAGTGTGAGCTGTGTAATTCTACCCGCGCCAAGTGGGGGTGGCGTGAACCGGACCAGGAAACGGTTCACTTTGTCTGTTCCAGCTGCGTCAAGTCGGCGTAACCCATTTGGGCAGGCGAGGGGGAACCCGGGCTAAACCATAAGCAGGTCATGGCCTCTCTCCTCCCAGGTTGGGGGATATTTAACCTGGATTATGCCGCCCCTTGCCCTTCCCCTTATCGCCTCTCCCGGGCTTCTCATGCGGCCGTTTTGGTGGAGGGCGCCTGACCCTACCGCAGAGTGTCCCGGATTTGCCATTTCTCCCTAACTCAATTTGATTCTCCCTTTCTGCCCTATCGGTTTTCGGTAATCCAGGCGATTACTTTCTCAAAAGCTACTTCCCGTTTAAGGTCATCGGCCCCGCGTTGCTGTCCACCACCTGCCCCTGTGGTGCGCCGGCATGGTTACCGCCGGTCTGCGTGCCCCGGCCCCAGCCCCCTAATGCAGCCCCGCGGCCTGTAGGATTCTCGGCCCCGAAACGCAAACCCCGGGACGGGACTCCTCCCCCCCTGGTCAATATGAGTGCCACGGAAATTTTTTCAGAATTTCATTCCGGGAAAATCGGAAGTGCCCCCCCTGGTTATGGGACCCGCCCCCAAAAAATTTTAAAAGCAAAATTTGGTCTGCCGCCGGGAGAGTCTTGCGAAAGTTAAATAATCCCTGGCGCTCTTGACATTCATGCCTCAACTGTGAAATAAGGAAGACATCTCGATTCATTGAGGTTAGCGGAAAAATGCCCAAAGAATTTAAACCCGGTGAAGCGGTTATGGTCACTCACAAGTGGGGCGGTAAGACCCTGGCAACAATCATAAGGATGCAGGGGGAAGAAATTTATTGGCTAAAGGATAATGCTGCCGGGAAAGAATTTTACTCCGGGGCGAAGTGGATTGAGAGCATAGAGGCAACAAAGCATTAACTCGGGAGTAAGCGATGGAGATTTTTGTTGAACAGGCTATCATGGGAAAATCTAAACCAACTGGCTTGAGGAAACTTTGCTAATTCTTTCCAGAAGCATAGGAGAGAGGACCAAAAAATAAGACAGGAGGAAAATGAAATGAGAATTACAAAATTCAAAGTATTCCTGGGCGTAACGTTTTCAATTTTATGTCTTTTGATAATTATCTCAACAGCAAATGCCCAGGCAATCAAGGCCACAGTAGGAGACATCCTCTCTAATCCAGACCAATATGACGGGAAAATGGTTCAGGTTGAAGCAAAGGTCCTGGCGCCACAATTTAAAACTTCTAAAAAAGGGAATGCTTTTACCACCTTTAAGCTTGAAGGCGACGGCAAAATCCTTTCTGTTTTTAGCTTTGGTACTCTCTCAATAAATGGGGGAGATTCGGTAAAGGTCATAGGAAGATATCAAAAAGTAAAAAAAGTGGGGGCATTGACTTTCTTTAATGAAATAGATGCCTCTCATGGGAGTGTGGAGAAATTATAGGGAAAAGCAAACTTGTGAGACCATCCAAAAAACCATTCTGAAAACCGCACCACCACCGAGATCTATCTTTACTCAATTAGCGAGACGGAACGTGAGGCTATCTCCATATACGAGAGGGCAATTCAAAAAATCTCACCCAAGTCTCACACAGAAATGCACAAGAGTTCAGGCCCATCGGCCTAAACTCTCGTTAACTCCATAAAAATTATTTGGTGCCGGAGGCGAGACTCGAACTCCTGGGGAAAATTGACTTTCCGCCCCAAATTGTGCTATTTTTCCACCTGCGAGAAGAATTGGCTTCGAGAAGAGGACCATTTGGGAGATTTTACTCGGGCAAAGAGGCTCCAAAAACCTCGTTGTGACAGAAACAGCTATAGATGCGGCATAATCCCAGGTACAAAGCGGATGGTTGACCCTGCCTGATCTGGAGTGGCTAAAGTGAAAAGTCTTAAGATTATTGTGACCTTAGTGATATGCGGCATTTTCTTGGCGTTAACCGTCTGGTTTTTTAAATGTTTTTACGGTGCCGATGTTTCTGAGTTCCATATCAAGGTCTCGGCTAAAGAGTTTTCACTGGACCTTAAGACTAGAGAGAACGACATTAAACAGGCAATCGTTCAGGAACAGGATCCCAAGAAAAAGGCGGTGAAACAGAAAGAATTGCAAGTTGCGCAGAAGCAGGTAGAGAATCCGGAACAGGCCTTAAAAAAATATGAAGAAAAAGCCGCCGCGGCTTATAAGACCCTGGAAGGTTTTAAAGAGGAAATTGGCAAGCGCTCCCTGGCCCAGGCCAAGGAGGCCCTGGAGAAAGGCGACCCATCCCTGGCGGAAAAGTTATTTCAGGAGGTGTTGGCTAAAGCGAGCACTACTCAGATGGCCGAGGCGGCCTATCAGTTGGGGTCATTGGCGGAAAGCCGGATTGATTATGGCCAGGCGAATAAATATTACCAGCAGGCAGTGCAACTCCAGCCAGACAATCCGCGTTACCTGAATGCCGCGGGCAAGATGAGCTACACTTTGGGCCAATATCAGGAGAGCGAGAAATTTTTGAAGCGGGCCCTGGAGCTCAGGGAAAAGTCTCTCAGTCCGGAGCATCCGGACGTGGCCGAGAGCCTCAACAACCTGGCGGCACTGTACGTTGATCA
Organism: uncultured delta proteobacterium; assembly: GCA_963834795.1. GTDB lineage: Bacteria > Desulfobacterota > Desulfobaccia > Desulfobaccales > 0-14-0-80-60-11 > JAPLJC01. The sequence goes on along the minus strand of CAWIDL010000017.1, from coordinate 66,543 downwards.
GGGGAAATATAATGAGGCAGAGCTTCTTTATAAGCGGGCCCTGGCCATTGACGAAAAGGCTCTGGGGCCGGATCACCCTATCGTGGCCATAGGCCTCAACAACCTGGCAGTACTCTACTTTAAGCAGGGGAAATTCCAGGAGGCAGAGCCCCTTTTTCAGCGGGCCCTGGCCATCCGGGAAAAGGCCATGGGGCCGAAGCATCCGGCCGTGGCCACCGCTCTCAACAATCTGGCAGAACTCTACGATATGCAAGCGAAATACATGAAGGCGGAGCCCTTTTTACAGCGGGCCCTGGCCATAGATGAAAAGGTCCTAGGCCCGGAGCACCCGAATGTGGCCTACGATCTCAACAACCTTGCAGGACTCTACCATGAGCAGGGGAAATACCAGGAGGCGGAGCCCCTTTATAAACGAAGCCTGTCCATCAGGGAAAAGGTATTGGGGCCGGAGCACCCGGATGTGGCCCAAAGCCTCAACAACCTGGCAACTATCTATTACAACCAGGGGAAATATGGCGAGGCGGGGCCACTTTATAAACGAAGCCTGTCCATCAGGGAAAAGGTATTGGGGCCGGAGCACCCGGATGTGGCCAACAGCCTCAACGGCCTTGCTGTACTCTACCGTACGCAGGGGAAATATGAGGAGGCGGAGCCACTTTCTCAACGGGCCCTGGCCATCCTGGAAAAGGCCCTGGGGCCGCAGCATCCCCATGTGGCCACTTGCCTGCAAAACTATGCGGTTTTATTAAAAAAAATGGGGCGGGAGGCGGAAGCCGCCCCCCTGGAGGCCCGGGCCCGGGCGATTCGGGAAAAGCTCGCCGAGAAAAATCCTAAGAATTAACAAGGAATTATTTGCTTTTCCTATTCCGGCCTTTTGGCATGCCGATGTAAAAGCCTCTCTAATACTGGTGCCAGGCGATCCGTTGCGTGTAAAGACTGCAACTCCCGGCAAGCCCCGGGGCATAGCCTTAAACATCTCCACCATTTCCTGATTGAGAGGCACAAGCCGGCCCTCATTGGTCTTGCAATCCTCTGGCCCCAAGTGGATAAAGCCTTCTTTCAAATCCATCTGGCCCCAGGTGAGGCCAAGGATTTCACCTAACCTCATGCCGGTATGGTGGGCCAGCTTGATTATGGGCTTAAGGGATGACGCTGAATGAGATAACAGTTGGTGGAGGAAAATCCGGACGCCAATGACACCTATAATGACACCTACCCAAAATCCGCCACAAAAAAATGGCAGGCTCATAAAGCCTAACCCCTTGATTTCCTTATGGTGCCGGAGGCGAGACTCGAACTCGCACAAGGTTGCCCTCGGGGGATTTTGAGTCCCCTGCGTCTACCAATTCCACCACTCCGGCAGCAGGAATATTTTAGCCCCTTCGCCCCGCGGTTGGCAAGGGGGGCCGGTTAATTTCCCATCCTGAAATTCATTTCGCCAAAACCTGAAAAAGGCGGCAGGAATCGTTCCGCCGCCTTCTCCTGGCTCGTTCTCCGGCTCAGGCCGCCTTAAGGCGCCAGCCGCCAGGGTTGCGTCCCAGATGTAGCTAGCAACAGGGTATTGCAGGTTCACCGCAGAGACGCAGAGGGCCCAGAGAAAAGACCTTGCGGCGGCAAATAGGGCGGACACCTGGGTCCGCCCCTACCGGGAATGGCAAATAATTTGGTAATGAACCTCCGGGACCAGACACTAGATATTCCCGGGGCCCGCCGGCCATTAACGGCCGGAAGGGTTGATTACCGGAACCTCCCGGGGGCCCTCCGGGGTAAAGGGTCCCGTCTCCCCCGGACCGCCTCTCTTGACAGTGCGGGCCTCTCTCATCAAGGATTGGTTATACATGAGATAGCGGGCCTGTTGCACCGGCGTGAGCAGGGCGTCCTCTTCCTCGCCCTGGCGAGTCTGCAGGTCCTGCATCGCCTGTTTCCTCCGCTTCATGTCGCTAAGGATCGCCCCCACCCCCTGCTCCGACGGCGCGGGTTGGGACATGGCCTGCTGCAGGCGCTGGTAATCCGTCTTCATATCCTGGATCAATTGCCGCCGACCCGGCTGATAACGCTGTTCGATCTGCAGGAGCTGGTCCACGGTTTGCTGATTCACCCCCAGGGCCGGTCCCATCTGAGTGCGTTTCACTTGCTGGAAGCGTTCCTGAAAACCGCCGCTCCCTCTGAAGCCCTCAGCGGGCTGTGCCAGGGCCCAGGTGGCCGAAGCCATCCCGGCCAGCATCAGGCCCAGGAAATAGAAGAGTATCTTTTTAGGCATGATCCATCCTTTTGCTGCTGGCTTAACCTTTTCAGGAAGGTTTCCTTTTGCTGTGCCGTCATCCCGCTCAGGGTTGAGTCCAGGTCGTCCCCCAGATCTTCTTCCGGAGGCGCCCCCTCGCCGTGGTTACTGGACACGTAGAGATAATTATTGGGTTCCTGGCCGGCCGGGGCCGGGGCCTGGGGCGCGGCCGCCAGTTTCTCCGTGGTCCCCTCCTGTTGGGCGATCTGGGGCGAAGCCGGGCCGGGCTGCCGGGGGGTCAGATAGCCGACGGCCACCCAAAGGAGCAGGGCAGCCAGGGCCGAGGCCCCTACCAGATAGGGAATCCTGCCCCACCAGGAGGACCGGGCCGGGGCCATTCTCCCTTCCTGGGCGGCCTGGACCAGCTTCAGGTGCAGCTCCCGGGAAAAGTCGTTCCAGAACTCCGGTCCCGGATCGGCCACCGGAAAGGTCCGGATGGCCTGGGCCATTTCCTTCAGGGCCGCCAGCTCTTGGCGACAGTGGGTGCACCGCTCCACGTGAGGCTTAAGCCGCCTCAGCCAAAAGGCGGGCAGGTCACCGTCGGGATACTCGGGTAGCCACCGCTGGAGAAGAGCGCATTGCCACTTCATCTTCTTCCTCGCTCTTTAGATATTTCTTCAAATTTTTCAACGCCTGGCAGTAATTCACCCGGGCGGCGCCCGGGGTTCCTCCCAGGACCTCGCTGATCTCCTGGTACGAGAGGCCCTGTTCCAACTTCAGGGTGAGCACCGCCTGCTGTTTGGGGGGCAGCTTTTTCAGGGTGGCGTAAACCCGCTGCCGCTCATCCCTGGATACCAACTCCTCTTCGGGGGAGTCATCCTCCCCCACCAGCGCCACTTCGTCACAATTTACCGGCTCCCCAAACTTTTTCCGGCTTTTCAAAAAGTTGTAACACTGGTTGATGGCGATCCGGAACAGCCAGGTGCGGAATTGGGCATCCTGGCGAAAGCTCCGGATATAGATGAAGGCCTGCATAAAGGCCTGCTGCGACAAATCCTTCGCTTCTTCCGGATCGCTCACCATCCGGCAAGCCAGGCCGTAAATCTCCCGCTGGTACTTCACCACCAATTCTTCGAAGGCCTGCAGGTCTCCGCCCTGAGCCCGGGCCACGAGCTGTGCGTCAGTCATGATCTCTCGTCGCCGGCTTTCAATAGGTTAGACCCGGCATAAACGAAAATGTTAAATAGTAATCGCCGCATATCCCGATAATCATCCTCCGACCGGTGATATCCGCATAAGTCAAGGGGTATTCTACTTGTTACGGATTGCTTGCTAATTATTATCACCCATCCGGTCCTCGGGCTCAACTTTATTATGAGCCCGCCTATCCCCGGCCTTGCTCCCGGCGGCGCTCCGCCAGCCCGGTGGCGAAAGGCAGGCCCAGCACTGCGATCCCCAAAGCGGCCACTCCCGGCCAGCCGGCCAGGCCGTAGGCATAGCCGCTCAAAGTGATGCCCGCCGCCCCGCCCAGGTAATAGGCCAGGATGTACAGGGAATTGGCCCGGCCCCGGCTGGAGGTGAGCTTGCGGTTCAGTGAACCGGCCGCCGCGGCATGAATGGAAAAAAATCCGGCGCACACCAGGACCAGGGCCGCCAGGATGGCTACCAGGGATTTGATCAGGGTCAGGGCGATGGCCAGGGCGAAGAGCAGCGAACCCAGGATCATGGTGCCGCCGTTGCCGATGTGGTTGCTCAACTTGCCGGACAGCGGACCGATTAAGACCCCCATGAGGAAGGAGAGATACAGCAGGGTGATGAGGCGGGTAGAGGCGTGGAACGGCGCCCCGGAAAGATAAAACGGCAGGTAGTTGAACACCGAGGAGAAGACGAAAAAGCTGCCGAAGGCCACCAGAAAGATGCGTCTCAGTTCCGCTTGGGTTAACAGGGTGAGGAAGCCTTCGCCGCCGCTCCGTCCCTCATCCGGTCCCCGGCCTGGCGGCAACCGCCAGACCGCGATGACGGTGGCCCCGGCCAGCAGGGCGGCGGCGCTGACGAAGGCGTACCGCCAGTGCAGGGGCGGGAGCATGCCGCCCAACAGGCGGCTGCCCAGGCCGCCGGCAGTAGTGGCGGAGACATAGGACCCCATCACCACGTTGAGCCTTTCCACAGGCAGGTTGGCGGAGAGGTAGGCGGCCAGGCAGGTCGTCAGGGCCGGCACAAACAGCCCCTGCAGAAAGCGGGCCGCCACCAGCAGGGGCAGACTGTGGGCTGCGGCGCAGCAGAGCCCGGCGGCGCATACCACCGCGCCCCCCGACAGGATAAGGCTCCGCACCGGGACGCGGTCCGCCAGCCAACCGAACGGCAGGTTGGCCAGGGCGATCCCCAGGATCACCGCGGAGACGGTATAAGAAGCCTGGGAAGGGCTGACCCCGAATTCCGCCTGCAACACCGGCAGCACCGGCTGGGTGAGGTAGACGTTGCTGACGGCCGCGGCCACCAGGCTGAAAACCACGGCCTGCAGGCCCCAGGAGCCGCTTTCCGGCGTTCGCCTTTCGGTTTTCGGTGGGTGGTTCAGGGATAACACCGGTCGATGAGCCGCGGGAAAGGGATGGTCTCCCGCACGTGGTGCAGGCCGCAAAGCCAGGCCAGCAGGCGCTCGATGCCCAGGCCGAAGCCGCCGTGGGGCACGCTGCCGAAGCGGCGCAGGTCCAGGTACCACTCCAGGGGCTCCCGGGGCAGGCTATGGGCCTCTAAGCTGGACAGCAGGGTCTCCAGGTCGTCCATGCGCTGGGAACCGCCAACGATCTCGCCGTAGCCTTCCGGGGCCAGCATATCCACGCACAGGGCCAGCCTGGGGTCCGCGGGGTCCGGCTCCATATAAAAGGCCTTGGTCTGCCGGGGATAGCGGTGCACCAGCAGTGGCCTGGAAAACATCTGGGACAGAACGGTTTCTTCTTCCCCTCCCAGGTCCTCACCCCAGGGGATTTCTTTGCCCTGCGCCTTCAGGCGCTCCAGGGCCTCGCCATAGCTGAGGCGGGGAAAGGGCCCGGCCGCCGCCTCTGCCAGGGGCTCGCGGTCCCGCGCCAACAGGCGCAACTGCGCCTCCTGGCGCTCCAACACCCGCTGGACCACGAACCGCACCAGGTCTTCCGCCAGCCCCATGACCTCCTCCAGGGTATAGAAGGCGGCCTCGGCCTCCACCATCCAGAACTCCGTCAGGTGGCGCCTGGTCTTGGATTTCTCCGCCCGGAAGGTGGGCCCGAAACAATAGACCCGGCCCAGGGCCATGGCCGCAGCCTCCAGGTAGAGCTGGCCGCTCTGGGAGAGGTAGGCCTTGCCCCGGTCCAGGTAGTTCGTCTCGAACAGGCTGGTGGTCCCCTCACAGCAGGTGGGCGTCAGGATAGGGGTATCTATCAGGACGAAGTCCCGCTCATGAAAAAAATCGCGGCAGGCCCGGCAGACCTCGTCCCGGACCCGCAGGATGGCCTGCTGCCGGGGGGACCTGAGCCAGAGGTGGCGCCAGTCCATCAGGAACCCCACCCCGTGCTCCTTCTGCGAGATGGGATATTCCGGAGCGATATTAAGCGGGCGCAATCGGGAGACTTCCAGTTCATAGCCCCCGGGGGCCCGGGGTTCGGCCTTCACCTTGCCCTCCAGGATCAGGGAGGACTCCAGGGTGAGGCGCTCGAACTGCTGAAAGTCTGCCTCCGGTAGATTCCCCTTAACCAGTACACCCTGGGCCAAACCGGCGCCGTCCCGCATCACCAGAAAGCGCACCTTGCCGCTGGAGCGCAGATGGTAAACCCAACCCCGGAGGGTCACCGTTTCCCCGAGATGCCGGGCCAAATTGGCGATATCGGTTACCAGGGGCGAAGTTTTCTTGGACATGCGACCATCCCCAACTGCGCCAGGAATAACGGTGGAAGAGAGAAAGGGCGGGGTTTAAACCCGCCCCTGGTCAGTAGTGTCCGGCAACAAAATTGCAAGGGGAAGATTACCCTATCTCGCAGTTAAACTCTAGACCAGTGTAATTTCAACGATATCAACATATTATACCGATGCTCACTAAATCCCCTCTCCCCTGCGAGGGGACGACACCGGGTGAGGGGTGGCTTCAGCATGGTTTTTCGTAGGGGCGGACCCAGGTGTCCGCCCTGTAGGGGCGGGTTTAAAACCCGCCCCTACTGCCCACCATTTCGTAGGGGGCGCACACATGGGTGCGCCCCTACAAGACCGTCCATACCCCCCCCTCACCCTGCCCTCTCCCCCCAAGGGTGGAGAGGGAAATAGCTTGTAAATTCCATGAATTGATTGGCTAGTGGGCATACCTAAGTTCAAACAAATCCCTACTGCCTGCCTCATAGCAAAAACCTTGCCGGACACTACTGGCCCCTGGTATCTCAGGTGAAGATATGCGTCAGGTTGATTGGAATAATGATCACCCTGCGCGTTCGTAACGGGAAGTTGTGGCTCCCGGGCTCACCTGTCGCCCTGCGTCTCACAGCATGATCTTGATATGTGCATTTTCCCGGAGGGTTTTGACCCATACGGAAAATTGCTTCTCCATCTCCTGCTGAGTCAGGACGCGGCGAATCTCCGGAGCCACCTCCTCATAGGGCTGGGCCTGACCGCTCCGGCGTTCCAGCAGCTGAATCAATTGAATCCCTTGCGGAGTCATAACCGGGGCCACCTCTTTGGGACTTAACCGCCCCAGAAATTGCACCAGCTTGGGATCCAGGTCGTTTTCAGGAACGAAACCGACGTCGGTTTCCGCCAGGGAGTATTTCTTGGCGACTTCCGGAAAAGTAGCGCCGTCTCTGACTTCCTTGATAACGGTTTCCGCTTTCCTTTTTATCTCTTCTTGCTGGGCTTCGTTGGCGCCCGGCGGCAAATCCATCTTGATGGCGCACAGGTGCAATTGGGCACCGCCTTCCTTATATTTTTCCTCGTAAACCTGGTGCACCTGCGCCTCACTGACCATGGCCTTGAGGCCCACCGCCATAACCAGGAGGCGCTCCTGGGTCATCTGGTCGGCGATATTTTGCTTGAGCTCTTCAATGGTGAGGCCGGCCTTGGCCAGGGCCTTATTCAAGGACTCCTCGTCCGGCAGATGATTGCGTTTCTTAAAGTTTTCCAGGGCCGCATTCAGTTCCTTATCATCGATTTTGATTCCCCGGCGTTTGGCCTCGGCCTTGGCCAGCTTCCGGTCAATGAGGCTTTCCAGCAGCTGGCGTTCGAGAGCCTTGTCTTCTTTGCCCTTGGGAGAAATACCCTCTTGGACCTCGATGGACCTGGAGGCCCTTTGCAGCTCCGACATGGTGATGACTTCATCATTGACTTGGGCCACAATCTGATCCACCACTTTAGCGGAGCCGTTCCTGGCCGATAACCCCGCCAGCAGGCAGGTCAGGGCCAAGGTCAGCAGCCCTCTGGAAATTCTCGCCATGGTTTTCTACCTCTCTTCTTCTGCATTAACAAATGTCTCCACTTCTTTCAAGCAGTTTTGCAAACGCCTCATGGATGGGCCGTCTTGCGGCAGCCGCACCCGTAAGGTTTGATCCTGAAAAAGGCGAAAGGTATCAGGCTTGCTTTTCAGCAGGCCGACCAGGCGCGGCAGGTCCAGGCGCTCCGGCTGGGCAAACTGCAGCCGCACAAAGCTGTCCTGCACCTCCAGACGCTTGAGGCCCAACTGCCGCAAGCGATGCTTGAGGCGGACCACCTCCAGGAGGTTGCGCCCCTCCGGGGGCAGCGGTCCAAAGCGATCCTGGAATTCCACTTCCAGTTCTTGCACCATCTCCGGAGTCAACCGGCCGGAGAGTCGCCGGTAGAGAGCCAGGCGCTGCTGGACATCGGGCACGTAATCTTCGGGCAGGTAGGCGGCCAGGGGCAGGCGGATCTCCGGGTCCGGGGCCAGGTCCTCCGGCTCGCCCTTGAACTCCCGAATAGCCTGTTCCAGGAGCTGCAGGTAAAGCTCATACCCGACTTCCGCCACCTCGCCGGATTGGGCCTGACCCAGGAGATTGCCGGCCCCCCGGATCTGCAGGTCGTGCATGGCGATCTTAAAACCGGAGCCCAGCTCGGTAAATTCCATCAAAGCCTTCAGGCGTTTTTGGGCCTCATTGGAGAGGGCAGCGTCATCGGGCACCAGCAGGTAGGCATAGGCCTGCGACTGGCTGCGACCCACCCGGCCCCGCAGCTGATAGAGCTGCGCCAGCCCAAGGGTGTGGGCCCGGTTGATGATGATGGTGTTGGCCGCAGGGATGTCCAGGCCGGCTTCGATGATCGCAGTGCACACCAGCACGTCCACGTCCTTGCGCCAGAAGCGCAGCATTACCTTTTCCAGCTCCCGCTCCGGCATCTGGCCATGGGCCATGGCCACCCGGGCCTCGGGTACCATCTCCTGGACCTGGCGGGTCCAGCTGGCCAGGTTTCGCACCCGGTTGTGCACGAAAAAGACCAGTCCGCCCCGGGCCAGTTCCCGGCGGATGGCCGCCTGGATTACGGCCCGCTCCGGGCGGCACAAGTAGGTGCGCACCGCCAGGCGGTCCTCCGGCGGGGTGTCGATCAGGCTCAGGTCCCGCAAGCCCGTCAGGGACAATTGCAGGGTCCGGGGAATGGGGGTGGCGGTCAGGGTAAGAACGTCCACGGTGCGGCGCCAGTCCTTCAATCTCTCCTTTTGCTTCACCCCGAAACGCTGCTCCTCATCGATGATGGCCAGGCCCAAATCCTTGAAGGCCACGTCCCTGGACAGCAGCCGGTGGGTGCCGATGACGATGTCCACCTGGCCCCGGGCCAGGTCCGCCAGGATCTGCCGTTGCGCCGCCGGCGTTTTGAAGCGGCTCAGGACCCGCACCTCCACCGGATAGGGAGCCAGCCGCCGGCTGAAGGTTTCGTAATGCTGCTCCGCCAGCACCGTGGTGGGCACCAGCATGGCCACCTGCTTGCCGTCCATGGCCGCCTTGAAGGCGGCCCGCACCGCCACCTCGGTCTTGCCGTAGCCCACGTCGCCGCAGATGAGCCGGTCCATGGGCTTATCCGAGGCCAGATCCGCCAGGACCTCCTGGATGGCCTGTTCCTGGTCCGGGGTTTCGGCAAATTCGAAGGTGGCCTCGAACTCCCGGTATACCGGGTCCGGGGGCGAAAACTGGTGCCCCGGCAGGACCCGACGCAAGGCATAGAGCTCCACCAGTTCCCGGGCGATTTTTTCCACCGCCTTCTTGACCCGCTTCTTGGTGCGCTCCCAGGACTTGCCCCCCAGACGCTCCACCCGGGGCTCCACCCCCTCCACCCCCAGGTATTTCTGCACCAGGTGGAGGCGATCCACCGGCAGGTAGAGGCGGTCGCCGTTCTGGTATTCCAGCTCCAGGAAATCATTGGCCTGGAGTCCGACGGAGAGTTTCACCAGCCCCCGGTAGATGCCGATCCCGTGCTCCAGGTGCACGATGTAATCTCCTTCCTGGAGGTCGGCCAGGGAGGTGAGGTCCTGGGGGGCGCGGCCCTCTTTGCGGCGCCGCCCTTCGGGGCGGAACCCGAGGGCCTCGTCTTCGGTGAGGACGATGAGTCCCTGGGAGAGGAGCCGGAATCCCCCGGAGAGTTCGCCTACGGTGAGCTCCACCCGGCTGCCCGGCTCCCAGGTGGGGCTGAGGTTGAGCGGCGCCTCCAGGCCCTCCTCCTGGAGGAGCCGGGCCAGCCGCTCGCCCCGATGGCGGCTTTTACACGCCAGCAGGACCTGAAACCCGCCCCGGCGCCACTCTTCCAGGCGGGCTGCCAGGGCCGGCACCAGCCGCCCGGCTTCGGCCCCGGCGGCGGACAACTCCTGGGCCAGGCCGTCGTTTCTCTCCACCTGGAAATGGAGGTCGCGCTCCGGATGGAGGTGGCCCCAGGGCAGCAGCGGGCAGAAGACGGTGCTGAACCGGCCGAGGCGGTCCTCCCAGGGAATTTGATCCAGCCAGCCCTGGGGTTCATGGGCGGTGTCCTCGGCCATCTTCTTCAACTCCCGCTCCAGGTTAAGGGGGTCCCAGACCACCACCACGGTCTCCGGCGGCAGCATCTCCCACAAGGTCTGGGGCTGCGGGTAAAATTCCTCCAGATGGCGCTCGATGCGGGGAAAGTGGCGGCCTTCCCGGACGTTTTCCCAGAACTGGGGGTCCTGGCGGCGTTTGCGCCGGGCCAGGGCGTGTTCCCGGGCCGCTCCGTCCAGCACCACCTCGCTGGCGGGCAGCACCACCAGCTCCGGAAGCTGGCCCAGGGACCGCTGGCTGGCCGGGTCAAAGCGCCGGATGGACTCCACTTCGTCCCCCCAGAACTCCAGGCGCACCGGCTGCTCATAGAGGGGCGGGAACAGGTCGATGATGCCGCCACGGACGCTGAACTCGCCCTTCTCCTCCACCACCGGACGGCGGGCATAGCCGCCGTCCAGCAGGCTCTGGAGAAATTCCGGGCGGCTTAGGGTCTCGCCGGGCAGCACGTAGGCCAGCAAATTCCGCAGCCGCTGGGCCGGGGGGAGCTTCTGGCGCAGGGCTATGGCCGGGGCCACCATGAGAAAAGGGGGCGCCGCGGTCAGGGCCACATAAGCCGAGGCCATCCTGGCGCAGCTCACCTCGGAGTCGAAGCTCAGCTCCCGGAAGGGCAAGACTTCGTGGCCCGGAAACAGGAAGAGGCGCCGGGCGCCGCCGGCCTGGTCCGCCGGGTTTCCCAGGAAGAAGGCCAGGTCCTTCAAAAAGGTCTCATGGCCCTCACCGTTGGGGGTCACCAGGAGGAAGGGCCGCCCCAGTTGCCGAAAAAGGCTGGCCAGGAGGTAGGCGCCGCAGGCGGGGGTTAGACCTTGCAGATAGACCTGGCTGGGTTCCCGGGCAAACGCCGTCAAGAGATTGGGGGATTCGACCCCCGTCGCCAAAGCAGAATGCATTGGTTAATTTTATCTGGAATTGGCGCGATTTTCAAGCAGGCATCTCAACCCGCTTAAGGAGAGGCGGGTTCCGAAGCCAGTGACCCCCACCTCCCGGCTCTCTTGACTTTCCGTAAATTCAGATTAACTGTTTATTTTATGAGAAGCCCCAAGGAACCCCTTCTCGGTGAATGAGCCTCATTGGTCCACCCAAGCGAATAAGGGTTTGGCGGCTAGGGGTTAGTCTGGAAATGCCTGGAAAAATCATGAAAATCGCACCAATGTTCCCATTATTACTGGCCCTGGCAATCCTGGTGGCGGCTCCGCGGCCGGCCAGGGCCGAGCCCCAAAAAGGTCAGACACAGGGGAGCGCTATGAATGAAAAGCAACATCTGCCAATGGCCACCTTTGCTGGAGGCTGTTTCTGGTGCACGGAATCAGACTTCAGAAAGGTCCCGGGGGTGGTGAAGGTGGTCTCCGGCTATGCCGGCGGCCAGGGCGACCATCCCACCTATGAAAACTACGCCGAAAAGGGCTACGTGGAGGCGGTCCAGGTATTCTACGATCCCCAAAAGGTCTCTTATCAGGAACTGCTGGACTACTTCTGGCGGCATATCGATCCCACCGATGCCGGCGGCCAATTCGTGGACCGGGGGCCCCAGTACCGGTCGGTCATCTACTACCACGACGAGGAGCAAAGGCGCCTGGCGGAGGAATCCAAAAAAAAGCTGGCCAGTTCCGGAGTTTTTAAGAAACCCATCGTTACGGAAATCGTCAAGTTCGGCAATTTCTACCCGGCGGAGGATTACCACCAGGATTATGCCCATAAGAATCCGGTGCGCTATAAGTATTACCGCTGGAATGCCGGCCGTGACCAGTTTTTGCAAAAGGTCTGGGGCGGAAAGCCCGCGGCCCCCCCCGATCCTCCCGGCGACCAGCCTACAAAATACACGAAACCCAGTGATGAAGTCCTCCGGAAGAAGTTAACCCCGTTGCAGTATCAGGTGACCCAGGAGGGGGGCACCGAGCCCGCCTTCCATAATGAATATTGGGACAACCACCGGGAAGGCATCTACGTGGACATCGTCTCCGGCGAACCGCTGTTCAGCTCCACGGACAAATTCGATTCCGGCACCGGCTGGCCCAGTTTCACCAAACCCCTGGAACCCGGCAATCTAGTGGAGCGGAAAAAACGGGATTGGCTCTCGGTGCGCACCGAGGTGCGCAGCAAACATGGCGACTCCCATCTGGGGGACGTCTTCCATGACGGGCCGCCGCCCACCGGCCTGCGCTATTGCATGGACTCCGCCGCCTTGCGCTTCATTCCCAAGGAGGACATGGATAAGGAAGGCTACGCCCAGTATCTCCGCCTGTTCTCCCAAAAGAAGTGAGCCGCAGAGACCGTCGCCATGCCCGAGGTCAGCCCCCTTGACACATATAATGAAGCCCTGGTGGCCAATGTGCGGCCGCCGGGCTGGGTGAATCCTGAGCCTCAACCCCGTTACAACCTGGTGGTCATAGGTGGGGGCACCGCGGGATTGGTAAGCGCAGCCGGCGCCGCGGCGCTGGGCGCCAAAGTGGCCCTGGTGGAGCGCCATCTTTTGGGAGGGGATTGTCTCAATTACGGCTGCGTACCGTCCAAGGCCATTATCCGCTCCTCCAAAGTTTATGCTGACATCCGGGATGCCGGCCTGTTTGGCTTAAAGATCTCGAGCGCGGCTGAAGTTGACTTTGCCGCGGTCATGGAGCGTATGCGGCGCCTGCGGGCGGAGATCAGCCACCACGATTCAGCCGAGCGCTTCCGGGATTTGGGGGTGGACGTCTTCCTGGGCGAGGCCAGGTTTTCCGGCCCGGATACCGTAGAGGTGGGAGGCAAGACCCTGCGCTTCCAAAAGGCGGTCATCGCCACCGGCGGCCGGGCTGTGCGCCCGTCGGTGCCGGGATTGCAGGAAGCCGGTTATCTGACTAACGAGACGGTCTTCTCTTTGACCGAACGCCCGGCGCGTCTCCTGGTGATGGGTGGTGGGCCCCTCGGCTGCGAATTTGCCCAGGCCTTCCAACGCCTGGGCTGCCGGGTGACCCTGCTGCACAAATATCCCCGCATCATGAATAAAGAAGATGCGGACGCGGCGGAACTAATCCAGAAGACCTTCCGAAAGGAAGGCATCGGCCTGATCCTCAATGCCAGGCCTCTCCAGGTAACCAAAACCGACAACGGCAAGCTGGTCCAGTATGAAAGCGAGGGCCAAAAGGGAGAAATCGAGGTTGACGAGATTCTCATCGGCGCCGGCCGGACCCCCAACGTCGAAGGCCTCAACCTGGAAGCCGCCGGCGTCATGTATGAAGCCGGAAAAGGCAGGGGCGTAATAGTCAACGACAAGCTGCAAACTACCAATCCCCATATCTTCGCCGCGGGCGACATCTGTCTGCCCTACCAGTTCACTCATCTAGCCGACTTCGCGGCGCGTATCGTCATCCAGAACGCCCTGTTCTTTGGGCGCAAGAAGCTGAGCGCCCTGACCATTCCCTGGTGCACCTACACCGACCCGGAAGTGGCCCACGTGGGCTTGAATGAAGCAGAGGCGGAAAAGAAGGGTATCCCGGTCACGACCTTCATAAAACCTTGGCGCGAGGTGGACCGGGCCATCGTGGACGGGGAAGAAGAGGGGTTTGTGAAGATTCACGTCAAGAAAGGCGCCGACAAGATCCTGGGCGCCACCATTGTGGCCCGGCATGCCGGGGAGATGATCAGCGAGATCACCGCGGCCATGGTGGGCAATATCGGCCTGGGAACCCTGGCCGCGGTCATTCATCCCTATCCCACCCAGGCGGAGGCCATCCGACAGACCGGCGACCTATACAACCGGACCAAACTGACCCCGGGGGTCAAGTGGATGTTTACCCGGTTTCTGGCCTGGCGGCGGTGATTCCAAGGGAATTATGGGATTAACGAGTCCATGGCGATAAAGATAATAAGTCAAGTTTCGCACCAAGTATTAATGGGAGCGGAAAAGAGATAAAATTCCCCCTCACCCTTGTGGGAGAGGGGATAAAGCTGGAACCCCTTTCATGCTCCCGTTAATACGTGACTACCTAGGCCAGAGGCCTAGGCTACCAAGTTTAGGTAGCCTAGGCGTCCCGCCTGTATACTTTATTCAGGGTGCGAAACTTGAGATAATAAATGGGACTCTTTTTCGTTCCTAGCGAATCGCTGGTTATAGAGCCGGGAGGCGCCGGCCCAACCTACGCATCAGGAGCGGGTTGCCTCCTGGCTGCCAGGGCGGCGGTCACTCCTCCGACCTCAGCCAAATCTACTTCGCAATTAAGGCTGAGGTAGACCTGCCTGCCAACCCCGACCCCTCCGTGTTCCAGTTCGACGTTATAGGTCATGCCGAAATCCTCGCGGTTGAGCCTGGCCTTGGCCTGAAAGCCGAAGCTGGTGTAGATGGCGCCCTGATCCTCCAGGTACGCCGGCCCGGCCCAGTGAACGTCCAACATCACCCGGCGGGTCACGCCGCGCAGGGTCAGGTCCCCGTGGACCCAGGCGTGGTCCAGTCCTGCCACCTCCACCCGGGTGCTCTTGAAGGTGATGGTGGGGTATTGCGCCGCGTCGAAGAAATCGGAACTCTTCAGATGCTCGTCCCGCTGCTCCACCCCGGTGCATAAGGACGCCGCCTCTATTTCCACCGCCACCGAGGAGCCCGCCACATTCAGCGGATCAAAATCGAGGCTGCCGCTAATTTTGGGGAACATACCCACCACCCAGGTCACCATCAGGTGGCGCACCGAGAAGACTGCCGCACTATGATAGGTGTTGATTAGCCATTTTGCCAAGGGTTTCCTGCCTTTCAGGAGAGCTGCGGTATTAATCCCGGCTGCCCTCTTTAGCCAAGGGGGGAGAAAAACCCGACCTCCCTGTCGCCCAGGGCCTCGGCAAGCCTCCGGCCCCCTATTTTCCGTCACTCCGCCCAGGGAAAACTGGCAGGGAAATTGCACTAAAAATAGGTACGGCTAGTGGCTTTGTCAAATGGCTTGGGCAGGGAAGTGACCGCCGCCGCGGCCACAGAAAGTGAGGCTTTTAAATATCTGGTAGAATCATGAGGGCCGTTGACCCCATAAATTTTAGCGTGGATAATCCGAAATTTCATACTTTTTCAGGATACGCCGATGAAAAATCAGATATTGTCCTACAAGTTTATTGCGACACGATAATCCTCCAGGCTCGGAGTTCTGCGCCACCAGAATCCGGGCTCAGGAGATTTTGCTCAGGCCGGCCGCGGTCCTGATTTTCCCCGCTCATAGATGGGGATCGGAAGAAAAGTTTGCTGATACTTACTCGCAAGATTGGCGAAGGGGTCACCATCGGGGACGAGGTCCGGGTGGTGGTCCTGGAACTCCGGGGCAAGCAAGTCCGTCTGGGGATTGAGGCCCCCGTGGGCGTGGTGGTCTTGCGGGATGAGATTTTCCAGCGGCTTCTCCAGGAGAACCGGCAGGCTGCCGTCTTCGTCTTCAACGACCTGCAGGCCTTGCAACAGTTGGTGGGCCGTGATCTCTTGGCTGCCGGCCCCCTGCCCCCCTCCCCGCCGCAGGTTCCCCGGTTGCGCCTCGAGCGTAGCAGATTAGGGGCCATCCAGGTTCCGGAAGACCGGATAATCTTCTTCCGCCAAGGACTTTTGGGATTTGCGGAATTTCACCGCTACGCCTTGTTGGCCCCGCCGGACACCGCTCCTTTCTTCCTCTTGCAATGCCTGGAGCACCCGGAGCTGGCCCTGCTGGTGGCCGAACCCTCCCGGCTGGGGGTCCGCTTTAAGGAGGGCCGCCTCCATTCTGCCCTGAAGGAACTGGAAGCCCAAGCCCCCGAAGAACTACAGGTTTTCGTCACCCTGACCATCCCGCCGGGACGGCCTGCCGAAACCACCGCCAATCTGGTGAGCCCCATCCTCATCAACCCGGGCCCCCGCCTGGGGAAGCAGGTAGTCCTGGAATCCCCCGACTTCTCCCAGAAACATCCCCTCCTTCCGAATTAGCGAGGCACTCCGGCTGCTGCCGCCGAGCCGAGGGGCGATTAGTGGCACAGGCTTCCAGCCTGTGATGGGGTCGCCCTGATTTTTTATTGGCGGCCACAGGCCCCCCTAGGCGCCCGGGGGGCCTGGCGCAAGCTCCCTGGGTAAACCTGGAATTTCCTATTGCCAGGCCCTTACTTTGTGCTAATATGTACATGAGCTTAACACCTCGGTTTTCGGTTTCCGGTGGCGCCGGCGTCTCGCCTGCGTAAGCGCAGGCTAAAGCCTGCGGCTACCAAAATTTGAAGCGGGATACGCTCCCCAGGCCGGTTTCAGTGTATCGGCGCCCACCCCTTGGCCGCTGCGGTTCATGGCGAGAGGGCAAAACTCTCACTTAAAAAAAACCTTCGAAAAACACGGTTTGCCGACTTCAAGATGGAGGTACCCAAGGCATGAGCAAGGCAACACTCAACCTTAATGGGATGACGGTGGAGTTTCAGCCCGGCCAGACCATATTGGAAGCGGCCTGGGGGCATGGAACCTTCACCATCCCCACCCTCTGTTATCTGAGAGATACCACCCCCACCGGGTCATGCCGGATGTGCATGGTGGAGGTGGAAGGCGCCCGCACCCTGTTGCCCGCCTGCGCCACCGTGGCCACCCCCGGGATGGTGATTAAGACCGAGTCGGCCAGGATCGACGCCTCCCGCAGAATGGTCCTGGAACTGCTGCTGGGCTCCGGCAACCATAACTGCCTGATCTGCGAGGCCAACGGCGAGTGCGAATTGCAGGCCCTGGCCTATCGTTATCAGGTGCCCACCCCCAGCTTTGCCAATCCTCCGGACACCCAATACTATTACGAAGACGACAACAGCATGATCGTCCGGGATTTTTCCAAGTGCATCATGTGCGGCCGCTGCGTCCGGGGCTGCAATGAACGGCAGGTGAACCAGGCCATCAGCATTGGCTACCGCGGTTCCCATAACAAGATCGTGGCCAGGGCCGATAACTCTTATATCGATTCCGACTGCGTCTTTTGCGGCGAATGCATGCAATCCTGTCCGGTGGCGGCCCTGCTGGACAAGAACGCCATGCATCAGGGCCGCAGTTGGGAACACCGCCGCGTCCGCACCACCTGCCCTTACTGCGGGGTGGGCTGCCAGATGGATCTCCACGTCAAGGGCGACCACCTCGTCAAGGTGACCGGGGCCGATGCCCAGCCCAACGACGGCCGGCTGTGCGTCAAGGGGCGGTTCGGCATGGGGTTCGTCCAGCATGCCGATCGCCTCAAGACCCCGCTCCTCCGCCAGGAGAAAAACGGCGAGCTTCAAGAGGCCACCTGGGATGAGGCCCTGGATTTCGTGGCCCGCCGCCTCCGGGAGGTGAAGGAAAAACACGGCCCCGAAAAGATTGGCGGCTGGTGTTCGGCCCGGACCACCAACGAAGAAAATTACCTGATGCAAAAACTGCTGCGCGCCGTGATCGGCACCAACCACGTGGATCACTGCGCCCGCCTCTGACACAGCTCCACCGTGGCCGGGCTGGCCGCGTCCTTCGGTTCCGGAGCCATGACCAATTCCATCGCCGAATTGGAGGATGCCGATTGCATCCTGGTGATCGGCTCCAACACCAATGAAAATCACCCGGTTATTGCGGCCCGCATCAAGCGGGCGGCGCGTCTGAAAAATAAGGATCTCATCGTCATCGACCCCCGGCGCCAGGACCTGGTGCGGCACGCCCGCCTCTGGCTCCGGCAAATTCCTGGCACCGATATCGCCCTGATCAACGCAATGATGCAGGTCATCATCGAGGAACAGCTCTATGACCAAACCTATGTAGCGGAACGCACCGAGAACTTCGAGGCCCTAAAAGAGACGGTGGCCAAATATACGCCGGAATACGCGGAGAGGATCTGTGGGGTGCCCGCCGCGATGCTTTCGGCCGCGGCCCGCATGTACGCCCGGGCCCGGGCCGGCTCCATCGTCTATTGCATGGGGATCACCCAGCACACGGTAGGCACCGACAACGTCAAGACCCTGGGCAACCTGGCCATGCTCTGCGGCAATGTCGGCATTCACGGCGGAGGGGTCAACCCCCTGCGGGGCCAGAACAACGTGCAAGGGGCCTGCGATATGGGCGGCTTACCCAACGTCTTCTCCGGGTATCAGCCGGTCACCGACGCCGCCAACCGCAAGAAGATGGCGGAGGCCTGGGGAGTGGCCAACCTCCCCGATTGGGTGGGGATGGCCATGACCGAGATGCTCCCGGCCATTGCCCAGGGCGGCATCAAGGCCCTGTACATCATGGGAGAAAACCCGGCCCTCACCGACCCCGACTCCGACCATGCGATTAAGGCCATGCAGGCCCTGGAACTCCTGGTGGTGCAGGACCTCTTTCTCACCGAGACCGCCAAACTGGCCGACGTGGTCTTGCCCGCCGCCTCCTTTGCCGAAAAAGACGGCACCTTCTCCAACACCGAGCGCCGGGTGTCCCGGGTGCGCCAGGCCATTCCGCAGGTGGGGCAGGCCAAACCCGATTGGCAGATCATCTGCGAGATCGCCGGGCGCCTGGGCTACCCCATGAAGTATGCCGGACCCGAAGAAATCTTCGAAGAGATTCGCCGGGTGACCCCTTCCTATGCGGGGATTTCATATCAACGCCTGGAGGCCGGCGGCCTGCAGTGGCCCTGTCCCAATGCGGAGCACCCGGGCACGGTCTATCTCCACAAGGACCGCTTTGCCCGGGGCCTGGGTATGTTCTTCGCCATTGAGCACCGGGACCCGGCGGAGATGCCCGACCCCGAGTACCCGCTCTATCTCACTACCGGTCGCCTCCTGTATCAATACCATTCCGGCACCATGAGCCGGCGGGCCCCCGGCCTGGTGGAAAAAGCCCCGGAATGCCGGGTGGAGATGGCCGCCGCCGATGCGGCCAGGTATGGCATTGCCGACGGCCAGCCGGTGCGCCTCCGCACCCGCCGCGGCAAGATCACCGCCAAGGCGCAAATCTCCGACAAGGCCGTCCCCGGCACCATCTTCCTCCCGTTCCATTACGCCGAGGCCTCGGCCAATAAACTGACCAACGCCGCCCTGGATCCGGTCTCCAAGATTCCGGAATACAAGGTCTGTGCGGTGCAGATCGAGAAAGTTTGAGGAGGCCGACCATGACTACACTGACAAAAAATTCAGGATGCGCCTGCCAAACGGCAGCTGCCCTCAGCCCGGAAATTATCCACCAGGTGGATGAAATCGTCAATCGGCATAAGGATCAGGCCGGAGCCCTGATGCCGGTCCTGCAGGAGGTCCAGAAGGCAGTGGGCTATCTGCCCCCCGCGGTTCAGGAGCGCATCGCCGCTGGCCTTAATATCCAGGGAAGCGAGGTCTTTGGGGTGATGAGCTTCTATTCCATGTTCTCCTGGAAACCCAAAGGCCGATACGTCGTCCGCATGTGCGAATCCCCGCCCTGCCATATTGCTGGCGCCGAAAATATGCTGCACGCCTTGCAGCAAGAATTGGGGGTCGCGGTGGGGGAAACCACCGGCGACGGCCTCTTCACCCTGGAACTCTCGGCCTGTCTGGGGGTCTGTGAAGTGGCCCCCGCCATGCAGATCAATGAAGTGGTCATCGGCAACCTCACCTCCGCCAAAATCAAACAGGTGCTCGCCGACTACCGGACCGGCCAGGTCCCCGATTACCGGGGGTTGCCTTACAGCACCAAGGACTTTCGCCAATATCGGCAAAGCCCCTACGACCTGATCTTACTGGACCACGTTGGGGTCATCGATCCCACCCGGATCGAGGATTACCTGGCTAAGGGCGGATATGAGACCCTGAAGAAAGTGGTGACCACCATGACCCCGGAGTCGGTGGTGGAGGAAGTGAAGACTTCCGGCTTGCGGGGGCGGGGTGGCGCCGGCTTTCCTGCCGGCCTCAAGTGGTCCTTCACCCGGCCCCTGCCCACTCCCAAATACGTTATCTGCAACGCCGACGAAGGGGAACCAGGCACCATCAAGGACCGTTACCTCATGGAAGGCGACCCCCACAAGGTCCTGGAGGGCATGGCCATCGGCGGCTATGCGGTGGGGGCGTCCCAGGGATTCATCTATGTCCGGGGGGAATATTACCTCTCCAATGCCCGTCTAAACCAGGCCATTGAGCAGGCCACCGCCAGGGGATTCCTGGGCCGGCAACTCTTCGGCGCCGACTTCTCCTTCACCATTGAAGTCCGTTCCGGATCCGGCTGCTACATCTGCGGCGAGGAGACCGCCCTGATCGAATCGATCGAGGGCAAGCGCGGCTATCCCCGCGCGAAACCGCCTTTCCCCGGGGTTTCCGGCCTGTGGCATCAACCCACCATCGTCAATAACGTGGAGACTCTGGCCAGCGTGCCGGCCATTCTCAGCAAGGGCGGGGCCTGGTATAAATCCCTGGGCACCGCCGACACCAGCGGCCCCAAGATTTACCAGATCATCGGCCAGGTGCGGACCCCGCATATAGTGGAAACGCCGACGGGCTTGACCCTGCGGGAACTCATCGATACCTACGGCGGCGGTCTGCTCCCCGGCCGCCAGTTCAAGATGTGCCAGACGGGCGGCGCCTCGGCAGGCATCGTCACCGCCGCGGCCCTGGACACCCCTATGGACTACGGCTCCATGGCCAAGGCGGGCGGCGCCCTGGGCTCCGGGACCATGCTGGTGATGGACCAAAGTGTCTGTGTGGTGGATTTTATCCGCTCCGTGGCTAAATTCTTCCGCCACGAGTCCTGCGGCCAATGCACCCCCTGCCGGGAAGGCACCCCCCGCATCCTGGAGACCATGACCCGCATCACCCAGGGCCGCGGAACCATGGCGGACCTGGACTTCATGGAGCGGCTGGCCGGCGTCCTGGCCGACGCCTCCTTCTGCCCCCTCGGACAGACCGCCGCTCAACCTATGATGAGCGCCTTCAAGAACTTCCGCGATGAATTCGAGGAACACATCCGGGAGAAAAAATGCCGGGCCGGAGTCTGTAAACTCGGCTGAGGCAGGCAATTAGCCAAAAATTGGGGGCCGCCCTGGCTTTGAGCCCGGGGCGGCCCCTTTTTTTAATCCGAAAACCGAAAACGATTATTAACTCAGATTTCGCCCCCCTGAATTGATTACCCCTGCGGGACGCCTATGCTACCCGGACCTGGTAGCATAGGCCTCTGGCCTGTGTAGTCAGTTAGTGCAGGGTGGGCACTGCCCCCCAATTCCTTTAGTGGCACAGGCTTCCAGCCTGTGATCGGGCCGCTCGTAATGGTGCGTGAGACGCACCCTACAAGACTACAAGACTTCTGCAAAATGGCAGCCGTAGGACGCGTCTTACGCGCCATTAGGGAAAGACATAGGGGCGACAGTGGCACAGATATGTAGGGTGGGCAGTGCCCACCCTACATTTTTTCTCAGATTCCGGGAACGACCAACAAGATCATGCCCGGTTTCCCGACCCCAAGTACGTGATGCATTAAAGATACAAGAAATAGAGTGAGGGGTGGCTTCGTCGGCCGGCCAAAGCTCCCCCACCCCACCTCAGAAGCTCGCAAGTAATTTTTGCGAGCGCCCCATTTCTGACTTCAGGGATTAAAACTGGAGTGAAAAAACAAAAGCCAGTATAATAAAATTTGGGGGAGGTTTAATAAACGCCTGGAACTGGACCCCAAGCTGGCGGACGGCTATTTTAATAAGGCCCTGGCCCTGGAGGCGGCGGACCGGCAGGACCAGGCCCTGGCCGACTTCAACCAGGTTTTGAAGCTCGATCCCAAAAATGCGGAGGCCTTCAATAACCGGGGCGGCATCTTCACGGCCAAGGGCCGCTATGACCAGGCCATTACCGACTTTAACCAGGCCCTGGCGCTAGACCCCAGGCATGCCAACGCCTACTTTAACCGGGGAGTGGCCTATGTCCTGCCGCTAACCCAAGCGAATCCTGGCTTTGCCGGGCTGAGAATACTCATAGGAGGAACGAAATGTTTAAAAGATTCTTGTTGGCTTACGACGGCTCGGATGGCGCCAGGAAAGGGCTGGAGGCCGGAATTAAACTGGCTAAACTCCACCAAGCGGAACTCGTGGCCCTGGCGGTCCAGGAGAAACCGCCCGGCTTCGCCGGCATCATGGGTAAAAAGGCCATGAAGGAAAATGCCTTGGCCTACCAGCACTGTGAGCAATTTTTGGAGGAGGCCCAAAAACGAGCGCAAGAGGCCGGGGTCGAACTGAAAACCGAGATACGCATGGGGCATCCCGCCAAGACTATCGTGGAAGTGGCCACAGAGGGCAGGTTTGATATGGTCCTGGTGGGCCACATCGGGTTTTCGCAGGTGTTCAGGTCCCTCCTGGGCACCACCGCGGAGAAGGTGAGCCGCCACGCGCCCTGCAACGTGCTTATCGTGCGATAGCCTTAGGAATTGAAATACTTTGCTGGCCCCATTGCCTTATGGGTGCTTCCGACTCCAGGGGACCTGAAACTGGTTCAGAAACCATTAACCGGTGAGGTATCCCGCAGATGGACCCCAATGGCTTCATCCAGAAATATTCCGGCGGTTGCCGTAATGAAAGGTTTTTTATTATTGACTTCAACGCACTGAAACATTAAAAGGGATTAAACAATTAGACGCAAGGTTCTATAAAAGGCTATATCAATTCTACATCGTATTTCCATATTCGGGATTAACCTGTGGTCGTTTTTCGTGATTATGTCGGACAGAAAGAGAATATAATAATAGCTTCTTTATTAACCCATTCCATTAAATAAAAAAGCGTTAATCCTAACACTATCGGTTTTGTAGCTAACGGGCATAAATACAAATTTGTGATCTTTTTCTTCATATTTTCTGCATCAACGATTTCCTTAGGGACTTGCGCATAAACAAATGGGTCATTGGCGGGGGCAAAATAGTTATTAGGGAGAATTATGCAGCCATTGACCCGGAAACAGGGCGAGAGTATCTGACTTTCGAGGACGGGACCCGCTCCTATTTCCCAGAGCGCTTGCCTAAAACAATCGCCTTCCAAAGCAATAACCAAGATCAAACCGACCAGTATGCGCACCTCTACTCTTCCCCCGTGGTTAACGCCGTCAATGCTCTGAAGCTGCCCAGGTAGAACATGCCTCCAGGTGTAAATCATCCCGTAATTCCTGGATGATGCGGGGGATGCCGGCAATATCGCCTAGTAACCCAACACGCCTTTCGGGATCAAGGGTATTCTCTTCGCGGTAAAGGATGGAGCGCACTTCCCGTCCCTGGGCCCACTTCTCGAATTTAACCAGGGCTTCATCCAGAATGGCGAGCGTTATTCTGATTCTGCTGTTGTGCGCCTCATTCAGGTTTGCAATAAATCCTGCCTGCATTCTGCAGACTGCCTTGCAGTGCTTTCCATCATTGCCAGGGCGATGCGATTACCGCACAATGATGACGCTGCAAGGGGCGTGGCGGCTCACCTTTTCGGCGGTGGTGCCCAGAAGCTCCCACACCCCGGAAAGCCCGATGTGGCCCATGATGATCAGGTCAAACGTGCCCTCTTTGGCCGTTTCGATGATGATCTTGGTGGGAAGCCCCGGGCGCATCAGGGTCTTCAACTCGATGCCCGCTTCTTGGGCGAGTCTCCGGATGCCCTCCAACAGTTTGCCATGTTGCTGGTTGGCAAACTCCTTCTCTTCCTGCACCTCATCGATGGGGACGCCGAACCGGGGACGCCTTTCTTGCACCGCCAGGGCCCAAAGTTCGGCGCCGTGGATCTTCGCCAGATTGAGCCCGGCCGCCAGGGCCAGCTGAGCTCCTTCGGAGCCGTCATAGGCCAACAAGATTTTTTTATACATCGTCTCCCTCCGCTGTTTTGTATTGCAGTACTGTGGGGTTATTCCCCGTAAATAGGATGGCATTAAATCAAGTGAAAACCTAAGTTCCAAGGGTATTAAAGTCCCCCTTTGGAAAAGGGGGATTTAGGGAGATTTCAGGAGGTTATTTTAAATCCCCCCTGCCCCCTTTTCAAACGCAAATATATACTTGACAAAATATGTTCCCATGATTATACTGTGTTCATAAGGAGTTCAGGGCCATGACCACTAACCGAATCTTCATTAACGAAACAGCCGCCAGGAAGCACCTTGAAAAATTGTGCTGGCCTAATGGCCCAGTATGCCCTCATTGCGGCGAATCTGAGAAGATCAAATTGCTCAAAGGCAAAAGCCACAGACCAGGGCTTCGCCAGTGCAACGCCTGCCGTAAGTCTTTTACCGTGACCATGGGAACAATCTTTGAGGATTCCCATATCAAACTGCATAAATGGCTTCTGGCTTTTCGCCTTATGACCGCCAGCAAGAAGGGGATAAGCTCTCACCAGCTTCATAGGATGCTTGGCGTTACCTACAAGACCGCCTGGTTTATGACCCACAGAATCAGGGAAGCCATGAGAGCCGATTATACTAAGGTGCTTGGCGGTCAAGGTCCGGTTGAGGCCGATGAAACCTTTATAGGCACAAAGCCCGGAGCAAAGAAGCGCAAGGGATACGGGCACAAAAACGCTGTCCTCTCCCTGGTGGAGCGCAACGGCGAAGTCCGTTCCTTCCACGTTCCCGGCGTGAGTGCCAAAACCTTGAAGCCTTATCTCAAGTATCATATCGACCCCGAAGCCCACCTTATGACCGATGACGCGGGGCAATACAGGATTCTCGGGCCTGAATTTGCTCAGCATGACGTGGTTGCTCATAGCAACGATGAATATGTCCGCGGCGAAGCCCATACCAACACGGTTGAGAGCTTTTTCAGCGTCCTTAAACGTGGCTTGATCGGGACTTACCAGCATGTCAGCGTTCAGCATCTTCAAAGATACGTTACCGAGTTTGACTTCCGTTATAATCACCGTGCTAGACTTGGATACGATGATTCAGACCGCACAACAGCCGCCCTCAAGGGCATTACCGGTAAACGCCTAACCTATCGGCGGGTTGGTTGATAATGAGCAAATATACGCCGATGATAAGCCTTGGCTGAAAAAGAAATAATCATAGAACCCCTAACCGCCCATTTGTGCTATGGTGATTTTGCGTGAATCCCATATCCTGAAAAACTTCCTGATAAGGCGGTAGCGAAAATGGAAAACCCCCACCTTTTTGCCGAATTGGTGAAGTTCATTACAGAAGAGAAACAAATTTTTGAGAGAGACCTTGCGGTTCTCCGAGAAAAACAAGCGAGACTCCGCACGGAACAAGAAAAAATCGCTAATGATATTCGCGAAAAAGAACGCCAACTTGCTTCTGTATCCGAAGAAAAAATAGCAGAATATCAAACGCTGTGGAATCGGTCGCCCTATATGTGCCCGTTGTGTTTTTTCTTTAATGAGAGACAATCTAACCTTCAACCGCTGCCAGAACGGGATGGAGAAGACCATCTTAGGTGTAGAGTTTGTGGAAATTATTTTCATATTCCACTTCCTTAATTAAAAGGTAATAAAAATGAATATTGATAATTGGTTTAAACCTGCCCTATTAATTCTTGCAGTCATTTTGCTAATCATTTTTTACCAGTTTTCCGAGAATGGCCGTTATGTTTATCACAAAGAAAAGATATCAGATATAGATAATATATATGTTGTTGACACTAGAACAGGCGTCATATACGGTCATGTTATTAGTGTTGGCCCAATACCAGAAGCATGCTTCGAATATTATTATAAAAGAAATTTAACTACCCGCACTTATTGGGTTGATGGTAAATTAATTCCTAATATGATAGGCCACAATACTCTTGAGCAAAAATAATTATTAAGGCTTCTTTAGTTTTTCATCTTTTTTGGTTCTCGGCTTCGGCGGCGTTGCCAACATGCGCCGCGCAATATCATCAACCATAAATTGAGTAAAATCAATTTCAGGTTCTTTCTTCTTGGGCTTTTTGGTATCGGCGGTTTTTGTCATGGTTGAATTACCCCCTGATGTTGATATTAAATATTGCGCCCTTGGTGGTATTGTCATCCAATGGGGCTTTGTCGAAGAATTTATTAATGATTGCGTATTATTCCTTTATCATAAATGTGATGGTAAAAACACTAAAACTTGTAAAAATTCAGGGATGCCTCGCTCTCAGTTGCACAGAAAACTGACATTTTTAACTGAAATGTTAGAATCACCTGTTCTCTCTAAATATAAAGTTCAAGGATTAAACCTTATTTGCCGAGTCGGCTGTCTTGCTAAACAGCGTGATACAATTATTCATGGTGCTATTATAGACATGCAGCCTGATTCATTTAAGTTTGAGAAACATATATATGATGAAATTGCTAAAAAATCTAACAAACCAAAACTCGAACACTTTGAGTATAGCCTTGACGATCTCAATAGGTTTGGAAATATGACGATGGCTCTGGCAAATGATTTAGTGCCTTTTGTTCAGAGTCTTTTTCGGGACATAGGGAATTACAAATTTGATTGACAATGATCTCCGCCGCAGGCCGATAAAGCATACCTGTATCTTCCCAATAATTGAGAAATTTGGCAACCCAATCTATGAGGGCTTCTCTATCAACCGCCGGCCTGTCGAAACCCACTTTATCAAAGGCCCCCTATTCTGTCAAGTATACAATCCCCTTTTCAAAGGGGGGTTTAAAAACCGTAGTTTGAAATGTCCTAGCAATTATGAATCATCACACTAGAAGCTATTGCAAAACCTAATTTTCCTGTCATCCTGAACGAAGTGAAGGATCTCAAGTCACTAAAAATTCGAGATTCTTCGCTTTGATCAGAATGACATATTTGGGCAGACCAGGGTTTTACAATATCTTCTAGTATTTCTTACCCGCATGCTCAATCACCAAAATTCCGGAGGGTTTCTGATCCCTGGCAGGGCGGCCTGCGGCCGCCCATATAGCCGATAGGTCTCTTCTTTTGGTAATAATATCGTCTTTGAGGAAGGGAGGATAGCACAAATTCATGTGCGCCATTATAAAAAAATTGGCTTGTCAATTTCCGGGAGTTACACCGGATGAGAGACACGATCTTCTTATTTGCCAGGGGGTGAGACTGGAAGGAAAAAAGGCGCCTGGCTCCGCCGGGAAGCCAGGCGCCTCGGTTTCTTGCCAGGCCGGTGGAGGCGGGGTAACCCCGCCCCTTACGGGAGGAGGGGAAGGTTACTCTTCCTCTTCCTCCGCCTTGGCCTTGAGGTGTTCGGGGATGATGGCCATCTTGATGAGCAGGGGCTTCAGGAAGGTCTGCTTGATGCCCAGTTCGTACACCTCTTCCAGGTCCCGGATGGCGTCCCAGCAGTTGTGGCAGGGAGTGACCACCAATTTGGCGCCGGTGGCCAGGATCTGGTCCCGCTTGACCTTCAGGCCGACGTTGCGCTGCTGCCGGTAGATGCCGATGCCGTTTAAGCCGCCGCCGCCGCCGCAGCAGAAGTTGTGCTCCCGGTTCGGGGTCATCTCCACGAAGTAGCCCGGCTCCACCAGGTAGCTCATGATCTCCCGGGTGACGTCCCCCAAACCGTAGTTGCGGATATAGTTGCAGGAGTCCTGCAAGGTCACCGGCTCCTTGAGGCGTTTGGCCGGGTCGATCTTGATCTTGCCGGTGCGCAGGGCCTCGGCGACCCACTCGGTGTAGTGCAGGTAAGGCGCCGGCGGGCGTCCGTCCTGGCGGCCCACCCAGTAAGGCCCCTCGATGACCGTGGCCCGGTGGGCGTGGCCGCATTCCGTCCCCACGACCCGCTTGGGCTTGAGCCGTTCCATGGCCCCATAGACGCTCTCCACCATCATCTTGCAGGCGCCCCAGTCCCCGGCGAACATCGATAGACTGGTCTGTTCCCAACCCTCGCTGGGCACCGTCCAGTTCTCGCCGGCAATATGGAAGAGGATGGCGGCCTCGGCGATATCCTCGGGATAGTGCTTGGGCTCCCGGGCGTTCAAGGTGTACATCAGGTCGGCGCCCTCCTTGTCCACCGGGATCTCCAGGCCAGGCCACTCGTCCTGCTGCTCGTCAGCCATCCACTCGCAGGTCTCCACCCAGTCCTCGGAGGTCACGTCCATCTGGGCATGGTAGATGCGGTGCATGCCGGTGCCGATCTTCAGCTCCCAGGGGACGAAACCCTGGGAAAAACAGAGGCCTCGCAGGTAGCCGAACATGACCCCCATGTCGATGCCATAAGGGCAGAAGGAGCCGCAGCGGTTGCAGCAGGTGCACTTAGAAAAAGCCACGTCCATGCAATAGCGCATGTGGGCGTTGTCCACATCGCCGCGGCGCTGGACGATCTTCCCCAGGGTGGACTGGATCTTGTACGACGGCACCTGGGTGGGGTCCCGATGGTTGGCCAGGTAGAAGAAGCAGGTGTCGCCGCACAAGGCGCAATGGGAACAGATCTCCAGCCAGGTGCGCAGGCGCGACTTCAGGCTGGCCGCCAGGGTGTTCTTGAGCTTCTCTTTGTCGACGTCGAGACGCTTCATCTCTTCATAATATATTTTGCCGCTCTTGTCGGCCAGCAACGCATCGAGATAATCCTTGGCATCTACGATATTCTTGTTACAAAGGGTTCCTTCCGGCATGGCTCTTCACTCCTTAACGTATGGCCCGCTTTGCTGGGGAGGCCACCAGCGCCCGGAATCGGCCTTAGCTTCGTGGCAGGGGATTACGGAAAGCTTTTGTTTTTAGATTATACCATATTTGTTCCACACCAGTCACCAGGCAAAGCCTTTCCCCTTATAGCCGCGTTTGATGCCGAAGTCGGCGCCGAGCTGGCCCCGGGAGAGGAAGAAGCCCACCACATGGAAAAGCTTGGTGAAGGGGATGGCGATGAGCAGGAGCTCGCCGCTCAGGATGTGGGAGTAAAGCCAGAGCTGATAGTGGGGGGCCTGGTGCACCGCCAGGAAGCCGGTGACAAAGGGGGCGACGCTGAGCAGCAACAGAAAGAAGTCATAGAAGGTGGTAACGATGCGGACCTCGGGGAAGGCGAGGCGGCGGATGGCGATGCAGACGGCAGTGATCATGACCCCGATGGTCAGGACGTCGGCCAACCCCATGGAGAGCGTGGGCCAGTCCACTCCCCAGCGCTCTCTGAAAATGACGGCATGCCCCAGCAGGAACAGGGGAGTGAGCACCAACCCGATATGGAAAACGAAGAAAATCGCGGTATACAGGGGCTTGGCCCGCCAGCCCACGGACCAGAAAGGCACCAACCAGTGGACGATGGAGCGCAGCGCCCCCTTGAGGCCCAGGCCCGGATGAGCACGGTAGGCCACCCGGTCCAACTGCCAGTCAAGGCCCTGGACGTAACGCACCACCCTAAAAGTCAGCCCGACGAAAAAGATTCCGAAGGACAGCCACAGCAGGGGGCCGGTGATGAACTGATACAATTTTGGCATGCGCAAGTTCTCCACAAGGCCGCGGTTCGGCCCTTAGTACTAATGAATCTCCTTTTCCTCGTCCCTGCCGGTGAGGTAAAGCCAGAAGCCTAACAGACCCAGGAGCGTCACCCCCATCAGGAGGTAAGCTGCACCCTTGGTGTAGACCAGGAAGTCATGCAGGGTATAGAACTGGTTTTCCATGGCTTTATTCCTCAGTGCCCGAAGCTTTGGGGGTGGCGCTTGAGTTTATGTTCGGTGAATTCGGGGCCTTCTTCTTCCTCACCTTCATGGGGGACATGCTGCCGATAGCGCGGATGTTCATAGAATATGGGCATCCGGTTGGCGATGAAGCGGAAGACCAGGAGTCCCAGGGTGAGCAGGTAGACGGAGATGGCGATTTCCATCCAGCTGGGGAAATAGCGGTCCGCCGGCGGCAGTTGCCAGTTGAAGGCCACCAGGGAGGTGTTGAAACGGTTGAGGATGATGCCCATCACGGTGAGCACCGAAGTCCACTTGGCGAGCTTCAGGTTCTGTTCCCGCACCGCGATGGCGTAGAGGAAAGCGGGCAAGGCCACGAAGCCCAGGAGTTCCACCAGGAACCAGGCGCCATAGCCGGTCAGCAGATAGTTCCATTTATTGTCGATAGCAATGCCGACCACCTTGATCATGAAGTAGAGCGCCAGAACCATGGCCGCTCCCTTGGCGAAGCCCAGGGTCACGTCGTCGTGCTCGCGCAAGTAGGCGGCATCCATCCGGCCATGCAGGTAATGGTGCGACAGGGTCCCCTCGAAGATGACCATGGACAGGCCAGCGGCGATGCTGGAGACGAAGAAAAAGACCGGCAGGTACATAGAATACCACAGGGGGTGGAGCTTGGAGGGCACGATCAGGTAAAGGGCCCCCAAGGAGCTCTGGTGCATGGTGGAGAGGATGACCCCCAAGATGGTCAGGGCCAGGGTTATCCTAATGATGAGGTCCCGGGGTTTCTGGAAGCCGAGCCACTCGAAGCAGGCTGGCAGCCACTCGACGAAGAGGGTGGTCAGGTAGAGCATGACGCACAAACCCACTTCGAAGAGCACCGAGGTGGTGCCGGACTGCACTAAGAAGGGATAGGGCAGCCGCCAGGGGCGGCCCACGTCGTACAGCAGGGCGACCACCACCAGGGAGTAGCCCAGGAAGGCGGTGAGGATCGCCGGCCGCACCGCGGAGTGATAACGCTTCAGGCCGAAGACGTAACAGGCCGCCGAGGTGGTGTAACCGCCGGCGGCCAGGGCGACTCCGCACAGAAGGTCGAAGGAGATCCACATGCCCCAGGGATTGTTGTCCGACAGGTTGGTGACCGCGCCGAGCCCTTTAGTGAAGCGCAAGAAGGTGATCGCCGCGCCGACCAGGAAGATGACGCCGACCACTACGTTAAACGGCGTATACAGGGATTTTCTCACGGCAGAGTTCTCAGTGGCCATGTTATTCTCCCTCCCGGCTCTGAGGCTTGGCGGCCTCTTCCAGGGCCTTCTTGACCTCCCGCTCGATGGCGGCCTTCTTCTCGGCCTCGGCCTTGGTCATGGCCTTTTCTAGCTTGCCCTCGGCCTCCGCCTGGATCTGGGCCACGGCCCGGGCCACCGCCTGGGCCGTCTCCTGCCGGGCGATCTTGTCCTTGCGCTTGGAAATCGCGTAGATGCCGGTCAAGAGCACCGGCCAGGCCGCGGCCACCAGGGGCACCCCGGCCAGCGCCCCGGAGGTGAGTTCCGGAGCCGGGACCACCCCCAGGTCCTCACGCATGCCCAGGGCCCGGAAGGGCACTCCCGCGAGGTAGAGCCAGTTGGTGCCGCCCATCTCGTGCTCCCCGTAAATATGGTTCAGGTAACGGCCCGGAAAGTCGTGGAAACGCTCACGGGCAATCCTGAGCAGTTCCCGGCGTTTGCCATAGACCAGGGCCTCAACCGGGCAAGCGCCCACGCAGCCCGGCACCGTCAGTTTACCCGACGTGATCAGGGGGTAGCACAGGGTGCATTTCATGATGCGAGGGGTCAGGGGCTCCTTGAATTCGAAGGTGGGAATCTCGAAAGGGCAGGCGATCATGCAGTAGCGGCAGCCCACGCAGACCGTGCCG
Source organism: uncultured delta proteobacterium (assembly GCA_963834795.1). GTDB lineage: Bacteria > Desulfobacterota > Desulfobaccia > Desulfobaccales > 0-14-0-80-60-11 > JAPLJC01. The sequence continues at coordinate 34,986 of CAWIDL010000017.1, read as the reverse complement.
TCCCAGGTTACCGCCCCCTGGCTGGTCTTGGTGAAGGCCCGCACGAAGCAAGAGGAGGCGCAGGCCGGCTCCAGGCAGTGGTTGCACTGCCACTTTTTGAACACCGGACCCGGGGCGCCTGGGATGTCATACCTGTTGACCACCGTATAGGTCCAGGAATGGGTCCGGCGCTTCACCTTCAAGACGCTCAGGTCATCGAAAGGCTCGGGTGGGGGCGGCAGCTCATTGACCTTATTGCACCCGGCCTCGCAACTACGGCAACCGATGCAGCGGGTGGCGTCAAACAGCACCCCGAAGCTTTCGGGATACCCCGTAAAATGTTGGTTGCCTGCGGCGCGGGCCGGTTTGCCCAAGGCGGCCCCCACCCCCGCGGCTCCCAGCAGGCCAAGAAAGGTTCTGCGCAACATGGACGTTTTCCTCCACCGGCCCCGGCCGGTTACTTCTTCTTTTCCTGATGACACTCGCTGCACGCCGTGGCGGCGGGCTTCTCCAGGCGCATGTCCACATGGCAGTTCATGCACTGCCGGTGTAAGGCGGCCAGCAGCGCCGGGCGGTTCGACTCCGTGGCCAGCAGGTTCTCGCCACTGTGGCAGTTGCTGCAGCGGGGCGGTTCCTTGGCGGGCGGGCTGTAATGGTGGCAACCCTGGCAGATGGTGCCCGGATCGCGGTGGAAGTATTCGGCCAGGGTATTGCCCTTGATTCCCTTCAGGAGCGCCGCAAGATGTTTGCGGTGGGTAAACTCGGACGGCTGGAACCGGTTCGCCAGGTCCTTGATCTCCACCGTCTCCGGGAGATCCTCCAGGGCGTAGGTCCCCGGGTTCAGGTTCCGGGCCTGGAGCAGGGTCTCGGCCAGTGCGGCTTTCTGCGGCGGCTTCAAGGCGCAGATCTGGCTTGGGCTGGCGCCCCCCGGGATGGCGGTTTCCGCCGACAGCAGGTGGCACTGCCGGCAACTGGCGTCTTCAGGGCGGGAGGACTTGCTGATGTGGTTGTGGCAGCCGGCGCAGTTCGCCGCGGCCTGCTGCCCGCTATGGCAACCCAGGCAGCTCGCCCAGCTCGACAGAGAGTGCATCGCCTGTGCCAAGTTGATGAACCCTCCGTCCTTGGCGCCCATCAGGGTGTGGCACTTCTCGCAGGCCTCCAGGGAAGCATGGTGGCAAACCCGGCAGTTGTCGTTGTACTTCTCGTGGGCCTGGTGGTCGAAGGCCACCGGATCCATCAAGAAGGGTTTGCCGGGCCTGCCCTCCCCCCACTTGGGATCGTGGGTGATCAGGACCGCATCCGGCTGTCCCCGCTTAAGCCGCGGCACTTCTTTATTCGGGAGGGCGGCCACCCGCTCCTGGTTCTTCTTGGCAATCTGGGCCTGTGCCGCCGCCCCGTGACAGCCGGCGCAGTCATAGGGGCCATTGTCCTTCATCCCCCGCTTGTCCAGATCGAGGTGGCAGAGGACGCACTGCAGGTGGGCGGCCTGCTCCAGGCTCTTCACGCCCTCCTTCTCCTTGACCAGGTGGCAATCGCGGCAGGTCTCCTCCTGGCCCTGGGCGTAGAAGGTCTTTTTGGCCTTCGCGTCGTATTGATGGTGGCAGCGGCTGCAATTGTCCTTGCCGTTCTGGTCCGCGGGAACGAGCTTGGGATCGGTGTGCCAGAAGTGCGATACCAGGTTGAACCCGGCGTCCAGTCTGACTGTGGCGATCTGCGGCTGGACGTTATGGCAGGCGCGGCATAACCCGTCCGGGGGGCCGGTCTTCTTGCCCGCCGCGGCCCTTTCCATATGGCAGCCGATGCAGTTGGCGTGATAGATTTCTTTGAGGGCCGCCGCCTGGGTGTTCTTCCGACGCATGTAGTCTAGGGACAGCTTGCCGTTCTCCACCAGGTGGCAGGTGGTGCAATCCTGCTTATCCTGGCGCAGCGCCTTGGTGTGCTTGTCATGCGAGAAGGTGACCGGCGGCAGCTCCAGCTTCTGATAGGCGGCCAGGGTGTCGATCTTGATCAGATCCGGGCGCCCCGTTTCGGCGGCCTTAAGCGGCTCCTTCCCACCCTCGGCCTGGATGCCATAGAAAGAGGCAGCGCCACTCAACAACAGGATCCCCGCCCAGCCTAGCAGTCGTCTTCCTTTCACCATAAATCCAATCCTTAGATTAACCGGGAAATCGGAACCCCTTAGTTGGGAAGGAACCGGAGATTTATGTGAAGATATTCACTAATATTTAAGCGCTACGCCGGCAATCTATCCAATTTTCCAAAGAATATTTGTGGTATTTCGCAACGAGCACCTTCTTAAGAAAAATTTCCCGATGATTTTTCAACAAAAAGATTATGCTAATTTCACTCATTTGTCCAAAAAAAATGTCCTCGCCTGGAGTTTATGGGAGAAAAAAACTCCGGCCGGCCACGCCTAACCCGCGGCTGGCACATCTTTCGTTATACGTCCTGCTGAATTTCTGAGGCTCTATCCCTTATACCATCCAGGGTATACTTTACCCATTACCTCAGAAGCCGGCAGGTTAATCTTTCAGTACCTCATTTCGACTTCAAAAAAGAAAACTACGGGGCAAGAGACGGTGAATTCTTGCCTGGCCAACGGCCTTCAGCTTCCCATACATTAAGGAAGCCCCCAGCATCCCGCCGCTGCCGGTAATCCCGGAACAGCCATAATCGTTCCCAGGGGAGGGCCTACCCCCTCCCCTGCTCCGGCCCCGGGGACCGCGGCTGAGACAAAATTGGCCTATCCATGAGCGTCGGAGAGGGCAGGTTTTTCCCTAACCTTTTCCATTGCCAAGGGTTGCGATTTTTTATATATTTAAGTTGACATTCGCGTCTCTCCCCTTATATTATTGGGCGGAAAGAAGTTTGCGGCTTTTTCTCAATACTCCACAGGGGGGGGGAAAGCCGGATGTCAACCTTTGCGGAAGGAGGAAGGAGTATGCGGTCAAAATTAGTGGTAGGGTTGATGGTGGCTTTGGTGGCAGTATTCTTCATTAGCACCGCGGCAGTGGCGGCTGGCGGCGCGAAGTTGCTCTGCGTCTCCAAGCAGGATCTCAAGGGACAAGAGACGGTCGCCTCGTGCCTGGCAAAGGGGGAGCGCTTCGCGGTAGTGGATCCTTACGGCATGGTGCGCATCCTGACCCCGGAAGAGGTGGAGCTGACCAAGGCCTTCAATCCCAAGGCCTTCGAAATCCGGGCCTTCGGCATTCATTACGAGAAACTGGCTCCCGTCATGGAGCCGCTACCGGGACCTCCGCCAGGGGTCACGGGTTGATCCTAACCTCCCTGTCCATCCAGGGAATTTGACTTAACCACGACATCTAAGAAAAGCCCTCAAAGCTTGCTTTGAGGGCTTTTGCTTGGTGCCCCGCAGATCTCTCCCCCCAAGACACCAGGACCGCCGGAAAGAATGAGGGCGCCTGTTGGGTAAGGATGGCTTTGAGAAGGTCGTGGCCGAAGTGGCGGAGTTGGAGAAGCAGTTGGACCTTTACGACCTCTCCCGGTTTACCCCGAAGATTTAACCGGTGAATAACTCCCGGGGATTACTTCGGCATGGGCTCCGGTCCTGATCCGGAGCTGGATCCTAAGCTCGGCGTCCGGGAGTCGGGGGCGGCCGTGGCTCCCCTCCCCGGCTGCCGCCGCTCATGATTTCTTCTGGACCGCCGCCGGGGGAGCCTCCTGTACCGGGACCATCAGGTTGTCCCAGCCTTGCCGCTTGGTCAAAATTCCTGAGCTGTGGGTGACCACTTCGGTCAAAAACCACTGTTGCCGGCCGTCGGCGCGGCTTAGGAGCTGGAAGGTGGCGGCATAATAAACCGCGGCCTTTTGGGCCTTGTCGCTGGGATTGACAATGGAGACGTAAGCCACCCGGGTGCCGGAGGACTCCGGCTGATAAAAGCCATAGAACTCCGCCACCTTGCAGTAGCTGGGATTCCAGGCATCCAGGGTTTGCTGCGCCGCGGCCACGCTCAGCGGGGGCGCTGCTGCGAAAGGCGACGCCGTGCATCCGCACCAGAAGGCCATGGTAAGGAACAACCCGCAAAGGCCGCGCCGGCCTGAGAGCTTCTTCATATCCCCGCTCCTCCCCAGAAGTTCCGGTTCTCCCCCCACCCGGAAAACCACCCAGGCCGGAGAAGGGTTAAGTTACACTAGTGTCATGTTTCAGAAATGCCTTTAAAAATATCTACATGTTCTGGTAGCCGCAGGCCCTAGCAAAAAACCTGCGCTCATTTTTATTAAGGATTTTCGCAAGCTCAAGCTTGCGGCTACATTTTAAAGGCCTAAAGATGAAGGACATTTTTTATTAAAGGAAAATCTGAGACATGACACCAGCCACTCATTGCCTTAGAAGTCCGGCCTCCCTAAGCCAGTCCAGTACTTGCCGACGCGCCTCGAACCCCTGGGCCGTCAGCCTGCCCTCCGGGTCAAAGATCAGGAAATGGGGGATGGACCTGAGGCCAAGCTGTTTGGCCAGGGGGGACTGCCAATCGATCCTACCCAATACCTCGGGACGATTGATGTTGAGCTTGATAATCTCCAGGTCCCTCCGCTTCTGTGCCAACTCCTCCATTAAAGGCGCCAGGCGCAGGCAGGGAGGGCAGTAGGGGCTGTAACAGTCGACCAACGTGATCTTCCCCTTGACCGGCAGGGTCTGAAGAGCCAGCGCAGATCCCTCCTGGCCGGCGTTGCCCTCCTGCACCGCCCCCGCCAGACCCGGGGCGCTGAGGGCCAGAAGGAGAAAAACTCCCAAAAAGCTGCCGATTAAGGCCGATCCAAGCCAGCGCCCCATAGTCCTTAGATAGGTCCTGGTCTCGAGCTTGTCAATCATTTTCCCGGCGCCTCCCCGGAACCGGTATTTAGCAGCAAAGGCAGGCCGTCCCTTAAAGAAAAGCCGCCGGCGATGATAATCAGCACTCCCAGCAAGATCAAACTCATAAATCTCCTCCTGGATCGGGCCATCGGGGTTTGCCCTAAAGCTCTTCCTCATTCAGGGAGAGTCATTTGTTGAGCAGGCGGCTCCGGGGGCCGCCCACATTATGGAATACCGCCTGAAAGTTACGGTAGAGCCTCTTGTTGTGGAGCATCCGGTGGCATTTCTTCAGGTAAACCTTGGAGTCGGGGTTGTCCGCCAGCAAGTCCAGCCCCTCCCAGCCCTGCCGCCGGGGATAGGCGTAGTAGGGGTAGGCCCTGGGAAGCCCCCGGATGTAAGTGACCTGGGGCACCAGCCATTCCAACCTGGCCAGGTAGAGGCGGTGCATGCCGTCGTTGATGATCAGAGCCAGGGTGCCGTCGGCCTCGATGGACTCCTCCACGATGGGAGGATAAAGATCGAAGGTCGCTTCCGAACCGTCGCCCTGCAGGACGGTATAGGTGATAAAGCCGTCCAGGCGGAACAGGTCCACCCCCTGCTCGGCCAGGCTCCAGCCTAATTTCTGGGTCTTGCGGAGCTCCTGCAGCCACAAGTAGTTTTGCGCCGGGTGCAGGCAATCGGTGTGAATCTGCTCCAGGCTGATGAAGGCCTGCTCATAAATCATAACCTCCGGCTGGTCCAGGAGGGGCACCTTGCGGAGGCGGGCGATCAACTCTTCCGTGGAATGGCGCTTAAGGGTGATAATCTCCATTATAGATGCCTACCGGGAAATCTTACCACCATTCCCCGGCCCTGGGAATGTTTTTCGAAGGCCGCCTTCTTTATGCCGCGGCGGCCAGCGCCGGCGAGGAGGGGGGGTAAGAGGCCCGGGATTTGGGCGGCCACTTACGTCTTTTGGTGGGCAGTGCCCACCCTGATATGGTTGAAAGTTGTCAAGTAGGAGCGAGGCTTCCTTTATGTCTACCGCGGTTGGGGCCAGCCCTCCAGGAAGCAGGATTGGCAAAGGGGTTGGGGGCGGCACCATTCCTTCCCCAGGCGCACCAGCAGGGCGTGGTATTCTTGATAAAGCCCCACGTCCGCGGACAGATGGTCCATGAAGAGTCGGCGCAGGTCCTCGTAAGCGCAGGATTCCGGGGCCAATTGGTGCCGGCTCAAGATGCGGAAAGTATAGGCGTCCACCACAAAGGTGGGCTTCTGCAGGGCATAGAGCAGAATGCTGTCGGCGGTTTCCGGGCCGATGCCTTTGACGGAAAGGAGCCTGGGCCGCAACTTTTCCAGGGGGTGCCGGGTCATCAGCTTGAGGGAACCCTGATACTCTTCCCGCAGAAAGGTCAAGAAATTCTTGACTCGCCGGGCCTTGAGATTGTAATAGCCCGCGGGCCGAAAGAGTTCGGCCAGCTCCGCTTCGGGCAGGGCCGTCAAGGCCGACGGTGTCAAGCGGTCGTCGGCCCGGAGCCGCGCCATCACCTTGGCCACATTGTTCCAGTTGGTATTCTGGGTCAGGATGGCCCCCAGCGCCACCTCAAAGGGCGTCTCCCCCGGCCACCAACCCTGGGGGCCGAAGGCCTGCCACAACCTCTCGTAAAGCTTCCGCAACAATTTGCCCATCCTGGCCGTGGTCATGGGTCTCCTCGAACTGGCGAGCCCCGGCGGGAGGTGAAGGGCCCCAGCCGGAGTCTGGCTTCCATTTTAGCATTTTTTTTGGCCGGGGCCTGTGATAGAATGCCCCAATCGACAGCCTGAAGCGGAAAATCCCCGGGGGGCCACCAGGCCGGGGGCGAAGACTGCCCGGTGGCAGGGCGGGTTTTAACCCCCCATCTCGACCTGCTTGCTAACAGGACCGAATCTTGAGCAAACGCGTCGTTTTCCAGCCATATGATCTAACCGTGGAGGTGCCGGAAGGCGAGAATCTGCTGCGGATCGCCGTGCAGGCGGGGGTGCACATCAACGCCTCCTGCGGCGGCGAAGGCGTTTGCGGCAAGTGCCGCATCCTCTTGGAAGAAGGAGAACTGGACAGCCTCCGCTCCGCGCTGCTGAGCGACGAAGAGTGGAGCCTGGGCTACCGCCAGGCCTGCCAGTCCCGGGTGCTCTCCGACATAGTGGTGCGCATCCCCCCGGAATCCCTCCTGGACCGCCGCACCCTGACCCGGCGCCGAGGCGGCATCGGTCTCAGGCCCAGTCCCATAGACCTGTCGGCCTTGAGGGCCGAGGGCCTCTATAATCCTGCCTTCAAGAAGAAATTCGTAGAACTGGCGCCCCCCAGCCTGGGGGATAATATCAATGACCTGGCCCGCCTGGAGCAGGGCCTGGCGCGGCAACACGCAGTGGAAAGCCTCACCCTGGACCTTTTCCTGCTGCGCAAGCTGGCCCGGGTGATGCGCCAGGAAGACTTCCGGGTCACCGCTACCCTCGATTTCTCCCGGCGCCGCTCCCGCTCCCCCCACCTTTCGAACGTCGAGGCCGGCAACACCACCCAGCGCCACTTCGCGGTGGCGGTGGACATCGGTACCACCACCGTCTGGGTGCAGCTCCTGGACCTGGTTAACGGGGCGATCCTGGGCCAGGCCGCGGATTATAATGCCCAGATGAGTTACGGGGACGACGTCATCTCCCGCATCGTCTTTTGCCAGAAAGAGCAGGGGCTGCAAAAACTGCAAAGATCGGCGGTGGCCACCATCAACCAGGTGATGCATCGGCTGCTGAAGCTCCATAAGCTGTCGCCGGAGGAGATCTCCCATATCACCGTAGCCGGCAACACCACTATGACCCACCTCTTTTATGGTATCGATCCCAAATACATCCGCCTGTCGCCTTACATCCCCACTGCCGGCAGCATTCCTCTGGTCCGGGCCCGGGACCTGGGGCTGGAGGTGCCGGAGCACGTCTACATCTTTTGCGTCAGCTTGGTGTCCAGCTACGTGGGCGGCGACATCGTCTCAGGGGTCCTGGCCTCCGGTATCTACAAGGACCCCAAGCTTACCCTGTTCATCGATATCGGCACCAACGGCGAAATCGTCATCGGCAACCAGGCGTGGTTGGCCTGCGCCGCCTGCTCCGCGGGGCCGGCCTTCGAAGGAGGCGGCATCAAGTTCGGAATGCGGGCCAGCGCCGGGGCCATTGAAGACGTGATCATCAATCCTGAAACCTTTGAACCCACCCTGATCACCATCGACATGGTGAAGCCCAAGGGCATCGCCGGCTCCGGCCTGATCAATCTGCTGGCCGCCATGATGGAGGCGGACCTCATCTCACCCAACGGCAAGCTCCGGGAAGACCTGGACACCCCCCGCATCCGCATGGGGGACAGCGGCCGGGAGTACGTCCTGGTCTTCGGCTCCGAAACCCAAAGCGGCCAGGACCTTACCATCAGTGAGTCGGACATCGACAACCTGATGCGGGCCAAAGGGGCCATGTTCGCCGGTTACCTCACCCTGCTGGAAAGCGTCGGACTCAAGCTCCAGGATCTAGAGCAGGTGATCCTGGCGGGGGCCTTCGGCAACTTCATCAACATCGAAAACTCCATTGCCATTGGCCTGCTGCCGGACCTGCCCCGGGATCGCTTCCAGTTCGTGGGCAACGCCTCCCTCCAGGGCGCCTCCTTGCTGGCCTTCTCCCTGGACTTGTTGGAGGAGGAGCGCCGGGTAGCGAATATGATGACCAACTTTGAACTCTCCGAGACTCCGGGCTACATGAACCAGTATATCGCCGCTCTCTTCCTGCCCCATACCCAAATAGAATTATTCCCCACGGTCACCGAACGACTCCAGGGGGTTAAGGGCTGAACCAGCAAGGGGGGTCCCACAGCCAACGCCTCGCGGACTCGCTCTAGAGAAAGGTTGTAGGTCTTTGTAGGGGCGGGTTTAAAACCCGCCCCTACAACACCGCGCCGGTGACTCGCTCTGGCGCAGTGGGTGGCGGGGCTTCTTAATAATTAACTGTTGCAAATCCTGTTTTCCCATGGCAAAATGAGCCACTTTCGCCCGTCAAAGGGGAACCCACGGCTGGCGTATTGTTTTGTCTGATTAAAAATTAACAATATTATTAACATAATTGGAGATGAAATGGATCATCCGATAAATTCAGGGGATACCGCCTGGCTCCTGGCGTGCTGCTCCCTGGTGCTGCTGATGACCCCGGCCCTGGCCTTGTTTTACGGGGGCATGGTGCGGCGGAAGAACGTCCTTTCCACCCTGACCCTGAGCTTTGCCTTCATGCTCCTGGTGGGAGTGCAATGGGTGCTGTACGGTTACTCCCTGGCCTTTGGGCGGGATATCGGGGGGCTCATCGGCGGCCTCAACTACCTGGGATTGGCCGGGGTGGGCGCGGCCCCCAATCCTGATTACGCCAAGACCATCCCCCAGGGGCTCTTCGCCGCCTTCCAAATGATGTTCGCGGTGATCACTCCGGCCCTGATCACCGGAGCCTTCGTGGAGCGGGTGCGTTTCAAGTCATTCCTGCTTTTCGGCCTCATCTGGGTCACCCTGGTCTATGACCCCCTGGCCCATTGGGTTTGGGGTAAAGGCGGCTGGCTCAATTCACTGGGGGTCCTGGACTTCGCCGGCGGTACGGTGGTGCACATCGCGGCGGGCTATTCGGCCCTGGCCTTTGCCCTGGTGATCGGCCCCCGCAAGGGGTTCGGCAAATTCCCCATGGAGCCCCACAACATCACTCTCACCCTCCTGGGGGCCGGACTCCTGTGGGTGGGCTGGTTCGGGTTCAATGCCGGCAGCGCCCTGGCAGCCAACGGGGTGGCGGTGAACGCCCTGTTGACCACCAATACCGCGGCGGCCACTGCGGGGTTGGTCTGGATGATCCTGGGATGGCTGGATGGCCGGCCCAGCCCCTTGGGGATCGCCACCGGCATGGTGGTGGGCCTGGCCGCGGTGACCCCGGCCTCGGGGTTTGTGTCTCCCCGGGCCGCCCTGGTCATCGGCGCAGTGGCGGCGCCCCTCTGCTACTATGGCATCCGCTTCCGCCAGAACCGCAATTGGGATGAATCCATGGACGTCTGGGCCTGCCACGGCATGGCCAGCAGTTGGGGAATGATCGCCACCGGGCTCTTTGCCACCCTGGAGGTGAACGCGGCCGGGGCCAACGGCCTGTTCTTCGGCAACCCGGCCCAACTGGCTTTGCAGGCGCTGGCTACGGTAGTCACCATGGCCTTCGCCTTCGGGATGACCTTCGGGGTGGCTAAAATCCTGGATATGAGCATCGGCCTCAAGGTTTCCCCCATGGAAGAGGAGGTGGGCCTGGATATCAGCACCCACGGCGAGCGGGCCTATTCTTAAGAGCAATCAGCTAAATAACCATTGTCTTTGCTGAAGACTGACTTCTTAAGCTGAAAGCCATTCCAGAGCAGAGATAATCCCTCCTCGCGTAATGCTGATCCTCAATGAGAGAGAACGGAAAATGCTAAAAAAGATCGAAGCCATCATTCGGGAAGACAAGCTCAACGATGTCAAGGAGGCCTTGAAGGAAATGGGCATCGTGGGCCTGAACCTCTTCGAGATTCGCGGCCACGGCCGCCAGGGGGGCATCAACCTGACGGGCCGTACCGGCAGTTACCGGGTGGATTTGCTGCCCAAGATCCAGGTAAACATCATCTTGAGCGAACATAACCTGGAAGAGACCATTGACACCATCCTGCGGTCCGCCTATACCGGAGAGCCCGGCGACGGCATAATCTTCATCTATCCGGTGGAGGAAGTGATCCGCATCCGTACTCGGGAGCGGGGGCAGGAAGCGATGATGTATCCCGGGGACATTGACGAAAGGAAGAAGCGCACCGCCAAATAGTTTCCCCTCTTTACCCCGGCCGTCCCCCTTCCGGGAGGGGGGTGGGGCGGCCTCCCTAAACTGTTGCATTTCTCGTTTTTCCATGAAATAATAAGACGATTTCTCGCGGCCAGGGAGGTTTTCCTTCCTGGCCTGCATTTCGCTGGGGCGTCTTCCCGGCCTTTTGGGGCAAGAGACCTATGCCAACCGAAGCGGTGATTTTCGCCTGTCAGCAAGCGGTGCCGGACCCGGAGGCCCTGCGGGCCTCCTTGAGCAAGGGCGGGGACCGCTGGCGGGTGCTTTCGGAGCCTTGCAGCAGCAAAGTGGAGGCCTTTCAGTTGCTCCGCGCCCTGGGAACCCCGGTGGACCTGGTATGGGTCATCGGGTGCGCCGAAACCCTCTGCCGCTACCAGGATGGCAGCCGTCGCCTGGGAGGCCGGGTGAAATATTCCCAGGGTTATCTGGAAGAAATCGGCCTGGAGTCCGGGCGGCTGGGGCATTCCCTGGTCACCCCAGGCGATGCCGCGGCCCTGGCCGGGATCGTCAAGGCAGTCAAGGCCCGTCTGAGGACCCTGGGGCCCAGCCGCCTGAAGAGCAAGGTTTAGGACGAGTTTCGAGTTGTAGGGGCGACAGTGGCACAGGCTTCCAGCCTGTGATTGGGTCGCCCTGTTTCGAGTTTCGAGTTAAAGGAGCCGCAGGCGAAGGGTCTTAAAAACGAGATTCTTGCCGTATTGATCAAACTGTCTCATTTAGGAGAACGAGGGTTGCCTGCCAAATATCACATCCACGTGCGCCGGGTACCGCCCCGTTTCACCCCTCTGGCCAAAAGCACCGTGCTCGACTGGGGCGAGGGCTGTCTCCGCTGCGCCCGCTGCGTCAAGGAAGTCTGTCCGGTGGACGCTTATCGGAAGCGGGGTTTCGACCGGCAGCAGTTGCTGGACACCATCGATGGGGTCTGCCGCGACTGTTACCGCTGCGTCCAGGGTTGTCCCCGGGGACTGATCTTTAAGGCCATGAACCCCCAATACCGGCAGATGGGGGACGACTATTGGACCCCGGAGATCATCGCGGTCACCTGGAGCCAGGCGGAAACCGGCAAGATCCCCGTTTCCGGAGCCGGCGACGGCGGGCCCTTTGCCGGGGAGGGCTTCGACTCCTGCTGGACCGACATGTCGGAGATCGTCCGGCCCACCCGGGATGGCATCCATGGCCGGGAATATATCAGCACCTACATCGATCTGGGCCGCAAACCCATGTTTCTGGCCTTTGACGAGCGGCAGCAGATGCTGATCACCCCACCTCCCCTTTTGGAAATCCCCTTGCCGGTGGTGTTAGCGGAACCATCCCGGAGCGCCGACCCGGTCCGGCTGCGCCAGATTATGGTGGCCGCCGCGCAAAACCTGGGCACCCTGGCGCTCTTGCACCGGAAAGACATCAGCGCCGACCTGGCCCCGGCCGCCTCTCGCCTGGTACCCATCCTGTCGGCCAGGGAACCTCTGAAACTGGATGAGCCGCTGCTCAGCCAGACGCCGGCGGTGGAGATCCCGGACCATCCCGGGGTGATGGCCCAGATGGAGACCATCAAGAAACGGTTCCCCCACTTGCTCGTCTGGATCAGGGTGCCGGCCGACGGCCAGGCCGCGGCGCGAGTGGCGGCCCTAGCGGCGGCGGGGGCCGAGGTTTTGCACCTGGCCGGCTCCGATAAGGCCCGGGGCCTCAAGGACGCCGCCCCGGCGCACCTGAAGGACCTGGTGCGCCGCTGCCACCTGAAACTGGTGGAAGACCAATTGCGGGACGCCGTCACCTTGCTGGTCAGCGGCGGCATCGCTTTGGCGGAGCACGTGGCCAAGATCATCGTCGCCGGCGCCGACGGGGTGATGGCCGACCTCTCCCTGCTCCTGGCCCTGGAATGCCGCCTGTGCCCCGAGTGCCCCGGCGACCCTGACAAACAAGACAAACAAGACAAACAACCCTGCCCCATCGACCTGGGAAGCCTCAGCGTCCAGCGGGGAGCCCAGCGCATGGTCAACCTCCTGGGCGCCTGGAACAACCAACTCCTGGAGGTCCTGGGCGCCATGGGCATGCGGGAGGTGCGCCGCCTGCGAGGGGATGTGGGCCGGGCCATGTTCAAGGAGGACCTGGATAAAGAAATCTTTGCCCCGCTCTTCGCCCGGCCGGAGGGCGAAACCAGGAGGGTCGGCGAATAAAGAGGGTTTCCGGTTTTCGGTTCGCGGTTTTCTGTTTAAACCTCACTGAGAGGTGATGACAGGGTAGGTTTGTGAGCCGCAAAACCGAAAACCATAAACCGCTATCTGGATAAACCAAGAAGTCCTAAAAGGACTAAATTCAGAAAAAGACCATAAAATGGCACAAGCGAAGAAGCAAATGGTTCCCATCGTTCCCCTGGAATCCTGGAGCGAAGGCGGGCCCTGGCAGCCGGTTCCCACCCCGTCCCGCTTCCGCACCCCCTTGAGCAAGTACCTGGTGTGGCGTGACGAGTCCGCCTGCATCAAGTGCGGCGGCTGCGTAGAAATCTGCCCATATGGGGTTCACACCAAGTCCGGCAGCTACTTGCGGCGTCCCAAGAACTACCTGTGCCTGGGGTTTGCCTGCCGGGAGAAGAAATTTTACTGCGTCGATAAATGCCCGGCCAAGGCCCTGCGGCTCAGCAGGCACCCGGTGTACAGCACCCTGGGGGACCGGCGCTGGCCTGCGGACCTGCTCCTCAGCACCTGGTGGCAGGCGGAATGGGGCAACCTCCCCTATACCGACCTGGAATATTGTCTGGGAGAGTCCGGCGGCGGCTTCGATAAACTGCGTTTTCTCTTTCCCAAGCACCGCCCGGACTTCAAGCTGACCCAGGACGACATCTCCCTGGAGCTGGAGCTGAACCGGCGGGGGGATGGCCGGCCCCAGGTGAGGCTGTCGGTGCCCTGGTACGGCGGCGGCATGTCCTTCGGCTCGGTGAGCATCAATACCATTTTGTCCCGGATTCTGGCAGCGATCCGCTTTAACACCCTGGTATCCACCGGCGAGGGCGGCTTTCCCGAGGAACTCTACCCTTATAATGACAATATCGTCACCCAGGTGGCCACCGGCCTCTTTGGCGTCCGGGAAGACACCATCCAGCGGGTGCGCGTGGTGGAGTTCAAATACGCCCAGGGGGCTAAACCCGGCCTGGGCGGCCACCTGCTGGGGGACAAGGTGACCCCCGCGGTGGCCCGCATGCGGGAGTCGGTGACCGGCAGCGCCCTGTTCTCCCCCTTCCCCTTCCACAGCGTCTATTCCGTGGAAGATCACAAGAAGCACATCGACTGGATCAAGGAGATCAATGCCCGGGCCCTGGTGGCGGTGAAGGTCTCCACTCCCACCGACGTGGACATGGTGGCGGTGGGGAGCTATTACGCCGGCGCCCACGTGGTCCAGTTGGACGGCAGCTATGGCGGCACCGGGGCCGCGCCGGATATTGCCAAGAAGAACATCGCCATGCCGGTGGAATATGCCATTCCCAAGGTGCACCAGTTCCTCAAGGCCGAGGGCATCCGGGAGCAGGTGACCCTGATTGCCTCCGGCGGCATCCGCAGCGCCTTCGACGTGGCCAAGGCCATCGCCCTGGGGGCCGATGGAGTCCAGATCGGCACCGCCGACCTGGTGGCCCTGGAGTGCCTGCGTTGTCACAACTGCGAATCCGGCCGCGGCTGTGCCCGCGGCATCGCCACCACCGACCCGGAACTGGTGGACCTCATGACCATCGATTGGGGGAGCAACCGGATCAGCAATATGTATTACTCCTGGAGCTGGATTCTGAAGGAGATCCTGCGGCGCCTGGGCCTCAAGAGCATCCGGGAGTTGGTGGGCCGCACCGACACCCTGGCCCACCTGGACTACTTCGATGGCCCGGTGGATGATGATTTGCGGCGTTAGAGTTCAAAGTTCAAGGTTCAAAGTTCAAAGTTCAAAGTTAAAGGGCGGCCCGTGGCCGTCGTAATGCGGCATTAGCAAGTTTCTAAGGAGGAGGCATGACTGGAATCCTTCTGGCCGTATTGTACGGGGTAGTTTACATAATTTGGCTGCTTTCGCCTGATTATGGTTGGTGCTTTTTCTTTGCCTTCGAAACATTAGTTATCGGTGCTGTTTTAATGAGTCATTTTGGATTTAAAAAATCTTCCAAAAAAATTAAAGAAGCTTACCCGGATATTTTTCAAAAAGGAAACCTCTTTGAAATTCTTGAACGTTATGGAGTAGCGATTTACACACCTATGGCGGCAGATACCATTGCGTGGTCTTTTACAATTATGTGGATTTCTGGATGTTTTGTTGCAATAATATTTTTGATAATGTCAAGATATGTTGAGGGAATTATATGTTTAGCAAACGCCTTCTTAGCTCAACGGATAGCTTCATGGCTGGATCCGATATACTTTATGACGGAAGCTGCTAAAAAAGACCCCAGGTTTGCCTTTACTGCAAACGCTATCCTTGAGTTGCGCTTATTGGTACGCCAACCCCAACCACATACTTAGCTTCTGCTTGAAGAGTGGAACGGGCGTGGATTATGGATGTAATGTATGGAAAATGATTTCTTTTCTTATCCCAAAAAAGGGGATAGCTTATTTAGAGAGATTGCTCGTGATCGTCACAATGTTTGTTTAGACCCTTATATTTCTTTAGGCCCTTTAGGTGATAATTGGTTTAAATACATAGCCGGTTATAAAAACGCTGCAGATATATTAGTTGAAAGTATTATAGATGATAGATCAAATCCAGATTTTATTGCTTTTCCAATAATTTATTTGTATCGCCATTTTATTGAATTATCCTTAAAATTGATAATTCGATATGGTTACCAATTATTTGATAACCAGAAAGATCATAGAAAAGGCCGTGACGGCCATGACATTATCAAATTATGGGGGTATTGTAGAGAAATTATTAAAAGGAGATACCCTAACGAAGAGTACGAAACTTTAGATGCCACAGAAAGTATAATTAAAGAGTTCGCAATAATAGATTTAAAATCTTCTGAAACTCGCTATCCAGAAAGGAAAGATGGAAATTTGACAATGGAGGGTATAAACTACATAAACCTCAAAAATCTGAAGGAAGTTATGGAAAAAATTAATAATTTTTTGGGTTCTATCTGTGAGGCTATATCTATTGAATTATCTGAATATTACTATAACTCTGATTAATTGAAAAAGTGTAGAGTGGGTAGTGTCCGCCGTAAATTAAAAATATCGAATTTCGGATTGGCGGGCAGTGCCCGCCCTACATGAAAATGATTCATTAAAAGGTATTAGCATGAAGGACAAAGAATTAAGGGGAGTCATCCTCGAAAATTTTTATAAAATGCGAAGGGAAGGATTTTTTGAACCGGAACCAGAAGATTTTGATCCCCCAATTCCTGCAGAAGATTTATATAGAATTTGTGAGCAATTACATGAACATGGATTAATTCATTTTAAGTCCATTCGTCGTGATTCCATTAAGGGCAGGGGGAGTAGTATCGTTATTACCGGTTTCGGCATGATCACAGCCAAAGGAGTAGATGTCGTTGAAGATGAAGGACGAAACTCACCAATTAATCTTTCCATAACCAATAATATTTTTAATCAATCTTTTATTTTTGATATTGAGCAAATTCTTTTGAAGATCAATGATGTTGGAGCTTCAGATGAACAAAAATATGAGGCAAAAGCAAGATTAAGGTCTTTCATTGAGCATCCTCTTGTCACTTCAATTATTGGTGGCGTCCTTGGTAATTTACCAAGCCTCTTAAAATAATCATCACTCTTTTAAAGAGAAAAAACATGAATCACTCATATAAACATGATCATTCGGGGCTCAGGCTCCTGGACACCCGCCGGGAGTTCACCAATCCCTTTGGCGGAAGCCGCATCCATAAATCCTCCGATGAAGGCGGCTGCGGGGTCACCGGATTTGCGGCCAGCGTGCCGGTGGCCGGCCGCCACATCGTCTGTCCCTCGGTGCAGATGCACAACCGGGGCAACGGCAAGGGCGGCGGCATCGCCGCGGTGGGCCTGGACCCGGCATCCCTGGAGGTCTCCCAGGAGATCCTCGATGACGATTACCTCATCCAGATCGCCTACCTGGACATCGAGGCGCGGCCGCAGGTGGAGGCCCAATTCATCACCCCGATCTTCCGGGTGGACCACGCCCGCCGCCTGCCCACCGTGGACGATTGGCGAGATATCCCCGGCCTGGTGGTTAAGCCCCCCGACGTCTGGCAGTACTTCGTGCGGGTGAAGCCCGAAGTCCTGCAGTATTTCATCCAGCAGCAGAAGCTCTATGGGATTCCCTGGCGCAAGGTGGAAGACGAGTATGTGGCCCAGAATTGCTACAAGCTGAACGAGGCCTTCTACGCCTCCCTGGGGGAGAAAAAGGCCTTTGTCATGTCCCAGGGCCGGAATATGTTGATCTTGAAGATTGTGGGCTATGCCGAGGAAGTCGCCTACTATTACCAGTTGCTGGACTTCAAGGCCCACGTCTGGATCGCCCACCAGCGCTACCCCACCCGGGGGCGGGTGTGGCACCCCGGCGGGGCCCACCCCTTCGCGGCCCTCAACACCGCCCTGGTGCACAACGGCGACTTCGCCAATTACTTTTCCGTGAGCGAATACCTGAGCCAGCGCCATTTTTTCCCCCAGTTCCTGACGGACACCGAGGTGGCGGTGCTCATCTTCGACCTCTGGCACCGGCTCTACGGCTATACCCTGGAATACGTCATCGAGTCCATGGCCCCCACCACGGAGCGGGACTTCGACCTGCTGCCTCCGGAGCGCCAGCACATCTACCGGCAGCTCCAGGCGGCCAATATCCACGGTTCCCCGGATGGCCCCTGGTTTTTCATCATTGCCCGCAACGACCCGGAGCGCCAGAGCTTCGATCTTATCGGCATCACCGACACCTCCATGCTGCGCCCCCAGGTCTTTGCCCTCCAGGACGGCGAGGTGCAGCTCGGCCTCATCTGTTCGGAGAAGCAAGCCATCGACGCCACCCTGGCCAGTCTGGCCCAGGAGGATCCCCGCATCTGCCCCGTGGCCGACCTCTACTGGAACGCCCGGGGCGGCAGCGCCACCGACGGCGGCGCCTTTATCTTTTCCCTGGAAGCCCATAACGGCCGCCGGGTGCTATCCTGCCACGACAAGTTCGGAAAACCCCGGACCGTGCCCTGGCATCAGCGCCCTTGGGACGGCACCGTGCTGGAGCTGGGCTACCAGGAGGACTCCGAGGCAGCCCTTTTGTCCGCCGCCAACCTGGAGGACCAAAGCGGGAAGCGGCTCTATGACGCCATCCGCCAAGGCGCCGCCACCATCTCCTACGCCGGCTTCCGGGAAATCCTGGAGGCGGTGGTGAAGCAGGCAGGGCTGGGCGATCTTCTCAAGGCCGCGGCCACCAACGGCCTGACCCTGCTGTTGGACCGGCGCTACGACCCGGGGGACAAGAAGCGCAGCAATCTTCTTCATCTTCTCATGGAAGCCCTGATCCGCATCTTCCAGGATACCCCCCTCGTGGGGGAGAATCATCTTAGCCGCTACCGCCGGCTCGATTGGGACAACCGGGAGCTTTTGCAGGCGCCCCCGCAAGCGGACGCGGTCCTGGTTCTCAATGCCGCGGGCTTTCCCCCGGAAGGGGATGATTGCGACGCCCGCCTCCTGTGCCAGGCCTTTAAGCTGGGGTGGCGGCAATTCATCACTTACGGCTACCAGGGACAGCGCTTTCTGGGCTGCGGCCTCGGGCCCGGCACCCAAGAGGTGCGCATCGACGCCTACGGCAGCACTGGCGACTACCTGGCCTCGGGCATCGACGGCATGACCCTCCAGGTCCACGGCAACGCCCAGGACCAGTTGGGGCAGATCATGAAGCAGGGCAAGCTGGTGGTGCACGGCGACGTGGGCCAGACCTTCATGTACGGCGCCAAGGGCGGGGAGGTTTACATTCTGGGCAACGCCGCCGGCCGACCCCTGATCAACGCGGTGGGCCGGCCCCGGGTGGTGATCAACGGCACCGCCCTGGACTTCCTGGCGGAATCCTTCATGGCCGGCGACGTCTTCCAGGGCGGCGGCTTTGTCATCGTCAACGGCCTGGAGTACGACCCCCGGGGGCGCCTGCGGCCGCAACGGACCCCATATCCCGGCTCCAACCTGTTCTCCCTGGCCTCGGGGGGGGCCATCTACATCCGCGACCCCTACCAGCAGGTAGTGGAGGAGCAGTTGAACGGCGGCGAGATCGTCCCCCTCACCGAGGCGGACTGGAACCTGATCCTTCCTTACCTCCAGGAAAACCAGCGTCTTTTCGACATCGCCATCGACCACGACCTGCTCACCGTGGATGGCCGCCAGCACCCCCCGGACCAGGTTTACCGTAAGATCCAGCCGCTGAAACTGGCGGTCCTCACCGCGGTGGAGGACTCCTGGGAGTAGCGCAGTCTCACGCCAGGCAGCCAAGAGGCACAAAGTGGGGGCGGGTTGGAAACCCGCCCCTACCGTCGGCGCAAACTAAATCCCGGGATAGATACGTAGGGCGCGTCTTACGCGCCTTTTTTTGGTGCGTGAGACGCACCCTACGCTGCTGGGTTTCCGCCCAATGGGGTGAGCGCACCCGCAGGTGCGCCTTTACCAGGATAAAAAGGCGTAGGGGCGGGGTTACCCCGCCCCTACATTTGCTTAGAGGTTAGTTAAGCCGGTTACCTGGCGACCGGAGATCTTTCCGGGGCTCCCCCCTCCCTTTCCATCTTCTTCAGGCAGGCATCCGGATTCTTCCTGCGCCCATCGATCTTCTCCTGCTCAATTTTCCATTGACATGCAGGAAGCCTGGGGCTTAATATTGTGAATAATTTAACAATAGGCTGGTAAATGGTCTTTCCCATCTCAGGGGAGGAGGTCAACCCCCTCATCCCCCCCCTCATTGCCCTGGTGGTTTCCACCTTCACCTCCATGGGAGGAGTCTCCGGCGGCTTTCTGCTGTTGCCTTTTCAGGTGAGCATCCTCAATTTTACCAGCTCGGCAGCGCCGCTCAACCAATCGGTTGCTAACCTCAGGCCATTTCCGGGAGCGGCTTGGGGAAGCAGTTTCCTGCCAAGGGTCTATGCAGCCTTGAATTCATCAATGCTGACGGATGGTTACCCTATCATGGTAAAAACCTTGGTCATTTGAGCGAAGAACACCATGTTAACGCTAAAAAAGATTTTTCTGGTCTTCCTCAAAATCGGCACCTTCTCTTTCGGCGGCGTCTATTCTATGCTTGCCTTCTTCGAAAGGGAGTTGGTCAATAAGCGCAAATGGATTACCCACGATGAGTTCTTGGAGAGCTTCGCCATCGGCCAGATGACCCCCGGACCACCCATAATCAATACCGGCATCTCTATCGGCTACAAGCTGCATAAATTGTGGGGGGCGCTGGCCGCCACCGTGGGCCAGGCCTTTACCGGCACGGTGCTGGCTATTCTGTTGGCGGCCTTTTATCTCCATATGAAAGACAACCCCCTCCTGCAATCGGTGATGAAAGGGGTGGCCGCGGCGGTGGTGGGTTTGCTGGCCTCTTTCATTTATAAGATGCTTATCACGCTGGTTACGGATTACCGCAGCGCGACGCTGGCTGTGGCCGCTTTTCTGGCCCTGGCTATCTTTAAACTCAATCCTATCGGCATCCTTTTGGCCGCAGGGGCTTTGGGGCTGGTCTTGTACCGGAGGGATTAAATGGACCTGCTGAGAATGGCCGGCATCCTTTTCATTGCCAACGCCCTGACCATCGGCGGTGGCTACGCCATGGTCCCCATTCTTCAGCAAGAATTCGTCAATCATTATCATTGGCTCAGCAATAAGGAATTCATCGACGCCATTGCCGTTGGCCAGGTGACTCCTGGGCCGCTAACGGTGATGAATGCCTTTATGGGCTTTAAGGTGGGCGGCTTGACCGGGGCCCTGGTGGCCATGGTCGCCAGCTATCTACCCTGCGTCATTATTGTTACACTGGTTACCAAGTATTACCTCCGTTATAAAGAGATATGGGCGGTAAGGGCCAGTTTCGCGGGGATCAAGCCGGCGGTGGTGGGGTTGTTGGCCGCAGTGCTCATCTTTCTGGGCCACAGTTCCATAATCAACCCACCTACCATAGGCATTGCCGTGGCCAGCTTCGCCCTCCTTACCTTTACTAAGATCGATCCCAGTTTCATCATAATCACCGCCGGATTCTTGGGGGCATTTTTGTTCTAGGTAATGAGCTATACTGCATGCTGGCCTGTTAGCCAGTCTACATATAGGGGTCATCAACCGCGGGCTGATGACCCCATCTTTTCTTGGCGTCCTTAGCGTCTTAGCGTGATATATTTCTCACGCCAAGACGCCAAGGCGCAAAAGATATTAAACTGCCATGTATTGGGAATTTTCCGAAAAGGGCATCGTCTTCTTCCCGGACCCGCAGCTCATCGGCAACCCGGGTGATTACGGGCTGGAGTATGAGGAGGTCTACTTCGAGGCCGAAGACGGGGTGCGCCTGCACGGCTGGTGGGTGCCTAAGGACGGCGCCCCGGTCCTCCTGTGGTTCCACGGCAACGCCGGCAATATCAGCCACCGCCTGGAAAACATCAACCTGCTGCACCGGTTGGCGGAGGTCCAGGTCTTCATCTTCGATTACCGGGAATACGGCAAATCTGAGGGGCTGATCTGCCGGGAAGGCACTTATAAGGATAGCGCCGGGGCCTACCGCTACGTGACGGCAACCAGGGGGATAGACCCCGCAGACCTGGTCCTCTTCGGCCGTTCCCTGGGCACCGCCCTGGCCGTGGACCTGGCCGCCCGCCTCCCCTGCCGCTCCCTGATCATCGAGTCGCCCTTCACCAACTCCTCGGACATGGCCAAACTATTCCTGCCCTTCATGTTCGATTGGCGGCCCCGGGTTCCCTATGATAATTTGGGGAAAATTGATAAGATCAAGGCGCCGCTGCTCATCATTCACGGCTCCGAGGACGAGATCATCCCGGTTTCGATGAGCCGGCGCCTGTTCGCCGCGGCCCGGGAACCCAAGGAGCTCTATATCATCCCCGGGGCCCATCACAATGACACCTACCTGGTAGGCGGCCCGGCTTATTTTGACAGATTAACCAGATTTATTCAGCAACCGGCCAAGCACCCGTGACCGCCCCGGGGAGACCCCCCGGCCGACTTAATTGCCGGCCCCGGACCGCTCGATAAGTCTTATCCCCAGCTAAAGACAAAAAGAGGGTGGGCGGGGCCCACGTCTTTCTTTGCTGATAGCTGAAAGCTGACCCCTGATAGCCGTATGACCGCGAATCTGCAACAAAAAGCCCTGCGCCTGGCTTACTTCACGGTAGCCTACAACCTGGCGGAATGCCTGCTGTCGTTGCTGGCCGGCTATCTGGCCGGCAGCATCGCCCTGGTGGGCTTCGGCCTGGACAGCCTGCTGGAGGCCCTGTCCGGTGGGGTGATGATCTGGCGCTTTAAGCCGCGGCGGGGCCGGTCCCCGGCCGCTGAGGCCCGGCTGGAGCGGCGGGCCGTGAAAATCATCGGCTACACCTTTTTCATCCTGGCCGCCTATATCTTTTATGAAGCGGCGCAGAAGCTCCTGTTTGCCGAGATCCCGGGACCCAGCCTGCTGGGGATCTGCGTGGCCCTGGCCTCAGCGCTGGTGATGCCGGCCCTCTATCTGGCCAAATTCCGCACCGGGGAGTCCCTGGGCAGCGCCAGTCTGAGGGCCGACTCCAAGCAGACCCTGGCTTGCGCCCTGCTGTCCGTGGCCCTGCTCATCGGCCTGGGACTCAATTACCTTTACGGCCTCTGGCAGGCGGACCCTATATTCGGCCTGGTGATTGCCCTCTTTTTGGTCAGAGAGGGACAGCGCACCGTGAAGGAAGGGAAACTTTGCACCTGCGCCTGCTGCGGCCTGCCGCCCTCGGCGGCGCCGCCGCCCCACTGATCCGCCCTGTGGGCCCCCTACTTCCCTGGGTTCTTCTTAAGGCGCTGGCTTACCCCCTTGATCAGGAGCGGCCAGGCGATGGTGGCGTCGCATAGGACCTCGGCGAAGCGGCCGCCGTCTTCCATCGAGACGAATTTCCCCCAGGAAACCCCTTCCTTGAAGGTACAGCCGCTCAAGCCGCCCCAATGGGCCGGCTCCGGGCAGATGCGCACCCCATAATGGAAGCGCACTTCGGGGAGGTCGAGCTGCAGCCGGGTCTGGAGCAGGTCCAGGTAGGGGGCCACCTGCTGGGCCCAGTTGCGGGGCACCCCCCCACCGATGGTAAAAATCCCCAGTTTCCTGGCCGTTAGGGCGTGCCGGGCATAGGCTGCCAGGTCCAAAAAGGGATTGAACTGCAGCGACGCCGCCCCCAGGGCCTCGGAGAGCGGGCACCCGGCCGCCAGGGCCCGGCGCACCATATAAACCGCCAGGTCCAGACCCAACTCCGAGTCGGTGAAGGCCGGGATAAATACCGGCACCCCGTTCAGATAGGCGTTTCTCAAGATTCCCGGGGCCTCGCTGTGCTCCGCCAGGTATTTCCCCAGCTCCCGGCAGATAGCCGCGGAGGACCAGACCTGGCCTTGATCCAGCCCCTCCAACACCTGCCGGAAGACGTCTTCGGCATAGTCCAGGTTGGCCTCCATCTCCAGGGTGTCGTAGATGCGGTTGTAACCCTGCTGGAACAGCACCCGGTCGGGGACCTCCTCCGGATACTTGTAATGCACCCGGCCCAGGGTCTCGATAAAACCGTGGGCGATCAGGGCTCCGGTGCTGACGATCATCTGCAGCCAGCCCCGGTCGATCATCTCGCTGATGAGCAGGCCCATCTTGGCCACGCTCATGGCCCCGGAGAAGGTGCCCACCACGGTGCAGTCGGGGTCCTGTAACATAGCCTCCAGGACCTCGGCCGCCTCCCCCAGACTGCGGCCGCCGAAGGCGGTCCGCCCCATGGCCCTGAGGAGCTGATCGAAATCCTCAATGGAGTTAAGGTCCAGGGGGCGCAGGGGTGTCAGGCCGTCTTTGGCCCCATCATGTAAATCCTCAAGTTTCCGGCGCATTGGTTAGTCCTGTTTTCTGTTTTCTGTTTTCTGAAAAAGGCACTCGACTGGGCGCGGAAGACGAGCCCTGCGTAAGAACTTTTCAAAGATTAAAGTGGGCACCCCATTTCCTGTGGTTGTTTGCTGTTTTCCATGTAGGGTGGGCACCGCCCACCAATGCGAAAAGGACTGCCGCTGGGGCTGAATTTACCGAAAACCGAAAACCGTTCTTTTACCGGTAGGGCCCCCCCAGCTCTCCCCAGCCCAGCTTGGTGCGCAGGATCTCAAAGTGGCTGCGCCTGGGATGCTTCACCAGCTTGACATGGTAGGCGCCGGAGCGCACTTCCAGACGATCCTGAGGCTCAAGGGCGCGGCCCACCTGGCCATCCAGGGTGAGGTAGAGGTCCTGGACCTTTTCATCGAGAGTGATGGCCACGGTCACCGTCTCCGGCAGGATGATGGGCCGGTTACTCAGGGTGTGGGGGCAGATGGGCAACAGGATGATGGTCCCCAGGGTCGGGTAAGCGATGGGCCCGCCGGCGGACATGGTGTAGGCGGTGGAACCGGTGGAGGTGGAGACGATCAAGCCGTCGGCCCGGTAAGTGGTAAGGTATTCGCCGTCGATCCAGGTGGTGAGTTCGGCGATGCGGGCCAGGGCCCCCTTGTTGATCACCGCGTCGTTCAGGACGTTTTCCCGACAGACGGTCTCTCCCCCCCGGATGAGGCTGACGGACAGGATCATCCGTTCATCCACCTCAAATTTTCCCGGCAAGACATACTCTTCCAGGCAGGGGTAGAGATCCTCCAGGGAGATTTCCGTGAGGAATCCCAGGCCCCCCATGTTGACCCCCAGGATGGGCAGACCCAGGCGCCCGTAATGGCGGGCGACGCTCAAAATGGTGCCGTCGCCCCCCAGGACCACGATGAACTCCGTTCCCGCAGGCAGGGGCAAGATGACCGGCTCCGGTTCATTTTCCAGGTGGCGGGCCGCCAGCCCCCGGGAAGCGAACCAGGCCTGCAATGCCTGGCCGGCCTGCCAGGCGTCGGCTTTGTGCTTTTTGCTGATAATGGCCAGGGATTTCACTGCGCCTCCCGAGTTGACAATTAACCTAATCTTCGATAATTTTTAGAGGATGGCTCTGCGACGCTGATGCCTCAATTTTACCGGGAAGGAGTATTAATGCAAGTCGCCAAACGTATCCGCCAGATTCCGCCCTCCGCCACCCTGGCCTTGAACGCCAAGGCCAACCAGCTCAAGGCCCAGGGGGTCGACATAGTCAACTTTGGGGTAGGGGAGCCGGACTTCGACACCCCGGAAAACATCCGGGAGGCGGCCATTCGGGCCATCAGAGAGGGCTTCACCCGCTACACCCCGGTGGCAGGCATCCCGGAGCTCAAGGAGGCTATTATCCAGAGGTTTGCCGCCGACTCCGGCCTCTCCTACCAGCCCGGGGAGATCCTGGTCTCCTGCGGCGGCAAACACGGGCTCTACAATCTCTTCCAGATACTGTTCGATCCCGGGGATGAGGTGGTGATCCCGGCCCCCTACTGGGTCTCCTACGTGCCCATGGCCCTGCTGGCCGAGGCCGTGCCGGTGCTCATCCCTACCCGGGAGGCAAACGGTTTCAAGCTCAGCGCCGCGGAATTAAAGGAACGCCTCAGCCCCCGCACCAAGGCCCTGGTCCTCAACAGCCCCTCCAACCCCACCGGCGGGGTCTACAGCCGGCGGGAACTGGAAGAGCTGGGGGAGCTGGTTCTTTCGCACGGTCTTTACGTGATCTCCGACGACATTTATGACAAGATCCTTTTCGATGGCGCCAGGTTCGTCAATATCGCCATGCTGGCCCCGGAGCTGAAGGCCCGCACCTTCGTCCTGAACGGGGTGTCCAAGACCTACGCCATGACCGGCTGGCGCATCGGCTACCTGGCGGGACCCCGGGAAGCGATCGCGGCGGCCACCAATCTCCAGAGCCAGTCCACTTCCAACCCCACCTCCATCTCCCAGAAGGCCGCGGTGGAGGCCCTGCTGGGCCCCCAGGAGGCGGTGGCCTCCATGGTAGCGGAATTCGCCTGGCGCCGGGACGACATCTACCGCCGGGTCCTGTCGATTCCCGGGGTCAACTGCACCAGGCCGGCGGGGGCATTTTACCTCTTCCCCAACTTTTCCGCTTATTACCCTAAGTTGCAGCCCGGGCCGGGGCAGTCCCATTCCCAGGCCCTGGCGGATTACCTGCTGATTGAGGCCCGCCTGGCTGCGGTGCCGGGCAACGAATTCGGGGAAGACCAATGCCTGCGGTTTTCCTATGCCACCTCCCGGGAGCGCATCGCCACCGGCTTGAGCCGCATCCAGGAAGCCCTGGAGAAGTTGGGGAGGTAAGGGGGCGCAGGTGGGGGAAGAATAGGGGCCAGCGCGGCGTGGCTTTTTTTTAAGGGAGGTCGAGCCGCGCTGTCCGTTCAACTCAGGTAAAGAAAATTTAGCGGCCGGCCGCCTGCCGCTTGGAAGCCTTCAGGGGATTGATCTTCTGGACCGACTCTTTTTTGCCATTTTTGGCGTGGGTGGCCAGATTACAGGGGCCCCGACGCCATTTGGCTTCGGGATCGGGAAAAGAACCGCAGAAGCTTGCGTCTTCAAACGGGAGAGTCCGCTCGCAGCCGCCACAGGCGTCCACCACGGGCTTGCATTGGCCGCCGTTGAACGAACAGCCTTTTTTGGTCATAAAGGTGCAATCCACCCCGGATTTAACACTAACGCAGTGCATGGCCGTAGCCCTCCTTCAAACAGTAGAAAATTTTTTATTTATATACTAAATTTATGATTTTTGTCAAGAGATCCGCGCCTGGGTAGTGGGTCATTTTGAAAAATATATTTCTCATGCCCTAATTTGGTCCCGTAAATTTCAGGATCGCCTCAAATTCCTGCATAAAAAATTCTCACCGCAGTTGCCGCGAAAATTAAAGCATCGCGCCTTTGACCACAAACAGGCTGCTGGTTTTGTATCAGGATTGCTCTTTTTCTTCATGCTCCTTTATATAATTATACCCATCTATGAATGCAAACCTTCCAGCACGGGGTCTATATTTTATGCCAAATCCAATAGTAAAGCTCTTTTGAAAAATGTCGTAATATGTAATTTTCCCCCACAAACCAAGAAACTTGGTATCATTGTCAAGACTACTGATTTGGTCGGCATTTATCGGCCTATCCATAGTGGCAATTTTAGAAGCTGTGCTTTTTTGTCGGATAGAATAATTTTTAGACATAATCTTGCATTTACTATAGTCTGGGTCAAGCGGAAACTCACTAACTATATCAACAACGTGCATTATTTCAGTTATTTGTGCAACAGTATTTCCAATATTTGTAATTTCATAAGTAATTTGTGGATTGTTCCCGGGCGTAAGGCGACGATAAATTTGATGGTCAGTAATATCCAAATAAGCTCTTTGGGTAATACGGAGAGTATCTTCGGCGACTATGGCACTTTTTTTAGCTGCATTAGCAGCCTTTTTTGTTTCCCTAAAACTTCTAATGAGAAAAATAGCTTGCAAAAAGGTAGCAGCAGCAACGACCCCGGTGAGCCAGATAGTCCACCAGCCTTGAGACGTTTTCTCTTTCTGGTCTTTTCTCTCTTGTTCGGTCTCTACTTGGCTTTTTGGGGTGGGGATTGCCTTGACCACAAAAGGCATTTGCTCGGTTCCGCGCTTATCGGATTCGGGTTTTTGTTGCTGGGTGGGGGATTGGTTTTGTGGTGGCTTAATTTCTTTCCCTGTGCCTGGGGATGGCCTTTGTGATTGGGCGGCTATTGGACATACGTAAATCAGGGTAATGGATACAGCAATCAGCACAAATATTTTCACCATAACGGCTTCGACCTGCGAGGGTGTTTCTCATGGAATCTAAAGGCCACCATAGCGCAAGGAAATATTTTTGACAAACCTTTTGACTAAATTAAGGAGATACACCATGATTAGCCCACGGCCATCCCCTAGGAAGCCTCAGCCGGATAAACCAGATCCACGGCTAATCCCAATCGAAAGGACTGAAGCGATGACAATTTGCATTGCCGCAATATGTAACGGAAACATGGATTCTCTGTGGTATCCCCATGGGGACCCTCAATTTATAGTCGGCATATCAGATAGAATGGTTTCCACCAATCGCACCCAATCTGAGCTTCCCCAACCCAAGTTTCGTAATACTGTAAATGCAGTTACGGTGCTGATGTCTGGGATTAATGATGTCACTTCAAATATCTTTGATCGCACTAATTCGTATATCTGGGAAGATTTTACGGGTAATGAACGACTAATCCCTGTTAAGGAAATTGCAGACCGTTATAGCCGAAACCTAATTACTTTTCTAAAAGAACGCCGAGAGCAGATTAGTCAAGCACGAATTGGTCTCACATTTGAAACATTTTTAAATAAATATGATGAGTTACCTCAAACATTAAGGGAAGAGATACTCTATGAGATCAACGATGAACGAGGTGAAGAGACAGGCACACAGACAATAATATCCGGCATTGATGAAGGTGGAGCGCATATTTACCTGATAGATGCTCGTGGTGTTGTTTCATGTCAGGATTCAATCGGCTTTGCAGTCATTGGGAGCGGAAGTCTTCATGCTCAATCTCAACTTATGCAGACTCGCCACTCACCAGACGCTTCATACTATGAAACTCTTTTTCTTACCTATATGGCTAAAAAACAAGCCGAACTTGATCCATGGGTGGGAAAAGACACTGATATATTTGTAATCAAGGACGATACCAATCGTGACATTCTTCCTCCCGAAATAGTAAAAGCTTTTGGGGAGATATATGAAAATACCTATAACCAAATGTTTACTGAGGCAAAAACTAAAATAATGAAATTATTTTCTTGACATCCCTAACCGCACAAGCTATTCGGCGAGCCGGTCCGCTCCGGCCGCATTGACAGGCCGAAGCCGATGTTTATTTTAAGGACGAAACCCTTTCCGGAAAAGGATGCCCATGCCAGCAAAGACCTTAAGGGATTACCACGCAAAACGGGATTTTCGCCGCACCCCGGAGCCCCCGCCGGGGGGCCGGGAGGTGTCGGCGGAACCCATCTTCGTGATCCAGAAACATGACGCCAGCCGCCTCCATTACGACTTCCGCCTGGAGGTGGACGGGGTCCTGAAATCTTGGGCCATCCCCAAGGGACCCTCCACCGATCCCCAGGAGAAACGCCTGGCGATACCCACCGAGGACCATCCCCTGGAATACGCCGGCTTTGAAGGGGTCATCCCGGAAGGAGAGTACGGCGCCGGCGCCGTGCTGGTCTGGGACACCGGGAAGTTCCGCAATATCACGGAGAAGAAGGGGGTGGCCCTTGACCTCCCGGAGGCCTTGGCCCACGGCCACCTCAAGGTTTGGCTGGAGGGGCGAAAGCTCAAAGGCGGCTATGCCCTGACCCGGTTCAAGACGGGCAAGGACGAGGCCTGGCTGCTGGTAAAGGCCGACGACCAGGAGGCGGATGCCTCCGCCGAGCTGCTGCGGACCCGGCCCGAATCGGTCCTCAGCGGCCGCACCCTAAAGGAGATTGCCGAAGGGGATTATAGGTGAATCAACAGTTTCAAAGTAAATCATGAGCCTTTAGCTCACCCGAAAAGACGAAAAATTTGCAACTTTTCGGGACAGTGTTAGGAAAAAATACCTAAAAACCAGCCGGACATTTCAGGTACTATGAAAACCGGACATCTGTATGTGCAATTGACACAGGCGGAGTTTTTCCTTGACAGGTGGAAAGAAGTCCTATATATAGTGGTTTAAATAATTCGGGGGCCCATATAGGGCATAATAGGGAAGCCGGTGAAAGTCCGGCATGGTCCCGCCGCTGTAACCGGGGACGAAACCTGCATAAGGCCACTGTCTCACTGAAGTGGGATGGGAAGGCGCAGGTAGTAGGAAGAACCGGAAGTCAGAAGACCTGCCCGGATGAAGGCTTAAGCCCCTACGAGGCCTAGCGGGCGTCGGCCGCATTAAGGATAAAGAAGCTGGGTGCAATCCTTAAGTCATTGCGACTTAAGGATTTTTTTTTGGGAAAAAACCGCCTCAATCACGGAGGACAACATGGTAAAGCGGATCAAGTTTGGCTGGCTATCTTTGGCGCTTATCCTTTCGATTATAAGCGCCCCTTGGACCCTGAACGCCGCGGCAACGCCAAAACCCGCCATCGTCTTGGCGGCCTTTGGCACCACCACCGACGCCTTTCCCACTTACCAAAAAATCGAAGACCAGATCAAAGAGCGCTTCCCCGGCTATGAAGTCCGTTGGGCCTTTACTTCCAATAAGGTTCGTCACAAGGTGTTGCAGGAGCAGCACAAAAAACTAAAGAGCTTGCCTGAGGTCTTGACGGACCTGAAGGCTGACGGTTTTACCAGGGTTGCCATTCAATCCTTGCTCTTGGCTCCGGGAAAAGAATGGGAAGAGGTAGTTAAGCAAAGCCGGGAAGTCCCCGGGCTCACCGTAGCCGTGGGCAAACCTCTGCTCAGCGGTAAGGCGGATGAGATGAAGGTTCTCAATGACTTATCTAAAGAATTTCCCTCGGATCTGAAGAAAAACGCCGTGGTGCTGGTGGGACATGGCAGTCCCGACCCCAAAGCGCAGGCAACCAATAACTCCTTCGCGCAGTTACTGCACTCCCGCTATCCCGAGGGCAATGTCTTCTTCGGCATGGTGGAATTTGAAAAACCCGGGAAAGAGGAGGTGCTCCAGGAAATAAAAAGGTCCGGGGCCACCTCTGTCAAGATTATCCCGTTTCTTCTGGTAGCCGGCGATCACGTGCAAAAAGATATCCTGGGGAACGGCCCGGAGAGCTGGAAATCCGAGCTGCTGAAGATGGGTAACTATCAGGTTGAGGGCGTTCGCCAGGGACTGGGAGAGCAGAAAGAGATCGTGAATATTTATCTGGAACATCTGACCCAGGCTCTGCAGAACTTATAGGAGGTGATATGAGGAGCGGGCTGATCGTCTATCTGGTGGGTGAGGGGGAATTGCCGGAAGGCTTTGATCTGGCAAGCTGCTGTAAGGAAATCGGCTTCCCAGCCGATCGAGTGGAACTGGTGGGCTCCAGGCAAGGATTCTTTGAGGTGAACGATGCCTGGCATTACCTGTTTACCAAGGGTTATGGGGACATCAAACTCTTAGTGGCGCAAACAGACCAAAAATGTTTGCGGCCTCTGCACCCTTTGGTTCGACTTAGTGGATAAGAAAACGGGAAGGAAGAAGGGAAAGCCACGAACGCTCATCCGGTCTTCAGACCAGATACGGCCTTCGTGGCTTAATTTTTAGCGGACCCGTGGCTTTCCGTTAATGGCAGCACTGATGCTCGTGGCTGTGATGGCCCTCGTCGTGGGTATGCTCATGGTTATGGACGGTGGCCTCATGCCTGTGCTCGTGGCCGTCGTGGGCATGGGTCTCTGCCCCGTGGGCGTGTTCGTGCTCATGTTTGTCTTTGCTGTGGCAGCACATACGGTATCACCTCCTTTTTACTATATTTTCCATATATTATAACTCGGCTGCGGCTGATGTCAATAGCAGCTCCGCTGAGATAAAAATGGGACCAAATCGCTTGGAGTGAATTTACAGGGAAGAAAGCTGTTCCACAAAATTTCTCATGATGGCTTACGTTTCCTGACGAAAAAAATCACTGATTCTAAGTTGAATTTAAGACCTGGAGGGAGATTTGCAACTGTCCCTGCGAAAAAAAAGGAAGGTCGGCCTCGCCCTGGCACGCCTAGGCGGTTCTAACTTCTTGCCTCCTCTTGCTCCTTCTTGCCTGCCTACGGTGTTTAATTATCTCTACCACAAGAATATTAATCATAAGCCATGAGAATGCTGCGCTATAACCTCCAAGAACGTCTGTCAGCCAATGCACGTTTAGATAGATGCGGCTAAATCCAATGAGGAGTATTAACAAGGTACAGAAAATGAAAATTAAACTCCTTAACCAGTTATTTCTTATAAATTTCCATGTTAAATAAATCATAAACCCATAGACAAGCATCGCATAAAAGGAATGACCGCTGGGAAAACTGTATCCCTGCGCACTTACTATCTGCGGCATTGGCCGGGCTCTGTGGAAAAACTCTTTTAAGAAAGAAAGGAGGACTTCGCCTACCCAGAGGATCATTTGAAGAGAGAGAATGGGCCACCATTCCTTTTTTAACAATAGAATAACGACGACTAAGCCTGCTAACCCCCATGTAAAAGTCGTGGTGCCAAGAAAGGTAATATTTGTCATAAATATTGTTAGCGTTGGGGTGACTATTCCTTCCACAAGTCGCTGCGCCTTGAAATCGAGATAATACAAACTTCCTCTATTTACCCAACCTTCCGCTATCATGCCGAAAGAATAAAGTGCAAGAAGCAGGCTAATCAGAGCTATCGTCAGCTTCAGTCCATACCAATGGTCATGGGTAAAATGACCTTTTACAAACTCCCAACCTTTCGTCATCTGCTTACCTTTTTATCCATCTAGAAAACGAAACTGATCAAAAGCTAAAAATTCATTTTATCCACAAACATGACAAACATCAGGCAATGCATCATATTCTTTTTCCTTTCATTTCTGATTACAATCCCCGAGTCCCGGCACTCGCTCCGGCCTCTGGTTTCAATCATGGAGGTGATAATGTCGGTGATCACCATCGTGAGCGTGTTTGTGAAACCGTGGATCGATCAAGTTCACGCGGAAGAGCAGATCTCTGTCGGAGAGAAGCTCCGCAGGGGTCCCATTGGCCACCACACGATGATCCTCACCGAATACCAGGACGCGATCGGCAATCTCTTCAACGATATCAAGGTCATGGGTAGCCGTGATGAGCGTTTTGCCAAACTGGCCAAACTGAGCCAGCATGTCAATCACCCACCGCCGGGTGCGCGGGTCGAGAGCTGCCGTAGGTTCATCGAGCAGCAACACGGCTGGATTCGTTGCCACTACCGAAGCCAATGCCACCCTCCTTTTCTCTCCCCCGCTCAGTTTGAAAGGCGGCCGGTCCTTAACGTCCTCCAGGCCAAAAAGTTCCAGGACTTCCGTAACGCGTTGCCGCACTTCCGCTTCGCCCAGTCCCAGGTGCAAGGGACCAAATGCAATCTCCTCCCACACGGTGGATGAAAAGAGTTGCGTTTCAGAGTTTTGAAAAACGAACCCCACCCGCCGCCGGAATGCATGATTGAATCCGTCGTCGTTTAAACTCTTCTCCTGCAACACCTGGCCGAAGGCCTGGATGACCCCTTCTTGAGGAAAAAGCAGCCCATCTAGAACTTTAAGCAAGGTAGATTTGCCCGACCCGTTGGCGCCCAAGAGAACAATTCGTTCCTGCTCGTGAATGAGCAGGTCCAGGTCCCGAACCCCGATTTCCCCACCTGGATAATGGTAGCCCACCTTTTCCAGTAGAAAGACCGGCGCCCTAGCAGTCTCAGCCGAGGACACGGTCACCTCCCACAAACAAAATGCTGATAATGAACACCAAAATAATCCAGACCCAATCGCTACGCTTCATCTCAAACCGGAGCAGCGACTTTGGCAACCCCGCATAGCCGCGTGCAAGCATGGCACTGTGCACCTCTTCACTCAAGGCCGCCGTCTTGCCCCATAGATTTCCCATGGCGGAAGTGACAAACCGGCGCTCTTCACGGGAGTTCGCCCGACCTACGAGGCGGCTCCTGCGGGCCATGAACATGTCACTGCTCGTATGCAGCAAGAGAAAAATATACCGGTAAGTCATCTCCAATACCGTGAGAAATACCGGGGGGATCCGCAGTACGCTTAACGCTTTGAGCAGTGTATTCCAGCGGGTGGTGAGGGTCAGCAACACGGCCAGAGAAACGGAGGCGCCCACTCTTAGTATCAGCAGTACCGCGGCTGCAACCCCTTCTTTGGTTATCGCCACTTCGTGGGGAATGGTCCAGTAGCCCAGTTTCACTGGAAGGCTCAAATGAAACAACACCAGGAGTGGGGTACCGGGCCGCACCACATTGAACAGAGTGGGAAAGACCACTATCCCCGTAAACAGAGGCACCACAACCCATACTCTTTTTGCGAAAGTTCCGACCGGTATCCGGGAGCTCTTGGCCAGCCAGAAAAGCCATAAATTGAACAAGACCAACGAGAAGATATGATGGAACACTCCCGCGATACCGATCAGAAAGAGGATCGTCACCAGTTTTGCACGTGGATCCAACCCCTGCAAAAGACCCGGCCGGCTTGCGAGAGACTCTGGAAAAGATCTCATTCTTGAGGGCTTCGGTGATCGCATGCAAAGTCTTTTCCAGGAAACCGCGTTTAGAAGAACGCCTAGCTGCCGCCTGGGGCACAGGCGGTGGTATTTTCTCTTGAAGCCATGACGGAACTGACCGCATTCCGGCCACCAATTCAGCACTCCCTTGGTTTCAATTCTGTCCCTTGCTCTCTGCAAGCTGGAATCGCCAGAATAAATAAGTGAGCAGGGAGATGGTGCCGACACCTATGATCGCACAAAGAATGTAGATGATGGCAGAAGACCAGAAACCCCCAAAACCGGGGAGGGAATAATCGCCGAAAGGGGCATGTGACCAGGTGTCAGCCAGGCGTTGCATCCCGGAAGGAATGAAACCGAGCATCTTCTGCAACTCTTCGGCTCCCCACTCTCCCCAAGCCGTGCCGCTGGCCAGCAACCCCAAAGGAGACAAGACGATCAGGACTCCCAGCGCCCACCAGAACTTCCGATAGCTAACGGGAGTTGCTGGAGCCGAAGCGGCTGACAATGCCTGAATGTTCAACAGATCTACGTTGTAGGATTGCAGGTAGCGGACCACTAGTGCGGTAACTACCGCTTCCAAAGGGCCGGCAAGAACGAGGTGCGCAAACAGCATGGCCGGGACCGCGACACTAAGCGGGTAGGGGCAGTAGAGCGGGGCGCCATTGGCTGTGTGGAACAGAATGGGCTGAAGTCCCAGCTCCACTCCCGCACACAGAGCCGCCGCATTGATCCCCAGGTAAGCTCCTACTGCTACTCCGACCCAGCGGCGTTTCGCATTGAGCTCTCTTTTCCCACTAATCAACCGGTACACGCCATAGGCAATAAAAGGGAGAACGAGCGCCATGTTGAAACAATTGGCGGTAAAGGTCCAAATGCCTCCATCACCAAAGAGAAGGGCCTGAATGGCGAGGGCAATGGTAACGCAAATCATGGTTGCCCACGGTCCCAGCACCACGGCGAGTAGCCCGCCTCCCACCGCATGGGCGGTGGTTCCGCCGGGGATGGGCACGTTGTACATCATTATGGTAAAGGAAAAAGCCGCCCCGATGGCCATCAAA
>CAWIDL010000016.1:0-86931 GCA_963834795.1 uncultured delta proteobacterium | reverse complement strand
ACATTACAATCAGATAAATTATCACCATGAAGGCTTCTTTGGAAACAAAGTTGGGGTAAAAGGGAGGCCCGTCGGGATGGCTTTCATGGTGGAATTCCTTCCACTCCTCCGGCTCCTGGGAGTCAGAGGGAGGCGCGGAGATGCCGATTCTCCTCACCAAGAAGACGTGCAGGGCGAAGAGGCTCGAGAACAGGAAAGGGAAAAAGGCGACGTGCAGGGCAAAGAAGCGGTTAAGGGTGACCCCCGAAACGTTTTCACTTCCCCTTAGAATTTTGCTAATCAACCCTCCCACCAGCGGAAAAGCGGAGGGGATATCGGTCACCACCGTGGTGGCCCAGAAACTCAACTGGCTCCAGGGCAGGAGATAGCCGCTCAAGGTAAAGCCCAGGACGGTGAGCAACAACAAGGCCCCCACCACCCAGGTGAGTTCCCTGGGTTTCTTATAGGAGCCCAGGAAAAAGACGGAGCCCATATGGAGGAGGACTACCGCCACCATGAGGTTGGCGCCCATCACGTGTATCAGGCGGAAGAGCCAGCCGTAAGGCACGTGATTCATGATAAACTGAATACTTTGAAAGGCGTCCTTCTCATCGGGAATGTAGTAGAACATCAGCAAGATGCCGGTTAAGGCCTGGAAGATAAAGGCCGCAAGGGCGACGATGCCCAGGGTGTAAAAGAAATTGATATTCTTGGGAACCCGGTAATCGGTGAGCTGCGAGCGGACCAGTTCGTCGAGGCCGATCCTGATCTCCAGCCATTCCCTCAGCCTTGGCATCATCTTGTCACCCGATTACAAGGTTTCCGTTTTCCACCCTCACGGCAAACTTCCGCAAAGGCTTGGGCGGGGGGCCGGACACCACGTTCCCCTCCAGGTCGAAGGTGCCCGCATGGCAAGGGCAGATGAACTCCTGCCGATCTTTATCAAATTTCACCAGACAGCCCAGGTGGGTGCAGACCTTGGAAAAGGCCAGGTATCCCTTGTCAGGAATGTTGAGGATGATTATCGGGGTGGCGCCGAACATCAGATCTTTAGTGGTATTTACCGGGACCTCGCCTTTGGGGATGCTGAGGTTTTTGGTCACCAGCGCTGCCTCAACGGGCAGCAGAAAGCGGAACAGGGGATAGGCAAAGGCGCCGAGGGCGCTTAATCCCAGGATGGAGGCCAACAGCTTTAAAAATCCACGTCTCCGCATAGCAAACCAATGATGGGCATTTATCCGAAAGTCAATATAGGTATCCACCCCGTCCTGTCAAGCTGGAACGGGTTCAGGGTGACAATTGGTTCAATTTCCCCAGAAGATGCTAACGCTTATCGCCTAAAGGCGAATTTTAAACCCGGAACATAAGAAAATAAACAGGCCGGATGCACCCGGATAGCGGGAAGCGGCCCGAAAGCCGCTTTCCTGGGGTTGGTCAACCGATCCGGCTAAAGCGACGCCACCTCCTTCATCTCATCCGCTGCCTCTCCCCTGGGATAAACCCCGGCTCCATCCCGCTGAACCTCAAAACGTCTGCCAGGCCAGGAGATAAAGAGTGTTGTTGAAAGAGGCGTTGCGCCTTGGGTAGGGAAAAGTATCACTCGGCGGCGTCAGCGCAGAGCCCCCGGCATTCCCGTCATAATTGCTACGAGCCCCATTAAAGTGGCTATAGGCGGTATACTGGAGCGTGAACTTGGTGACAAACTGCTTCCACCACGGCACATAATCGAGTTCAAAGATCCAGTAGTCGCTGTTGGGTTTGCCCGTCCTGCTGCCGCTTCCGGCGCCGGGGACATAGAGTAAGAAATCTTTGCTTCCCCAGAGGTTGACATAGGCCACCGTGCCGCCCACGGTTCCCCAGCTGTCGGTGCGATAGTAGTAATTAAGGTTTATTTTAAATTGGTCCAGGTAGGCGGCGTTACCGAATGAGGCGCTCTGGGAGTCGCTGTTGTTCAAACGTTGATCTTCGTGGATATAAGAGGTCTGGGCGGTGATCAGGTGCTTTTTGCCGATGAATTGATATTGGGCATCGAAGCCCAGGTCCGCAAAGCGATCGACGGGTCCGCGGGTATCGATTAAATTAGGAATCGGGTTGCCATTGACGTCAATTGCATAATCCTTGGAGGATAGGTTCCGGTTTACCAGGCCGAAATGGCCCACCTCCAGGGAATTTTTGCCCCATTCGTGCTGCAGGAAGACCCGCCAGTAGGGGGCGACATCCTGGATCATCGCCTCACCGTTGGTGGGATTCGTACCCGTGCCGGCGCCCATAAATTGGAAAACACCCTGCCGGGTTGTGCGGTAAACGGCTGCTTCCATATAGAGCAGGTCATTCCAATAAAAATACCCCCCCCGGACCGGCTACCTGACCGCCTAAACCATTGATTTGCGGTGACGCGGCCGGGGTCAGAACCGTGTCGCCGGCCGGGGTGCCCGCGGGGAAGCCCCAGGCCGGGGTGGTATTGCTGACGTCCGAGACCGTGGGGTTATTATTGAGGGTGAGGCCCAGGATCATGGGTTTGCCGAACAGCTCGGGCCTGGCGGTAAGCCGCACATCGGTATTGTCCAAGAAGAAGGTGTTCCCGACCCCATCGTAAGAACCCTGGATCATGCCGCCGAGGTGTTCACCGTAGATGCGGCCCCCATAAAACAGGCTTATGACCTGGGGGACATTGACATTATCATTGGCCCGGTTCGAGGGATCAAACGTACCAGCCGGCCGGTCATTTTGTAAATGGGTAAAGGATAGCTGGACCATGCCGGCGACCGGCGGCGGCCACTCGTAGGGCTTGTCGCCATGTTTGGTGGCGGTAAAACCGTTGAGCTTAAATTTTCTCCCCACCGGGGTCAACTCGGGGAACATGGTATGTCAGGCATTACAGTCCAGACCAGTCTGGCGTGCGAAACTGGGGACTGCCTGGGCCTGTTGCATTGGTAAAGAGAGCCATAACCCGAGGATAGCCAAAGCCACGGCCAACCTTGCGCAATTTCTCCGCAACATTTCCCCCACCTCCTTAATTATGGAGAATCACTCATGGGCGCGCCCCCTTACAAAAAAGCAAAAATTCTATTTTTTAAAAGATTTAGTTATATATTCGGTAACCGCCTTGATCTCCCCGGGCTTTAGATCCACCGGAATCATCTGGTTCTTACCTTTGGTAACGGAGTCGCTGATCTTTTTATTGGGGTCACCCTCCCAGAATTTGGGGTCTTTGAAACTGCCGGGAGGCGGTTTGAAGTTGGTGCACATGGCGCCTTTACCATCCCCCTTCTCGCCATGGCAAGGCTCGCACTTGTCCTCATAAACCTTTTTGCCGTCTTGAGCCCAGGCGCCATGAGGGGCGCCAAATAACGCTACTCCCAGGAACACTGCGGCCATTACCCAGAGAACCGACTTTCGCATAGATTACTCCCTTCCTCTTGACCAGTCAAGTTTTGTCGATTGCCTTCAAGGCCGCCCTAGTCCGCTTGGATCCGGCTTACTCATCTTTTATATGAACTAAGATTATGCGGCCGCCTTGGCCCCGCAGTCGAAAAAATGGGTTTTTGGAGCCCTCTAACCAAGTTAAACCCCGACAAGTTTCCTCTTTTTAGCCAAATTGTTTAGTGGAAGGCAGGATAGCACAATTTTCGCTGAAAAAGTACTTTTTTCTGAATTCGGGCAGGCCCAACCATCAGAACATGGATATGGGAAGTTTTTGGCGCAGTGATAAGTTTCCAGTCATAGCAGTCATTCATGAGCCATCAGTTCACCCGAAACCATGAATAGTGCCCAGGGCGGATTTGTTATGTAAACTAAACCAAGACCCCATTTAATATAACATATTATATTTACTGGTTAATTATCTTTACCCAGCAAACTGTTCAGAGCAGTTATCTCCAATGGTTTAAAATTGTCTAAAAATATAAGCCTGCTTAATCATGCCAAGACCAGAGGGTGGGAAAAAAAGTGATAGAATGTGGTATCATCTAACGAAGAAGGCTTTTTCGGCAATTCAGAGAGGGATAGACGATGCAGTCCAAGAGCCGGGAAGAATTGCTTCCTCCCTGCACTGCCGCCTGTCCAGTAGGCACCGATGCTAGACGCTACGTAGGCCTTATTTTCCAGGGGCGTTATGAAGAGGCCATGGAAGTGATCAAGGCTAATAATGTCATTGCCTCAGTCTGCGCCTATATCTGTGCCCATCCGTGTGAAGATGCTTGTCGGCGGCAATATGTGGAAGGCCCTCTGGCCATTCGGGCCCTGAAGCGGTTCATCATGGACCATACCAGGGAATACCGGCGCCGCCATTATCGACGGGCCTCCCTGACCCGGCCCCAGAAAGTGGCCATTGTAGGCAGTGGCCCGGCCGGGCTGGCTGCCGCCCGGGAGCTGCTGCTCCAGGGCTATCCCGTTACCCTTTTTGAGCGGGAGTCGGAGCCGGGGGGCATGCCCATGCATGTGGTGCCCAAGTTTCGGCTCCCCAAGGCCGTGGTCTGGGATGACCTGCACGAGCTGGAGGCCCTTGGAGCGGAGTTCCGTACCGGCCAAGCCTGGGGTAAGGATTTTTCCCTGAAAGACTTAAAAGATCAGGGTTATGAGACTATTCTGCTGGCCATCGGCTTGCAAAAAGGCCGCGGCCTGCCGGTGCCCGGGATGGATGCGGCCGGGGTTTATCTGGCGCTGCCGTTTTTGCGTCAGGTAGCCCAGGGGCAGGCCCCGCCATTGGGTGAGAAGGTCTTGGTAATCGGCTGTGGCAATGTGGCCATGGATGCAGCCCGGGCCGTGAAACGTCTAGGGACCCAGGGAGTCCTGATGATCTGCCTGGAAGCGCCCCACCAGTTGTTCGCCTCGCCGGTGGAGACCGAACGGACCAAGGACGAGGTCATCGACCTCATTTACCAATGGGCGCCCAAGGTGGTCCGGGCCGAACGCGGCCGGGTACAGGGCGTGGATTTGATGGCCTGCACATCCATTTTTGATGAATTCGGGCGCTTTGCCCCTACTTATGATGAGACCAAGTTTCAGCGTCTAGCGGCAGATACCCTGATCTTTGCCATCGGCCAAGAGGCGGAGCTGGAAGCCGCCCGGCAGGATAACCTGGCCCTGGAAAGCGGCCGGATAAAGGTGGACCAACCCAGCATGGCGACTTCACTCCCCGGCGTCTTTGCCTCCGGGCTCTTTCTGGCAGGGGAGATCTTCACCGGTCCCACCCTGGCGGTGGCTGCCGCGGCCAGCGGGCGCCGCGCCGCCGCGGCCATGGACCATTTTCTGCGCACCGGGCGGCATCTGACCTTCCCGGACGACTGTCCCCGGCCGGTTGCCAGGTTTCCGGAGAAGCAGGCTTCCCGCATCTGCCGGGTCCCCAGCCGGCCCCTCAAAGAGCGCCCGGTCGGGAAGCGGTTGAAGGATTTCGACAGCGCCGAACTGGTCTATGAGGAAAAGGACGCCCTGATCGAGGCTCGGCGCTGCCTCCACTGCGGCCGCGGGGCCGAAGTGATTGACCGCAAGTGTATCCGTTGCCTCACCTGTGTGCGCTGCTGCCCCTTTTTAGTGCCCTATATGGAAAACATGGCAGTGTTTCCCGAGGAGACTTGCATCGCCTGCGGTTTCTGCGCTTCTCAGTGCCCGGCCTATGCCATCAATATCCGGCGTCTGGAACCGCCGGCCATGCGGCAGCGCATCGCGGAGATCCTGATGCCGGGTCCCCGGGAGATAACCTTTGCATGTTTACGGGGGATTACCAGCCGGGAGGAGCTCAAGGCCCCGGATACGGTGTGGTGGGATTGCCTGAAGCTTATTCAGCAGGAAGACCTCCTGGCGCCCTTTGAAATGAAGGCCACCGGCCTGGTCCTCCGGGAATGTCGGGAAGATTGCCGATTGCAGACAGCCGCCTCCTGGCTCCAGCGGTTGGTGAGCCGCACCAATGAGATTCTGGTGACCGTCGGGCTCGGGGAGCGGGTACGCTTTGCGCCGGAGATCGACGCCGCTGGAGAAGGCTCGCAAGAGATTCCCTGAGAGAAGCATGGTTTTATAACAATAAAGTCGTCCAAAACCGGTGAAGTAATTTCCAAATACTGCCTGCATCATATCCTTTCGGATCGCCTGTTAAATTTTTTGTCACCCCTCTTGACTTCGTCTAATTGACGGTTATAATCTATATATATCTAATATAGATTAATTAAGTAAACATAAATATCTGACCCTGGAGAAAGGCCATGAAATTCTTGGATCATTGCCCAGCTGATGCCACGGCTGACCTGGTCTATCGTGCTTGCCCGATGCACCTCCTGGAGCCGATGGAGTTAATGAAAGACCTGAAGCAGGGCCAGGTGCTGGAAATATTGACCGATTATGACGGCGCCTTGGAAGACATTCCAGCCTGGTGTGCCAAAAACGGGCAAGAATTCATGGGTATCTGTGAAGATGCCTGCGATGATTGCTATAAACTTTACATAAAGAAGCTATCCTGAGGACAGGGCCATGAAACGAGCCTATATGGATCACGCGGCGGCCACCCCGGTTCGCCCCGAAGTATTGGAAGCCATGATGCCTTTCTTTGTCGAACGTTTTGGCAATCCCTCTGCCGTGTATGACCTCGGATCTGAAATCAAAGAGGTCATGGAAGAGCAGCGCGAGAAGGTGGCCCGGCTAATCGGGGCCCGAAGCGATGAGATTATCTTCACCTCCTCGGGTGCGGAAGCCAATAACCTGGCCATCAAGGGCATGTCCCTGGCCAATTTTCTGAAGCGAGGCAAACACCTGATCGTT
This sequence comes from uncultured delta proteobacterium, assembly GCA_963834795.1. Lineage (GTDB taxonomy): Bacteria > Desulfobacterota > Desulfobaccia > Desulfobaccales > 0-14-0-80-60-11 > JAPLJC01. The sequence goes on along the minus strand of CAWIDL010000016.1, from coordinate 80,202 downwards.
TCGGCCATCGAACACCACTCGGTGCTTAATTCGGCGAGATTCCTGGAGAAGTTTTTCGATTTTGAAGTAACCTTCCTGCCCGTAGACCGATACGGTCGGGTTGATCCTGAACGTCTCAAAAAGGCCCTCACCTCAGCCACGGTAATGGTATCCATCGGTCACGGCAGTAATGAGATCGGCACCCTCCAGGATATCTCCGAGTTGGTGGCGGTGTGCCGGGCGGCAGGAGTCCCTTTTCACACCGATGCCGTGGCTAGCGTGGGCCAGGTGCCGGTGGATGTCAAAGAGATGGGCGTGGATCTGTTAACCATTTCAGGCCCGGCCCTGGGAGCACCCAAAGGCATCGGAGCTTTGTATTTTCGCAACAAACTGCGTCTGGTGCCCCAGCTCAACGGTGGCATTCAAGAAAACGGCAGGCGGGGTGGTACCGAGAATATCCCCGGCATTGTAGGCCTAGGAAGGGCGGCGGAGATAGCTTTGTCGGAGTTGGCTGAGAAAGCCGCCTACCTGGCAAAGCTGAGGGATCTTTTGGTCGCCGGAGTCCAGGAGAAGGTCCCCCACGTCTTTTATACCGGGCATCCGGAAATGAGACTGCCAGGACATGCCAGTTTTTGCTTTGAAGGCATAGAAGGCGAGGCTCTGGTTTTTAAGTTGAGTAGCCAGGGAATTTATGCCAACACCGGTTCGGCGTGCGCCTCCAAGGCGCTCAAGACCTCGCCGGTTTTGGGCGCCATCGGCATCAATCCGGAAGTGGCCCAGGGCTCCCTGGTTTTTACCCTGAATCGCGATAACCTGGAAGCAGAAGTGCGCCATGTCCTGGAGCATCTGCCCCGGGCTGTGGAAAACCTCCGTGCTTTCTCTCCGGTCTGGCGGAAGAAAATGGCCGCAAGAGCAGGAGCCTAAACATGAAGCTCTCCGCCAAAAGCCGCTATGGCACCCGCCTGATGCTGGATATGGCCCAACATTATAAGGAGGGGCCCATTCACCTGGCTCAGGTCGCCACGCGGCAGGGAATCTCGGTGAAATATCTGGAGCAGATCATCATTCCCTTGAAGAAGGCCGATTATATCCGGAGTGTGCGCGGCCCCAAAGGTGGTCATGCCCTGGCCATGGCCCCAGAAGAGATTACGGTGGGAGAGATCGTGGCCTTATTGGAAGAAGGCACGAGTTTAGTGGAGTGTTCACATAATGATAAAGTTTGTGAGCGCTCCCAAACCTGCCTGACGCGTTGGCTTTGGAATGAAGCAGGCCGGGCGCTGTTCGACAAGTTGTATTCCATCACCCTGGCCGATGTGATGAACGGGGCAGAATCCCGCTCTTTGGAATAAGGAGTCTGGTATGTACAGCAAAACTGTGATGGATCATTTCAACAATCCTCGTAATGCCGGGGTTATCGAAGATGCCGACGGCATTGGTGAGGTGGGTAATCCCGTCTGTGGGGATATGATGACGTTCTATATCAAAGTCAAAGACAACCGCCTGGAGGACGTAAAGTTCCAGACCTTTGGCTGTGTAGCCGCAATCGCCGTTTCCAGCATGGTGAGCGAAATGGCTAAAGGCAAGAAACTGGAGGAGGCCAAGAAGATTACCAATAAACTGGTAGCCGAAACCCTGGGGGGCCTGCCCGCAAATAAAATGCACTGCTCTAATCTGGGAGCCGAGGCCTTGACGCTGGCCATTGACAATTTTCAAAAAAGGGCCCACCCGCCAGCCTGATAACGATATTGCAAGAGAGGTATGTGAATGGCTAAAATCAGTCAGCCCCTATAAGGAGCATCTTGTCCGGAAAAAGCCCTTCCACGGCATGACAGCTATGCCGGAAGTCCTCCATTTTCTTTTGCCAGGTGGCTTGCTTTGGCTTCCGGGGATTGCAGGAGAAAATGGTGTGGGTAGCCGACTCAAAGGTCCGATGCTGTATCCGGTCGATCTTTAGGTAGCCGGTGTCCAAGCCTTCTGCCTTGGTTTTGATTTGCTCGGAGGGCACATTCTGGGCTTCGTCAATGATCGAGGGCCTGCCGGCTCTGTTTCAGTACGGCGCCGGCCTTGATTCATGGCAGGGCTGGCGGGTGGGGATGGCGGGCGGGGACGCCCGCCCCACGACGCCCGCGGAAAGAGACGGTTTTCGGTTTTCGGTGGGCAGGCCAAAGGGCCTGCCTTTCATTTGTGCGGGGGGAGTAGGCTATTAAAGTTAGAGACAGGGTCGCCTGGACCTTCGGACAGGTTTAGCCTTGACAGGCTGGCGGCTCATGCTGGGGGGTTACTTCGGGTTTCCCTACATTTTTCATTGATCCTCTCCCCCCTCAAGGAATGGGCCTGATGATAATGAAAAGGTTATGAAAATTCTACCATAGCCTCGCTCTTTCAATTATTGGCGTTTCCGCTGGTAGGCGGTCCGGTAGATATATCCATCGGGATTTATCCAGAACATCTCGGAACGAAGGTATGAAGTTTTAGACGACCCGCCGCGAGAGGAGCCACCTCCGGCGCCAGAGCCTTCCCCATGCCGACCCCCGCCACCCCCACCTCCGCCGCCGTACCCTCCGCCGCGAGAGAAGCCACCCCCGCTTCCTGATACAGAGGCTTGTTCATATTCATAGGTGGAATATATAAATATCTTGCCGCCCTGTCCGTCGTCCAATTTTTCGTCGGGCGGTCCCTTGGCAGCAATCAGGTCGTTAAAGTTTTTGCCCTTCCAATCTTCTTCTAACTGCTGGGTCTTTTTGTTGGCATCGGTGGTACAAGCCACGATGAGCGGGGCCATAAGAGCCAGAACCATGATTTTAATTTTTACATCCATCTTCCAAGACCGCCGCATAAAGACCTCCTCTGAAATTATACGGCAACCTTGGCCACCGCTGTCAAAAAACGTTTTTGGGGAGCCCTTTCAACAAGTTTAACCCCGCAAAGTTTTGCCTTTTTACTCTTAACTTTTGCCTTGTCAGGCGACCCAATCACAGGCTGGAAGCCTGTGCCACTGCCACTGCCGCTGAACCTTGAACCTTGAACTTTGATCCAATCACAGGCTGGAAGCCTGTGCCACTCTTTGGCTCAGGTCTGGGCAAACAGTTCGGTGCTCAGGTAGCGCTCGCCGGTGCTGGGGAGAATCACCACGATGAGCCTGCCCTGGTTTTCGGGCCGGGCGGCCACCGTGAGCGCGGCAAAGACCGCGGCCCCGGAGGAGATGCCGCAGAGGATGCCCTCCTGCCTGGCTACCTGGCGGGCGGTGTCGAAGGCCCCCTCGTTGCTCACCGGGATGATTTCGTCAATGATCCGGGTATTGAGGATCTCGGGGATGAAGCCGGCGCCGATGCCCTGGATCTTATGGGGGCCGGGTGGGCCGCCGGAGAGCACCGGCGAGGCCGCGGGCTCCACCGCCACCGCCTTAAAAGAGGGCTTGCGGGCCTTGATCACTTCGGCCACCCCGGTGATGGTGCCCCCGGTGCCCACCCCGGACACCAGGATATCCACGGCGCCCCCGGTGTCCCGCCAGATCTCCTCGGCGGTGGTGCGGCGGTGAACCTCCGGGTTGGCAGGGTTGGCGAACTGGTTGGGCATGAAGGCCCCCCTGGTCCCGGCCACTATCTCTTGGGCCCGGTTGATGGCCCCGGTCATCCCCTGGCTGCCCGGGGTGAGCACCAGTTCCGCGGCCAGGTGCTTCAAAAGCTTGCGGCGCTCCAGGCTCATGGTCTCGGGCATGGTGAGGATGAGGCGATATTTCCGGGCGGCGCAGACGAAGGCCAGGGCAATGCCGGTGTTGCCGCTGGTGGGCTCCACGATCAGGGTGTCCGGGGTAATCAGGCCCTGGGCCTCAGCCGCCTGGATCATGGCCGCCCCGATGCGGTCCTTGACGCTGCCCAGGGGGTTCATGGATTCCAGCTTGGCGACTATGGTGCCGGGCAGGCCCCGGCCCAGGGCGTTGAGCCGCACCAGCGGAGTTTCCCCCACGGCCTGCATGAGGTCGGAAAGGATGCCGCTCATTTTCAGCCTCCAGAAAGACTAAGTTCAAAGTTCAAGGTTCAAAGTTCAAGGTTGGAATACCGCTCTCCTTTTGAATCTCTTTGGGTTTTTGGGGTGTTAACCTGGCCACCGGCCACGGACACGAGACTACTTGCTGCTCTTCTTGCCCTGGTAAATCAGCTCCGGCCTCTTCAAAAAGACCCTGGTGTCCGGGGGCACCGACTCGGTGATCCAGACGTTGCCGCCGATGACGGAGCGGGCCCCGATGACGGTTTTACCCCCCAGGATGGTGGCCTGGGCATAGATGATGACGTCGTCCTGGACCGTGGGGTGGCGCTTGGCCCCGCGCAAGGAATCCACCACCTCCCGGGGCAGGGACAGGGCTCCCAGGGTCACCCCCTGGTATAGCCGCACCCGGTCGCCGATCTCGGTGGACTCCCCGATCACCACGCCGGTCCCGTGATCGATAAAGAAGCTCTCGCCGATGTGGGCCCCGGGGTGGATGTCGATCCCCGTCTGGCCGTGGGCGTATTCCGTCATGATGCGGGGAATCAGGGGCACGTACTGGTCCACCAGTTGGTGGGCGATGCGGTAAACGGTGACCGCAAACAGGCCCGGATAACTGAAGATGACTTCGTCGTAGCTCTTGGCCGCGGGATCGCCCTCATAGGCCGCCCGCACGTCTTTGGCCAGGGCGCGGCGCAGGCGAGGCAGCTCCCGCATAAAGAGGATGGCGTCCTCCTGGCCCCGCTCTTCGCAATGGGTGCAGGGCAGGCCGTGACGCAGGCATTCGTGGCGGATGGCCAGGGCGATCTGCTGGGACAGGACCTCGAAAAAGGCCACCGCTTCCTGGCCGAAATAGTAGCCCAGGTTGATCTGGTCCACCCGTTTGCGGATGAAATAACCGGGGTAAAGGAGGCGGCAGGCCCGGTGGATGAGGTCGATCGCTTGCTCCCGGGAGGGGATGGGCTCCGGACCCACGTGGTCGAAGCAGTCCTCCAGCTGGCAGGAGCCCACCAGTTGCTCGACGATCTGGGGGATGGCTTCCCGTAATTCCTGGGCGGTCCTGGCCTCCAGCTTGCACCGGTCAAGTTCCGGGTCGGCTTTGGTAGCCATAGATAACCTCTCAGCCTTCCATGGTGGCGCAGACGGCCTCGCCCACCACCCAGTAGGGGGACAGGGCCCGCAGTTTTTCGATGATCAGCGGAAATTTTTCGATGACATAGTCGATTTCCCGCTCGGTGTTGAAAACGCTGAGACTGAAGCGAATGGAGCCGTGGGCCATGGTGAAGGGCACCCCCATGGCCCGGAGCACATGGGACGGCTGCAGGGACCCGGAGGTGCAGGCGGAGCCAGAGGAGGCGCAGATGCCCAGTTCATTGATCAACAGGAGGATGGCCTCCCCTTCGATAGATTCGAAGCTGATATTGCTGGTATTGGGGAGGCGCTGCACCCGGTCGCCGTTCACCCGGCTCTTGGGGATGCTGGCCAACAGGGCGTTCTCCAGCTTATCCCGCAGGGCTTTCACCCTAGTGTTTTCCGCCTCCAGCCGCTGGGCCGCCAACTGGCAGGCCACCCCCAGGCCGATAATGCTGGGGACGTTTTCGGTGCCGCCCCGGCGCCCCTTTTCCTGATGGCCGCCGATCAGGAAAGGCGCGAATTTGGTGCCTTTGCGCACGTAAAGGGCTCCCACTCCCTTGGCGGCGTGCAGCTTGTGGCCGGACAGGGAGAGCATGTCGATGGAGTTTTGCCGAAGGTCGATGGGGATCTTGCCCACGGCCTGCACCGCGTCGGTGTGGAACAGGATGTCCTTGTTCCGGGCCATGGCCGCGGCCTTCTCCACCGGAAAGATGACCCCGGTTTCGTTGTTGGCCCACATCAGGGAGGCGATGGCGGTATCCGGGGTGAGGGCCTGGTCGTATAGATCCAGGTTCAGGCGGCCCAGGCTGTCCACCGGCAGCTCGGTGACCCGGTAACCCTCCTTGGCCAGATGGGCCACCAGGGCGTTGATGGCCGGGTGCTCCACCCGGGAGGTGACGATGTGGCGCTTGTCGGGAAAAGTGGCCAGAGCCGAGCGGATGGCGGTGTTGTCGCTCTCGCTGCCGCAACTGGTGAAGATGATCTCCTCCGGGGCGGCGCCCAGGAGGGCCGCCACCTGCTCCCGGGCCTCCCGAACCCGCCGGCCCACCTGCCCTCCGAAGAAGTGCATGCTGGAGGGATTGCCGTAGAGCTCGTGGTAGTAAGGGAGCATCGCTTCCAGGACGGCCGCATCCACCTGGGTGGTGGCGTTGTTGTCCAGGTAAATGACAGTCATGGCGCCACCTCCTCCACCCGCAGTTCGGGGGTCACCAGTTCCTTGAGCTTGGCCTCCACGAAGTCCTTCAGGGTCAGTTGGGCCGCCGCGCAGGAGGCGCAGGTTCCCCGGGTGGCCACCAAAACCCGGTCGCCCACCACGTCGATGAGTTCCAGGTCGCCGCCGTCCTGCTGCAGGGCCGGGCGTATCTCCCGCTGGATAGTATCTTCGATCAGCCTGATCTTTTGCAGGTTGGTGAGCCGGGGCCGCCGGGGCGCCCCCTTGGCTGCGGCCCGCACCCGGTCGATGATCTCCTGGATGGTGTCCGCACAGCCACCGCAGCCGCCGCCGGCCTTGGTGTAGTTGGTGACTTCCTCCACGGTCTTCAGGTCGTGGTCCCGCACCACCCGCTCGATCTCCGGCTCCGTAACCCCGAAGCATTCACAGATCACCTTGCCTTCGACGCCGGGGACCGCCTCCCCTTTATAGTGGGCAATGGCCTTCTCCAGGGCCTCCCGACCCATGACGGAGCAGTGGATCTTCTCCTTGGGCAGCCCCCCCAGGTAGTCGGCGATATCCTGGTCAGTAATCCTGGCGGCCTCCTCAATGGTCATGCCTTTGATCATCTCGGTCATGGCTGAAGCCGAGGCAATGGCGCTGGCGCAGCCGAAGGTCTTGAACCTGGCTTCCTGGATGCGGCCGTTGTCGTCCAGCTTAAAGGTGAGCTTGAGGGCGTCACCGCAGGCAATGTTGCCCACCAGGGCTTCGCCGTCGGCGCCTTCCAACTCCCCCACGTTCCGGGGATGGAGGAAATGGTCGATTACCTTGTCCGAATATTCCCACATGAGCTGACCCCCTGCCTCCGGCCGACCGCCGGAGATGAGACCATTAATCGGGTTAATCCCGGTGGGGCCGGGTTAGCCGTCCTTAACCAAAACTATCACCAAACAACTCTCCGGCCGCCTTATACCAACCCTTACTTAGAGCGTATTCCCCCCGGCGGCTCTCTTAGAGAAATGTTAGCACAGAGCTCACACCTCGGTCCCACCCTAGCTTCCATATTTCCCTTCCGGCAGCCTTTAGATAATGATAGACATTCCCGCGCCCCCTTGCAATAAACCCCCTTCACCAACCCCTCACTACTAAAATATTCACGCCACCCCTCTCTCTCTATCCCACCCCCTGCTATTGCGATACTTCATAATTGCTATCACATTTCAAACTTCCCTTTTTTAACCTCCCTTTTAAAAGCCTCACAGACCGAATTTAAAATAACCTCCTCAAATCTCCCTATATCCCTCTTTTCCAAATCGCGCACCTTAATACCCTTCCAACTTTCCTTTTCTCTTCATTTACTAAGCACAACTCTAATCCCTCCATTTCCCCCCCCTCTCCACCTTCCTTCCCATCCATCTCCCGAAGAAACGTTACCCACCATCTTCGCCGTCGACGCCTTCCAACTCCCCCACGTTCCGGATGGAGGAAATGTCGATTACCTTGTCCGAATATTCCCACATGAGCTGACCCCCTGCCTCCGGCCGACCGCCGGAGATGAGACCATTAATCGGGTTAATCCCGGTGGGGCCGGGTTAGCCGTCTCTTGAACCTATTTCAAAACCTGGCTTAGGCTGCACATATGTTCTCACCCAATAAAAGGTTGGGCTACGGAGATTTCAAATCCCCCTTTCCTAAAGGGTGATTTAGGGGGATTATCAAGCGCTTATTTAATCCCCCCTGCCCCCTTTAGAAAAGGGGGGTGATTATTTGCAAACTTAACCCCCCTTGGATGATTCAAGTGAGACGTCGGAAATCGGTTTTGAAATGACTTCTAACCAAAAATAACCTAAAAAACTCGCCGGCCGCCGGAGACCAACCCTTACCAGGGTATTCCCCCCCCGCGGCCCTCTAGAGAAATGTCAGCCCAGGGCGGACACCTGGGTCTGCCCCTACAATTCATATTTCTCTTTCCACGGCCTCTAGATAATGTTAGGCATTCCGGCGCCCCAGTGCAATAAGCCCCCCTGGCCACCCTCTCACTTGCGAAAGGATTGGCGCGGCCCCGGACCGCGATCCCGCGGCCTGCTAATGGCCGGATTTCCCCAGGCTCTCCACCTTGCTGCCCAGGCAGACGCCGAAGAAACGCTCCATGGCCCGGTAGAAGTCGAAGCGGTTTTCCTCGTTGTGGAAGCCGTGGCCTTCATTGTCCTTGACCAGGTACTCTACCTGGATGCCCCGCTGCTTTAGGGACTGGACGATCTGATCCGACTCCGCCTTTTTAACCCTGGGGTCGTTGGCCCCCTGGGCCACCAGCAGGGGCGCCTTGATGCGCTCGGCGTGGAACAGAGGAGAGACCTCCCGGAGCAATGGGGCGTCTTTGATGGGATCGCCGATCATCTCGTAGAGCTTTTGACGCTCCAGCTCCCAGTAAGGCGGGAAAGAGGCCAACATGGTGAAGAGGTTGGAAGGCCCCACGTAATCGACTCCGCAGGCATAGAGGTCCGGGGTGAAGGTGACCCCGGCCAGGGTGGCGTAGCCGCCGTAGGAGCCGCCATAAATGCCGATGCGCCGGTGATCGGCCAGACCCTGTTTCACCAGCCAGGCCACCCCGTCACTGATGTCGTCCTGCATCTTGAGTCCCCACTCCTTGAAGCCGGCCTCCCAGAAGGCCTTGCCGTAGCCGGTGGAGCCCCGATAATTCATCTGCAGCACCGCCAGACCCCGGTTGGCCAGGAACTGGACTTCCGGGTCGAAACCCCAGTGATCCCGGGCCCAGGGGCCGCCATGGGGATTGATCACCACCGGCAGGTTCCTGGGCGCTACTCCTTTGGGCAGGGTGAGATAACCGTGAATGGCCAGTCCGTCCCGGGACTGGTAGGAAATGGGCCGCATATCCGCCAACTCCGCTTCCTGGAGCCAGGGGCTGACCTCCACCAACTTCCGGAATTCCCCACTAACCCGGTCGTAATAGTAATAGGCGCCCAGGGACTTGTCGCTGTAGGTGCGCACCAGAACCCGGGTTTCGTCTTTGCTTTGCAGGTTGCGGCCGTCTGCGGCCACCACCTCATAGCCGGGCAGCCGCCGCTCCAGCTCTTCCTGGAGCTGCTGCCGCTCCTCATCAAAGAAGTGGTAGTGGCGCCGGTCAGTGAAGAAGGAGACCCCGGTGATGATCCGGCGTTTTTTGGAGCGCAGCAGGGTATCGACGTCCACTTCCGGATTCTCGTAGATCAAATCCAGCATTTCCCCCTTTTCCGGGTCATAACGGTAAATGGCTTGTTTGTCCCGGCCCAGGTTGGAGGAGACGTAGAGATCGCGGTCATCGAAGGTGAAAAATAGGGGTTCCAGGGTGTCTTTGAAATTAGTGGCGGCCACCGGGCGGAAGGCCTCGGCCTCGGTGGGTCGATATAGCAGGGTGTCAGTGAGGCCGTCAGTGGCCACCGCCACTCGAACCCGGCCGTGGTGGTCCGCCAGCCAATCGGTGATGTTGCCCGGGTTTTCTCCCACCAGGGTTAAGGCGCCGGTATAGACATTGACCCGAAAGGCATCAAAGAATCTCGGGTTCCGCCGGTTCATGCCGATCAGGATCTCGTCCGGGCTCTCTTCCAGGTCGTCCAGGATCTGGACGCGAACCTGGGGGAACGGGGTCAGGTCCTTGGGGTCGCTGCCGTCGGCATTCACTGCATAGGCCCGGAAGTTCTCGTTGCCGGCCTGGTCCTGCAGATAGACGAGACGGCCATTCTTGGCCCACAGGTAGCCGGCAATATCCCGCTGGGTGGCCTGGGTGACCCGGGTAATCCGATCCTCGCCAATCCTTTGCACATGGACATTGAGACGGCGCTGCCAGGGCATCAGGAAGGCCAGGTATTGCCCGTCCGGGGAAATCTTGAAGTCGGTCTTCTCCGGATTCCGGAAGAAGTCTTCCATGGGGATCAGGCGCTCCCCCTTAGGAGGACAGGCCGGTTCCCGGCAGCCGGTCACCAGGGCCAGGAGTGGCAGCACTGCAAAATAAGGCCACCAATGGTTGAGCATGGCAGTTCTCCAAGTGGGCTAACGGTTCCCAGGATAACCCAAAGGCCCAATATAACATTTGCCTGGGAAAATACCTGGGAAAACCATCAAATGTAAGGGAACCGGGGTAGGAAGATACCCTGGCATTCGGTGGGAAATTGGAGATCGCCGCTGGTTCTGGACTTCCTTTTTATCCGGGCTTGCCTGCCGCTCGATGTAGAAGACGTCCCGGAGTGTCAGGTAGGAAGATTCGTCATTAGCCGCCAGGTATTCCAACCAGGCAGCCCGATCCTTCTCATAATGCCGCCAGCCAAAATATTTGGGGGATTCGGCTAATTCCTGGCGCCCTGCCCCAGGGAGGGTTTTCTTTGATTTGCCCAAAAATTTGGTTAAAATAAAACATTCGGACCTGCCGCCGGCCAGCAGGGAAAGTGGTGGTGAGCAGGTGAATAATTTAATCAAGTCTCCTGGAGTGAATGCCAGCTCATCGATATGCCGGCAATCTATGAGTTTATTACGGGCACTTCCCACCGGCCATATTTCCGACGGATGGATTTTTAATTGGAATGTCATTCCGGTGATGCGCCGTACCAGGTGGCATGACTTCAAAATGGAATCCGCGCCGCTGACCCCGGAGAATCCGGCCTCCTATGATGCAGTGCTCATTGCCACAGACCATACCCGCATCGGCTACCGCTTCATCGCCGTCCATGCCCGGTTGGTGGTGGATACCCGCAACGTCTTACCCGGCAGGCAAGTTGATGCCAGGGTGATCAAGGCTTAAATCCATTGCCCGATTATCGCCGCAGGATCTATCAGCATTACCTGGAGGCCGGAGATATCGCTCCGGCTGGGGAGAAGGCGGAGGAGTTCCGGCGCCGGGCTCCCTATCTGGAGAAGCTGATCCGGGATCATTTCCCGGAAGACCACGAGACCGCCATCCTGGACCTGGGCTGTGGCGCCGGGGCGCTGGAGTATTTTGCCCGCCGGCGGGGATTTGCTAATATGGTTGGCATCGACCGCTCTCCGCAACAGGTGGCGGCGGCCAGAAGCATGGGTCTCACCGGGGTGCGGGAAGGGGAGTTGCTGGCGGTTTTGGAATCACTGGAAGGCGAATCCCAGGGCCTGGTGATCGCCTTCGATGTTTTGGAGCATTTTCGCAAGGATGAGGTCCTGAGATTCATGGACCAGGTAAACCGGGTCCTGGCGCCGGGTGGCAAGGTCATAATCCATACCCCCAACGGCTCCTCGCCGTTCAGCGGCCGGGTCGGGTACCGGGATTTTACCCATGAGATCATCTTTACCCGGGATTCCCTGGGGCAATTATTAGCCTCCTGCGGCTTTTCCCGGATCGAGTGCTACGAGGATCAACCTGTGGTGCATGGGATGGTCAGCGGCCTCCGCTGGCTGTTGTGGCGGGTGCTGCGGGGTACCTTAAGGTTTTACCTGGCGGTGGAGACCGGGAGCCTGGTCCGGAAAGAGATCCTGAGCCAGAATTTGCTTTGCGTTGCGGTTAAGTAAATGTGTGGTATTGTTGGCAATTTTTCATACAGTGACTCCGCCCCCCCGGTGGTTCCGGAAGAAATCCTGAAGATACGCGATGCCATGAAACCGCGGGGGCCCGATGGCGCCGGCCTGTGGGTCTCGGCCGACGGCAGGGTGGCCCTGGCCCAGCGGCGCCTGTCCATCATCGATTTGAGCGAGGCTGGGGCCCAACCCATGGCCACCCCTGATGGTTCCCTGCGGGTGGTGTTCAATGGGGAAATCTATAATTACCGGGAATTGCGCCGGGAACTGGAGGGGCAAGGGCATCAATTTTTCTCCGGCAGCGACACCGAGGTCCTGCTCCACTGCTACCGGCAGCACGGCCCGGCCATGGTCCGGCGGCTCCGGGGCATGTACGCCTTCGCCCTCTGGGATGAGGTGGCCAGGAGGGTGGTGCTGGCCCGGGACCCCTTCGGCATCAAGCCCCTATACTACGCCGACGATGGCGGCGCCCTGCGCTTTGCCTCGCAGGTCAAGGCCCTGCTGGCAGGCGGCGGCCTCGACACCAGGCCGGAGCCGGCCGGTCATGCCGGGTTTTTCCTCTGGGGCTATCTGCCGGAGCCTTACACCCTTTACCGGGGGATTCGCTCCCTGGCGCCCGGCGCCCTCCTGGTGGTGGAGGCCCAGGGCCGCCCGCGGATCCGCGAGTTTTGCAGCATTGTTGAGGAACTGCGGCGGGCCGAGGCCGCGGGGGAGGGGCTGAACTGCGATCAGGAGGAAGTTGGGGACCGCCTGCGGCAGGCTTTGACGGATAGCGTCAGCCATCACCTCATCGCCGACGTGCCGGTGGGCGTCTTCCTCTCCTCGGGCCTGGATTCCAGCACGGTCCTGGCCCTGGCCTGCCAGCGGGGGGGGCGGCTGAATGCCGTCACTCTGGGATTTCAGGAACTCAAGGGTGGCGTCGCCGACGAGACCCGGTGGGCCGGTGAGATCGCCCGGCGCTACGGGGCCCGCCATCATTGCCAATGGATCACCCGGGAGGATTTCCAACAGGATTTTACCAGGATCCTACATAACATGGACCAGCCGTCCGTGGATGGGGTGAACACCTATTTCGTGGCCAAGGCGGCGGCCGCGGCCGGGCTGAAGGCGGCGCTCTCGGGCCTGGGGGGAGACGAACTGCTGGGGGGCTACCCCAGCTTCCGGGGGATACCCCGCCTGACGGGGGCCCTGGCCTGGATGGGCAGAGTTCCCGGACTGGGGCGGGCCTTCCGGATCATCTCGGCGCCGCTGTTGAAGCGCTTCACTTCCCCCAAATATGCCGGTCTGCTGGAGTACGGCGGCACCTATCCCGGGGCCTACCTGCTGCGAAGGAGCCTCTTCATGCCCTGGGAACTGCCCGAGGTCCTGGACCCGGACCTGGTCCGGGAGGGCTGGCGGGAACTACAGCCTCTGGCCCGCCTGGGGGAGACGGTGCGGGGGCTTAAGGGGGCTCATTTGCGGGTCTCCGCCTTGGAAATGGTCTGGTACATGCGGCAACAGCTCCTGCGGGATGCGGATTGGGCCGGCATGGCCCATTCCCTGGAGATTCGCGTGCCCCTGGTGGACCTGGAGTTGCTGCGCCAGGTGGCGCCGCTGCTGGCCATGAGGGAGCCCCCCACCAAGCTGGACATGGCCAGGACTCCGGAGCAGCCCCTGCCGGAGGAGTTGCTCAACCGGGCCAAGACCGGGTTTTCCATCCCGGTGCCGCAGTGGCTGGCGGAGGCCGAAGACCATAGGGGATTATCCAGGCAACGGGGCCTCAGGGGCTGGGCCCGACTGGTTTATCGCCACCATACCGGAGGGCCGGCGTGAGGATCCTGGCGCTGGTCAGTGACGCCTTTGGCGGCCTGGGGGGCATCGCCCAATACAATCGGGACCTGCTCGGCGCCTTGTGCTCCCACCCCGGGGTGACGGAAGTGGTGACCGTGACCCGGCGCTGTCCGCTACCTCTGGAGCCCTTGCCTCCAAAGCTCACTTATGTCACGAGCGGCATAAACAGCAAACTCCGGTATCTCTTGGCGGTGCTCCGCTGCCTGGTGACCACGGGGAAATATGAGTTAATCTGTTGCGGCCATCTTTTCCTGCTGCCCCTGGCTTATCTGGCCAAATGGAAAACCGGGGCCCCCCTGGCGGTTTTTATCTTCGGCCTGGACGCCTGGCAGCCGCCCCGGAGCGCCCTGGCCGCCAGGTTCGCCGCCAAGGTGGACGCGGTGATTTCCATCAGCGAGGTGACCACGGAGCGGTTCCTGGCCTGGGCCAGGCTCCCGCGGGACAGGGTATTTCTACTGCCCAATGCGGTGGCGCGGCAGCATTACGGGGTGGGCGGCAAGAACCCCGAGTTGTTGCAGCGCTACGGCCTGGCCGGCAAAACCGTATTGCTCACCGTAAGCCGCCTGTGGGCCACGGACAACTACAAGGGGATCGATGAAGTCCTCGGGCTGATGCCGGCGCTGGCGGCGGAGGTTCCGGAGATTGCCTACCTCATCGTGGGGGACGGCGACGACCGGGAGCGCCTGCAAGCCAAGGCGAGGTCCTTGGGAGTGGCCGACCGGGTGGTTTTTGTCGGCTTCATTCACGAAAAGGAGAAGCCGGACCATTACCGCCTGGCGGATGCTTACGTCATGCCCGGTTGGGGTGAGGGCTTCGGCTTCGTCTATCTGGAAGCCATGGCCTGCGGCATTCCGGTTTTGGGGAGCAAGCTGGACGGCAGCCGGGAGGCCCTGCGGGGCGGCGCCCTGGGGATTCTGGTTGACCCTCATGACCCGGATGAGTTACGTTGGGGCATCCTGGAAGCGCTCAACCGGCCCAGGGGGGTCATTCCCCCGGGCTTGAGCCATTTCTCCCTGGAAAACTTTACCCGGCGGTGCCATGAGATTGTCCGGCGCATCATGGAAAAAGGATGACGAGCCCATGAAAAAGGCGTTTATCTGCGGGATTTCCGGCCAGGACGGCGCCTACCTGGCGGAGTTCCTGTTGAGCCGGGGCTATCGGGTGGCGGGGAGCTCCCGGGATGCCCAGGTCTCCCCCTTTGTCAATCTGGAACGGCTAAACCTGCGACACCGGCTAGAAGTGGAATCGGTGGCCCTGACGGATTTCCGCAGCGTCCTCCAGGCCCTTATCAAGGCGGAGGCGGACGAGGTCTATAACCTGGCGGGCCAGAGTTCGGTGGCCCTGTCTTTCCAGCAGCCGGTGGAGACCATGGAAAGCATCGGCATCGGCACCTTGAACCTGCTGGAGGCCATCCGGTTCCTGGGAAGGCCGATTAAGCTGTATAATGCTTGCTCAGGCGAATGTTTCGGGGATATTACCGACGCCGCCGATGAAACCACCCCGTTTCGGCCCCGGAGCCCCTATGCGGTGGCCAAGGCCGCGGCCTTTTGGGAAGTGGCCAATTACCGGGAGGCCTACCGGCTCTTTGCCTGCTCCGGCATCCTGTTTAACCACGAATCGCCCCTGCGGCCGGCGCGGTTCGTCACCAAGAAGATCGTCGCCACGGCCTGCCGCATCGCCGCGGGCAGCCTGGAGAAGCTGCGTCTGGGCAACATCGCCATCCAGCGGGATTGGGGCTGGGCTCCGGAATACGTGGAAGCCATGTGGTTGATGCTCCAGCAGGAGAAACCCGACGATTATGTCATCGCCACCGGGGAGAGCCACAGCCTGGAGGAGTTCGTGGCCGCGGCCTTTGCCCAGGTGGGGCTCCAGTGGCGGGACCACGTGGTCATCGATCCGGAGTTTTTCCGGCCCACGGAGATTGCCGTCAGCCGGGGCAACCCGCAGAAGGCCGCCAGCACCTTCGGTTGGCGGGCGCGTTACCAGATGCCGGAGGTGGTCCGGCTGATGTGCCAGGATGAGCTTAAGCGGCTTAAGAACCATGGCTGACATCCGCCTGGCCTACCTGGTGACCCACCCCATCCAGTACCAGGCCCCGCTGCTACGCCGTTTGGCCCGGGAGCCCGGTCTCGACCTGACCGTTTTCTTTTGCAGCGATTTCACCACCAAGAAATTTCTGGACCCTTCCTTTGGCCGGGTGATCGATTGGGACGTGCCCCTGCTGGAGGGCTATCGCCATGAATTCCTGCGGGCCCTGGGCGGGCGGGAGCGGGTGTCGTTTTGGCGACCCTTCAACTACGGCCTGGGCCGCAGTCTGAAAGAGGGCCGCTTTGAGGTCCTATGGATCCATGGCTATAACCGCTGGTTCCACTGGCTGGCCATGTGGTCCGCCAAGAGGCTGGGCCTCAAGGTCTTGATCCGGGATGAAGCCACCCTCAGCAGCTCCCGGCGGAATATCGGCAAGCGGCTGTTAAAGACCGGCTTTTTTATGGGGCTTAACCGCCTGGCCGATGGTTTTCTGGCCATCGGTAGTTTAAACTGGGAATACTATCGCCATTATGGCATCCCCGAGGAAAAGATCTTTTGGATGCCTTATGCGGTGGACAACAGCTTTTTCCAGACCGAGGCCCGGAAGGCCGGGGCCCGGCGGGAGGAATGGCGCCGGGAACTGGGACTGGCGCCCGGCAGACCGGTCATCCTGTTCCTCGGCAAACTGGAGCCCAGAAAACGCCCCGCCGACCTCCTGGCCGCCTATATCCACTTGACTCGCAAGGGCGCGATGGCCGAACCTCCCTATCTGCTGTTCGTGGGCGACGGCGAACAGCGCCAGCCCCTGGAGGAGTTGGCCCGGGAGATGCAGCTCGAGGCCGTCAGATTCCTGGGATTTAAGAACCAGACCGAACTGCCCGCTTATTATGACCTCTGCGACGTCTTGGTCCTGCCCTCGGTGCATGAGCCCTGGGGGCTGGTGGTCAACGAAGCGATGAACGCAGGCAAAGCCGTCATCGTCAGCGACCAGGTGGGATGCGGCCCGGACCTGGTGAGAAACGGAGAGAACGGCTATACTTTTCCCTGCGGAGATATTCCCGCCCTGGCTGAGGCTTTGCAAGGGGTGCTGGAAGCCCCGGTTCATTGCCGCCGTCTGGGGCAAAAGGGCCGGGAAATTATCAGCCAATGGGGGTTTGAGGAAGATCTTCGAGGGCTTAAGAACGCCTTGGCGTATTTCACCGGGGCTCTTATTTCGCCTGATCCGCAGGAATAGCAGCTCCTTTATTTCCAACATTTCACCATGGCTGAATATAAGGCCTATATTATGAGCGCCATCCCGGTTTCAGGTGTTCTGCTGGGAATTTGGGGTGCCACATTGTTAAAGCGCGGCAGACTTTGGGAGCTGCCGTAAAAACATGATCTGTGAGCCTCTGGCAAAATTCCTTTGAATTTGCGAGAGGCTTCGGTTTTTGTCAGTTTAGACTGGCCAGATGGTTTTGGGCGGTCTTACTGTGATAATTCATCAAGGCTGAATTTTTTGAAGGCGGAGGTCGTTTCTTAGATGCGAGAGAAGATCTTGGTTACCGGCGGCGCCGGTTATCTGGGCTCCATTCTGGTTCCGGCTTTGCTAGCCAAAGGGTATGAAGTAACGGTCCTCGATGCCCTGATCTACCATCAGACGCCGCTCCTGGATTGCTGTAGTAACCCAGGATTCCAATTCGTCAAAGGCGACATATGTAATGAGGCTCTGATGAGGCAATTGCTGGCGGAGGTAGATATCGTGATGCCGTTGGCCGCCATCGTCGGGGCTCCGGCTTGCAAGGCCAATCCAACCATCGCCAAGCTGGTGAATCTTGATGCTCAGCTAGGGATGGTTAGGATGATCTCCAAAGAGCAAATGGTATTCTTCCCAACCACCAACAGCGGTTACGGCATCGGCGAAAAAGATGGCTTCTGCACCGAGGCGTCCCCCTTGCGTCCGGTGTCCGATTACGGCCGGATGAAGGTGGAGGTGGAAAAGGCTCTCCTGGAAAGGGGGAACGCCGTTACCTTCCGACTGGCTACGGTATTTGGCATGAGCCCCAGGATGCGCATGGACTTACTGATTAATGACTTTACCTACCGGGCATATAAAGACGGGGCCATCATTCTCTTTGAAGAACATTTTCGCCGTAATTTCATCCATGTGCGGGACGTGGCCCATGCTTTCCTTTTCGGCATCGAGCATTATGACCGGATGAAAGGGGAGCCTTACAATGTGGGGTTAAGCTCCGCCAATCTGAGCAAACGGCAACTCTGTGAAAAAATTAAAGAGCATATCCCTAATTTTTACATTCACGCGGCCCCCATCGGGGAGGATCCGGATAAGCGGGACTATCTGGTAAGCAATGACAAGATCGAAGCCCTGGGGTGGAGGCCGCAATATAGCCTGGATGACGGCATCAAAGAGCTGATTAAGGGATTTCAGATGCTCCGGCTCAATATGTACGCCAATGTCTGAGGCCGTATGGTTAGTCTTGCTGAAACTACGGCGGTGATTCTGGCAGGCGGGCGGGGCAGCCGCCTGCGGCCGGTTCTGCCCTACCAACCCAAGGTCATGGCGGAATTCCATGGCCGCCCTTTCCTGGCGTATCTGCTGGATCAATTGGTGGCGGGGGGAGTCCAAAAAGTGGTCTTGTGCACGGGATACCGCGGGGAGGAAATCCGAACCAGGCTGGGCGATGCCTATGGCCCCGTGCCTCTGACGTATTCCCACGAAGATAAGCCCTTAGGGACGGGTGGGGCCTTGCGGTTGGCGCTGCCGGTGCTGGACTCGGACCCGGTCATGGTCATGAATGGCGACTCTTTGATCGAGGCGGACTTGCAAGACTATCTGGCCTGGTTCCTGGGGCGCCCCGCGGCGGCGGCGCTGCTGTTGACCAGGGTGGAAGATACCGCCAGGTTTGGGCGGGTGGAGGTGGCCGGGGATGGCAGCATCACGAACTTCAAGGAAAAGGGAGTTCCCGGGCCCGGATGGATCAATGCCGGCGTCTATCTCTTGAAAAAAGCAGTTCTGGAGCTCATGGGGCCCCGGCGATTCCTTTCCCTGGAGGAGGACCTCCTGCCAACTCTGGTGGGCCAGGGGCTTTACGGTCATAGGGTGGAGGGGAAGTTCATTGATATCGGCACGCCGGAGTCTTATGCCGTGGCCGCGGAGTTTCTCCGGCGCCTGCGGGAAGAGGCGAAAATTCACTTTTAACCCGGCGAGTTTTGTTATAAAATTAAAGATGGCCACTGGAGATCACATGGTGGGTGGCTCTGGCAAGGGATTAAGGGTACGGCATGATCATCAGCAGGACCCCCTATAGAATCTCTTTCTTTGGCGGCGGCACCGATTACCCCTCCTGGTACCGTAAACATGGCGGCCAAGTGCTGACTTCATCCATTAATAAATACTGCTATATCACCTGCCGTTATTTACCCCCGTTTTTTGAGCATCGGATCCGGGTGGTATACTCCAAAATCGAAGATTGCCATAATTATGAAGAGATCAAACATCCGGCGGTGCGTGAGACCCTCCGCTTCCTGCAACTGGAAAGGGGTCTGGAAATCCACCACGATGGCGACCTGCCTGCCCGAAGCGGCATGGGTTCCAGTTCGTCGTTTACGGTGGGCCTCCTGAACGCGCTTTATGCCCTGATCAACGTCATGGCCAGTAAGCACCAGTTGACCATGGAGAGCATTCACATAGAACAGAATATGATCCAGGAGACGGTGGGGTCCCAGGACCAGGTAATCGCCGCCTACGGGGGCTTGAACCAGATTGTTTTCAGCCCCAGCGGGGAAATCACCGTGAAGCCGGTGACCATCTCCTACGACCGCCTGGCGAAACTCAATTCCCATGTTATGCTCTTCTATACCGGGATCAAACGCACCGCTTCGGACGTGGCCAAATCCTATGTGGAAGATATTGAAGATAAAGCCGACCTCCTCAAGGCAATGAACGGCATGGTGAACGAGGCGCTGCGCGTCCTCTGCGGCAACGGCTGTCTCTGCAGGTTCGGGGAATTGCTGCACGAGGCCTGGATGCTCAAACGGGAACTGAGTTCCCAGGTTTCCAACCATGAGGTGGACGGATACTATGCCAGGGCCCGGACCCATGGCGCCATCGGCGGGAAGATCATGGGGGCCGGAGGAGGCGGGTTCTTGATGCTGTTCGTGCCGCCTGAAGCCCAGGAGCAGGTCCGCCACGCCCTCAAGGACCTGCTCCATGTGCCGGTGCAGTTTGAATCCTCCGGGACCCAGATTATTTTTTACGGACCGAGCAAAGAGGATTTCTCGGCGCTGGATCGGGAAAGAACCATAAACTCCATCAAGCCTTTCCGGGAGCTCCTTTCGCCCTGAACTTCCTCGGATTTTTGTTGGTGTGCCGCATCCTTCGCTCATATCCAGCCGTGCCCCGCGCACCCCAGGCCCCAGCAATGAACGGCAGAGATATCTTGACCAGGCGTGAAGTAATTTTGCCAGGATAACGGTATGGTGCGATACGCGAAAGAAACCTTGTGGCGCCTCTATTACGACATGTTGCGCATTCGCAAGTTCCAGTTGCGCATCGATTCCCTCTACCTGGACAATAATATGAAGACGCCGGTGCATCTCTGTATCGGCCAGGAGGCTGTTCCGGTGGGGGTGTGCGCCCATCTGGGCCCCGAAGATTACCTCGCAAGCAACCACCGGGGCCATGGCCATTATCTGGCCAAAGGCGGTGACCTGAAGGCGCTGGTCGCGGAGTTATACGGCAGGAAGACCGGATGTTCCAAAGGTCGGGGCGGCTCCATGCATCTGGTGGATGTGGCCGTGGGGCACTATGGGAGTTCTTCCATAGTCGGGGGCGGTATCCCCATCGGCACCGGCTTGGGACTGGCCATCAAGATGCAGGGGGAAGCCCGGGTGAGCTTGATTTTTTTGGGGGACGGGGCCGCAGATGAAGGGGTGTTGTACGAGAGCATCAATTTTGCCGTCC
This sequence comes from uncultured delta proteobacterium, assembly GCA_963834795.1. GTDB lineage: Bacteria > Desulfobacterota > Desulfobaccia > Desulfobaccales > 0-14-0-80-60-11 > JAPLJC01. The sequence goes on along the minus strand of CAWIDL010000016.1, from coordinate 59,599 downwards.
TGAAAAAGCTGCCCGTGTTGTTCGTGCTGGAGAACAACCAGTACTCCGTCTGTTCCCATGTGTCCGCTCGGCAGGTCGGGGAGATCGTGTTTCATGCCATGCCGCCGGACCTGCTGTTCACCCGGAAGGTGGATGGCAATGACGTGCTGGCGGTTTATGAGGCGGCCGGAGAAGCGGTATCCCGGGCCCGGGCCGGGTTGGGCCCTGCCTTTCTGGAGTGCCAAACCTATCGGATCCTGGGACACGCGGGGTGCGAGGCCCAGGATTCTCCCGGTTACCGGAGCCCCGGGGAGGTGGCCCGGTGGAAACAGAGGTGCCCCCTGACCAGGTTGCAGCAGGATCTGCTGGCGGCCAGGATAATAACCTTACAAGACGTGGAGGCCTTGGAACAACGGATCGACGCCGAACTGGATGAGGCTTTCGCCGGCGCCCAAAGAGACCCGCTCCTCCCCCAGGGTCAGGAACTTCCCTTATACCTTTTCTGTGAGCAGGAATAGTGCCCTGGTCTAAGATCAAAGCCGAAGTTCAGGAGCCGGAATTTTCGCAGGAGACCGAAAGAGGCGGGCGGGTCCTTAGTTATCCCGACGCGGTGCGGGATGCGTTCCATGAGGCCCTGAAGCACGATGCCCGGGTCTTTCTCATGGGCCAGGATGTGGATGCCCCCGGAGGGATGTTCGGTACCACCCAGGGACTGTATCAGGAATTTGGCCGCCAGCGGGTCTTCGATACCCCGTTGTCCGAAGGGGCCCTGACCGGCATAGCCATCGGCGCCGCCATCGCCGGCCTGCGGCCCGTTTACCTCCATAATCGGCCTGACTTTCTCATGCTCTGCATGGATCAGTTGGTCAACCATGCGGCCAAATGGAGCTTCATGTTCGGTGGCGCGGTTCACGTCCCGTTGGTGATTTGGACCTGCATCGGCCGGGGCTGGGGTTCCGGCGCTCAGCATTCCCAGGCCCTCCAGGGGTTGTTCATGCATATCCCCGGGCTGAAACTGGTCATGCCCAGCACCTGCTACGATGCCAAGGGATTGCTGCTGGCGGCGATTGCGGACCCGAACCCGGTGCTGGTCATCGACCATCGGTACAATTTTAAGCAAAAGGGCCGGGTTCCGGAAGGCCTGTACCGACTCCCCCTGGGGCAGGGGGTCATCCGGCGGCCCGGGAAGCAGGTCACGGTGGTGGCCATCTCCCACCTGGTCATGGAGGCTTACCAGGCGGCCCAGGAATTGACCGCCGAAGGCATTGACGCCGAAATCATCGATCCGCGCACCCTCCGCCCGCTGGATGAAAAGCTCATCCTGGACTCGGTGGCCCGGACCGGCCGTCTGGTGGTCGCGGACACCGGCTGGAAGACCGGCGGGGTGACCGCGGAAATCAGCGCCCTGGTGGCTGAAAAGGGTTTTGCTTCCCTGAAAGCGCCCATCCAGCGGGTGGCCGCGCCGGACCTTCCCACCCCGGCGGGATTTACCCTGGAGGAAGCTTATTACATCGGCAAAGAGGATATCAAACAGGCCATCCGGGAAATTGCCCCCTGAGGGCCAGGGGCTGGCGGGTAGCCGGCCTGGCGGCTCCCTGGCGTTTGTCCAACGGGACTGCCTGGGATGACGGCGGCGGCCCAAAATGTGCTTGCTTTTTTCCGGCAGTTATTCGAACAATAGCAGGGGGTAACGGCCAGGGAAATTAGCGCCGGCCCCAGGCGTCCCTGAAAATCCACGCAAGCGTCGGAAAGGTATCATTTGGCCAAAAAGATCAAAGTCCCCTTCGGCACCATCCAGATCCCCCCTGAGTCCAAGGAGTTAATCCTGCAGGCGTTGGAGTCCACCCGGGTTTCCTGCGGCAGGCTGGTCCGGGAATTTGAGAAGAAGTTTGCCGCGATTGTGGGGTGCAGGGAGGCGGTGGCCGTCAGCAGCGGCACCGATGCCGACATCCTGGCCCTGGCCGTGCTGCACGATTATGGAGCCCGCCGGGGTGACGAGGTCATCGTGCCGGCGCTGTCTTTTGTGGCCACCGGCAATGCCGTGGTGCACGCCGGCTTCCGGCCAGCTTTTGTGGATGTGGACCGGAAGTCCCTCAACATCGACGTGGGCCAGATCGAGGCGGCCATTACCAGCAAGACCCGGGCCATCATGCCGGTTCATCTCATGGGGAAGCCCGCGGATATGGACGCGATCATGGCTTTGGCCCAAAAATATAATTTGGTGGTGGTGGAAGATGCGGCGGAGGCCCATGGGGCCCAGTACAAGGGCAAACCGGCAGGCTCCATCGGCCACCTGGGGGCCTTTAGCCTTTACGTAGCCCATATCATCACCACCGTGGAGGGCGGCGTGGTGGTGACGGACAACGAGGATTTTGCCGAGGTCCTCCTCTCCCTGCGCTCCCATGGGCGAGCCTGCAAGTGCGTCCAGTGCCTGCTCAATGTCGATCGGAACTACTGTCCCAAACGGTTTGACACTCCCGACGGCGAAGATATCCGGTTTCGCTTTGAACGCATCGGCTACTCGTGCAAGATGAACGAACTGGAAGCCGCGGTGGGCTTAGGCAACCTTCGCAATTATGAAGATATTCTCAGCAAACGCCGCCGGAATCTCATGTTCGTGCAGGAGCGGTTCGGCCAGTTCGCCCCATACCTGGCCACCATTGAGGAAGACCCCTGGGAACGGATCGGTCCCCACGCCATCCCCATCATCGTGCAGGAAGAGGCTTCGTTTACCCGGGCCCAATTCACCAATTTTCTGGAAGAGCACGGCATCGAGACCCGGACCCTGTTCGCGTCCATGCCTACCCAGTGTCCGGGGTTTGCCTACCTGGGTTACCGGCTGGGACAGTTCCCCCAGGCCGAGTTCCTGGGGCGCCGGGGGATTCATATCGGAGTCCACCATGGCCTGGAGTTGGCAGATATGGAGTATGTCCTGGACACTATCCGGCGGTTTTTGGAACTCCGTCAAAGTTAACCAAACCGGAATGATGCCCTTCTCCGGAGGGCAGGCAATTTTAACTATGCACAGACCCCCGACACCGATTCGGTACTCTCCGCCCAAGGCGGGGGGCGCCTCCAAGGTCTCCAGGTCCTGATGGTTTATCCCCAAGGCCTGGATCTGGTGCTGGTAAATCCGGGAGGGCGGGTCCGGACTTACCAATCCCTGGGAGACACGCTGGCTGCAGTGGAGCCGCCGGTGTGGGCCGGCATGCTGGCCACCTACGTGCGCCGTCAAGGGTTTACGGTGCGATTGCTGGATGCCAATGCCGAAAACCTGGGGGTGGACGAGGTGGTGGACCGGATCCGGGAAATGGTCCCGCAGTTGGTGGCTATCGTGGTTTATGGTCACCACCCCTCAGCTTCTACTCAGGTGATGCCGGCCACCAGCACCCTGTGCCGGGCGCTTAAAGAGAAGCAGCCCCACCTGAAGATCCTGTTGGTCGGCGGCCATGTGGCGGCGCTGCCGGAACTCACCCTCAGGGAGGAGGAAGCCGATTTCGTCTGCGGCGGGGAAGGGCCGGTAACCCTGGTGGAATTGCTTCAGGCCCTGTCGTCCCCTCGGCCGGATTTTGCCAAGGTGCATGATCTCTGGTTCTTTAACGGTCCAGAGGTGTGCGCCACTGCGGCGGCACCCCTGCTTCTGGACCTGGATGACCTCATGCCGGGACCGGCCTGGGACCTCCTGCCGATGGAGAGGTACCGGGCTCACAACTGGCATTGCTTCGGCTATCGAGACTGCCAGCCTTACGCCGCCTTTTACACCAGCCTGGGATGTCCCTTTCGTTGCACGTTCTGCTGCATCCAGGCTCCCTTCAAACGAGGGGAAGCGGCCCGGGGTTATAAGGCCGGGGTCAACAGCTATCGGCGCTGGAGCCCCCTCACGATCCTGGCTCAGATCGACCAACTGGTGAATAAATACGGCGTCCGGCACCTCAAATTGGCCGACGAAATCTTTGTCCTGCATCGCCAACATGTGAAAGGTATCTGCGATCTCCTTATCCAGCGGAGCTATGACCTCAATATTTGGGCCTATGCCCGGGTAGATACGCTGCAGGATCCGTCCCTGGTGGAGAAATTGCGGCGGGCTGGAGTTCGGTGGTTAGCCCTGGGGATTGAGGCCGCCAATGCCCGGGTACGGGACGGGGTGCAGAAAGGCTACCGCCAGGAAGATATCTTCCGCACGGTTAATGCCTTGCGTGCGGCTGATATCAACATTATTGGCAATTTCATCTTCGGACTGCCGGACGATAACCTGGAAACCATGCAGGAGACCCTGCAGTTGGCCCTGGACCTGAACTGTGAGTTCGCCAATTTCTACTGCACCATGGCCTATCCGGGGTCGCGGCTTTATGAGGAAGCCCGGCGCCAAGGGTGGCCCTTGCCGGCCAGCTGGAGCGGTTACTCCCAACTGGCAGTGGACACTTTACCCCTGCCGACGCGGTTTTTGAGCGGTCCGGAAGTCCTCCGGTTTCGGGACCAGGCCTTTCAGATTTACTTCAATGCTCCTGCTTATCTGGAAATGATCTCCTGCAGATTCGGTCCTGAAACAGTGGAGCAAATCAAGGAAATGACGGCGGCCAAGATCGTGCGCCAGTATGCCGAAGATTGATCTCGCATCCGGCAGCCGCGGGCGAAGATACGTATGATACGGCAATCCAAGTCAATCACTTTTTGGGAAAAGCGAGGCTGGCGACGCTACATCGGGCCCAAGCGGCTGATCCTGCTCGGAATTTTTGGGGGCGGCCTGGCGGCCCTGCATTACCTGCGCCTCCATGGCTACCTGACCCCGGAGCTGGTGTTCCGGTTCATCCAGGAACACCAGGTTAGCGCCCCCTTGCTATTCCTCGCCTTTTATAGCATCTCCATTATTTTCCTGGTCCCCACCATTCCCTTGAATCTGGGGGCCGGGATCCTCTGGGGCCCGTTTTGGGGCAGTATCCTGGCGACGTTAGGCTTCCTGGGCGGAGCCATCCCCGCTTTTCTCATTTCCCGGACGGTCCTGGGGCAACCTCTGGCCACGCGGTTCAACAACCGGTTTCTCCTGTGGCTGCAAACCGAACTGGATACCCGGGGCTGGAAGGTGGTGGCCTTTACCAGGCTCAATCCCATTTTTCCCTCCGGCCCTCTTAACTTCGTGTTCGGCCTGAGCTCTATTTCATTTGCCACTTATGTTTGGGCCACCTTGGTTTTTATTTATCCACCTGCCCTGGCTTTTGCCTTTATCGGATATTTCTCCGGGCAGTTTCTGTTACAGGGGCTATCTGGGGATCTGTGGAAGGCTATCATGTTCGTCTCCCTGGCGGTGACCGCCTTATTCCTCATCCGTCCCCTGGTATCCCGGTGGTATCAAAAAAACAACCAGCCTGCCGGCGGGAATTCCGCCAGTCAAAGGATTGGAGTGTATGAAAGTAAGCCTGTTGGTAATGACCCTGAATGAGGTCGAAGGCCTGAAGGCCATCATGCCTCGCATCAAGCGAGACTGGATAGACCAAATCATCGTGGTGGACGGAGGCTCCACCGATGGCACCATTGAATGGGCCCGGGAGCAAGGCTACCAGGTTTATATCCAGCAACAACCGGGCTTCCGGCACGCTTACGTGGAGGTCTGGCCCTATGTGGAGGGTGATGTCGTCATTACCTTCAGTCCGGATGGCAACTCCATCCCGGAATTGATCCCGGAATTGGTGGCCAAGATGGGGGAAGGTTATGACATGGTCATTGCTTCCCGATACCTGGGGGAAGCCAAAAGCGAAGACGACGATTTGCTCACCGGCTTCGGCAACTGGCTGTTCACCAAAACCGTTAAGGTGCTCCTCGGAGGCAACCTCACCGATGTGATGGTCATATACAGGGCCTACAAGAAACAAATCGTTGACGACCTGGAATTGGACCAGGATAAGTGGTACACCACGCCGGAAACCCTCTTCGGTTGTAAAATCGGCTGGGAGCCTTTGCTATCGGCCCGGGCGGTCCGCAGAGGGCTGAAGATGACCGAGATCCCCGGCGATGAACCGCCTCGCATTGGCGGGGAAAGAAAGCTCCTCATCTGGCGCTGGGGGGCGGCACTCTATTTCCAGATCTGGAGGGAATATTTTCTGGCACGCCTGGAGGCTATTACAAAGCCTCGTAAATAACTACGGTAAATTTTCATGGTGCTCAAATCACTTTAACCTAGATTATGCCACAAGAATTGCCTAAAATAAGCATAACTATATGATATAAGCAGGGACTAATAGGCAATTTCAGGGGGTCCAAGGTGCTCATCAATGGTGAAAGTCGGAAAGAGGTGTTTCGGCAGGATTTTAACCGGGTTATCAGGATCAATTTTCATGGTGCTCAAATCATTTAAAACACCGGTTTTCTCTTGCTGCGACAAGAGAACAGGCCTTCTTAATGTCAGATTTTCGGGCCGGAGAAATGGCACCAAAGGCCGGCAGATAGCCATCGTGGTCCAACAGGGTGTGCAGCTTGAGGCCGCCCTTGGTGCGGCGGAAGGCAGCCCCCGGGGATAGAGGGACAGACAAAGGCTCACCACGGTGGCGTCCACGCTGTAGAGCTTGTTTTTGGATTTGAACCTATTACACAACCCCAAGTATCGGGAGATGATTAGGAGGAAGTTTGGATAGAAAACCATGCACCATATCAAAGTGATGGCGGCCAAAAAGCTTCCCAGAAAATACACCGGTTGTTATAAAGGACGAGGGCCGGTGAAGTAACCCCTACACCCTTTTCGAGGGTCAAGAAAATATTATCTTCATTTTGAGCGTATTAAGGATGCCCGAAGAAAACAAGCTTAAAGTATATTTTAACGAATTTAATGTCTTGATGGACAAAACGGCCTATCTGCCCCTGGTGTCGGGACTGCTGCAGGCCTACGCTCAGAGCTCGCCCCTGGTGCGGCAATATTACGAGTTTATGCCATTTTTATTTCGCCGGGACAAGGTTGAGGCCATCCTGTCCCAATATGAGTCCCCCGGGGTGGCAGCCTTTTCGGTGTCGATGTGGAATGAACAACTTTGCCTGAGGGTGGCGAAAGAGGTGAAGGCCCGTTGGCCTGAGTGCCTAATTATTTTTGGAGGGCCGCAGCCACCTTTCCATCCCGCTTATTATTTTGTGCGCCACCCTTTCATTGACGTGACCGTGCGCGGGGAGGGGGAAGGGGCCTTCAGGGATATTTTGGAGCGGTGGGTCGAATCGCAGAATTTTGAGCCCATTCCGGGAATTTCCTGGCGGGAGCCGAAAACCGGCCGCTGCATTTACAGTGGGGCAGAAAGGCCGCTGCCCCAGGACTTGGATATCTACCCATCCCCTTATCTATCTGGGTTGTTCGACAGCCTGATTGATGAACCGGGCGGGTGGCAATACCAGGCCATCATCGAAACTAACCGGGGCTGCCCGTACCGTTGTACCTACTGTTTTTGGGGACAGGGGGGATTAAGTCGCAAATTCCGCTTCCATTCTCTGGAACGTATCAAGGCCGAGATCGAATGGGTCGCCCGTAACCGAATCCTTTATCTCTTCAATGCGGATTCCAATTTCGGATTCCATACTCAGGATTATGGAATCGCGCAGTTTCTTGTGCAAACTAAAAAGAAATATGGGTTTCCGGAAAAATTCCGGTCATGTTACGCCAAGAATTCCAGCGCTAATATTTATCGGATCGCCAAGCTGTTACATGGCTATCAAATGGAGAAGGGTATTACCTTAAGCCTCCAGTCCAATTGTGTGGAAGCATTAAAAAATGTGCGCCGCCAAAATATCAAGATAGAATCTTTTAAAGAACTCCAGTTACGGTTCAACCACGAAAATATCCCGGTTTACACCGAATTGATTCTGGGTCTCCCCGGCGAAAGCTATCAATCACTGGTGGTGGGAATTGAGGAAATCTTGACGTCCGGCTTAAGAAATCAACTCTTTATTTATCAATGCCAGGTTTACCCCAACTCGGAATTGGCCGACCCGGAGTACCAGAAGCGGTTTGGCATCATCACTAGGCGTCTAACCCTGAACGAAATGCACGGAGAGATCCATCCGGCTGACTCGATTCGCGAATACGAAGACATCGTGATCGCCACATACTCCATGACCGTGGAGCAGTGGCGGCAGATGTCCCTGTTGTCCTGGGTGACCATGCTCCTGCACTCCCTCAAATTGGGATATTTCATCTTGTTCTACCTGCATCATCGGTTTGGGTTGCGGTTCACCGATTTCTTGACTTATTTGAGCCGGGGTTCTCGGGAATGGCCGGCCGGTTCCATCTGGCAGCGGGAAATAGGGCTTTTTGAGGAAAGACTGGACCGCATCATGACAGGGCAGGGCCGGGGCAACGAAATGCCCGCCTATGGGACCATTTACTGGGATGAGGAAGAGGCCGCGTTCCTCAGGTTATCTTCTGAGTTGGAGGAATTCTATGGGGAGATGAACGCCATGACCGCCCGGTTTCTCGCCACCAGAGACATGCTATATGACCCGGCGGAACTAAAGGAGGCTATCTTATACCAGCGGTTATGCATGCCTTCACCTCGGGCAGTCTCTCTGACCGAATGGCGCTTTACTATTAATTTCCCTGAATACTTTGCCTCCGAATTGTCCGGTTTTCCCGTGGCCCTCAAACCCGAACCGCAAGTCATGGTGATTAACAGCCAGAATTATGGCGGCGATCTCAAGAGATTCGCACGCGAAAAGCTCCTGTGGGGGCGAAAAAGTGGCACTATCCTCCAGGAGCATGGGTTTACCGTTGACCAGCCATCATCCCCGGACAAATAATAGGCAATTTCAGGCGGTCCAAGATGCTCATCAATGGTGAAAGCCTGAAAGAGGTGATGCGGCCGGATTTTAACCGGGCCATCAGGATCAATTTTCATGGTGCTCAAATCACTTAAAACCCCGGCTTTCTCCTGCTGCGAGAAGGTAATGGAAAACTTGAAGAACCTTGCAGCCAGATGCGATTCCGGTTTCCGACGGAGTTGTTGAGATGGATGAATCACCTGCTACTTCTTCCAAGTTGGGCATTATTCTATCTCTAGGTCTCGGTTGCTGCCTCTTTTTATATCAATTTGGTGCGCACATCCTCGATCCAACTAATATTGCTTTCATATTTCACCTGCGAGGCGATCTCGCGACGAGTTACCTGGGGTGGGCTTTTTCACGTGGTGAGCCCTGGTCTTTCCCTTTAGGAAAGATTACGAATTATATGGCTCCCATCGGTACTTACGCCGCATATACCGTTCTTAACGAACTTGTCTGGATGCCATTCAAATTACTGTCCCCCCTTCTCCCGGTGGATTTTCAATATTTCGGTTGGTGGCTCCTTGCTGGTAATTGCCTGCAAGCTTATTTCGGTTATCGCCTCATGAGGTTATTAACCTCCAATATCTTTGAACAGCTTCTTGGAGTCGGTTTTTTCCTGCTTAGTCCGCCACTCTTAGTTAGCATTTTATATGGCAGTGATTTCCTCTATGCCCACTGGCTCATATTGGCAGGTTTGGTTATTTATTTCGAAAATTATTCGGGAATTTATAGTAATAAGCTGATTTTATATTGGTCGATATTGATATTTTGTGCTTTTACGATTTGCGCCTATTTTGGCCCCATGGTGATTGGCTTTGCCCTGGCATTTTATATCCGCCTTTTCATCTGGTCTCCGGCTTACAGATCAAAAGCAGCGCTGAGTATATCTGTATTTCCATTAATAATATTTGCTTGTTATATTATTTTTGGTTATTATAAGTCAGGAATATATTATAATAACTTACCTGAATATGGAACTTCTTCACTTAATCTCAATGCCTTTATCAATCCATTTCAATGGTCTTCTTTTTTGCCGGCCTTGCCTTATCGACTGGGTCAGGCAGGTGGAGGTTCTAACTATTTAGGGTTGGGAATAATTATATTAGTATGCTACGGAGTCATTCATTCAATTATTTGGCCACCAACGATTGAGCGTATCAAATACTTACTACCATTGCTTTTAGTGCTATTTTTATTCTTTATTTTCGCAATTTCTAATAAGGTAATTTGGGGCAATACGGTGGTTTTCAAATATTACCTGCCCGAGCGATTACTGAAAATAGCAAATATGTTTAGGACATGTGGACGGTTCGGGTGGCCTTTGTTTTATGCCATACTCTTTGGAGCAGTATTCTGTGTTACTGCGACGAAACGAAAAAGTTTATCGCTCTCGGTGATGTGCATCTGTTTGGCGGTCCAACTGGCGGATATTCACCGATTGTTATATCTGCCCGATTTCCACACCACAGGTCCGGTGGTTTCACCTCTAAAATCTCCATTATGGCAGTCGGTGGGGACTAAATTCAATAAAGTCATTGTTTACCCCCCTTTCGTTCGAACAATGACCAATGATGAAGATTGGGAATATTTGGCGCTATATGCCTATAGACACCATATGTCAATCAATACTGGATTTGCTGCCAGATTTCCAATTAATGAAATGAACGTTAAAAAAGAAGAGCTAAGGTCAGCATTACAAAAAGGAGATTTAGATGCCCAAAGTATTTATATCTTCGCGGACCCCCCCGCTTCCGAGACGGTGCAGTCATTTCATCGCTGGAATCGATGCGCCCTGGTTGACGGCTTCATCGTCTATACGCGCGATGATCACTTCTTTGATGGAGCTAACAGGATAAAAATTGAACCGATTACTCTTTATGATTTCTTTAAAAAGTTTGAGCAAGACACTATCCTGATTGCCGCCAGAGAATATCTGGCCCCGGTGTTGTTACCTGAAGAGGTGAAGAAATATTTGCAAGAAAAGAATTCCAGGCTGCCAGGTCTGCTTTTTCCGGGATCTTATGTGGGGATATTTAGCCATGGCGCCAAGATTTTCGAGAAGATCGATGCTAAGGGCGCGGTAAAGATTGAGCTGCGGAAGGGGGAACTTATCGGGAAGGACAGGTTAACCAAAGATATTGCCTTGTATTCCGCGGGCGTCCCCTTCGGCAACCAGGCATTCATAAAAGTGGCGGGAGTAGAGCAATCCAGGAACCGGGGCGGTCTCAATATGGTGGTTCTGAACGGAGATGGGGCTATACTGGTATCCACCATATTCGATGTAAAAACCGGCAGTAAGATAAATTTGTGCACCAGAGTGGACTCGCCTGGAAATCTAGTGAAAAAGCCGCCGCCGCTTTCTGTCCAACCCTCCGATTTTAAAAATTATTAACAACAAGATGATTTGGCTACAAAAAGAGGAGCCTATTCGGGATTGAAGCAGGGATGGGAGCCCCTAAAACCATTTATTGACCAGGATGACCCAGGCTGCCGCATAATCTCGGATTAAAGATAGTCACCGTGGTTTGAGGGGGTTAGAAGGCATGAAAAAGGTAGTACTGATAAACCTAATTATTATTGTTTTTCTAGCCGGGTTTTTTGAAACCGTGGCAAGGCTTTACGATCGTTGGGAAATCAAAGCCCTGCCCACGGTTCCCGACAATGCCGAGGGATTTGGGGATTTCCGGGGGTATTCGCGCTATCTCGGGAAATTAATGAACGTCGAAGATGATATCACGGGTGGGAATATTAACATTTACGAGCCCTATACGGCAATAGCGCTGAGGCCGAATTACGAATTTAGAATTAATAATTTTTATTACCACATAAATTCTCTCGGCTTCAGGTCCAAGGAACTTATCGAGCCCAAGCCTCCCGAGGTTTTTCGAGTATTTATCTTGGGAGGTTCTACCGTCGAAGGCGGTTTGAATGACCGGTGGACCATTGATACTTACCTTGGCCAGGAGCTGAAAAAATATTATCAGGGCGTTGAAGTAATTAACGCCGGAATTGTGGGATATACCTCCCAAGAAGAGCTGGCCTTATTACAGACCAAGATCCTGGATCTCCAGCCGGACCTGGTGGTTATTTTTGATGGGCGCAATGACCTTTATTACTCTATTTTGGATACTGGCAGCTCTTATAACTGTTGCAAAAATGCCCTGGACAAATTGATCAATTATCCCACTTTTTATTCCCTGAGCACCAACCTGGCCCGCTTTCTGACCAAGAAGAGTGCGGCGATCACCCGGGCCTTTCGCTTTTGCTTCCGGCAAAAGCAGGAGGCCATCTATCCCCATAAGGTCAAGTTTAAAGACCTGGCTATTGCCAGCTACGTAGGTAACCTGCGCTTGATGAAGGCCGCCTTGGAAATTAATGGCATTAAGGGAATTATCGCCTTTCAGCCGACCTTGGGCTACGCCAAAGATAACGTCACAGCTTATGAAAAGAGTATTGCGAGCTATCTGCGGGAGGAAGAAAAATCCGATTGGCTCTCTCAAATTCCCCTGGTCTGGCCGCAGGTGGGTCGGCAGGTGGCGGCCATTGCGGGTTCTGGTCCCGTGAGGACCTATGATCTTACCCGGGTTTTCGAAGAAACTCGGGAGACCGCCTACATCGATAGTTGCCATTATACCCCATTGGGATATCAAATTATCGGGGCCAGGATTGCCGAGATAATCCGGGCCGATTTCGGCGGCTATTTCGATAAATTTTCCCGCCAGGCAACCTACCGTGAATCAGCCGTTAAAGGCCAGGAATCTAAATGAGATTCAGCATCATTATCCGACCTACAATGAGGAGAGGGGTATTGAGGATCTTGGGGATGAAGCCGGCGCCGAATGAAACAGGCCTTGAGCGCGGTATTATGCCCAAACGTGAGAGAAAAAATCGGTGAACCACCAGATGAGAATGGATTTATGAAGACCCCCCAATTGGATCTATTATTAATATCTCCCGCTCCCATCTTTTATGCCATTCCTTTGGGAATCATGTCAATCGCCTCCTATGTTCGGTCCAAGGGGTTCTCGGTGGAAATCCTGGTGGATAATATCTGGGGGCTGAAAAAGAGACTCGCAAAGATGGACCTGCGCCGAACCGTGGTGGGGTTTTCAGCGCCCCCGGACATTGTGGAAGACGCCATCGAACTGTGTGACTGGCTAAAAACCAGGCAATCGCCGGAAATTTATTGCCTGCTTGGAGGTGTCCACGCCACGTCCATGCCTCGAGAAACCCTGGCGGCATCCAGGTTTGACTGCCTGGTTCAGGGGGAAGGCGAGGCCACGGTGCTAGTGATACTAGAGCGCTTCTCGGGCGGTTCGGGCGGGCCGCACGGTATTGCTGGCACCTGGGAGCGGGGTAAGGATGGGCAAATCTTGCCGGGGCCTCTGCATTTCGGCGACCGCCCGAGGGTCGTTAATCCTGAGGGCGCCAGTGGGGTGGTGACCCTGTGGTCCCGGGTGGATTTTTTTCGACTGCGGGGCCAAGGCGGCCGCATAATCTCAGCTAAAAACCATTTATTGAACGTGATGACCAAGGCGGCCGCATAATCTCGGTTATAAACGAGAGACATGGAAAATTTTTCAACCACCTCGAAAATTACGCTTCCAAAGAAGCTATTATTCTTTGGAATTTATTTATTGATCCTGGCAATGTTTGTAATAATTACTTCAGAGATTATCCTGCGTTTGAAAGGATTCCAGCCATGGCGAGCGGGTGATCCGGTACTCATAAAAGTCAATCCCGGGGGGAAATTATACGTCAAAAATCCTACGCTCGGATTTGCCAATATTCCAGGGGAGCTGACTGTAACCTTATCTAATGGTTACTCCTTCAAAGTTACTAACTTGCCAAATACACATCGAATAACCCATCCATTAAGCACCTACGGAGAAGCCGGACAGAAAGAAGAGATTTGGATCTTCGGCTGCTCTTTTACCTACGGATGGAGTTTGAATGATCAAGAGACTTTCCCTTGGTTGCTACAGGAAAGATTTCCTGAGTATGAAGTGGTCAATTTTGGGGTGGGCGCTTATGGCACAGTACAATCGCTGCTGCAATTTCGCCAGGCCCTCGAAAGTGGGCGGCTCCCCAAAATGGTCGTGCTGGCTTTCGCCAGTTGGCATGACGAAAGGAACATTTTTTCAAGAAATTGGCAGAAAGCAATCGGCCCGTATAATTATCTGGGGGAATTAGATTATCCCTATGCCAGGTTGGACCAGAATGGCAACCTCAATTATTACCGGGGAAAAGTTGAATTCCATGAATTTCCACTTATAAGATATTCGGCCTTCATACATTTTATCGAACAAAAATATAATAAAATTGAAGAACGTTATCATCATATTCGCGATGTCACCAAAGCACTGCTCATGGAATTTGCCATTACTGGGCAAAAACATAAAACACCCGTGATTATTGCAGGCATCACTCAGAGTAAGGGAACCCGTGAAATGTTGTCATTCATCCAAGAAAATGGATTTAAGACTGTTGATATATCCGTTGATCTGAATATTAAAGAAAACACAAATTATCCTCATGACGGCCACCCGAGCGCCAAAGCCAACAAACAATATGCAGATAAACTGGAGGCCTTCTTGAGAGATGAAGTGTTGGAATAATAAGAAATTAATGGTAATTTGACACTAAGTGAATATTCACTACCGACAAAGCTAAAAAAACCCTTGAAAAAATTTACCAGCCGGCTTGCCATTGCGATTAATGATCCCAAAATGATTATCTACTATTTTTCGAGACGTGATTAGGCCAAGTTCACCACGGTTATGGGCAGGACATGAGATTCAGCATCATCATCCCGACCTACAATGAGGAAAGGGATATCGCCGCCACCCTGGAGGCCCTCCTGGGTCTCGATTATCCCGACCGGGAGATCATCGTGGTGGATGATTCCAGCGACCGCACCCCGGAGATCGTCGGGGGTTACGCCCGGCAGGGGGTGCGCCTCATTCACCCGGGGGGCGGCGGCCGTTGCGAGGCCAGGAATCTGGGGATCCGGGAGGCCAGCGGCGAGGTGGTCGTCCTCCTCAATGCCGATGTGCGCCTGCCCGCCGATTTCCTCAAGAGGCTGGCCTATCATTATCAAAATGGGGCGGATTACGTCCTGGTGGATGCCAGGGTGGCCAACCGGCAATTCCTGTTTCCCCGTTATGTCCACTGCGTCAGCGAGGTCTTTTACAGCCGGGCGGTCGAGTGCAACTTTGCCAACATGGACTGGACCGAGGGGTTTTCCTGTCGCAGGGAGACGGCCCTGAAGGCCGGTCTGTTTCCCACCGGCTTCCCGGCGCCCATTAGCGCCGGGGAAGACGGCTTTTTCGGCCGCGGCCTGCGCCGGATCGGGGCTAAAAAAGTTATCGATCTGAGCCTGGAGGTGGCCCACGTGGTCCCGGCCTCTTTTGGGGAGTACTGGCGCAACCGCCAGGGCCGGGGCGCGGGTTCGGCCCAGGGGCACCGCTTTCTGGACCGCTGGCCCTGGTGGAAGATTCTGCTTTGGAACGGCCTGAAGACCGTGAAGACCCTGGTCTGGCTGACCACGGTAGCTCCGGCCCTTTGGACCTGCTTGCAGGCGGTTCGCCATTCCGACCGGGGCCTCAAGGACCTGGGCCCATTTTTCTACGCCTATGCGGTGGAGCAGCTGGCCGCCCTACTGGGAGAATGGCAGGCCACCTTCGCCATCATGGAAAAGGAGCGGCTCAGGTCCGAATTGAGATGAAGGTGACTCTCTCTCATGGGGCGCTTTCAGCGATGTCCTCTATGCCCGGGGGGCCAACTGCAACTACGACAACATGGAGTTGACCGAAGGGTTTTCCTGCCGCAGGGAGACGGCCCTGGGAACTGGGTTGTTTCCCACCGGCTTTCCGGTACCCATCTGCGCCGGGGAAGACGGTCTCTTCGGCTAGGGATTATGCGGTATCGTGGCCAAGAAGAGTATTGATTTGAGCATCCAAGTGGATCACATCGTCCCGGCCACCTTCCACGAATTAGGCGGAGTATTTCGCTTCAGAAGGTGAAGCCTTGGAAAAAATTAATTATTATCTGGAAAATGAGGAGAAGCGCGTAAAAATTGCCGAGGCTGGTAGGGAAAGGTGCCGGCATTCCGGATATAGTCATCACGAACGGCTTAAATTTTTGCTAAAACAGCTCGGATGGTCCGGATGGAGGATAGCTGAGACCCCATGGTCCAATTTGCCCAGCAGGATTGGCGGAAGCAGCACCGCCAACAGAGCAAAGGGCGGTTGAAGAGAGCCGCTTACTTCTTTTTACGCCCCCTTTTTTCCCGGCGCTACTCCGGTTTCCTGGCCCCGGAGACCCTTGGCGAATACCGGCCCAGGTGGGTGCTGGGCTCCCGGGGGATGCCCCTGGAGACCCGGCGTCGTTGGGGGGCCAGGCATCTCCGTAATTTCCGGCAGGCCACGCTGCTGGTGCAGGGCACCGGCACCGGCTGGGACGTCATCAGCTGGGCGCGGCTCAGGCCCAGCCGCATCATCGCCACCGATCTGTTCTCCTTTGAGGAATCGTGGCGGCAGATCGCCGGATACTGTTGGCAGCGTTACCGGGTGCCGGTGGAGTTTCGCACCGCCCCCCTGGAGGACCACGACTTTCTGGACTCCGGCAGTATTCACTTCATCGCCTCGGACGCGGTTTATGAACACTGCCGGAATCTTCCCCGGGTGATGCGGGAATCGCATCGCCTCTTGCGGCCCGGCGGCTACCTATACGCCTCCTACGGGCCCCTTTATTTCTGCGCCGGGGGAGACCATTTCTCCGGCCGGGGGGGCCTGGAGCACTACTACAACCACCTGCGGCTGGACCCGGCCGCCTACCGGGCCTATCTGGAGGCGCACCGGGCGGCGGTGGAGGATTTTCAGGATGGGGTGCGCTACCTGGAGCTGGACCTGTTCTCCCGCCTGACCACCAGGGAATATCTGGCCTGCTACCGGGAGGCCGGTTTCGTGGTCCAGGACCTGATCCTTGAGCTCAGCCACCAGGCCCTGACCTTCAAAAAGCGGTTTCCCGGGGAATTCCGGGAAATCTGGGCAACCCAGGGCGGCCGCTGCGCTCCGGATGACTTGTTGATCAAGGTGCACCTGCTGATCCTCCAGAAACCGGGAGAAGCTGAATAACCATGCGGAAGCGCTTGATTCAGGGGATAGGCGCCAACTTCCTGGCCCAGATCATCAACCTAGCCTCCCGGGTCTTGCTGGTGCCCCTGTTTTTAACCGCCTGGGGAGTCGAGGTTTACGGGGAATGGCTCCTCCTCACCTCCGTGGTCGCCTATCTCTCCCTGACCGACCTGGGTGGCCAGCTTTACATCGTCAATCGCCTGACCCAGGCCTATGCCCTGGGGGACCTGCCGCTGTTCCGTAAGATCTTGCACACCGGGTTGGGCCTGTTTTTGATCCTCCCCCTGGCGGTTTTTCTGGGGTTTTTGGGGGTGATGCTGGTTTTGCCCCCCGGCTCGCTGCTGCAGATCACCATTACCAGCCGGCAGGTGGTTTTTCTGGTGCTGGCCATCCTGGCCTTCCAATTCGTTTTCTCGCTGCCCCAGGGCATCCTGGTGGGGGTTTACCGTTCAGTGGGGTTGCTGCCCCGGGGGGTGATGCTCACCAACATCATGCAGTTGCTGGCCATTATCCTGGTGGCCCTGGGGCTCTGGCTGCAAGGGGGGCTGGTGGCCATCGCCTGCCTGCAACTGCTGCCCTACCTGGGGATGGCCCTGGTGGCCGGGTGGGACCTGAACCGGCGTTTCCCTCAATTCCGGTTGCTTTCCCTGCGGGAGGCCGACCTTTCCTTGGGCCTGACCTTCATCAGACCAAGCCTCCACTTTTTCGGCATCCAGATGGCCCAGGCCTTCTCCATCCAGGGAACCGTCCTGGTGGTGGGGATGCTCCTGGGCTCGGTGCAAGTGGTGGTCTTTTCCACCATGCGCACCATCGTCAACTTGATCCGGTCCTCCTTTGAGCAGGTCTCCCACGCAGCCTGGCCGGAGATGACCCGCCTGGACGTCCAGCTAGACGAGGAAAAATTCTTTTTGTTATTCCGGGCCATCTTTCGCGCCACCCTGATCGCCGCGGTCATCTTCATGGCGCTCTTTCATTTCTGGGGTGAGAACCTCTATCATTTCTGGTTAAGGAAAACCGTGGCGTACCAGCAACTGGTCATGGACCTCTTCCTGATTTACATGGGGGAATACCTGATCTGGCTCACCTGCTGCCATCCCCTGATGGCCACCAACCGGCACCGGACCCTGGCGAAGATGATGTTGGTCTCTTCGCTGCTGAACCTCGGGCTGGCCTACCTGGGAGGCCGGCGTCTGGGGCTGCCCGGCGTGATCCTGGGGATGATTGCCGGAGACCTGCTCCTGCCCTTTTGGTTCGTGCCGTACCTGCTCAACCGGTATCAGCCGCGCTTTTCCGGGTGGTTTTTCATCAAGGAGCTGGTACCGGTAATCCTTTGTTTGATAGTTTTCTTGACCCTGCCCAGGAGCGCGCCACTGGTGATCACCGGCCTCATTTGGTGGTGGACCCGGTGTCTGGCGGGTCTGGGACTGCCTTGGGAGGGAAGGATGCCATTCTTTGGGAGCCGGCGGCTTTAGCCGGCGGGAAGCCTGGGCAGCAGGCTCACGCAGGGTGAGTCTCCAGCCCCAAAATAGCGGATAAGATTTAGGGTGGGCACTGCCCACCGATTCCTTTGCGTTAGAGTTCAAAGTTCAAAGTTCAAGGTTCAAAGTTGAAGTCAAAATCAAAGTCAAAGGTCCCTTAGCAGAGACCGAAAACAGATAACAGATAACAGGAAAGCGCAGTGATACAAGAATATTGGATTTGAGATGAGAATCCTTCATGTCATCGCCAACCTGGCGCCGCGCTACGGGGGGCCGGCCAAGGCCTGTGTGGAAATGGCCCGGGCCGTGGCCCGCCTGGGGCATGAGGTGAAGATCTACACCACCAACCAGGATGGGCCGGGGGAGTTGGCGGTGCCGCGGGGCTGGCCGCTCATCCAGGATGGGGTGGAAATTCGCTATTATCCCATTCAGCCGCCCCGTTTTTGGGGGACCTCCTGGCCCCTGGCCCGGGCCCTGGCAGGAGGCATCCGGGAAGCCGATCTGGTCCATATCCATTCCCTTTACCTGTTTCACGACCTGATAGCCGGGCATTACTGCCGCAGCTACGGCGTCCCTTACCTGGTGCGGCCGCACGGCACCCTGGACCCTTACCTTTATCGGCGCCACCGCTGGCGCAAGTACGTCATGGAGGCCGCCTTCGAGAACCGCAATATTCGGCTGGCCGCGGCCCTCCATTTCACCAGCGAGGAAGAGGAGCGGCTGGCCCGCCCCCACATCGGCGACGCCCCGGGGGTGGTGGTGCCCCTGGGGGTGGACCTGCGGGAGTTTCAGGAGCTGCCCGCCGCGGGACGGTTCCGGGAACGGTTTCCGGAAATTGGCCAAAAGGAGATCATTCTCTTCCTGGGCCGGATAAATTTTAAGAAAGGTTTGGATTTGCTGGTTCAGGCCCTGGCCCGGGTGGTCCGGAAGCGGCGGGACCTGCACCTGGTGATGGCCGGTCCCGATGATGACGGCTGGGGCGCCCGGGTCAAGGGATGGCTCCAACAGGAAGGCATCGCCGACTGCGCCACCTTCACCGGCATGCTGTTGGGGGAGGAGAAGCTGGCGGCCTTGCGGGACGCCCGGATATTCGTGTTGCCCTCGTACTCTGAAAATTTCGGCATAGCGGTTATCGAGGCCATGGCCTGCGGCCTGCCGGTGGTCATTTCCGACCAGGTAAACATCTGGCGGGAGGTGGAGGCGGCCGGCGCCGGCCTGGTAACGCCGTGCGCCGCGGACCCCCTGGCCGCCGCCCTGGAGCGCCTGGTGGCCGAGGTGGACACCGCGGCGGACATGGGCAGGCGAGGCAAAGAGCTGGTGGCCCGACGATTTCAATGGGACAGCATCGCCCTGGACATGCAGGAGGTGTACTCCGGGATCATTGCCAACTACCCGAAAAACAGGTAAATTTAAGGTCATGCAGCTTTTGCAGGGGATAACGCGCAGCCCTGGCCTTGGTGGGCCGGCAAGGAAATCCTCATGCCGGATTTAAATAAGCCGCCCGTGTCAGTGCTGATCTGTACCAGGAACGAGGCGCGCAACCTCAAGGCCTGCCTGGAGAGCGTGGCCTGGGCCGGGGACCTCGTGGTCCTGGATTCTTTCAGCGACGATGACACGGTAAATATCGCCCGGCGGCTGGGGGCCCGAGTGGTGCAGCGGCCGTTTGACAATTTCTCGGCCCATAAGAATTGGGCTCTGGATCACCTCGATTTCGCCCACGACTGGATCCTGATCGTCGATGCGGACGAGAGGGTCAGCCCGGCCCTGGCCCAGGAGATCGCCGCGGCAGTGGCCCGGCCCGGGGAGGTCTGCGGTTATTACCTGGCCCGGCAAAACTTCTTTTGCGGCAAATGGATCCGCCACGGCGGCTGGTTTCCCGATTATAACTTGCGCCTGCTCAAGCTGGGCCGGGGCCGTTATGAATCCCGCCTGGTCCATGAGCACGTGCTACTGGACGTGTCGGCGGGCTATCTGCAGAACCCCCTGGTCCATCATGATTATAAGGGCCTGGAGCGCTATTTTGACCGCCACAACGTCTATTCCAGCCTGGAGGCGGTGGAGGCGGCTGGCATCATCCGGGCGGCTCGGAAACCGGCCCGGAGTCTGCCGGCTCTCCTGTGGACCCGGGGGCCGGAGCGCCGCCGCTTTCTGAAAAATCTGGCTTATCGTTATCTGCCGGCCCGGGCCCTGATCAAATTCCTCTGGATGTACCTCCTCAGGCTGGGATTTCTGGATGGGCGCCTGGGTTTTCGTTACTGCCTGCTCCATGCCTTCTACGAGTATCAGGTGAGTCTCAAGCTGGAGGAGCTCAAGGACCTCGACTCCCCCATCTCCGAGAAATACCGGGACCTGCTTTGATGGGAACAGCGTTTGCCGATCCCCGGAAATGTTGGCTATGCGGGCGGGTTTGTCAGGTCCTGGGGGAAGGCCTGACGGACCAGCGGTTCGGGGCGCCCGGGACTTATGAGATCATGACTTGCCCCCATTGCGGCCTGGAGCAGACCTGGCCCCGGCCCACGGCGCAGGAATTGCAAGGCCTGTACGAGAGATTTTACAACGCCGGGGTGGCGGGCGCTTATCAGTCGGTGCGGGAGCGGTTCCTGGCCTCCGGCTGGTACCGCCTCTGGCTGAGATGGGATGGCGACCCTGCCTTTCACCAGCGCCGGGGCGCCGGCCGCCTCCTGGACCTGGGCTGCAACGAAGGCCGGAGCCTGAGCCTTTATGCCGCCAACGGTTTTGCGGCGGAGGGGCTGGAGATCAACGAGAAGGCCGCGGCCCTGGCCCGGCGGCGGGGCTTCCCGGTATATACCGGGACTCTGGAGGAGTTTAGCCCGGCGGAGCCTTACGCGGTGGTGGTGCTGGCCAACGTCTTGGAGCACGCCCCGGACCCGGTAGCCATGTTGGCCCAGGTGCGCCGCCTTTTGGGTCCCGGGGGCGAGGTCTGGATTTCCTGCCCTAACGCCCGGAGCCTCTGGCGCCGGGTCTTCGGCCGGGCCTGGATCAACTGGCACGTGCCCTATCACCTCTGGCACTTCTCCCCCCTGACCCTGGAGGAGGTTCTGGCTCGGGCCGGGTTGCGGCTGACGGAGGTAAAGAGCTTCACGCCGGCCCTCTGGCTGGCCCAGTCTTTCTGTCTCCGCCTGGGCGAAAGGACCGGGGGCCCCAACCGGGCCATGCGTTCGGCCCCGCTGCTGGCCGGAGTGATGCTGGCGGCCCGGCTGCTGCTGCTGCCTTTCTTTTCCCGGGCCGATCGGCGACTCCGGGGTGATTGCCTGGTGGCCAGCGCCCGGGTGGAGCACTAGGCCGTGCGGCTGCTGATTCATGGCATGAACTATGCCCCGGAATTGCTGGGCATCGGCCGCTATACCGGGGAGTTGGGGGCGTATCTGGCCTCCCGGGGGCATCAGGTGACGGTGCTCACCGCGGCGCCCTACTATCCCCAGTGGCGGGTGCGAGAGGACTACCGGCCCCAGCGCTGGCGGCGGGAATGGCGAGATGGGGTGGAAGTGCTGCGGGCCCCCCAGTACGTGCCCGCCCGGGTCAGCGGCCTGGGCCGGCTGCTCCAGGAGTGCTCCTTTGGCGCCAGTTGTCTCTACTGGTGGTCAACTTGCCTGCTGCAGCGCCCCTGGGACGCCATGGTGGCGGTCTGCCCCCCCATGACCTCCGGGCTGGTCCCGGGGCTGCTGGCTCGGCGCCTGGCCGTTCCGCTGGTGATCCACGTCCAGGACCTGCAGTTGGACGCGGCCCGGGAGCTGGGCATCCTGCGCCAACCACTGTTGCTGGCCGGGCTGACCTGGCTGGAGCTCCACCTCTTCCGTCAGGCCCGAGCGGTGACCACCATTTCCCGTTCCATGGCGGCCCGCCTGGCGGCCAAGGGGGTGCCGCCGGCCCGCCTTCAGGTGCTGCCCAACTGGGCGGACCTGGATAAGGTACGGCCCGGCCCGCGGCTCAACGCCCTTCGCCGGGAGCTGGGTTTGACCTCGGAGACCGTGGTGCTCTATGCCGGCAACCTGGGGGAGAAACAGGGCCTGGAGGTGATCCTGGAGGCCGCGGCCCTCACCCGGGGAAAGCCGTCGATTCGCTACCTCGTAGCCGGGGAGGGCGCCGCCCGGGACCGCATAAAGTTGCGGGCCCAAGACCTGGGGCTTGATAATTTGACCTTTTTGCCGTTACAATCAAACAGCCGTTTGCCGTTACTGCTGGCGGCGGCTGACCTGCACCTGGTGGTGCAGCGGCAGAAGGCCGCGGACTTGGTGATGCCATCCAAGCTGACCAATATTATGGCGGCAGGCCGGCCTTTTATCGCCACCGCCGGCGAGGCCACGGAACTGGCCCGGGTCACCACCGAGTCCCGGGCGGGGCTGGTGGTGCCGCCGGAAGACGGCAGGGCCCTGGCCCAGGCGGTCCTGGGATTGGCCGGGGACCCCGGCGCCAGGAAGGAGATGGCCGTCCGGGCTCGCCGATACGCCGAGGCTTTTTGGGACCGGGAACGCATCTTGCGGCAGTGGGAAGAGTTGCTCAGGGGCCTCGATTAACGTTTGCTCCAAGGCAGGGTCTCTAATCCGATGGTAAAAGGCCAGGCATCGGCCGGCATAAGTTATCAGAGAGAAGAGCGTGTTCATTAACCGGCAAAAGGGAATCTTTGATCAGAACCGCTGGCTCATCTCCCGCGTCCAGTGGATCTTGGACGGGGTAGTGGTGGCGCTGCTGCTGTTTCTCCTGTGCCGCCTATGCGGCGAGCCTTTCCGCATCCGTTACCAACTGCTGGGTCTGGCCACCTTCCTGTTGACCGTCGTGGTCTTCCAGGCCGCCCTTCTCTACCAGCCCTGGCGGGGCGCCGACCTGATGCGCCTGGTGCGCCGGGTCATTCTCAACTGGATACTGGTGATTGCCATCCTGTCGGTGCTGGGTTTTGTGACCAAGACCTCGGTGTTCTTTTCCCGGAAGGTGGTCCTGACCTGGATGACGCTGACGCCGCTGGCCCTGGTGGCCTTGCGCTTAGAAGTATACCTGGGTTTGCGCTGGCTGCGGCAGCAAGGCCACAACACTCGCAGCGTGGTGATTGCCGGGGCCGGGGAACTGGGCCAGCGGCTGGCCCGGAATATGGTGGACAGCCCCTGGCTGGGGATGCGCCTCTTCGGCTTCTTCGACGATTCCCTGGAGGGGGAGGTGAAACTCCCGGGGGGCAAACCTCAGGAGAATTACCCTATCCTGGGCAGCCTGGACCAGATGATCCCCTATGTCCAGGCCAATCAAGTGCACATGGTCTATCTGGCCCTGCCGCTGCGGGCGGAAGACCGCCTGCGGCAGGTGGTGGAGGCCCTGCAGGATACCACCGCCTCGGTCTATTTCGTACCGGATATCTTCACCCTCTCCCTGTTGTCGGCCGGATTCACCGATCTAAGGGGCATACCCCTCATCTCCCTGTGGGAAACCCCGTTTTTCGGGATCAACGGTTGGGTGAAACGGCTGGAGGACCTGTCCCTGGCCAGTCTGCTCCTGCTCCCGCTCGCTCCCCTGATGCTGTTAATCGCCCTGGGAGTGAAGTTGTCTTCGCCGGGACCGATAATCTTTAAACAACGGCGTTACGGCCTGGATGGCCATGAAATCGTAGTATATAAATTCCGGACCATGAAGGTTTGTGAGGATGGGGCGGAGATCCAGCAGGCCACCTCCGATGACTCCCGGGTGACCGGGTTGGGCCGTCTTCTCCGGCGCACCAGCCTGGATGAACTGCCCCAGTTCATCAATGTGCTCCAGGGGAGCATGTCCATCGTAGGGCCCAGGCCTCATGCGGTGGCCCACAACGAATATTATCGGCACCTTATCCCCGGCTACATGTTGCGCCATAAGGTGCGTCCGGGCCTCACCGGCTGGGCCCAGGTCAACGGCTGGCGTGGGGAGACCGAAACCCTGGACAAGATGGAAAAGCGGGTGGAATACGATCTTGATTATCTCCGCCGCTGGTCCCTGTGGTTCGATTTGAGGATCATCTTGCGTACCATCTTCCGGGGTATGAAGGATAGTCAGGCTTATTAACCTGGATTATGCCGCAAGAATTGCCTGAAATCTATGCCCGGCTTTTTGATTGACAAATTTATTGAAATTTTTGCTATCATGCCTCTCACGAGACAATTTGGCTACAAGAAGAGGAACCGTCTCGGCGGTAAACTATGGGAGAGAAGCCGGTGGACCATATTTTGACTGCGGTGTCCATGGCTGCCGCATAATCTCGGTGGATAGCTGTGAAGAATATTCTTTCCAAGGTGCTCCTGGTCATTGTCAGCGTGGCATTCTCCTTTGGAATCGTTGAATTATATGTGAGATTTTATAACCCCCAGGAAGTGGCTCCTATCCGGTTTGTCTTTGACCCGCAGTTGGGAGAAATTCCCACCCCCTATCAGAAAGGCCGAAAGATCAGGCCCGGGGTGTTCGACCATACCTATAGCCATAATTCTCTGGGCCTGCGCGGCAGTAAAGAATATACCTTCGAGAGACAGACGGACCACCGGATTCTGTTTTTGGGGGATTCTTTCACTTACGGATTCGGGGTGAATGACGACCAAACCTTTCCTTATCTGACCGAAAAGCGGCTCGCGGCTGAGAAGCTCTCGGTGGAAGTGATCAATGCCGGGAATAGCGGCCGGGGCACTGATTTTGCTTTGAAGTTTTTTAGGGTCCTGGGATATAAATTTCACCCTACCCTTGTCGTTTTTTGCTTTTTGGGAAAAAATTTTATCGATGACTCACGCGGCCAGTTTTATGCGGTTGCTGACAATGGGGAAATTACCCCCAAATCTTTGCAGGGCTCTAGGGGACTCCTCAAGAAGGTGCTGTATAATCTGCCGGGCTATGATTGGCTGATTTCTTGGTCCCAGGCGGCTAATTTCGCTAAGGAAGCTGGCATTAAATGGTTTTTCAAGCATATTGACCCAGAAGCGCTCAATGAGGGCTCCCTGTTAATTTTGTATCCGGATCGGGGCCAGGGCTACGCCAAACCAGAAACAAAGAGATTGACCGAAATCTATCTGAAGAACCTGGTTGAATCGGTCAGAAATTCCGGAAGTTCGTATATGATGTTTTACTTACCTCTGGCCACGGAAGTGGAACTATTTAGAAAGACTCATCAGACATCTCAGGATGAAGTGACCATTGAGAGTATTTATAAAAATCTAGGGGGAGAGTTGTTATCATTAACTCCGACCTTGGCAGCTTCGGGCGAGCCGTTAAATAAGCTGTACTTCGTCCCCAGAGATGGGCATTGGACGCCTCTGGGCCAAGCCCTGGCGGCGCAATACATTAGCGAGCAGATAGAAAACCGACTGAAGAATCATTAATCACTGCATTGGCCAGGTTGCTTCATAATCTCGGTTAAATAGAAGGCTAAAGAACGGCATGGGGATGTCCATGAGAAATAGCGGATAGAAGCATTTTTGAGGATTAATGGGGTGTTCGGTTTCCGGCAAAAAAATTTTAATGAATGAGGATGGATATAATGGGGCTGGTGAAGAAGGCCCTGATTACCGGGATCACCGGGCAGGACGGCAGTTATCTGGCGGAGTTGCTTCTGGGGAAGGGCTACGAGGTCCATGGCCTGGTGCGCCGCTCCAGCACCTTCAATACCCAGCGCATCGACCATCTCTACATGGACCCGCACGAAGCCGGGGCCAGGTTATTCCTGCACTACGGCGATTTGGGCGACGCCGGGCAGCTCAGCCACTTGATCTACAATATCCAACCCGGGGAGATCTATCACCTGGCGGCCCAGAGCCATGTGCGGGTGAGTTTCGACATGCCGGAGTACACCGGAGAGATCACCGGCCTGGGGGTGATCAGGCTGCTGGAAGCCATCCGCCGCAGCGGCATTAAGAGCCGTTTTTACCAGGCCTCTTCCAGTGAACTTTATGGGGATGCCCCGCCGCCCCAGAACGAAGAGACTCCCATGCGGCCCCGGAGCCCTTATGCGGTGGCCAAGCTCTATGGCTACTGGATGGTGCGCAACTACCGGGAAGCCTACGGCCTGTTTGCGGTGAACGGCATTCTCTTCAACCACGAATCGCCCCGGCGGGGTGAGACCTTTGTCACCCGTAAGATCACCAGGGCCGTGGCCCGGATTAAGCTGGGGCTGCAGCAGAAACTCTTTCTGGGCAATATGGAGGCCCGCCGGGACTGGGGCTACGCCCCGGACTACGTGGAGGCCATGTGGCTCATGCTGCAGCAGGACTCCCCCGACGATTACGTCCTGGCCACCGGTGAGACCCATTCGGTGCGGGAGTTTCTGGAGGCGGCCTTCGCCTACCAGGACCTGGATTGGCGGCAATACGTGGAGATCGATCCTCGTTACTACCGGCCCACCGAAGTTGACGTGCTCCTGGGCGACGCCTCCAAGGCCCGGGGGCGCCTGGGCTGGCAACCCCGGGTGAGCTTCGGGGAACTGGTGCGCCTCATGGTGGACGCCGACCTCCAGGCCCTTTTGGAGGTGCGCCAGTGCCAGGACGTGCTCCGGCAATTGGGCCGGAGAACTGAGATCAAAGACCAGAGGAAAGCCTCCCCGAAGTGAGCCGCACCTGGTGTCTGGCGTCATCAGATGCGCCAGGGCGCCAGGGATGCCAAGACGAGGTGAGGTAAGGATTATGAAAGCCGACGCCAGGATTTTCATCGCCGGGCACCGGGGGCTGGTGGGCGGCGCTATCCTCCGGCGCCTCAAGAAGGGGGGGTTCACCAATCTTCTTTGCCGCAGTCTCCGGCAATTGGACCTGCGGCGCCAGGGGGCAGCGGCGGGCTTCTTTCGCCGGGAGCAGCCGGAATACGTCTTCCTGGCCGCGGCCCGGGTGGGCGGTATCCGGGCCAACGCCACCTTTCCGGCCCAATTTATCTACGAAAACCTGATGATCCAGGTCAACGTCATTCACCAGGCCTATCTGCACGGGGTGAAGAAACTCTTATTCCTGGGTAGTTCCTGTATCTATCCCAAGTTCGCTCCCCAGCCCATGAAGGAGGACTGCCTGCTGGCCGGGAAGCTGGAACCCACCAACGAGCCTTACGCGGTGGCCAAGATCGCCGGCTTGAAGATGTGCCAGGCGTACAATCGCCAGTATGGGACCTGCTTCATCTCCGCCATGCCCACCAATCTTTACGGCCCCGGCGACAACTTCGACCTGCTGGATTCCCATGTGCTCCCGGCCCTGATGCGGAGATTTCATCGGTCCCGGCTGCAAGGCGCCCCGGAGGTGACTGTCTGGGGCAGCGGCAACCCCCGCCGGGAATTTCTCCACGTGGACGATCTGGCCGATGCCTGCCTCTTTTTAATGGAGCATTATGCGGAAAGTGAGATCATCAACGTGGGGGTGGGCCGGGATCTCACCATCCGGGAACTGGCCGAAATGATGGCTCGGGTGACCGGGTTCCAAGGGCGCCTCCGCTTCGATCCCAGCCAACCGGACGGCACTCCCCGGAAACTGCTGGATATCAGCCGCCTGGCGGCCAGGGGCTGGCAGGCCAGGATTCCCCTGGAAGAGGGCTTGGAGCAAACTTACCGCTGGTTTCGCCGCAGCCCTTGGGCCCGGGAGGCAACCCAGGTTTAGGTCCCAGGCTATCCTAATAGAATCTTAAGGTTTATGCAGCCGCAGTCTTTGCCGTGAAGTCCCTGAACAGGCGAGGGCGCCTGTCCCACATTTCCTGCACCATAGTTGCCCGAATGATGAATTAACCGCGAGAGGCTGCATAATCTCGGTTAAAGAAGGCTAAAGAACGGTATGGGGATGTCCATGAGAAATACCGGCAAAAACCTCCTGGCAATCTTAATCGGGATTTTGGTCTCAGTTGTCTTATTGGAAGGCCTCCTGAGAATCTTTCAACCCATTGAATACCGCGTGAAAGCCAATAAGATCAAGTTACCCCGGGATAAAAAATATCAGTTTACCAATGATAAGACCGACAAGCTGGACAGAATTATCTACACGAGCAGAAATCATGCTGGTTTTAGGGGAGAGCTGCCGCCGCCGAACTTTGCCGAGGTCTTGACGATCATTGCCATCGGCGGCAGTACCACCGAATGCACCTTGATTTCCGACGGCAAGACCTGGTGCGATCTACTGGCGAAAAAGTTAATGGGCAGGTTTAAGCCGGTTTGGCTCGGCAACGGCGGCTTGAACGGCATGTCGACCTATGGGCATATCACTTTTGTGGAAGATTACATCATCAGGCTCAAGCCCAAGGTGGCCCTGTTTCTCGTCGGGGCCAACGACATCGGCCTGGAGACTTACAGGACCGATGACCTGAATTATTTCAAAAAGCCCATCAGCGGAGTGCTGGCCTCCGGCTGGGAAATGTTGCTTAATCACAGCGAAGTGCTGGATTATGGCATCAATTTCTACCGATACTACAAGGCCAAGCGCATGGGGCTGGTCCAACCCATTTTGGATTTTCGCCGGTTGAAGCAGGTGGAAGTTCCCCCTGAACAGGTGCAAGCCATCCTCCAGGAGCATCAGGAGAAGTTTCTTAAGTCATATGCCCAGCGGTTGACGAAACTTATCGAGCTATGCCGGGATCACCACATTGAACCGGTGTTTATTACCCAACCGACGGTCTTCGGCAATCTCATCGACCCTTTAACCGGCGTCGATTTGGCTAAGGCCGAATCCTGGGGCTGGAATGGCAAGGTCCTCTGGCAGATCTTAGAACTTTATAACGACGTGGTGCGAGACACCTGTCGGCAGCAGCAGGTATATGTGATCGATCTGGCCAGGGAAATGCCGAAAAGCACGGCATTTTATTACGATACTTATCATTTCACCAATGCCGGATGTCAAGAGGTGGCGGAGATCATTGATCGACATTTAGCACCATTTTTAGAGAAACACTTTCCCCAATTTATTGCGACTAACTGAATGATAAGCTGCCTGGTTGAATCTCTGGTCCCTTCCAGCTGAACTTGACTCACCAAAGATTATGGGCGATCGGATATCCTTTCCTCGGTGCCAGGTATCTGGCGTCCATTTCACAGGCCGAGCGACAAATTCCGCTGGTAAAGGATTCCTGGGATTTATGGATTAATTAAAGGATTCGGGCCGATTATTTCAGAAAAGATCGCATATCAAGCAGGCGCAAATGCTTATCCAAAACCACGGCAGGGAATAAGGATGATGAAAGCAAGGCAAATTCGTGGCGTCCGTTGGTTAGACGCCGGATCTCTTCATCGAAAGGTGCAAAAAAAGGGCAATCTACCCGGTCGTCCAGGGTCTTGCCAAAGTATCGCGGGACCCTACGCTCCAGGGGGACGAAAAAGCGGCCTCCGGCCAGAAACTCCGGGGTGAAATGGCGGTCGTCCACCACCAGGAAGGAGATTCGGTATTTGCGGCAGAAGGCAATGACCTCCCGGGGGTCGTCGGTATAATAGGCGGCAAACAGATCTTCCAGGCGGGGCTCGATCTCTTGCCAGAAACCTTTGCTCCAGGGATGGGCCAGCTTGTAGGTCACCAGGGCCCGGCGCCGGGCGAAGGTAGGGACGTTGTCCATCAGGTTGGGGTGGCCGGCAATGATGGCGTCTTTGGGGGTGGCGGCCAGGGCGGCGTAAACTGGCTGGTAGGCGGCATAATCTTTGAGGCCCACATTCTCAAGGCGCCATACTCCCAACCCGGCGGCGACCGCCAGGACCAGGACGCCCAGGGTCCTCGGCCACTGCTCCACTTTCAAAAGGGCATGCAGACCCAGAGCCAGGATAAGACAATAGGCCAGATTGAGGATATAGATGAGATAGCGGTCCGGGATGAACAGCTTGAGCAGAAAGATGCGGGCCGCGGAGTAAACGATCAGACCGGCCAACAAGAGATAGCCAAGGGGTTGGAGCCGGGGCGCCGGGGCCCTTAAGGCCACCCGGCTAATACCCCAAAGGGTGGCGGCGCTCAGGACCACGCAGCCCGCAATTCCGGCCAGCGGTCCCAAATCCCGGAAGGGGGCTATCCATTCCCAGGGGCTGATCAGCTCCCAAAAAATGGAGGGCACCGGCAGGATGGCGTAGCGGCCCCCAGCATAAAACTCTGGCCGGTTAACCATCTCGGCGTAGCTTACCAGGGACCCGAAGCCGGAGGCGTCAAACCGGTAGTTCATCAGGGCCACCAGGGCGGCCCCGGCGGCCAGGAGGAAAGCATGGGCCCAGTGGGCCGGGAAGGGCTGGGGCCCCAGCTTGCCGTGGCGGCCAGCCAGCCAGGCGAGCGCCACGGCCACGGCGCAGGTTATAAAAATGTAGGGAATAAACAAGGCCTGCAAAAGGAGGGCGGCGCCCATTCCCCAGGGGCGCTCTTCCTGCCAGCAAAGCCAGAAAAAGGCCAGGAGGGGGGCGGCAAAGGCCCGGGCCAGCCCCCCGGCCAGGTTGTCCAGGAAGAAGGGCATGAGCCAGTAAACCGCCACCATGGTCCAGGCCAGGCCGCGGCCTCCGATTTCCAGGCCCAGGCGGTACAGGCAGAGGGCCAGGAAGATGAACAGCAGCCCGGGCAGGAACTTGGAAAACGAGATGGGGTCGGTCACCCAGGTGGTCAGCCAATAGAGGCCCTGGACTCCCCAGGGGACGTAATGGCGGGCATATTCCGCCAGGAGATCGCCCTTAAACAGCTCCGGGTCCAGCCACTGCTGCATCCAGAAGATCTGCTGCCGTACGTCGTCATTGATGACATAAGGACTGGACCACGCCTTCAGGTGGGCCAGGAAGAAGACGACGCCGGAGAGGACCCCCGCCATCAGCAAGTCAATAATGGGGGTAAAGGCCGGAGGTCCCGGATCCTTCATGGAGTCAAATTTCTCTTTCAAATAACCGGAAGGTCTTGTAAATTTGGCCACCGAAGGACTGGACCACCTTGATCCAGTGACGCAGATTTTCGGGGATCAGGGAGAAGTCGATAAAATCACATGAGGTTTTTTGGGCGATGTAAATCCAGGTCTTTAAGATGATGGCATGGTGAAGCCGTTTCATCTGGTAGGGCTGGGCAATGCCGAGGACCATGGCCCGGAGTTTGTGCACCGGGCCGAACCTGGCGTGATACAGGAGCCGGAGTTTGTCCCAGGGGGAGAGGCGCCCATCAAGTTGTTGCACCAGGGGGTTCAAATCCGGCAGAACAATGCCGAAGCCCACCAGCCGCTCGCCGTCCATCAGCATCTGGACCAGATTCCTCCGCAGCAGCGGCTTGACCTCGTGCAACAGGTGATCGAACTGCCGCCGGGTGAGGGGGACATGCCCCCAGTTAACGCTCCAGGCCTCATTGAAGAGATGAAAGACTTCTTCGGCCCGCCTGGCCAGTTCCCGGGGGTTGTAGGTAGCCAGGGTCACCTTCTGGCTGCTCAGGATCTCCTCCAGGCGCCGCTCCATGGCCGGCACGTCAACGTCTTGGAGGTTGGGAATCGTGAGGGCCACCCAATCCATGGCCTTGCGGAAGCCCCAGGAGGTGACCAGGTCCAGGTAGTAAGGGGGATTGTGGGTCTGGAACATGGCCGGAATGGAGTCGAAGCCCTCCACCAGCAAGCCCATCTCGTCGTAGATGGAGAAATTGAGGGGTCCCACCAGGCGGTGGCAGCCCCGCTCCCGCAACCAGGCCGCCGCGGCCTCGAACAGGGCCTGGGCTACCTGCGGTTCCTGGATGGCCTCAAAGAAGCCCCAAAAGCCGGTGCCGGGGCCGTGGTGCTCATCATGGAGCCGGTTGCGGTGGGCGGAGATGCGGCCCACCGGCTCGCCGTCCCGGAAGGCCAGGAAAAACTGGGCCTCGCCGATTTCGAAGAAGGGCCCCGTGCGCTGATCCAGAAAGCGGCGCTGTTCAGGCAACAGGGGAGGCACCCAATAAGGGTCATGCTGATAAAGACGCCAGGGGAATCGCAGAAAATCTTCCAGGCCGGCGGCGTCTTTCACGGGAGATACCATAATCTCCCCGTTTATTGCCATCAAGTTACCCCTTCACCCATTAGTGTCCGGGAAGGTTTTTGCTATTGTAGAGATATGTTTGAACTTAGGCATGCCCAAGAGCCATCATTTCGTGGAATTTACAAGCTTTTTCCCTCTCCCCCCTTGGTGGGGGGAGAGGGCAGGGTGAGGGGGGATATGGATGGCCGACGAAGCCACCCCTCACCCGGTGTCGTCCCCTCGCAGGGGAGAGGGGATTTGCTTGCATCGGTATAATATGTTGATATCGTTGAAATTACAATGGTATAGAGTTAACCTGCGAGATAGTTTAAGTTTCTTTATGCAATTTTGTTGCCGTACACTATTACCCTTCACTGGGTTTTGCGAAAAATGATTTGGGCCTTTAAGCCGTCCTTGAGCTCCATCTCCGGGTTGGCCACCTTTAATTCCACGTCGTAGTAGGCAGGCTGTTCCAGCCCGGGGGTCAGGGACGACCAGGAGATGCGGCTCACCTGCCCCTGGAACTTCCGGCCTGGCAGCGACTCCAGGTTGATCTCCGCGGTTTCGCCGGTTTTGATCTGCAGGGCCTCGATTTCGAAGGCCTGGGCCCGCACCAGCATGGGATTCATCACCCCCACCTGAAAGACCCCGGGGGTGGGTTCAAGCAGCGCTCCTTGCCGCAATTCCGGCTGGATCCAGATAATATAGCCGCCGATGGGAGCCCGCAGGATCCCTTCTGGGGGGATCTCTCCCGGTTTCACCCCGTTTCCCAGTTGGCTTTTCAAGACGGCCAGGTCGTCCTGAGCCGACAGCCGCAGCTGGCGCAGGAAGGTCTGGAGTTCCGTACGTTCCCGGGTAAGCTGCTGGAGGTCATGGTTGGCCTGTTCCAGGCTTTGGGGTGAGGCCAGCTTTTTAACCGCCAACTTGGCCAGCTCCTGTTGCTTGGCAGCCGCAGCATCCAGGTTTCGTTCCGTTTCCGCCAGTTTAACCGCGGTATCCGAGACTTGTGGAGGGGACAGGCGCTGCTGAATCAGCAACAGGGCCTCCGGGGCCAGGCGAAATCTGGCCAGGGCCTGCCCGGGCGCCACGCGTTCTCCGGAGCGCACCAGCACCGAGGTGATGACCCCCTTGAAGGGCAGATCCACCAGGCGTTTGAGGGAGCAAAAGACCTTGCCGTTAAAGCTGATCTCGGGCTCCGGGGTGGTAATCGCCGGGGCCGGGGCCTCCTGCCCCCCCTTGTCTTTGGCCAAGGCCGGGACCCCGGTCAGGACGGCCAGGGCCAGGATCGCCGCCGGGATTAGCAAGGTCCTATTTTTGCCAGGAATTCTGATCCACATAAATGTATCCCAGGTCTCCGGAAATTTTTCGCAAATTCAGGACATATTCGTCATATTCCAGGGCCTTGTTAGCGGTGGTTTTCTGAGCCTCGATAGCATCATTTCGGGCATCCAGCCAGGTGTCGAGAGTTTTCCCTCCGGATTGATAGCGGATTTCGGCCTGGCGTTCCTTCAGGCGCGCCACTTCTTCCTTGGACTGGGCAAGCTTCAGGGCCCCCGCGGCGCTCTTCAGGTCTTCCTGGAGCGTGTTCCATTGGTCGGCCAGGTCGCCCTCTTTCATATCCTTTTCAAGGCCGATTTGCCTTAAGATGGTTTTTTGCCGGGAGACGTCGCGAATCCGTTTAAATCCGTCCCATACCGGAATATCCAGGCCCACGCCTACGTACATGCCCCCGCTCGTGCTGTACAGCGGGTTCGGGGTCTGGGCGTTAATGAGGATACTGGGGTAGACCTTGGTTTTGGCTACGGAGACGTTATACTCCTGCATCTTCGCTTTCAGCTTCTCGATCTTGAGATCAAAAGATCTGTCTCTGGCCTGTTCCAGGGTGGCGGCGGCGGGGTCGAAACTCCCCAGCACCTGGCGGCGGGCGTCGTGCAGATCCAGGTTGAACGGCTCCTCCGGTTTCAGGCCCAAAAAAGTCTTTAGGCTGCTCAGGGTGCGCCTCTGGGAGATCTCCAGGCGCTCCTTCTCGTTTTTGGCCGACTCCAACTCCTGGGTGGCCACCCGGACCTCCAGCGAGGTGCCGGTGCCGATTTCCAAACGGTTTGCGGCGTAGGTCAGGTTATCCCCGCACACCTTGACCAGATCGTCCTGCAAGGCGGCCTGCCGTTTTATGGCGGCCAGATCAAGAAACTGTTTGCCTACCCGTTCCAGCCCTTGGAGAATCGACTGCATGTGGCCGTAGATAGCCATTTGGGTAATCATCTTTTGGGCCTGGAGAAGGAAAAAAGAACCCAAGGGGTTATATGGGTCCCAGTTGAAATTGAGGCTATAAGGTTTGGAGGCGCTCAAGGGCCGGTCCAGAAAATAGTAGGTTTGCAAGGTCACCGGCGGCACCATGGCCCAGCGGCTGTCGGCCTCATTCAGCCGCCGGAGGTCGATGTCCATGGCACTCTTGAGGAGATAGGGGGATTGGCGGAGGGCCAGGCGCGCGCAAGCCTCAAAGTCCAGGAGACCCTGAGGGACAATCTTGTCCTCCCCGGGTTTGGGTGCGGCGGCAGGGCTGGGCCGGGGAGTCAAACAGATTCCCAGAATCAGGGCCAACAGCCCCAAGGTCAGCAGGGCCCGCAGAGCCTGGCTAAATTGGCGAGCCTGCCGCATGCAGACGCCGCGAGGCGCAGACCGAAGGCCCGAGGGCGCACCTGAGCGCGCCAAGGCCTCCACCATGGCCATGTCGTCAGAAAGCGTCCGGGTCCGGATTCTTGTGGGGGTCATTGCTCATAAAGGATGCCGTCACTGATTGAGCAGACCCGGGTGCATCTGGCCGCCATTTCGGGGTCGTGGGTGACCACCAGTACGGAGGTCTGACCGCTCTTGACGATTTCGGCAAAATGGTCCATGATCTGGTGGCCGTGGCTCCGGTCCAACTGGCCGGTGGGCTCGTCCGCCAGGATGAACTGCGGTTGGTTGACCAGGGCGCGGGCCACTGCCACCCGCTGACGCTCGCCGCCGGATAGCTGGTTGGAGGAGTGATGGATCCGATGGCCCAGGTTCACCAGTTCCAGGGCCGCGGTAATGCGAGCCGGACGATCCCGACGATCCACGCCGGCGTAAATCAGGGGGTATTCCAGATTCTCATAAACCGTGGAGTGTTCCAACAAATCGCAGCTTTGGAAGACAAAACCGACCCGATTGCGTCGGAATTCCGCCTGGGCGTCACGGTCCAGGCGCAGTACGTCTTCGCCCCCCAGGATATAGGTGCCCCGGGTGGGACTGATGAAGATCCCCAGGATGAAGAGCAGGGTGGACTTGCCGGAACCGGAGGGCCCCATAATCGCCACGATTTCGCCGGGATAGATTTTCAGATTGACGTTTTTGAGCACCTGGATGGCGCCGGCTTCAGTTTGATAGCTCTTGGTGAGATCGGAGATGTGGATCAGGGCCCCATTAGTCCCAGCGGCAGAAGGCAAATTATTCATAACGAATGGCCGTGACCACTTCCATACGGCTGGCCCGCAGGGAGGGATAAAGGCCGGCCCCCACCCCCACCACTACGGCAAAGAGAAATCCCAGGCCCAGGCCCAGGAAGAACAGGACTTCCGGAGGACGGCTGTGGATTATGTATCCCAAAATCTCCGTCATTATTCGCCCCAGCAGGCCCCCCAGCAGGGCGGCGCCCATACTGAGACATAGAGCTTCGGTCAGGAATTGGGCTAAGATATCCCGGTCCTCGGCCCCCATGGCCTTCTTCAAGCCGATCTCCCGGGTGCGGGTCACCACCGCGGCCATCATCACGTTCCAGATGCCCACCCCGCCCAAGATGAAGGTGGCGCCGGTGGCGAGATAAATGAGAAACTGGATCCACCAGGCCAGTTGCAAGACCCTTTTCAGCCCCTCCCAGGAAACTTCCACTTGGAGCTCTTCCGGGGACTGGGTGGACTTGATGACGCCAGGGATGGCAGCTGCCACCCGGGAAACGTCATCCCAGGTTTGGCAGCGGAGATAGAGGCGGTCGGTGAGGGGCGGGCCGACCAGGCGATCCAAGCCGGTGGTGAGGGGGATAAAGGCGGCGTTGGCCGCGCTACTGTCGGTTACGCCTCCCAGGACTCCGGAAACCCAATAGATTTCCTTATTGATCTCCAGTAGCCGGCCTCGGATATCCATACTGCCGAAGACGCGCTTGGCCAGTTCGGCTCCCAGGACACATTCCCGCTTGCGTCCGGCCACTGCACCGGGCCCGAAGAGATTCCCCGTTTGGGCCCAAAAATTGCGCACGTTCCAGTAGTCTTCATCCACCGCCAACAGGGAAAAGCCGTATTGCTGGCCTCGGTAGTTGGTGGACCCTCCCTTGACCGCGGTGAGACTCAGTTCCTCGACGCCTTTAAGACGTTTCAAGGCAGCCAGGGTAGCGTTCCGGAACCACTGGGGCTGGTAAGAACGGGTATTGTCAAAGGAAAGGCGAATGACCGTGACCCCGCCAATCAGGTCCAGGTCTTCGTTGAAGTTCTTCTTCACCTCCCGGCTCATGGTGAGGATGTTGATGAAACCGGCAACCCCCAGGGCGATGGCCAAAACTACCCCGAGGTAACGCCGCCGATGGCGGATCACCTGTCGCACGCTGACGTTTAAGAGGTCATTGAACTGCAAAGGTCGGACTCCCCCGCTCTCGGCTTACTCGCTGGCCATGCCCGCTGCTGAACCCGGCGCCGCGGGATAGTCGCCGGAATAACCTTCTCCTTCCAAAAAGGATTCCGGCTGTCCAAGATCACAGAAGCGGATGCGATGTTTCTTGGCCAGCTTAGCCAGAACCTCCAGGACATAGTCGATCTGGCTCTTCTTATGGGTGCTCATATAAGCGGTGCGAATCACCGCCTGTCCACGGGGGACCGCCGGATAAATGGCGGGCAGCGCAAATACCCCGTGGTCGAACATGTCCTTGGCGAAGGCGAAGGCTTTGTCTTCCGCCCCGATGTAAATGGGAATGATGGGGGTCTTGGAATGCCTGGTGATGACCCCGATTTCCCGGTATCCTTGGTGCACCTTGCGGGTAATCTCCCAAAGGCGGGTCACCCGCCCGGGGTCCTCGTCCAGGAGGTCCAGGCAGGCCAACACCGTGGCGGCGTTGCTGGCGGGCAAGGCCGCGGAAAAGATCAGGGGCTTGGAATGATGGCGCAAATATTCCAAGACGACCTCGTCGTCGGCGGCGATGAAGCCACCGATGGAAGCCAGGGCCTTGCTGAAGGTGCCCATGATGAAATCCACCTGGGCGGTGAGGCCGAAATGGTCGGCGGTTCCCCGGCCGCCGTTACCCATCACCCCCAGCCCGTGGGCGTCATCCAGATAGATGAGCAGGTCGGTATAGGTTTCTTTTAATTTTACCAGTTCATCCAAGGGGGACATGTCCCCGGACATGCTGAAGACACCTTCGGTAATCAGCAGTTTGCAGCCATTGGCATTCTTTTGGCTCGCCGCCGCCAGTTTGCGCTCCGCCCCGGCGGCGTCGTTGTGGGCAAAGGGGATCAGACGGGCCCGAGAAGCCTGGCAGCCTTCAAAGATGCTGGCATGGTTTTCCCGGTCGCAGACGATGATATCCTGGGGGGTCAGCAGGCAGGCAATGGCCCCCAGATTGGTGGTGAAGCCGGTGGCGTGAACGACGGCCTTCTTCTTGCCCACAAAGGCGGCCAGGCGATGCTCCAGGGCCTCGTGCAGCGTGAGATTGCCGCATAAAAAGCGGGATCCCCCGGGACCACTGCCCCAACGTAGCGCCGCCTTGGCTGTCGCTTCGATTATCCGGGGGTCATGGGTGAATCCCAGATAATCGTTGGAGCCAATCATTATCAGACGCCGGCCCGACACCTCCACTTCTGTGCCCCACGATCGGTCAATGGGCCGGAAGTAGGGGTAAATCCCTTGGTTCCTGGCATCTTGAACCATATGCGCGAAAGGCTGGCAGCGTTTTGTCAGTGACATAAAAGGCTCTACCCTCCCCCTTCGGTAGA
The DNA here is from genome assembly GCA_963834795.1 of uncultured delta proteobacterium. Classification (GTDB taxonomy): domain Bacteria; phylum Desulfobacterota; class Desulfobaccia; order Desulfobaccales; family 0-14-0-80-60-11; genus JAPLJC01. The sequence continues at coordinate 21,333 of CAWIDL010000016.1, read as the reverse complement.
TTTATACCTTTTTATTTCCATCTTGCAAAAAAGTCAATGAGATTCATCGCACTTAGAAAAATAATTGGGCTTCTCGGGCTAAATCCCGGAGAGCCAACGTGCCTCCCCCCCGGTCGCCGGAACCATCAGCTGCATCCTCTCTCCAAACCTAACCAGCCAAAGTATAGCAGGTTTTTATCCGGATACCAGCATTAAACTTAAAATCCAGATAATCTTTATCGGATTTTTTCGATTAGCCATAAAATCTGGTCTTTAAGTAAGAACCCCAGCCGTCTTCATTTCCGGCGCGCCTGTCCCCCTGGTCCCGAATTAAATATTAGACCGTCTGGTTGTAATTAATGTTAAAGATTAATGAAATTTTGAGTATTTTCACGGGGATGGCTTGAGATTTCCCCATTGCCGGCCGCTGGCCCTCCCGGGGGCGCGGACTGGGGAGCGCTGGCGATGGACCTGGTTTCAAAAATCATGCCCCGGTGCCTGGCGGTTTAAGAAGCGCCGGATCGCCAGGGCCTGGCCCGGGGTGATCACCGGGTGGGACCCGGGACAGAATTTTCCATACTCCTCCGGAGAAAGACGGGCGGCCTCGTTCTGCCGGCTGAGCTCATAGTAGCAGGTCCGGGCCGCCCGGCTGATCCCCTGGTACTTTTCGGTCCAGCGGGGCAGGCTGAGGATTTGCCCGGCTGCCATGACGGCCAGCAGCCCCAGAGGCAGAAGGCGCCAGCGGCGCCCCTGGGGCAGCCGCGGCGCCAGCAGCCGCCAGGCCGTCCCTAAAAGGAGCAGCGCCCCGATCAGGGTGAAGATTCCGTAGCGAGCCACGAAGGCCTGATTCAGAGAACGCTGGTAGCGGGTCAGAGAAATGAGCAGGAAGGGCAGGGCGTTGGTGAGCAGGGCCCAGAGGGCCAGGCGGCGCTGCGGCGCCTTCCCCCAGCACCAGATGGCGGCCAGGCTGGCGGCGAGCAAGGTGATCCCGGCCACGTAAGCGTAACCCACGTAACCCCAAAAAACCGGAAAGTGATAATGGCCCCAAAAAAGGTAGAAGAAGGGAGCGAGAACGGCGCCAAAAAACAGGTGCACCAGGTAGTTTGGGCCCGGCAGGCCGGCAAAGACCTGCGAGTTTTGGCTGACCGCGGCCCGGGCCCCGGCGAAGCTGAGATAGCCGAGGGTAAACCCGAGATACACCGCGGCCACGGTCCCCGCCAGGGCCCAAAATTTGCGGCCGGAGTCCCCCCTCACCAGGAGGGCGTAAAGGGGCAAGGCCGTCAGGCCGGCCAGGGAATAATTGTGGGACAGCACCGACAGCAGGGCGCAGCAACCGATGCCCCACAGCCAGCCGCGGCCCGGGTTCCTGAGATAAGCGTCGGTGAGCAGCAGCGCCCCCAAAAAGAAACCCAGGCTCAAGAGGTAGCTCAGGTAAAAGCTGTTCCAGGCGATGGCGTGGTGTACCGCGGCCCCGGCATAGAGGGCGCTCAGGGTTAGGGCCAGTCCGGGGCCCAAATGGCGCCGGAAAAAGAGGAAAACCAGGAAGGCGTTGACCCCGGTGCCCAGGCAATTGACCAGAACCAGGAGCTGATAACGCTCTCCGGCCAGCCGCACCAGACCATAAAAGATCAGGTGGAAGAAGGGAAACCACTGGTCCCCGTCGGGGACCAGCAGGTAATCGCCGAAGGGGCGCCCCGCCATCTGCAGCAGGGCGGTCCAGTCATCTATCATGTAAAACGGGAAGTCCCGCCAGAATAAGAGCACCGGGATGAATAGCAGCAGCGCCGCGGCAGCCAGGCCCTGCCAAGGGGTAAGGCCGGCAGGGCAGGGTGGCTGGGTCGTCTCTCGATCCTCAGGCATTATTGCCTCCGGCCCTACCGGCCTCAGGCCGCGCTGCCATGGGGGGATAACGATTGGCGGCCTCGGCCTCCGCCGCTACCGCGGTAGCGGCCCGCCCCGCCGGGATCAGACCGAGGAGGATGTGGAAAAACCAGCTGTTTTGGGCGAAGAGCAGACCGTCATATAGCTGGAAATGCACCAGGGCCAGGCATAGGGGGAACAGAAGCGCCAGGGGATGAAAGAAACAGTCGGGTGGCGGCCGGAAGGCCAGACCTGCAAGTTTCAGCAGCAGGGTGAGGACCGCCAGGCAATAGAGGATGGTAAAAGGGAAGCCCAGGCCGGTCAGAAAGGTGAGGATTTGATTGTCGGGGGTAACGATGCCGGCCACATCCTTGGCGAACTGCTCTTTGGTGCCGTAAGGATATTTAAGCTGGTAGGCTTCCAGGAACTGGTCCCGGGGAGCCCGCAGGCCGATACCCCAGACCGGGTGTTGTTTGGCGATGCTCCAAGAGTAGAAGAGATTCTCGACGCGGTAGGCAGGGTATGCCTTATCCAGTTTGAACCAGTAGATCTGGTGCGCCAAAAAGCCGATGATCATCGCCATCACCACCAGGGCCGCCACCAGGTGCCGCCAGCGCAGGGCCCCCAACAACACCCCCAAAAACCCCACCCCCAAGGGAATGAAGACCACCGACAGGCGCTGGCTGAGGCACAGGATGACATAGCTCAGCCCCAGGAGGACGGCGGCCAGCAGCTTCAGGGGCCGGGACTTTCCTGAAAACAGGGCCAATGGGGCAAAGGACAGCAGGAAGAGCAAGTTGGTTAGGGGATGATTGGAACCCTTGGTAATATACTGATGGATCTGTCCCGTAGCGAAATATCCCGCCAGGCTGAGGAGCGCCACCCCACTCAGGAGCAGCAAGCAGAGGTATTGAAAGCGGCGCTGGTTTTCCGGGGTGTGCAACAAGAGGCGGGCGCACCAGAAGCCCCCCAACCCCGAGGCCAGCAGGACCAAGACCCGGTAGGACGAGGCCAGTGGGACCGGACTGTGGAGGGCGCTTACCACCGCGATGAGGGTAAGGGCCGCCGAAACCAGGAACTCCGGAGATTTGTAAACCAGGGCGCTACGCTTGCTGATCCAGACCGCCGCCAGGGTCGAGAAACAGAGCAGCCCGGAGAAGAGGTTGGTGCGTTCCCCCGGCGCCAGGACCACGTAGGGCCACTGGAAAGCCAGTTGGCTGGAGGTGGCGGCAAACAGGAGCCAGATAACTTTTTCAGCCCGGGTCATCAAGGACCTGCTCTCCTGGAGGGCTGCCTGGTAAACGTGAGGGGTGTCGATGATCGGTTCTGCAGTTTGCTTTTTCGGCAAAATCTTTATATGAATTAGACAGAAGCAATGGCAAGGGAAACCCTTGAAAAAAGCCGCCCCGGCCCTGGGGCCGGTTAATTTTTAAAACCCGATTATAGCAAATTCCAAGGAGAAGGAAAGGAATGTTGCTGGGAAAAAGAGTGCTGGTAGTCATGCCCGCTTACAACGCCGCCCGAACCCTGGAGCGCACCTTTCAAGATATCCCCTTGGACGTAGTGGACGAGGTCTTGCTGGTGGACGACGCCTCCCATGACGAGACCCTGGAGGTGGCCCGGCGGCTGGGGATCCGCTGTTTTCTGCACGAGCGCAACATGGGCTACGGCCGCAACCAGAAGACCTGCTATACCGAGGCCCTGAATACCGAAGCCGACATCGTGGTCATGGTACACCCGGATTACCAGTACTCCCCCAAGATCATCCCGGCTCTGGCGGGCCTGGTGGCCAGCGGCGAATACGACGTGGCCATCGGCTCGCGCATCCTGGGAGGCCGTGCCCGGCAGGGCGGCATGCCGGCCTACAAATACCTGTCTAATCGTTTCCTCACCTTTTTCGAAAACCTGCTGTTGGGGGCCAAGCTGTCGGAGTACCACACCGGCTTCCGGACCTTCTCCCGCCAGGTGCTGGAAAGCCTGCCACTGTGGGAGAACTCCGATGATTTCGTCTTTGATAACGAGATGCTGGCCCAGGTGATCTATTTCGACTTCAGGGTCGGCGAGGTCTCCTGTCCTACCCGCTATTTTCCTGAGGCCTCCTCCATCAATTTCATCCGTAGCGCCAAATACGGCCTGGGGGTCCTGGCTACTTCGGTGAAATTCGTGCTGGCCAAATGGGGCTGGGCCCACCCCCGCATCTTCTCCGGCCATGGCCGGGGCTTGCGCCAGGGTTCCTATTACCGCGAGCATCCCGGGGAGGCGAGGAGCAATCGACCCGCAACCCACTCCTGATAAAGCCCGGAGAGAGTTACGCCCTCCACCGGGCCGCTCCTGACCAGCCAGTCCAGGAAGGTCCGAATCTTGGCGACGAAGCCCGCCACCGCCGCCTCGCTGGGGAAGAGGCGGCTACCCCCGGGTTTCAGCTCCGAGGAATGAAAGAACATGGTGAGCACCCGGCCGCCCCGACGGCGGTGGAGGGCCGCGGCCAGGCGCATGGAGGGCAGGGAAAACCAGGCCGGCTGGACGCCAACGGCGCCCACGTACTTGAAGCAGTTCAGCAGGCGGCGGCCTGTGGAGCCGGGGAACCGCGGCGCCAGCCGGGCCAGGGCCCGGGGCAGGGGAGTTATCAGCGGCACCAGGGTCAGGGGCGCCTCCAGCAAGGCGGGCTCCCCGGCGGCTGCCCGGGCGAGGCGGAAGGGGTCGGCCGGGGCCAGAAAATAATCGTCTCCGCCCTTTAAGGTGAGGGGCGCCACACTGCTATCCACCCTGAAGCCGAGTTCCGGCAGCAGGTCCAGCACCTTGGGACCCACCTGGAACCTTCCTTCGCGGAAAGAGGTTGGTTTCACCCCCAGCGAACCCCGGACCTGCTCAACCAGGTGGGTCAACTTATCCCGGAGGAGGGGCAGGGGAAGCTGCTCAGGCGGAACCGGTTCCGGCAGGGACATCTCCGAGAAGGGCGGGGTGCTCCAGGGGTGCAGATGGACGCCGATTTCGGCCCGGTGCCGGTCACGCCAGCGGGCCAGGATTTCGCAGGCCGCCGGGTCTTGGGCCACCCGGTAGCTGACCAGCAGGGTCAGGGGAAGGCCAAAGTCCCGGGGAATGAAATCCAGGCGGCTCAATGCGGCTACGTTGGTCACCCCCGGGTAGCGGGGATATTGGCCGGAGAAGAGCCCTTCTTCCTCCACATCGAGGCTGATTACTAATTTCATGTTCGGTTCTGTACCCCGGTGGTGGCGGATGGTTCTCTGAGATCAAAGACCACCTTGACGCTCTGGTGGCGTCGCTTATCGAAAGCCACCTGGAAGGCCTTCCGATAATCGCTCAGGGGGAAGACCTGGGATACCAGGCCCTGGACCGGGTAATCGCCCCGGGCCAGGAGATCCACCGCCAGCTGGTAGGTGCGCACCCGTTGCCGCTGCCAGGTGCCATAGGCGTACATGGCGGAACCGCTGAGCCGCAACTCCCGGAACCAGAGGCTGGAGAGGTCTACTGGGCCCAACTCCGCGGCGGTACCCACCAGCACGTAAGCGCCGCCACCCCTAAGGGCCAGCAGCCCCTCTTGCATGGAGGAGCGGCTGCCGACGCAGTCGAAGAACAGGTTCGCCCCGCCTTCCAGGTTGCCGCCCCCCAGGGTAGTGGGAAGCAGCCGGGCGCCCACGGCCCGTGCCAATCCGGCCCGGTCCGGCGAAAGCAGCACCAGGTCGGCGCCTCCGGCCCGGGCCAGGTTTTCCTGGAAAGGATAGCGCGCCACCACTAGCACCCTGGCCTTGGAACCCAGGGCCTTGCAGAGCCGGACCAGATGCTGGCCGATGATCCCGGCGCCGTAAACCACCACGGTGTCCCGATCCTCGGGAAAATGGTCCAGGACCGGCTGCAGGGCCGAGGCCAGGGAGTCGGTGAGGACCGCGGTCTCATCATTAAGATTGTCCGGCAGGCGCAACAGGCGGCTGGGATGAGCCGCCAGGAACCTGGCCATGCCCCCTCCGGCCTCTTTGTGGAGACCCAGGATGGTCCCCGGAGAGAGCCGCCCCTGGGTGAAGTTTTCGCACAGATTATATTGTCCCTGGGCGCAGAAGTGGCAGGGCTCGATACCCCGAACTTCACAGGGCAGGAGCGGCTCCACCGCTACCCGTTCCCCGGGGCGCCATTCTGACCTTTCCGGGGCCTGGACCACCTCCGCCACCACTTCGTGGCCGAGCACCGCGGGAAAGGAGGCGTAAGGCTCCAGCAGCAGAGACTCCACCCCCTTGAGCAGCTGCAGGTCGGAGCCGCAGATGCCGCACAGGCGACTCTTCAAGACCAGCCAGTCAGGGCCGGGTGGGGCCATCTCCACCTGCTGCAGTCTGAGGGGAGCCACCCCGGCGAAGAAGTGCCGGGGCCAGAGGCGGTTCAGCCCCTTGCCCAGCAGGTAACGGGGGATGGAGCGGTAGTATACCAGGGCCTCCATGGGGCCCGGTTTTCTGTCTTCCATCTTCTGTTTTCTGTTTTTGGATAGCATCTCATTAAAGCCAATATGACCCAAAAGCCAAAGCGATTCCATCAAAGAATAGGCCAAAAGCTGACTGCTGAAAGCGGGTGAAATTGACTCTGTCCCGGGAAGGGGGCCGTGTCAAGTCAATTTTTTGGTAGTGTCCTAGAGGACATTACCAATTTTTTCGGGACTTGGGGATTGTGGCCGGATAAGCTATAATTCATAGTTAACGGCCGCCATCCGGTCGACATCTGATTATAACAGATTTAGAGGAAACGGTATCGGCATGGGCGTACGCAGCAAGATTGCCCTGGGAGCGGTGTTGAAGAATTTCTGGCGGGTGGCCCAGCATCCCCGGATCGCTTCCAAGTTGGCGACCCTGCAGGGTGAGAAGTGGCTCTTCAACCTGCTCTACCCCCGGGCCGATTCCGGGCGGGCCCGGAAGATCCGCCAGTTGAGCTTCCGTATCACCGACGTCTGCAACCTGCGCTGCCATACCTGCGGCCAGTGGGGCGACCAGGGATTTCTCCACGGCAAAAATCTCCGAGAGCTTAAACAAAACGAGGTCTCCCCGGAACGCTACCGGCAGGTGCTGGATGACCTGGTGGCCCATGGCCACCGGCCCTTCGTCTACCTCTGGGGCGGGGAGCCCATGCTCTACGAGGGTTCGGTGGATTTAATCGAACACGCCACCGCCCTGGGGCTGCCCTGTTCCATTGCCACCAATGGCACCAGGATCGCCGCCGTCGCCGACCGACTGGTCCAGGCGCCCATGTTCCTCCTGCAGATTTCCATCGACGGTCCGGATGCGGCCCTGCACAACCGCACCCGCCCGGGAGTAGGGGGGGCCGACAATTTTACCGACATTCAGGCAGGCCTGGCCGCGGTACGCCAGGCCCGGTGGTCCCAGGGGCAAAGCCTGCCGCTGATCGTTTCCCTCACCACCATTTCCCGCAACAACTTTCGCCACCTGGCGGACATCTACGACGCCTTTCGGGAAAAGGTGGACCTGTTTATCTTTTACCTTTCCTGGTGGATCGACGAAGAACGACTCCAGGCCCATGAGCATGATTTTTCCCGGCGTTTCGGCTTTCGGCCCTTGCGCCCGGCGGGATGGGTGGGCGGCTGGCGGCCCGATGATTATCCTGAGATGGACCGGCAGTTGCAGAAGGTTCTCGCCCGGTCCGCAGGGTCTAAGGCCCCGCCGGTCACTCTGATCCCCCGGGTCACCGGGGAGGCGGATCTGCGCGCCTACTATACCGACCATCGGGCTCGCTTCGGGTTTGAGCAGTGCATCTCCATCTACCAGGCGGTGGAGGTCAACAGCAACGGCGACCTCTCTCCCTGCCGGGACTACCACGATTACGTGGTTGGCAACCTCAAAGAGGCCACCATCAGCGAGCTGTGGAACTCGCCGGCATACCGGAAATTTCGCCACAGTCTGGCCAGCGAGGGGCTGATGCCCGTTTGCTCGCGCTGTTGCGGCCTGATGGGGTATTGAGGTGGAGCAGGTGCCGCCTATGCTGGGGCCGGCGCACCAGCGGCTGCTTTCCAGGCTTTCTCCAAACTTCCGGCCCGCCCGTCTCGTTTTTCTTCTGCAAGACTTGAAATTCGGCGGTACCCAGCGCCAGGTCCTGGAGTTGGCCCGGCGGCTGGACCCGGCCCGGTTCCGGGTGGAGATCTGGCTGCTGGCTGCGGGCGATGATTTGCTTCCCCTGGCCCGGGGCTGGGGCCTCCCCCTCACCTGGATCTCCCGGCAGGAGCAGGTGGGTCCCGGGGCTCTGCTGAACCTTGGGCGCCATCTGCGCCGCGGCGCACTCGAGCTGCTGGTGCCCTTTACCGTGGTGCCTAATATTTGGGGCCGGATCCTGGGGCGATTGGCCCGGGTGCCCGGCATCGTGGGCAACTGCCGGGGCGGCGAGGCCCCGCGGCGGCAGGGGGAGCGCTGGCTGTGGCCTCTGGCCCACCACATCGTTTGCAACAGCGCCTCCCTAAAAGGGGTGCTCAGCCGGTGTTGCGGCGTGCCCTCGGGGCGGATCAGCGTTATTCCCAACGGGGTGGACACCGATTATTTCCAGCCGGCCCTGGACGGCGCCCGGCCCTTAAAAAATAATCCGGCAGTGGTGCTCTCGGTGGCCCGGATGGTGCCGGACAAGGACCACGGCACCCTGATCCGGGCCTTTGCCCTGGTGGCGCCGGATTTCCCCCAGGCGCGATTGTGGCTGGTGGGGGAGGGCTCCGGCCTGGGGGCCATTGAGCAACTGGCTCAGCAGAGTTTGCCGCCGGGCTCCTTCCGGTTTATCCCGCCCCGGCAGGACCTCAGGCCGCTGTTCCGGCAGGCCGGGTTGCTGGCCTTGAGTTCCCGCAGCGAGTCCCTGCCCAACGTAGTCCTGGAGGCCATGGCCGCGGGTCTGCCGGTGGCGGCCACCGCGGTGGGGGGCGTGCCGGAGATGGTGACCCCGGCTCATACCGGCTGGCTGGCGCCCCCGGGGGACCCCCCGGCCCTGGCCGCGGTCCTGGGCCGCATGTTGGAAAACCCGGAACAATGCCGAGCCATGGGGCGAGCCGCTCGCCGCCGGGTAGTACGGGATTTTTCCTTGAGCGCCATGGTGAGCCGCTATGAGGAGGTGCTGTGGGCCTCCTTGGGAAGGTGACCGGGTGCAAAAGCGCTGAATCAAATCCGGAAAGACCGAACGTGGGCATAAAGCAAGGAGCCATCAAGCTCCCCGGATTCCGGGTGGCTTACCTCCTCCTCTGGTTCCCGGAGCCCTCCCAGACCTTTGTCCTGGATGAGGTCAATACCCTGGTTCGCCTGGGGCTGGAGGTGCGGGTCTATACCCTTTACGGGCCCCGGCGGCCCGCCCGGACCGCCGGGATGGCCCGGGTTCTGGCCCCGGTCCGCCACCTCGGGGTGCCGGCCGCCGGGAAGCTCTTGAAAGACTTGGCTCGCCTGGGCCGGGACTGGGGTCCCGGGGCCGGGCAATTTCTGCGGCAGGTGCTACTGCGGCGCTGGCGCAGCCTGGAGACCGCCGGCGAGGCCCTCTGGGCTGCGGCGGCGGGAGTGCATCTGGCCAATGAGTTCCAGATCGCGGGCATCGGCCACATCCACGCCCCCTGGGCCGACGGCCCCGCCACCGCGGCCTGGGTGGCCTCCCACCTCAGCGGCATCCCCTTCAGCTTCAGCGCCCGGGCCCGGGACCTGCATCCCCCGGACGGGGCTTTGCTGGAAAAGCTGGCGGCGGCCAGCCTGGTGCGCACCAACACCCGCGCCAATGAACGCTATCTGGCCGCTCTGGCCCCCCGGGAGACAGCCAAGATCGTCAATATTTACAACGGCGTCTCCCTGGTCCCGGAGCCGGCCCCGCCACGGCGCCGGCAGCCGCCCTTCCGCCTGCTGGCCCTGGGGCGTCTGGTCCCCAAAAAAGGCTATGCGGTTCTCCTGGACGCCTGCCGGCTGCTGGCCCGGGAGGGCTTCGATTTTCATCTCACCCTGGCCGGCGATGGTCCGGAGCGCCAGCAGTTGCGGCGATTAATCGGGCGCTACGGCCTCAAAGGCCGGGTTACCCTTCCGGGATTCGTGCCTCACCGGGAGGTGCCCCACCTGCTTCAGGAAGCCGACCTGTTCATCATGCCCAGCCTCATCGTCCCTTCCGGAGACCGGGACGGCATCCCCAATGTGGTCCTGGAGGCCCTGCTCCATGAGGTGCCGGTAGTGGCCACGGAGATCTCCGGCCTGCCGGAGGTCATTCGCCCCGGAGCCACGGGCTGGTTGACCCGAGCGGCGGACCCGGAGAGACTGGCCCGGGCCGTGCAGGAGGCCTGCGCCGATCCGCGGGAAGCCCGGCGCCGGGCCCTGGCCGGGCGAGATCTGGTGGCCCGGGAGTTCGACTCCAAGAGGAACTACACCCGCCTAAAGGCGCTATTTGATGGATTGGCGGGGGAAAAAACCGGTAAGCCGTAAGCAGTAAAGGACAGGTCTCACATCTAATATTGGTTATAGCATTTACTGCTCACTGCTCACTATATTAATCAGAGCATTAAATAGATTGCATTTTAATCGAGTAGCCGCAAGCTTTAGCTTGCGCAGGCTAAAGGCTGCGGCTACAGTTATATTCCCCATCAGGAACTTGTTTTATGCTCTGATTAATAAGTGAGCCCTTTTTCCCGGATGAAGCGCTCCACCAGGGCAAAGATCTCCGAGTTGCCGCAGAAGTTTTCCCGCCCGATGCGTCGGCGAAGGTCTTGTAAGTTCGCCTCAAAGGCGGGGATGAGCTCCGTCCGGGGATGAAAGCCGAGGGAATATTGCCCATATCCCAGGCGCTCCAGGTAAAAGGCGTTGAGGTATTGCTCGAAGGCGCCTTTGATGGGGAAGGCGATCACCGGCTTGCCATAGAAGAGTGCTTCGGAGATGAGGGTGTGGCTGCCGCCGCAGACCACGTAACGGCAGGAGGCGAGATCGTCCAGAAAGCCGGTTTCGGAGTTCCTTTTGAAGTGCAGGTTGCCGTCGACCCCGCTGGTATCGAAGCCATAGACCATGACCTCGGAGGGAATGGCCCGGAGGAATGGTAAAAAGCGGGCGAAGGTGGTATACCCCTGGTAGGCCACCACGTGATCGCCTGCCGAGGGTTGCCGTTGCAGCACCGTCTCCCGCAGCAGGGGCGGCAGGATCTTGGCCCTGACCCCCGGCTTCAGCGGCGGCCGGAAAAAGGAGATCACCAGGTAATCGCTGGCCTGGCTGAAAAAGGCCTTCACCGCCCAGGCGGTGGAGAGATAGCTGGGGTACCGGGTCCAGGGGACCGGATGACGGCAGCAGGTGATCACGTGCTGGTGGTCCGTGGACAGGCAGGGCACTCCGGCCAGGCGGGCCGCCCGGGGCACAAAATACTCATAGTCGCTCATGGTGACGTCCGGTTGGAAGCGGTCCATGAGACTCAAAATATGTCGGAGGTACGTGCGGGAGCGGCCGCGAACCGCGAGGCTGGAATAGATGGTGGCGGCCACCGCCACCTTGTGTCCCCGGATGGGGGTTTCGGGGTTGGGGAGATCCTCCACCGGGAATTCCCGGCCCAGGATGGCGGCCCCAGTACCGTGGCTGAGGAAGAGGAACTGGTGGCCCAGCCCGGCGAAGTGCCGGGCGAGGCTCAGGGCCCGGACCGCATGGCCGTGGCCGGTACCGTGGACCCCATAAAGAATTTTGGCCATATGGTCTGGCAATGTAAACCACCCGGCGCCCAAGGTCAATCCCCTCGGGAGAAAACCGCGATCAGCGATCCGCGATCAGCTGTCAGCTATTAGCTATCGGCTAAAAGCTAAAGATCAAAAGCGAAAGCTAATGCCGGCCGCCGAATTGGAGTATCATCTATTGCTGTCTCATGATCTTGAATTTATTAATGATTATGATTATGAAAATCTCAGCAAAGAAACTGTAGAAGTTAAGCAAATGCTAACCTCATTCATCAAAAAGCTGAAAGCTGACCGCTGAAAGCTGAGAGCTACTAAACCCCGTTAAACCTGGAGGGAAATAGGGTATTGATGATAGGGATTATCCCGGCGGCCATGGCCCTGATGCTCTCTTACCTATCGGTGTTGATCTTCGTGGGGGGGCGGCCCTTGCGCTCGGCCGCCGCCGCTGCTGAGGTTGGCCGCATAAGGGGCCCCTGGCCCCGGCTGGCGCTGCTGGTGCCGGTAACCGGGGCCGCGGCCGGCCTTGAGGGGCGCCTGCAGGCGTTGCTTCGTCAGGATTATCCTGACTATGAAGTGGTGTTTGCCACCCGGGACGCCCAGGACCCGGCCACTGCGGTGATCCTGTCTTTGATGCCTCGCTACCCCCGGGCCCGGCACGTGGTGGCCGGCCCGGCCCGGAGCTGCGGCCAGAAGAATCACAACCTGCTGGCCGCCTTGAAGTTGGTGGGCCAGACCCCGGAGATCCTGGTTTTTTGCGACAGCAACCAGGAAGCGCCCCCGGGGTGGCTGCGGGAGCTGACCGCACCCCTGGTCGAAGGAAAGGCCGGGGTGAGCAGCGGCTTTCACCACGTCATCGCCGCCAACTTCGGGGTGGCGGCCCTGGGCCGGGCGGTCACCGTTCTCACCATCTACCTGAACAAAGGGTTTCGCCGCCTGAACCAGCCCTGGGGCGGGTCCACCGCCATCCGGCGCTCCCTGTTTGAAGAGCTGGCAGTGGCGCCGCTTTGGGCCGAAAGTGTGGTGGACGACGTCTCCCTGGCGGCCCGGCTGGCGCGGGCTGGCATTCGGGTAGAGCTGCCCCGCGGGGCCCGCCTCTATACCCCCCTGGAGGGGGAAACCCTGAGGGATTGGAGCCGCTGGCATACCCGCCAGTGGCTCTACCTGAAGTTTTGCTTGCCCCTCAACTGGCTGGTCCATGGCCTGGTGGTGCATCTGCTCTGGGCCCTGGTGGCGCTGGCGGTGACGACCCTGCTATTGGCCCTCCTGGGTCTGGTTTCCGGGACCATGCAAACCGCTGCGGCTGTGCTGTTCCTGGCGGGGCTCGTCTGGCTGGGGATCGCCCTGCGGGCCCTACACCCATCGCCTGGGCCGCGGCGGCAGTGGCTGGCGGCGTTTTTTGCGGCCATGGCCATGGCCAGTTGGTGCCACTTGAAGTCGGTGTTCATCAAGGAGATGCGCTGGCGTGGAATCGCCTACCGGGTCGGCTGGCGGGGCCGGGTGATCAGAGTGAGCAGTGACCGTGAGCAGGCTGGGGCCAACGATTAGCAGCTATTCAGGAAACCGCAAACCGCTTCCCTCACTTCCCTGACTTCCACCAATGAAAGGCCAGGGCCAGGGTGGGAGCCAGGGCCAGGACTTCCACCAGCTCCCGGGGCAGGCGGCCGGCCGTAGTTAGATAAAGGAGAACCCCCGCCAGGGCGGTCAAGGCCAGGCGCAGAGTGGGTTTTGGGGGGATCAGCCCCAGACGCCACTGGCAAAAGCCCACGGTGAGGGCCGCCACCCCGCCCTTGGTGACCACCATGGCCAGGGCCGCGCCCAACAACGGGGTCAGGGGGATGACCAGGGCGCACCAGAGCAGATTGATGGCCAGCCCGGCCAGGTAGAAGGTCAGCAACAGGCGCGGCAGTTGCATGCTGATCATTAGGAAGGCCGCCAGGTTGTGCAGAAAGGCGAAGGCCACCGTGACCACCAAAATCTTCTGGAGCCAAACCGCCTCATGGTAGCGGGGGCCGAAGATCAAAGGGATGATCCGGTCGCTTTCGATGAAAAGGACGAAGATCACCACCAGGGACGCGGTCAAGAGCCAGCGGGCGGTGTTTTGGGCCAGGCGTGGCACCTCGTCCCGGTCCGTCTCCCAGAGCTGGACGAACAGGGGGTAAAGGATAGCCTGCAACAGCAGGCTGGAAACCAGGGTGGAGACGCCATCCACCAGGCTCCAGGTGACGCTGTATTGGGCCACGGCGTCGGCCCCGGCGTAACGCTGCAGGAAAAAGAGATTAGCCTTGTTGTAGATGCTGGCGGTCACCTGGATGAGGGCAAAGATTCCCCCGAGACGCAGGGTGGGCCAGAGGCGTCGTAGAGGCGGCCAGGTCGGGCGGAACTGCCGCAGGGACAGGGCCAGCCATAGCCCGCCGGCCAGGTTGGCCAGGGTTTCCAGGAGCTTGAAGCACGCCAGCGCCAGGGGCGGGGCGCCGAGAATCAGGGCGATGAGGCCGTAGCCGAACCCCAGGGCGGCGGCGACGGCCTTGATCTTGCCCTGGAGGTCCTGGCGGCCCTGGACCTGCAGGGCCACAAAGAAGGTGTCGGACAGGGTCTCCATGGCGACCGCCACGGCCAGCAGCAGCAGGAGCCGGCGCAGGGGCGGGGCGTAGCCTTGCCATTGGCTGAAGATTAGGGCCCCCAGGGTGGCCAGGGCCAGCAGCAGCCCTTTCAGAAAGGTGACTTGGCCCAGGACCTCGCCCCGCTCCCGGTCCTTGCGGGATAGCAAGGTCACCAGGGGAATGTTGAGTCCGAACTCGGAGACCAGCAGCAGGATGCTGCCCAGCCCCAGGGCCAGCATGAACTCGCCGTAGGTGGTGGTGCTGTGCCGGGCCAGATAGATGAAGAAGACGGACTGCAGGGCGTCCCTGACCCAGCGGGCGCTGAGGAGATAGGCGAATTTCCGGAGGATGCGGTAACGGCCGGGCTGGCCGGCGGCCCGCTCAGGGCTGGCGGCGGCCATCGGATTCCGAGCCGGGGCAAGGGTTGTCGAGTCTCATGATCGGGAGCGGGGCTTCCGGGGAAACCCCGAGCCCTATCATATATAACACAGATAATGGGAAAACCTGGTAAACTGGAGAGAGAAAAATGTTGGAAAAACGGCTTCCCGAGGACTAAAGGCAGAAATCCCTTGCCTCTCCAGCGAACGAACCTATGCCGAGGGAACGATTAAGATGGATAGGAGCCGAAACCGGCAGGACAACTGGTTCCAACAGAATCCCCGGAAGACCCTGTTTCTGGTGGTCCTGATTTCGCTGCTGCTCATGGTGGCGGGCGCCGAGAAGCTCCTGAAATTCCTGCACCATCGCCAGGGCATCGTCCTGGAAACCGAGGTCGAGCGGAGATATATCAAACTGCGGGAACCCCGGCCCCTGCAGCAGATGCGGCTGCGGTTTCCCAAGAATTATCTGCCCTACACCGATAACTCCTTTCCCAAGATCTATCGAGTGGACATCGACGCCAACGGCTTTATCAAACCCTCCCAAAAATACCTCCACCCGGACCTGGCCCTGGTCTTTCTGGGGGGCTCCACCACGGAGTGCATGTTCATGGATGAGGAAAACCGGTTTCCCTATTTGGTGGGGGCCATTCTGGAGCAGCAGACCGGGAAAAGGATTAATTCTTACAACGGCGGCCTTTCGGGGAACAACAGTCTGCATGCCATCGATTTGCTGGTTAACAAAGTGATTCCCCTGCAGCCCCGGGTGGTGGTGTTTATGGAAAACATCAACGACCTGAGCACCCTCCTCTATAAGAAGACCTATTGGAGCAGCAATAATGTCAGGGCGCCCCTGGAGACCCTGGAAAAGGGCAAGCTGCTGGGCAAGCTCTTAAAGGAGCTCCTGATTCCCCAACTCAACGAGGCCTACCGGAATTTCAAGGGCTCGGTGTTTTCCCAGGAGGAAGACGAATTTGCCCAGGACCGGGGCCGGAAGCTGGCGGTGGACCCGGCCGGCCTCGCCCGGGAATTTGCCCGGAACCTGGAGGTCTTCGCGGATATTTGCCGGGATCGGGATATCACCCCGGTGCTGATGACGCAGGCCAACCGCGTCACCGCCAACCCCGACCCGGTGGTGGCGGCTTACATCGGCAAGTGCGGCCGGGACACCGGGATTTCTTACCAGGATTTCAAGAGGCTTTACGATCTATTCAATGAAACCATCAGGGAGGTGGGCCGCAAAAAGGGGGTGCTGGTCATCGATCTGGCCCGGGAGGTGCCGCCGGACAAGGAGCACCTCTATGATCTGGTGCACTTCAATGAAGCGGGCTCCAGGTACGCCGCCAAGATTATCGCGGCGCAGTTGCAACCCCTGTTGTATTGAAAAAAGTGGGCAGGGAGCAGGAGAGGCATTTAGGAGTGGTAGTTTCTGTTAACTATTCCGAAAAGTTCAAAGTTCAAGGTTCGAAGTTCGAAGTTTGGATTTGGAGCAACAGGACTTTTCATGCTGAGGCTTCAATTGTATTCCCATAAGAAATTCGCTGCCATCGAGTCAGTCAGCCATAGGGCGGCCTGTGGCCGCCAATCAGAGAGCCGGAAAGACTTCACCAATTCCGGCGGCCACAGGCCGCCCTATAATAAGGTGCACAGGCGAGACGCCTGTGCCACCAAATTTTTTCAGTGAGCCGAGGTCCTCGAAGCTGCTTACTGCTTACTGTTTACTGTTTATTTGACCCGCACCGCCAGGGAGAGGCCGTCCTGCTCCGGGGAGTGCAGGGGCAGGAATCCCAGGAGGTGCACGGTGCGCCAGTCCCGGGAGGCGAAGATTTCCTGGTTGAAGACCGCGGCGCCGGCGAAGCCCACGTTGTCGGTGACCAGCAGGCCGCCGATCCTCAGGAGGCGGCGGCAGTGAGGCAGGGCCGGCAGGTAGGACTCCTTGTCGATGTCCATGAAGATGAAGTCGAAGGGGCCGGTCAGGCCGGCCAGGAGATCCAAGGCCTCCCCCAGCCGCACCTCGATCCGCCCGTCCAGCCCGGCCCTGGCAATGTTGTCCCGGGCTTGGGCCGCCATGGCTGCATCCCTTTCCAGGGTGAGGACCCGGCCATCGGCAGGCTCGCAACCCCGGGCCAGGTAGATCGCGGAATAGCCAGTGGCGGCGCCCAGCTCCAGGACTTTGGCGGCGCAGCAGGCCCGGGCCAGGATCAGGAGCAATTCCCCCACCACCGGGCCGACGATGGGGATGCCTGAAGAGCTGGCCTCCTGTTCCAACTCCAGGAGCAAGGGATCACGCCGGGGAACAAACCCGCGGAAATATTCTTCCAGATGGGGCTGCATCTCGCTCATCCGAGGCCTCCAGGCTTCCAGGGAGCCAAGCAGAAACCCTGGAAAAAATTTTAGTTTAGTGTAATATTATAAAATAGAACCCGGCGGCCCAGGATGCCAGCCGTCAGCGGCCGCCAAGGGTAAATTTTTTGATAGACAAGAACCTCCATCAGTCTCCGTTAGGGCAGTTTAGGATGACGGCGTGGGACAAATGCTTTCCGGGACCACTCCCCGCTCGACCCCCCTGGACGCACGTGCCCAGGGCATGAGATGAAGACCAACTTCGAGGCGAGGAAAAAACATGGCTAAGGCTAAGGCCATCGGCCCTAAGATAATCTCCCGTTTGCTCAGCGCCACCCCGGAGCAGGCCAAAGACACGGGCATGGCCATGGTCTTGATTTGCCTGCTGTTGGGCTATTTCGGGAAATTCCCCCGGTTTTTGCCCCTGAGCATCGCCTTGCTGCTGCTCACCATGGCCTGGCCCACCGCCTTCCGGCCCCTGGCCGGGCTTTGGTTCGGCCTCTCCCACCTGCTGGGCCAGGTGGTCTCCAAGATCGTTCTCACCCTGATCTTCTTTCTGGTGGTCACCCCCGTCGGCTTGATCCGGCGGTGGCTGGGGACTGACTCCCTGCAACTTGGGAAATGGAAGAAAGGAAGCAACTCGGTGTTCGTGGAGCGCCAGGGGGCGATCCAGGAACGGGACTTGATGAATCCTTATTAACTACGGCACGTCTGAAGGTTATTTTGCCGACCGGATCCCAAGCTGTGCTTGGGAGCGAAGGATATGAGAAACAGGAGAAATTTATGGATTTTTTTCGTGATTTGTGGGGCTTTTTAAAGGTTCGGAAAAAATTCTGGCTGCTGCCCATCATCCTGACCCTGCTGTTCTTCGGGGCGCTGATGATCTTTGCCAGCGGTTCGGCTATCGCTCCCTTTATCTATACCATCTTTTAACGGGGATTTGATCTTTGCCCGCCGCCATTCTGGGGCTTTCCGCCTTTTACCATGACAGCGCCGCCGCCATCCTGGTGGACGGCCAGATCGTCGCCGCGGCCCAGGAAGAGCGCTTCACCCGCAAGAAGCACGACCCGGACTTTCCTGCGAACGCCCTGGCCTACGTCATGTCGGAGTCGGGGTTGAAGCTGAGCGACCTGAGTGCGGTGGCCTTTTACGATAAGCCCTACCTCAAGTTCGAGCGTCTGCTGGAGACCTACCACGGCTTTGCCCCCCGGGGCCTGAGGAGCTTCCTCATGGCCATGCCGGTGTGGATCAAAGAAAAATTGTTGATGCGCTCCCTGCTCCGGGAGGAACTGGCCAAGGTGGGGGAAGGCCGGCCCCGGATAGTGTTCCCCGAACACCACCTGTCCCACGCGGCCAGCGCCTTTTATCCATCGCCCTTTCAGGAGGCGGCCATCCTCACCCTGGACGGGGTGGGAGAATGGGCCACCTCTACCATCGGCTTCGGCCAGGGGAGGGAGATCACCATCCTGCGGGAGCTGCACTTCCCCCATTCCCTCGGGCTGCTCTACTCCGCCTTCACCTATTACTGCGGCTTCAAGGTCAACAGCGGCGAATACAAGCTCATGGGCCTGGCGCCCTATGGCAACCCCGACTCGGATCGGACCCGGAGCTGGCGGGATTTGATCCTGGAGGAGCTGGTGGATCTCCGGGAAGACGGCTCCCTGCTCCTCAACATGGACTATTTCAATTATGCCACCGGCCTCACCATGTGCCACGAGGACAAGTGGACCTCGCTCTTCGGGCTGCCACCCCGGCCCCGGGAGGGCCACCTGGACCAGCGGCACATGGACCTGGCCCTGGCCATCCAACAGGTCACCGAGGAGATAGTCCTGCGCCTGGCGGACACCGCCAAGAAGCTCACCGGCGCCGCCAACCTGGTGATGGCCGGCGGGGTGGCCCTGAATTGCGTGGCCAACGGCAAGCTCCTGCGCCGGGGGACCTTCAAGGACCTCTGGATCCAGCCCGCCGCCGGGGACGCCGGCGGCGCCCTGGGCGCCGCCCTGGCCGCCTGGCACATCGTCCAGGGCCGGGAGCGCTCATTTCCCAACCCGGCCATGGACCAGATGCAGGGCGCCTATCTGGGACCGGAGTTCGGGGCTGACGAGATCGTGCGGCTGACCCGCAGGCGCCAGGCCCCCTATAAGCGTTACCAAAATTTCGATGACCTCATCAAAGACGTGGCGGCCTTGCTGGCCCAGGGCCAGGTGGTGGGCTGGTTCCAGGGCCGCATGGAGTTCGGGCCCCGGGCCCTGGGGAACCGCTCCATCCTGGGCGACCCCCGGCACCCGGAGATGCAGAAGCGCCTCAATCTCAAGATTAAATACCGGGAGGGTTTCCGGCCCTTCGCACCTTCGGTGCTGATGGAGGAGTGCAGCCAGTACTTCGACTTGGAGACCCCTTCCCCATACATGCTGCTGGTGGCCCCGGTCCGGGACGAGAAGCGCCGGCCCTTGCCACCGGACTATGAAAACCTGGAGCTTTTCCAGCGCCTCTACCACCTGCGCTCGGAGGTGCCGGCCATCACTCATGTGGATTATTCGGCCCGCATCCAGACGGTGCACCGGGAGACCAACGAGAAGTACTGGCGCCTGATCCGGGCCTTTCAGGAACACACCGGCTGCGGTCTCATCGTCAATACCAGCTTCAACGTCCGGGGTGAGCCCATCGTCTGCACCCCGGAGCACGCCTACCAGTGCTTCATGCGCACCGAGATGGACTACCTGGTCCTGGGGGATTTTTTGTTCGATAAAGCGAGTCAGCCCCCCTGGCAGGAAGAGAAGGACTGGCGCAGGGAGTACGAACTGGATTAGCAGCTTTCAGCAAGTCAGCTTTCAGCTTTTGGCAAAAACCAACATGCTCCAAGATGGATGCACGGGGACGCGGTCATGAAAGTCACCCTGGCCCAGCTGAACCCCACCGTGGGGGACGTCGCTGGCAATCTCCGGAAAGTCATGGAGACCCTGGCTCAACACGGTGGCGCCACCGACCTCATCGTCTTCTCGGAGCTGTTCCTGGTGGGCTACCCCCCCCGGGACCTGCTGGAGAACCCCTCCCTCATCCGGCAGGTGCAGCAGGCGCTGGCCCATCTGGTGGAAGCCTCAGCGCGCCACCCCGGGACCGCATTGCTGGTGGGCGCGCCTTTGCCCAGCGGCCGGGATACCGGCAAGGGGCTGAGCAACGCCGCGGTGTTGATCGGCGGCGGCAAGATCTTGTTTGAGCAGCACAAATCGCTGCTGCCCGCCTACGACGTCTTCGATGAAAGCCGCCACTTCGATCCGGCCGCGGAGGTGCGGGTGGTGGCGCTGGAGCGGGAATCCCTGGGGATCTCCGTATGCGAAGACGCCTGGTACGAACCGGAGCTTTGGTTTCGCCAGCTCTATCCCCTGGACCCCATCAAGGTGCTGGCGGAACAAGGCGCCTCGGTATTGATCAACATCTCGGGGTCACCCTTCCAGGTGGGCAAACAGGAGCTGAGGTACCGGCTCACCCGCAATCACGCCCGGCGCTACCACCTGCCTTTCGTCTACCTCAACCAGGTGGGGGGCAATGACGAACTCATCTTTGACGGCGCCAGCATGGCCCTGGACGGGGCCGGGGAGGCCATCGCGGTCCTGCCCTCCTTTGAGGAGGCGGTGGTCACCGTGGATCTGGGGCAACCGGGCGCCCCGGGCCTCTATGTGCCCCGGGAACCCATCGCCGCGGTGCGCCAGGCCCTGGTTTTGGGTCTGCGGGACTACCTCAGGAAGTGCGGCTTTAGCAAGGCAGTGGTGGGGCTCTCCGGCGGGGTGGACTCGGCGGTCACCTGCTGCCTGGCGGTCCAGGCCCTGGGTCCGGAAAACGTCCTGGGGGTCCTGATGCCCTCTCCCTACACCTCCCTGGAAAGCATCGTGGACTCCCGCAAACTGGCGGCCAACCTCGGGGTGGAAGTGCGGCTGATCTCCATCACTCCCGTGTACCAGTGCTACCGGGAATCTCTGAAAGAGCTGCTGCAGTTGGAAGAAATTGAGGTGACCCTGGAAAACATTCAGGCCCGCATCCGGGGCAACCTCCTCATGGCCATCTCCAACAAGTTCGGGCACATGGTGCTGTCCACCGGCAACAAGAGCGAACTGGCGGTGGGCTACTGCACCCTTTACGGCGACATGAGCGGCGGTCTGAGCGTCCTGGCCGACGTCCCCAAGACCATGGTCTACGAGCTGGCGCACCATCTCAACCGGGAGCGGCAGCTGATCCCCGGAGAGATCCTCCGGCGGGCCCCATCGGCGGAGCTGCGCCCCGACCAGAAGGACCAGGATACCCTGCCGCCGTATGAAATCCTGGACCAGATCATGGATTATTACCTGATGGAGCGCTGCTCCTACCAGGATATTGTCGACCGGGGCTTCCAGCCCGACACGGTGCGTTGGGTGATCCAGGCCATTGACCGCAGTGAGTACAAACGGCGGCAGGCGGCCCCGGGCCTGAAGGTCACCTCCAAGGCCTTCGGCATGGGGCGGCGCATCCCCATTGCCGCCAAATT
>CAWIDL010000015.1:0-72391 GCA_963834795.1 uncultured delta proteobacterium | reverse complement strand
CGCTCAGGAAGGGGATGTGGCCCACCAGGACGCCGAACTGGCCCTCCACTCCCGGACAGACCACCACGTCGGCGTCGGTGGACAGCACCAGGCGCTCGGGAGTGACCACCTCCAAACGGAGTCGTTTTTCTGACATGGGTCCCAGCCTCCCGCCTTAGGCGGCTGCCAGCCGTTCGGCCTTGGCCACTGCCTCTTCGATGCTTCCCACCATGTAGAAGGCCTGTTCCGGAAGATCGTCGTGTTTGCCGTCGATAATCTCCCTGAAGCTCCGGACGGTGTCGCCCACCTTGACGAACTTGCCTTCCATGCCGGTGAACTGGGCCGCCACAAAGAAGGGCTGGCTCAGGAACCGCTGGATCTTCCGGGCCCGGGACACCGTGATCTTGTCTTCGTCGGAGAGTTCGTCGATGCCCAGAATGGCGATGATGTCCTGCAGGTCCCTATACTTCTGGAGGATCTGCTGTACCTGCCGGGCCACCGCGTAGTGCTCCTCCCCCAGCACCTGGGGGTCCAGGATCCGGGAGGTGGAGTCCAGGGGGTCTACCGCCGGGTAGATGCCCAGCTCGGCGATCTGCCGGCTAAGCACCACGGTGCCGTCCAGGTGGGCGAAGGTGGCGGCCGGGGCCGGGTCGGTCAGGTCGTCGGCGGGCACGTAGATGCACTGCACCGAAGTGACCGAACCCTTCTTGGTGGAGGTGATGCGCTCCTCCAGTTCGCCCAGGTCGGTGCCCAGGGTGGGCTGGTAACCCACGGCGGAGGGCATCCGGCCCAGGAGGGCGGAAACTTCCGAGCCCGCCTGGGTAAAACGGAAGATGTTATCGATAAACAGCAGGGTGTCCTGGCCTTCCTCGTCCCGGAAATATTCCGCGGCGGTGAGGGCCGTCAGGGCCACCCGGGCCCGGGCCCCAGGGGGCTCGGTCATCTGCCCGTAGATCAAGGCGGCCTTGGGCAGCACCCCGGAGTGTTTCATCTCCAGGTAGAGGTCATTGCCTTCCCGGCTCCGCTCCCCCACGCCGGCGAACACCGAAATGCCGCCGTGGTGCATGGCGATGTTGTGGATCATCTCCATCATCACCACGGTCTTTCCCACCCCGGCGCCGCCGAACATCCCCATCTTGCCGCCCCGGGGGAAGGGCACCAGCAGGTCGATAACCTTGACCCCGGTTTCCAAGACCTTGACGGTGGTATCCTGATCCACGAAGGCCGGGGCCGGACGGTGAATGGGATACATGGTTTTGGCATTCACCGGGCCCAGGCCGTCCACCGGCCGCCCCACCACGTTGAGCACCCGGCCCAGGGCTTCTTGGCCCACCGGCACCATGATGGGGTTGCCGGTATCCTTGACGGGCATGCCCCGCACCAGGCCGTCGGTGGTGTCCATGGCGATGGTGCGCACCATGTTGTTCCCCATTTCCAGGGCCACTTCCACCACCAGGTTGTCCTTGGTATCGTCAATGGCCGGGTTGCTGATCAACAAAGCGTTTTTGATGGAGGGCAGCTTGCCTTCCTCGAATTCCACGTCCACCACCGGACCGATAACGCGGGCGATTCTTCCTATATTCATTGTCTAAAGCTCCTCCTCCGGGCGGCTTAGCCCTTCAGGGCTTCAGCCCCGCCCACGATATCCATCAATTCTCTGGTAATGGCCGTCTGCCGGGCCTTGTTCATCACCAGGGTGAGTTGGGTGATCATTTCCTTGCAGTTGCTTTGGGCATTGTCCATGGCGGTCATCCGGGCGGCGTACTCGCTGGCGGAATTCTCCAGGAAGCCGTGGTAGACCTGGACGTTGATGTATTTGGGTAGCAGGTATTCCAGGAACTGCTCCATGGGCGGCTCAAAGAGATACTCCACGCCGGCGGCCTCTTCCGCGGCCTCCCCGGGTTGAATGGGTAGGAGCTGCACCAGGCGCGGCCTTTGGACCGCCATATTGATAAAGCTGGAGTAGATCAGGTGGACCTCCTGCACCGCTCCGCTAAGAAAGGCGCTCATGATCTCCCGGGCCACCGCCACCGCGTTGGAGAAATCGAACTTGTTCCACACGTCTATGTATTGGGCCAGCATTTCCCGTTTGTGCCGCCGAAAGAAGTCCCGGCCTTTACGGCCCACGCAGGTCAGGGAAACCTCGAGGCCTGCCGCCTCTTTTTCTCTGATGAACTTCACCGCCTGGTTGATCAGGTTGACGTTGAAGGAGCCGCACAGGCCCCGGTCGGCGGTCATCAACACCAGCCCCACCCGGTTGACTTCGGGGGCCAGGGTAAAGAAGGGATGGATCTCCGGCTCCACCCGGCCGGCTATATTGCCCAGCATCATGGAGAAGGCCCGGGCATAGGGCCGAAAGCCCTCCATGCGCTGCTGCGCGCCCCGCAATTTAGCGGCGGAGACCATGTTCATGGCCTTGGTGATCTGCTGGGTCTTTTTAACCGCCCCTATCTTGCGTCTGATATCTCTTAGGGTCGCCATCCTTATCCCCCAGTATTACGCGTAGGCACTGGTGGCCGGCTGGAAGGCGGCATCAAATTCTTCCAGGATGGCCTTCATCTTGGCGTCCAACTCCGGAGTGAACTCCTTCTTCTCCTTGACGTCAGCCAGGACGTCGGAATATTTCGACTCCAGGAAGCTATAAAGCTGCTGTTCGTAGGAGGCCAGCACATCCACGGGATATTTGTCCAGAAAACCCCGGGTGCCGGCATAGAGGATGGACACCTGCTTCTCCATGGGCAGCGGCTGGTACTGCGGCTGCTTGAGGATTTCCACCAGCCGTATCCCCCGATTGAGCTGCTGCTGGGTGGACTTGTCCAAATCGGAGCCGAACTGGGCGAAGGCCGCCAATTCCCGGTATTGGGCCAGGTCCAGGCGGAGAGAGCCGGCCACCTGCTTCATGGACTTCACCTGGGCGGCGCCGCCCACCCGGGAGACTGACAGGCCGACGTTAATGGCGGGCCGGACCCCGGAGAAGAACAGGGCCGGTTCCAGATACACCTGGCCGTCGGTGATGGAGATGACATTGGTGGGAATGTAGGCCGACACGTCACCTTGCTGGGTCTCAATGATGGGCAGGGCGGTCAGGGAGCCGCCGCCCTTGTCGTCGTTCAACTTGGCGGCCCGCTCCAACAGCCGGGAGTGATTGTAAAAGATGTCCCCCGGATAGGCTTCACGTCCCGGCGGCCGCCGCAGCAGCAGGGAGATCTGCCGGTAGGCCTGGGCCTGTTTGGTCAGATCGTCGTAGATAATCAGGGCGTGGCGGCCGATATCCCGGTAGTACTCGCCCATGGCGCAGCCGGAGAAGGCCGCCACGTACTGCAAGGGGGCAGGCTCCGAGGCCGAGGCGTTGACCACGATGGTGTGCTTCATGGCCCCGTGGCGTTCCAGGGCGTCCACCACCTGGGCCACCGTGGACTTCTTTTGGCCCACCGCCACATAAATACAGATGACCCCGGTATCCTTCTGGTTGATGATAGCGTCGACGCACAGGGCGGTCTTGCCGATCTGGCGGTCGCCGATGATCAGTTCCCGCTGGCCCCGGCCGACGGGGGTCATGGCGTCTATCGCCTTGTAGCCGGTGTACATCGGTGCATTCACCGGCTGGCGCTCGATGACCCCGGGGGCCTTAACTTCGATGCGGCGGAATTCCTTGCTTTCGATGGGGCCCTTGCCGTCTATGGGATTGCCCACCGGGTCAAGGACCCTCCCCAGGACCGCGTCCCCTACGGGCACTTGAGCGATGCGGCCGGTGCGTTTGACGATGTCGCCCTCTTTGATGTGGGTATCTTCGCCCAGGATGGCGACCCCCACGTTGTCTTCCTCCAGGTTAAGGGCGAGGCCATAGATGGCCCCGGGGAACTCCAGGAGTTCCATGGCCATGCATTTCTCCACGCCGTGGACCCGGGCGATGCCGTCGCCCACCGACAATACGGTGCCGGTCTCTGCGACTTCCACCTTCTTTTCGTAATCCCGAATCTGCGAGCGAATAATTTGGCTGATTTCTTCGGCTCTAATTTCCATTTATCAGACCTCGCCTTTTATTAAGGATTCTCTTAAGGAATTGAGCTGGGTGCGCACGCTGCCGTCCAGCACCAGGTCCCCCACCCGGGCTACGATGCCGCCGATGATGCTGGGGTCTTCCTCCACCTCCATCACCACCGTGGAGCCGGTTAATTTCTCCATGGTTTGCAGCAGATGCTTCCGGGTGGCATCCTCCAGGGGAATGGCGGCCTTTACCTTGGCCCGGCTGACGTTATCCACCCCGTCCACCAATTGCTGATAGGACTGGGCCACGCCGTCCAGGGCGTTGAGGCGGAGCTTGTCGAACATGAGTTGCAGCAGGTTGGCCACCAGGGGAGGCATTTGCAAAAGTTCGATCATCCGGAGGAGTAATTTGCGGCGGTCCTCCCGGCTGTGGACCGGATTGAGAAGCGCGTCCCGCAGTTCCGGCTCCCGCTGCAAAAGATGGGCGAACCCACTTATCCCCTCCCCATACTCCTTGTACTTGCCGTCTTCCTGGCCCAGGGTCAGCAAGGCCTTGGCATAGCGTCGGGCAACGGTCAGATCAATCAATGGGTCTCCACCACCTTTTTAAGATATTCCTTCACCAGACCCTGCTGGTCCGCGAAGGTTGCCTTCTCTTTAATGAGCTCGGTGGCCATCTGGGTGGCCAGGTCCGCCACTTCCTCCCGCAATCCTTGGGCGGCCTTTCTGGTTTCCTGCTGGATGGAGAGGGCTGCCATCTCTTTGATGCGGGCCGCCACCGTGTTGGCCTTGTCCAGGATCTTGACCTTTTCCATCTCGCCTTCGGCCATATATTGCTTGAGAATGACTTCCCGCTGCTTGGCCACCTCGGCCAGGCGGGCTTCCGCCTCCTTGAGGGCCGCGGCCGCCGCCGCCTTTTTCCCCTCCAGATCTTCCAGGCTCTTGGCAATCTCCTGGGAACGGGCCGTGAATAAGTCTTTTACGGGGAACTTTTTGGTGAGGATATAGATCAGGAGGCCGGCGAACACCAAAAAATTGACGGTGCGCCAGGTGAAATCGGTAACCTTGGCCGGGCTGATGCCCTCGTGACCGCCGGGGGCCGCTTCCGAGGCCAGGGCCAGCCCCACCAGCAACAGGCAGACCACCATGGCCCCCAGGACCGCGATGACCCAGCGCCATCCGCTTCGGTTCTCCAGGTTCATGTGAGCTCCCTCCCCAGGATCTTGGAGGCCAGCAACTGGGCGAAGGACTGGACTTGGGCCTGCAGGGCCTTCCGGGCCCGCGCCACGTCTTCCTTGATCTGTTGCTCCACCTGCGACCATTCCTGGTCCACTTCCCGTTTGATTTCCTCCAGCAGGGCCGCTTCCGCCTCCGACCCTTCCTGTTTCAAGGACTCCCGGGCCCCGACCCCTTCCCGCCGGGCGGCGGCCAGCTTGTCCTTGGTTTCAGTAGCCAGCCCCTGACCCTGGGTCTCCATAAAATTGATGTCGGCCTTTTGGGCATCCATTCTGGCCTGGCGCTCCTTCAGGGCCTTCCGGATGGGCCGGAACAGCACCATATTGAGGAGAAAGACCAGGACCAAAAAAGTGACCAGTTGTGCGCCTAGGGTCCAATCGATCTGAATCATGCCTGGCTGCCACCTCGTATTTTATTCTCTGAAAACAAAGACTTACCTGCCTACAGGGATAGGTCCCGCGGGTGAGCACATGTGTAACTTTTCACGAACCCTTTTTTAGCCTATTTTTCTGGGGCTGTCAAAATTTTTTTCAAAAAAATTTTTAAGACCCGAAGAGATAGCGGCGCATGCGGATATTAAACAGAAATCCCAG
This sequence comes from uncultured delta proteobacterium, assembly GCA_963834795.1. GTDB lineage: Bacteria > Desulfobacterota > Desulfobaccia > Desulfobaccales > 0-14-0-80-60-11 > JAPLJC01. Next base: position 66,596 of record CAWIDL010000015.1, on the reverse strand, counting down.
TCCCAGGAGAGTGGTGACCAGGGAGGAGCCGCCGTAACTGAAAAGAGGCAGGGGGATGCCCACCACTGGCAGAACACCGGTAACCATACAGAGATTGATAAAGATCTGCCAGAAGATCAGGGCGGTCATCCCCAGGGCCAGGAAGTGGCCGAAGCGCTCCTTGCAGTCCCGGGCCACCCCCAAGCCCCACAGGGCCAGGCCGGTGAACAGCAGCAAGAGCACCGTCGAGCCCACGAAGCCCCACTCCTCAGCGAAGACCGAAAAGACGAAATCGGTGTGCTGTTCCGGCAAAAAATAGAGCTGGCTCTGGGTGCCTTGCAGGAAACCCTTGCCCCAGAACTGCCCGGAGCCCACGGCAATCATGGACTGGAGGATGTGGTAGCCCGCCCCCAAAGGGTCCTTTTCCGGATTGAAGAAGGTGAGCACCCGCTGGCGCTGGTAGTCCTTGAGAAGGATCCAGACCACCGGGGAGCACAGCGCCATGGCCAGGGCCAGGCCCGCCAGGGTGCGCCAGCGGACCCCAACGAAGAGGATCATGCTGCCCGCCACCAGGGCCACCAGGATGCCGGAGCCCAGGTCCGGCTGCTTGACGATCAGCGCCACCGGGAGCAAAACCAGCAACCCCGGGACCGCCAGATCCTTCAAGCGCATGGCCTCCAGCCGCGGGCGGCGGTTGAAGTAAGTAGCCAGGGCCAGAATCACCGCGATCTTGGCCAGTTCCGCCGGCTGAAAGGAAAAGGGCCCCAGGGGCAGCCAGCGCCGGGAGCCGGCCACCATCTTACCGGCCACCATCACCCCCACCAGGGTCAGGATACTGAGGAAATAAAGGGGATAGCCGAGCTTCTCCAGGTGCCGGTAGTCATAAAACAGGGTCATGAACATCAGGGCCAGGCCCACCGCCAGCCAGTAGCACTGCCTGATGTAAAGGGGAGTTCCTTCGCCCCGGTTGTATCCGGCGCTATAAAGATTGACGATGCCCATGGCGGCGATGCACAGCACCAGCCCCAAGACCAGGTAATCAAAGTTTTGCACTAAGCGGCGGTCGAACATAAATGACGGTTTTCGGTTTTCGGTTTTCGGAAAACGAAAAAGAGGTAGCGGGGTCCTCAGTAGGCGATGCGGGTTACCTTGACTCGCCGGTTTCAGGATATTTGATCCTTTCCAGTTGCTTGATAAGCGCCGGCAAGTCTTCGCTCAAAATTTTCCACAGGATATCCAGATCAACCGCATCATAACCATGAATGAGCCGATTACGCAAGCTGACGATTTGAGCCCAAGGGATATCGGGAGATTCAAGACGGGTTGGATTGGTGACGCGGTTGGCTGCCTCGCCGACGATTTCCAAGAGACGGACCAAGGCAAGACTAAGAACCCGATCGGCAACCAGGTCTTGTCTTGACTTGCCCTTTATCAGCGCCACTGACTCTCGGGCGCTATCCAGCATATGTCGCAGGCGGATCGAATCTTCAGGCGACATATTGGATTTCTGCACCATTAATGACCTTCTCGCGGAAATATTTGCTCAAAAATTGCGCAGTATTTAAGTCAACCTTGCGCCCCAAAATCTCGGTGAGTTCCTCTTCCATGGCGAAAAAGGCCAGACCCGGGATGTGGTCCGCATCAAATTCCACCAGGACATCCACATCGCTGTCAGCCCGAAAATCCGGGCTTAAGACCGATCCAAACAACCACAGTTTCCGAATATGGTGCTTCCGGCAAAATTCGGCGATTTTATCTTTCGGAACGGTAAGGAGAGCTTCCATCGTTATCCTCGGTTTCAGGCCTCCACCCGATGGCTCAGGGACTCCTTCAGGGTCTGCCGGTCGGCGTATTTGATCTCACCGCCCATGGGCAAACCGTAGGCGATGCGAGTCACCTTGACGCCTAAGGGCTTCAGTTCCATGGCCAGGTAGGCGGTGGTGGTCTCCCCTTCGAGAGAGGGGTTTAGGGCCAGGATCACCTCCTGCACCGCCTCGGCCTGGATCCGCGCCAGCAGCTCCCGGATCCGCAAGTCATCAGGGGCCACCCCTTCCAGGGGAGTGATGAGGCCGCCCAGGACATGATAGCTCCCCTGGTACCAACCCACCTTCTCGATGGCCAGCAGATCGCCGGGCTCGGCCACCACCAAAAGCTGCCCGGAGCGGCGGGCCGGATCAGCGCAGATGGGACAAAGCTCCTGGTCCGCGAAGGCATAACACCGCCGGCAGAGCTGGATCTTCTCCTTGAGCTCCAACAGGGCCTGGGCCAACTCCAGGACCTCCGCCCGGGGGACCCGCAGCAGGTGCAGGGCCATGCGGGCCGCGGTCTTCTCCCCCACCCCCGGCCACTTGCCAATTGCCTGGATCACCCGCCGCAAGGCCGCGGGATAAGCGTTTCCTGACATGGAAATTCCTTTTTAGCTGTCAGCTATCAGCAGTCACAGCCAAAAACCTTTTTCTTTGATGTAGCCGCAGGCTTTAGCCTGCGCAATCCGCTGAAAGCTGATAACTGACCGCTGACCGCAGGGCGACCCACTCACAGGCTGGAAGCCTGTGCCACTGTCGCCCCTACGCTAACCGCTGACCGCTAAAAAAGTCCAGGTATCTGCATGCCCCCGGTGAGCTTACTCATCTCCTGGGCCATCATCTCCCGGGAGCGGTTCAGGGCCTCGTTCACCGCGGCCAGGATCAGGTCTTGGAGCATCTCCACGTCGTCGGGGCTCGCCACCTCCGGGTCGATGCGCAGACTCAGCAGTTCCTGGCGGCCGTTGACGGTGGCCTCCACCATGCCGCCGCCGGCCTGGGCGGTCGCCGTACGGTTGCCCAGTTCGGCCTGCATCTCCGCCATCTTGGCTTGCAGTTTCTGGGCCTGCTTCATCATGGACATAATATTCATTACTCAGGTTCCTCCTTCCCCGGGGAGGTGAAGGCGCCCCCGAAGATTTCCAGGGCCTGTTGTTTGAGTTCCGTCATATCGACGGTTTTACTGGCGGCCGCCGCCTTGTTCCCCGGGGCCCTGGCCTCGGGGGCCATGATTTCCAGGACACAGCGGTCCCCGAAAAAGGCCCGGGCCAGCTCCTGCAAGCGGGCCTCATGGGCCCGGCCCACCGCGTTCCAGGTGCGGCCCGGGGCCACCTTGAGGCAATGATCCTCGATCCCCAGCAGGCGGCATTGGGAGAGCTTGCCATACAGGGGTCCGCCTTCCGTCTCCCGGACGTATTGCAGGAAGGCCTGCCAGTTCTCCGCCGAGGGCGCCGCCTCCGGGACTTCCGGGGCCGGAGCGGCGGCCGCCTCAGGCGGCGGTGGCGCCGCGCTGACCGGCCCGGATACACCCCTGGCCCCCAGGCGGTCCGGCGATTCCGGGGCCGCCGGGCCGTGGCCCTCCAGACGTTGTTCCAGGGACTCCAGCCGGGCCAGCCAGGAGGCCAGCGGCATTACCGGCTCCAGGTGGATCAGCTTGAGAAGCAGCACCTCTAAGACCAGCCGGGGTTGGGCCGCCTTTTTCAGCTCTTCTTCACCCTGGAGCAGCACCGTAAGCAGATTGTGCAGATGAATCTCGGGGGCCCGCCGGGCCAGGGTGGTGAGTTCCTCCCATTCCGTGTCGGCCACCGCGGCCAGGTGCCGGGACTCGTGATGCAGCCCCGCCAGCAGCAGGTGCCGGGCGTAGAGCACCAGGTCTTCATAAAAACGCCGCAGGTCGTGCCCCTGATTGTAAAGCTCGTCAATCAGGGCCAGCAACTGCGGCCCATTGCGGTCAATAATGGCCCCCAGGGCGGCCAGCAGCGCCCCCCGGTCCGTCACCCCCAGGATGCGGGCAATTTCCGCGGCCGTGACCTGCTCGCCCCCAAAGGTCACCACCTGGTCCAGGAAACCCTGGGCGTCCCGGAGGCTTCCCTCCGCGGCCCGGGCCAGCAGGGCCAGGCCCTCGGGATCGATGAGCCAGCCCTCCTGGCCGGCCAGCTTCTTCAGTTGCGCCTGGATCATCCCGGTGGGCAGCCGGCGGAAATCGTAGCGCTGGCAGCGGGAGAGGATGGTCACCGGCACCTTGTGGGGTTCGGTGGTGGCCAGGATGAAGACCACATGGGCCGGAGGCTCCTCCAGGGTCTTCAACAGGGCGTTGAAGGCATCCTTGGTGAGCGTGTGGACTTCATCGATAATGTAAACCTTATACTGGCCGCGGGCCGGCATATACTTGATCTTCTCCCGCAGGTCCCGGACCTCGTCGATGCCCCGGTTGGAAGCGCCGTCGATTTCCAGCACGTCCAGGGAGGAGCCCAGGGTGATCTCCCGGCAGATGTCGCAGGTGTTGTCGGGGTGTGGGGTGGGCCCGGCCACGCAGTTAAGGGCCTTGGCCAGGATGCGGGCCACCGAGGTCTTGCCCACCCCCCGGGGGCCGCTGAACAGGAAGGCGTGCGCCACCCGGCCTTGCGCCAGGGCATTTTGCAGGGTGCGGGTGATGGGCTCCTGACCCACCACCTCTTCAAACGTCTGGGGACGCCACTTCCGGGCCAGGACCTGGTAAGCCATAGGGTAGTTTCGAGTTTCGAGTTTTTAGTTTTTAGTCAAAAGTAAAACGCCGTTCGACCGAAGTTTTCGGGGCTATGATATACCTGGTTCACTTATATTTGAAGGATTTCTCGAAACTCAAAACTCGAAACCCGAAACTAAGAGTGGCGGAGAGAGAGGGATTCGAACCCTCGGAGCGTTTTAGGCGCTCACACGATTTCCAATCGTGCCCCTTCAGCCTCTCGGGCATCTCTCCGGGTGGTTAAACATAAATTTTTTTATTGATTCGGTTGTTTTTTTAGTCTGGCCCCAGCAACCTTTTGGGGCATAGTATAAACATAATGAAAATATGATCTCAAAAATTCAATAATCTCTTTTGCAGTTTCCTGATCGACATCCTTCAAACCATCTTTATCTGGGTGAGCTCCCCAGTTTCCAAATATTCTGATATTGTGAGCCCAATCTTTTATATCATTCGTAAATCTGTCAGGCTTTTCCCGATTCAATTCATCTATCTGCCCAAATAAATCTTTTTCCGGGTCCGCACCTTGTTCTAACAGACTTGCTTGTAATGATCTACGGCACATTGCGGCTGTTGGTCGGTATTCCTCAAATCCATAGCATTTTAAGGCACTTTCAAAATCATCAATAATTGCCTTTGGAACACTTTTTGTTAGATCAGAACCGATACGGATAGAACTTGAATATTGTCCTATAAGTTTTTGTTCTCGGCCATACACCTGAAGAGCTCTAAATAATAATCTTTTGCATACTTGACATTGCCAAATATAATATCTATATGAATAAACATTCTCATTCCAAGATGCTTTTTCATATTCTAATGATTTATTTGCTGGTCGTAAACCAGGAAATATCAAATTGAATTGAGCCCTGGTATTACAGTGTGGACAAATAAAGATCTAGCAATGAATGCCTCATCAGGACTGACTTCTGGCATAAATTCCTCCTCTTACTATCACTAACTATTATAACAAGCGCTGTGCAAGCGGTGAGGCCTAAATGGCGGGCCAGGCCCGCCCTACCCTACTGATCACTGACAACTAACCACTGGCAACTATATTAATGGCGGAGGGGGTGGGATTCGAACCCACGTGGGAGTGATTAGCCCCCAAGTCGATTTCGAGTCGACCCCGTTACGGCCTCTTCGGTACCCCTCCTTAAAAAACGGTTTTCGGTTTTCACAATAATTAGCAGAACTTATAGGGTGTGCTAGGCACACCGAATTACGGCCATAGGCCGCCCTATAGTTTCTGGATTTTTTGCGGGGTATTTCTGGGACGCAACACTAGCGCCGGGCCCGGAAAAACTCCTGCAGCAGCTCCCGGCACTCCGCCTGCCGCACCCCGCCCGTTACCTCAATCCGATGGGTTAAACGTTCATCTTCCGGCAAGCGGAACAGGGAGACGCAGGCCCCACCCTTGGGGTCGGTAGCGCCGAAGACCACCCTGGCCACCCGGGCCTGCAACATGGCCCCCAGACACATGATGCAGGGTTCAATGGTAACATAAAGGGCTACCCCGGGCAATCGGTAATTCCCGGCCGAGGCCGCGGCCTGCCGCAACGCCAGCACTTCGGCATGGCCCGTGGGGTCGTTGAGGCCAATCGGCTGGTTGCAGGCCCGGCCCAGAATCTTACCTCCCTCCCCCACCACCACCGCGCCCACCGGCACCTCTCCCGCGGCCAGGGCGAGCCTTGCCGCCTCCAGGGCCTGCCCCATGTAAAAATCATCAGTTTCCAACCGCGCCTCGGTTTGCCTTGACGGAGATGGCAGGAGAGATCGGCTCAAACGGGGGGATGCCCTTGACCTGCCACCCAGGCGGCAGCAGAGGTTGTCAGGGGGGGTCACCCCGCCCCTGCAAGGTTAGCTTCTTTGCTCAACAGGCCCAGGGCCCGGGCTTCGTATGCCCTGAGGAGCTTAAGTGCCCGCTCCTCCGCCAGCAGCAGGGCCTGGCCCTTTTCCCGGGTGCTTCCTGCCGGCGCCTCCTGCAGCAGCTCCGAGAGGACCTGGCGGCGGCGACCGTGGCGGTCCGCCAGCAGGCGCAGGCGCAACACCAGGAGCTGGGCCAGCAGGGGGTCCTCCGCCCATCGCAGATAGTCCAGGGCCCCGGGAAAATCCTCTCCCTCCATGGCCGCAAGCGCCAGGTGGCGGTAATAGGAGGCAGGCAAAAGCCCGGACCCGGCCACCGGGCCCGCCAGGACCCGGCGGCCCAGGCGCACCAGCAGGTTCAGCCCTAACACCTTAGGCCTTCTGGGCCTGGAGGCCGGCGTCCACCAGGTTGTCCAGGATCTCCCGCAACTCCGGGAGATCCCGGGTTAGTTCCCGGATACGCTCCTTCAGTTGGCGATAATCTTCCCGGTCCTCGCCCCGGGCCTCATCCAGGGTGTCTTGCAAGACGGCGGCCAGTCGCCGGTCCAGGCGGCAAAGCCCCGCCGCCGCGCCCAACAGCTCCAGGATGCCGCTGGTAATGTGATGCCCGGTGATCTCCTGAATGGCCACTTCGGCCACCCACCCCGCCAGGCCGCCCACCGCGGCCCCGCTGACGGAAATTTTCTTGCTGGCCATTTGTCCTCCTGCCTTGAAAAGCTGTGAAGAATTGGTGGCACAGGCGTCCCTCGAAAAAAACCTGTGCGGATTTTTTTTTGGGGGTGGCGGCCGAGACGCCCGCCCCACCGGTCTTCTCATAATTTATGGGTGGGCCCAAGGCCCATTAACGGCGTTCTGAAAAGTTCCTGAGGTTCCCGCGCCGCCGGGGGCGGCGGCGCTACATTTTCATGATTTTCGGGTGAGCCCAAGGCTCATGAATTACTGTCCTGAAAAGTTACTCAGGCGACCGCCAGGGATATGATGCCAGTTTCCGGGATTATTATATGCTTTGGTAGAGTGCGTCTCTCATACACCATATTCCCGCGTGAGGCGGGCGAGACGCCCGCCCCACCGGCATGGCGCCTAAGACGCGCCCTACGCCTTAGCCTTGGCGCAACCTTCCTTCAATCCAGCCCCTTCCTATCCACCTGGTCCAGGACCTTGACCTCCTGCAGCCGCTCCGCCAGGCGCTCCGTCTCGGTGAGCATGCGGGCGATGTGCCGGTCTTTTTCCGCCAGGCGGCGTTTCAGGGAGCGGACTTCGGACCTTAGCCGGGAGGTTTCGGAGTAGCCCAGCCAGCCCCGAATGCTCCTGGTGGCCAGGGTCAGGCCCACGCCCAGAATCGCGCCCACGCTCACCCCCACCAAGAAATCCAGGGTCTTGATCTCCATGTTAAAGGCAGTTTTCGGTTTTCGGTTTCCGGTTTTTTGTAAGCGCAAAAGCGCTTTTCTCATTCTTCGCCGGCCATCTGGTAAGGGCTATTATACGTTGTCTTTCTCTGCGCTCTCTGCGCCTCTGCGGTGAAAAATCCTTCGCTGGCCATCTTGTCTGAACCATTACACGCAGAACCATTGCCAGCGGCGGCTCCCGAAGGCCGGGCGGCCGGCGCCTCCGCACCGACAACTCATTTGAAATATTAGCATTCTTCCCGCCTTCTGTCAATTTCTCCCGGAAACCCCAAAGTCGCTTGTCAAGGAGGGCAACACATGGCACAATAAGGCTACCCGCCTTCGGTCGGCTCTGGCGCAAGAGGAAATTGCCTTTAGTTTTTAAGGGGTTAAAGAGAACGCTCGCAGATAGCACTAACCGATCGGCCTCTGGCGGCGCCCCCCCCCTTACAAAAAACAAAAAACAAAAAACGGAAAACCGAAAACGGAAAACTTTTCTTTGGAGGCACCGCGTATGAGCGAGATCAAGGCCATGTACCGCACCGTGATGGCGGACCATTTCCCCCCGGAGATGACCATCAGCTTCGGCGACCAGAAGCTGCTCTATCGCAAGCGCACCTGGAAGCTGCCCGACGCCAAAGGGGAGGTCATCGAAATGGGGCTGCGTTACGGGGAGAACCCCGGCCAGGAGGCGGCCCTCTACGAACTGGTGGGGGGAAATCTGACCCTGGGGGGCTGCCATTTCCTGGACCCCGGCAACGGCCTCACCAGCGCCATCGACGAGGCTGCCATGCTCCAGGCGGGCAAGCACCCGGGGAAGACCAACCTGACGGACCTGGACAACGGCCTCAATATCATCAAGTATCTCCAGGCCAGACCCGCGGGGGTGATCCTGAAGCACAACAACCCCTGCGGCGCCGCCTGGGCCGGCTCCCTGGCCGAGGCCTACGACCGGGCCAACCTGGCCGACCGCATCGCCGCCTTCGGGGGCGCCGCGGTCTTCAACCGGCCCCTGGATAAGACCACCGCGGAACTCATTTCCCGGAACTACCTGGAGGTGGTGGCTGCCCCGGACTTCGAGGCCGGCGTCCTGGATATTCTTAAAAAGGCCAGGGACCTGCGGATCATCAAAGTTCCCAATTTCGGCAAGCTCCAACACCTGGTGCACGCCCGCACCGTGGAATTCAAGGCCCTGATCGACGGGGGTCTCATCGTCCAGCAGTCGCCCTTGAACGCCATCCTCAAGCGGGAGGACTTCAAACCAGCCGCGGCCATGCACCAGGGCCAGGAATACCGCTGCCGGCGCCAGCCCAGCGAGCGGGAATACGACGACCTCCTCTTCGGCTGGCGGGTGGAGCAGGGCATCACTTCCAACTCGGTCATCTTCGTGAAAGACGGCTGCACCGTGGGCATCGGCACCGGCGAACAGGACCGGGTGGGAGTGGCGGAGATCGCGGTCTTCAAAGCTTATACCAAATACGCCGACACCCTCTGCTTCAAGCAGTTCGGCATGCCTTATAAACAGCTGGAACTGGAGATCCTCCAGGCCAAACGGGACGCCGCGGACCAGGTGGTCATCGATATGGCCACCCAAGAGGCCAGGGGCGGACTCAGCGGCGCGGTGATGATCTCCGACGCCTTTTTCCCCTTCCGGGACGGGGTGGACGTGGGCATCCGCCAGGGGATCACCGCGGTGGCCCACGCCGGCGGCTCAGTGCGTGACTACGAAGTCATCGAGGCCTGCAACGAAGCCGAGCCTCCGGTGGCCATGGTCTTCACCGGCCAGCGCTGTTTTAAGCATTGAGTAGCTGTCAGCTATCAGCAGTCAGCAGTCAGCGGTAGGGGCGACCCGCGGGTCGCCCTGCTTTCAGCGATCAGCTTTCAACGGTCAGCCAAAAGCAAAAGCAAGAACCCCAAAACCCAAAGGCTGAAAGCTGACCGTGGACCGCTGACTGCTGAAGGCAGCATTAGAGGGTTCCTTCTTTATCCCCTCTCCCCCTCGAGGGGGAGAGGGCTAGGGTGAGGGGGAATTGATCTCAAAACTCGGTTTAGCCCTTACTAATCGTTTGAATTGGGGGATACCTGAATGAAAGGTTTCAGATCGGTCCATGTGGTAGGAAAAAACCTGGATGAAACCTGGTTCGAATTATTAAAACAACTTTATTACCACGGGCGAAGATATAAAATCGATGCCGGCTCTTTTGCCGGGGCAGAGAGATTGGAGTTTGACATGGTAAGTGGAACTATCTTGGAACCTATCCGATACACTGAGGGAGGGGTAAGGCTGCCCCTGGCGGTGAGCGTACCCCAGGGAATTCCGGCGCCTACTTCGGATGAAGCCATCGAGAACTACTTCGTCGAATATTTGATGAATAGTGAACTTAAACCCAATGAACACTACCGGTATTCCACCTGGTTGCGGGGGGGTAAGTACGCCATACCCAAACTCGCCTTAGACGGCCTTAAGCAAGAGGGCCGGGTACCTGCGGTGATAGTCCCTGACCAGGTGCAATGGTGTCTCGACCATTATAAGAGGGTGGGTTTTGGTAATAACCATTGCTGCATCACCGTGGGCTACCCGGAATCGAACTTTGCCTATGACCAGGAGTATAGCAATGAGATGGAGCGAGGCACCAGTCCCTGCCTGAGAATAGTGGACACCAAGATTGTTAAGGAAGATGGTGAAAACTATCTATCTATGAACGTCTATTTCAGATCCTGGGACTGCTATGGGGGCTGGCCTGAAAACATGGGAGGCCTGGCCCTGGTCCAGGAATACATGGCCCAGGATTTGGGGGTGAGGACCGGAAGTTTAAGTTTTGCGTCTAAGGGTTTGCACGCCTATGATTTTCAAATAGAAGCCTTGAAAGGCAGAATCGGAGTCTAGGCGGTTTTTTTTCTGGTTCCCAAGCTGCGCTTGGGAACCCAATTAGGTGCAAAGCTTTGCTTTGCCAACTATGATGGTAGGTCTTCCCGTCCTTTCGCCTCCAGAATTGCTCAAGCACAACTTGGCCCGCATGGACGTTCCCAAGTACAAATTGGGAACGAGAAGAATCAAGTCTGGTTCAAGACACTTAGCTGCCTGCCTGCCTTCAATCATCCTCGTCCTCATCCTCATTATCGTCGAAGGTCCTGGGGTTCCCCTGCTTCACTCTCTGGGCCAATTTTGACGCCCTGGGCAGCGGCTCCCGGTAGCCGTTGTAGAGCTTCACCAGCTCCAGGTAGCGCAGGGGGTCGAAGTTTACGTACTGGTATTGCTGGTAGACCCTGCCCTTCCCCAGGTAGCTGTGCACCAGCAACCGCTGGAACTCCACGAAGCCCACCGCCTTTTTGAAGGCGATCTTCTGGCTCATGAAATTGGGAGTCCGGTCCTTGTCCGGCAGGCGCACCGGGATGGGGTGGTTGACGAATTCTTCGGGGTGGTAGAGGCCCATGAGGTGCCCCAGTTCGTGGCATAGCAGATTGGCCAGCCAGTTGCGGTTCAGGGACTCATCCTTAGGGTCGGTCCTCAACTGGGCCTCCTCGTAGCGCCTGAAGGAGATCTGGGTCACCGATAAGGACAGGTGGGCAAAGGCGCACTTGTCCTGGCAGACCTGGAGGAAGCGCAGGCGCAGGGGCGGGGCCACCTCGAAGGCCTTAGAGCTCGCCTCCAGCCATTCCCGGTGGCTCAGCAGCTCCACCCGCAGCCGCTGGGCCGGGGCCAGCGGCCCGGGTTTGGGCCCCGCCGGGCAATAGACCAGGTTCACCCCCATCCGGGCGAAAAACTGCTGCACCTGGTCCTCCACTAAGGAGATCATGCGGCGGCAGGCGGCCAACTCCGGGCTGGGGGAGACATAGACCTCCACCTCCAGCTTCTTGGGAGACAGGTCCACCGGTCCCAGGTCGCGGTAAGAAAAGAGGGCCGCCTCCTCCTGGGAAGTTTTTTGTATGCTCCAGGCCGGGACCGCGGCGGCCAGTCCCAAAACCAGAGGCAGGATCAGCACCAGACCCAGAGAATATCTCGCCACAGCGGATTTCATCTTTTGCCCTATCAGATTCATTTTAAAATGCAGCCGCAAACATTTAGCTTACGCAGGCTGAAGCCTGCGGCTACAGTTTAAGGCGCGGGAAGGCGCCTGCTCCACATTAAAATTCGAATTGCTTCAGGCTCTACTAATGTACTGATTATGCGAAGGTTTCAACCGAAAACTGAAAACCGAAAACCGGAAACCGTCTTTTCGCCCCTTGCTTTCGCGGAGATTTTTTATATAATTAAACGGTTTGAGGAGGATGGCCCATGTCCTACGTCTGTGACATCTGCGGCAAGCGCCCCGAGGTGGGCAACAATGTCAGCCACGCCAACAACCACACCAAACGCCGCTGGAAGCCCAATCTGCGCAAGGTCCGGGCCGTCCGCCAGGGCAGCGTGCGTTATCTTCGGGTATGCACCCGCTGCCTGCGCTCGGGACTGGTTAACAAACCAGCCTGAAAAAGCTTTCAGCGGTCAGCTATCAGCGGTCAGCCAAAAAATTCATCGATAGTGTGGCAGGCCTGCGCTTTCCTTAATTATTTTCTGTCAGACTAAAATCCCTGTATCGTAAACTCACCTCACGGCGCTCTATTACCTCACCGCATTTTCTTTAACAAGACGGAACATTACTTGAAGGATATGTTTGGCGTCATCTTCAATTATTTCGTATGGTTCCCGCTCCTCTTGAATAGCTCTAAATTCTGGTAAATCTTTGTGCATTGGCTTCCTGAAGTGAACTAACGGGTTTCGTAAACGCCGCGCTTTGTCAAAGGCTTCTATTTCCTCTTCCTCAAGCCAACCCACTGCATTTGCTTCTGCAAAAAGGACGTCGCTTGTAGCGCGCTGCAGGTCGTTTCGGCCGGCACCATAAAACATTGCGGCCAAAGTACGCTCAACATACGCAAAACCCAAGATTGCTGAAGCTACGAACTGGCCATAAATGAAGCAATATCGCGCTTCCTCAAATAATTGTTTTGCTATCCATCCACCAGGGAAAATCCATATTCGTTCAATAGGCGATATGGAAATTAACCATGCCAATCTACCTGCACGTTGAGCAAGGCAACCTTTGTCTTCTGCGAGCAACCAATCTTCTGTTTCGTTGGACATAATAACTGGAAACTGACAACTGGCAACTGACAACTACCTTACCCCGTCACCCTTCTTACCGAAATCACTTCCTTCAAACGCTTCAGGAACCCGAAGACCTTATCCAGGTGCTGCTGGTCCGCCACTTGAATGGTGAACCGGGCAATGCCCTTGCGGTCCTGGGTGGTTTCCACCGAGGCCTTGGTGACGTTGACGTCGGCGCTCTTCAGGGCGCTGGTAATGTCCGCCAGCAGTCCCGGCTTGTCCACGGTGACCACCTGGATCTTCACCGGGTAGACCTTCCCCGCCCCGCCGCCGTCCCATTCCGCCGGGATTTGGCGGAAGTCCTCGGTGCTGGCCAGGTAGGGGCAGTCGGCCCGATGGATGGTGACTCCCTGCCCCCGGGTGATGTAACCCATGATGATATCCCCGGGAATGGGCTGGCAGCAGTTGGCCAGGCGCACCAGGAGGTCGTCCAGGTCTTTGATTTTGAGGCTGCCGCCCACCTCCGGCTTAATTTCCCGACGCTCCGCCTCCGGGGGCGCCCCTTCCGGCTGGGTCTGGGGCACCCGGAAGAGTTTGCCGGTGACCTGCCCCGGCGAGAGCTTGCCGTGGCCGATGGCAGCCAGGAGGTCGTCCACCCCCACAAAGGAGAACTCCTGGGTCACCCTTTTTAGCTCTTCCCCTTCCTTGATCAGTTTTTGCAGACTGGCCCCGGACTTGCGCAGCTCCCGCTCCAGCAGCTCCTTGCCCAGGGTGATGCTCTGCTCCCGCTCCGCGGCCTTGAGCCACTGGCGGACCTTGTGCCTGGCCTTGGTGGTCTTGACGAACTGCAGCCAGTCCCGGCTGGGCTGGTGATGCGGCGAGGTGATGATCTCCACCGTGTCGCCGTTCTGCAATTCGGTGCGCAGGGGCATCATGCGGCCGTTCACCTTGGCGCCGCTGCAGCGGTTCCCAACCTCGGTATGGATGGCATAGGCAAAGTCCACCAGGGTGGCGCCCCGGGGCAGTTCCTTGACCTCGCCGGTGGGCGTGAAGACGTAAACCTCCTCCGGATAGAGCTCCAGGCGCACCCCTTCCAGGAGTTCCTGGGGACTCTTCAAGTCCTTCTGGAGGTCCACCATCTGCTTGAGCCAGGTGAAGCGCTTAGCGTCTTGCTCCTTGAAGGCCCGGTGCTCCTTGTAACTCCAGTGGGCGGCGATGCCCTCTTCGGCCACCCGGTGCATCTCCCGGGTGCGGATCTGGATCTCCAGCCGCTCGCCGTAATGGCCGATCACCGTCGTGTGAATGGACTGGTACATGTTGGCCTTGGGCATGCCGATATAGTCTTTGAGGCGCCCGGGCACCGGCCGGAAAAGGGCATGGATCACCCCCAGGGTCTCATAGCACTCGTGAACCGTCTCCACGATGATGCGAAAGGCCAGGAGGTCGTAGAGCTCATCCAGGGTGATCTGCTGGTCCTGAAGTTTGCGGTAGATGCTGTAGTAATTCTTGAGGCGGCCGCTGACTTCATCCTTGATACCGTGCTCCGCCAGCTTTTCCCGGAGCAGTTGGCAGACCTCCAGGATGTATTTCTCCAACTCCCCCCGCTTACGGGACAGACCCTCCTGGATCTGCTGGTAGGCCTCGGGCTCCAGGTAAAAGAAGGAGAGGTCTTCCAGCTCCGCCTTGATCCGGAAAATTCCCAGCCTGCCGGCCAGTGGGGCATAGATCTCCTGGGTCTCCCGGGCGACGCGCTTGCGCGCCGCCGGCTCCATGAACCCGAGGGTGCGCATGTTGTGGACCCGGTCGGCCAGTTTCACCAAGAGCACCCGGATGTCGTAGGACATGGAGAGGATCATCTTGCGGATGTATTCGGCCTGCTGGGTCTGCCGGTCGCCAAAGCTGAGCTGGCCGATCTTGGTGACCCCGTTGACGATATCCGTCACTTCCTCGCCGAAATACTCTTCCAGATCGTCCAGGGTGGCGGCGGAATCCTCCACCGTATCGTGCAGCAGGCCGGCGCTCACGGTGGCCGCCCCCAGGCCCATCTGGGCCAGAAGGTAGGCCACTTCCAGGGGGTGGAGGAGGTAGGGCTCGCCGCTCAGACGCAACTGCCCTTCGTGGGCCCGGGCCGAAAAGACGTAGGCCTTTTCGATGATGGCGGTATCCGCCTGCGGATAGTGCTGGAGCACTTCCTCGATGATGTTCTGGAGGCGGATGATGCGGGTGGCCATGGTTCAAAGTTCAAGGTTCAAAGTTCAAGGTTCAAGGCCTCTCACTTCCGTCAGTCTGCTCGGCAATCCTCTGTTTCAGGTAATCGGGCAAATCTTCGATCAAGACAAATTCCGGCTCCCGCTCGGGTCCCCGTTGCTTCACTTCCGCCTGCCCCTTCTCCAGGGTCTTGGGACCGATGACCACTCGCAGGGGGATGCCCAGCAGATCGCAGTCCTTGAACTTCACCCCGGGGCGCTCATCCCGGTCGTCCAGGAGCACTTCGATGCCCGCGGCCGTAAGCACCCGGTGCAGCTCAAAGGCGCAATCCCGCACCGCGGCGTCGGTGAGAGAGATGGGGATCAGGCCCACCTGCACCGGCGCCAGGGCCATGGGGAAGATGATGCCGTGGGGGTCGTGGCCTTGCTCGATGGCCGCGGCCACGATGCGGCTCACCCCGATGCCGTAGCAGCCCATGTAGATATACTGCTCGGCCCCTTCCTGGTCCAGGTAGACGGCCTTCATGGCCCTGGAATATTTGTCCCCCAGCTTAAAGATGTGCCCCACCTCGATGCCCCGCAGTAGGGCCAGCGCCCCCCCGCAGCGGGGGCAGGGGTCCTGGGCCGTGACGAGGCGCAGGTCCGCCACCTGGGCGATCTTCAGGTCCCGCCGGGGATGGACCCGCAGCAGGTGGTGATTATCCCGGTTGGCCCCGGTGACCATGGAATCCAGGCGGGCCACCGCCTGATCGGCGTAGATGGGGATGGTCAGACCCACCGGGCCGGCAAATCCGGCCTCGGCCCCGGTAAGCTCCTGAACCCGGATCAGCCCGGCCAGGGCCAGGTCGGTGACCCCCAGGAGATTTTTCACCTTCACTTCGTTGACTTCGTGGTCGCCCCGGATGAGGACCGCCACCGGGCCCCGCTCAGTCTCGTAGATCAGGGTTTTGACGATCTCCCGGGGGGAAATCTTTAAAAATCCGGCCACCTCCTCAACGCGGCGCACCCCCGGGGTGGCCACCAGCTCCCGGTCCCCCGCGGGGGGGCCGGAGGCCGCCGGCTCCAGGGGCACCTCGGCCTTATCCAGGTTGGCGGCATAGTCGCAGCCCTGGCAGGAGACCAGCAGGTCCTCGCCGGTGTCCGCCAGGACCATGAATTCGTGGGAGAAGCTGCCGCCGATGGGGCCGGAGTCCGCCTCCACCACCTTGAACCGGAGGCCGCAGCGCCGGAAGATGCGGCTATAGGCCTGATACATCTCCCCGTAGCAGGCCTCGGCCCCGCCTTCGTCCGGGTGGAAGCTGTAAGCATCCTTCATGATGAATTCCCGGGAGCGGATCAGTCCGAAACGGGGCCGGATCTCGTCCCGGAACTTGGTCTGAATCTGGTAGAGGTTGAGGGGCAACTGCCGGTAGGAATGCACCTCCCGGCGCACCAGATCGGTGATCACCTCTTCATGGGTAGGCCCGAAGCAGTAGTCCCGCTCGTGCCGGTCCAGGAAGCGCAGCAGCTCCTTACCGTACACCGCCCAGCGGCCGGACTCCTGCCAGAGCTCCGCCGGCTGCACCGCGGGCAGCAAAACCTCCTGGGCCCCGGCCCGGTCCATCTCCTCCCGGACGAGGCGCTCCACCTTGGCGAGTACCCGCCGGCCCAGCGGCAGGTAATTGTAGATGCCCGAGGCCACCTTGCGGATCATCCCGGCCCGCAGCAGCAGTTGGTGGGAAATCGCCTCCGCTTCCGCAGGCGTCTCTTTTAAGGTGGGAATCAGCATCCGGGAAAATTGCATAAACGCCCCTAACCCGTTTCATTTTATCACATCTAACTTGCGATATATACCAGCCGCCCGCCCTGTCCGGTGAGCGGTTTGCGGTCTTCGTTTGGAAACCTGGGCTTATTTTGCTAGAACCTGTTTCAAAACCTGTCTTAGGCTGCCAATGTGTTCTCACCCAATAAAAGGTTGGGATACGGAGATTTTAAGTCCCCCTTTCCTAAAGAGGGATTTAGGGGGATTATCAAGCGCTTATGTAATCCCCCCCTGCCCCCCTTTAGAAAAGGGGGGTGATTATTTGCAAACTTAAACCCCCTTGGATGACTCAAGTGAGACGCCGGAAATCGGTTTTGAAATGACTTCTAAGGAAGCCGATTTGAGCGGCCGGTTCGCCTCTTGTAGCATAACCGTGGCGGCAATGCCACCCCGAAAAAACTCGGGGGCACGGCGTGCCGTGCCCCCTTAACTTTGGTAGCACAGGCGTCTCGCCTGTGCGTCTCGCTGCCGGTGAGCGCCATTAATAACGGCGGTCCCGGCCCGCCCTAGATTCTGCCTGGCGCCCTCCGGGCCTCGGGGGTGAACCGGGTTCCCGGCAACAGCCGCTCTTGCTGCATCCGGAAGGCCTCTTCCATGAGGACCTCCAGGTTGACGACGTCCTCCCGGTTGTATTGCAGGAGTAGTTCCAGGGCGGTGCGGTCGCCCCGCTGGTGGCGCTCCCAGAGGATCACCGCCATGTAGCCGTCCATGCCGTCCACCTCCCCGGGCCGCCGGATGCCGAAGCGGGGTTCGATCTTCTTGAGGCCCCCCCTGTAGCCCAGGCGGGCCAGGAGAAAGCGCAGGTCCACGTGCAGGGGCGGCAGGGTCAGGTCCGGGAAAAAGGCCCTTAACACCGGCAGGTCGAATTGGGTGCCGTTGAAGGTGACCAGCAGGTCGAAGTCCGCCAGGGCCCGCGGGACCTGCTGCAGATTCCGGCCCTGGACGAATTGGTGCAGGCCGCTGCCGTTATAGAGGCCCACCACGGTGACCGACAGCCCCGGCCAGTAGGCGCCGGTGGTTTCGATGTCCAGGTAGCCGACCCGGGGCTTAAAGGCGCGGAACAGGCGCCAATGCTCCGCCGAAGCCAGGCGGGCCGCGAAGTAGGCGGGATCATCCACCTGGCGCACGGATTCCCGCAACTCCTCCTGGAGGCGCCTGAGCCGCTCCCAGGACAGGCCGGAGAGCCGCGGGGCGCTCAGAAAATCCTCCCAGGTCCCCACCCCCTGCCTCCAGAAATCGGCCTCGCGCCGCGGTCCCACCCCGTTGAGGTGGATAAAGGTGCGCTTCAGCATTTTTTAATTATATCACCGGGAGAGCGGTCTGTCATCCAATGCCGCATTTTCGCCCAAATGGTAAAACGGTTCTGGTGGCGCAGGCGTCTCGCCTGCGCATGAAGCGAAGCGAATAAGTTGTAGAAAGGATGGCAGGGCGTCCAAACAAAAACTCAAATTTTAGTTCTTGACTTCATCCTCTAATAATTTTTTAGCTTCCTTCAAGTCAATTTTGGCCTTGTGGCCATGCTTATGTAATAAATGCAAAAGATTACTCCCATTTAATAAAGTTATAGGTTTATCTTTAGCAAAATCATAAGCATCAGGACCATATTCTGCTGTTGTCACGAGAATTCCCCTACTCGCACCTTCATTTATAACCGTTCCATACAAATCACGAACGAAAGCTACCCCAACAACATTTGTATATCTTTTTGCTTGAATTACAATTTTACCTCCACGCAGGGGGTCAGGATCAAACGCTATCGCATCCACTCCACCATCTCTACTTGCTTGCGTTATCTTTACCTCCCCTCCGCTCTCATTAAATTCTTTTTCAAATAACTCACGTATTAAATGTTCAAAATCTTGCCAGTCCATTGCTGCGATATTCACGGATTCATCTAATGAATCAGCTACTCCATATGCGGTTATAAATCTAGCATCTTCTCTATCTATTTTCAAAATAGGAGGTATAGCTGATAATCCATAAAGTTTGCTAGCGCTTACCCCTTTTAATTTCTTAAAACAAGCTTTTGGCTCAACGTCGCGTAGATTAATATTCATAAATTCATCTTTATTCGCTTGTATTGATAAAATGCAATTTGTTACTTCTTTGCCCACAGATTTATCAACCGCTTTTACAAAACCATTAAATACAATTGAATCAATAGAATTAATTACATCAGCATTAAATACTTCATATAAAGACCGTAACGTCATATTATACAAGAGGGTATCATACATTTTATTCAAAACTGACTCAGACAAATAAGTTTCTTTAAATTCGTTTCTAGTCTGATTATAAGTTACTTCTTTTAATTTTGGAATATTATCGATATGGGGTAATAGATAATCGATAATTATTATTTTTGTATCAGGTCTATAATCGATTTCATATTCTTGTGGGAATGATTCTGGATAAGAAGATTTTGATAAAACCATGTGACAATAATCTATAATAGCATCTCGGTCTTTATTAAAATAAGATTCTTTCTGTTTTTCAATAGTATCATTCTTAACTTTCTGTAAATCGTAATATTTATTTTTATCACTTTCCCAATTTATTAAATTAATCTCATATTCATCCATCTTATTTTTAAATTCAGATAAAATGTTTTCCTTTGTTTTTACCCATTCTTCATGTTCTTCTTTAAACCATGCTAAAGATTTATCAATTTTCCTTTGTTTAGAATTTTTAAAAATTTTATCTAAAATATTTAACTTAGGCTGATATTTATAGTCGGTTCCCAATGGTTCCACTGGAATTTCTTTCATTTTAGCTTCGACCGGTTTTGGTTTATCAAATTTAGATGAGTCTTTAATTTTTTCCCAATCAATCTTAAAATCTTTCGCTATTACAACCAACAATGTATTTTCAATATCAGACAACGCTTTTTGGGCCTCATTTGTTTGTGTAATCGCAAGAGATTTCTTTTTTTCCTTTGTCCAAGCGGCTTTTGCTCTCTCGGATCTTAATTCCTCGTCCTTTAATTTTTTTCTCCATATTTCTTCCCAAGCTTCAAGCTGAGCCTGGGCCGTTTGCTCAACAACATGACGGTCAGTCCCTCGAATATGACGATATTTATGTAACCCGTCGTGCCGGATTTCAATCTCATAGAAATTTCTTGACATAAAACACCCCCATTTCACTACCGGTATCTATTCGCATTAATAATTTCAAATAATTTAAAAATCAATCAAAATATTATTCTCCTATTCCTCCTTCAAAATCGCTGCCAGATGGGGCCGGATGGCCCGCCAGGCCGGGTAGGCCGCGGCGCCCAGCCCCAGGCACATCACCAGCGCCAGGCTCTGCCAGTAGATGCCCGGGGGCCAATGGAGCATGATGGTCCAGCCGAAGGCCTGCTTATTAATGACAAAGATGAGCAGCAAGGAGAGCACCGAGCCGCAGGCGGCGCCCAAGAGGAAACTCAAAAAGCTGGCCAGACCCGACTCGGTGAGGACCAGGGTGAGAATCTGGCGGCGGGAGGCCCCCACCGCCTGGAGCAGGGCCAGCTCCCGCTCCCGCTCCATGATGAGCACCAGGAAGGTGGTGATGATGCCGAAGACCGCCACCACCACCGCCACCCCTTCCAGGGCGTAGGTTAAGGCAAAGGTTTCATCGAAAATTTTTAGGATTCCCTGGCGCAATTCCCGGTGGGACAGGGCCAGTAGGTGGTATGGGGCCCCGTATTTCTCCTGAAGCCGGGCCTGCACCTGGGGCAGCCGCCGGGGGTCCTTCAGGTAGAGGCGCACCGCGTTCAGGTGGCGGTCCCGCCAGAAGCGGCGGAAGAGGCCGATGTCCATCCAGAGGCTGGGGCCGTCGGTGCGGTAGTCATAAAAAACCCCGGCGACGGTGAGGTCCTGGGGTCCCGCCGGAGTGGGCAGGATGAGGCTGTCCCCTTCCCGGTAATGAAAGGCCTCGGCCAGGGTCTCGGAGATGACCACCGCAGGCTTGAGGGGAGGGCCGCCCTCAAACTCCCCTCCCAACCCCCTATAAGGGGTTGGGGGAGAGGGTTTGGGAGAGGGGGCAGGGGCCGTCGGCCCCTGGCCCCCTCTCCCAACTCTCTGCATAATCTCTTTCGTCTCTCCCTGCCGGAACCAGAGGCCGCCGTGTTTCGCCAGCACCTGGAAGCTGCCGCCGATCACCAGGATCTGGCGGCCCCGGAAGGGTAGGCGCACGCAGCGGTAGAGATAGATGTCGGCGATCTCCGGGTCCTCTTGAAGTTCCGGGAGGATTTCCGGGGGCAGGTAGTGGTCGTAGGCCGCGGTGGAGAAGATCGCGGGCCCGAAGAAGATATCTCCGCTGATGGCCCGGCTCACCCAGTCGTTGACGGTTTGCCGGAAGGAGCCGATCATCACGGTCACCGCGATGAGCATTCCCAGGGCGCAGGCCAGGGCGGCGATGCTCACCGCGGTGCGGCTCAGGGAGCCGGCCAGGTAGCGGCAGCCCAGCGCCGCCGCGGGCCATCTTTGCAAGGGTCTTTGCCAGGCCCGCCCCATAAGAAGGGTGGCCAACGGGGTGAACAGGGCGAAGGCCAGGAGGATGAGGAAGGCCGCCGCGAAGCCGGGCCAGGGGGGACCGCGGTTAACCCTCCAGGAAGCGCCGAGGCCCGCTAGGATCAGGGCGGCGACCCCCCAGAAAAAAATCCTGCCTGCCCTGCTTTCGATTCTCTCTTCGAGTTCCTGCCGCTGCCATACGGCCCGGAGTTGGGTGCGGGCCGCCTCGCGGGCCGGCAGCAGGGCGGCCGCCAGGGTGGCGGCCAGCGCCAGCCCCCAGGCCTGGAGCAGCAGACCCCAGGCCAGCCGCACCTCTTCGGCCACCACCGGCGCGTACAGGCAGGTGAGGTTCCGGGTCATCACCGCCAGGACCCCCCGCGCCAGGCCGACCCCCAGGATCAGGCCGAGTGCGCCTCCCGCCAGGCCGCTCACCAGGCCCTCCGCCAGAAACAACCCCAGCACCTGCCCCGGGGTCGCTCCCAGGGTACGTAACAGGCCGATCTCCCGGCGCCGCCGCACCACCGACAGGGTCACCGACTGGTAGATGAGGAACATCCCCACAAACAGGGCGATGGCGCTCAGGATCGCCAGATTGAGGCGATAAGCGGCCACCAGCCCCTGGGTGCGGCTCTCCAAGGCCCCGGGCCTAACCGCTTCCACCCCGGGAGGCAGCTCTTTCTTAAGCCGCCCCGGCAGCCGGGCATTACCTCCGGTGGTCGAGAGGTCGATATAGTCCAGAAGCCCCACCCGGTCCAAAAGCTCCTGGGCCGCAGCCAGGTCCATGAGGAGCACCGCCCCGTCCAGGGGGTAGAGGCCGCTGGCGGAGCGAAATATTCCACTGACGGTGAGACTCTTTCTGGCCGGACCCACCAGCACCGGCAGGGAGTCCCCCATCTTGAGGCCCAGTCGGGCCGCCAGCGGTTGGCTTACCAAAACCGCATCGGGGCGGGTGAGGAACTCGACCCAGGCTCTCCTCGACAGGCGCCCCGGCAGGCCGCCACCCTGCTCAAATTCATAGTCCCGGAAGTCCTTTTCGGAAAAGGGGTCGATCCCCAACAGGAGCACCGGCCCCCGGCGAGGGCCGCGGAGCTGCAGGACGCTCTCCACCACCGGGGCCGCCGCCTTGACCTCGGGCAGGCGGCGCAGCCTGGCGAACAGGTTTTCATCCAGGGGCGCCCCGGGGCTCTGAATCCGCCATTGGGCCTTGCCGGCCACCGCGGTGACCCCGGCCTGAAAGCTCTGGATGGCGCTGGCCGCGGCCAGGGAGATGCTGAGATAAACCGCGGTGCCCAAGGCGATGCCCAGAATCCCCAAAAAGGTACGGCCGGGATACTGGCTCAGATGGCGTAGGGGAAGGCGGAAGAGCCAGGGGGTCATGGCAGGAGCCGGCCGTCCTGCATCTTGAGCACCCGCTGGGCCGCCGCGCCCGCCTCCGGGGCGTGGCTCACCAGGACCACGGTCTTGCGCCACTGGCGGTTAAGTTGGGAAAAGAGCCGGAGGATTTGGGCCGTGGTGGCGGAATCGAGGTTGCCGGTGGGTTCGTCCGCCAGAATCACCGCCGGGGAGTTGATCAGGGCCCGGGCGATGGCGGCCCGCTGCATCTCGCCCCCGGAAACCTGGTGGGGCTTGTGGTCCAGGCGCTCTCCCAGGCCCACCTCCGCCAGCCAGCGCGCCGCTTCTCCCCGGGCCTGGGGATAGGGAGCGCCCTGGAGCGCCCGGGGCAGGGCCACGTTCTCCACCAGGGTCAGCAAAGGCAGCAGATTAAAGGACTGAAAAACCACCCCCACTTTATCCCGACGGAAGCGGGTGAGTTCAGGTTCCCGAAGCTGGGCCAGGTCCCGGCCGTCCAGGAGCACCCGGCCGCGGGTAACCTGCTCCAGACCGCCGATGACGTGCAGCAGGGTGCTCTTGCCGCAGCCGCTCTTGCCGGTGATGGCCACAAATTCGCCGGAAGTGATCTTAAGGTCCACCTCCCGGAGGGCCAGGATCTCCTCGGGCCCTCGCCGGTAAACCTTGCTCACCCCCTCAAGTTGGATCACTAAAGCCTCTCCCCTTCAATGGATTTTCTAACATAATAATCACCGCCCCCCAATTTTAAAGTTCCCTGGCGACTTACCGATGAAACTTGCCTGATTTTCCAAGCGATTGCCCGGATTGGGGAAAACACCTGAAATTTTTTCTAAAGTTTCTCGGAATATCTAGCAAATAGATAAATGAGCGGGGCGTTTGAAGTCATCCATTTCCGGAATCAGGAAGCAGAGCCGGAAATTACCATACCCGCCAATCTTTGGAGGGGAACCCCTGATCCTGAGAGAAGTTTCCGGCTCGCTGCTGCTGACCGTCGAGCAGATTTCCCACCTCAGCGGGGTGCGCAGGTCCACCCTGCGCTACTGGGAAAATCCTTCCGTCCCTGCCTCTCACCTTCCAGGAGCCAATCCAATCGCCGGGAGTATTCCCTGGAAGGCCTGCCCCTTAATCGGCGGAGAAGACCCGGCTATCCAGCCAGCGGGCCAATTCCCCTTCATCCGGGACGAAGCCAAAGACCTCCCGCCAGACCCGGGGGCTTTCCATGCAGAGATAGAGCTGGGCCCCCGGGGCTGCCTCCTCCAGCCACTGGCGCAGGCGGCCGTACATTTCCACCCGGAGGTTCTTGAAATAGCGGAGCTTGCCGTCCGGGGCCCGCACCATCTCCTGGGCCGCCCAGCGGCTGCCGGGAAAACGGTGGTGGATCAGGGGTCGCAAAGCCGGCAGAAACCGCAGCGCCCCCAGGCTGATCCAGGCGATGCTCCGGGACGGCGCCGCTTCTCCCAAAGCCTCCACCGTGCGTCGGTAGGCCGCTTCCCAGCCGGGGAAATAGATCAGGGGATCGAAGTGGAAGGCCACCCGAAAGCCCGCGGCCGCGGCCGCCGCCGCCGCCTTAAGCCGGGCCTTCAGGGGGGCCGTAAACCTCTCTGCTTCCCGGACCACCTCTTCGGGCGAGAGGGACCAGGCGAAGACCACCTGGGGGTTAGGGCCCAGGGGCAGTAACTCTCCCAGGTCCTGCGCCTTGCTTTTGATCTCCAGGGCCGCCCGCCGGCCTTTGAACCAGGGGATCAGCCGTTGATGGAGGCCCATGAGGGAATCCAGGGCCAGGCTGTCCCCGAATTCCCCGGTGCCCAGGCGCCAGCCGGCCCCGGGCCCGGCTTGCCAGCCAGCCTCCAGCTCCCCCAGCAAATCCTCCAGGTTGACAAAAATGGTGATGGCCGGCACGTTGACATAACCCTGGAGGACGCAGTAGCTGCAATCCATGGGGCAGTTGAGCGCCACCTGCAACACCTGGTAGCCGCAGCAGAGGTAATCCCTGGTCCCGGGACAGGGGCGACGGAAAGGCCCCTTTTGCACCGCCAGCAGCAGGGTAGTCTTGGCCTCCGGGAGCCAGCGGGCCCGTTCCTGCTCCGGAGCCCGCAGGACCCGGCGATCCTCGATAACCGTCACCGGCAGGTGGCGCAGCCGCGCCAGGATGCGCCGGGCCATCTGGTAATCCCGGGCCCCTTCCTCCAGCCAAATCCGGCGGATGCGCCTGAACATGGAGCGGCCTCCAACAGATCTCCAAGGGTTCGAACCAAGCCATGGCGGAGGGCGGGAGGCCGGGGCTGGGTTTCACCCGGCCCCGGCCTCCCTGGTTTCTTCAGGGATGGACTTACAGCGATTTGGACCTGGCGGTCTGGCCCCGTTTTTCCTTGATGACCGCGTGCGCCGCGGCCATGCGGGCGATGGGGATGCGCATCGGTGAGCACGACACGTAGTTGAGCCCGATGCGGTGGCAAAACTCGACGGCCTTAGGCTGGCCGCCGTGTTCGCCGCAGATCCCGATCTTCAGGTCGGGGCGGGTCTTGCGCCCTTCGCTCACCGCGATCTGCATGAGCCAGCCTACCCCCTGCTCATCCAGGATTTCGAAGGGGTTGTCCTTCAGGATGCCCACGGTGTTGTAAATGGGCAGGAACTTGTTTTCCGCGTCTTCCCGGGAGAAGGAGAAGGTCCCCTGGGTGAGGTCGTTGGTGCCGAAGGAGAAGAACTCCGCGGTTTGCGCCAGCGTGCCGGCCCGGACGCAGGCCCGGGCGATTTCTACCATGGTGCCGAATTTGTATTTGATCTTGATATTGTAGCGCTTTTCCACCTCCTGGTGGATCTTCTCCACCCGGGGCTGCACCCAGACCAGTTCCTGCTGGGTGCAGACATTGGGCACCATGATCTCCGGGCGGACGTCGATCTTGTCCCGCAGGGCCAGGGCCGCGGCCTCGAAGATGGCCTGGATCTGCATGTCATAGATTTCCGGAAAGGAGATGCCGCAGCGCACCCCCCGGTTCCCCAGCATGGGGTTGTATTCGTAAAGCACCCGCACCCGGCGCAGCACCTTCTCTTTGTCATTCAGGATTTTCTGGTCCAGGCCCTTGGCCTTGAACTCGCTGAGCTCCCGGGTGACCGCCTCAATGGAGGGCACGTGCTGATAAAGATCCGGACCCAGCAAGGTCACGGTGCCGGGCAGTTGCTCCAGGGCGTTAATCATCTGGCTGAACTCCCGGAGTCGGCTGGTTTCGTTGAGAAGCTCTTCAATGCCGGGCAGAAATTCGTGCAGCGGCGGGTCCAGCAGCCGGATGACGACCGGCAGCCCCTCCATGGCCTGGAAGATTTCCAGGAAATCCGCGCGCTGCATGGGTATGAGCTTGTCGGCCCAGCTCTTGCGCTCCTCGGGGCTGTCCGCCAGGATCATGTTGCGCATCAGGGGCAGGCGCTCAGCCGCGTTGAACATGCGCTCGGTGCGGCACAGGCCGATGCCCTTGGCCCCATGGTGCCTGGCCTTGGACGCCATGTCCGGGGTGTCGGCGTTGGCCCACACCTCCAGTTTGGCCACCTTGTCGGCCCATTGCATCAGGATGGCCAGGTCCTTGGGCAGCTCCGGATCAAGCATGGGCACCGGTCCCAGGAAAAAAGTGCCATTGGTGCCGTCGAGGGTGACGATGTCCCCTTCCTTGATGACCACCTCTCCCACCCGGGCCTCTTTCAGGTCATAGTTGATGTCCAGACCTTCAACCCCGGAGACGCAGGGTTTGCCCATGCCCCGGGCCACCACCGCGGCGTGGGAGGTCTTGCCGCCCCGGCTGGTGAGAATCCCCTGGGCCGCGAAAAACCCATGAACATCCTCAGGTCTGGTCTCGATGCGGGTCAGGATGATCTTCTCCCCTGCTTGTCCCTGACGCTCCGCCCGGTCGGCGTCAAAAACCACTTTCCCGGTGGCCGCGCCGGGAGAGGCCGAAATGCCCGCGGCCAGCGGCTCGATCTTGGCATTGGGGTCGATGCGCAGGTGCAGAAACTGCTCCAGCAGGTCCGGCTCCATCCGCAGCAGGGCCTCCTCCTTGGTAATGAGTCCTTCCTTCTCCATGTCCACTGAGGTTTTGCACAAGGCCCAGGCGTTCATCTTGGCGTTGCGGGTCTGCAGCATGTAGAGCCTGCCCCGCTCGATGGTGAACTCAATGTCCTGCACCTCCCGGTAGTGCTTCTCCAGGATGCCGCGCAGCTTTTCCAGTTCCCGGTAGATGGCCGGCATGTCGGTGCGCAGCTCCCGCAGGTGGCGGGGGGTGCGGAGGCCGGCCACCACGTCCTCGCCCTGGGCGTTGATCAGATAATCGCCGTAAAGGACATTCTCTCCGGTCCCCGGGTCCCGGGTGAAGCCCACCCCGGTGGCGCAGTCGTTGCCCATATTGCCGAAGACCATGGTGACGATATTCACCGCGGTGCCGTTGGCCAGGTCCGGGGTGATGTTGAACTGGCGGCGGTAATCCACCGCCCGTTTTCCCATCCAGGATTTGAAGATCCCCTCGATGGCGATCAGCAACTGGGTCCAGGGGTCCTGAGGGAAAGGCCGGCCGGTGCTCTTCAGGATATATTCCTTAAAGCGTTCGCGGATCCTGGACAAGGCCTTCGCGGAAAGCTCGAGATCCACGGTGGCGCCCTGCTCCTTTTTCACTTCATCAAATATCTCATCAAACCCGGCATCCTGCGCCCCCAGGCCGATCTTGCCGAAGAGTTGCAGGAAGCGGCGATAGACGTCGTTGACGAAGCGTTCGTCCCCGGTCAGGGCGATCATGCCTTGCGCGGTCTCATCATTGAGTCCCAGGTTGAGGATGGTATCCATCATCCCCGGCATGGAGAGGGCGGAACCGGAACGCACCGAAACCAGCAGGGGGTTTTTCGGGTCGCCAAACCCTTTACCGGTCTTTTTCTCCAGGGCTTCCATATAATCGTGCACTTCATCCATCAAACCCACGGGCATATGCGAACCCTGGCCGAAATAATCCAGGTTGGCCTCCGTGGTGATACAGAAGCCCGGGGGCACCAGCAGCCCGATCTGGGTCATGGTGCACAGGCCGGCGCCCTTACCCCCCAACAGCTTTTTATTGGTGCCGTCGCCTTCCTCGAAGGCATAGCAATACCGTTTAGTTGCCGCCTTTAGCGCTTGCTTCGCCATTTCGCCTTTCTCCTTGGTAGTCTCTAGTGAGCTGATTTCGGATTTAACTCTGTAGGTATTTTTTTTTACATATAATGCTACATATAATGCCATTTTAACAAATTTCAATATGGAAAATGCATTATGGTCGAGCCGCACCCAGGCGGGGAGCGGCCGCATCATGGATGATCCCGGAATTACTGGAAATTTCCGAGATCTTTGCTATAATCTCTTGTTATCTGGCATTTCCGTGGGGTTCTCGGGCCGGGCCGCGGCCCTCCTGGATAGCCCTTAATCAAAGCCCTAAGGATAGATCATGACGCTGCCGATAAAATTCGACTTCACGGTGCGGGAAGACCGGCGCGGCACCTCTTTTGAAGGCATTGAAGCCGGACACCGGGACCCGGAGGGGGCCCTCAACCTCCACTTACGGCTGGCCCGGGACCACCTGGTCTTGAACCTCTGGCCGTTACGGGGCGACATGGCCGGGGTGGCGGAGCGCCTGGCCCGGCTCCTGGGGCCGCCCAGCTCCCCCCCGGCGATCTGCGGCTTCGGGGACTGCATGGACGATGACAAGGACGCCCCCCAACAGTCCACCCTGTGGGAGTTCGACCCGGCCAGCCGCCCGGAAATCCTGGAGAAGATCAAGACCTTTTTGGGCCTGCCATAAATTGGTAGCACAGACGCCCCCCCCGGTGCCGTAGGGAGAGAAGAAGTCACGGCCCCCAAGACCTGTCCAATTAGACTTTCCCCCAGGTCCACGACAAATTCACCGGTTTACGCACCGGGTGATCCAAAATGCGCCTGGTTGGCAAGCCGGTAAAGTGCTCTGACTGTTATTGCCCGGATGCTGGGCGGTCAAAAGCCCCAACCTCCTTGACCTTTACAAAAAAATACAAAAATTTACGAAAAATTGCGAAAAACCTTGGCTCCCTCTGCCAAATCTTACTTCAAAAAATCCTTCTCCTCCCCCAGACCCCGTTCCCGGGCCCGGAGATAGACGGCATAGCCCAGGGCCAGGTCCTGGATGATCAGGCCGGTGGAATCGAAGACCGTGATCTCCTCAGGACCCAGGCGGCCCGGTTTCTTGCCTGCTACCACCTCCCCCAGGGAGCCGCAAACTTGCTCCGCAGAGAACTCGCCTTTGGCCAGGGGCACGTTGATCTCCCCGGAGTGGGACGCCTGGGCCCAATCGTCCACCACCACCTTGGCGGCCATCAGGATGGCCGGGGCCAGTTCCTGTTTGCCGGCGGCATCGGCGCCGATGGCGTTGATATGGGCGCCGGGCGAAAGCCACTCTCGTTGGACCACCGGGGTGCGGCTGGGGGTAGTGGTGACCACGATATCCATCCCCTGCACCGCCGCCTGGGCGGTGGCCACCGGCCGGGCCGGGACCCCATGGGCGGCCGTGATCTTCTCGGCAAAGGCCCGGGCGTGGTCCAGATGGCGGTTGAAGACCGCAATCTCCTGAATGGGCCTGACCTTCAGGATGGCGGCTACCTGGGTGCGGGCCTGGGCCCCGCAGCCGATCACCCCCAGGAGGGCCGCCCCGGGGCGGGCCAGGTACTTAGCCGCCAGGCCGCCGGCTGCCCCGGTGCGGAAATCGGTGATATGGGTACCGTCCAGGTCGGCAAACTCCAGCCCGGTATCCGGATGGTTGAGAAGGATCTTGGCCATCACCGTGAGCAAGCCCTTGGCCGGATTGCCCGGGTGCACATTGACCCATTTGAGGCCGCAGATGTGGCCCTGGGGCAAGTTGATTTCCCCGTACATGGCCCGGAAGTCCCCCTGGGCCAGGGTCAGATACGACTTGGGGGGCATGTTCACCCTCCCTTCGCCGTAGGCCCGGAAGGCCTCCGCCGCCGTGGCCAGCGCCAGGTCCATATCCAACACCTGCATCACCTCGGATGCGGTCAACACCAGGCTCATAGGTCCTCCGTAAGCCATTCAAAGCTGCTCACTGTCACTTACTCAAGTTTCGCACCCTGAATAGAGTACACAGGCGGGACGCCTATGCTACCTAAACTTGGTAGCCTAGGCCTCTGGCCTGTGTAGTCAGTTATTAACGGGAGCATGGAAGGGTTCCAGCTTTATCCCCTCTCCCCCGATGGCGGAGAGGGTTAGGGTGAGGGGGAATTTAATCTCTTTTCCGCTCCCATTAATATTATCAATCCGCCCCAAAGAGCGGCACCACCCGAAAACGGTGGACATCCACCAGGCCCAGGTCGGTGAGCTTCAGTTCCGGAATCACCGGCAGGGCCAGGAAGGACAAGGCCATGAAGGGGTCTGGCAGGACTCCGCCAAGGCCGCGATAGGCCGTTTTCAGGCGACTGTAAGCCGCGGCCACCTCCCCCAAAGGCCTGGGGCTCATCAACCCGGCGATGGGGAGCGGCAGCTCCGCCAGCACCTGGCCAGCGACCACCACCACCAGGCCGCCCCCCAGGGCCGTGAGGTGCCGCACCGCCAGGAGCATGTCGCTCTCCAGTGCCCCCACCACCACGATATTATGCGAATCATGGGCCACCGAGGAGGCCAGGGCGCCCCGGCGCATACCGAAGCCCTGCACCAGGCCCAACCCCAGATTGCCGCTGCCGTGGTGGCGCTCCACCACCGCCAGTTTCAGGAGGTCTCGTCCGGGGTCCGCCGCCAGCCGCCCTCCCTTCACCGGGGCCGGCAGGACCCTTTTCTCCGTCAGGAGCTGGCCGGGAATGAGGCCGATGACCTTGACCAGGTCTCCGGCCGCCCGGGGAGACAGGGCCTCCAGGGGGAACTCCCGAACCCGAAAGGGGGTGGCGGGAACCGCCGCCTCTTGAGAGGGCAGGTCGGCCAGCAGCTCGCCGCCGTCCGCCACCAGCCGGCCGTTCTTAAAGACCTTTTGGATCTGAAACCCTTGGAGGTCCCCCACCACCAGCAGATCGGCCTTCAACCCCGGGGCCAGCCCCCCCCGGTCCCCCAGGCGGAAGTATTCCGCCGGGTTCAAGGTGGCCATGGTGACCGCCTGGAGGGGATCGCACCCCAGAGACACCGCCTTTTTCAGCAGGGCGTTCAGATGGCCCTTAAGCAGGTCCTCCGGGTGGCAGTCATCGGTGACCAACATGGCCCGGCGCAGGCTGGCGGCAGTCACCGCGGGCAACAGGTCCTGCAGATTTTTGGCCAGGCTCCCTTCCCGCAGCATCAGGTAGAAACCGAGACTTAGCTTTTCCCGGGCCTCGTCGAGTTGGGTGCATTCGTGGTCGGAGCCGATCCCGGCCAGCCGATAGGCCGAGAGAGCCTTGCCGGACAGCAGCGGCGCATGGCCGTCCACCGGGCCCCGGGGGAAGAGGGCCAGCTTCCTGAGCAGGCCGGCCTCGCCGCTCACCACCCCGGGAAAATTCATGACCTCGGCCAGGCCCAAGACCCGGGGGCGCCGGCGGTAAGCAGCCAGAAGGTCCGCGGTAAGCACCGCCCCGGCGCTCTCCAGGGGGGAGGCGGGGACGCAGGACGGCAGCATGAAGAAGAAATCCAGGGGCAACCCCCGGCTGGCGGCCAGCAGGTAGTCCAGGCCCGCCGTGCCCCAGACGTTGGCGATTTCATGGGGGTCCGCCACCACCGTGGTGGTTCCCAGGGGCAGCAGGGCCCGGGCCAGTTCCCGGGGGGTGAGCATGCTGCTTTCCGGGTGGAGGTGGCCGTCGATGAGCCCGGGCAGGATATAGCTGCCCCGGACCTCCATTCTGGGGCCGTCGTAATCGCCCAACCCCGCGATGATCCCGTCGAACAGGGCCACGTCAATTTTTTGCCAGCAGCCCCGGTAGAGGTCGGCAACCTGACCCCCGGCCAGCACCAGGTCCGCCGGGGCCTCACCCCGGGCTACCCGCAGCCGCCGCGCCAGCCTCCCCTTGGGCCTGACCAAAACTCTTCCCTTCCGGTTGGTGGAAAGATCATCCTAATCCAGGCCGGGGCGCCGCAAGAACCCCGCCGCCGCTCCCCAAAACCCCTTTTACGCCTGGCAGTGAGGCCAGTTTAGTTAAAAAGCGGGGCCGGCGCAACCATGAGTTTGTCTGACCCTCGAATTTGCAGTGATGCTAACTTTAGTATGTAGAACTAAAGTTAGCACCTGCACTATAATGGGAACCAGATACGGACTTTTTGCTAACATATGAATAAAAAAGACATTTTAATTAAATTCGGCCAAAGGGTTCGCGATGAGCGGATGAAATTAGGATTGTCCCAAGAAGCCCGTAGGGCGGGAAAGCGAAGCGCATCCCGCCTTTAGAATTTTTATCTGGTTCCCAAGCTGCGCTTGGGAACCCATTTTTTCGCCAGGCTACGACTGGCAAGGATTATTGATAGAAAATTATCATCATATTACAAGATGTTGCCCTAGCAGAGCTTGAAATAGGGCGGCCTGTGGCCGCCAATATCCGGCGGGCACAGCCCGCCCTATAAGTTAGGACACAGGCTGGAAGCCTGTGCCACTAAAAGCCCTGTTACCGAATGCTTTAGTCTGGGCCGCACAGGCGAGACTCCTGTGCAACCAGAAAAATGTTGATTTGCTCGCAAACAGGCGCGCCTCTCCTGCTCAATTCTCCAGCTCCCGGGCGTATTCCCGGAGCCGGTGCCGGAGACGGGACATTGCCTGGGTGTGCAGCTGGGAGATGCGGGACTCGGTGTAACCCATGATCTGGCCGATTTCCTTCATGGTGAGCTCTTCGTAATAATACAGGTAAATCAACAAATTCTCCTTGTCGGGCAGGACCTCAAGGGCCTTAATGACGATCTGCCGCAATTGGGACAGGTGGGCTGCCTGGAGGGCATCCCGCAGATTCTCATCCTGGAGGAATTCCGCGGGCTCCTTACCCCCGCCCGGGTAGCCCGCGAGTTGGCGCAGGGGGGCGTCCAGGGGCACCAGGCAAACGGACCTGGTTTCCTCCAGGAGCTGATGGAAATCTTCCAGCTCCAACCCCAGGAATGCGGCCACTTCCTCAGCCTCCGCCGGCCGCTCCAGACTCTTCTGCAAATGGGCGTAAGCCTTCTCGATGAGGTGGGATTTCTTACGCACCGAACGGGGGATCCAGTCCAGGTTGCGCAGTTCATCCAGCATGGCCCCCTTGATGCGGAACTCGGCATAGGTCTTGAAGTTGATATGCTTGCCCAGGTCATATTTCTGGAT
This sequence comes from uncultured delta proteobacterium, assembly GCA_963834795.1. Classification (GTDB taxonomy): domain Bacteria; phylum Desulfobacterota; class Desulfobaccia; order Desulfobaccales; family 0-14-0-80-60-11; genus JAPLJC01. Next base: position 33,622 of record CAWIDL010000015.1, on the reverse strand, counting down.
GGCATCGATGAGGCCGATAATGCCGGAGCTGATCAGATCCTCCTGGGAGATATGGGAGGGCAGGCGTAAAGCCAGGCGGGCGGCGATATACCTGATCAGCGGCGCATATTGCAGCACCATCCGTTGCTGCCGGGCAAGGTCTGGGTTGCCTGGGCCCGCTCCGGGGTCTGGGGCCGATTCGTCCCGCACCAACGACCGTTCATCCATGATAGTCGTTCCCCGTGTCTTTTCTATTATTGATGGCCGAGCCAACGAGGCCAAAAGGACTTGAGGCTGCCCCTCTCCCCCGGCGGCGGGGCGAGGCCAGCAGCCGGCGGGCAATCCTGGTAAAGGACTTGCTGGCCGGAGCCCGGGGGTCCAGGGACAAGACCGGGCGTTGCCGGTTCACCGCCTGGGAGATGGCTTCGTCAAAGGGAATGAACCCCAGAAATTCCAGGTTAGGATCGAGATCGGCCGGATCCTCCAGCCAGGAGCCGGCTTCTTCCCGGGATAAGACCTGGTTCATTTTTAGCCTCCTGAAGTCCGGCGACAGCCGACCCTTGACCCGGCCCGCCCCGGGGCGTTGCCGGCCTGGGGCCGGCCGGGCTCTAAGAAAAACCGCCGGCCTGCCTGGACCGCGAGCGCCCCGGAACTTCCCGGGCGGCGCCGCCGGCGCCGCCGCCTACCCTGGGGTTGAGCAAGGTTTATGCCAGGTGGGGACCTGGGCCGCCAGCCCCGGGAGCGGGTTTTCGGTTATGGCGCCCCTGCGAGTCAAACCCTTGAAATACAGAGGAGATTTCGAGGTTCCGGTCCCATCCTGGCGCTCTTCAGCCGAGGCCGCAGGCGGGCCGGGTTAAGGACTCGGATGACCCCAAAACCGTCTCGCCCCGTTTTTCCTCCCCTTCTTCGTCAAAATCTTGACAGCCGTTTTTCATTGCCAAAAGCAGGGGCCTGTGTTAAAAGAAATTGAGTTAATTTACTTAGATAGGCTTTGAACCATGCCCCGCCCTGGAATTCCGGACCCCTTCCGGACCCGGGCCCGCGCCGAAGGCTATGTGGCCCGGGCGGTGTACAAATTAAAGGAAATCGATGAGAAATACCGCCTGTTCCGGCAGGGCCAGCGGGTTTTGGACCTGGGCTGCAGCCCCGGGTCCTGGCTGCAATATATCGCCGGCCGGGTGGGCCCCCGGGGCCTGGTGCTGGGGGTGGATGCCACCCCTCTGGCCATCCCGGTGGCCCCACCCCTATACTTCCTCCAGGGTGTGGTGGGAAGTCTAGACTTAGAGACGATTGCCGCGGTAAGTCCGGGTTTTGAGGTGGTAGTCAGCGACCTGGCCCCCAATACCACCGGGGTGAGGGAGGTGGACCAGCAGCGATCGCTGATGCTGGCGCGGCAGGCCCTGGAGTTGGCTCGCCGCCTGCTTAAGCCCGGCGGCCACTTCCTGGTGAAGATCTTTGCCGGACCAGACCTTCCCGGCCTGGCCGCGGCCGTGCGCCAGGACTTTGGCGTCTGCCGGCAGGTGAAACCCGCGGGCTCCCGGGCGGCCAGCCGGGAACTTTATCTCCTGGGCCTGAACCGTCGCGGCCCCGCCCCGGAGGGCCCCCACCGGCTTCCGGTCCCAGGGCGCCGCCGGGCCAAGGGCTATTAATCAGAGCATTAAATAGATTGCATTTTAATCGAGTACCGCAAGCTTTAGCTTGCGCAGGCTAAAGCCTGCGGCTACAGTTATATTCCCCATCAGGAACTTGTTTTATGCTCTGATTAATAAGTAGGAGGAGCAAGCAGATGTCCGGCCATTCCAAGTGGAGCACCATCAAGCGCAAGAAGGGGGCGGTGGACGCCAAGCGCGGCAAGATCTTCGGCAGGCTGGCCAAAGAGGTGGCCGTGGCGGCCCGCCTGGGCGGCGGCGACCCCACCGGCAACCCCCGCCTCCGGGCTGCCATCGCCGCGGCCAAGGCGGAAAATATGCCCGGCGATAACATCACCCGGGCCATCCGCAAGGGGACCGGGGAAGGCGGCGGCGCGGTCCTGGAAGAAATCTTCCTGGAAGGTTACGGGCCGGCGGGGGTGGCGCTGATGGTGGAGACCCTCACCGACAACAAGAACCGCACCGTCTCCGACGTGCGCCATCTGCTCACCAAATACGGGGGGAGTCTGGGAGAGCCCGGCTGCGTCGCCTGGATGTTCGACAAAAAGGGGGTCATCGTCTTCGACCGCGTCGAGGTCAATGAGGACCAACTCTTGGAGGCCGCCCTGGAATGCGGCGCCGAGGACCTGCAAGGCGATGAGAGCCAGTTCGAGGTGCTCACCGACCCCACCGCCTTCCTGGAGGTCAAAGAGGCCCTGGAGTCCCGGGGCTTCACGCCGGCTCTGGCCGAAGTACAGATGCGCCCCAAGACCACGGTGAAGATCGATGCAGAGAAATCCGCCCAACAACTCCTGAAGCTGGTGGAACTCCTGGAAGAGCACGACGACGTCAACGACGTCTTCGCCAATTTCGACATCCCGGATCAATTACTCGAGGCCTTGATTTGAAAACCGTTATTTTGGGGGTGGACCCGGGTTCCCGGCACACCGGCTTTGGAGTCTTCCAGGGGGAGGGCGACCGCCTGCTCCATCTGGCCTCCGGCAGCATCAAGGCCGGCTCCCGCCCCCCCCTGGCCGACCGCCTCTGTCGGATTTATGACGGCCTGGCGGAAGTGATCCGGCGGCACCAGCCCCAGGTCCTGGCCCTGGAGGAGATCTTCCTGGCCGCCAACGTGAAGAGCGCCTTCACCCTGGGCCAGGTGCGGGGGGTGGTGCTGCTGCTGGCGGCCCAGAGAAGCCTGCCCGTCTGCCATTATCCCCCCTTGCTGGTCAAAAAGGCGGTGGTGGGCTACGGCCAGGCATCCAAGGCCCAGGTGCAGCTCATGGTGGAGCAACTCTTGGGGCAGAAGGTGGCCGACGAGCATGCCGCCGACGCCCTGGCGGTGGGGCTCTGCCACTTCTTCCACCAGCGCTGGCCGGGGAGGACCGCATGATCGGTTTACTGGAAGGGGAAATCATCAGCAAAGGCCCGGGCCAGGTAGTTATCAGGGTGGGCGGGGTGGGCTACCGGGTCCACATCCCCCTGTCCACCTTTTACGCCCTGCCGGAGCCTCCGGCCCGCATCTCGCTCTTGATCCACACCCGCTTGCAGGAAGACGCCCTGAATCTCTATGGCTTTGGGACCCCGGAGGAAAAAGAGCTGTTTCTCCAATTGCTGGGCATCCCCCGCATCGGGGCCCGCATGGCCCTGAACATCCTGAGCGGCATCAGCCCGGGGGAGTTCGGCCAGGCCCTGGCCCAGCGCGATATCCGCCGCCTGGCCGGCATCCCCGGCATCGGCAAGAAATCCGCCGAGCGCATCGTTCTGGAACTCAAGGACAAGCAGCTCGCCGCCGGGCCCCCCCGGCTGGCGGCGGCTCCCGGCCAGGGCCCCATACAAGACGCCCTGAGCGCCCTGCTCAACCTGGGCTACCCCAAGAACTTTGCGGAGAAGGCCCTGGAGGCGGCCCGGGGCCAGGGGGCCGCCACCCTGGAGGAGTTGCTGCGCCAGGGCCTGAAATGGCTGTCGAAGTGATACTGTTTTCGGTTTTCGGTTTTCGGTTAAAAGATGACTTCAGTAGGGAGCTAAGGGCTTTCATAGGGCTCCTCCCACGGGCGACCCGATCACAGGCTGGAAGCCTGTGCCACTGTCGCCCCTACAGGCGGCCCCGGCCCCGCCCCCAACCTCTGCCTCTCTGGTCCCTGGAGTTTGGTGGCGCCGGCCTCCCACATGTGCTATAAAACTTAAAATCTGCTGCGAAAAGTTTTTAAGAATTTGGTGGCACAACCTTCCAGCCTGTGCGGTTTAGGCTGGAGCAGCGGGCGGGGCGCCTGCCCTACCAAACTCTTTTTATGGGAAACCGGGCCAAAATCATTATCGGCGACAGCCGGGCCATGCCGGAGATCGAAACGGCGACAATTGATCTCGTGGTCACTTCCCCGCCTTACTGGCATATTAAAGATTACGGAGTAAGCGGGCAGATTGGCCATGGCCAGGGCCTGCATCAATACCTCACCGCCCTGTTTCATACCTGGAGCGAATGTTTCCGGGTCCTCCGGCCCGGCAGCCGCTTGTGCCTCAACGTCGGCGATCAATTCGCCCGCGCCGCGGTTTATGGCAGGTATAAGGTCATCCCGCTGCACGCCGAGTTCATCAGTCAATGCGAGCGCATCGGCTTCGATTACCTGGGCTCCATCATCTGGCAAAAAAAGACCACCCTGAATACCAGCGGCGGGGCCAACGTCATGGGCTCCTACCCGTACCCCAAAAACGGCCTGGTGGAGATCGACTATGAATTCATCCTCATCTTCAAAAAACCGGGGGAAGGCAGGAAGGTCTCGAAAGAGGTGAAAGAAGCCTCCAAGCTGACCAAGGAGGAATGGAAGGAGTATTTTTCCGGGCACTGGCATTTCGGCGGCGCCCGGCAACTGGGCCACGAGGCCATGTTCCCCGGGGAGCTGCCCCGGCGTCTCATCCGAATGTTCTCTTTTCAGGGCGACACGGTGCTCGACCCCTTTCTGGGCAGCGGCACCACCGTCAAGGCGGCTCTGGAATCGGGGCGAAACGCTCTAGGTTATGAGATTAATGAAAATTTTCTGGAAATCCTGGAAGAAAAGCTGGGCATTAAGGATAAATTACCTATCTTTACCCCGGAGGTGCAAATTATTAGGAGAAGCAACAACCTGGGGGAATTGCCGGAAATCGATTATGTTCCCGCGATCCAGGAGGCTGAGCCTATCCCCCGGCCCAAGGAACCTGAAAAAGATCATCTGGTTAAAGTAGTGCAAATCATCAGTGGAAATAAAATTAAACTAAATAACGGCAAGGTTATTAAGTTTCTGGGGATAACTATTGATAAAGAAGAGGAAACCGTCAATTATTTAAATGACCGGCTGCTGGGAAAATCGATTATAATTAAGACCGATGCTCAAAGCAGTGGTAATATTATACCGGCTTATATCTATCTAAAAAATAAGATATTCATTAATACCTATTTGATTAAATCCGGACTGGGTTATCCTGATTTAGCGGTCCATCACAAATTTAAGGAGAAATTCCTAAGAATCTGGAAAGAGAGGAGCCTTACTGAAAAAACTGAAATTATTAATGGAGCGGAAAGGAGATTAAATTCCCCCTCACCCTAACCCTCTCCCCCATCGGGTGAGAGGGGATTAAATAAAACTTCCACAGTAATCAATTTTTCGCCCTGAGTAATAAAAATCTAAGTTGATTTTTCGTGATAGGCTGATTAAATAATCTGAGGTATACTCAGAAAATTTCAGGATTGGCGCATTAAAGCAGGGGGCGTTAAATGAATAAAGATCTGACGCATCAGGGCATCAGAAACGTTGCCGCGGTTCACTGGAACCTGCCCACTTCGGCCTTGTATGAGAAGATCGTTTCCCATCAGGAGGGCCACATCGCCCACCTGGGGCCGGTGGTGGTGCGCACCGGGGCCTATACCGGGCGCTCTCCCAAGGATAAGTTCATCGTCCAGGAGCCCAGCAGCGCCCCCAAGATCCATTGGGGCGGGGAAAACCAGGCATTCACTGCGGAAAAATTCGATCTCATCCATTACCGGCTGTTAGCCTACCTCCAGGGCAGGGAGATCTTTGTCCAGGACCGCCATGCCGGCGCCGATCTGAACTACCAGATGAACATCCGCCTGATCACCGCCACCGCCTGGCAAAACCTGTTTGCCCGCAACATGTTCCTGGCCCCCGGGGATCACCGGGAACATCAGCATCTCGGCCCGGATTTCACCATTATTGCCGCCCCGGGCTTCCACGCGGTCCCGGAGCTGGACGGCACCAATTCCGAGGCTTTCATTCTGGTAAACTTCGCCCAGAAGCTGATCTTGATCGGCGGCACTTCCTATGCCGGGGAGATCAAGAAATCGGTGTTTACCATCCTCAATTACTACCTGCCCCAGAAGGAAGTGCTGTCCATGCATTGTTCCGCCAACCAGGGCAAACACGGGGACACCGCCCTGTTCTTCGGCCTCTCGGGCACCGGCAAGACCAGTCTGTCCGCAGACCCGGAGCGAAAGCTCATCGGCGACGACGAACACGGCTGGGGCCATGACGGCATCTTCAATTTCGAGGGGGGCTGCTACGCCAAGGCGATCCGCCTGAGCCCCACGGCCGAGCCGGAGATCTACGAGTGCACCCGAAAATTCGGGACCATTCTGGAAAACGTCGGCATCGACCTGGCCAGCCGCCGCCTGGACCTGGACGACGCCAGCCTGACGGAGAACACCCGGGCCGCCTATCCCATCGCCCATCTGCGCAACATCGTCCGGGCCGGGGTGGGGGTCCATCCGCAGCACATCTTCATGCTGGCCTGCGACGCCTTCGGGGTGCTGCCTCCCATCGCCCGCCTGACCCCGGAGCAGGCCACCTACCATTTTCTCTCCGGTTACACCGCCAAGGTGGCGGGCACGGAGCGGGGCCTGGGCAAGGAACCCCAGGCGACCTTCAGCACCTGCTTCGGAGCGCCCTTCCTGCCCATGCCACCCGAGGTCTATGCCCATCTGTTCCGGGAGATGGTGACCCGGCACCAGCCCACCTGCTGGCTGGTAAACACCGGCTGGACCCGGGGCCCCTTCGGGGTGGGCCATCGCATCGAAATCGCCCACTCCCGGGCCCTGTTGCGGGGCGCCATGTCCGGGAAACTGGACCAGGTGGAGACCTACCATGAGCCCTTCTTCGGCCTGACGGTGCCCACCAAATGCCCGGGGGTGCCGGATGACATCCTCTTCCCCGAGAAGGTCTGGGCCGACCGTGGTTCCTACGAGAAGGTGGCCCAGGAGCTGGCGGGACGGTTTCGGGAAAATTTCACCCAGTATGAGGGCAGCGTGGACCAGGCCATCCTGGCGGCCAGTCCGAAGTGAGGAAGCTGTCAGCAAGGGAAAAACTGGTTGAACCTTGAACCTTGAACTTTGAACTTTGAACTCTTATCCTTGGCGCTCGGCGAGAGATTCTTTTTATTTAAATTGTTCGGTCAAAAACGGCTTTAGATCCCGGTAGATGATCTCCGCCACCTTCCGGGCCCCGGACTCGGTGTAGTGCAGGAAGTCGTAATAATAGACCGACGAGCGCGGCATCTGCCGGGCCAGGTCGATGACCGGGACCTGTTCTGCGGCCCCCACTCGCCGCAAGGTGTCGTTGTAGAGTTCCACCACCGCGAACATCAGCGCGCCGTTGAGGTTCTCCTCCAGCCTGATCTTCCCCAGGTCCACCCCGGTGGCCGGGTCGATCCCCGGGCCGTAGAGGGTGGGCTGGGTGATGAAGACCGGCTCGATGCCATTAACTCGGCTAACCCGGATGAGCTTCTCCAGCCGGGCCCGGTAATATGGCAGGAACTCCTGCCGATATTTCCGCAGCGTCTCCTGTTGGATTTCTACGGGCACCTCAACGGTCCCCTGCTTTTTCAGGTCCACTTCCCGATGCAGCAGGCCCCTCCTTTGGGACACCAAATAGCGATAGAGGTTCAATCCCAGGGAATAGACCTCGCTTTTATTGGTCAGGGATCTTATCCAACCACCGAGGCCGGCTCGGGGCCGGTAATTGAGGTCTCCCACCCCCACGTCGTTGATCCCCACCAGAAACAAGACCAGCTTGGGCTTTAAGTGCACCACGTAATCTTCCATCAAGATGAGGTGGCGATAAGTGGTGGCGCCGTCCAGCCCGGCATTGTTGATCCAGAGCTTGGGGAAATCCCGGGCCAACTGCTGGCCCAGGAGATCGGTCCAGGTCTTGCCGTCGGAGAGATAGAAGCACTCGGTGGTGCTGCCGCCGATGGTGAGGATGGTGAGGTAATCGGCAAAGTTGGCAGGCGGCGGCGCCCCCCGGAAGCCCAGGGAATTTTTGGTGTGTACCGTGGTCTTGGGCAGTTTGGTGGGGAACTTCTCAGTGTTGTCAATAATATATCTTTTATTCACCGGCAGGACGATCCGATCCGGCTTGAACCGCATCTCAAAGGGCGGAGAAATCCGCAGGGCGAATTCCAGGAGGATCAAGGAGAAGAACAGCCCCAGGAGCACCAGGAGAGAGTTTTTCAGGAATCCGTTAATTTTAGCCATTAAATATGGATATGTTCGGGAGGCCCATACCGAGCCCGTGCAGCAGCAGGTCCTTGATTTTGCCGTTTTCCGTGAAAGGCAAAGGCGGTAGGGGCGGACCCACGTGTCCGCCCATGGAGGGTGGGCACTGCCCACCAGCATCACCAGCAAAGATTGCACATTGGTATTTCCACGGACCGGCCAGAGAATAAGAGGCTATGAAATGACTGCTCACCGCTCGCGGCTCAACTCACCAAAAACTCACAAACTCAGCCCCTCGATCCGGTCCCAGCCCCACAGGTGCAGGAGCAGGAAGAGGGTCAGGCAGCCGGCGGCCGCGCTGAGGGCCAAATAGTCCCGGGACTGCAGGCGGATCTCCAGGAGAAAGGTGCGGCGGGGGCTCATCTGGAAGCCCCGGGCCTCCAGGGCCCAGGCCATGGTCTGGCTGCGGCGCAGGGTCAGGAGAAAGATAGGCACCAGCAAGGGCAGGTGGCGCCGCAACCGCTCCAGGAGACTGCCCTGCTCCCAGACCAGGCCCCGGGCTTCCTGGGCCTCCTTCACCCGGTTGACGGTGGCGAAGATCTCCGGGACCCAGCGCAGGGCCAGGGCAAAGGCAAAGGCCATGGGATATGGCAGCCGCAGCCTGGCCAGCCCCACAAACAGCTCCTCCACCGGGGTGGTGGCCAGGAGGGTCAGGCCGGCCACCATCATGCTCGCCAGTTTGAGAAAATTGGCGGCGCCGAAGGCCAGGGATTCCCGGCTGACCCGCCAGAACAGGTGGCTGGGGCCCTGGGCCAAAAAAGACCAGACCCCCAGACTGAACAGGGCCAGGGGCGCCAGCAGCCAGCGCACCGGTTTGAGGGCCGGCCAGGCCCGGGCCAGGGTCAGGTGCAGCAACACCGCGGCCGCACCCAGGGCCACCACCGCCGGCCTCTGGGGCAGCAGCACCACGACAAAGCTCATCAGCAGCAGGGCCAGCTTGGTCCGGGGATCCAGACGCCGGATGAGCCGGCCGGGGGCGATGGCGGCTGCATTATTTCCTTGCATCGTGGTCTTACTTTTCCGAGAATACACTTTTAATCTGACATTATACCAAACCTTTTCCCAAGGAAACGCCTGATGGTTAACCAACTGGTGCTGGCCCTGATCCTGCTGGACGTGGGGCTCAATGTCTTAGGGCAGCTCTCTTTGAAATTTGGCATGTCCAAGATGGGCAACTTTGCCCTGTCCCTGAGCGCCCTGCCGCCGGTGTTTGTCCGGGCGGCCTTCAGCCCCTTCATCCTCCTCGGCGTGGGCTGCTACGGTCTGGGCTTCCTGGTCTGGCTGGTGGTCCTGGCCAAGGCGGAGGTGAGTTACGCTTACCCCCTCATCAGCCTGGGCTACGTCTTCACCGCCATCCTGGCCTGGGTGCTCATCGGAGAAGCGCTGACCATCACTCGCATGGCCGGCATCCTGGTCATCTGCCTGGGCGTCTTTCTGGTGGCCCGCAGTTGAGGCCGCCGACGGCTAACCAGCCGCTCCCGCCCCATATTAGACCCGTTTTCTGTTTTCTGTTTTCTGTAAAGTCAAAGGCAAAATCAAAGTCAAAGGCGCTTTTGCAGAGACGGAAAACAGAAAACTGCCTTTAGCAAAGACAGAAAACAGACAACAGACAACAGAAAACTGCCACTAGCGCGCCGGTCCGGCCCCCAGGGCCCGAGCCAGTTCCCGGGTCCGGGCCAGGGTCTCCTTAAGGTCGAAGGTGAGGAGCCGGCGGTCCTGAACCACCACCTGGCCGTGGACCACCACGGTCTGGACATCGCCCCCGCCCGCGGCATAGACCAGATGGGAATAGGGGTTGTACAGCGGCGTCAGGTGGGGCTGATCCAGGTCCAGGACCACCAGGTCCGCCATCATCCCGGGGCTGAGGGCCCCCACCCGGCCTTCCAGACCCAGGACCCGGGCGCTGCCCCGGGTGGCCAGATCCAGGGCGGCGGCGGCCGGCAGCACGGTGGGGTCCAGGTAGCGCAGCTTCTGGAGCTTGGCGGCGCTGTCCATCTCCTGGATCAGATCCAGGTTGTTGTTGGAGGCGCAGCCGTCGGTCCCCAGGCCCACGGGCACCCCGCGCCTTAAGAGGTCCACCACCGGGGCGAGGCCCGAGGCCAGCTTCGTGTTGCTCTCCGGGCAATGGGCCACCCCGGCGCCGGCGTCGGCCAGCAGTTCCTGATCCGCCTCGGTCAAGACCACCGCGTGGTCCGCCAGCAACCGCTGGCTAAGCAAACCCAGGCGGTGCAGGTGGGCCACCGGGGTGGCGCCGTACCGCGCCTGGCAGTCCTTAACCTCCCGGTCAGTCTCGGCCAGGTGGATAATCAAGCGGCGATCATAGCTCGCAGCCAGTTGGCCGCATTGCTGCAGCAACTCCGGGGAGCAGGTATAGACCGCATGGGGCTGGATGGCCACGCTCACCCGGGGGTGATCCCGCCAGGCGCGGCACAGCTCCTCGCTGAAGGCCAGGCCCGCGGCCGCCGGCCCGTAGTTGGGGGAGGGAAAGTCGTAGAGCACCTCCCCCACCACCGCCCGGATGCCGGTTTCCGCCGCGGCCCGGGCCACCGCATCGGCGAACAGGTACATGTCGCAGAAGGTGGTGGTGCCGGAGAGCAGCATCTCGGCGATGGCCAGCCTGGCGCCCCAATAGACGAACTCGCCGGTAAGAAGAGATTCCGCCGGGAAGATGTAAGAGTTGAGCCAGGTCTCCAGGGGCAGGTCGTCCGCCAGGCCCCGGAACAGGGACATGGCCGCGTGGGTGTGGGCGTTGATCAAGCCCGGGATGATCAGTCCCTGGGGATAATCGAGCACCCGCTCCGGGGCGAAGCGGGCCGAGAGCGCCGCCTTCGGCCCCACCGCCGCGATCTCCGCGCCCCGGATGGCCACCGCCCCGGGAGCCACGACCTCCCGGGCCTCATTCTGGGTCAGCACCCAGGCCCCGGTGATCAGCAAGGAAGCCTTTTCTTTTACTGCCTGGGCCATCCTCTCCCCTGTAGGGGCGACAGTGGCACAGGCTTCCAGCCTGTGATCGTCGCCCGGTTTTCCGTTTTCCGTTTTCAGTTTTCCGTGAAAGACAAAGGCCGAATCAAAGTCAACGGCCCATTAGCAGGGACGGGAAACGGGAAACGAATAGGGCGGCCTGTGGCCGCCGCCCTAGACCCGGCCCAGTGTTGCGTCCCAGATGTTCCTACAAAATTATTTAGCATTACCGGTAGGGGCGGACCCATTTGTCCGCCCCGTTTGAGGGCGCACCCAATCACAGGCTGGAAGCCTGTGCCACTGTGCGCCCCTACAATACCTATGGATAGCTATATCTGGGACGCAACCCTACCTGGGGAGAGGCGGCCCCGGAGGCCCGCCCTGCGGCTCACTGCGCACCGCTCCCGGCTCGCTGCTAACCAATCCCCGGCGCCAGGCCTCCTGGAAGCGGCTCGCCGAACCCTGGGGGAGCTTGAGGCGGTAGACCCCGGGCGGCAGCTCCGCCTCTTTGATCCAGGGGTTCAGGGTCTTGAAGGCCTTGTAATAACTGCCGCAGGCCTCTGCCAGGCGCCGCACCGTAAGGGCCTTCACCAGGGTGATGCTGACCTGGTCATAGGCCAGGGGCGGGTAGAGCTGGTCAGCGGGAATCTCGTAACCATAGCGGGCCGGGTCCTCCAGGACGATCTTGGCCGCCAGCAGGCGGTGGACGTAGCGCTCCGTCTCCTCCGGCAGGCTCAGGCGGTAAAAGGAGTTCACCCCCTGGATAGCCATCTCTTTCTGCACCCGGGCTTCCCCGCAGTTATAGGCCGCCAGGGCCAGGGGCCAGTCGCGGAAGAGCTGGTAAAGGCGCTGCAAATAGGAGAGCGCCGCGTCGGTGGCCGCGCCAAACTCCAGGCGTTCGTCCACGGCTTGGTTGCAAGTCAATTGAAAGCGCTGGGCGGTGGGGGCCATGAACTGCCAGGGGCCCGCGGCGCCGACGGGGGACCTGGCCCTGGGGCGCAGATCGCTTTCGATGATGGCCACGTACTTCAGGTCCAGGGGCAGCCGTCGGGACCGAAGCTTCTCTTCCACCTCCGGCAGGTAGCGGTGGGCCCGTTTGATCCACATGGTGGTCTGGGCCCGGCTCCAGATGTCGATGGTCAATTCCCGGTCCAGGTCCTCTCTGACTGCGGGATCGTCCAGAGGCACGCGCTCACCGCAGAGATAGACGCCCTCCGGCACCCGGAAGTAGGGAAAGCGCAGCGTTTCGCCGGGCGGCGCTGGGGGCGGGGCCGCCACCGGGCCGGCCCCCAGTCCCCCGGGCCAGAGCCACAGGGCCGCCAGTAAGGAAAAAATGACCATTAACATGGGAGAAAATCCTGAGCCGTTGGCTTGTTAAGCTAGTTATCCCAAACCCGGGCGCCCCTGTCAACCGGGATGGCGGTTGAGTTTCGAGTTTTGAGTTTTGAGTTATTAAGAAGGCTGCGGCAGGAGAGGGCTTCTCGCTAAAAGAGGCTGAGGCGGCAACCGGCGTGCCGTGGAAGACGATCGCCAAGGTGAGCGGGAAATCCGGGGGAGCGCCGGTCTCCAAAGACGATACCACCCCCACCCCGACCCTCCCCCCTCGAAGGGGGAGGGAGAAAAGGAGGCCATTGGCAATCCTGCCTGCCACTTTCCCATAATCCTGGTGATTGCCCCGCCAACTCCTGCCCCGGTTTAGCAGGGCGACCCGATCACAGGCTGGAAGCCTGTGCCACTGTCGCCCCTAGTGCGCCGCTCATACCATACCCCTCCCCTTCCGGGTTTTTGCTGGAAAAATCCCCAGTTATAGGATATATTTGCAAAATATTAATGGGAGCGGGAAAGAGATTAATTCCCCCTCACCCTAATCCTCTCCCCCGTCGGGGGGATAGTTAACCTGGTGGGCAGTGCCCACCCTACAACTCCCCCAGCGGTGGAGCGGGGATAAATAAGGGACCGCATAATGCTCCCGTTAATATCTTGAGAAATAAAAGGGTTGGTGATCCGTCCGCCCATGTACAAAGACGACCTGCGCTTATATGTGCGCCTCTTAGCTTATCTGAAGCCCCACAAGTTCCGGATGACCGCGGCGATCCTGGCCATGCTGGGGGTCTCGGGACTCACCGCGGCTTTGGCCTATCTGGTGAAACCGGTCCTGGACGACGTCTTCTTCGGGCGCAAAGAACAGATGCTCTACCTGCTGCCGCCCCTGATCGTCCTGCTTTACGCCCTCAAGGGTTTCCTGTCCTACACCCACAACTACCAGATGAGCTACATCGGCAACGCCACCGTCACCACCCTGCGGGACCAGCTCTTTGCCTCCTTGATGCGCCAGCCCCTGTCCTTCTTCGACGGCGAGGCCACCGGCACCCTGATGAGCCGCCTCACCTACGACGTCAACCTGCTGCAGGACGCCATGACCCGGGTGGTGACCAGTTTCTTCAAAGACTCCTTCACCGTGCTGGGGCTGAGCGCGGTGATCTTCTACCGGGAGTGGCGCCTGGCCCTGCTGGCCATGGTGGTCTTTCCCCTGGCGGTCGCGCTCATCCTCTGGCTGGGGAAACGCACCCGCCTCGTCTCCCATGACACCCAGGTGGCCAACGCCCGCCTCTACACGGTGCTCCAGGAGAGCCTGGCGGGACAGAGGATCGTCAAGGCCTTCGCCCGGGAGGACTACGAGGAGCGGCGCTTTTGGGGGGCCAACTGGGACTATTTCCGCACCCGCATGCGCCTCAACGCGGTCCGGGAGCTCTCCCCCCCACCATGGAGTTCCTGGGCTCCCTCGGGATGGCGGGCATCATCTTTTACGGCGGTTACGCGGTCATCCGGGGGACCTCCACCCCGGGCACCTTCTTCTCCTTCCTGGCGGCCCTGCTCATGCTCTACCAGCCCATCAAGAGCCTGAGCGCGGTGCAGAACATCGTCCAGGAGGGTCTGGCCGCAGCCACGCGGGTCTTCGGCCTGATGGACCGGGCGCCGGAGATCCAGGACCGCCCGGGGGCCGCGGTCCTGCCTCCCCTGCAACGGGAAATCGTCTTTCGGGGGGTCAGCTTCGCCTATGACCAGGACCGCCAGGTCTTGCACGACATCGACCTCACGGTGGGCCGGGGCGAAATCGTGGCCCTGGTGGGTCCCTCCGGGGCCGGTAAATCCACCCTGCTGAACCTCCTGCCCCGTTTCTACGAGGTAACCGGGGGAGCCATCCTGATCGACGGCCGGGACCTCCGGGAAGTGACCCTTTCGTCCCTGCGGGCCCAGATCGGGGTGGTCACCCAGCAGACCATTTTGTTCAACGACACGGTGCGATACAACGTGGCCTACGGCTCGCTTTCGGCCCCCACAGAAGAAATCCTGGCGGCCCTGAAATCCGCCCACGCCTATGATTTTGTGGCGGCCCTGCCCCGGGACCTGGATACGGTCATCGGCGAGCAAGGGGTACGCCTCTCCGGGGGCGAACGCCAGCGCCTGGCCATCGCCCGGGCCCTCCTCAAAGACCCGCCCATCCTTATCCTGGACGAGGCCACCTCGTCGCTGGACTCCGAATCCGAACGGGAGGTGCAGCAGGCCCTGGACCGGCTGATGGCGGGGCGCACCACCCTGGTCATCGCCCACCGCCTGTCCACGGTCAGGAATGCCCAGCGCATCGTGGTCCTGGAAGAGGGCCGGGTGGTGGAGAGCGGCAGGCACGCCGATCTCCTGGCCGCCGGCGGCCTCTACCGCCGCCTCTACGAAATGCAGTTCGCCCGGGAGGAGGATAAGGAGCCGGCCCTATTGGTGGGCAGTGCCCACCCTACGCGGCACGGCTCAGCGAAGTGATGAAGAAACTTATTAATATTAAATATGTTTTAGGGGGTTTTTCTGGGCAAAGAAGCCCAAAAACCTTTTGGGGACTCCGGCGGTCAAGATGAGCCGCATTATCTCAGCTATTGCCAAATACTTTGAGTTGCGGTCAGATCAAAGTTTTGGAGGTTAAGATGAGACTGTTGCAAAATAAATCGTAAATTTTGCTTAAAATTACTTAAAAAATGGTTGCCAAACCCCATAACTTATTGTAATATATGGCAAATAATATTTAGGGGCGACCATGACCAAAAAAGGCAAAGCCAACGGTTCTTTTTTCGGCAATTTTCTTTATGAGCAGATTTTATCCCAAAGACCCCACTTTTTGAAAGACCTGGCCCAAGTGGTGGATTTTCGGTTTGTCCAGGAGCACTGCAAAGACTTCTATGCCGATTGGGGCCGAGACCCTTGGGACCCGGTATTGATGTTCAAAATGGTGTTTTTGCAGTTTCTCTATGATTTGTCGGATCGCGAGATGGAGGAACAAGCCGCCTTTAACCTGGTCTACAAGTGGTTTCTGGGGTTGAGCACCGAGGAGTTGCCGCCCGATCACACCGTCCTCTGCCGCTTCCGGCAACGCCTGGGGCCGGAGGGTTTCGAGACGCTGTTCAATCAGGTGGTGGAGCAAGCCCGGAATCGTGGTTTCATTACCGATCGTCTCCACATCATCGACTCCACCCATATCATCGCCCGGGTCGATCTGTTTCGTTTGAAAAAGGAGCATAAGGATAAGGGGGACGATGACGGCCATTATGTCGACCGGCACTCCCCGGACCCGGACGCCCGTTTTGGCCGCAAGAGCAAGAAAAAGTCTTTCTATGGCTATAAGGCCCATAAGGTGGAGGATGCCGATTCGGAGTTTATTGTGCAGGTCAAGACCACCCCCGGCAATGTGCCCGACGGCACGCAACTGCCTGCACTGATAGATGGCCGCGCCGGGGAAGCCACGGGCGATAAGGCCTATGACAGCGAGCCCAACCACGCCCACCTGGCCGCGGAGGGGGTGACTTCCGGCATCATTCGCCGCCAGCGACGACCTGGGCGCCCGCGGCATTCTCTCCGGGAGCGGCCCAAAATCGAAAGAAAATTTTCCGAAGGTAAGAATCGCCACGGCTTAAACAAAGCTCGCTATTGGGGGTTAGCCAAGGTCAGTATCCAGTCCTTCATGGTGGCCATTGTGCTTAACCTCAAGCGCCTGGTTAAACTCACTCTGGCGGGCGGAACCGTTCCACAACCGGCGTAAGCCGGGTAAAGGTTTTAAAGAAAGGCAAGGGATCTCTGGAATTCTGGGTCCCAAGGAGCATCCCAACCGGATATTGACAAATTTTACAGGATTCTAGGCCGATAACCGTCCCGCTATGAACCGTTAAGCTCCATAGAGGGAACACAAGCAACTCTTACTTTAAGCAACAGTCTCAAGATAATGACCAGAAAATTAATTTTCGGACTGTTATTTTTGATTATGGCCGCCTCAGTATCAGCATGTGGGTTGGCGGAGACCAGGCATGATGACCCATCGCTGCATGAGAAAGACCAAAACAGCGTGATCATCGGAGGTGAAACCAAATTTTCTGTTGGTGGGAAGGTGAATTAGGCGGGTAAGTGCAAACCGCTGGGTCGCCCAGAAACCCCATGTCTTAGTTAAACTATCCGCTATGAGAAATCCTATAGGTGATATACATGATTTTGAAGCCTCAAATCTTATTAATAAACTTATAAGATTTCTTGGCAGAAATAATATCGAAAGATGCCTTCAAAGATATAAGATTGCCTTAGTATCGTCAGGCCCAGTCTTTCGAGAATATTATTTAAGAATAAGACACCCATGGTGGGAACCTCTATCAACTTATTTTCAGATGGAGAAACAAGGCAAATCAATCAAAAATAATCTCACTATTGAAATGAAGTTATTAGCAGGATATGGTTTAAAAATATCAACACTTAAAAGATACATGCCAGAGAAAATCAAAGAGGAATATAGACATAATTTAATAGATGACAATAATGCGATTAATTATTTATTTGAAATTGATATTGCATGGCATTTCTTTGCCAATGGCTGTAAAATTGAATGGTATGATGATTCAAAGACTCATTCAGAGTTCTTAGTAAAGACACCTATTTTTGATTTTAATGTCGAATGTAAGAGATTTAATGTTGATTTGGCAAGAAAGATTCGGAGAAAAGATTTTTATAGATTGGCAGAAAAGCTTCTGCCAGCAATAGAAGAAAAAGGATATTCTGGTATTATTGATATAAAATTGAAAGATCGCCTCCACAGCAATGAAGATTATCTAAATGAACTAACATCCCAAATAATTGATATTATTACACAAAAAGATATACTTAATGGAGGCTTTCAAATATCTTTCGGGTCTATTACAATGAATCTACAAAAATCCAATGGTAATGCCATTGATTTTCTTGAAAGACACAAAAAACTTGATGCAAAGCTTCATGAAATAAAACCAAATCGAGCGCATGGGGTTATTTTTGCTAAGTCAGAAAATGATGAGCCCGTTAATCCGATTGAGATGACCATCATATCCGAAAAATCTGACAATGTTTTAGGTGCAATAAAAGAAAGAATTTCTAAGAGAGCTAAACGTCAATTAGATACCTCAAAGCCAGGACTAATTATATGTTTTCTTGAAGGAATCACTAGAGATGACCTTATTAAATTATCAAGTAATAGCGCCTTACAAATTATGACTAATTTTCTTTTTCAAAAAGATAGTTTCAACCATATCGTAGCTATTGGTTACTGTGGCGAAATTGTAATAGAAAAATCTGCTTATGCAGAAAGCTATTCTAATCCAGAACTTCTCTTTAGAAATCATAATTGCAAGTTTGAAATAGCCCGAAACTACGAATATTTTGGTGAGTGAATTTAATCGCGTGCACCCGTACTGGCACCGCATCTTTGATGGTCTCCAGGCAGGGGAGGAGGCCCCGGCGCCCAGGTGTTCCCTGGGGGCGGTGGCCGGGGGGCTGGCCGCGCTCTATGGCCTGGGGGCCCGGATGCGGCGGGCTCTCTATGCCGGGTCCATTCTCCGGGCCAGGCGTCTGCCGGCCCCGGTGGTGAGCGTCGGCAACCTGACCGTGGGCGGCACCGGCAAGACCCCGGTGACCGCCTGCCTTACCCGTCTTTTTCAGGCTCAGGGCTGCAAGGTGGCCATTCTCAGCCGGGGTTACGGCGGCCAAAACCAGGGGGTCGCTTGCATCTCCGACGGCCGGCAGATTTACCAAAAACCGCCGCAGGCGGGCGAAGAGGCCTACTGGCTGGCCCGCTCCCTGCCCGGGGCCGCGGTCTACACCGGGGCCTCCCGTTATGCCGCGGGCCTGGCCGCCTGGGAGCAGGTCCGGCCGGACCTGTTCCTGCTGGACGACGGCTTCCAGCATTTTCAGCTACAACGGGACCTGGACATCGTTCTGCTGGACGCGGCCGCGCCCTTCGGCAACGGCCGGCTGCTGCCCCTGGGCATCCTGCGGGAGCCCCGGGCCGCGCTTACCAAAAAAACCAAACAAACAAAAAAAGCAAAAAAAACCGCGGCCCAGGTGCTCATCCTCACCCGCTTTCAGGAGGACCGGGACCGCCGCACCCTGGCGGACCTGCAACGCGGCTTTCCCGAGAAAACCGTGCTGACGGCCAGCATCACCCCCGCCGCGGTCCGCCTCGTGCCTGCCGGCCCGCCGGAGTCCCCCACCGTCCTGGAAAATCAAGCCCTGCTGGCCTTCGCCGCCCTGGCCCGGCCGGAGGTCTTCCGGCGAACCCTGGAAGAGTTGGGGGTGCGGCTCCGGGGTTTCCGGGTCTTTCCGGACCATCACCCCTTCCAGCCCGCGGAATTGGCGGCCCTGGTCCGGGAGGCGGAAACCGCCGGGGCCTGGGCCCTGGTCACCACCGCCAAGGATTGGGCCCGCCTGGCTGAACGCTGGGATCAGACCATGCCCTTATGGGTCATGGAGGTGGAGGCCCAAATCAGCCAGCCGGAGAGAATTATGGAGTTACTGGAGTTCCTTTAACCTGCCCCTCGTGCGATAATGATTAGAGAAACCTAAAAAAGCTGGAATAAGGGCGACCCAGCGGGTCGCCCCTACACCCTTGTGCGATAATAATCGGTACTCTGAAATAGCCTGGATATCGCTGTCCGCGGCGGTTACCTGGCAGGCAAGGGCACCTGGTTCCCAAGTTATTAACGGAAACAGAAAAGAGATTACTTCCCCCTCACCCTAGCCCTCTCCCCCATTGAGGGAGAGGGGATTAAAAAGAGAACAAAAATAATCGTAAAAATAATAAAGCTTTCCAAAGGGTATTTGAAAAAAGCATCGCTTTCTCTTAACGATGTTTTTCGAGACGAGTCTGTACTACCCAGCGTCGCCCTTGAAGCAAGTCTGGATCAGAAGAAATTCGAGCAATTGAATAGAGGAGAAAAAAATAAAATTTCTTCCCTGGAATATTTTGTAGCTGTTGACGAGCCGGGAAGGGTCTTGGGCACAACGGGATTGTATTCTCTGGAAAAAGATGAAAAAGAGGCCTACTGGTTGGGTTGGTATTGCGTGGACCCAGCGTTTCGCGGAAAAGGCATTGGTGGAAAATTGCTCGACCACGTAATAAGAAAAGCCAAAGAGCGGGATAAAATATTTTTACGTTTGTACACCTCGACAAGTCGCGAAGAAAAAGCTGCTCAACACATATATGACAGCAGGGGCTTTAGAACTATTAGCACGGGAAAAAATATTATATATAAGGAACTTAAGTTATAAAGGAAATATTTTGGAAGAGTGCCGAGCGGCTGAAGGCGCGACCTAAGCTGCGCTTTGGAGTGCAAAGCAAAGCTTTGCAAATCAGTGGGTTCCCAAGTGCAGCTTGGGAACCAGATAAAGAATTTATCGTAGGGGCGCACCCGCGTGTGCGCCCTCTGAGGGGCGGGCATATGGGTCCGCCCCTACGCAAGAAACCATTTGACGGCAACTGGTATAAGACCTCGTTTTTTTATCTACTCATAGTAAAACCCTTGCCGGTTAGCGTTGCTCAGGAATAATGAATTATCCTTATCAGCCTAAAGAACAACCGCTGCCCCCGGAAGTGAAGCAGCGCTTTCAACGGTTGCGGCCGGTGCGGAAAATTCCCCCGGTCCCGGGGCCGGCGCCCCGCCTCCTGGTGCGCACCCCCAACTGGGTGGGGGACGCGGTCATGAGCCTGCCGGTGCTCTCAGGGTTAAGAAGCCTCTTTCCCCAGGCGGAGATCACGGTATTGGCGGCCCGGCGGGTATCCCCCCTGTTCCTGGGGCTGCCCGGGGTGGCGCAGGTCATCACCTACCCCGCCGACCGGGAAAAATGGCGGGTTCTCTGGGGCCTGCGAGGGCGTTTTCACCTGGCCGTAACCCTGGCCAATTCCCTGGAATCGGCCCTGGGGCTCTGGTTGCTGCGAGCCCCGGTGCGGCTGGGCTATGCCGCCGACGTCCGGGGTCCTCTCCTTAATCCGGCGGTCTCCGGGCGGCGGCGCCTGGCCGGGCTGCACACGGTCTTCTATTATTTGGGCCTGCTGAAGACCCTGGACGAGGTGGAGGCCTTCACGCCCCCCGCCCTTTACCTGCTGGAAGAGGAGACCGCGGCCGCGGCGAAGTTGCTTGCCTCCACCGGCTCCGGCTCCGGCCCCTGGGTGGGATTGAGCCCCGGCGCGGCCTACGGCCCGGCCAAACGCTGGCCGCCGGAGCGGTTCGCCGCCCTGGGAAGGGAATTGGCCCGGGAATTCGGGGCCCGCCTGGTGCTGCTGGGCGGGCCGGGAGAGGCCCCGGTGGCCAACCTGGTAAAGGCGCAGCTGGGCCTGCCGGTTCTAGACCTGGCGGGCAAAACCGACTTGCGCCAGGCTCTGGCGGTC
The DNA here is from genome assembly GCA_963834795.1 of uncultured delta proteobacterium. GTDB lineage: Bacteria > Desulfobacterota > Desulfobaccia > Desulfobaccales > 0-14-0-80-60-11 > JAPLJC01. The sequence goes on along the minus strand of CAWIDL010000015.1, from coordinate 12,789 downwards.
TTGAGCCACTTAAACTTGCTGGTCACCAACGACTCGGGCCTGATGCACGCCGCCGCCGCGCTGGGAGTGCCCCTGGTGGCCCTGTTCGGCTCTACCGACCCGGCGGCCACCGGGCCTTTTACTCCCCGGGCCACGGTGCTGCGCCAGCCCCTGCCCTGCAGCCCTTGCTGGCGGCGCACCTGCTCCCTGGGATACGCCTGCCTGACGGCCATCGGCGTGGAAGAGGTTTTGTCCGCGGCCCGGCCCTGGCTCACGGAGGACTGATGCAGAGTCCCGCGGTATTTCTGGACCGGGACGGCACCATCAACGAAGAGATGGGCTATATCAACCATCTAAGCCGCTTCCGGGTCTTCCCCCAGGCGGCCCCTGCCATCCGCCGCCTCAATGAGGCGGGCGTGAAGGTGGTGGTCATCAGCAACCAGTCCGGGGCAGCCCGGGGTTATTTCCCCCCGGCGTTCGTGGATGAGGTGCAGCGCCACCTCAGCCAACTCCTGGCCGACAAGGGTGCCCGACTGGACGGCCTCTACGTCTGCACCCACCATCCGAGCGCCCGCTGCTCCTGTCGCAAACCCAATCCGGAACTGATCCTCCGGGCCGCCCGCGACCTGGACCTGGACCTTAAGCGTTCCTACCTGGTGGGGGATCGTTATAAAGACGTCCAGACTGCGGCCAACGCTGGAGTGAAGGGGGTCCTGGTCCTCACCGGCTACGGCCGGGGGGAATTTGAATTTATCCGTAGCCAGTCCGCAGTGCAGCCGGTCTATGTGGCCCGGGACCTGGAGGCCGCCGCCGCCTGGATTTTGGAAGATTTAAAGAAGGGTTGAACTGCGAGGGTGGCGATGCGTCTCACGCACCCATAACGGCGTGCCAGACGCGCCCTACGCCCAGAATTGCGTCCCAGGACTATCTTATAAACCCTGCGCCGGCGGAGGCCCACGTCTTTGCCGCGAATTTTTGGGGATCGTCACTTGTCGGCAGAGCATCCGCGTATCCTCATGGTAAAGCTCAGTTCCTTGGGGGACGTGCTCCACACCCTGCCCACCCTGGAGGCGTTGCGCGCTGCCCATCCCCTGGCCCAGATCACCTGGCTGGTGGAGGCCGCCTATGCCCCGCTGCTGGATAAGCATCCGGCCCTGGACCAGGTCTGGGTGGCGCCCCGGCTGCGGCCGGGGGAAATCTTCTCCGGGGCCAATCCGGCCCTGCTGGGGAGGCTGCTGGGCCGTCTGCGGACCAGCCATTTCGATGTGGTCATCGACTTGCAAGGCCTCTTGAAAAGCGCCGTGTGGGTGGCCCTGGCCCGGAGTCCTCGCAAGCTGGGCTATGACTGCACCCGGGAGTTGAGCTATCTGGCCCTGAACGAGCGCCTGGCCCCCTTCGATCCCGAGGCCCATGCTATTTTCCGCTACCTGCACCTGGCCCGCCACCTGGGGGCTCCGGCAAATCCGCCCCGCCTCCGGCTGGGCCTGGGCGCCGGAACGGCGGTCTCTCATCTGTTGCCGGAAGCTTATGTCAAGGGCCGACGCCCCTTGGTGGTGTTGCACCCCGGGGCCCGTTGGCCCAGCAAACAGTGGCCCGCCGCGGCTTGGGCCCGCCTGGGGGACCGGCTCAGTTCCAACCGGACTCTGGGCCTGCTGGTGGCCATCACCGGCAGCGCCGCGGATCGGGGGCTGGCCGCAGAAATTTTGCAGAAGGTTAAGGGGCCGGCCATAAATCTGGCCGGGCGCACTTCCCTGACGGAACTGGCCGCCTTGCTGCGCCAGGCCTCTCTGGTGGTGACCCCCGACACCGGCGCCATGCACCTGGCCGCGGCCCTGGGGACCAGGGTGGCGGCCCTCTTCGGGCCCACCGCGCCCTGGCGCACCGGGCCTTGCGGCGAGGGCCACGCGGTGGTGCGCCTGGGCCTGGATTGCAGCCCCTGCTTCCAGCGCCGCTGCAAGGCACCCCGCTGTCTGACGGACCTGGCCCCGGAGACGGTGCTGGCGGCCTGCGAGAAAATCTTGTTTACTGCTAAAGTTAATGGTTAAAATAATTTGATAGTGGTGGGCCAGGCCTCCGTGCCTGCCCGAGGAGAAGGTGGAACTGCCTCTCGCCTGTGGAGGTGATGGGAATGCTGGACGATTTTACCGGCAAAGTAGCCCTGGTGACCGGGGCTTCCCGGGGCATCGGCCAGGCCGCGGCCTTCGCCCTGGCGGAGGCCGGCGCCAATATCGCCGTGAGTTACCGCCACCGGGAGGCTCAGGCCCTGGAAACCGTGAGGGGCATCGAACGCCTGGGGCGTCGGGCCCTTCCGGTCCGCGCCGACGTCTCCCTGGCCACGGAAGTGGCCGACATGGTGGCGGTGATCGAAGCGGACCTGGGCCAGGTGGATATCCTGGTGAACAATGCCGGCATCGTCAGCGCCAAACCACTTCCGGAGATCAGCGAGACTGACTGGGACGAGATGCTGGCGGTCAACCTCAAGTCCGCCTTCTTGGTAATCCAAAGGGTGCTGCCGGGCATGCGGGCCCGGCGTTGGGGGCGGATCATCAATCTCTCTTCAGTGGCGGCCCAGACCGGTGGGGTCACCGGGCCGCACTACGCCGCCTCCAAGGCGGGGCTGCTGGGGCTGACCCATTCTTACGCCCGCCAGCTGGTCAAAGAAGGGATCACGGTAAACGCCATCGCCCCGGCCTTGATCGAGACCGAGATGGTCACCGGCAACCTGAACGCCACCCCAATGATGATCCCGGTGGGCCGCTTCGGGACGCCGGAGGAAGTGGCCGCCGTAGTAGTGCTATTGGCCCGCAACGGCTATATCACCGGCCAGACCATCAACGTCAACGGCGGCTGGTACATGAGTTGATAAAGTCGTAAGCTTGCAGCCGTCAGCTTTCAGCTTTAGCGAAAATGATTTATGCAGGGTGGGCGCCGCCCCCACCAAAAAATGGAGGTCTCATGCCCATCAACAAGGAATTGCTGGAAATCCTGGCCTGCCCCCAGTGTAAGGGCGACCTTAAGCTGACGGAGAAGGAAGACGGCCTCATCTGCGACAAATGCCGCCTCCTTTATGAAATCAAGGACGACATCCCCATCATGCTCATCGAAGAGGCCAAACCGTTGAAATGACAGTTTTCGGTTTTCGGTAACTGCTAAGAACCATCCCGAAAACGGAAAACGGAAAACTATCTGTGCCGTCCCTTTCCGTCACCATCATCGCCATGAATCAGGAGGCCAACATCGGCGACTGCCTGCAATCGGTGAGCTTTGCCGATGAGATCGTGGTGGTGGACAGCGGCAGCGCCGACCGCACCGTGGAGTTGGCCCGGCAGTATACGGACCGGGTGATTACCGCCCCCTGGCAGGGTTTTGCCGGCACCAAAAATTTCGCCCTGGATCAGGCCCGGATGGACTGGGTCTTTTCCCTGGACACGGACGAACGGGTGCCGCCGGCCCTGCGGCAGGAAATCCTGGCGGTGGTCCGGGCCGACGGACCCCGGGACGGCTACCGGGTGCCCCGGAAGAATTACCTGGGCGGTCGTTGGATCAGGCGACTGGGCTGGTATCCCGACTACACCTTGCGGCTGTTCCGCCGGGGCCGGGGCCGCTTCCGGGAGCGGGAGGTCCACGAAGAGGTGGAAGTGGCCGGGCCGCGGGGGACCTTGCGCACCCCCCTGGATCACTATTCCTATAGCGATCTCCGGGAATACGCGGCGCGCCAGGAGCGCTACGCCCGGCTGGCCGCCCGGGAGATGGCCGGCCGCGGCCGCCGCCCCCTCCCGGGGGAGCGGTGCTGGCGTCCGTTTTTTACCTTCTGGAAGCTCTATTTCCTGAAGGCCGGGTTTTTGGAAGGCTCTCTGGGAATGTCCCTGGCCATCCAGGGCAGCCGCTACAATTTCTTGAAATATCACTATCTGCTGGAACTGACCCGGGGGAAGGACCTCGATGCCCATTGACCCCAGCGCCCGCATCGCCGCCAACGTGGAACTGGCCCCCGACGTTACGGTGGGTCCCGGGGTCACCATCGACGGCCCCAGCCGCATCGGGGCCGGCACCCGCATCCTGGCCCACGCCTATATCGGTCCCCATACCTCCATCGGCCAGGACAACCTCATCGCCTTCGGGGCCATCATCGGCTACGAGCCCCAGGACTACGGCTTCAAGGGCGGGGAGAGCTACACCGTCATCGGGGACCATAACCTCATCCGGGAGTACGTCACCATCCACCGGGGCACCAAGCCCGGGAGCGCCACCCGGATGGGAGACCACAATTTCCTCATGGCCATGAGCCACATGGGGCATAACTCCTCCCTGGGGAACCACGTCGTCCTGGTCAACGGCGCCCTGCTGGGCGGCTACGTGGAAGTGGCCGACCGGGCCTTCATCTCCGGCAACTGCCTGCTGCACCAGTTTATCCGGGTGGGGACCCTGGTGATGATGCGGGGCGGGGCCCGAGCCACCCGGGATCTGCCGCCCTACAGCAACATCGACGACCTCCACACGGTCAAAGGCCTCAACCTGGTGGGGATGCGCCGGGCCGGGTTTACCGCGGCCCAAATCGCCCCCCTGCGCCAGGCCTTCCTGATCCTCTTCGGGCGCCGCACCAACCTGGCCAGGGCCCTGGAGCAGGTGGAAGCCGAGGTGCCCCAGACTCCGGAGGTGGCCCACCTGCTGGCCTTCATCCGCGCCTCCAAACGGGGGGTGGCCATGAGCCGCCGCCAGGTCCGGAAGGACGATGAGTTCTAAACGCATCCTGGTGATCAAGTTGAAGCAGCCCGGGGACGTGCTGGTGTCCACCCCGGTGATCGCCGCCCTCAAAGAGGCCTGGCCCCACTGCCACCTGACCTACCTGGTCCCTAAGGGGACCGAAGAGATGGTGGCCGGGCACCCGGGGCTTGACGACCTCCTGGTGGTGGCGCGGCGCCAGGAATCCTGGCGGGAGGCCCTGGGCCTGGTCCGGGAACTGCGCCGCCGCCGCTTCCACCTGGTCCTGGAACTCTCCGGCGGCGACCGGGGGGCCATCTATGCCCGGCTCTCCGGGGCCCCGGAGCGCCTGGGCTTCGACCACCCCCGCCGGCCTTTCTGGCAGCGCCGCGGCTGCTTTACCCGCCTCCTGCCCCGGCCAGCGGTCAGGATGCACCTGGTGGACCAGAATCTGGAGGCCTTGCGGGCCCTGGGCCTCTCGCCTTCAGGGCCGCGGCTGCAGTTTTATTGGGATCGGCAGGTGGAAGAGCGCACCCGGGAGCTGCTGGCTTCCCGGGGGTTGGCCCCCCGCGCCTTTGTGGTGATGCACCCCGGGGCCGGCTGGCGCTTCAAGTGCTGGACCCCCCGGGGATACGCCAGGGTTTTGGAGGCCCTGCAAGGCGAGTGGGGCCTGCCGGTGGTCCTTACCGGCAGCCGGGCGGCGCACGAGCAGGAGCTGTTAGCCGCCATCCTCCGGGAGAGCCGGCTCAAAACTCCCATCAACCTGGCCGGCCGCCTCACCCTCAAGGAACTGGGGGCCCTCATCCAGCGGGCCCGGTTTTTCTTCGGCGTCGACAGCGCCCCCATGCACCTGGCCGCGGCGGTGGACACCCCGGCGGTGGCCCTCTTCGGCCCCAGCGGCGCGTTTAACTGGGGGCCCTGGGGCGAAGGCCACCTGGTGCTCCAGAAGGATTGGCAGTGCATCCCCTGCGGGCGGGACGGCTGTGAGGGCTCCAAGATCAGCCGCTGTCTCACGGAAATCGAGCCGGAGGAGGTTCTGGAGGCCATGGCCCGGCACTTCGGCCAGCCGTGAAGACGGCGGTTTTCGGTTTTCGGTCAAGAATTCCGGGGGCACAGGCGCCCCGGCATGGGCTTTCTGAGATCACGGCGGCCAGGGGCCGCCCTGGATACTGACCCCAAAATTTAACCAGACCTTCTCACCTTCCCAGCCCCTCTCTCCCGCCGCTTTGCGGGAGAGAGGGCTGGAATGAGGGGGATAGAGGAGCTGAAACCATGGCCCGCATAGTGGGTGACCGGCTGTTGGTCAATGTGGCCCGGAAACCCGGGGAAGAGCTGATCATCGATCTGATGCAGCTTTTCAACCGCAACCCCAACCGGATCATCGCGGTGGCCGGCACAGTGGGAGCCGACGGGGCGCCCAACACCTGTCCCGTTACCCTCATCTACGCCAAGGACGAGCGGACCCTGCTGCTGGCCACCCTGAGGACCAGCACCACCGCCGCCAATCTGCGCCGGGACGGCCGGGTTTCCCTGGAAATCCTGGGCTCCGAGGATCTGGTTATGGGCATTCAGGGCAGCGTGCGGCTCCTCAAGGACCCCATGGCCATGAGCGACGCCATGGCCATGTGGGAGGTTAGGGTGGAGAAGGTCAAACAGGACACCTCCCCGGCCCAGCGGGTCATCCAGGGCCCCGCCTGCCAGCCCCGCTCGGAGAAGGCCGTGGAATTTGAGCAGGCTGCCATCGCCGAACTCAGGGCCGCGGCCGGAGGCGCCGCCACCTGAGCCGTTAACAGGCAGCGGCGGCGTAGGGGCGACTCAGCGAATCTCCCGTAGGGGCAGAGCTGGCCCTGCCCGAATATCTGGTCATGGCGCAGCAAGCAACGCCCCTGCGGCTCCCCGGGCTGGAAAGCCTGGGACACCCAAAATACCGGCCCGGGCGAGACGCCTGTGCTACCGGAAATCCATGAAAATCGCCATGTTGAGGCAGAGGGCGGGGGGCCCCGGCGGGGCCGAGACCACCGTGCAACACCTGGCCCAGGGGCTGGCGGCGGCGGGCCACCAGGTGGCGGTTTACGGCAACGAGGCTGAAGAGACCGCCCGGGCCGCCCTGGGCCCGCAGGTGGGTTATGTGCCGGTGCCGGTGTGGCCCGGCAAGACTGGCCGTCTCCTCTCCTACGTGCTAGGCGCCCGCCGGCTTCTGAAAAAGGCCGGCCCCCAGGTGGTTTTCAGCCTGGAACGCACCCTGTCCCCACAGGTTTACCGGGCCGGGGACGGCTGCCACCGGGAGTGGCTCAAGTTGCGTACCCCTTTTCTCTCCCCCGCCGCCCGGGCCTTCCAGGGCCTCAGCCTGTTTCATCGGGTAATGCTGGCCCTGGAGGAGCGCCTCTTTGCCGACTCCGGCCTCCGCCGGGTCATCGCCAATTCCCGTCAGGTGAAGGAGGAGATCATCCGCCATTACCGCCTAGACCCGCAACGGTTGGCGGTGATTTACAACGGCCTGGACCGGCGGAGATTCCGGCCCCTGGAAGAGCCCCGGCGAGCGGCCCTGCGGGCCGGGCTGGGGGCGCCGGCCGGCCCCATCGTGTTATTCGCCGGCTCCGGGTTTGGTCGCAAAGGTTTGACCTATCTCCTCGAGGCCTTTGGCGGTCTGCGGCATAAAGAAGCGGTTCTCTGGGTGGTGGGCAAAGGCGAGCCCGCCTCCTATCAGGGACAGGCGCGGCGGCTGGGAGCGGCGGCAAGCCTCAAGTTTTGGGGACCGCAGGCGGACCTGGCGCCCTTTTACCAGGCCGCCACGGTGCTGGCCCTGCCCACCATCTACGATCCTTGCAGCAACGTGGTCCTGGAGGCCCTGGGCAGCGGCCTCCCGGTGGTCACCACCGGGGCCAACGGCGCCTCCGAATTCCTGCGCCCCAATGACCACGGGGAGATCCTGGGGCGAGCCGATGACGTCCCCGCCTTGACCCGGGCTCTGGAGGAATATCTCACCCGGGGCGAGGCCCCGGAGGTGCGCCGGGCTGCGGCCGCCGCGGTGGCGCACCTGAGCTGGGAGGCCACGGTAAATCAGACCCTGTCGGTGCTGGAGGAGGCCACGGCCCCAAGCAGACCATGATCGCCCTGTACTTCGACGGCTCCCTGACCTTGAAAGAGCTACCCACCCCAGCCTTTAAATCCGGGGAGGTCCTGATTCGGGTGCGTCTGGCCGGGGTGTGCGGCAGCGACCGGCAGATTCTCCTGGGCTACCATGGCTTTCGCGGGGTGCCGGGGCACGAGTTCGTGGGGGTGGTGGCCGGCCCAGACGGCTCTCCCTGGCTGGGCCGGAGGGTGGTGGGAGAGATCAACCTGGGCTGCGGGACCTGCGACCTGTGCCGGGAGGGCCTCTCGCCTCACTGCCGGGAGCGCCGGGTTCTGGGCCTCAAAGACCACGACGGGGCCTTCGCCCAATACCTGACCCTCCCGGTGGCCAACCTCCATCTCGTGCCCCCGGAGGTCCCGGACCAGGCCGCGGTCTTCACCGAACCCCTGGCCGCGGCCCTGCAGGTCGCCTACAGCGTCGGGATTTCCCCCGGGGAGCGGCTTCTGGTGGTGGGGGACGGGCCCCTGGGCCTGCTGATCTCCTGGGTCCTGGCCCTGCGGGGCGCCCCGGTGCAGTTGGCCGGCCATCACCCGGAACGGCTGGCGCTGGCCCGCCCCTATGGGGTGGCCACCTTTCTGGAACAGGACCTGCCCGCCGGGGATTATCACACGGTGGTGGAGGCCAGCGGCTCTCCGGGAGGGTTGACCCTGGCCCTGGCCCGGGTCCGCCCCAGAGGCACAGTGGTGCTGAAGAGCACTTATGCCGGCGCCTTTCCCCTGGACCCGGCGGCGCTGGTGGTGCCGGAGGTGCGGCTGGTTGGCTCCCGCTGCGGCCCCTTCCCGGAGGCCCTGCGCCTGTTGCGCCAGGGCTGGGTGGACCCCCGGCCCCTGATTGGCCGCACCATCCCCCTGTCCCAGGGGGTGGCGGCCCTCACCACGGCCCGGCTTCCGGCAGAACTGAAGGTCTTGATCGACTGTGTCGAAGGTTCCGATTCTCCATAATTCAGCGCCAATTTCAGCCAGACGCTCCCCGGCTCCGGGGGATGCGAGGGTTCACCCCAGCCAGGCGACCTCGAAGTACGAAAAGTTTAGATTTATTAATAAATGGGGCCGGGCCCTCTCTAACTAGAAAGAGTCCATTATGGGAATCCCGTTTTTTATCTTGGAATATGAAGTGACCCCGGGCGGCAACGTGGCCGAAGGCCTGCCCCGGTTGGGGTTGGAGGTGCTCTCCCCCATCTGGCGGGGGGAGACCCTGGTCCTGGATTACCCCGACGGAGAGAGCCACACATTAGTTGGCTGGCAAGGCTCCGGTGGCGGTGGCCCCTGCCCCCTCAGGGTCTTCTGGACCCGCCAGCGGATAGGTGCGCCAGCCGTCTGCCTGGCCATCGGCGGGGACGCCGGCCTGCGCAACGCCACCAGCGGCCAGGGCTTGCCCTTCCTGGCTCTGGCCGCTAGTATGATCCCCCGGCAGGTCATGGAGGTCATCGGCCCGCGGCCGGAGGCGCCGCCTTTGCTGCTGCCCTAGCAAAAAAAGCAAAAAAAGCGAAAAAAGGAAAAAAAGCAAAGAAAGCCGCCAAGGCGGAAGCTTGCGTGGGCCAGCAATTCCCTGAACTTGACGCTCCCGGGGACTAGAGTTATGATAATCTTGTTGCCAAGTTATTGGAAATTCTTCCACTAATCGGAGACTTCCATGCGCAAGTGTTGCTCCTTGATCTTGCTCTCCCTGGGACTGGCCCTAACCGTGCCCGCGGGGATGGGGCCACCAGGGCCCGGCCCGGCGGCAGCCGACTCCGCCGCCACGGGGCTGCAATCCGACTTTGTCCGGGTGGCCCAACAGGTGATGCCTTCGGTGGTTAGCCTGAAGGCCGTCAAAGTGATCCAGACTGAGCCCTATGGGTCCCAGCAGGATTTCTGGCGGGGTACCCCCTTTGAAGGGACGTTCCGGGAATCTGGCGGGAGCCGCACCGTCCGCCAGGTGGGACAGGGCTCCGGGATTATCATCGACCCCAGGGGCTATATCCTGACCAACAGCCACGTGGTGGCCGGGTCCCAGGAGATTCAGGTGAAACTCTTTGATGGCCGCGAACTCCGGGGCCGGTTAGTAGGCTACGACCAAAAATTTGACGTGGCCCTGGTCCAGGTGCAGGCCCAGGGGTTGAAGCCCGCGACCCTGGGGGACTCCGACAGATTGCAGGTGGGCCAGTGGGCCATCGCCATCGGCAGCCCCTACGGGCTGGAGCACACCATGACCGTGGGTATTATCAGCGCCACCGGCCGCCGGGGTCTGGGCACTGGCCAATACAGCGACTTCATCCAGACGGATGCCTCCATCAACCCCGGCAACAGCGGCGGCCCCTTGCTGGACATCGACGGCCGGGTGGTCGGCATCAATACCATGATGGCCCAGGGGGCCCAGGGCATCAGTTTTGCCATCCCCATCAACGTGGCCCGTCGGGTCATTGCCGGCCGTATGAGATGAGGCCGGGCCGGCGTGGCTCTGAACCTCCGTCTATGGGGGGCGCGGTTTCAAGCCGTGCCCCTGAATTTTTCTTGGGTGCGCCCTAGAGCGAAGCAGGTTCCGCCCTCATCCCGAGCCGGATTTTCCACCTGGTCCGGTTGAACCGGCTAACCCGCCCTGAGCTTCAGGAAGTTTATTCTAGTATCGTGTCTCGGGAATATCTTTAATATCTCTTGGCCCCAAAACTCCCCCTCCCTTGAGGGGAGGGGGTTGGGGGGAGGGTGATAACATTTGGAGATCACAGAACAAATAATCACCCCCACCCGGTGTCGCCCCCTCAAGGGGGAGGGAATAAAGCGGGTTCATTTATTAAGGTTTTCCTGACTAGAAGCTATTGCAAAATCTGATTTCACTGTCATCCTGAACGAAGTGAAGGATCTCAAGTCCATAAAAATACGAGATTCTTCGCTTCGCTCAGAATGACATTTTTGGACAAAACGGGGTTTTGCAATAGCTTCTAGTTCCCGGGGCCGGGTAACCCAGCCCCTTCCTTGCCTGGTTATGGTTTCTCGTCTGCCAGTTCAGCCTTAATATTTTTTCTGTCCAGGCGTATAATAAAGATCGTTTTCCCCGATGAACCAGCGAGAGGAGAGGAGCATGCGCCAATATGTCATCCATCCCCTGGTGGTGGGGGCCAACGAAACCGACCAGGGCGTCATGACCTATTTGAAGGGCTATGGCAAAAGGATCTGGATACCCATCTACGTCTTTTACCTGGAAGGGGGTCCGGAAAAAATCCTGGTGGATACCGGCCTGGAGCAGTTCATGGTGCCGCCGGCGGTGGAGGAGCAATACGGCCTGAAGATCCAGGAGTTCGAGGAGGCCCTGGGCAGCTACGGCCTCAAGCCCGGGGATATCGACATCATCATCCACACCCACCTGCACAATGACCACTGCGAAAATGACTACAAGTGCAGCAACGCCAGAATTTACGTACAGAAAAGGGAGTACGACTTCTTTCAAAATCCCCACCCCATTGACCACCGCTACTTCCCGGACCTGCTGGATGACCTGGAGATCGTGCCGGTGGAGGGGGACGCCGAGATCGTCGAGGGCATCCAGGTGCTCCTCACCCCAGGGCACACCGTGGGCGGACAATCGGTGGTGGTGAACACCCGCCGGGGCAAGGCGGTGATCACCGGGTTTTGCTGCAACGAGCAGAACTTTCCCGCCAAGGGTCCGGTGGTGCCTTCGGGAGTGCATCTCAATGTGATCGACGCCTATGAGAGCGCCCGGCGGGTCAGGGAGATGGCGGACATCCTCATTCCTCTGCACGACCTGGCAGTGGGCAGGCAACGCAATATTCCGGATGACTAGAGGCAGTTTTCTGTTTTCTGTTTTCTGCCTTGAAAAATTGTGAAGAATTGGTGGCACAGGCGTCCCTCGAAAAAAACCTGTGCGGACTGAGTGGCGGGCGAGACGCCCGCTCCACCGGTCTTCTCATAATTTATGGGTGAGCTGAAGGCTCATGAGCGACTGTCATGAAAAGTTCCTGAGTATGTGGGATACCCACTCTCTGGTAGCCGGTTCCCGCGCCGCCGGGGGCGGCGGCGCTACCTTTTCATGATTTACGGGTGAGCCAGGGCTCATGAGCGACTGTTTTCTGTCTCCTGTTTTCTGTTTTCTTAATGACAGGTTTTTGGAAAGCGCAAGCGACTTTTTTCGCCGCCGGCGACGGCTCAGCAGGATCTCTTTGGCGATTTTCGGATTTCCGGACAGCGTAAGAAAGCCAGAGGGCGCCACCAAAAGCTCGTTCGGGGCGCCGGTTACTTCGCTAACCTTCCTGGCGGCCTGAGAGGTCCCCAAGGATTTTTAGGTCCCCAATCTCCCCGGGGGCCTTTTCCTCTTCAACAAGAGGTATTACTATTATCAACGGCGGTTATTGGCACGAGAGCGGCCTCACCGCCGGATCCTCCCCCCATTCCTATAGGAGGGTATGCCGATGGCTGGACTTAGCAGGCTCTTGGCAGCCGCCGCCCTGGTGCTGGCCTTTACCGGGACGCCGCTGGCCGCCACGGACATCCGCATCAACCCGGTGCCGCCCCAGGTCCAGCCCCAATGGACCCCGGTGCCCAACGCCCCCGGGGTCGATTGGGCCCCCAACCTCCCCACCGATGTCTTCCGCCACGGGACCAGATATTACTTTTATTGGGAGGGCTATCTCTACCAGGGGAGCAGGCCCAGCGGCCCCTGGAAGTCGGTAATCAAGCCCCCCGCCTGGTTCCCGGAAATCGACCCGATCTATTTTAAGACGGTGAAGACAGAGCAGCCGGCCGGGTCAGCCGCGCCCCGGGCCCGGGGCCCTCGCCCCCGGAGGCGCTCCCCCCGGCCGCGCCCTTGCCTCCTCCCCCGGGGGAAGCCCCCTCGCCTCCCCCAGGGGCCCCCAATCTCCCCAAGGTGATGTAATGGCAGGACAGCATCTGCGGGGGGGGCAGTGGCGGCCCCTCCGGAAAGTCAAAGGCCTCGTAGCAGGGACGGAAAACGGAAAACGGGGGGAGAGCGCCTCTCAGATATCT
>CAWIDL010000014.1:0-380188 GCA_963834795.1 uncultured delta proteobacterium | reverse complement strand
AACTCATCCCGCCTTTTAATCCTCAGCGGTTCATGGCCGCCAGGAAGTCGGCGTTGGTTTTGGTCCCCCGTAGTTTCTCCAGCAGGAACTCCATGCTGTCCACCGAGCTTAAGGGGGACAGGAGCTTGCGCAGGATCCAGATGCGGTTCAGGTCCTCCGGCGGCAGCAGCAGTTCTTCCTTCCGGGTGCCGGAGTGGTTGATGTCGATGGACGGGAACATGCGCTTCTCAGTGAGCTTCCGGTCCAGGTGGATCTCCATGTTGCCGGTGCCTTTGAACTCCTCGAAGATCACCTCATCCATGCGGCTGCCGGTGTCGATGAGGGCGGTAGCGATAATGGTGAGGCTGCCCCCCTCCTCGATGTTCCGGGCCGCTCCGAAAAAGCGCTTGGGCCTTTGCAGGGCGTTGGCGTCCAGGCCGCCGGAGAGAATCTTGCCGCTGGCCGGCACCACGGTGTTGTAAGCCCGGGCCAGGCGGGTGATGGAATCGAGAAGGATGACCACGTCCCTCTTGTGCTCCACCAGGCGTTTGGCCTTCTCCAGGACCATCTCCGCCACCTGGATGTGGCGTTGGGCCGGTTCGTCGAAGGTGGAGCTGACCACCTCGGCATTGACGCTGCGCTCCATGTCCGTAACTTCTTCGGGCCGCTCATCGATGAGGAGGACGATGAGAACCACCTCCGGGTGGTTCTTGGCAATGCTGTTGGCCAGGTTTTGCAGGAGCATGGTTTTGCCGGTGCGAGGGGCGGCGACGATCAGGCCCCTCTGCCCCTTGCCCACCGGGTCCATCAGGTCCATCACCCGGGCCGAGAAGTTGTCCGAGTCGGTTTCCAGCTCCAAACGCTCATCCGGGTAAAGGGGCGTGAGGTTGTCGAACAGTATCTTGTCCCGGGCTACCGCCGGGTCTTCGAAGTTGACGGTCTCCACCTTGAGCAGGGCGAAGTAACGTTCCCCCTCCTTGGGAGGGCGGATCTGGCCGTAGATGGTGTCCCCGGTGCGCAGGTTGAAACGGCGGATCTGGGAGGGCGAGACGTAGATGTCGTCGGGGCCGGGCAGATAGTTGTAGTCCTGGGCTCGCAGGAAGCCGAAGCCGTCCGGCAGGATCTCCAGGACGCCGCCGCCGGAGATGACGCCGTTTTTTTCCACTTGGGCCTGGAGGACGGCAAAGATGAGATCCTGCTTGCGCATCCCGGCAGCGCCTTCTACATTCAAGTCCCGGGCCAGCGACGCCAGTTCGTTGATCTTCTTGTGCTTCAATTCGGATAAGTTCATGGTTGCCTCTTTAGTGCTCATGCTGCCAATTCCCATACGCTGAGCCAAAGTTTATGATGTGCGGGCACATCCACGGGTACTTGCCGCGAGGGCTACAATTTCTAAGACTGGCTCCCATAGGGACCCAGAAAGGCCGGCAGCCTTAATTCGGAGAGGGAATGGGCAAGTTTCAAAGCAAACCGGGGATTATACGGGGTTTCCTCGTTTCCAAGTATCGGCCAAAGCCGGGATTACTAAAGACCACTCAAAGGCAGGTTATTAATAAACCTAATCCTTTTAGCCCCGCCTGTCAAGATGATTTTTGCCATTGGCCCCAGATTTATTAATCAGAGCCAAAAACCAGCTCCTGCTGGGGAAATTAACTGTAGCCGCAGGCTTTAGCCTGCGCCAGCCAAAGCTTTTGCGGCTATATTTTTAAATGCCATCTATTTAATGCTCTGATTAATAACAAATTACCATCAGGGATGCCGAGTTCTATTAGAGAGTCTTGAGGGAGTCGATGATCCCCCGAATTTCCTGTCAATCTTCTTTCACCCAATCTCCAGGGTCAGGGCCGGGTTATGCAGAAGCCGCCTTTTTCCGTTTCTGGTTGTAGGGGCGGGTTTAAAACCCGCCCCTACGGAAGCCGGGTTATGGAGACGCCCCCTTTTCCCGTTTCTGGTCCAAGAGATGCTGCAGCTCCCGCCAGATAGCCGCCACCTGGCTGCGGGTATCATTTAAAGAGCCGCGATTGTCCACGACGTCGTCGGCCCGGGCGGCCTTCTCAGCCAGGGGGTCCTGGGCCTGCAGGATGCCGCTGATCTCAAGCGCGCCGCGACCGTCCCGTTCCTTAAGACGCCGCACCTGGTCTTCCGAATCCACCTCTACCACGATGACCCGGTCGTAGGCCGTCTCGAGCCCGGCCTCATACAACAGGGGCGCCTCTACCAGCACCAGCCCGGCCCCCTGGCGCTCCAGCTCCCGGAAGCGCTTCTTAAGCTCCCGGGCCACCCTCGGGTGGACGATGTCGTTGAGACGCTGGCGGTACTCAGGGTCCGAGAAGACCAGTCGGGCCACCCTGGCGCGGTTGAGCTCACCGTCCGGCTGGAAGCACTCCGGACCCAAAAGGCGGTGCAGCTCCCGCCAGGCGGGCCTCCCCACCGCCACCGCCTGCCGGGCGGCGGCGTCGGCGTCCAGGACCTCCGCCCCCAGCTCCCGAAACATGCGGGCCACGGTGCTCTTGCCGCTGCCTGCCCCCCCGGTGATGGCGATTTTTAGCATGCTTTTCGTAGGGTGCGTCTCACGCACCAAGAGCGGCGCTATCACTTCCTGAAAATCCTCCGGCAGCGGGGCTTCCCAGCTCAGCCGCTCGCCGCTGCGGGGGTGGGTCACCGTAAGGCGCCAGGAGTGCAGGGTGGGCATGGCCCGGCTAACATTTGCTTCTATATTTTTTTATAGGCTTTTTGACGGGGGTCAATAGCTTCAACAAAAACAATCTCTTCGGTCCGGCTAACCAGATAAATAATTCGCCAATCTCCCACCCGGGAGGAAAATTTTCCTTCTCCCATGATCAGAGGTTTGGCTAATCTAACCGAGTAAGGATTCAGGGAAATTTGCTTCAGGCGGTCACGCAACCGTTTTTCGGTCGTTCGGTCCAGGCGCTCCAGTGTCCTCTCCGCTTGTCGAGATAATTTCACTTGGTAGGTCAAGTCCCCGCTTCCTTTCATATTCCTCTAGAGGGGTGAAGTAACTTTTATCACCTCGACGGATTGCCTCATCCGCTTCTTGAACCGCGGCCAATTCTTCCGGAGACAAAGGTTCGTAATCGTACCGGTCATAAAGGATGTCCACCAGTCTCCGGAGTAGATCGCCATCCGGGCCGTCGGCGATTTCCTTAACCTTTGCCATCAAATCGTCAATTGTCGTATGCATTGCTTTTCCTCCCCTCGGGAGACTTATAAACCTAACTTAATTGAGTTTTTCCAATTTGTCCAGGACCCCCTGAAAATCCTCCGGTAGGGGCGCTTCCCAGGACAGCCGCTCGCCGCTGCGGGGGTGGGTCACCGTAAGGCGCCAGGCGTGCAGGAGCTGGCGGCGCAGCAGGGGCTTGAGGACTTGCAAAAGTGGATTGTCCATCAGGCGGCTTGCCCCGCCGCCGTAGGTGGCGTCCCCCAGAACCGGATGGCCCTCCGAGGCCAGATGAACCCGCAATTGATGAGTGCGGCCGGTCTCCGGGGTGAGTTCCACCAGGGTCAGGGGGCCGGGAAACTCCCGGCGCACCCGCCAGCGGGTGACCGCGGTCTTGCCCCGGCGCGGCCGGACGCTCATGCGCTGGCGGACCGTAGGGTGGCGGCCGATCTCCCTGTCGATCCTTCCTGCGGCCTCGGGCAGGCGGCCCCAGACCAGGGCCAGGTACTTTTTCCGGATTTCCCGGGCCGCAAACTGGCTCACCAGGGAGGCGTGGGCCAGGGCGGTTTTGGCCACCACCAGCAGGCCGCTGGTGTCCTTATCCAGGCGGTGCACCAGGCCGGGGCGGCTCACTTCGCCGATTTCCTTAAGCTCCGGGCAGTGGTGCAAGAGGGCGTTCAGCAGGGTGCCGCCCCGGTGCCCGGCCCCGGGATGGACCACCAGCCCCGGGGGCTTGTTGAGCGTCAGCAGGTCCCGGTCCTCATAGACGATCTCCAGGGCCAGGGGCTCGGGGGTGAGGGGGCTGGGCGCAGGCGGCGGCACCCTCACGGTGACCGCTTCTCCAGCCCGCACCCGGTAGGAGGCGGTTTTTGCTCCCCCGTTGACCTTAACCAGCCCGGCTTTGAGAAGTTTTTGCAAGCGGGCCCGTGACCAGCCCAGGGTCTGGGCCAGAAACCGGTCCAGGCGGCCGCCGGCCTGATCCGGCGCCACCACCTGCTTCAGAGTCTTAAGGTCATTGGGGTTGGTTTCCAAGAATCAGAAGGCCTGGTGGGCAGTGCCCACCCTACAATCACGCCTTGCGCCCGGGGCCGCTGTTCTTGATCTCGGAAAAGATCATCCGCCCGGCGGTGGTCTGCAACACGCTGGTGACCGAGACTTCCACCTCTTTGCCGATATAGCGGCGGGCGTTTTCGATGACCACCATGGTGCCGTCGTCCAGGTAGGCGACCCCCTGGCCCTGGGATTTGCCCTCCCGGAGAATCTGCACCTGCATGCTTTCCCCCGGCAGCACCGCGGGTTTCATGGCGTTGGCCAACTGGTTGATGTTGAGGACCTCCAGCCCCTGCAGTTCCGCCACCTTGTGCAGGTTGAAATCATTGGTGAGGATTTTGGCGTGCAGTTTCAAGGCCAGGCCCACCAGCTTGGAATCCGCCCCCGCGGCATTGGGGATGTCGTCTTCGCTGAACTCCACCCGGAGGTGATTTTGCTGTTGCAGGCGCTTCAAAATGTCCAGGCCGCGGCGGCCCCGGGTGCGCCGCAGATCATCGGAGGAATCGGCGATGTATTGCAGTTCCTCCAGGATAAATTTCGGCACGATGAAGATGCCTTCCACGAAGCCGGTCTCGGTGATGTCGGCAATGCGGCCGTCGATGATGACGCTGGTATCCAGGATCTTCATGGGCAGGCGGGGGGCCGGCTTGCCCCCCGGCTCCAGGAAATAGGGGGTGCTGATCTCCGACATCTTCTTGCCCCCCAGCACCAAGCCGATATAACCAAAGATGGCCGAGAAAAAAATATATAAAGGAATCTGTAGGTTAGGTAGCTCCAGGTATTTATCGAAGGGATAGCTGGCCAGCTTACCGATCCCCAGGCCCACAAACAACCCGAGGGTGCTGCCGACGATGGTCTTCAGGGGAATGCGCTTGATTACCCGTTCCAAGGCCATGGTGATGAAGGCCACCGCCAGGCCGGCCACGCCCCCCACCCAGCCGGCCCACCAGAGATGGCCGAACTGGGGGATCTGGGAGGCGATGAGATAGCCGCTCACCGCACAAATTATCTCGAGGATGGTCCCGGTGACTGCCTTTTGTAACACTCAGCCTTCACCCCCTTCCATCGGAGACATGACGGGCAGGAATTTTTTTAAAAGGAACCCAATAGAGGTGCTGCGGAGGTCTAGGCCGCTGCCGGTGCTAGGGCAACATACGCCCCCTACAAGAAAGGTTGACAATCTGAACAGTTAAAGGTTGCTGACATGTTGTCGGCAGGGTGGACCAGTTTAGACCAACAACTCTTGCAGTCGGGCCTCGATTTCCGTTTCTTCCTTTTCATGCACCAGGGAAAGCTCTTTGATTAACAGATTTCTGGCGGTATCCAGCATCTTGCGCTCCCCGAAGGAGAGATCCTTTTCGGCCTTGAGGAGGGTGAGGTCCCGCAATACTTCCGCCACCTGGAAGGGGGAGCCGGTCTTGATTTTGTCCATGTAGTCCCGGTAGCGGCGGTTCCAGGTCTGGTTGTTGAGACGGGAGGGGCGGGAGCGCAGGATTTGGTAAACCTGGTCCACCGCCTGATTGTCGATCATGTCCCGGAGGCCGATGTTTCTGGCGTTATTGGTGGGGATCATAATGATCATGTCGGAGTCCAACAGACGCATGATGTAGAATTGTGCCGGTGTTCCTGAGATCTCCCGTTCTTGGACGGATTCGATCCTTCCTACCCCGTGAGCGGGGTATACGGCCAACTGGCCTACTTGGAACATCCTAGCCACCTCCTTTCCCTAATCTCTTTTATCACAACCTTTCCCAAAAAGCAACGCCCCGCGGCCATCAGGTTCAGCGCTGGAAGCGGAACAGCAGGATATCGCCGTCCCGGACCAGATAATCCCGGCCCTCCACCTGGAGCCGGCCCTCCTCCCGGACCCTGGCGGGAGAGCCCAGTCGGCTCAGATCCTCCAGGCTCATCACTTCCACCCGGATGAAGCCCTTTTCCATGTCGGAGTGTACCCGGCCCGCGGCCTTAGGGGCCGGGGTGCCCGCTGGCACCTGCCAGGCCCGCACTTCCGGGCCGACGCTGGTGTAAAAGGTCACCATCCCCAGGAGCCGCTGGGATTCCCGCACCAGCCGGTAAATGCCCGGCTCCGCCAATCCCAGGCCCCGCAGGAATTCACCCTGCTCTTCCGGGGAGAACTCCTGCAACTCCGCCTCCAGGTCTCCCAGGATGGGGACCACCGGGAGGTTGCGGGCCGCGGTCAAATGCTTCAGGGCGGTGTAATGGAAACCGTCGCTTAATTCCTCCTCACTTACGTTAGCCACGAACAGGCATGGTTTCAGGGTAAGCAGCGGGACGGCCTGGAGCTGCTCCAGTTCCCGGGGGCCCAGCCCCAGGTCCCGGGCCCATTTTCCCCGGTTCAGCCCCTCCTCCGCCTGGAGCAGGACGGCCAGGGCCGCGGCCGCTCCCCGGTCGCCGGCCTTGGCCTTTTTCTCCACCTTGAGGCGCTGGCGCCCCAGGATCTCCAGGTCCGAGAGCAGCAGCTCGGTTTCCACCACCTCCACGTCCCGCTCCGGGTCCAGGGTCGCCAGGGGGTGGGGGCAGGCGGCGTCTCCGAAGCAGCGGACCACGTGGACCAGCAGGTCCACCTCCCGGATGGCTGCCAGGAATTGGTTCCCCAGGCCCTCCCCCCGGGAGGCGCCCTCAATCAGCCCGGCCACGTCCACAAAGGAGATGGTGGCTGCCGTGAGGCGTTGGGGGTGCAGGAGATCTCCCAGGCGAGCTAAGCGCGGGTCCGGCACCGGCACCACCCCGATGTTGGGGGCGATGGTGCTGAAGGGATAGCTGGCCACCTCGGCCTGCCCGGCGGTTAGGGCGTTGAAGATGGTGGTCTTGCCGGCATTAGGCAGGCCGATGATGCCGCAGGTCCAGGACATAGTTAGTAATCAGTTGTCAGTTGCCAGTTGTCAGTTGTCAGTTTTTGTTAATTTAATTTATAAGCTGCTCTAGAATCTGGATGAAGTTTTGCCGGGTTATCTGGAATGAAATAGGAACATTGATTTGATTGTTGATGTGCCTGGGAACCTGAGGAAGATGCGCTTTTACAAAAAACTGGAAACTGGAAACTGGAAACTGGAAACTGGTTTTTACGCCTTTTGCTTCCAGATGCCGGGAATCTTGACGCCGCAATATCCGCAGGCGCCCTCCTTCAGGTGCATCTCGCCCACCTGGTAGCCCCGGCGGGCGATGAGCAACTTGCCGCAGCCGTGGCAATGGGTGTTCTCCGCCTGGTGCCCGGGGACATTGCCCAGGTAAACGTATTTAAGCCCGGCCTTTAAGGCCAGCTCCCGGGCGCTCTCCAGGGTGCTTACCGGGGTGGGGAAATGGTTCTGCATCTTGTATAAGGGGTAGAACCGGGAGAAGTGCAGAGGAGTGAGCGGTCCCAACTCATCCCGGATCCAGGCGCACATGTCGGAGATGGTCTTGGGCTGGTCGTTGAACTGCGGGATGACCAGGTTGACGATCTCCAGATGCACTCCCCGGCGGCGCAGGGTCTTCAAGGTGTTGAGCACCGGCTCCAGCTCCCCATCCACCAGCTCCTGATAAAAGTGGGGATCGAAGGATTTTAGGTCGATCGTGGCCGCGTCCAGGACCTGGGTCAACTCTTCCAGGGGCCTGGAATTGATATAACCGGCGGAATGGCAGGTGCTAAGCAAGCCGGCCTCTTGGGCCAGGCGGCCCACCGCGGTCATGTATTCATAAAAGATGATAGGCTCGACATAGGTGTAAGCCACCGAGAGGCAGCCGGCTGCCTTAGCCCCGGCCACCACCTTTTCCGGAGGCAGGTCGAAGTTATCGGTCTTCTCCGGGGTGGCCTGGGAAATCTCCCAGTTCTGGCAGAATTTGCAGTGCAGGTTGCAGCCCGCGGTGGCGATGGAGAAGGAGTGGCTCCCGGGCAGTAGATGGAAGAAGGGTTTCTTCTCCACCGGGTCCACGTGGACGGCGCAGGGGTTGCCGTAAACCAGGGAATAATAGATGCCTTTGCGGTTCTCCCGGACTCCACATTCCCCCCGCTCACCCTCCAGGACCTCACAATTCCGGGGACAGAGCTGGCACTGCACCTTGCCGTTGGTCTTGACCTTCTGGAAGGCGGCTCGATACGGGCGGCTGAAACCCTGCTGGATTTCCTGGGAGGCGGCGGGCTTCGGCCGCCAGGGGAGAGGCAAGAGGAGGGCCAGGGCTCCGAGGCTGCCCCGGACAAAGGCCCGGCGACTCAGGCGCCGGGTGCCCGGGGGCAGCCCCCCGGTCTTAGCAACGCGACAGCCTTTCATACCCGGGTCCTCTCGTGGCGGAAATCGACGAGCCCCCTAAGTGAAAGCGACAGGCCAGCTCCGGGGTCTTTAAAGAGGCTGCGGGCTGGGATGAGAAGATTATGAGGTTTACTTGCCTTCGTTGATGCGGTTGCGCAGCACGCCGGAGGTTTTGAAGACCACCACCTTGCGGGCCCTGAGGATCAGATTTTCCTTGGTCTGCGGGTTCCGGCCCCGGCGGGCGTTCTTCTGCCTCACCGAGAACTTGCCAAAGCCGCTGATGAGCAGATCTTCGCTGCGAGCCAGGGATTCTTTCATGATGTCCAGGACCTGTTCCACCGCCGCGCGAGACTCCTGCTTGCCCAAACCGACCTGGGTCTGTAAGCGGCTGATCAACTTTTCCTTGGTGAGGGCCATGAGATCTCCCCTGCGGCTGTCCGCGGTAACTACTTTGATTTATTATGATAAAAAAAAATGACTGTCAAGCTTTTTTTCATGGTTCACAGGGGTGAAAAGGTCCGTTTTTTCTCGGGCGCCGGGGGCCGGCGAATACCGAAATGGAGGGCCCGGAACTGGCAGGCGTCCAGGCATTTCAGGCACATGATGCACTCCGGGCTGTCGAATTCCTGGGCCGGTTTGACGCCGGTAGGGCATTTACGGGTGCAGGCCCCGCATTCCACGCAATTGCCTTCGATGAACTCCAGGTGCACCAGGGTCATGCGGGTGAAAAGACTGTAAAATGCCCCCAGGGGACAGAGCATGCGGCAAAAGGGACGGCTGATGAAGATCATCAGGATCAGCAATAGCGTCAAGATGGTAATCTTATTCCAGAAATAAAAACCCAGAGTGGCCCACAGACTGGGTTTCAGTAAGATCAGGGGCAGCGCCCCTTCCAGGGTTCCCGCCGGGCACAGCAGCTTGCAAAACCAGGGGGATCCCAGGCCGGAGGAGTCCACCAGCCACAGGGGCAGGATCACCACCAAGACCGCCAGGACCCCGTACTTGACCCAGCGTAGCGGCTCCCACAGGGAAAACTTGCGCACCGGGATTTTGTGGATCAAGTCCTGGATGAAGCCGAAGGGGCAGAGCCAGCCGCAGGGGAGGCGGCCTACCATGGTGCCGATGAAGCCGAGATACCCCACCACGATGGCCCCCGGGTGGGGGATGGCGCCCAGGGCGGCGCGGAAACGGATGCTGGCCAGGAAGTTCTGGAAGGCGCCCACCGGGCAGGAGAGCAGGGCCCCGGGGCAGGAGTAACAGTTAAGCCCCGGATGGCACACCGCCTTCAGGGGCCCCTGATAAATCACCGAGCCGCCGAAGGGGAAGAGAAGATAGGCGTTGGTCCCGAAGGCCACCAGGGTCTGGACCAGGGTCCGTAATCTGACCATTAACCAACCCCGATGCAGTTCAGGCAAATGGTACTTCCCAGGTTCTGGAGAAAAGCCAGCTCGCCGGCGTTGATCCCCAGGATGAAGAGCAGGGTGAAGATGATGATGAGCCAGACCGCTTTCTTGGGCATGACCCCCCCCAGAAGAGCCCGCCGCTTGCCCGGGAGCGGCCGGGAATGACCTCCTAAATTCTCTTCTTAATTATAATCAATGGTTGGGGCGGCGGGGAAAATTTTTTATCCAGGCAGGGACACTTTTCTGAAAATATCCTTATGGGAAGCGCCTAATATTTGATGGGAAAAGCGCATTTTTAGTTGTCGGACCGAAGCAATAGTTTCTTATCAGGTGAGCCGTGTAGGCGCATTGCGCACCTTATATCCCTCGCCAGCCGCTTTAGTACGCACAGGCGGGACGCCTGTGCCACCAATTCTGGGAACTTTTCAAGGCAGTCATTCATGGGTCTTTGGCCCACCCATAGACGATGAAAAGGCATTAGATTGCAGGGTGGGCACTGCCCACCGATTCCGCTTTGAACTTTGAACTTTGAACCTTGAACCTTGAACTTTGAACTTTTCGGAACGGGAGTGCCGCCCCCAGGCCTCTGAAAAATGCAAGACCCTTCACTTTATCAAGGCAGCGGATTCTTCCCTCTTGCCTCAGCACCCGCCAGGAATTATCTTGCAGCTATCATTAGGGTTTTGCTTGCTGGAGGCGGCCATGGGTAAGAAGGCGCTGATTGTCGCGGACATGCTCAATGATTTTATCGACCCCAAAGGTTCCCTGTACGTGGGGGCCAGTGGCCGGGAGATCATCCCCTTCGTGGCCCGGAAGATTGAGGAAACCCGGCGGCAGGGGGGGGTGGTGATCTTCGTCTGCGACGCCCATGCCCCGGACGACCGCGAATTTAAATACTTTGGCGCCCACGCGGTCCGGGGCTCCTGGGGAGGCCAGGTCATCCCGGAGCTGCCGCTTAAGCCCGGGGATCTCCGGGTGGAGAAGACCCGTTACAGCGCCTTTTCCGGCACCAACCTGGATGAGGTCCTGAAAAAGGAGCAGGTGGACCGGGTGGAAGTGGTGGGGGTGTGCACCTCCATCTGCGTCATGGAGACGGTCAAGGAGCTCTTCGACCGGGATATCCCGGCGCTGGTCTACCGGCAAGGGGTGGCCGACTTCGACCCCGAGGCTCATGCCTTTGCCCTGAAGCACCTAGAAAGAATCTTTGGGGCCAGGGTGGTGTAAGAGCAGCTAGCGAAGCTGTCGAAAAACCCTTTTGGAAGTTGTTGTAATCTGCTCTTCGGAAATTTTTGGTCGAGCCTCTTGGTGGTCTTCTGATTCCTTGCCTACACAGGAGAGGTCTTGTTAATCTCCACCTTAAATCTCACCTCGCTTCAGGGTTACGCTTAGGCCAGGCCATAATTCATGATCTTTTCTATGTTATGGACGAGGCAGAACATCAGCCATTGGATGTTCACTTTGGCTTTCCCTCTTAGGGTGAAGCGGTCCAATCGCTTGTTAATTCGAATATTGGCAAAGACGGGCTCGGCGATGCCCAGGCGTTGAGGGTAGATTCGGCGTCCTTGTTCGGTTTCGATTTTCTCCACCATCTGTTTTGAGAGATTAATTCCTTCGGTGCCGATGGGGACTGCTAAATGCTTGCGTTTGGCTTCGGTCCCATAGAGACACCGGGCTCGTAGCGGGCAACCCTGGCAATCTGTTTCAGCTGCAACATATTTCCGGTAAAGGTTACCGTGGTCGAGACATCTTTTGGCCTTCAGCTTTAAAACTTTTCCATAAGGGCAGCTATATTGATCCAAGGTCTCATCATAATAAAAGTCTTTTAAAGTAAATCTCCCGGATCGGCGTCGTTTTTGGGTGTCAAACCTCGGGTCCCGGTTGCGGAAATTTCTATCGGGGATATAGGCATCCAGCTTCAACTCCCGGCACTTCCTTAAATTGACCAAAGTATGATAATTGCTGTCAGCGGTGAAAATCTTCCCGGTAAGGCACTCCGCCCCGTAGCCTATGCTCTGTAAGTTTGCCAGCGTACCCTCAAGCATGGGTGGGACATGGCCATGGTCTTGGCCATGTCCGAAGGCCTCACCATGAACAATCACCTGGTGTTTGGCATCAATCAGGGCCTGGCTGTTATACCCTTGGACGGCGCCGTGGGAGGTCATCATTTTGGCCGAGTCATTGTCCGTAATATTACTCTGATTTTCTCTGCCAACAGCACCCCGCTTGGGCTGGTTCTCGGTCAGCCATTTATCAATCAGCTCTGCCTTCTTTTGTAATCTTTCCACCTGCTGCTGCCGGCTCTTGCCTGAACCTTTTGGCTCGGAAACGTTTTCTTCTCTTTGGTCTGCGTACATTTGCTCTTCCAGCAACTGCGCCACCTTAGCCTCGATCTTTTGCTTTTTCTTATGTAGTTCAGGAAAAGTGCCACTCCACTCTTTGGAGGCGTTGGAAGGCAGTTTGCAGCCGTCCAAGGCAAACATAGTTCCGCCCAGCAGGTTCATCTCCTCACAGACCAGCAGCACATCTCTAAAAAGGGGCAGGATCTCATCCTTCATGGAAGAAACAAAGGCCGCAATGGTGCTGTGATCAGGATGCTGGCCACAGGCTAACGCCATGAAAACTACATTCTCGTGGCAAGCTTGTTCAATCTTCCGTGAAGAAATCAGCCCCCGGGAATAGGCCAGCAACACTACTTTTAAGAGGACCTTGGGATCATATGCGGCCCTGCCGGTCTCATCATTGCGGTATTTGCATTCAAAAACAGACATATCCAACCGCTTTTCCACCAGGGTATGAATGGCGAACTCCAAGGTGCCAGGCATCAACTGGTCTTCCAGAGAAACCGGTAAGAGAACTCTTTGCCGATAGTCGTAGGTTTTAAATCTGGCCATGGCTTATCCGCCCCAAAAAAGTTATTGGTCAAGGATAGCATAAAACAACCATTTAATAAAGATTATAATGGGTTATAAATGATTTTGGCTGAACCGATGAAGACAAAAATCAGGAAGGAAATATTCGAAGGGGTTAGCTTTTTCGACAGCCTCAGCAGCTATTAGCTGCCAGCTTTCAGCTTTCATTAATTTTTTCGCGTTCTCCCTTCACTCCGGGGTCTGGCCTGCACAGATCCCGCATTTTTTGCAGACCAGGGGCCGGCAGGGCGGGGTCTCCAGGGCTTCCAGGGCCCGCTGGTATTCCTCCCAGAGGTAGTCTTTCTTCAGGCCGTGGTCAATGAAGTCCCAGGGGAAGAGCTCGTCGGGGGGGCGGGGTCTAAGGGTGAAGAAGTCCGGGTTGACGGGGCTTTCCCGGAAGGCCCGGCTCCAGCCGCGCCGATGGGCGGCCAGCAGCAACTCTCCCACCCGGCGGTCGCCCCGGGCCAACAGGGCCTGGACGTAGGCCCATTTGGGCAGGTCGGTGTGGACCCGCACCTCCTTGACGCCGTGAAATTCCCGGGATACCAGGCGGAGGCGTTTTTTCAGCTCCGCCACTTCCATAAACGGAGCCCACTGGAAGGGGGTGAAGGGCTTGGGGACGAAGGAGGAGAGGCTCAGGGTGATGAGGCCCAGGTGGCGCTTGCCGCGGCTGTCCTTGACGACGCAGTGTTCCAGGAACCGAACCAGCCGGGGGATTTCCGCCACCTCCTCCAGGGTCTCGGTGGGCAGGCCCACCATGAAATAGAGGCGAAGCTGCGGGATACCGGACCGGCTTAGATTCACCGCGGCCTGGGCCAGATCTTCCTGGCTGAGACCCTTATTTATCACCTTTCGTAAACGCTCGCTGCCGGCCTCCGGGGCCAGGGCGACGCTCCGCACTCCGCCCCGGGCCAGGAGCTGGAAAAGCTCCTGGTCGGCGGAGTCGGCCCTGAGCGAACTGATCCCGATCTCGCCGCCCGCGGCCAGGATTTTCCGGCACAGTTCTTTGACCGCGGGGTGGTCGCTAACCGCAGCCCCCACCAGGCCCACCTTGCGCTTTTCCAGCAAGCCCCGCCCCACCTGGGTCCACAGTTCCTCCAACGGCCGCTCCCTGGGCGGGCGGTAGACAAAGCCGGCGGCGCAGAAGCGGCAGCCCCGGGAGCAGCCGCGGCCAGTCTCCACCAGGAACATCTCCCCCCATTCGCTCTGGGGAGTTAACAGGTGGCTGTGGGTGGGGTAGGGGGCCAGTTCCGGCAGGTGCGGGGCCTTTACCCGGGGAGGATAGCCCGGCTCAGGATCGAGGCCGGCCAGGGGGCCGTCCGGGTGGTAGCGGGGCCGGTAGCCGGCGGGCACGTAAGCCCCGGGGATGGTTTGCGCCAGGTCCCGCAGCAGCAGGGGGCGCGGCCGCTCCGTCTGCCCCCCGGCCAAAAACTGGAAGAAGGGGACCGCCCCGGCCTCCCCCTCCCCCAGAAAAAAGGCATCCACAAAGGGCGCCAGGGGCTCGGGGTTCAGGAAGGTGGCCACCCCGCCGGCCAGGACCAGGGGGTCGGTGGGGCGGCGCTCCGCGGCCAAGAGCGGTACCCCGGCCCCCTCCAGGATTTGCAGGACGTAAGGGTAATCGGCCTCAAAGGAGATGGAAAAGGCCAGGGCGGCGAAGTCTGACAAGGGCCGCTGCGACTCCAGGGTGAGGATGGGGGTGCGGGTGCGCTGGTGCTCCCGCCAGTCCTCCGGGCTGGGGAGAAAGGCGCGCTCGCAGTGGAGGCTGGAGGTGTCATTGAGCAGCCGGTAAATGGTCTGAAAGCCCAGGTTGCCCATGGCCACCGGGTAGATCTGGGGGTAGATCAGGGCCACGGGCCAGCGGGCCCCCCAGTTCCGCAGCACTGCGCCTCGTTCCTGGGCCACGATTTTTTTCAGACGTGCCTTGATCTTGGCGGACATGGCGGTGAGGCACGTAGGGGCGGGTTAATCCCGCCCCTACCTTCATTTGCAGCTAAGAACCAGGGGCGTGATCTCGTCACGCCCCCACGGAAAACGGAAAACTGAAAACTGAAAACGTCTTTCTCAGCCGTCCTTCCTCAGGAAAGCCGGAATGTCCAGCTCGCTTTCCTCATATTGGAGGTCCGGGTGGACGATGTTCCTCTTGGCGCCCACCACCCCCAGATTGGCCGCGGGCCGGAGGTTGGCCGGCCGCGCCTCGGGGTTCAGGGGTGGCTCCGAAGTCCGCAGGATGGTGGGGATCTCCAGGTCCTCCGGCGGTTGGGTCGCCTGAGTCCAGACGGGCCGTTCCATTTCGGCGCGTTTGCCAATGCCGGTGGCGATCACCGTCACCCGAATCTCGTCCGCCAGTCCTTCATCGTAGACCAGACCCCACTTGATGA
Source organism: uncultured delta proteobacterium (assembly GCA_963834795.1). GTDB lineage: Bacteria > Desulfobacterota > Desulfobaccia > Desulfobaccales > 0-14-0-80-60-11 > JAPLJC01. Next base: position 365,044 of record CAWIDL010000014.1, on the reverse strand, counting down.
TGGCCTCTTCGTGGGCCTCCTCCTGGACGATGCCGCAGATTTCCCGGAGCTCCTCCATGGAGATGTCGGGGGCGGAGGTGATGTTGATAAGAATACCCCGGGCGCCACGAATGGAGATGTCTTCCAGGAGGGGACTGGAGATGGCTTTGTGGGCGGCATCCGCAGCCCGGTTGCCGCCGTTGGCGATGCCGGTGCCCATGAGGGCCATACCCCGCTCCTTCATGACGGTGCGGACGTCGGCAAAGTCCATGTTGATGAAGCCGGGGACCATGATGAGGTCGGAGATGCCCCGTACTGCAAAGCCCAGGACTTCGTTGGCCATGCCGAAGACATCTTTGATGCGGGAGTTTTTGGAGCTGAGACTGAAGAGGCGGTCATTGGGAATGCTGATGATGGTGTCCACCACCTTACGCAGTTCCTCGATCCCGGTTTCGGCCAGGCGCCGCTTCATCTTGCCCTCGAATTCAAAGGGTTTGCTCACCACGGCCACGGTGAGAGAACCCAATTCCCGGCTCAGGTCGGCCACCACGGGAGAGGCGCCGGTGCCGGTGCCGCCGCCCATGCCCGCGGCAATGAACACCATGTCGGCGCCCTGGATCACCTGCTTGAGGCGTTCGCCCTCCTCCTCGGCCGCCTTACGGCCCACTTCCGGGTCGCCGCCGGCCCCCAGCCCCCGGGTGACGCCGGGGCCCAGTTGGATCTTCACCGGGGCCAGACTCCGCTCCAGCGCCTGGGCGTCGGTATTGGCGGCGATAAAATCCACCCCCACCATCTGGGAGGCGATCATGTCATTGATGGCATTGCCGCCGGCGCCGCCGATGCCTAACACCTTGATCTTGGCCGTCAATTCGTTGGGGACCAATTGAATCTTCATCCTGTAAAACCCCCTCGTGGCCATCATACCACTTTTGGAAGATTCATACCACTTCCCGGAACCATTTTTTGACCCGGCCCCAGAGACCGCGGGAGGAGCGGCTTCCCGCCCAGCGTGCCGGAGGGGCCCAGCGGCCGGTCTGGCGTTGGCCCTTCCGTTGGGTCTTAAAACCATGGAGCACCAGCCCCACGGCAGTGGCAAAAGATGGGTCATGGATGACGTCGACGAGGCCGCCCACCCCCATGGGGTAACCGATGCGGGTGTGCATCTGGAAGGCCTCGCCGGCCAACTGCTGAAGTCCGTCCACCAAGGCGCTGCCGCCGGTGAGCACCGCGCCGGAGTGCAGTGGATGGTTAAAGCGGGCCCGCTGGAGTTCTTTGCCCAGCAAGTTGATGATCTCCACCACCCGCAAATGGATTATCTCCGCCAGCCGGGCCCGGGGCAACTGCTGGGTATCCCGGCCCGTCAGCCCCGGAACCTCCAGCATTTCCGCGGGGTCGCCCAGGACATTGAGACAGGAGCCGAATTCCTTTTTTAGCTCCTCGGCATTATAGAGGGAGGTGGGGAGGCCCACGGCGATGTCGTTGGTGAGGTTGTTGCCCCCCACCGGCAGGACGAAGTTCTGCCGTAAGGCATTCTCGGCGAAGATGGACAGATCGGTGGTGCCGCCGCCGAAATCGATGAGGGCCACTCCCAGCTCTTTTTCTTCCTCGGTGAGCACCGCCTCCCCCGCCGCCAGGCTTTTCAGGGCGATACCGGTCACCTCCAGGTTGGCCCGATTACAGCATTTGATGATGTTATTCAGGGAGGTGACCGCGCCGGTGACGATGTGGACCTTGCATTCTAGACGCACTCCGTGGATGCCCACCGGGTCCTTGATGCCGTCCTGGCCGTCAATCAAAAAATCCTGCACCAGGGTGTGGATCACCTCCCGGTCGGAGGGAATGGCCACGGTGCGGGCCGTGTCGATGACCCGATCCATGTCCGCCGGGGTCACTTCCCGATCCTTGATGGCGATGATCCCCTGGCTGTTGATCACCTTGGTCTGGCCGCCGCCGACGCTGGCATAAACGGAGCGGATTTCGCAGTCGGCCATGACTTGCGCCTCTTCCACGGCCTTGCGGATGGCCCGCACGGTATTTTCGATGTTGACCACCACCCCTTTGCGCAGGCCGCCGGCGGTGGGGGCGCATCCCAGGCCGACGATCTCCACCTGGTTTTCCCGCACTTCTCCCACCACCGCGCAGATCTTGGTGGTGCCGATATCCAAACCAACGATGAGCTCTTGGGGCACGTGAGTTATCCTATTGATCCTCGTCCGTCTCCTTCAGGTTGATGAGGACCCGCTGAGGATCGTCGAGGTTGATGCGCCCGGTCCGGGACAGGTAGCCCTTTTGGGCCATCACCGGCAAAACCTGGGCGAATTTGCGCAGCTTTCCCAAATAGTCTTTAAAGCCGAGGTCCAGGGCCGCCCCCAGGCCGTTAACATAAAGGGTGAAGCCCCGATCCGGGTCCAGGTGAACCTCGGAGACGTTTTCCAGGTTGACCGGCGCGGGGGCTTCCTTGAGCACTTCCAGCAATTGAAAGGTCTGGGCCACCAGGGGCGGTAGCACCCCTTCCGGGTGTTGCAGATTCTCCGGTTTCAGCCCGGTAATTACCGGGAAGTTATGTGGATCCCCGGACGTTAACGGGTGAAACAGACTTCCCTGGCGATCGAGGTAAAAGAGTTCTTGCCCCAACTGCACCAGGGCTACCGGCTCCCGCTCCTGGAGGCGCAGATGGAGCCGGTCGGGCCATTTCCGGGTCACTTCGGCCCGGGCGATCCAGGGGTGGGCCTGCAGGACCCGTTCCACCTGCGCCGGCCGGAGGGCCAGGAGGTTGGTATCGGGGCCCAATTTGGCCAGTTGCAGGATGACCTCGGGTGTGAGGCGCCGATTGCCTTCGATTTCGATGTTCTTGATATCTTTAATGCAAAAATAAGAACAAATCAAGAGTTGATGATAGAGGAGCACCAGTCCCAGGCAGACCCCGGCCAGGGTTATGAGTCCCCCGGTGAAAACGGCCAGCCACAGCCAGGACCTGGAGGACTCGCCGCCCTGGGTCCGGCGATAGCTGTTACGCGGCCTTCTCCGAGGGATCAGGCTGGACTTCTTCAGCGGCTGCTGGGGCAGCAGGCGGGAATGCCGCGGATTTCGAACCATGGCGGTTTTCCTTAGGGGCGAGCCTCCCCCGAGCCACCGGGCTTGCCGTTGAGTCGGGCCAGCAGGTCTTCCCCGGCCTTCCAGATATCCCCGGCCCCCAGGGTGAGGACCAGGTCGCCTTCCTGCAGGCGCTCCAGGAGGGCCGCGGCTACCGCGCCCTTTTCTGCCACAAAGTGCACCGCGGGATGGCCGCTGCCGCGGACCCCTTCATAAACGGCCCGGCCCGAGACGCCTTCCCGGGGGGATTCGCCTGCCGCGTAAATTTCGGTGATGAATACCAGCCCGGCCTGGGCAAAGATCGGGATGAATTCCTCCAGCAGGGCCGCGGTGCGGCTATAGCGGTGGGGCTGGAAGGCCACCACCAGGCGGCGCTGCGGGAAGGCCTGAGTCAGGCCCGTCAGGGTGGCGGAGATTTCGGTGGGGTGATGCCCATAGTCGTCGAGCACCAGCACCCCCCGGGCTGTGCCCTTCACCTGGCAGCGCCGCTGGATCTGCCCCATCCCCTTAAGCCCCTGACGCCAAACGGGGAAATCGAGTCCCAGGTTATGGCCCACGGCACAGGCGGCCATGGCGTTGAGGACGTAGTGGCTCCCCGCCAGGGGCACCGTAACTCTGCCCAGCTTCCGGCCCCGATACCACAGGCGGAAACGGCAGCCCAGACCTTGGGGCTCAGGTTCGGTAGCCCAAAAATCGGCCCCGGGCGACAGGCTGTAAGTGGTGAGGCCGCCGGAAAACCGGCGCAGCAGGGGAGCAAGGTTGGGGTCATCGGCCCAGGCCACCAGCTTGGCCTCCAGAGGCAGCTTTTGGAAATAGGCGGCGAAGGTCTCCTGGATATGGGCCAGGTCGCGATAGTAATCCAGGTGCTCGCGGTCCAGATTGGTGACCACAGTGATCTGGGGGGAGAGATCGGCGAAGGAGCCGTCGCTTTCGTCGGCCTCGGCTACAAAGTAGCCCCCCCGGCCCAGGACGGCGTTGGAGCCCAGGTGGTCCCACAGGGCCCCCACCACCACGGTGGGATCGAGGCCGCCGTTCCTGAGAATGGCGGCCACCATGGCGGTGGTGGAGGTCTTGCCGTGGGCCCCGGTGACGGCCACCTGGAGATGTCCCTCCATGAGCCGGGCCAGCAATTGGCCCCGGCGCAACACGGTGAGACCCCGGGCCCGGGCCGCGGCCAGCTCCGGATTGTCTTCCTTCACGGCGGTGGAGTGCACCACAACGGCCCCGGCCGGCAGCTGCTCAGGACGGTGGCCCTCATGGAACCTCAGGCCCAGGGTCTCCAGGCGGCGGGTAAGGGGCCCAGCCGCCAGGTCGGAGCCGCTCACCCGGTGGCCGCGGCGCACCAGGAGTTCCGCCAGCCCGCTCATGCCGATGCCGCCGACGCCGATGAAGTGGTAGTGGGTCAGATTAGTCATATTTAAGGAATCATGGTGGGCAGTGCCCATGCTACATTTATTACTCGGAGCGAAAAATTGATTAATTTTAATCTTCCTTAAATTCCCTCTTCCTCAAGGGAGAGGGTTAGGGCGAGTGTGAAAAGTTAATCTATTTCACGCTCCCAGTAATATTTCCTCCGCAGATGCCGCCATAACAAATTCTCTGCATCAGTCTGATTTTTTCTAAGGTTCCTGGAAAGAACGACAAGATTATTCATCTTTACTCAATCCCCCAAGATGCGGCGCTTTATCCCCTCCCCCTGAGAGGGGGCGACACCGGGAGGGGGTGAAAGCCTTTCTCGGTTCCAGGCAGCCATTGCAGGGCGGGCACTGCCCACCATCATTTAATTTTACCTTCTAGCAACTCCAGGCAGCCCCGGACGATCTCTTTGGCGGCGTCTGGCCGGGCCAGGCGGCGGGCGGCCTCCTCCATGCTGGCCAGGATATCGGGCGCAGAAATAAATTGCCTTATCTTACCAGCGAAAACGGTCCCGGTAAAATCTTTATTGAGGATGATCTCCGCGGCCCCGGCCTGCCCCAGGAAGCGGGCGTTGACCTCCTGGTGGTTGTTGGCCGCGAACGGGTAGGGGACCAGCAGGGAGGCCCGGCCCACCGCGGTGATCTCCGCCAGGGTGGAGGCCCCGGCCCGGCAGACGATGAGGTGGGCCAGGTTCATCAAACCGCTCATATCTTGGGAGAACCCCTCCACCTGGGCCGCAAACCCGGCGGCGCCATAGCCCGCGGCCACCTCTGCCCGGTCCGCTTCCCCGGTGAGATGGAGGAACCGGAGCCGCTCCTTCAGGTCGGTCAGCTCCGGCAAGGCGGCCAAAACTTCCAGGTTCAGGTGGCGGGCCCCCTGGCTGCCGCCAGTGATCAGCACCGTGAACGGCGCCCCCGGCCGCGGCGGCATAACCCAGAAAAACTCCTCCCGGGCCGGGTTGCCGGTCCAGGCCGCCAGGTTACGGGGGAACTGGCCCAGGGAGGCAGGAAAGGAGACGAAGACCCGCTGCGCCAGATGGGCCAGGCAGCGGTTGGTGAAGCCGGGAAGGGCATTCTGCTCGTGCAGGGCCAGGGGAATCTTCAGAGACCAGGCTGCCAGGCCCACGGGGCCGGAGGTATAGCCGCCCATGCCCAGCACCAGGTGGGGGCGGAGGGCCTGAAGACGTGCCCGGGCCTCCCGAACGCTCCCCGGCAGGCGCCACCAGGTGCGCAGCCGGGAGAAGATCCCCTGGCCCTGCAAGGCCCGGCTGGCCACCGCCTCCCAGGGGAAGCCGGCGCCCGTAAGGATCCGGGTGGTCACGGGGCGAGGGCTGGTGAAGAAGCTGACCGCAACCCCCTGGTGCGTCTCAAACTCCCGGGCCACCGCGATCCCCGGGAAGAGGTGGCCGCCGGTGCCCCCCGCGGCAATGACTACCCTGAGGCCCATCGAACTTTCCTACCCCTATCTTAATTACCAGGGTTTTGGCAGGCTGCGCCTTACGCGCCATTAATCCGGGCGTCCCGCCGGCGCCAGGGGTGGGATGAAAAACCCGCCTCGATCTGGTCTGGTCCGGTCCGGTCGTTTCCATATCCCCGGGCGCTCACAGCTGCCGAAATTCGGGGTGCGCGGCTCGTCCTGGATCGGGCCTGCCCGGCTAAGGTAGAGCCGTTTCGCCCTGGCTCGGCGCCGCGACCTTTACGGGCCGCGGCCCACCGGGACCCTTGATCTGACTGCTGATGTTCAGGAGGATGCCCACCGCCAGCATGCTGGCAATCAGGGAAGAGCCCCCATAACTGAGAAAGGGTAGGGACAGCCCCTTGGTGGGCAGGATGCCGCTCACCACTCCCATGTTGATGGCCGCGGGCAGGCCGATGACCAGGGTCAGACCCAGGGCCAGGTATGAGCCGAAGGTGTCCGGGGCCTTGAGGCTCAGGCGGAGTCCCCGGACCACCAGGAGGGTGAACAAGGCCAGGACCAGGAGAAATCCCAGGAAGCCCATTTCCTCGCTGAAGATGGAGAGGATGAAGTCGGTATGGGCGTCCGGCAGGTAGAAGAGCTTGGCCCGGCTCTGTCCTGGCCCCAGGCCGACCAGATTTCCGGAGCCGATGGCCAGCAGGGATTGCTTCAACTGGTAGCCTACATCGGCCCCGTATTTCCAGGGGTCCAGGAAGGAGAGGAAGCGATTGGATTTTTTTGGATCCTTCAATACCGCCAGGATCGCCAGGCTGCTGGCCCCGCCCAGGGCCAGAAGGAGGTGGGTGAGGCGGGTGCCGCCCACGAAGAGCATGGTGAAGACGATGGCCGCCAGGGTCAGGGCGGTGCCAAAGTCGGTTTCGATGCCGATGAGACCGATGAAGACCCCGGAGATCAGTATGTGGGGCAGGAAGCCGATGGTGAAAAACTTCATCTTTTCCTGTTTGTGGGCCAGGGAATAAGCCAGGTAAAGGACCACCGCCAGTGTGGCGAACTCCGAGGGCTGCAGGGTGAAGGGCCCCAGGCGAATCCAGCGGGCCGCGCCCCGCACCTTGCCGCCGATGCCCGGGATAAACACCAGGACCAGGCAGATCAGGCTGAGGACCAGAAAGGGATAGACCCAGCGCTGATAATTCTGATATTTGATCCTCCGCCCCCAAAGGAGCGCCACCACTCCCAGTAATCCATAAAACCCCTGGCGCTTGACGAAGTAGAAGGGATCGCCGTAATTATTCAGGGCCATGACGTTACTGGCGATGAATACCATGCCCAGGCCTAGGCACATCAGGGAGAAGGCGCTACCCAGCAGGATCAGGTCGTCGTGGACGCCCGGGGCCGCAATGGCCTTAGCTTCCCTTTGCATGTCTCATCTCCTGCACTAATTTTTGGAAGGTTTCACCCCGGTGGGCATAGTCCTTAAACATGTCGAAGCTGGCGCAGGCCGGGGACAGGAGCACCACCTCTCCGGGACGTGCCAAATCATAGGCCCGCCGCACCGCCTCGGCCATGGAATTTACCAGACAGATGGGCGCCAGGTCCTTCCAGGTTTGAGCCAGGTGCTTCCGGGTCTCGCCCAGCAGGACCAAGGCCTTGACCCGTTCCTTGATCAAGGGGGAGAGGAGGCGGAAGTCGCTGTCCTTGTCCCGGCCCCCGGCAATGAGGATCACCGGTTTGGAGAAGTGGCCCAGGGAAACGGCCACCGCCCCGACGTTAGTCCCCTTGGAGTCGTCATAAAACTCCACCCGCTCCACCTCCGCCACGAATTCCAGGCGATGGGGCAGGCCGCGGAAGGAGGCCAACACCCGCCGGCAGGCCTCGGGACTGGCGCCCGCATCCAGGGAGAGCAACAGGGACGCCATGACGTTTTCCAGGTTGTGGCGCCCGGAGAGGCGAATCCCGGCCAGGGGAAACCTCTCTTCAGCGGCGCCCGCCAGCCTGAGGTGGAGCGAGTCCTTGGCCAGCCAGGCGCCCCGGGTCAGGGGGCGGCTGGTGGAAAAGTGATAGACCCGGCCCGGCCCGGTATCCAGCACCGCCAGCGCGGCGTCATCGGCGTTGAGGACCTTAAGGTCGCCCCCGTGCTGGCTGCGAAAGAGGTTGGCCTTGGAGGCGGCGTAGGCGGCCAGCGAAGGGTAGCGATCCAGATGGTCCGGGGTGATGTTGAGGAGGGCGGCGGCCTGGGGATGAAAGCTGGGGGCGGTGTCTAACTGGAAGCTGCTCACCTCCAGCACCAGGCAGTCCGCCTGCCGTTGCCGCGACAACAAGGAGATCGCCGGGGCGCCGATGTTTCCACCCACCAGGGGTTTCCGGCCGGAGGCCTTGAGGAACTCCCCCACCAGGGTGGTGGTAGTGGTCTTGCCGTTGGTGCCGCTCACCGCGATCAAGGGTTTTTCGATAAAGTGGCCGGTCAATTCCAACTCCCCCCAGACGGGGACGCCCGCCTTCCGGGCCGCCTTCAGCCATTCCAGTTCCGGCGGCACCCCGGGGCTTAGGATGATAAGGTCAGAGCCCCGCCAGACAGGCTTTTTTTTAAGGGCCGTCCCCAAGGCTTCGGCCACTCCCAAGCCGTCGATCTCCCGGCGGGCTTCCTCAAGGGCCTGCGGTGGCGCCTGGTCGGTCACCGTCACCCGGGCGCCCTTTGCCGCCAGGAAGCGGCACAAGGCCACCCCGGTACGGGCCAGCCCGACTACCAGGACTTTTTTTTGATGAAGTTCCATGGCCCCAGATCCGGAAACGAGTATGGGGAAAAACTACCTCACCTTAATTTTAAGGCACTTAGAGATATCAGCCCCAGAATAATGGCGATGATCCAAAAGCGCACAATGACCTTGGGTTCGGGCCAGCCCTTAAGTTCGAAGTGATGGTGCAGGGGCGCCATGCGAAAGATGCGTTTGCCGTTGGAAACCTTGAAGAAGCCCACCTGCAGGATAACCGACAGGGCTTCCACCACGAAGAGCCCGCCCACGATGGCCAGAAGGATTTCCTGTTTGGTGGCCAGGGCCACGGTGCCCAAGACCGCCCCCAGGGTCAGGGCCCCCACGTCTCCCATGAAGACCTGGGCCGGGTAGGCGTTGAACCACAGGAAACCAACCCCGGCGCCCACCAGGGCCCCCAGGAAGATGGAGAGCTCCCCCACCCCCCGGATGTAAGGGATTTGCAAATAAGCGGCGATCTTGATGTTCCCCGCCAGGTAACAAAAGATCATGTAAAAGCCGGCGGCAATGGTCACCGGGCCGATGGCCAGGCCATCCAGGCCGTCGGTGAGGTTCACTGCGTTGGCGCTGCCCACGATGATAAACACGGCAAAAGGAATGAAGAACCAGCCCAGATCCGGGTGCGCCTGTTTAAAGAAGGGAACGGTCAGGGTAGTGTTGAAGGACGGGTTGACATAGAGCGAGATCGCCGGCAGCAGGGCCAGCATTGTCTGGGCCACCAATTTAGTGCGGCCGGACAGGCCCCGATTGTGCTTCTTGACGACCTTGAGATAATCGTCATAGAAGCCGATGAAGCCGAAGCCAAAGGTTACCATGACCACCATCCAGATGTAGGGATTGTCGAGTTCCGACCAGAGGAGGGTGGCAACCAGGGTGGCGAAGATGATCATCAGGCCGCCCATGGTGGGGGTGCCGTTCTTGGAAAAGTGGGACTGGGGGCCGTCTTCCCGGACATATTGGCCGATCTGCAGCTCCCGCAGCTTGTTAATGAACCAGGAGCCCACCACCATGGAGATGATCAGGGCGGTGAGAATGGCGAAGATGGTCCGGAAGGTGATGTAGCGGAAAACATTGAAGCCGCCAAACACCGTCTTCAGTGGATATAAGAGATAGTAGAGCAACTAGTCTAAATCTCCTCCAGCAGGTCGATGAGCCCCTCCATGTGCATGCTGCGGGAGCCCTTTACCAGGAGCCAGTCCCCCGGCTCCAGCAATTCCTGGAGCACCCGGGCCCCGTCGGCCTGGCGGCTGATGGGAAATAGGCGGGAGGCATTCAGCCCCTCTTCCAGGGCCCCGGCGGCCACCTCCAGGCGGAAGTCGCCATAAGTCACCAGGTAATCCACCCCGGCCCGGGCGGCCAGGCGGCCGAGGTTCCGGTGTTCCTGGGCCGCCGCCGGGCCTAATTCGAGCATGTCTCCCAGGGCGGCGGCGGCCCGGCCTTGACCCTTGAGCTCCATCAAGGTCTGCAAGGCCATGGCCATGGAGCCGGGGTTGGCGTTGTAGCAATCGTTCAGCAGGTGGACCCCGATGGGGAGGGTGACTACCTGGGAGCGCCGGGCGATGGGCCGGAATTCCGCCAGGGCCGCGGCGGTTTCTGCCGGCGGCAGCCCCAAGACCAGGCCCACCGCGGTGGCGGCCAGGGCGTTGTACAGCATATGCTCTCCGGCCGCGGGCAGGTGCAGGGGCCAGCTTTGCCCTTGATAATGCAGCATGGCGCTTTGGCCGCGGGGTCCCAGGGTGCGGCGTCCTTCGGCCTGCAGGGCGGCCCCCGGACCCAGTCCGTAGCTCAGGGAGGGCCCCCGGAAACTTCGGGCCAACTCGGCAATCCAGGGATCATCGGCATTATAAAGCAGGCGGGCTTCCCGCTCCAGAGCGCTGATGATCTCGCCCTTGGCGCGGGCCACTCCGGCCACGTCCCCCACCCCCTCGGTGTGGGCCCCGTAAACGTTGGTGAGCACTCCCACGGTGGGCGCGGCGATTTGGGTGAGACGGCGGATCTCTCCGAAGCGGTTCATGCCCATCTCCACCACCGCGGCCTCATGGCCCGCATCCATCTCCAAAAGGGTGAGGGGCAGGCCGATGAGGTTATTCAGGTTCAGGGGATTCTTGTGTACCTGATAAGTCCGGGACAGGACCTGGGCGGTCATCTCCTTGGTGGTGGTCTTGCCGCAACTGCCGGTGATGGCCACCACCGGCAGGGCAAACCTGCCGCGCCAGGCGTGGGCCAAGTCCCCCAGGGCGGTTAGGGCGTCATCCACGGCGATTACGGTTATTTCGGTGGCCGCGGCGGGTTTTAAACCCGCCCGGACAGCGGCCGCCGCCCTTACACCCCTCCTCTCCACCAAGACGCCCCGGGCGCCCCGGTGCAGGGCCTGGGCGATGAAGTCGTGGCCGTCGTGGCGCTCCCCGGCCAGGGGAATGAATATCTGGCCCGTCTGGGTGGTGCGGGAGTCGGTGGACACCCCGCAAAAGGTGTCCCACCAACCCCGCCGTATCAGGTTGCCCCGGGTGGCGGCCAGGATTTCCGCGATGGTGAAGGAGGCGGCCATCAGCCGTGATACTCCTTTAAGCCCAGAGTAACTTCCTCCCGGTCGTCGAAATGGCGGCGCTCCGAGCCCCAGATCTGGTAGTTTTCATGCCCCTTGCCCGCCACCAGCACCGCGTCGCCGGGCCGGGCCAGGCTGATCGCCAGGCGTATGGCCTCTCGGCGGTCCGGGACCACCAGATAGCCGCGCTCGCCTTTCCTGGCGGCCGCCCCGCCTATCTGGGTCAAACCCGCGGCTGCCAAACCCGGTTCGATCTCCCGGATGATGGCCAGCGGCTCTTCGCCGCGGGGGTTGTCGCTGGTGACCACCAGCAGGTGGGCAAAGGCGGCCGCGGCTCCCATGAGGGGCCGCTTTTTCCGGTCCCGGTCGCCGCCGCAGCCGAAGACGGTGATGATCCGGGCGAAGTCCAGTTGCTGCAAGGCCCCCAGGGCCTGGGCCAGGGCGGCCGGGGTATGGGCGTAGTCCACGAAGACGCCGGGGCCGCACGCTGGGCCGAAACGCTCCAGCCGGCCCGGCACCCCGCTCAGGGCGGTGATGCCCCGGGCCACTTCTTGGGGGGATAGGCCCAGCCCCAGGGCAGTGGCCGTGGCCGCCAGGATATTGGCCAGGTTAAAGGGCCCCACCAGGCGGGAGTCGATCATAACCTCCCCCGCCGGACTGGTGAGGCGGGCCCTGATCCCCTGGGGGTGGAATCGGTGGCTCAAAGGCCGCACCTGGCTGTGGGGGTGGCAGCCGTAAGTGAGGCAGGGAACCCGCACCTGGGCGCGCAGTTCCTGACCCCGGGGGTCGTCCAGGTTGAGGACCGCCAGACCGGGGGCGCCGCTGCCGTTGGCCAGCAGCTCCAGAAAGAGACGGGCCTTGGCGGCAAAGTAATCCTCCAGGTCCCGGTGATAATCCAGGTGGTCCTGGCTGAGGTTGGTGAAGACCCCCACGTCGAAGGCGGTCCGGTCCACCCGCCGCAGGTCCAGGGCATGAGAGGAGACTTCCATGAAGACGTGGCTCACCCCCTGGGAGCGCATGGCCCGTAAGAGCCTCTGCAAGTCCAGGGATTCCGGGGTGGTCACCGGCGCCGGCCAGATTTTTTGTAAGGCGCGGTAATTGACGGTGCCTATTACCCCGACCTGGCGGCCGGCGCTGCTCAGGATGGCCTCCAGCAGGTAAGTGGTGCTGGTCTTGCCGTTGGTGCCGGTGATGCCCACCAGGGCCAACTCCCGGCTGGGGTGGTCGTAAAATGCGGCGCTGAGATGGGCCAGGGCCAGGCGGGCCTGGTCCACCCGGACGACGGTGAGGCCGGCCGGAACCTCCAGTCCCTGTTCGCTGACGATGGCCGCGGCCCCGTTGGCGATGGCCTCGGCCACAAAGCGGTGCCCATCGGTACGGGCCCCCTTAAGGGCCACGAAAACCCCACCGGGGACCACTTCTCCGGAGTGATAGGCCACCCCGGTTACCGCGAGATTTTCGTCGCCCTGCAGGCGGCAGTCATCCAGGCCGGCCAGCAGCCGCTTTAAAGGAATGGAGGACGTAGGCTCGGGGTGCACGGTTCCCTCGCAAACAGGTCTGATTCCCCGGGGGCTCAGAACCATTGCCGATGGCGGCCTTGATCGCAATCAGACGGTGAAGCAAGTAAGCAAATATGATGCCGCAGGAATGATGGTCAGATACGCCAAAGGGCAGGCCCGCAGCCTGCCCCCGCCGGATGCGTCATTTAAGGATTGGCAGCTCGAGGCCTACTTTCAAGTCCCACCGCCTTGTTAATCTTATAAAACCATCCGGGTCTTGGCAAGGACCAACCTCTTGGGACGCGTCAGGTACTGGACTGGAATTTCACCAGGCAGGTGGCGCCGGGGGAGATGGTGGTCCCCGGGGAGGGCTCCTGGCTCACGGCCATGCCGCTGCCCTCCAGATGGTATTTCAATCCGGAGCGGGTCAGCAGGTTTAATACCTGGCGAATGGTATAGCCCTTCAGGTCCGGCATTACCGTCAATGGTTCCTTGGGCATCTCCAGCCGGTCCGGCAGCAATTGGGCCAAAGTGGGAGCCGGCGGCTGGACGGGGGCCGCCTTGGCCGTCTGACGCCCCTGATCCGGGGCGGCCGCGTCTTTAGCCTGGACCGGCAGGTTCTTGTCCCGGTCCAGTTCCTTCTGGGGATAATAACCCAGGACCCGCAGGGATTGGGCGGCGATTTCCCGGAAGACGGGGGCGGCTACCACCCCCCCGAAGATGGCCCCCCTGGGTTCGTCGATGATGACGCTGATCGCCAAAACCGGCTTTTCCGCGGGTACCAGGCCGATGAACAGGGCATTAAACTTGTTGTGGGAATAAACCCGGCCCACCAATTTTTGGGCGGTGCCCGTCTTGCCGGCCACGGTGAAACCCGGCGGGGCCGCGTCCTTGGCGGTGCCGCCCGGCTGGGTGACCGTCGCCATGATCTCCATTATCTGCTGGGCGGCCCGCGGGGACAACACCCTTCTCAGCGGCCGGGGGGGAAACTCCTGCACCTTCCGTCCATAGGGATCGTCAACCTCTTTCACCAGGATAGGTTCCATGAGGACCCCGCCATTGCCCATGGAGGCCAGGGCCATGGTCAGTTGCAAGGGAGTGACGGACACCCCCTGGCCAAAGGCCATAGTGGCTCGATCGATGCCGGACTTGAGCGCCTGGAGACTTTTCAGCAGCCCGCTGCTTTCCCCGGGAAACGAGATCCCGGTTTTGCTCCCAAAGCCGAAACCCCGGAGATATTGCTCCAGGCGGGGGCCGCCCAGTTTGCCGGCTATCTTGGCGGCCCCGATATTGCTGGATTTTTGGATGATCTGTTGCACCGTCAGGCATCCATAAGGATGCACGTCGTGGATCTCTTCCTTGGGGCCCAGGACCCAGGTGCCGTTTTCACACTGGAAACGGTCGCTGGGCTTCACCACATTGGCATCCAGGGCCGCGGCAGCGATGAAGATCTTAAAGGCGGAGCCGGGCTCCAGGCAATCGGTGATTAACCGGTTGCGCCGGGCCGCTTCGAGAGATTGGACGTAACGGTTGGGGTCCATGACCGGCAACTGGGCCATGGCCAGGATCTCTCCGGTCTGCGGCTGGAGCACCAGGGCCAGGCCGCCGGCGGCATGAGAATGCTCCACCCCCAGGGCCAATTCTTTTTCCGCGATGTACTGCAAGGTGCGGTCCAGGGTGAGGACCACGTTGTCGCCCATGACCTCCGGGTCCCAGGCCTTTTCCCCTGAGGAAACGATATGCCCCCGGCCATCCACCATCTTCCAGCATTGTTTGGGTTTGCCAAAGAGGAGCCGGTCAAACTGGTGCTCCACCCCTTCCAATCCCTGGCCGTCGATATCGCAGAACCCCAATACCTCCCCGGCCAGAGAGAGCTGCGGATAGTAGCGTTTGGCCTCGGGCAACAGGTAGATGGCGTCGGTGTCCCGGCGTCCGGTGATCTTGGCGGCCGCGGCCTTGCGCTCCGCTTCTGCCTGCCAGGCCAGGAAGGCCGCTTCCCGCTCCGGGGTGAGTTGGCGTTTTACCCAGGTAAAAGAACAGGCCCGGGTGAGGATTTCTTTGAGTTCCTTAGGCTTATAACCCAGGATGGGTGCCAGTTCCCGGCTCAAGCGCTCGGCCTGCGTGACCTGGGTGGGATGAGCCACCACCGAGGAAATCCGGGTGCTGATGGCCAGCTCCAGGCCCCGGCGGTCCAGGATCATGCCCCGAACCGGCAGCACGGGGGAAAATTTCTGGTATTCCCGGGTGGCTTCCTCTCGGAGCTGCGGGCCCCGAACCACCTGGAGATAAAAGAAGCGGCCAATAATCACCAGTCCCAGCAGGGCCAGGCCAAGAGCCAACAGGGCGATGCGGAACCGCACCCACTTGCCGATGGTGGGATTCACGGCAAATTCACGACCTGGGAGGGCTTGGGCGCCTCCATGCCCAGTTGGGCCGCCAGCTTCTCCAGACGGGAGATAGCCATCAGGTTGGAGAGCTCGATGCGCAGCTTGCCGTTCAAGTCGAGGAGCTGCTTCTGGCTCTCCTGAGCCCGGGAAATCTGGTAACTTTGGGTAATATCCTGCAAATCGGCCCAGGCCAGAAATATACAGGTGAACAATACCCCCATCGTGCCCAGGACCAGCCCGGCCACTACGGCGCCCCCCCAACGCCAGGGGTAGCTGACTTTGCGATTCTTGGAGATAAATACCTGTCCGGCGGCGCTCAGGCGGAGAGATAGATTAGCGGGCATCTCCTTTCACCTCCTCTGATCAAGCGGGTGGTCCATGGACAACAGGCTGGGAAACCGTTCCTTGGGCCATTTTTGGGCAATCTCATCCCAAGGCAGGATGGACTGGCAGTAACCATCCTGGTCAGTTTCCATGCGGCTGCCGCGGAAACTCGCGGGCTTTTCCTCTGGGTTCAGGCTTTTGGCGATTTCCAGAGACATGGGCTTTCTCCCGGTTCGTTGGGTTAATTTTTTCGGCGATGCGCATCTTGGCGCTGCGGGCCCGGGGATTGCCGGCCACTTCCTCCGGCGTGGGGGTCAGCGGTTTGCGGGTCAGGCGCGCCATCACCCCGGCCCGGTCCCAGGCCGCCATCTTTTCCTTCACCAGCCGGTCTTCCAGGGAATGGTAGGCAATTACCACCAGACGGCCGCCGCCTTCCAGCCAGCCCGGGGCCTCCTCTAGAAATGTGGCGATTTCCTCCATTTCCCCGTTCACCGCGATCCTTAAGGCCTGGAAGACCCGGGTGGCTGGATGCAGTCTCCCCCTGCGCCACCCGGGCCCCATGGCCTGTTTACTGACGTCCACCAGTTGCTGCGTGGTGCGAAACGGTTGCCGCCGCCGGGCCTGCACGATTACCCGTGCCAGGCGCCTGGCCCGGGGTTCTTGCCCGTATTCATAAAAGATCTTTGCCAACTCGGCCTCGGGGGCGGAATTGAGCAGTTGGGCGGCGGTAATGGACTCCCCGTTTTCCGGGTTGAAGCGCATGTCCAGGGGCTCATCTCCCCAAAAGGAGAAGCCCCGCTGCGAAGTCTGCAATTGCCGGGAAGAGAGGCCCAGGTCCAGGAGGATCCCGGCCACTCCTTCCAGGTGGGCGGCTGCCAGCAAATCCCCTAACTGGCAATAGGATTGGTGAAACAGTTGAAATCTGGAGGTGTGGTGGGCCAGCCGCGTAGCCGCCGCCTTTAGGACAGCAGGGTCCCGATCCAGGCCCCAAAGCTGTCCGTCCGGCCAACTGCAATCCAGGATGGCGGCGGCGTGACCCCCCTCACCCACAGTACCATCCACATAAAGACGGCCAGGCCGGCAGTTCAGGCCCACCAGCGCCTCCTTCACCATGACCGGTTGGTGCACCGGCATAAGGTCTGTGTTTAGATCGACAATTCGTCCAGCATCCCTTCGTCAATGGATTCTTCCACCTGCTTCATATGGGCCTCATAGGAGGCCCGGTCCCAGATTTCAAAACAGCGCACCGCTCCCACCAGGCAAACTTCCCGGGAAAGCCTGGCATAGTCACGCAGATTGGGAGGGATCAGGATGCGGCCCTGACGGTCCAGGGGGCAGTCCTCCACCCCGGAGATGAGAAAGCGCTGGAAGTTGCGAAGATCCCCACGGAACAGGGGTTGCTCCGCCAATTTGCCTTCGATCTTCTGCCACTCCTCCAGGGGGAAGGCCAGAAGATAACGGATATGATCCGGGGCATCCTTCTGGAGCCTCTGCTGGTAATTGGTGAGGACGAGCTGGCGTTCCTTGCGTTCCTGCAGGATTTCCCGGTAACGGGAAGGGATGCTGACCCTCCCTTTGCTATCCATGAAATGGAAATGCAGTCCCCTGAACATCGCGCCATTACTCCCCACTAACTCCCACTTTATTCCACTTGTAGACAAAATACGGCCTTCCGTAGGGAATTGTCAAGGAAAAAAACGGTGCGAAATCAAAAAAATTCCCCAGGCGGCAAGTGGTTACGATCCTGGGGGCTAAAGGAGAATGAGAAGATGAAGACCGTGGGACCCTGCGGATGGGTAGCCAACCCATTCGCCGGAATTCCGGCGGCAGAATTGCCCGGCACTTCCCCACTGGCGGGTCTGAGGGCATGGTCCCGGCCCATTTTTCAGGGCGGCGGGTTCTGGCGGAGATGGGGGAATTTTAAAGGTTAAGGGGAACCGGGGTCAGGAGTCAAGGGGGGGCAGGGCAGGTGGATATCAGGTTCTCCCTGGAACTAATCACCGTGCTGTTGGCAGTAGTCCAGGTAATTCTGCAAGATAAGCACCGCGGCCTGTTGGTCCAATACCTGGCGGCGGCGGCGGCGGCTTAGGTCCGCCTGCAGCAGGACCCGCTCCGCCTCCACCGTGCTGAGGCGTTCCTCCCAGGGGACCACCCGGACTCCCAGGGCCTCCCCCAAGTCGCTGGCCAATTCCAGGATCTCCGGGGCAGCGTCCCCCAGGCGGCCGTCCAGGTGCCGGGGCAGCCCCACCACCACTCGCTGCACCTGCCACTTCCGGGCCACCTCCAGGAGTTGGGCCAGGACCTCGGAGCGGTCCTTGCGGGTCAAAACCCCCAGCCCCTGGGCGGTGATACCCAGGGGGTCGCTGACCGCCAGGCCGATGCGCTTGGCCCCCACGTCCAGGGCGAGAAACCGCACCTCCCGGCGCTCTCCTGGCGGCTCTGCGGCCATGTGGGTCTCCTATTTGGACAGCAGCCAGACGGCGGCCAGGGCCAGGGCTACGCCGGCCAGGTGGCGCAGAGTTAAGCTCTCACGGAGCAAAGTCCAGCTCAAGATCACCGTGACCAGGGGATACAAGGCGGTGACGGGCACCACCACCGCAGCCGCCCCCCCTGCCATGGCCTTGAAAAAGAAGAGCAGGCCGAAGGCCATGCAGAGCCCGGCGCCCAGGGCTGCGGCCACCCCGGCGGCATGCCAGGGGATGGCCAGGGAGCCTGTGGCCGCCAGGTAGCCGATGACCGCCAGGTGCCCGGTGATGGCGAGGAGATAAGCGGCTGCGGGGGGCAGGTTAAGGGTGGCCACCTTGCTGAAAAACCCCCAGAACCCCCAGAGGCCCACGGCTATCAAGGAATACCCCAGCCAGTTCACGTCTCCCCCTCTTCGGCTTGCCAGCCGCCGGTCTTTCATCTAATATATGAATCGGCCTGTCCGCACAAGGGGTAGGCCCATAAGAAAGTTAGGCTGAGCCGCCTGTGTCAACAGTAAAAATTACACCAAAGAAATGGGAAGGGCTTTCACCCCCTCCCCCTGGTTCTCATCATTACTTGCAACTGGGAGAGGAGCTGGCGTCCCGCGTGGGGCGGGCGGGACGCCCGCCCCACGCGGGAAGACCTGCATCCCCTAAAGCTTGTGGGTAATGATGAGCCTCCCTGTTTGGGAGGGAGCGGGTTGGTTTTTTTTTATAAGAGTGGCCGTCTTCTTATGATTGGAATCACAGGGCATCGGGGGGCGCCGCTGGAGGAGCCGGAAAATACCCTCCTCTCCTTCCGCCGCGCCCTGGAGTTGGGGGTGGCGGCGGTGGAGCTGGACGTGCAGCTCACCCGGGAGGGCCGCCTGGCGGTGATCCACGATGAGACACTGGACCGCACCACCAA
Organism: uncultured delta proteobacterium; assembly: GCA_963834795.1. Taxonomy (GTDB): domain Bacteria; phylum Desulfobacterota; class Desulfobaccia; order Desulfobaccales; family 0-14-0-80-60-11; genus JAPLJC01. The sequence goes on along the minus strand of CAWIDL010000014.1, from coordinate 346,245 downwards.
TGGCCACGGCCTGGTTAAGGATTTCACCTTGGCGGAACTTCAGCGATTGGATGCCGGCAAGGGCGAGGCCATTCCCGCCCTGGAAGAAGTCCTGGAACTGGTCAGGGGCTGGGCCGGCCTGCTGGTGGAATTGAAGCAGAGGGAGGCGGCCGCGGCCCTTTTGGAGTTCTTCCGGAGGGAGCGAGCCTTCGAGGTGGCCAGGGTCGTCTCCTTCTGGCACCCGGCTCTCAAGGCCATGAAGGAGGCGGAACCCCGCCTGCAAACCGGGGCCCTCATGGTGGGCTGCCCCGCGGACCCAGCCGGTCTGGCCCGCGCCGCCGGGACCGACGCCCTGGTCCTGAATTATCGGTACCTTGACCAGGAACTGGCGGAGGCTGCCCGGCGGCAAGAGATCAAGGTCATCGCCTGGAATATCGACGATCCGGAAATCCTTGGGTACTACCTGGCCATGAACCTGGAAGCGGTTTGCACCAACCGGCCCAGGGAGATTATGGACCGCTGGCGCCTGAGTTAATGTAGGGTGCGCACTGCGCACCATTGCGCCTAAGTGGAAGTTGAGGATGGGGCGGACCAGGCGGTATCCGCAGCAAGGTTATTATAGCAAATTAAGACGGCAACTGAAAAAAGGCAGGCCCCGGTTGGAAAGCCTGTGCCACCAGGAAAATAGGACCGATACCATGGAAACCTTGACCTGCCAGTTAGCCGGGGTGGCCCGGGAAGCCGCGGACCGGGTGGCCATTATTTACCGGCAAGGGGATTTGGTGCAGCGGTACACCTACGGCCAACTTTACCGGTCAAGCCTGGCAGTGGCCTGGTGGCTCCAGGCCCGAGGGGTGGTAAAGGGGGAGCGGGTGGCCATCCTCCTGGAGAATCGCCCCCAATGGGCCATGAGTTATTTCGGCATCCTGTTGGCTGGGGCGGTGGCGGTGCCTCTGGATCCGGTCTCCCGCTGGGACCATATCCACTACACCCTGAAGCAGACCCGGGCCAGGATCATCTTTACCTTTCCCAAGGCCCCCCTGTCAGAATTGCAACAGCTGCCGTTCCTGGAAAGGCTGGTGGTGGTGGGGAGAAGCGAGGATTCCGGCGAAAAGCTGACCAATTTCCAGGAAGTACTGCAATCATCCGGAAGTGAGGCAGGGCTGCCGGTGCCGCGCCTCCAGGACCTGGCCTCCATCATCTATACGTCGGGCACCACCGGGATGCCCAAAGGGGTGATGCTCACCCACCGGAATTTCGCCGCCAATTGCCAGGGCATCGCCAAACTCAAGGCCATCCGGGAGGATGACAATTTGCTCTCCATCCTCCCCCTGCATCATGCCTTTCCCTTTACCGGCACCCTGTTGGCGCCCCTCTTTTCCCGGGCGCAGATCACCCATCTCGATACCCTGAAGGCCGAGGCCATCCTGAAGTGTATCAAAGAGCAGCGGGTCACTATCCTGATGGTCACCCCCCAGGTGCTCCAGCACTTCTATCAAGGGATGCGGCGGCAGTTGCAGCTAATTCCCTGGCCGGTGCGTCCACTGCTGTTCAGCTATCTCCAGGCTTCCCGGAGGGTCTTTCGATTTCTAGGGGTAAATCCGGCGCGGCCGCTGTTAAGGGAATTCCGCCGCGCCCTGGGGGAGCAGTTTCGGTTTTTTGTCAGTGGCGGGGCCAAACTCCCTGAATCTCTGGCGGAGGATCTGGCCCGGCTGGGGTTTGAGGTGCTGGAAGGTTACGGCCTCACGGAAACCTCGCCGGTGGTCACCATGAATCCCCCGGAGGCTCCCCGCCTGGGATCGGCGGGTCGGGCACTGGAGGGGGTGGAGATCAGGATTTTGCAACCTGACGCCCAAGGTGTCGGAGAGGTCCTCATTCGGGGCGACAACGTCATGGCCGGTTATTTCCAAAATGAGGCGGCCACTCGGGAGGCCCTCCAAGATGGCTGGTTCCGCAGCGGTGATTTGGGTTATCTTGATCGGGATGGCTACCTGTACCTCAAGGGCCGGATCAAGGAAATCATCGTCCTCGCTTCGGGCAAGAAGGTCTCCTCCGAGGAAGTGGGACAGCACTACCTCCAGGCTCCTTCCATCAAAGAGATCTTTGTGACTACCGACGCCGGCGGCGAGAAGCTGGTCGCGTTGGTGGCGCCGGACCTGGACTTTTTCCGAAAAGCCGGGGAAGTGGATATTCTCGACAGGGTGAAGTGGGACCTGGAGCTCCGCTCCCAAGGCCTGGAGCCTTACAAACGGGTGCGGGATTTCGTCCTGATTAACGAAGAGCTGCCCAAGACTCGCATGGGAAAGGTCAAGATTCACGAAGCCCAGCGTCTTTATCAGGAGCGGGCCGGAAAGGGCTACCCAAAGAGAAGGCCGGCCAGGGAGGATCTCTTGTCAGAGTTGTCCCCGTTGGGCGAGATGGTGCTGGAAGTGCTGATCCGCCAGACAGGGGACGCCCGGATCTCCCTGGACGACCATTTGGAGCTGGACCTGGGCCTGGACTCCCTGGGCCTGGTGGAACTACTGGCGGCCCTGGAAAGTCGGTGCAACCTCAAGATCCGGTACGAGGACTTCCTCGGCATCTTCACGGTCAGAGAGCTTATCGGCTTTATCCAGGAGAAGAATCCTGAGGCGGCCGGGGAGCCCAAGGAGGAGACGGCGGCTTGGGACACCATTCTGAGGACCGATCCGCCCCCGGCCCTGCTCCGGCAGATCGGTCTGGAAGGAGGGTGGACGGCCCGGCTGGCCACCCAGGGGCTGGCGTCGGTGGTGGGCCCGTTGTTTAAATTGCTGTTCCAGCTCCGGGTGTACGGCCGGGAGCGGCTAAAGGACCGGGGATACATCCTCTGCCCCAACCACGCCAGCTTTCTGGACGGTTTCATCCTGGCGTATGCGGTCCCCGGCCCGCTGCGCCACCACCTGTTCTCCTTGGGTTACGCCGGCTATTTCGACCTGCCGGTGATCCGGGATCTCCTCAAGCTGATCCGGGTGATCCCGGTGGACTCGGGCCGCCGTGTGGTGGAGGCCATGCAGGTGTCGGCCCAGATCCTCAGGCATGGCCGGGTCCTGTCCCTGTTTCCCGAGGGCTTCCGCAGCCCCAGCGGAGGTTTGGGCCAGTTTAAGAAGGGCGTGGCCATCCTGGCCAGGGAGCTGGAGGTGCCGTTGCTCCCGGTTTATATTCAAGGCTCCTACGAAGCCTGGCCTCCCGGGGTGACCCTCCCCCGTCCCCGTCCCATCCGGGTGATCTTCGGCCGGGAGCATTCCTGGGAGGAGCTGAAGGAACGGGGGCTTAAGGTGGCCCCGGAGGCGTCCGACTACGACGCCATCAGCCTGGGCCTGCGGCAGGAGGTCTTGCGGTTGAAAGAGGTATTGGAGGAGAAAACAGTGTAGGGGCGACAGTGGCACAGGCTTCCAGCCTGTGATTGGGTCGCCCTATCTTACTCAAGGAGTGGCCGCTAACGGCCGCTGCCGGAAAACCGAGAATAAAATATGGGCAAGAGCGTGGTAGAGCAAATCATGGCGGCGCATCTGGTGAGCGGGGACCTGGTCCCCGGCACCGAGGTGGCCTTGAAGATCGACCAAACCTTGACCCAGGACATCACCGGCACCCTGGCCTACCTGGAGTTTGAGGCCATGGGGGTGGAGCGGGCCCGGCCCGAGGTGGCCGTGAGTTACGTGGATCACAATCTCCTGCAGACGGATTTTCGCAACGCCGACGACCACCGGTTTTTGCGGACCATGGCGGCCCGCTATGGTCTCTATTTCTCGCCGCCGGGCAACGGCATCTCCCACCAGGTGCACCTGGAGCGGTTCAGCGCGCCGGGGAAGACCTTATTGGGCGCCGACAGCCACACCCCCACGGCCGGCGGCGCCGGGATGCTGGCTTTCGGAGCCGGCGGAATGGACGTGGCCCTGGCCCTGGCGGGGCAGCCCTACTACCTGGAAATGCCCGAGATCCTGGGAGTGCGCCTCTCGGGAAGGTTCCCGGCCTGGGTGTCGGCCAAGGACGTCATCCTGGAGTTGCTGCGGCGTCTAACGGTTAAAGGGGGCCGGGGAAAGATCCTGGAATTTTTCGGTCCGGCCCTGCCGTACCTCAGTGTGCCGGAGCGCGCCGCCATCACCAACATGGGGGCGGAGCTGGGGGCCACCACTTCCATCTTTCCCGCCGATGCCCAGACCCGTCGGTTCATGGCCCTGCAAGGGCGGGACGCGGATTTTCACCCCTTTAAGGTCCGGGGCCGGCCGGATTATGCCGAAATCCAGGAAGTGGACCTTAACCGGTTGCCGCCCCTCATTGCCCGCCCCGGTTCCCCGGATCAGGTGGCGCCGGTCAAAGAATTGGAGGGCACCCCGGTGGAGCAGGTGCTCATTGGCTCTTGCGGCAACTCTTCCTTCCGGGACCTGATGGTGGTGGCCAAGGCCCTGAAGGGCCGCCGGGTGCATCCCAGGGTCAGCCTGGAGATCAACCCCGGCTCCCGCCAGGTCCTGGAAAACCTGGTTCTGGCCGGCGGGCTCCTGCCCCTGCTGGAGGCCGGGGCACGGCTGATGCCGCCGGGCTGTTGGGGCTGTATCGGCATGGGTCAGGCCCCGCCCAGCCACGCCGTGTCGGTGCGCACCTTTCCCCGGAATTTCCCGGGGCGCAGCGGCACCAAAGATGATCAGGTCTACCTGGCCAGCCCTGAGACCGCGGTGGCCGCGGCCATTTACGGGGAACTGCGGGACCCCCGGAGCCTGGGGGACGCACCCGGGGTTCCCTTTCCCCGCTATTACCTGGTGAACGGACGTTCACTGTCGGCGCCACCTCCTGCCGGCACCCCGGTGGAGGTGGTGCGCGGCCCCAACATCGTGCCTTTCCCGCAACTGTCACCCTTGGCGGAGACCTGGCGAGGGGAGGTATGGCTGAAGGTGGGCGATAACGTCACCACCGACGACATCCTGCCCGGGGGCAGCCAGATCCTGCCCCTGCGCAGCAACCTGCCGGCCATTAGCCAGTTTACCTTTGCCCGCCTGGATCCGGATTTCTCCCGACGGGTCCAAGGCCGGGGTGAAGGGGCCATCGTCGGCGGGGAAAACTATGGCCAGGGCTCTTCCCGGGAGCACGCCGCCCTGGCCCCCAGGTACCTGGGGGTGCGGGTCAAGTTGGTGAAGAGCTTTGCCCGCATCCATCTCGCCAATCTCATCAACTTCGGCATCCTGCCTTTGACCTTTGAGAATCCCGAAGACTATGAGTTGCTTAATCCGGGTGATACCCTGGAACTGCCGCAGGTGCGCCGGCTGTTGCTGGAGGGGGCCGAAAGGCTGCCCTTGAAGCTGGACCGCCGGGAAATTTGGCTGCGGCTGGACCTTTCGCCCCGGCAACGTCGCCTGGTGGCGGTGGGCGGCGCCCTGAACCTGGCTCGGCAAGGGTAACGCAAGGGGAAAGAGATGCGGCGCCAAGGCAAAGCCGACCTGCCCACTCTGGAATTTGTTTGTCAAAACCAAATAAAGTATTAATAATGGTGCCATGAAAAAAACCTGGCCGGGGAACCTGGCGCCGCATTACGGAGGCGAAGGGATAGAAAGTTTTTCAGCAGCATAGAAATTGCATTTGTCTAAAATTAAGGGATATAATTAACAGGTACAACTAGTTAGATTTGGCGGTGCCATGTCCGTCCTGGACTGGGGGCGCATGGCGAGAGGAAGTATCATGGGATTTTTTAAAAAAATATTCGGAGGCGGGGGGGGCGCCGAGCCTCAGTTTGAGGTAGTGGAGAACCGATTGTGCACCGATCTGACCAGGTATCAGGTCCGGGTAAGAAAACAGGGTCAGGAGATGTATGCCGAAGAATTGTTTCAAGCTGCCACCAAGCCCAAGGATCTGCAATTCACACGGTTCTTCCTGTTGAATGAGAACCCTCCCAAGCTCCATTTCGCCCCTTCCCTGGAAGAGGCCATTAATTGGTTCAAAGGCCGGCACCTGCCCAAAGACGGCTTTCCCAGCATTTTCTGGGGGGAAAAGGTCTTTTTTCAATGCAGCATCTGCCGAAAAGAAGCCACTGCGCCCTTATTTATCACCAAGGTGGAACAGTTATCGGTTTACACCAATGTTCCGATCCTCATGGAGATAGCGGGCTGGCGGGTGATCGAAGTGGCCTCCGACCTGATGGGCTCGGGGATGCCCAGCAATATCCTGTACATGTTCAAGACCAAGCCGATAATCAAATGGTTCAACCCCGAACCCAAGTTCATCTGCGGGGGCTGCGCCCATCGCCTGACGGAGAGGGGGCGGCAAGCCGAATTGGAAGATTATGTGATCTTTTAGCCCGGAAAGCACATTAGCGAAGGTATTGGCCTGAACCAGACCCGGGAGGGGACGGCCCGAGGATGGACATGGCCGACCCTTACAGGCTGGCGCTTTCTATGATGGGCTTAATGTATCGCTATGAGACAGATAGCTAGAATTTCCGGCCGCTTGATAAGTTTCCACTCGGGGCAGATAGCATAGTCATTGTCTGGTTTGTGAAAACCGCTTATCTCCCCAAGTAATGATTAAGAGTTTCCTGCCACTCTTGTTGACGGATCTTTTGCAATAGGACTCGATTCATGCTTTTCCGCAGTGGGCTATTGTTCACCAGCGCGATGCCATAATTCTCTTGAGAATATGTATGGGGAAGTACGTCTAATTTTCCTTGGAATCGTTGTTTGATCCTGTAACGTAGTTCCGGTGCATCAAAGACGAAAGCCTTGATTTCTCCATTAATCAATGCTTCCAACCCCTCGTCAATTGATTTATAGGTTTTAAATGAAATTAAACTGTTTTTAAGGAAAGATTCACTGGTTGTATACGGCATCGTGCCCACGAGAGCCTTTTTCAAATCCTCTAGGCCACGCACCGAAGTCTCAAGTTGGTTCACAGTAAGCATGGACGTCATCGTTGCAATAAAAAATGTCACAAGAATAATGCCACTAAACATCCAGATTAAAGAAACTATCCGACCCCCGATAGTTTTTGGAAGTTTATCTCCATATCCAATTGTAGTCATTGTAACTGCGGAAAACCAAAACCCTGATCCAATCCCTTGGATAGTATTGCCCCCAAAATGTTCAGGGTTTAGTTTTCTTTCAAACAACCACACCACCATGCCTACTATCAGTAACGTAGAGAAAATTATGATTAAGATTCCTAAAACAGTACTGGAAAATAACTGCTTAATTATAGAAATCAAGACATTTTTTTCTTTAAAAGGAACGGCGATGCCCAACCCGGTGGTATAAAAAGGATAGGTAAAATCAAACCTGTCAAGGCGTTCAGGAGTTATTGTTAACTCTGAGACCACGACGTCTAGAGATCCATTCGTGAGCCCTTTAAGTAAGTTATATTGGTCTAGTTCCCGAAACTCATAGGTTAAATTCAATTCCGTGGCGATTTGACGCCAGAGATCAATACTAATCCCAGTCCATCTTCCATCGATATCTTTCATAGAAAAAGGAGGTGCTTCGTCGGTTCCCACCGTCAATTTCTTCTGGAATGATCGAACTTCTGGCCGGCTTTGCCCGCGGGCTTCTTGCACCAAGCTAAAGGGAGTGAGCAAGACCCAGGCCGTCATTACGGCTACCAGAACCAAGAATCTCCTTTGTTTGGCTGATAATACGCCCCTTTGTGAAACCGCAGTTCTCATAGCTTGCCCTTTTTGCGTAAGCCCATTGCTATAGTTACTTTAATGGTAGGGATAAAAACAGGTACGTCAATTTTTTTAAAATAACCAAGTTTCTTTAGGCGGAACAAATGAAGGTACACATGTTTTGTATGAGCAGGTGACCTTAGGTCCTCCAAGCAATTTCCCATGAGGGCGATGATTTTAAAACGGTCATCTATCTCTCGCATCAGCAGAAAACCAACGTCCGAAGTGATCGTGGCGCCCATGAAATCTATCATGATGGACCGGTTAAAATCCGGCCGGCTCACCCCTTTCCGGCTTTCACCACTGGCGAGCATTTTTAGACCCCCGGATATGCTTTTTTTACCTCCTTATATCATATAGTTAGATTATTACCTACCTTTTTCTACGGCATAATCCAGGTTTATATCGGGTTTCTTGCCCCATGTTACAGCTATTTTCTGTTGGTCCACATTGGTGCTCACCTAAGCAGCTTTTCAAGTTGTTCGAGGTTGAAAGAGGTCTCGTGAGCCTGCGACATCCACCTGGCACATCGATTCGCATTCAAGGGAATTCCAACAGGTGGGATGCCGGTGCGGATGCACAGCCTCATGCCCATGGCAAGCTCCGGGATACATGCGATTCCCAGCGCACCGATGCTGGGGTGCTCTTGCTTGAGTCTTCCAAAGAGCCTCTCCTGGTCCATTTCTACAGAAATATAGGGTTTGATGCCGTATTTCTCGAGGAGGACACTCCCCAGGCGAATGAAGCAGTCCTCAGTGCAACCCCTGCACACGGCCTCGAAATCACCCTTTACTGAGCGGCATTCCGGCCTGAAGTCGCGAAGGCAATGGGCCATGAGGGCGAACTTGTATTCGGAGCGTTTAAACTCTTCTCTGTGGATTCTGTTCATTAATTCGATCTCAAGCATGTACAGGTGGTATTTCTCCTCCGGCGTGGCCAGCGTACTGTCCATCCTCTTCGCAATGGGCAAAGTTTTCAAGTGGTTCGAAACATTTTGCGTATAGATGGACAATGACTGCCTGAGAGTCTCTCTAACAAATTGGAGTGTCTTCCCATCGGCCCCCGTGGTTTTCAAGCCCAAAAGAAAGGGCCTTTCTCCGACCTTCTGTATCAGGCCCAAAAGCCTTTTTTCGTTAGGGCAGCGCTGGAGGAAAACATCTGCCAGGCGCTTTATTTCGGCGTAGTAATGTTCGCTATCGTCGCCCTCGGCAAACAGTGAGTAAGTTTTCCCCTGGACCGGCGTGTATAGCTTCTCGGGATTTGACAACGCCTTAAAACTCCTCTCAATTGCCAAAGACCAATTTGAGTCTTATGGGCCGGCCAATTGCCGGAGATGCCTATTTTGAGGAGACGGCCCCTTTGAAAATCTGCATTTCCGCTATGACCAGAAACCTATTACGACACCAAAATTTGAAGCTTTTCTCTCCATATGGGCAAATTAAGCTAATAATCAAGGAGCCAGTAAAGTCAGCGCAGTCTCTCCCCAGGTCCGGGTACCCAGATTCTGATACCTAGATGATATCCGGAACTTCTAGATTAGAAGACCCCGAAAATGCCAAGGGAAATTTTTCTTGCAATTTGCCTGGACCGGGTGTAGGCAACATTCATTAATAATCTTTCATACTCAATGTCCTGGCCTCGAAAGGCCGTAAGGAGTCGGGTGTTCCTCTCTCACCGCGTGCGCCCAGAGCTGATGAACTTGTCTTGAGAGCCCTGGCACGCGTGCCGAACCTTAACTTTTGCCAGGCACCTGCGAGCTTGGTGAGGCTCATTTCCCAAGGAGGAAGAAATGGAAACCGCGCAGTACTCCGGCAACATCCAAGATGACACACTGCGGCGTATCACTTGGAGATTGATCCCTTTCATGATGCTTCTCTATTTTATTGCCTTCCTCGACCGCGCCAATGTCGGCTTTGCCGCGATGGACATGAACCGGGATCTCAACATCAGTAAGACCCTCTATGGCTTTGGTTCGGGTGCTTTCTTTCTGGGCTACTTCTTCTTTGAGCTTCCCAGCAACCTTTGCCTCGACCGCTTTGGCGCCCGTAAGTGGATCGCCCGCATTATGATCAGTTGGGGCATCGTTGCGGGGGCTACCGCCTTTGTGGTGGGCGCAAAGAGCTATATCACGGTTCGGATCCTGCTGGGAGTTGCGGAAGCGGGGTTTTTCCCCGGCATGATCCTCTACCTGACCTACTGGTTCCCCACCACCATCCGGGCCCGGATGACCGCCCTGTTTGTGGCTGCCATCCCCATCTCCGGTATCATCGGCGCGCCGGTTTCGGGTTATTTGCTGCAGCTCCACGGGGTGGGAGGCATGGCTGGATGGCAGTGGATGTTTATCGTAGAAGCAATCCCTGCCCTCTTGCTCGGCCTCATCGTGCCGTTCTACCTGACCAGCCGGCCAGCGGAGGCCAGGTGGCTCAAACCGGAACAAGAGCAATGGCTCCAGAAAACGCTTGATGCCGAAGACCATTTCAAGCCTCACATGTCACTCGGGCGCGCCATAGTTCACCCATCCATCATGGCGTTGAGTGCGGTTTACTTCTGCATGATGGTGGGCCTCTATGGCTTGAACTTTTGGATGCCTACCATGCTGGGCAGGGAGGGGGTGGGCATTCCCTCGGGGTCGCTGAAGTGGATCCTGGCCATCCCGCCGTTGTGCGGCGTTCTGACCATGTTCTTTTGGGGACGTCACTCAGACCGCACCAGGGAACGTGAATGGCACGTCCTGGGGGCGATGTTCGCCGGCGCCCTGGGCTTTGCCCTGGCAGCCGCTACTGCCTACAAGGGCTTTGCCGGGAATTTCACTCCGGCGGTCAACCAGGCCATGGCCACCTTGGGCTTCGTACTGGTCGCGGTGGGCGTCTTTTGCGCCATGCCCACCTTCTGGCCGCTGCCTTCGGTGCGTCTCAGCGGCACGGCCGCCGCCGGAGGCATTGCGGTGGTAAACTCCATCGGGAATCTCGGCGGATTTGTCGGTCCTTACATCACCGGCTACCTCAAGGACTTGCATTACGGTTATACCGGTGGTCTTTTAGTCAACGCCTTGTTCATGGTCTTGGGGGCGCTTTTGGTGGTAATCACCAGATCCAAGCTCCCCCTCCCCGTTGCCGATGCCGCCGCGGCCGGAAAGCCCTGAGAGCATACGGCCTCTTGTATCTCCGGACATCCGGGCCCGAAAGGAATCCCGTCGGGCGCCTTACTCCATCTGCACGATGCGCCTCAAGGTTGGTGAGCATGGATCAAAATACCAGGAAAGCACTTGAAGCAATCTTTATGGCCGGGCTTAAGGCCGTTGACCCCGAGGAAGCGGTCAGGCGCCATGTTGAACGGATAGGCAATCGGCTCCGGGTGGGCGAACGATCGTATCCTCTGGAGGGCTTCAGGAGAATTATAGTCACCGGGGCTGGGAAGGGTACCGCGCCTATGGCTAAAGCCTTGGAGGAAATTCTGGGCGACCGGCTCACCTCCGGTTGGATCATTGTCAAATACGGCCACGGTCTCCCCCTGAAAAAGATTAGGGTCATGGAAGCCGGCCATCCCATGCCAGACCAGGCCGGGTTCGAGGCCGCGAGCTTCATTCTGGACCGGTTGAGGGAGTGCACAGAGGAAGATCTGGTCTTGTGCGCCTTCTCTGGCGGTGGGAGCGCCCTTACTCCGACGCTCCTTCCTCCTCTGTCGTTAAGCGAGAAACAGAAAACTACCCAGCTCTTACTCGAATGTGGGGCCACCATCAATGAACTCAATGCCATCAGAAAGCACCTGTCTGCCGGCAAAGGGGGCAAATTCGCCAAAATAGCCTACCCGGCCACGGTGGTTTCACTGTTTTTGTCCGATGTAATCGGCGATCCGCTGGATGTGATCGCCTCCGGCCCCACAGTTCCCGACCCGAGCACGTTTGCCGATTGTCTAAAAATTGTTGAGCGTTACGGATTGACCCAAAGCCTACCGGAGCCGGTGCTCGACCTGCTTAATAAAGGGGCGCAAGGTCTGATCGAGGACACGCCCAAAGCCGGCGACATCGTGTTTGCAAAAGTTCAGAACCTGGTGGTGGGGAGCAATCGCGCCGCCCTTTTCGCCGCAGCCGCCGAGGCCAGGGCGCTTGGATACCAGCCTCTGATCCTCTCTTCCTTCATTCAGGGAGAGGCCCGGGAAATCGCGCTTGCCTTGGTGGGTATTGGTAAAGAGATGACCGTGACTGGCAATCCCATCTCCCCGCCTGCCTGTATCCTGGCCGGAGGGGAAACCACCGTGACGATCCGGGGCCCGGGAAAAGGCGGCCGGAATCAGGAACTGGCCCTGGCCGCAGCCATTGCCCTGGAGGTCTGGCCGGGAATCGCCCTCCTCAGTGCCGGCACGGATGGCACCGATGGGCCTACCGATGCCGCCGGGGCCTTTGCCGATGGGGACACCTGTAAAGAGGCCTTGCAGAAGGGGATTAATCCGGTTGAGTACCTTCTGAATAACGATTCTTATAACTTCTTCGATCAGTTGGGCCAGTTGTTCAAGACCGGGCCCACCCGAACCAACGTGATGGATTTGATTTGCCTGCTGGTCAGCTGAACAATATATTCTAGCAGGTTGTTGAAAAACTCGTTTTTATGTCATCCTGAACGAAGTGAAGGATCTAGAACTTATTAATATGACTAGATTATTCGCTTCGCTCAGAATGACAAATTCTCAATTATGGGAGTTTTTCAACAACCTGCTAGGCGTAGATTTCAGAATTAAGGCAAGATTCCGGCTTCCGGCCCTGCAGCATGGCCAGGAGGTTCCTGGCTGCCAGCAGGGACATCCCGCCGCGACTGCTGCTGGTGGCTGAACCGATATGAGGGACCACCACGGCGTTGTCGAGGCCGGCCAGCCCCTCCGCCATTTTGGGCTCGAACTCGTATACGTCCAAGCCGGCGCCGGCGATGGTCCGCGAGCCCAAGGCGGCCACCAGGTCATCCTCCTTGATGATGGGTCCTCTGGCGGTATTGATCAGAATAGCGGCAGGCTTCATCCTGGCAAAGGTCTCGGCCTGGAACAGGTGCCGGGTGGCGGGGGTGAGCGGAGTATGGATGCTGATGAAATCCGACTCCCCCAGAAGCTGGTCCAGAGAAACCCGCTGTGCCCCGAGTTCCGCTTTCAAAGTCTCGTTTTCTTTACCGGAGGCATTGGTATAGAGTACTGGCATCTGAAAGCCTTTGGACATGAGGCCCATGGCGGTGCCGATGCGTCCGCTGCCGATGATCCCCAGGGTTTTCCCGGTCACATCTGCGCCAATGAACTGGAGGGGGCCGTGGCCGGGCCAGGTTCCCGAACGCATGATTTGATCCGTCTCCACGATGCGCCTGGCCACAGCAAAGAGAAGAGCCCAAGCCAATTCAGCCGTCGCGTTCGTGAGGACCCCTGGGGTATTAGAGACGGGAATCTTTCGTCTCGTGGCCTCGGCAACGTCAATATTGTCAAAGCCCACGGCACAGTTGGCATAGCCCACGAGGGCCTTGGCGGCTTCGAAGAACTCGGCGTCGATGCGGTCCGCCACCATGCCGATTACCCCGTGCTTGTCTTTAACCTTGGCGAGTAATTCCTCGCGGGAAAGCGGCCTGTCCTCGGGATTGATCTCAACCTCACAGGTTTCTTTAAGCAGGTCGAGGCCTTCGTGGGGAATGAGTCGGGTAATGTATACTTCAGGTCTGAGCATATTCCACCCCCTGGCTTAGAAGGAAGATGATTACCTTAGGTCCGAGCCGGATGCCAACACTCCAGGATCACCGGGCAATAGTTGCCGTCCACCGGATTTTTTTCCAGCAAGCATGTCGCCTGGACCGCGGCCTTGAAGCTAAACGGGACCAGCGGGCAAAGCCCGGTGGTCCCGGAGATGTTGTTATTAACTGGAAACCGTAATTATTTGGGGAAGTCAACCCCTGGCACCGCAGAGTAAATCTCTTTCAGGAGCGGGGGTTTGATTTCCAGGGTCCGGAACAAGAGAACCGGCACCGTGGCATGGGAGGCCACCTTGTCGGCGACCCCGCCCATGTACCAGGCCACTTCCCCGGCCCCGTGGGTGCCCAGGACGATGAGGTCGTAACCTTTATCCTGGGCGAAGGCGATGATTTCCCGGGCCGGCACCCCGTCCTCGCAAGCCCAGTCCGCCTCCAGGCCCTGGTCCTGGAGGTCCTTCCCGGCCTGGGCCAGGAAGGTGGAGCAGAATTTTTGTTCCTGGGCCTCGGCGGCCTCGATCACCCCCGGGGAGGCCTCGCCGGAATAGGCCCCCACCCCACTATAACAGACGTGAAAGAGGGTCACTTTGGCCTGACAGGACTTGGCAAGCTCCACTACCTTGGGAAGAACCTTCGCCGCAATTTCCGAGCCGTCCAGTGGAACCAAAACCTTTTTGAACATAAATGCCCTCCTGGTTGACTTTCGCGGGGCCTAGCCCAAAACCGACCCGCCGCGGCCCTGCTCGATTTAGATTTAAGATAAGAACAAGATACAAAAATATCAATTCCTTAATCATTTTTTTCCTGGCCGCCGGTCTCCCTAGTTTTTCCGCCTTTATACAGTCCCCGCTGCAAGACCCGGTGGTAGGCGGTAAAATCGCCCTCCCCCCAGTCGCTTTTCAGGTGTTGGGACATCATCTTGAGTTTGGCGTCCAGGTCATCAAGGGCATAAACCAGCATGGCCTCCCGGGTCTTGGGCGGGATGGGGGAGCCGAATTCCAGGACGCCGTGATGAGCCAGGATGATGTGTTCTAGCTGTATGAGAAGGTTGGCGTCGGAGAATTTCATGGCCCGGGCTTCCTCCCGCACCATCTCCCAGCCCAGGACAATATGGCCCAGGAGTTGGCCAGGGACCGTGAACTCCGGGGCGGTGGGGTTGGTGATTTCCTTGACCTTTCCCAGATCGTGGAGGATGGCGCCGGCCAGGGCCAGGCTGGGGTTGAGGTCGGGGTAGATGCTCAGGGAGGCCAGGGCATGGCGGGCCACGAACCAGGTGTGCTCCAGCAGCCCCCCCAGATAAGGGTGATGATAGAGGCGGGCCGCGGGGCACACCAGGAACAGCTCCTGGTAGCGGTCCAACAGGCGCAGCACCAACTGCCCCAGGGGCGGCTGGATATGGGCCTCGGCCAATTGGCGCAACTCCCGCCACAACTGCTGGCGGTCATATGGGGTGGACAGGTGCAGGATTTCCGGCTCGAAGTCCTTGAGGTCCTTGCCCAGGGCCGCCAGCGCGGCAACGGTATTGAGGTATTGCACGGTGAGCTGGAGCTCGCCCTTGTAAGAATCCACCTGGCCCTGGACTCCCACGTAATTCCCCGGGGCGAAGGGACCGGGACACTTGGCCAGGGTCTTGCTCCAGACCCGGGCCACCATGGTGCCGCTCCTGTCACCCAGCACCAGGGACAGGTAAGGGGCGCCGCTCTTATCGGTGCGGCTCTCCACCTGGCGCACCAGGAAGAATTGGTGCACCGCCATGCCTTCCTGCAGTTGGTCAATAAAGTGATGGGGCATTGGGGGCCTCGCAACTATGGGGTGGCGGTATCATACCGCCGGGCCGGGGCCGGGTCAAGGCCGGGTACCTGGAAAAAATAAAGTGGAGGGAAATCGCGGAGGCCCTTGACAACCTTTTATAGATAATTATCTTAAATAAATTGGTAGATTAGCCGATATCAACGATGCGTGCGCAAATTAAAAATTGTGCCCTTTATGGCCGGTGAGCGAAGGAGGATGTTTATTATTTTCCTTGACTTTAGCTAAAGGAAAAGATAAAATACCTCATTTAACCTCTATGAGCTGGGCAACCACGGGAATACCAATACATGGAAAAAGACTACCTGAAAAAATTCCTTGATCTGGGTGGCGCCAACGAACCGTTGGTCGCCTATGATCAATTTCACCTCATAGTCCCCGGGGAAGATAACGATTCCCTGGATTTCCGGGGCCCTTACGAAGGTCCGGCCGACGAAGAGCTGGAAGTGACCGACCAGTTGGACGTGGCCACTTATGGCGGCGGGGCAGAGGAAGGTCTGGAGGAGGAACTGGAAGACGTGGAGGTGGAGGAGATCCCGGAACATGAGGGGCTGGTGGCCGCCTATTTCCGGGAGATGCTGCGCTATGCCATCCTCTCCCCGGAAGAGGAGCGCCATCTGGGGCGCATCATCAAAGAGGGACAGGAGGCCATCTTCGACCTGGTTTCCCAGGCGGCCTCCGCTTTGGAAGAGATTTGCTATCTCCAAAAGAAGGTCCAGGAATGGTTCAAAACTCTGGATAAGACCGCGCAGAGCAAAGAGAAGCTCTTCAAGGTTATCCATCAGAAACTGATCCAGATTCAGAAGCACCATCCCGAGGCCAATGAAGTGGAGGAACTGGCCAATCGCATCCAGGTCACCGAAACCGAGGTCAACCAGGCCCGGGATCAGATGATCAAGGCCAACCTGCGTCTGGTGGTGAGCATCGCCAAAAAGTACCTGCACCGGGGTTTGACCTTCTCCGACCTGATCCAGGAAGGCAACCTGGGGCTGATGAAGGCGGTCACCCGCTATGACTACACTACCGGCTACCGCCTCAGCACCTTTGCCTCCTGGTGGATCCGGCAGACCATCACCCGGGCCATCTACGACAAGACCCGGACCATCCGGATTCCGGTGCACCTGCAGGAGATTCGCAACCGTTGTTACCGGGCCTTTTACGATCTACTGAAGGAATTGGGCCGGGAGCCCATCCTGCGGGAGATCTCCGAGCGCTCCGGGGTGCCCGAGGATAAGATCCTCCTGGTCACTAACCTGGCCGATGAGCTCATCTCCCTGGAGACCCCGGTGGGGGACGAAGGGGACCGGCTGGGTGACTTCATCCGCAACGACAAGGCGGTCTCCCCCTACGAGGCCATCCTGGATTCCCAGTTGGGGGAGAAGACCGGGTCCATCCTCACCACCCTCACCGCCCGGGAAGAGAAGATCATGAAGATGCGCTTCGGCATCGGGGAAGAGGTGGAGCACACCCTGGAGGAGATCGGCCGGGCCTTCAAGGTTTCCCGGGAGCGAATCCGCCAGATCGAGAAAAAGGCCTTGAAGCGTCTGAAACACCCCACCCGCAAAGCGGCGCTGGAAGATTTTCTGGAGTAACCCCAGGGGGCCGGCCCTCCGTGGCGGCCCCGCCAACCGATCCTGTGGAGGGACCAAGGATGGCAGGACTGACCCCCGAGAGACTGGCGGAGGTAAAGGATCGCCTGCTGGGACGCAAGAAGCTCCTCTGGCTGGAGGTCAAGGAGCAGCTCAAGAGCAGCATCGGCGACGGTTACCAGGAGATGCTGGCCACCGCCCGGGATGAGGAAGACCAGGCCACGGTTAGCCTGATGGCCGAAACCAGCCTCACCCTCCTGGGACCCAAGCGCCAGGAGCTGGAGGCCATCGAGGAGGCCCTGCAGCGCCTGGAAAACGGCTCTTACGGCCTCTGCGAGGTCTGCGGCCAGCCCATCGAACCCCGGCGTCTGGAGATCATGCCGGAGACCCCTTTGTGCCGCGGCTGCATGTCCCAACGGGAAAAACTGGCCAAGGCCACGGCCCGCTGAGACCATAAGCTAACTAACTAAAAAAATTCTTAGGGCGGTAGGAACTCATCCTGCCGCCCTTTTTTGTTGGAGTATGTTCACAAGAATAAAAGCGGTAAAGGGTTCGGTAGTTACGGGGATATTATGATTCGGGACAGTCGCTCATGAGCCTTCGGAGTTGCCCTTCCGCTACAAATTAGAGCAAAGAGTTATCCCCACCCGTCCCGCCTTTTCCCGGTGTTGGGGAATATCGGGGTTGAACCAGAAGAGATTGCGGCCCCGGGTGTTGTGGACGTCGTCCAGGAGTCGCCAGCGACCCTTTCTCAGGTGGGCGGCCCGGTAGCCGTAATCCCTGAGGAAGGCCTGGATGGCCGCCTTGGAAGCGCCGGCGGCCTGCAGGTTCTTCTCTTCCATTTCCACCAGCAACAGGGGCCGGAAGTCGGCGAGGATGGCGGCGGCGCCCTGCAAGGCCGCCAGTTCAGCCCCTTCCACGTCCAGCTTGATGAAGTCCGGCGGCCGCAAACCCTCCTTCTTTAGAAAGCGGTCCAGGGCGACGGTGGCGCAAGTCTCGCCCCCCGCGGCCCCGGCGGCGCCCATATAAAGGCTGGCGCTGCTGTCGGCGATACCCTCGCGGCGGTAGAGCACGGCCTCGCCGTCGGCGTCAGCCGCCGCCAGGTTGAATATCCTGATGTTTTGGTCTTTTTTGTCTTTTTTGTCTTTTTTGTAAGAGTTCAGAGAGACGTTTTCCTGAAGACGGGCCAGGGCCGCGGTCCCCGGCTCGAAGGCCGCCACCTCCCCGCGCTCCCCTACCGCGGCGGCCGCCACCAGGGAAAAATAGCCAATGTTGGCCCCCACATCCCAGAAGACCTCTCCCGGGTCCAGGACTCGGGCCACCAGGGCAGCTTCGTAGCGTTCGTGGTAATGGCCGAAGAAATAGACCTTCCGTTGTTCGGCGTCCCAAAGGTCCAGCCTCATACGGAAAATGCGAAAACCTGGATCCAGGGTGGCGGTGACCAGGCGCTCAGACGGCATCAGGTATTGATGGAGATGCTCATACAAAAAAACCTTGCCATCCCGCAGGGGGAATTTGCTCAGGTACCAGCGAAAGAGGGCCCGGCCCCCGGATATGAGTTTTTCGCCTTTTTCGTCAGGGCTTTCCGGCATGAAGTTGGACTCCTGAGGGCGCGCCCCGGCGGATCGCCCTGGCGTAGGAGAGCGAGGGTCCGGGATTAAACCCGCCCCTAGGGGGCGCCCGGCGGAGATTTTTTTGTAAAAGAACCGGCAAGGGGGCCTGTTTCTCCGGTAAACCCCAAGTTTTTTGAAAAATTCCCGGGGCGACCCGCTGGGTCTCCCAGGAGCTGTCAGCTATCAGCTGTCAGCAAAGGCAAAAACCAAGAGGATACGTCTCGCACACCAGCAACCAGGTTTAGCTTTTAGCTGACCGCTGAAAGCTGATTCTAATGGATCACAGATTTAACGGTAAAGCAAAGCCGGGTCGGGCCATTCCATGAAGCGGGCCGCAGCCGGCGGCCCGAAGGTGCCCGCGGGGTAGAAGAGCGGCGGCAGGTGGGGCTCCCCCAAGAGCGGGGCATAGATGCGCCAGGCCCCCTCGGCCTCATCGGCCCGGACGAAGAGGGTCTGGTCTCCGGCCATGACGTCCGTGAGCAAGGTCTTATAGGCCTCCGGCAGGGGCCCGAAGGCTTCGCCGTAGCGGTAACGCAGCCGCTGGGTTCTCAGGTCCAGGGGCTCCCCCGGCGCCTTGACCTGAAAATGGAGGTCAAAGCCTTCATCCGGCTGCAGGGTGAACACCAGGACATTGGGGCTGCAGGTAGTTTTGAGGTGCTTGAAGAGCCACATCGGCGGGCAGCGGAAGGTGACGGCGATCTGGGTGAAGCGGGAGGGCAGCCCCTTGCCGGTGACCAGGTAGAAGGGCACCCCGTTCCAGCGCCAGTTCTCGATGGCGAGCGTCAAGGCGACAAAGGTTGCGGTGGCGGAATCGGGAGAAACTCCCGGCATTTCCCGATACCCGGGCACCATCTGGTTGTCCACCGTTCCCCGGGTATACTGGCCGTAAACCACGTCTTCCGGGCGCACCGGGGTGACGGCCCGGAGCACCTTGGCCTTTTCGGTGCGGATGGCCTCCGGATCGCAGGCCACCGGGACCTCCATGGTGATGAGGGTGAGGAGTTGGGTGAGGTGGCTCTGCACCATGTCCCGCAAGGCCCCGGTCTGCTCGTAATAGGCGCCCCGATGGCCTACCCCGTCGGCTTCCGCCACGGTGATCTGGACGCTTTGCACCAGGTTCCGGTGCCAGAGGGGCTCGAAGATGTCGTTGGCGAAGCGGAAGATCAGGAGGTTTTGCACCGTCTCCTTACCCAGGTAATGGTCGATGCGATAGATCTGGGATTCGTCGAAATAGCGGTGCAGCAGTTGATTGAGATTTAGGGCCGACTCCGGGTCCCGGCCGAAGGGCTTCTCCACCACCAGCCGGGTCCAGCCGGGGCTGCGGTTCAATTTGGCCTGGCCCAGGCCGGTAATCGCCGGTTCAACGGCGTCTGGGGGCAGGGCCAGATAAAAGACGCGATTCCCCGGAAACCGATGGGCCTTTTCCAGGGCCTTAAGCCGGTGCGCCAGGGCCCGGTAATCTTCGCGGGTTTCCCCTCCCAGGGACTGGAAAAAGAGGCACTGATCGCACCAGGCGTCGGCATGGCCCGTCTCGGGAAGTCCGGCCTCGGCCAGGGCCTCCCGAGCCAGGGCCCGAAAGCCCTGATCATCCAGGTCCCGGCGGCGGGAGAGCCCCACCAGCAGGAGTCGTTTTTCCCAGCCATACTCCTTGCTGAAATGATAGAGAGCCGGCAGCAGCTTGCGGCGCATCAGATCGCTGGTGGCGCCGAAGACCACGAACAGGTGCGGATCCACGCGGTGATTGGCCATAATCCGTCCTTTGCAGGGTCAGGTATCGGGGCGACAGTGGCACAGGCTTCCAGCCTGTGATTGGGTCACCCTTGCAGTCTAAATATTAAGGAGGCCTGACCGGAGTTGCAAGCCTGCGCAGGCTTAGTTTGATGCGAAGTTTCTCTATTTCAAGTAGGAGCGCTCTGCCGGGTCGCCCCTACCAGCCCCCGGAACTCCTCGTTGCTCAGGGCCAAGAAGCCCAGGCGGCGGCTGAGTCGCACCACCGCCGGCGGCCGCAACCGGGCCCTGAACAGCATTTCTTCCTGGGCCAGGACTTCCCGGGTGGGGCCGTCCAAGATCACCTGCCCGTCCTTAAGCACCACCAGCCGGCGGGCATAGCTGGCTGCGGCCCACATGGAGTGGGTCACCATGATGATGGTGCGGCCCTGGGCGTGCAGGTTCCCCACCAGGTCCAGGAGGCCTCGCTGCTCCTGGTAGTCCAGGCCGGTGGTGGGCTCATCCAGGATGATCAGCCGGGGAGCCAGGGACAGTACCCCCGCCACCGCCAGGCACTGGCGCTGACCCTTGCTGAGGGAGAAGGGATCGTCCCGGGCATGCTCCAGCAGGTTAACCCGGGCCAGGGCCTCTTCCACCCGGCTTTGCACCTCCCGTGGGCCGAGGCCCAACTGCCGAGGTCCCAGGGCCACCTCCTCCCAGACCTCCTCCGCGAAAATCTGGTAGTCGGGATTCTGAAAGACGAAGCCGGCCTCAGTACCTCCCCCCTCGGCTCGCCAGACCTCTCCGGACTGGGGCCGCAGCAGGCCCCGGAGCAGCTTCAGCAGGGTGGTCTTGCCGCTGCCGTTGGGTCCCAGGATCGCAGTGAATTCGCCCTCCCGGAAGGAGAGAGAAAAGTCGGTAAGGACCGGGGCCGCGCCGGGATAGGCAAAGTTGACCCGGCGTAAGGCCAGGATCTCCGGAGAGGCGCCGCCGTCGCCCGCCCCCCCGCTGGGGGCCAGCGGCGGACCGGCAGCGGCCGCCATAGGGGCGCCGCCGCCGCCCCATCCCAGGCTCCGGGCCTGGGCTTCCGCCTCCTCCAGGGTGAGAGGTAAAGGAGCCTGCCCCAGACCATAAAAGAGGCCCGGCAATTCCGGTACCTGCAGCCCCAGGCGGCGGAAGATTTCCACCTGGCGGAGCACCTGCTCCGGGGGACCGTCGGCCAGCACCTCGCCCTGCTGCAGCAAGAGCAGGCGGGAGGCGCAGCGAGCCAGGCGCAGGTCCTGGCCCAGCAGCATCAGGGTCAGGTTTTGCTCCCGGGCCAGCCGCTCCAGGGTCTGGAGCAGTTCTTCCACCCACAGGGGGTCCAGGTCGGAGGTGGGCTCATCCAGAACCAGGAGCCGGGGCTCCAGGGCCAGGACCGCGGCCAGGGCCAGGAGCTGCCGCTGGCCGCCGGAGAGGGTGGCCGGGTCCAGGGCCTCCAGGCCCGCCAGTCCCAGCAACCCGAGGCAATGGCTCACCCGGCGCTGCAGTTCCTTCCGGGGTAGGCCCAGGTTTTCAGGGCCAAAGGCCACCTCCTGGTCCACCCGGGTGCAGACGAGCTGGGCCTCGAAATCCTGGAACAGCAAGCCCACCCGGGCGGCCAGCTCCCGGGGCCGGGAGGTCTGGGGGTCGGCGCCGGCCACCTCCACCCGGCCACGCAGCTCGCCCTTGATAAGCCGGGGGATGAGGCCCTGAAGACAGAGGGCCAGGGTGGATTTGCCCGCCCCGCTGGGCCCCAGGATCGCTAAGCGCTCCCCGGCCAGCACCTTCAGGTCGAGGCCGGCGAACACCTGGGCCACCGCTTTTTTATAGCGGAAATGGAGGCCGGTGATCTTGATGATGGGATCGACTCCTTGCAGAACCGTCTCCATGGTCAGGGAAAATGCGGATACAAAAAAATCACAGCAGCAAACATCCAACCGAGAGCAGCGCCACAAATGGAACCAGCGCCAGCTCCAGGGGAGGTTTGCCGGGCAGGCTCACCAGACCCAGCCCCAGGGCCAGGCCGGTGAGAAAGCCGCCGCCGGCGCCCAGCCACGCCAGGATCAGCCCCAGCCGCGGCGCCGCCCCGACGGGGCAATCCTCCGGGTCCATCTGATCCCGCCAGGCCAGGTCCCAGCGGCTCACCCGGGGCGCCAACAGCCTCAGGAGCAGGGGCCCCAGGACCAGAGAGACCAGGCCGTTGTTGACCAGGACCGCCACCGCGATGACGGAGAAAGGCAGAAGCTTGAAGGTTTCCAGCCCGAAGCCCACCACCAGGGCGCAGGACAAGGCTCCCAGCAGGACCGCCCCGAAAAACCGGGGCAGATGCTGGGAGAGCTGGCTCAGGGGCCGGTCTTGCCACATCTTGTAAGGCAGGTAGGCGGCCAGAAAATTCCCCCAGAAGCCGAAGAGACTGCCGATGCCCAGGGTGCCGAAGAAGTCCCCGATGAGGTTGCCGAAGGCTGCCCCCCAGGCCCCGGCGGGACCGAACAGCAGACCGAAGACCACCGGAATGACGTTGGCCGGCCGCAGCTCGGTGACCCCCGGGATCAGGGGAATCCCCTTGAAGGGGATGAGGATGGCGGCGAAGAGGCTGGCGGTGAGCACCGTCAGCACCAACATGGTGGCATAATTCCACATGCGCCAGACCTCCCGCATCCTTCCTCCTTCCGGCCCTCATTTTACCATAACCGCAGATCCCGCTCCGGAAAGTTCTTGTAGGGTGCGCCCTGCGCACCATAACTACATGGAACTTTTCATAAATTACGGTTGGGCCGCAGTCCCATGAATGACTGCTCCGGAAAGTTCATAAATCTGAGAGAACCGACCCACGCCTGTGCCTGCGGTGGCGCCCGCCCACCCTGCGCCGCGGGCGAGGACGCCCGCCTGCCAAAAACCTTTCTGCAGCGGACGCGGGTGGCCCGGCACTGGCGCCAGGTGAAATCGCCCTTTTCGTCAAGGCGACTTGCGACCCGGTGGTTTTTCCTCTAAAATTTGATGGGTTAAAATCACCGGCCGGGACCGCTGACCTCGGGGTCACGCGCCAGCACCGCGTCGGTTATCTTAGTACCCGAGATTCATAAATCCGGTAACCTATTATTAGCAGCGGGAGCAAGTGATTAATTCCCCCTCACCCGGTGTCGTCCCCCATTTGGGGAGAGGGGATAAAGAGCCAACGCTGGTAATGCTCCCTCTCCCCCCGGCGGGGGGAGAGGGCTGGGGTGAGGGGGGGGCGACAAGAAACGTTACCATATTTAAGAAATCAAGTACTTAGTTAGCCTGGCGAGAAGGGACTGTGCTTGTCAGAGTACCTGCCGATGTGCAGCATAGGTATTTCCCAATTTTAGTGAAGTAGCAAAAGGAGCCTGATTAAATGACCAGAAGAATCGGCGTCTATGTGGATTCCATGAATATCATGCGCAGCGGCGGCTACGGTATGCGCTACGAAGTCATCCGCCGTTTCGTCGGCCGGGATGGCGACGAAGTGATGCGCCTCAACGCCTACGTGGCCATCGACGAAGAGCGGGCCATCTCCGATCCCAATTATAAAAATACCCTGAATTTCATCCTCACCCTGCGGGACCTGGGCTTTAAAGCGGTGGAGAAGCCCATCCGCTGGTACACAGACGACTCCGGGCGCACCTACGGCAAGGCCAACCTGGATATGGAGATGGCCCTGGATATCGTTTCGCAATCGGAGCGCCTGGACCTGCTCTACCTGTTCACCGGTGACGGCGATTTCTGCAGTGTGGTGACCATGGTGCAAAACAAAGGCTGCCGGGTGGAACTGATCGCCTTTGCCAACGTCTCCGGGCGGCTGCGCCGGGAGGTGGACCTGTTTGTCTCGGGATACCTGGTCCCGGGCCTGCTGCCCACTTCGCCGCCCTATGCCGGGGCGCCCCCCTGGGGTGAGGTGGGCAGCCGGGTGCGAGGGGTCTGCACCAAGTACTTCCAGGACCGGTCCTATGGGTTTTTCCGGTTTATGCAGAGCTTCGGCAAGGTCTGGGTGACCGACACCCGATTGGAAGAATCGCCCTATGCCTCGGTGTTCTTCATGGAAAAGGACCTGCCCCCGGGAATTCATCCGGATAACCTACCCAGCCGGGACTTCATCTTTGAATTTACCCTCAACGAAGGGGAGAAAGGCTTCGTCGCCTCGAATATCGATCTGATCTACAAATACTGACTGTTTACTGTTTTCGGTTTTCTGTTTTCCGTGTTAAGGCTCAATAACACGACAGTCTCAAGCTGTCAGGGGGATATGTTTTTTACAGAAAACCGAAAACCGAAAACCGAAAACAGTAAACAGAAAACAGTAAATCGGAGGAGTGGCTATGGCTGAGAAGCTGAGGGTGCTGTTCGTGGCCCCCGAGGGGATACCCTTCGCCAAGACCGGGGGGTTGGCGGATGTGGTGGGCACTCTGCCTTATGCCCTCCAGAAGTTGGGGGTAGAGGTCAAGGTCCTGCTGCCCTATTACGGCGCGGTGAAACAGGGCAAGATCCCCACCGTGACGGTGGCCGAGGACCTGGAGGCGCCCCTGCCGGAGCCCCTCAACCTGAGCTTCGACCTGATGGCTCCCAGCTCCCCGGATTATCCCTTCTGGTTCGTGGCCCGGGACGAGTTCTACGAGCGCAGCCAGCTTTACGGCACCGCCAGGGGCGATTATTTCGACAACCTGGAACGTTTCGCCTTCTTCTGCGCCGCGGTGCTGCCCACCTGCCGGGCCATGGAGTTCAAGCCGGACCTGATCCACTGCCACGACTGGCAAAGCAGCCTGGTTCCGGTCTATCTGAATAATCTCTGGGGCGGGAAAGAGGAGGTGCTATCCGGGACCAGGTCCCTGCTGACCATTCACAACCTGGCCTACCAGGGTCTGTTTGCCAAGGGTAGGTTTCCCCGGCTGGGCCTGGATTGGTCCCTGTTCGGGATCAACGGCCTGGAATACTACGGCCAGATCAACCTCCTCAAGGGCGGCATCGTCTTTGCGGACGCCATCACCACCGTCAGCCACCGCTACAGTGAGGAGATCCAGACCCCGGAGTTCGGCTGTGGCCTGGAAGGGGTGCTGCGCCAACGCGCCGCGGCCCTGCATGGCATCCTGAACGGGGTGGATTACCGGGAATGGAGCCCGGATACCGACCCGCTGCTGCCGGCCAATTACAGCCGGGACGACCTCAAGGGCAAGGCCGCCAACAAGGCGGCCCTGATGGAGGCCTTCGGACTCTCCAAGAAGCTGGCCAGGGCCCCCATCCTGGCCATGATCTCCCGCCTGGCGGACCAGAAGGGCTTCGACCTGTTGGCCCAGGTGCTGCCCCAGCTCATGACCCAGGAATTGATGGTGGTCATCCTGGGCACCGGCGAAGAGCGTTACCACCGCTGGCTGGCGGCGGAGGCCCCCAAGTATCCCGGGAAATTAGGGGTGCTGGTGGCCTTCGACAACAGGCTGGCCCACCTCATAGAGGCCGGGGCCGACATGTTTCTCATGCCGTCGCGCTACGAGCCCTGCGGCCTCAACCAGATCTATTCCATGAAATACGGCACCATTCCCGTGGTCCGGGCCACCGGCGGCCTGGTGGACACCGTCACCCCGCTGGGCAGACCCATCGAGCCGGGGACCGGCTTCGTCTTCGAAGACTATGACCCTGAGGCCTTCCTGAAGGCCATCCATACCGCCCTGGAGGCTTACAAAGATCAGAAACTGTGGCGGCGCCTCATGCAGAACGCCATGGCCCAGGACTTCTCCTGGACCAAGAGCGCCCAGGCCTACCTGGAGCTGTACCGGCAATTGGTGTGAAGAGTTGGGGAAGGGGGGAGGGACTCCGTCCCTCCCCCCTTCCCCAAACCCCATCCCCCAACCCGCGTAGTAGGGGCGACCCGGCGGGTCGCCCCTCAGCCATGTAGGGTGCGCACTGCGCACCCTACAGGAACTGCACTTGCCAGAATATCATAAGGTCGATCTTCTCAGGGATTCTAAGGAACATCATATAAAATCGTTTCTATTAACCAAAGCTGCCGACTGGTGTTACGAAGAAGAATGGCGCATCTTCGATACAAATGGTCCTGGTGAAAGGTTTTTCCCAGAAGAACTGCTTGTCGGGGTAATATTGGGCGCACTAATGTCCGCTGAGGATAAAAAATACGTGGTCAACTTGATAGGAAAGCGTAATTTCGCAGTCAAGATATATCAAGCCTCGGTTAGTAAAGGTTCCTTCTCGTTGGATATAGAAGCCTATGAACCCTTCCCGGATAGTGGCACAGGCGTCTCGCCTGCGCTTCGCAGGCTAAATCCTGCAACTCCAAAATTTTGGCTATGCATTAGAGCACTGGGGGGACGCATGTGCCCCCAGAATAGGGGCGACCCGGCGGGTCGCCCCTACAATTTAAGGGGTTGGGAGGGGGTGTGGGGGAGGGCAGGGGCCGTCGGCCCCTGGCCCTCCCCCACATAGTCTTACGCCTTAAAGCGCCGCAGGCGCAAGGAGTTGCTGACCACGGACACCGAGCTCATGGCCATGGCGGCGGCGGCCAGGGCCGGGTTCAGGGTCCAGCCCCAGAGGGGATAGAAGACCCCGGCGGCCACCGGCAGGGCCACCACGTTATAGCAGAAGGCCCAGAAGAGGTTCTGGCGGATGATCCGCATCATCTGCCGGGACAGAAGGATGGCCCGGGGAATGAGGGCCAGGTCGTCCCGGATCAGGGTGAGGTCGGCGGCCTCTGCGGCCACGTCGGCGCCGGTGCCCAGGGCGATGCCTACGTCGGCCTGGGCCAGGGCCGGGGCGTCGTTGATGCCGTCGCCCACCATGGCCACCACTTCGCCGTCCTCCTGCAGCTTCGCCACTTTCCGGGCCTTGTCGCCGGGCAGCACCTCGGCCAGCACCTCTGCGATGCCCACGCTGCGGGCCACCGCGGCCACGGTGAGGCGGTGGTCGCCGCTCAGGAGCACGATCTTCAGGCCCATCTCCTGCAAGGCCCGCACGGTTTGTTGCGCCCCGGGCTTCAGGGTGTCCGCCGCGGCGATGAGGCCCACCGGTTTCCCGGCCACCGCCAGAAAGATGGCGGTTTTGCCTTCCCGGGCGTGCTCCTCTTGCTGGGCGCTAAGGGTGTCGCTGATGATCTGCTTTTGCGCCAGGAAGGCGAGAGAGCCCAGGAGCACCTCCTGGCCCTCGACCCGGGCCTCCACCCCCAGGCCCGGCAGCGCCTGAAACTCCGTCAGCGGGGGTAGCTCCAGGTTTTTCAAGGCGGCCGCGTGGGTCACCGCCTCGGCCAGGGGGTGCTCCGACCTGGCCTCCAGGGCCGCGGCCAGGGCCAAGACCCGGTGGGCGCTCCAGTTCTCCCAGGCGTGGATGTCGGTCACCTGGGGGGCGCCGCGGGTGAGGGTGCCGGTCTTGTCGAAGACCACGGTGGTAAGGCGATAGGCCCGCTCCAGGGGCTCGCCGCCCCGCATCAGGATGCCCAGCTCGGCGCCCCGGCCGGCGCCCACCATGACCGCGGTGGGGGTGGCCAGCCCCATGGCGCAGGGGCAGGCAATGATGAGCACCGCCACCATGCTGGTCAGGGCCCGGGTGATGGCCGGCGGCGGGCCGAACTGGAGCCAGGCCAAAAAGGTGAGGGCCGCCAACCCCATGACCACCGGCACGAAGATGGAGGCCACCTTATCCACCAGGCGCTCGATGGGGGCCTTGCTGGTCTGGGCCTCTTCCACCAGGCGGATGATCTGGGAGAGCACCATTTGCTCACCTACCCGGCTAGCCTCAAAGACCAGGAAGCCCCGCTGGTTCAAGGTGGCGCCCCAAACCTCGGCCCCCGGGTCTTTGGCCACCGGCAGGCTCTCCCCGGTGAGCATTGATTCATCGACCGCGGAACTCCCTTCGACCACCACCCCGTCCACCGGAATCTTCTCTCCGGGGCGCACCAGCACCAGATCCCCCACCACAACCTGCCCCAGGGGCACTTCCTGCTCGACGCCATCCCGGCGCACCCGGGCGTTGGGCGGGGCCAGGGCGAAGAGGCGGCGGATGGCCTCCGAGGCCCGTCCCCGGGTGCGGGCCTCCAGCCAACGCCCCAGCAGGATGAAGGTGATGATCATCAAGGCGGTATCATAGTAGACCGCCTCCCGGGCCGCGGCGGCGACGCTCCCGGGAAAGAAGGTGACCCAGGCGGAATAGAGATAGGCGGCGGAGGTGCCCAGGGCCACCAGGGTATCCATGTTGGCGGTCCGGTGCCGGGCGGCGCTGGCGGCCCCGGCAAAGAACGAAGCCCCGGAATAGAACATCACCGGGGTGGAGAGGGCCAGCAGGAGGAAGTGGAGAGCCCGGTGCCCCAGACCGGCGGCGTGCGCCACCGGGGGGATCATGAAGGCCCATACTGGCAGGCTCAGGACCAGGGCCACCAGGAAGCGGTTACGAAAGGCCAGGACCTCGGTTTCCGGAGAGCGGGGCGGATGTGGTTCCCGGGACGTGCCTTCCACTTCATAGCCGGCCTCCCGGACCACCGCGGTGAGGGTCTCCAGGTCGGTGGCCTGAGGCTGATAACGCACCCTGGCCTGGCGGGTGGCCAGATTGACCAGGGCCAGCTCCACCCCGGGAGCCGCGGTCAAGGCCCGTTCCACCCGGGCCACGCAGGCGGCGCAGTGCAGCCCTCCCAGGGTCAGGGTGATTTCCTCGGTCTTTGCTGGCACGGGTATGATCTCCTGCCCTAAGGCGCGCTTCACAACCAGGCGCGATAACCTGGCGTGAAAAGCACGTCCATCTTTCGTCCCCGCCGAGTGGCCTGATAATAGAATAATCCGCCCCGGGTCTAATGGCAAGAAGGAGGGGAGTGATCCCGTTCCCGCCTTGCCTGGCGGGTGGTTCCCTGATACTATTAGCGGCATGAGCCCGATTGCGACCCCACGTTTCGGCAAAAAGTTGAGCCTACCCCTCTGGGGCATCCTGGGATTGCTGCTGTTGGGCGCCCTGGGATGGCTGCTGTACCTGCACCTGGCCTTCGGCGCCCCCTGGGTGCGCCTCAAGACCCAGGTGGAGGTGCTGGGCCCCAAGACCGCCCTCACCCTGGAGGCCGGGGATGAAGGCAGCGGCTTGCGGGAAGTCAGGGTCAGCCTCACCCAGGCCGGCCGGGAGCAGGTGGTGCTGGAGCGCCAATTCCCTCCCGGCGGCGAGCCGGGGGAGAAGGTGGAGATCCCCTTCACTCTGGAGCCTAAGGCCCTGGGTTTCAAGGACGGGAAGGCCACCCTCACCGCCGCGGTGCGGGATCGCTCCTGGCGGGAGATGTTCCGGGGCCGCCTGGCGGTCTTGAGCCGGGAGGTGGCCATCGACCTGGCCCCGGCCACCGTCTCCATGCAGTCGGTGAGCCACCTGCTGTACGCCGGGGGCACCGGGGCCATGGCCTACCGCCTCAACAAGCCGGTCCAGGAGTCCGGGGTGCTGGTGGGGGGCGTGTTATACCGGGGCTTTGCCAATCCCAAGGGGGCCCCCGGGGATTACGTGGTGCTGTTCCCGGTTCCCCAGGAGGGCCCCGCCACCCTGCAGCTGGAGCTGGTGGCCCGCTCCGCCGGCCAGGAGGTGAAGCAGACGATCCCCCTGAAGGTGAAGCCCCGGAAATGGCGCCGCGACCAGCTCAAGCTCTCGGATGCTTTTCTGGGCAAGATGGCCGCCAGCCTGCCGGTGTCCAAGCCTGGCGACCTCCTGGGGAATTTCCTGGAGATCAATCGGGAGACGCGTCGCCAGAACCATGAACGGGTGCGCCAGGTCTGCTCCCGGAGCAGCCCCCAGCCCTTGTGGTCCGGCCCCTTCCAGCGTTTTCTGGGCAAGACCGAGGCCGGTTTCGGGGACCGGCGCACCTATGTCTATCAGAACAAGGCCGTGGACCAGCAGGTGCACCTGGGGGTGGACCTGGCCTCACTGGTGAACAGCCCGGTGCCCGCGGCCAACCGCGGGGTGGTGGTTCTGGCGGAGCCCCTGGGCATCTACGGCCAGACGGTGATCATCGACCATGGCCTGGGGGTCTTTTCCATGTACGGCCACCTGAGCCAGATAGCCGTGAAGCCGGGTGATCAGGTGGAGAAAGGGACGGTGCTGGGCAAGACCGGTACCACCGGTCTGGCCGGGGGCGACCACCTCCATTTTGGCGTGGCCCTCCAGGGGGAATTCGTGGACCCCATAGAGTGGTGGGACGCCCACTGGCTCAAGGATCAGGTTGAGGGAGTCTGGCTCAAGGCCACCTCCCCGGCTCCGGAGACGGTCCAGGCCGCGGCCAAAGAGGGTAAAGGCAAGAAGCGGGGCGGCAAGCAGCCCAAGCGCCAACCGAAAAAAAAGACGTAGGAGTAGGGGCGACCCAGCGGGTCGCCCCTGCACTCGCAACTCAAAGGCAAGCAATGATTATCAAGATCAACCCCCAGAACCCCCAGGAACGTTTGTTGCGCCAGGCGGTGGAGGCCCTCCTGGGAGGCGGCCTTATCGCCTATCCCACCGACACCACCTACGCGGTTGGCTGCGACCTCTACAATCTCAAAGGGATCGCCAAAATTTACCAAATCAAGCGTCGGCCCACCAGCAAGCCCTTCAGTTTCATCTGCCATGATCTGAAGAATATTAGCGAATACGCCCAGGTGGGCAACTATGCCTACAAGGTGATGAAGCGCCTGCTGCCCGGGCCCTACACCTTCGTGCTGGAGGCCTCCCGGCAGGTGCCCAAGATTCTCCAGACCAAACGGCGCACTGTGGGCATTCGGGTGCCGGACCACCCCATTGCCCTGGAGCTGGTTGGCCTTCTCGGGCATCCCATCATCAGCACCAGCGCCTCCCTCCCCGACGGCCAGGTGGAGAGCGACCCCTATGAGATCGAGGACAGGTTCAAGCCGCATCTGGCCCTGGTTATCGACGCGGGCATCATCCTGCCCTCTCCCTCCAGCATCATCTCCTTGATCGACGACGCCCCGGAGGTCATCCGGGAGGGCAAGGGGCCAGTGGGCCTCTTCTCTTGAAAAATTTAAACCGAGACCCGGTGAGCTATTCCTCATCTTGAAAAGTTATTAATCAGAGCAAAAAACAAGTTCCTGATGGGGAATTTAACCGTAGCCGTAGGCTTTAGCCTGCGCAAGCTAAAGATTGCGGCTACTCGATTTAAATAGAATCTATTTAATGCTCTGATTAATAATGACCGATGAAAAAATATCTTTATCTCCTGAGCATTGCTATTTTGCTTCATCTGGCCGTTTCGCTTGCTGCGGCAATGAATGTATTCCAGTACTATGAGAAAGTAATCTGGATTAACCAACACAAGCAAGTGGGGGCGGCCTATGAAAACGGCAAAAAACTTTTCGAATTTACCGTAATCACCGGTGATGATGAAACGACCACCAATCCGGGAATCTATTTGGTAAAATTGAAAATTGAAGATTATTATTCAAAAAAATACGATACAGCAATGCCTTATTCCATATTTTTCGATCTTAAAGAAAGAAAAGCCATTCATGGAGGGGAAGTGCCCTCGCCCGCCGAAAGAGAGGAGTGGGCCACCCACGGTTGCGTTCACGTGGAGATGCCCTATATTGAACGGCTATTTGATTGGGCCGAGGAAGGCAAAACCGCGGTGGTCATTCAAGGGTGGAGAGATGAAGATTAACTGTAGGTTGTGGACCGCCCGCCCTAATTGCAGATGGCGGGCGCCTGCCTAACCCTACGAGACTGTTACTTAAACCACGGTGGCAGGAAGGCCGGTTGGGGGTAAGTGAAGGCCGTCAGGTTGGCCAGGGTTTCTTCGGTATCCTCGCCCACCAGGTAGCGCAGGAGGGTGCTTTCCTTTGGGGGATAGGCCGCTTCCACCTTGCCCCGGATGCCGCCCAGGCGTCCGGCTTTCTCGATGGCGTCCTCCAGGTTGCCGAACACATCCACCAGGCCCAGCTCCCTGGCCTCCTCCCCGGTGTAGATTCTGCCTTCCGCCAGGGGCCTCAGCTTCTCCAGGGGTATCTTGCGATTGCGGGCCACGTCGCTTAAAAACTGCTGGTAGATGTTGTCCAGCAGGTGCTGCATATATTCTTTTTCTTCCGGGGTCATAGACCGGAAGGGGGAGCCCACATCCTTGTAGCGCCCGGATTTCAGGATGAAGAAATCCAGGCCGATCTTCTTGGTGAGGCCCTCGACGTTGGTGAACTCCATGATCACCCCGATGCTGCCGGTGGCGGTGCCTTTATTGGCCATGATGAGGTCGGCGCCGCAGGCGATATAGTAGCCTCCCGAGGCGGCCAGGGTTCCCAGGGAGGCCACCACCTTTTTCTTCCTACGGATTTTCTCCACTTCCCGGAGGATTTCCTGGGAGGGGCCCACCGCGCCTCCCGGAGAATTGATGCGCAGGACAATAGCCTTGATGCTCGGGTCATCCCTGAAGTCGTCCAGTTGTTTAAGGGTGGTCCGGGAATCGGAGATGATCCCCTTGATTTCCACCACGCCCACCTTCTCCTGGCTGGTCCCCCAGGTCATCCTGGCGCCTTTCCCCAGAAATTGAGAGGCGAGGACGGTGGCGCCCACCAGAAAGAGGACCGCCAGGACGGCGATCAGGATGCCGTTCAACAGGGATGGTGATTTCATCGCCTTGGCTCTTACCCGTTATCTTTGGTCTGCTTCTCTTCCAGGGTTTCCCGAATCAGGTCCCCAATGTTGGTGGTGGCTTCGGTGCGGGAATGGAGGTAATCCCGGTAATGCGTCTGTTCCTCGTCGGTTTCCAGCTTGCGGACCGACAGGCCGATACGTCGTTCCGTGGCCGAGCTATGGATCACCTTGGCCCGGATGGCGTCCCCCACCTTGAGGCCGGCTATCTTGTCCCGCCCCAACTCGGAGATGTGGATCAGGCCTTCGATGCCCTCTTCCACTTCCACGAAGAGACCGAAGTCGGTAATGTTAGTGATGGGCCCGGACACGACGGAACCCACCGGAAAGCGCTGATCGATGGTTTCCCAGGGGTTGGAGGCCAGATCCTTGATGCTCAGGGAAAAGCGTTCATTTTCCTTATCGATGTAAAGTACCTTGGCCTGTACCACCTGGCCCTTCTTGTAGATCTCCGAGGGGTGTTTGAAACGCTTGGTCCACGAGATGTCGGAGATGTGGACCAGGCCGTCGATGCCTTCGTCGATGCCGATAAAGATGCCGAAGTCGGTGATGTTCTTAATCTTGCCTTCGATGACCGACCCCACCGGGTATTTCTCGCCGATGACTTCCCAGGGGTTGGGTTCCACCTGTTTCAGGCTGAGCGAGATGCGCTTGCGGAGGGGCTCCAGTTCCAGGACGGTGGCCTCCACCATGTCGCCGGCGGAGAGCACCTGGGAAGGATGGCGGATCTTGCGGGTCCAGGACATCTCGGTGATGTGGATCAGGCCCTCCACTCCCGGTTCCAGCTCCACGAAGGAGCCGTAATCGGTGAGGCTTACCACCTTGCCATGAACCCGGGCGCCCAGGGGATACTTTTCTTCCACGGTGGTCCAGGGGTCCGGCGCCAATTGTTTCAGGCCCAGGGAGATGCGTTCCTTTTCCCGGTCAAAGCTCAGCACCTTGACGGTGATGGGATCGCCCACCTTGAAGAGGTCGCCGGGGTGGCGCACCCGGCCGTAGGAGAGGTCGGTGATGTGCAACAGGCCGTCCAGGCCCCCCAGGTCTACGAAGATGCCGTAGTCGGTGATGTTCTTCACCACCCCATCCAGGGCCTTGCCCTCTTCCAGGGTGGCCAGCAAGGTGGCCTTGGCCTCATTCTTGGCCTTTTCCAGGGTGATCCGGCGGGACAGCACTACGTTGCGCCGTTTGCGGTTGAACTTCAGCACCCGGAAGAAGAACTTCTCCCCAATGAGGTGGTCGGTATGGCGTACCGGGGACAGGTCCACCTGGGAGCCGGGAAGAAAGGCGATGATGCCCCCCAGGTCCACAGAAAGCCCTCCCTTGACCTTGGCCACCACGGTGCCTGCTACCTCGCCATCGTGGTTGTAGGCGAAACTGACATCTTCCCACACCTTGATCTTGGAGGCTTTGTTTTTGGAAAGCATGAGCGCGCCTTCTTCATCTTCCCTGCTCTCCATCAGGGCCTCGACCTCATCCCCGACCCGGGCGGTGATTTCGCCTTCCGGGGTGGTGAATTCGTGGATGGGAATCTGGCCTTCGGATTTGTAGCCGATGTCCACCATGACGAAGTCCTTGGTGATGGAGACGATGCGGCCTTTGACCACTTCCCCTTCCTGGACCCTTCTGAGGCTCTCTTCGTAGAGTTCGCTCATGGTTTCCATGTCCGACATCTCGGGCGCGGCCTCCCCCTGGGAAATTTCCACCGGGGCTGCCTCTACCGGAGCTGCCGGCGCCGAGGTGGCAGCTTCGTCCTCGGGTTGCGGCCGGGTCTCGATTTCCTCCGGCTGGGTGTGGTTGGGCAGTTCCGTTTTTTCCATACCATCCATGTCAGGTTGTCCCCCTTAAACAGGTTTACTCGGTTATTTTCCCACCGGCCGGTTTCACGGCCGAAGACTTCCCGGTTAGGCTTTCGGTCAGCCGGGCGATCCAATCACAGGCTGGAAGCCTGTGCCACTGGCGCCCCTGCTCCGAAAGGGCAAGCCACTAAGGTTTCCCGGATCGCCGCTATACTGCGCCGGCTGTTTTGGCGCCGATTTCCTGCAAGCAGAGCTCCACTACCCGGTCCACGGTCAAGTCGGTGGTGTCGATGACCATGGCGCCGGGCGGCACCCTCAGGGGCGCCTCCTCCCGGGCCTGGTCCTGACGATCCCTGGCCGCCAGATCGCACCTGATCTCCTCCAGGGAAGGCGGATCATGGTCCCCCTGCCAGTCCCGTTGCCGGCGGAGGGCTCGGATGCTCAGGGTGGCGTCCAGATAAAACTTAAACCCGGCTTTCGGAAAGACCACAGTGCCCTGGTCCCGGCCCTCGGCCACCACCCCGCCGTGCCGGGCCAGCTGGCGCAGATGCCCCTTGACCCACTGGCGCACTGCCGGCAGTTTGGCCACCAGAGAGGCGGCCCGGCTCACTTCGAGGGTCCGCAGTTCTGCGGTGACCTCCCGTCCGTCGATGAACAGGTGAAAACCGGAAGCGTCGGCCCGGAGCCCCGGCTTAAAACCAGGCAGCAAGCGGCCCATGGCTCCGGGGTCGTTTATCTCCAGACCCAGGCGCCGGGCCTGCCAGGCCACGGCCCGATACAGGGAGCCGCTGTCCAGGTACAGATAATTTAAGGATCGAGCCAGCCGCCGGCCCACTGTGCTCTTGCCGGCCCCGGCCGGGCCGTCGATGGTGATGATGGCCCGTTTCGCCACTCAGCCCATGGTCTCCA
Organism: uncultured delta proteobacterium; assembly: GCA_963834795.1. Taxonomy (GTDB): domain Bacteria; phylum Desulfobacterota; class Desulfobaccia; order Desulfobaccales; family 0-14-0-80-60-11; genus JAPLJC01. Next base: position 310,851 of record CAWIDL010000014.1, on the reverse strand, counting down.
GCGCCTGTTGCAGTACCTGGAGGAAGCGCCGGTTTTCCTGGGGCAACCCCACGTTGACCCGGATGTGGTCCGGCAGGCCGTAAGCGTCCATGGCCCGGATAATCACTCCCTGGCGCAGCATGGCCTGGTAGACTTCCAGCCCCGGTTTGGGCACCCGGATCAGGATGAAGTTGGCCTGGCTGGGAATGTATTCCAGGCCCAGGCGTCCCAGTTCCCGGCAAATCTCCGCTTTGCCGGCTTGCACCAGTTCCCGGGTGCGGGCCAGAAAGTCGGTGTCGGTCAGGGCGGCCCGGGCGGCCACCTGGGCCAGCCGATTGACGTTGAAGGGCATGCGCAGGCGGTTCAGGCAATCGATTAACTTGCTGGGGCCGTAGCCGTAGCCGATTCTGAGACCGGCCAGGCCGTAAGCCTTGGAGAAGGTGCGCAGTCCCACCAGGGCCCGGTCTTCGGCCAGGTAGGCCAGCCCGGAGGGCACCTGGGGGTCGTCGGCGAAATCGAGGTAGGCTTCATCCAGAACCACGGTGACCTGGGCCGGCAGGGCGGCCAGAAACTCCTCCCATTCCTCCCGCAAAAAGGTGGTGCCGGTGGGGTTGTTGGGATTGTTCAGGAGGATAAGCCGGGTTTGGGGAGTGAGGGCCCCGGCCACCGCCTTCAGGTCCACCCGGAAATTCTTGAGGGGCGCCGGGCGGAAGAGGCCGCCCACGGCCGCGGTTAACAGACCGTACATCAGGAAGGTGTGGGTGGTGCTGAGGACTTCACCGCCAGCGGGCACCAGGGCCCGGACCAGCAGGTCCAGAATCTCATCGGAGCCGTTGCCCAGAACGAGCTGCCCCGGGGAGATCCCCAGGTGGGCGGCTAGATCCTCCTTCAGGTAATAGGCGTGGCTGTCGGGGTAGCGGTGAATGCTTTGCAGATTGGCGCCGATGGCGGCCAGGGCCTTGGGCGAGGGCCCCAAGGGGTTTTCGTTGGAGGCCAGTTTGATGGCGTCGGTCAGCCCCAATTCCCGCTCAAGTTCTTCCAGGGGTTTGCCGGCCTGGTAGGGCGTCAGTTGCGTGAGGTGCGGCAGAATTTGGGTGAGTGGGTTATTCGCTGCCATGGGGTTAAGACCAAGGGTCTCCGGGGTCTGGGGTAAAGGGGAACCGGGATGGACGGTGGGCGCGCGGGCAAAACCGAATTTTGGGCCAAACCCGTACCCCCGAAGCCACGTCGACCTCGGGCCGGGACTGCTCCTTTACCTGATATTTTATTAAAAATTAGCCGGTTACTCTTGGGAAGAACTCCTCTATTACCAGGTCTCGGCTGAAATACTTGCCTAACAAATGTTATTTACAGTAACTGGCTTAAAAAAGCAAGAGATTTTGCGGGGCCTGGCCTCGCGGGGGTGGTGCTCGCCCCAGCTTGCGGATTGCCGGTCCGTCGGCGCCGGAGTCAGCTCCTGGCCCCGGAATACTTTTCTTTGATTCGCAGATTCGCAGGGCCACGTTCACCAGGCTGATGAGCACCGGCGCCTCCCCCAGGGGACCGCTGACCTCATCTTCAGGAAGCGGGATGGCTAAACGAGTCGGGCCCGGGGGCATTGACCCGGGAGGCCATTCCTGTTAGGGTGGGGCTTATCGGTTTCCCTGGAGCCTCTATGCTTTATGCCAATCTTTACCTGGACAAGATCGACATCCGCCCGTACCTGACCCCGGAGGAATGCCGGGGCGCCGGGGCGTCCGACTGCGCCATGCTGGCCGCCAGGCTCAAGGCGGGCCTCATCCGTCCGGAGGACTGCCCAAACCTTTCCCCCGGGAAGCGCTATGCCCTGTCCCTGGCCCTGCGGGCCCAGGAGGTCCTGCCGCCGGTGCCGTCTCTGGAGTTGCCGCGGCCGGTGCCGCCAGACCTCTTCGAGCTCAACCAGCCGGGCCCCGAGGCGCCGCTGCTGGTCAGCGGCAACAGCGAATTCACCCTGACGGTGCTCAGCGGTCTCCTGGCCCTGACCATCAGCCCCTTCTACCTGCTCCTGGTGGACACCCGGGGAGATACCGCGGACATGGCCATGATCTACCGCAGCTTCACCCCGCAGCGCCTGGACCAGGCCCTGGAGGCTCACCGGTTGGCCCAACGGCTGCGCCAGCGCCAGCTCATCATCCCCGGGGTGCTGGCGCCCCTCAAGGAGGAACTGGCCGCTTACAGCGGCTGGACCATCCGCCCGGGTCCCATCTGCGCCGCCGAATTGCCCCTGTTCCTGGGGGATAAGTGGCAGCCGCCGCCGGGCGGCGTCGTTCCTTGATGCCGGATACCCGTAATCGTGGATTTTTTTTTGCGATGGAGGTTGCCCCAGGCCAGCGGAGGGCATATATTTATATTAATATCCTGAACAACCATCATGGGCTTTAAGCTCGTTCCGTAGTTCATTTGCAGGCCCATTCCGAGTGAAGCGAAGCATCCGGTAAATTCATTATACCTGGACAAGCCGCCTGGCGGCGCTCAGGGTGAACAGAGCGACCGTCCTGGGGAACCCCTGATGAAAACCATCCTGGTGGTGGATGATGACGAAGCCATCCGCACCCTGTTGCAGGAGGAGTTAAGCGACGAAGGATATCAGGTGATCATGGCCGCCAATGCCCGGGATGCCTTGAAGAAGGTGGAGGAAGAGGCCCTGGACCTGGTGATCCTGGACATCCGCATGCCCGGCATGGACGGCCTGGAGGCGCTGCCGCGCATCCTGGGTCTGAAAGAGGGCCTGCCGGTGATCCTGAACAGCGCCTACACCCAATACCAGGAAAGTTTCATGAGTTGGGCCGCCGACGCCTATGTGGTAAAATCTTCGGACCTCACCGAACTCAAGGCCAAGGTCAAAGACTTGATCGCCAAATAATGGACGGCCTGAAAGAGCTCAGCACCATCATCATGGCCGGCGGCAAGGGCGAGCGCCTCTTTCCCCTGACCCGGGACAAGGCCAAGCCGGCCATCACCTTCGGCAGCCTCTACCGGGTCATCGATTTCACCCTGTCCAATTGTCTCAACTGCGGCATTCGCCGCATCTACGTCTTCACCCAGTACGGCAGCTTCTCCCTGGACCAGCACCTGCGGTCCGCCTGGGATATCATGCACCCGGACCTGGGGGAGTTCATCTACTCGATGCCGCCTCAGCAGATTATGGTGAGCCGCTGGTACCGGGGCACCGCCGATTCCATTTACCAAAACCTTAACCTGCTGCAGCAGGAACGCCCCCAACAGGTGCTGATCCTCTCCGGGGATCATGTCTACAAGATGAACTACCTGGAGATGCTGGACTTCCATCTCTCCCGGGACGCCGACATGACGGTGGCCGCGGTGATGGTGCCCCGCACGGAAGGCAGCTCCTTCGGCATCCTCAAGGTGAACGCCGCGGCCGAAGTGGAGAATTTTCTGGAAAAGCCCGCCAGGGCCCCGGGATTGCCAGGGGCCCCCAGCTTCTCCCTGGCCTCCATGGGGGTCTATATCTTCCGGGCCAGGACCCTGGTGGAGGAGGTCATCAAGGACGCCAAAAAGAAAAGCAGCAAACACGATTTCGGGGGGGACATCATTCCCCAGCTGGTGGGACGCAAAAAGGTCTTTGCCTACAACTTCCGGGACGGCGCCGGCCAGCCCCGCTACTGGCGGGACATCGGCCTGCTGGACGCCTACTATAGCGCCCATGCCGACCTGCTGGGCAAAGAGCCCACCTTTGACCTGTTCGAGGCGGCCTGGCCCATCCGCTGCCGGCCGCAGCTTTATCCCCCCAGCAGGTACCTCTCCCCCGGCGCCTGCCTGGCCGTGGGCGATTCCCTGATTGCCGCGGGCTGCACCATCGAGGGCACGGTGAACCAGGCGGTGCTCTCTCCAGGGGTCCGGGTGGGGCGCGGGGCCACCATTCAGGGGGCCATCCTCTGGGACGGGGTGGAAATCGGCGCCGGGGCCACTGTGAACCGGGCCATCATCGAGGATGGGGTGAAGGTGCCTCCCGGCTTTGCCATCGGCAAGGACCTCAAACAAGACGCCCGGCGCTTCCACGTCACCGAAAACGGCATCGTGGTGGTCCCCAACAACGTCATCCTGGAAGAGTAGCTAATAGCTATCAGCTGTTAGCTGTCAGCTCAAAGCAAAAGACCAAAGGCTAAGCAACCTTGTTCATCAAAAAGCTGAAAGCTGACCGCTGCATTAAATATTCATGAGCCTATGGCTCACCAGAAACCATGAAAAGTTACGCATAGTTATGGTGCGCAGTGCGCACCCTACATGAAGACTTTTCGGGGCAGCCGTTCATGGGCCTTTGGCCCACCCATAAATTATGAGAAGACCGGTGGGGCGGGCGTCTCGCCCGCCACTCAGTCCGCACAGCCCGTAGGGCGGGAAAGCGTAGCGCATCCCGCCTTTTTTCTCTGGTTCCCAAGCTCCTGCTTGGGAACCAGATCAGGGATTTTTAACCGCAGATGAACGCCGATAAACGCGGATTTTATCTCTGTTCATCGTTATTCATCTGCGGTTAAAATATGGGCTACTATGCGCCTCCAAGCTTAACGCGCCAAAGGCTCACTGACCGCCACCCGGCTCTATTTAGTGCGCCACGGCTTGTTTATTATTCCCTCCCCCTGAGAGGGGGGAGGGTCAGGGTGGGGGTGGAATAAGGTTTTTATGGTTCAACAACCTGATCAATTTGCCCCCCTCACCCCAACCCTCTCCCCCGTTGGGGGAGAGGGAGTTTTTAAGTATTCTTTCAGGGCAGGAGCTTGAAGCCAGAGAATGCCCCCTGTTTCAGTTGCAAGGTTATTCGGCAAGATGTATTAATTTGGCATTTCCTCTCGTTCCCAAGCTGAGCTTGGGAACGGCCCTCTAACCGCCAGGCTATGCTTGGCAACCATTCCCGTTCCCAAGTACAAATTGGGAACGAGGTGAGAAAATGCGGATTTTATCTGTGTTCATCTGCGTGCATCTGCGGTAGAAAAGGATACATATCATGCGCCTTCACGCCCAACGCGCCCAGGGTTCCCTGACCCCCACCCGCCTTTACCTGGTGCGCCACGGCCAGGTGGCCGAGGGCCACACCCACCGCTACCACGGCCACAACGACATCGGCCTCTCGCCCCAGGGCGAAAGGCAATTGCAGGAACTGGCGGCGCAGCTCCGGGGGGCGCCCCTGCAGGGAATCTACGCCTCGGACCTCACCCGGTCCTTAAACGGCGCCGGGATCATCAGCCGGGGCCGGGGACTGACCCCCCAGGTAGTCCCGGAGTTCCGGGAGATTAATTTTGGGGCCTGGGAGGGCCTGACCTTCGGAGAGATCCTGGAGCAGTACCCCAGCCAACTGGAGGCTCGCCTCCGGGACCTCCCCAGCTTCCGCATCCCCGGGGGCGAAAGCCTGGAGGATGTGGAAGCCCGGGCCCTGCCCCGGCTCCGGGAGTTGCTGGGCCGCCACCGAGACGCCGCCTTCCTCATCGTAGCCCACGCCGGCGTCAACCGGGTCATCCTCTGCGAGGCCATGGGCCTGTCCCTGAACCACCTTTTCCGGCTGGAGCAGAACTACGGCTGCCTCAATATCATCGATTACTTTCCGGACCTGGCGGTGGTGCGCTTGCTGAACGGCGGCGTCAACGGCGCCGCGGTCAGAAGCCAGTAATCAGTGATCAGTAATCAGTAGCCAGTAGTTGACTGCCAGATTTTTCTGATCACTGATTACTGATCACTGATCACTTACAATCTGGTTAGCTTTCCCGAAAAACGTATTTTTGTAAGTAAGCGGCCCAGGCCGCCGGGTCCCTGGCGCTCTTCAGATATAGGGCGAAGTGGGCCTCATCCTGTTCGTAGTAACCGGGAAAGCCCGTGGGCGCCGCGCCCCCTGGGCAATGCACCAGGGCGCTCAAGTGAATGGCCGGGATTAAGCGCCAGTCTGCTTCCTCCCGCAAAGGGCCGGGAACCCGTTCCTCCACCGTGGCGATCACCGTCCGGGCCGCCCTGATGGCCAACGGCCAGTCCGCCAGCCGGGGGATGAGGAGATTTCCCAGGTCATCGCCTTTACTGCCGTGCACCAGGGTGACCTCCGGCGTCAGCGCCTTGACCACCACCAGGTCTTCGCCGCTAAACGGGTCCGGTATGACCTGGAAATTGGCGTTGACCTCCAAATAGACCGATGCCAAGATCCCCCGCACCGGCAGAAAGGGGACGCCCAGGCCCCCCGCCTGGAGGGCTCGCAGCAGAGCGCCTCAGGGATACTCCCAGCACGCTAACCGCCCCTGTTCCACAGCCCGGCGGAAGTTAGGGGCCATACCGTATTCCTCCAGGACCACCTGGGCAAAATGGAGGCGGTCGGACAAACCGGCCCCCACCGCCAGGTCCACGTTGAGGCCCCCGGTGGGCACCGTGACCAGTCCCAGGTTCCGCCGGCCCTGGCGGATAAGTTCCCGGATCAGGGCCATGGGCGCGGCCCTGGTGTGGCCCGCCAGGGCCACCAGGTCGCGGTCTTTCACCAGGGCCGCGGCCCCGGCCAGATCAGTCCAGACAGGTGGCGTGGCGGTCTCCCGGAATGGGATGCTGGTCCAACAAGGCCAGCAGGTTCAACAGAATGCGGGCGGTGGCCCCCCAGATCAGCTCCCCGTCCCCTCGCCAGTCACAGACCCTGGTGTTGCGCCCCTGGTACTGGTAGGCCCTGCTGCTCCAGCGGGCCGGGTCAAAAAAGCCCTCCAGAGGCAGAAGCAGCAACCTTTCTACTTCCTGGGGGTTGGGGTGAAACTCGTAAGGGTGGGGGATCAGGCCCAGAAAGGGGGTGATGCGATAGCCGGTCATGGTGGCCACCGGCGCCAGGGCCCCAAGTAATTCCACCACCCGGGGGTCGAGGCCGATCTCTTCCCGGGTCTCCCGCAGGGCGGTGGTCAGCAGGTCCGGGTCCTCGGGGCCCCGCACCCCCCCGGGAAAGGAGATCTGGCCCCGGTGGTCTTTGAGGGTAAGGGTGCGCTGGGTGAATAACAGATGAGCTTCCTCCCCCTCTTTGAAAAACAGCGGCGCCAGCACCGCGGCGGACACCAGGTCAGGCGCCGCGGCAGGTTCAGGCGGATTCAGAGCGAGGCGGGATTTCAACAAAGAGACCAGGGGGCGGGTCATGGCCATGCTTATCACGGAAATCCCTTTCAGACAAGAGAGCGGCCGGCTCTCTCAGGCGATCATCCAGAAGCTATTGCAAAACCTGATTTCACTGTCATCCTGAACGAAGTGAAGGATCTCAAGTCACTAAAAATATGAGATTCTTCGCTTCGCTCAGAATGACATTTTTAGGAAGACCGGGGTTTTGCAATAGCTTCTAGAAGTGAAGCCGCAGACCGCTGGGCGGCTCGATTCACCGGCTGGAAGCCTGTGCGCCTCACCGGCTGGAAGCCGTGCCACTGCCGCGCCTGCTCGGCCTGGAAACCATCCCGATTGACAATGGGAGTTGTTAACCTTATGTTGAGGGAAACCCGACGGCGGCAAGGCTGTTTTAACAGCAGCCCGATTCCGGTCTGAATCCCTTGAGCCGTCTCTCATATTTCCAAGGAGAAGGCCCCATGAAAGTGCAGGAATACATGCTCCAGGCCCTGAAAGACGCGGTGCGGATGGAGTTGGAGGGCCGGCAGTTCTACCTGGAAGCGGCCAGGAAAGTGCAAAACCCCGGGGTGCGCCAGATCATGGAGTATCTGGCGGAATCGGAAAAGTACCATATCGAGAAGTTCAACGAAATCTACCGAGACCTGGAGAAGGACCCGGCCTGGACCGAGTCCATAGCCGCCTTCCGTCCGCCCCAGCACGAACCCTATATCTGCGTTCTGGCCATGGCCCAGGCGGACCAGGAAACCGGCGGCAAGGACGATCTCCAGGCCCTGCGCACCGGCATTCAGATGGAGGACTGCTCCATCGACTACTACACTAAGCTGGCCCGGGAGAGCAAGAACCCCCTGGCCCGGCGCTTCTTTATGAGCGTGGCCCATGAGGAGCGCGGCCATTACCTCACTCTGATGGATATGCACAACTACCTGACCCAGCCGGAAGACTGGTTTTATGTGAAACAGATGAGCAATGTGGATGGCCAGTGATTAAACGGAGGGCAAGAGGCGGAAGCTTCAGGAAGATAACCGGGTGGAACTGATCGTCATCGGCTCCGGCACCGGGGTGCCCTCCCTGCGGCGGGGCTCGCCGGCCCTGGCGGTGAGGGCCGCGGGCCGGGTCCTGCTCCTGGACTTGGGGGCCGGCACCCTGCGGTCCATGCTGCGGCAGGGCCTCAACTTCAACCAGATCGACATCCTGGCCCTGAGCCACCGCCACCCCGACCACGTGGGGGACCTGGTCCCCTTTCTGTTCGCCACCCGCTACGCCCTGGGATATACCCGGCGGCAGCCCTTCTGGCTGCTGGCGGCCCGGGGCTTTGCCGGGTTTCTGGAGCGGCTGAAGTCCGCCTTCGGCGATTGGCTGGAGCCGCCGGCTGGCCTCCTGCAACTCCGGGAGCTCTCCCCTGACGGCCCTGATGAAGCGGCTTGGGAGGGTTTGCGGATTAAGAGCGCCCCCACCAACCACATTGACGGCAGCCTGGCCTTCCGCCTGGAGGCCGGGTCCCGCTCCCTGGTCTATTCCGGGGACACGGACGAAAGCGACTCCCTGGTGGCCCTGGCCCAGGGGGCCGACCTCCTGGCGCTGGAGGCGGCCAACCCCATCAAGATCCCGGGACACCTGACCCCGACGGAGGCCGGACGCCTGGCGGCCCGGGCCGGGGTCCGGCGATTGCTGCTGACCCACTTTTACCCGCCGTGCGACGAGGTGGATGTGGTGGCTTTGGCGGCCCGGGAGTTTTCCGGGAAGATCCTCCGGGCCGAGGATGGCTTAAGGGTTGATTTAGAAAACCAGGGCTCGCCTCCCCAGAGCCAATGAGTTTTTACGTTTCAGGGGAATTGGGGGCCGAAACCGCTCACCCTTAGAGGAAAAAATGTGGAACCGCCGCCCTCGGCGGTTCTTTGGTGACACCGGCTTCCAGCCTGTTCCAAGGCGTCGGCAGACGCCTGGGCCACCAAGAAATTTATCCTGATTTATGCTGGTAACCCGGTAATTCTGAGGCTTAATCTCTGAGAACGGGTGCGAAACTTGATTTATATAAAGGAGTTTGAGAAGATCGCGGAGAAGGGGCCGGAGGCTGCCGGGATCGCGGCGTCCCCGAGCTGAGGGTGGTGGCCGTGAGGATTGGTTCGAAGTTCGTTACCCTGCGGGGGCTGGGCCGACTGGTGCTGGTGGCCCTGGTGATCGCCAGCCTGGCCGGCTGCCGCTCCAAGATCAGCAAGCATAATTTCGACCAGATCAACCTGGGCATGACCCAGGAGGAGGTGCAGGGTATCCTGGGACCGCCCAGCGCAGCCACCGGCCTGGAGATTCCGGTGTTTTCGGGAACCACCTCCAAATGGGTCCAGGGGGACATGCTTATCACCGTGCAGTTTGTCAACGGCAAGGTGGTGGCCAAGGAATTTTCCCAGCCGCCGCCGAAATAGTTTTCTGTTTACTGTTTTGGCTAAAATCAACAATCCGCAAAATGAACTACCAAATAGGCAGGAGTTAAATAATCATCTGCAATTGAGCCAGGAGTGAGAGACGTGCCCATTATTACCATTTCCAGGGGATCTTACAGCCGCGGCAAGGAGGTTGCGGAAAAACTGGCCCAGGCCTTGGGCTATCAATGCCTTTCCCGGGAGATCCTGCTGGAGGCCTCGGAGCGCTACAATATCCCGGAAATCAAGCTGATCCGGGCCATCCACGATGCGCCTTCAATTTTGGGACGCTTCTCTTATGAAAAAGAGACCTTCGTGTCCTACATCCGGGCGGCCCTCTTGCGCCAGGTCCAGAAGGACAACGTGATTTACCACGGGTTGGCCGGGCATTTCTTGCTGCAAGGGATTCCCCATGTTCTCAAGGTGCGGATCATTGCCGACCTGGAGGATCGGGTGCAGGAAGAGATGAAGCGGGAAAAGATCTCCGCCGCGGAAGCCCGGCGGATTTTGCAGAAGGACGACCAAGAGCGTCGCAAATGGAGCAAACACCTTTATGGGATCGACACCTGGGACCCCAGCCTCTATGACCTGGTGATCCGTGTCAAGTGCGTCCAGGTGGACGACGCGGTGGACCTCATCAAATACGCCTTGAAAGGCTCTTGCTTTCAGTCCAGGCCCGAGAACCAGGAGTTGGTGAAGGCGATGTCCCTGGCAGCCCAGATAGAGGCGGCCTTGATCCAGGAAATCCCCTCGGTACAGGTGGGGGCCAGGGAGGGCGAGATCTTCATTTACCTCAGGAGGTCCGTGTGCGGAGACGAAGAACTCGTATCCCGGATCAAGCGCCTGGCCGCCAGCATCGCCGATGTTGAGATCAGGATTACCTGCCTTGTGAAGCCCTAGCTGTCCTGAGAAGAGGCGGCGCCGATATCCAGCCGGTGTTGGCCGAGGTTGGGAGGCAATTATGACTTTGAAGCACAAACGCATCGTCATTATCGCGGCACTCCCTCATGGGCCTGGCCACCGCCAGGGCCGCGGCGGCCCAGGCGGCCCGGGTTTTCCGGGGAGATCCTCCGGGCCGAGGACGGCTTATGGGTCGATTTAGAAGACCAGGGTTCGCACCCCCCAAGCCAATCCTGATTTATGCTGGCAAGCCGGTAATTCAGAGGTTTAATCCCTGAGCGGAGGAAGGCGGCCGTGAGAATTTGTTCGGAGTTCGTTAACCTGCGGGGGCTGGGCCGATTGGTGCTGGTGGCCCTGGTGATCGCCGGCCTGGCCGGCTGCCACCCCAAGATCAGCAAGGAAAATTTCGACCAGATCAAGCTGGGCATGACCCAGGAAGAAGTGCAGGGTATCTTGGGACCGCCCAGCGAAGCCACCGGCCTGGAGATTCCGGTGTTTTCGGGAACCACGTCCAAATGGGCCCAGGGGGACGCGATTATCACCGTGCAGTTTTTCAATGGCAAGGTGGTGGCCAAGGAATTTTCCCAGCCGCCGCCGAAATAGTTTTCTGTCTACTGTTTTGGCTAAAATCAACAATCCGAAAAATGAACTACCAAATTGACAAGGAGTTAAATAGCCATCTGCAATTGAGAAAGGAGCGAGAGACGTGTCGATTATTACCATTTCCAGGGGATCTTACAGCCGCGGCAAGGAGGTTGCGGAAAAACTGGCCCAGGATTTGGGCTATCAATGCCTTTCCCGGGATATCCTCCTGGAAGCCTCGGAGCGCTTCAATATCCCGGAATTCAAGCTGGTCCGGGCCATCCACGATGCGCCTTCAATTTTTGAACGGTTCACTTACGGCAAAGAGCCCTATGTGGCCTCTATCCGGGCGGCCCTCTTGCGCCAGGTCCAGAAAGACAACGTGATTTACCACGGGTTGGCCGGACACTTCTTGCTGCAAGGGATTCCCCACGTTCTCAAGGTGCGGATCATTGCCGACCTGGAGGATCGGGTAAAGGAGGAGATGAAGCGGGAGAAGATCTCCGCCGAGGAAGCCCGGCGGATTTTGCAGAAGGACGACGAAGAGCGTCGCAAATGGAGCAAACACCTTTATGGTATCGACACCTGGGACCCCAGCCTCTATGACCTGGTGATCCATATCAAGTGCATCACGGTGGACGGCGCGGTGGACATCATCAAATGCGTCTTGAAAAACCCTTGCTTTCAGTCCACCCCCGAGAGCCAAAAGGTGGTGGATGAGAAGTCCCTGGCAGCCCGGGTGGAGGCGGCCCTGATCCAGGAAATCCCCTCGGTAGAGGTGGAAGTCAAGGAGGGCGAGGTCTTCATTTACCTCAAAAAGGCCCAGTACGAAGACGAAGAACTCATGGCCCGGGTTAAACGCCTGACCGCCAACATCGTCGGTTTTAAGGGCAAGATTAGCTGCCTTATGCGGCCCTATGTCTAATATATCTTGGCCCTAAAAACTCCCTCTCCCTGAAAGGGGAGGGGGTGGAGCTGGCCCCCATCCGGGTCAACGCCGTGTCCCCGGGCCTGGTGGATACCCCCATCTACGACGGTATGCCCCGGCCCGAAGGGAGGAAATGTTCCGGGCCTTCTCCGAGGCGGCGCCGGTCAAGCGGGTCGGCCGCCCGGAAGAGGTGGCCGAGACGGTCCTCTACCTGATGGGCAACTCCTTCACCACCGGCAGCACCCTGTACGTGGACGGCGGGTATTTGCTGCGTTAGATGTCAGCGGTCAGCCGTAGGGGCGACTCGCTGAGTCGCCCGGGCGACCCAACGGGTCGCCCCTACATCGCTTGGGTTTTTGCTTTAGCTGACGGCTAACAGGGGGAATGATATGAGAAACGGCCTGATTTTTGGATATGTTCTGCTGATGATTCTGGCCTCAATTTTAGGTACGGAGGTGCAGGCAGGAATGGTGACCAAGAGCGTGGAATACCAACATGACGGCGCCGTCTTTAAGGGCTACCTGGCGTATGACGACGCCTTGCGGGGCCGGCGTCCCGGGGTCCTGGTGGTCCATGAGTGGTGGGGCCTCAACGATTTTGCCCGGAAAAAAGCGGAGCAACTGGCCAGCCTGGGCTACGTCGCCCTGGCCGCCGATATGTACGGCCAGGGCCTGGTTACCCGGGACCCCGAGGAGGCGGGCAGGCTGGCCGGGGAACTGCGGGGCAACCCCGCCCTGCTGCGGGCCCGGGCCCAGGCGGCCTTGAAGGCCCTGGCGGAGACCCCGGCAGTGGACCCCCAGCGTCTGGCGGCCATCGGCTTCTGCTTCGGCGGCACTACGGTCCTGGAGCTGGCTTATGCGGGCGCCGGCCTTAAAGGGGTGGTGAGCTTCCATGGCGGCCTGACCGCGCCCCAGCCGGAGGAACTCAAGTCCATCAAGGCCGCCATCCTGGTGCTGCACGGGGCCGATGACCCCCACGTCACAGGGGAAGCCATCGCCGCCTTCCAGGAGGCCATGAGAAAAGGGGGGCTGGACTGGCAGATGGTCTATTTCGGCGGGGCGGTGCACGGCTTTACCAATCCCGCGGCCGGGAGCGACAAGGCCGCCGGGGTCGCTTACGACCCCCGGGCGGCCCGGCGTTCCTGGACCTATATGCAGGATTTCTTAAAAGAGATCTTTGCGGTTAAGGAGAGGGAATGAGAGACGGTAGGGGCATTTATGGAAAAATGATGGTAAGCTGTTAATATTGCGATCCCTGGTCGACGCAGAGTGGGAAGATGGATTGCCGGGAGATAATCTTTAGCGGACATGCGGTCCGGCGCATGTTTGAACGGGAACTCCGGACCAATGAAGTAAAGTCGGTTATCGAGACCGGCGAGATCATCGCTTCTTACCCGGAGGACCTGCCTTATCCGACTTATCTGATACTGGGGTGGAGCAATGGCCGCCCCCTGCACGTGGTGCTGGCTCAGGACGCAGTCCGGCGAAGATGTTACCTGGTCACAGCCTATATCCCCGATCCGGCTCTTTGGGAGCCAGATTTTAAAGCCAGGAGAACCTCATGAAATGTGTGATCTGCAAACAGGGAGAGACCCATCCCGGCCAGGTGACCGTCGCCTTGCCTCGGGGTGAAGCAACCATCATCGTGAAAATGGTCCCCGGTGAGGTGTGTGAGAATTGCGGGGAATATTATCTGTCCGAGGAAGTGACTGCGAAACTGCTGGATCAGGCCAGGAAATCCCTGGAAAATGGGGCGGAAGTGGAGATCAAAAGGTTTGCCGCCTAGCCGTTAATGAACCTGCAAAAGCTCTATGAGCTGCGGCTTGCTGAGCAGAAATCCGGGGAAACGATCAAGGACTTGCCAACATTGGCAAAGCAAATTAAGACATAGGGCGGAGATTCACAGCCTCACCCACAATAAAGGGATGAGGCGGATGGGCCATTAATGTATGGTCTGCACTGTGCAATATCATCCGACATTTGCCCGCAATACCCTATCGCCACAACCTTTCAAACCTTGCCGGATTGGTCGCCGTGTAAATGACGGTATGCCGGATGACGGCGTCTTTGCCGGTCGCCGGGTCCAACACTCCCCTCAAGGGAGGGAGCAAATGAAAAACCCAGGCTGGAAGCCCGCGCCACCGGACGCCTGTGCCACCAGGGATCGCAGGGCGACCCGATCACAGGCTGGAAGCCCGCGCCACTGTCGCCCCGACTTCAGACATTAAAACGAATCTCGATGACATCCCCTTCGCAAATGGCGTAGTCCCGGTCCACCAGCCGCACCAGGCCCCGGGAGCGGGCCTCTTGCCAGTTGTAGACCCTCATTAAGTCATGGTAGCTCACGATCTCGGCCTTGATGAAACCCCGGGCCAGGTCGGAATGGATCTTCCCGGCGCAGGTGACGATGTCGGAACCTTCCTTAATCGGCCAGGCGTGCACCTCTTTTTTGTCCGCGGTGTAAAAAAAGGTGATACCGGCCTTGTGCAGGGCCTGCTCAATGGCGTCCTTGACCCCGGGTTGGCCTTCGACCATAACGGTGGGCTTTAGACTTAAGGGCGCCAGTGATTTGAGGAGGGCCGATTCTTCTTCAGAAAAATTGAGGTCACAAAGTGGTATTTCCTTCTCCAAATATCCGAGACAGCGGCTTAGCAACTCCTTTTCCCTATCATCTGTGGTTCTGTCCCGCCGGGTTTCCAGCTTTTCCATATCCAGGATCAGCAGATCCAGGACCTTCTCCCGGGAGACTAAAAAGGCATCGCTCTGCTGACAGTCTTCTTTGATGAATTCCGCATAGAACGGAGAGACCTTCTTGGCCTCAAATTTCTTATCCAGGGCAATCACCCGCTCATCCTGATATTTAACCTTGCCTTCCGGGAGATCCAAACCCAAAAAACATATCTTCATTGTCTATAACCTCCAATTTAGCGCGGACGAGAAAGCTGCCCCACGTGGGCCTTAATTATCTATTATACGGAATTCTGGTGCTAGGTCCCAGGATAATTGAGGCAGTTTTCTGTTTCCTGCCTCTGCTAAAGGGCCTTTGACTTTGATTTTGCCTTTCACAGAAAACAGAAAACTGCATTTCAGACGCCTGGCGCCCCCGGCCCAGGGCCGGAGACGACGGCCACTAAGAGACAGAGAGAAGCCGGGGCCTCGCCAAGAAAAGCCGGCAGGATCCGCGATCCTGCCGGCTACCGGGATCATTCCTCATATCTGGCGGACCCTGCCTGGAAGGGACCCGGGTGAGCTGCACTGATGGTAATGGTCTGTTTTCTGCCTCTGCTAAGGGGCCTTTGACTTTGATTTGCCTTTCACAGAAAACAGATAACCGCATTTTAGCGACCCTGCGGGCCGCCCTTTAAGGTTAAATTTTCATGACGTTTTGGGCTTGGGGTCCCTTGGCGCCCTGGACCACCTCAAACTCCACTTCCTGGTTCTCTGCCAGGGACCGGAAACCGTCGCCCGTGATGGCGCTGAAATGGACAAAGACATCGGGGCCGTCTTCCCGGGAGATGAACCCAAAACCCTTGGCGTCATTAAACCATTTAACCTTCCCTCTTTCCTTCATTATGCCTTCCCTCCTGAAATGGTAAACCTGTCCGGCCCGCAGAGCCGCACCAACTGAGAAGCAGTCAGACAAAAAAAAGGAGGGTATTTAGCATACCCTTCCGATTGGTTCCCGGGGCGCCGTGCCCCGCCTTCGTCCGACATGCTAAGATACGAGAAAAATCTAACAACAGATTACCCCGCTGTCAAGAAATTTGAAACCTCCGGGAAAATTTGCAGGTGGGATAGCCGGCCCGCGGGGACCCATTCAGGCTCCCGTTAATAACTGACTACACGGGCCAGAGGCCTGGGCTACCAGGTCCGGGTAGCCCAGGCCTCTGGCCTGTGTGTTCAATTCAGGCGTGCGCAATATTGAGTTTTATCCACTCATCCGGTTCTTCGGGATCAGTGAGTGCGGGCCAGCAATTCTTCCGTGATCAGCCGGAAATAAGTGGACTCGGGGCAGGGCCCGAAAATCTCCAGGTTTTCCTGGGCCTTGAGGGTGTATTGGCGGGCCAGGGAGCGGCTATGGTCCAGAGAGCCGTATCGGTCGAGAAGGCGGCGCAGCTCCGGGGCCATTTCCGGGGTCAGGCCTTGGGCCATCTCCTTGAGCCTTTTACGGTCCCGGGGACCGGCCTGGGCCAAGGCGTGGATCAGGGGCAGGGTGACGCGGCCTTCCCGCAGGTCGGCGCCCACCTCTTTGCCTAGTTCCCCCTGGTCGCCGGTGTAGTCCAGGAGGTCGTCCACCAACTGGAAGGTGATGCCGAGATGCAAGCCTATCTGGGCCAGGGCCTCCTCCTGGGCCGGCGGCGCCCCGGCCACGATGGCGCCGATCTGGCAGGCCGCGGCCATGAGGATCGCGGTCTTGTGGGTGATGACCTCAAAGTATTCCGCCTCGGTGATCTTGAGGTTGCCGGTGTGAATCAGCTGCAAGATCTCCCCTTCGGCCATTTGGGTGGTGGCTTGGGCCAGGACCTTGAGAATCTTCAGGTGATCGGTGGTCACCGCGATGGACAGGGCCTTGGAAAGGAGGAAATCCCCCACCAGGATTACCGCCTGGTTGCCCCAGATGGTGTTGGCGGTGGTGGCCCCGCGGCGCACCTGGGCCGCGTCGATGACGTCGTCGTGCAACAGGGTCGCGGCGTGCAAGTACTCGAAAATGGTGGAGAAGTCCGCCAGGTGGTTGCCGCGGTGGCCGCACATCCTGGCGGCCAGGATGAAGAGCAGGGGCCGCACCCGTTTGCCGCCGCTCAGGAGGATGTGCCGCCCCACCTCGGCGATGAAAGGCACGTGGGTCCGGAGATTGGCGGCCAGGGCCGCATCGATGGCGGCAATGTCCGTCTCCAGGGCGGCCTTCAGCAACCGTTTGGGGGAGGCAATCATGTGAATAAATTAACTTACATCCCTTGGGAAGTCAATTTATTAGACGAAGACGAAAGGTGTGGAAGCGCCCCCTGGCGTAAGGCAATCCGTAAGGGCGACCCAGCGGGTCGCCCCTACATGCCCCTAACTGACAATTTCTCCCAGCAGATCGTAGGGCAGGGCCCGGGTGAGCCGCACCGCCTGGACCTCCCCGACCCGGCCCTGACCGGCGGTGAGGTACACCTGGCCATCAATTTCCGGGGCCTGGCTGATCAGACGGCCGCTGAGGAGATACTCGGACTCCGGGCTCTCCCCCTCCACCAGTACCGGCTGCACCGTGCCCACCAGGGCCTTAAGGCGCGCCTTGACGATCCCCGCCTGGAGGGCCTTCAGCATCCGGGCCCGCCGCCGAGCCAGGCGGCGGGGCACCTTCTCGGGAAAGTGGCTGGCGGCGGCGCCGTCTTCGGGACTATAAAAGAAGACCCCCAGATGGTCGAAGCGCAGCTCCTCGAGGAGTTCTCTCAGGGCCTGGAAGTGGGTTTCGGTCTCTCCGGGAAACCCCACCAGCACCGTGGTGCGCAGGGTCGCCCCCGGCAGGACCTCCCGGATCAGGCGCACCAGGTCGATAATCTGGGCCCGGGTGTAGCCCCGCCCCATGCGCCGTAAGACCTCATCGTGGCCGTGCTGGATGGGGAGATCCAGATAGGGGCAGATGCGGGGCTCGGCCGCCATGACTTCCAGCAATTCCTGGGTGATGCGGGTCGGATAGCCGTATAGGAGACGGATCCAGCGGAAACCCGGAATGGCTCCCATCTCCCGCAGCAGCGCCGGCAGCCCGGGATGGCCCGGGAGCTCCGATCCGTAGGCGGTGGTGTCCTGAGCTACCAGGATGAGTTCTTTGACCCCGGCGGCGGCCAGTTCTCCGGCCTCCGCCACCAGGGTTTCCAGGGGGCGGCTGCGGTAGGGGCCCCGGATCCGGGGAATGACGCAAAAGGTGCAGCGGTGGCTGCAACCTTCGGCGATCTTGAGGTAGGCCAGATGTGGGGGGGTGGCGGGGTAGCGGGCCTCGGGGCCCGGGTAGGCGTAAGGCGGGGCGAGGTGGAAGAGCCGGGGTGCGTTCGCCCCCGGCCTTTGCCCCAAAATCTTTACCAGGTCAGGAAAGTTGTGGACCCCGATGAGATAATCGGCTTCCGGGAGCGCGGCGGCCAGGGCTTCCCCAAAGCGCTGCACCAGGCAGCCGGCCACCACCAGGCGTTTTGAGGGATCGGCCTCTTTGTGGCGGGCCAACTCCAGGACGGTATCCACCGCCTCCTGGCAGGCGTCCTGGATAAAGGCGCAGGTGTTCACCAGTAGCAACTCCGCGGCATCCGGGGCCGCGGCGACCTGCCAGCCGCCCTGGGTAAGGCGGCCCAACATGATCTCCGTGTCCACCAGGTTCTTGGCGCAGCCCAGGGAGACGGCGTAGACTGAAGGACGGTTTTCGGTTTCCGGTTTCCGGTTTTCGTTGTTCAGGACGTCTAACCCCTGCTCACTGCTCACTGGAACGATATCACCGTCCAGGCGTCCATAGCCGCAAACATGATAATCCAGAAGGCCAGTTGGACCAGGTAGGCCCAGCCGCGGCGTAGCGAAGTGGTGAGGACCCGTTCCTCCAGGGCCTGCATAAAATTATACATGACGGCGCATTCCAGGGCAAAGGGCAGGAACCCCAGGTAGCCCAGGACCGGCATTTCGAAGATCCTGCCGAAGTTCAAGACCGGCAGGGTATAGACCCAGCGGGCCGCGGCCGGGTAATTCCAGGCCTCCCACCAAAGGCCGGTAAGCAGGCCGGCGGTCAACAGGCAGAAGTGCTCCCGCCGCTCTCCCTCGAGAAAGGCCTGAATAAGGGAGCGCCCCCCCAGCAGCCGGCAGAAAGGGTCCAGGAGGAGGAACCAGGCAAGCCACACCAGGGGGAAGGCAGAGCCGGGCAAGATCAGGGGCAGGATTAACGAGACGGTCCCGCCCAGCAGGGCTAAAGGTTCCCAGGCAAAGGGCAACTGTACGGGCCGGCCCCGGGCCCCCCGCCAGGCCCCCAGGGCCGCCAGGCCCTGGGCGGTGAGCAGGACGCCGGGCAGCACCGTGGCGAAGGCCAGGGCGTAACCCGGCCAGCGTAACCAGGGAATGGCCACTACTCCCACATAGCCCCAGTTTCTCAAGACCAGGTTGCAGGCCTCGAAGATGAGCCAGAAGCTCACGGACCAGAAGGCCATTTTGAAGAGCGCCCCGGGCCGAGACAGCAGCCAGGAATCGCCCCCGAGGTGAAAAAGAAGCCCATCCCAAAACAGGATCAGGGGATACCAGGAGAAGAAGTACAGCCATTGGAGCAGTTCCCGGCGGCCCCAAACCACGGCCGCCAGCCCCATCCCCCAAAGGGCCAGGGCCAGCAAAATATCGCCATATGCTAATTTTCTTTTACTGACCATAGGTTGCCTTAGATATTAATGATAACAACATTTTAGCCATTTGAAAACCCCTCCGTGCCCGCGGCGGGCCGCCCCGAGGGCATAAATTTCCCTTGATTTGCTGGAAAAATGCTGCTATAGGGGAAAAACCCGGAATTTTCGGGGACCACCTGGGGGAGGAAAAGGTATTAGACCTGAAATTCCGCAGTCTCGGAGCAGGGGATGAGAAGACGCCTTAGGTTGTCGCGGCTGGGGGGGGTAGTTTTTTGTCTGGGGTGTCTGGCCTGGCTGGCCGGTTGCGGCGGCGGGCCCAAGGCCGACCTGATGAAGACGGAACCTCTGGCCCAGGAGCAGATGACCCTGGCTCCGGGACCGTCCGATGAGTCCCTGACCGAGGAGCTGAGCGGCAAGCACCTGGAGGAGCTCTACGCCAAGAGCGGCATCCCCGGCTGCGACCCCGCTCTGGAAGAGGAGTTGAAGCAGTGGGAGCATCAGGTCAATTTCGATGTGCCCATCCAGATGAACAAGCAGGTGCGGGCCTACCTGGTCTATTTCTCCACCGAACGTAAAGAGGTCATCAAAAATTATCTGGCCCGCTCCACCCGGTATCTCCCCATGATCAAAGAGGTCTTCGAGGAGTACGGCTTGCCGGAAGACCTGGCATATCTCGCCATGATCGAGTCCGGCTTCAACTGCAAGGCCTATTCCCCCGCGGCCGCCGCGGGTATGTGGCAGTTCGTCAAGGGCACTGGCCTGCGCTACGGGCTGAACGTCGATAGCTATGTGGACGAGCGCCGGGACCCGGAGAAATCCACCCGGGCTGCGGCCAAGTACCTCCTGGACCTGTATAAACAATTCGGCTCCTGGTATCTGGCGGCCGCCTCCTACAACTGCGGTGAAGGAAGAGTGCAGCGGGAGCTGGACCAGAGCAACCACAAGAATTTCTGGGAACTCTCCGCCAACATGTGCCTCCCCAATGAAACCAAGAATTATGTGCCTCAGATGATCGCGGCCACCATCATTGCCAAGAATCCGGAGAAATTCGGTTTCGGCAAAATCCCTTACCAAGCTGCCGTAAAATTTGACCGGGTCCAGGTGGACGAGCCCACCTCCTTGAAGGCCGCGGCCTTTGCGACCAACAGGCCGGAGGAAGATGTTCAAGCCCTCAACCCGGAGTTGCTGCGGGGCGTTACTCCTCCGGACAGCCCAAATTATACCTTGAACCTGCCAGCCAATAGTAAGGAGCTCTTCAACCGAAACCTCACCCTGGCCCGCATCGAGTATCCGGCGGTGGCCTCCCGCCTGGTCCAGGCCGCCAGGAGCGGCAGCCGCCAGTATTCCCGGAGCCGGAGCCAGGCCTCCCGCCAGGAAGAGACTAAGGCTGCGTCCCCGAGGCCCTCCCGCCAGGCAGAGACTAAGGCTGCGTCCCCAAAATCCAGGACTTTCGCCAAGGCCGCGCCGCATTCCCCTGCCGGGACTACTACCGCCAGGAAGAGCAATTATCCTGGGGTCAAAGCGGCCCCCTGCACGGTGCAGGCCTCCATGTTTGCTGGGATAGCCGCGGCCTCCAAGGCGAGCGCCGCCGGTAAGGCCAAAGAAAAGACGCCGGCCAGGGTGGCCAAGACCGGGGCTAATAAGCCGGCGCAGGCCAGGTCCAAGAAGGGTGAGGCGGCCATCAAGGTCGCCGCCAGGACCAAAACCCCGGGGAAGAACGGCGCCCCTTCCGGGAAATCCAAAGACAGGGATAAGTATTCCAAGGCGAGTTCTCCGGCCTTGCTGGTGTCCCAGGCCCGCTGAGCGCGAATTTTCCAGCGTCGCGGGTCAGGGCGCCGTCTGGGCCCGCCAGGGGCGCCCCGCGCCTGAGGGGCGTCCATCCGTAATTCTGCCAAAAAATTTTCCCAGCCCCCTTGATTTCCCAAAATTAATAGATACATTTCTAGGATTAGCACTAACCGCTACAGAGTGCTAACAATAGGACACTCTTAATTCACCAGGAGGAGGTTTTGCATGAAGGTTAAACCCTTGAATGATCGAGTCTTGGTCAAACGGACCGAAGAGATCCAGGTCACCAAAGGTGGTATCGTCATCCCGGATACCGCCAAGGAGAAACCCATCGAAGGCATAATCAAGGCCGTGGGCCCGGGCAAGATGAGCGAGCAAGGCCAGCGCATGACCCTCCAGGTCAAGGGGGGCGACCGGGTCCTGTTTGGCAAATACGCCGGCACGGAAATCAAGGTGGAAGGCGAAGATTATCTGATGATGCGGGAAGAAGATATCCTGGCCATTATTGGCTAAAGTTCGGCCCGGCCCACTTCTCTCACCCGAACCCATCATTATTCATCTATCCAGATTTTTTTAAAGGAGGACGGTAACAATATGGCTGCCAAAGAGATTAAATATGACGTCAAGGCCCGGGAGGCCATGCTGCGGGGGGTCAATACCCTGGCGGAGGCGGTGAAGGTAACCCTGGGTCCCAAAGGCCGCAACGTGATCCTGGAAAAGTCCTTCGGCCCCCCGGCCATCACCAAGGACGGGGTTACCGTGGCCAAAGAGATTGAATTGGAAGATAAGTTCGAGAACATGGGGGCCCAGATGGTCAAGGAAGTGGCCTCCAAGACCTCGGATGTGGCCGGCGACGGCACCACCACCGCCACCATCCTGGCCCAGGCCATCTACAAGGAAGGCTCTCGCCTGGTGGCTGCCGGCACCAACCCCATGGCCCTGAAACGGGGCATCGACCAGGCGGTGGCCAAGGTGGTGGAGGAGTTGCACAAGATCTCCAAACCATGCCGGGGCCAGAAAGAGATCGCCCAGGTGGGCACCATCAGCGCCAACAACGACGCCTCCATCGGCAACATCATCGCCGACGCCATGGCCAAGGTGGGTAAGGAAGGCGTCATCACCGTCGAAGAAGCCAAGGGCATGGAGACCACCCTTGACGTGGTGGAAGGCATGCAGTTTGACCGGGGCTATATCTCCCCCTACTTCGTCACCAACCCCGAGAAGATGGACGCCAGCCTGGACGAGGCCGTCATCCTCATCAACGAAAAAAAGGTGAGCGCCATGAAGGACCTGCTCCCCCTGCTGGAGCAGATCGCCAAGATGGGCAAACCCCTGTTGATCATCGCCGAGGACGTGGAAGGCGAAGCCCTGGCCACTCTGGTGGTCAACAAACTGCGGGGCACCTTGCAGGTGGCGGCGGTGAAGGCCCCGGGCTTCGGGGACCGGCGCAAGGCCATGCTGGAAGACATCGCCATCCTTACCGGGGGCCAGCTGATCTCGGAAGACATGGGCTGGAAGCTGGAAAACGTCACCTTGAAAGAGCTGGGCAGCGCCAAGCGCATCAATATCGACCGGGATAATACCACCATCATCGACGGCGGCGGCGACCGGGCCACCATCGAAGGCCGGGTGAAGCAGATTCGGGCCCAGATCGACGAGACTACCTCCGACTACGACCGGGAAAAGCTCCAGGAGCGCCTGGCCAAGCTGGTGGGCGGCGTCGCGGTGATCCGCGTCGGCGCGGCCACCGAGATTGAAATGAAAGAGAAGAAGGCCCGGGTGGAAGACGCCCTGAACGCCACCCGCGCCGCGTCGGATGAGGGCATCGTCCCCGGCGGCGGTGTCGCCCTGCTGCGCTGCGCCCCGGGCCTGGAAGCTCTGAAACTGAAAAATCACGACGAGAACATGGGTATCAATATCATTAAACGGGCCCTGGAGGAGCCGATCCGCCAGATCGCCAATAACGCCGGTTTCGAGGGCTCCGTGGTGGCCGAGCACGTCAAGGCCGAGAAAGGCAACATGGGCTTCAACGCCGAGACCGGCGACTACGAGGACCTGATGGCCGCCGGGGTCATCGACCCCACCAAGGTGACCCGCTTCGCCCTCCAGAACGCCGCGTCGGTGGCCTCGCTGCTCATCACCACCGAGGCCATGGTGGCCGAAAAACCCAAGAGAGAAAGTGCGATGCCCTCCATGCCCGGCGGCGGCATGGGCGGTATGGGCGGTATGGAAGGGATGTACTAAGATAGGGGGAAGACCATCAACCCCGTATGAAAAAAAGGGCGACCCAACGGGTCGCCCTTACTTATGAGGGTTGGGTGGGGGGTGTGGGGAGGGCAGGGCCGCTTTACCAAAAACCCTGGCCCACCGCCCACGATCTTTTCCCCCCTCCTCAAGTGCCCGCGGCGTTAAGGGCCGGCTGGTAGAATTTCCGGGTGTATTCCTTCACCATGCGGCGGGCGCTGAAAGTGGGACCGACGCTCTTCATGGCCTCCTTCATCATTTTCACCCAGTCCAGGGGGATGCCGTCCTCATCCACTTGATAGTAGAGGGGCACCACCTCCTTCTCCAAGAGAGCATAGAGAGCTGCGGCATCAATGGCGTCGGCCGCGGGCTCTCCGCCGAAGGCCCAGCCGTTCTTGCCGTTAAAGCCTTCCGGCCACCAGCCGTCCAGGATGCTGAGGTGCAACACCCCATTGAGGGCGGCCTTCATGCCGCTGGTGCCGCAGGCCTCCAGGGGCGGGCGGGGGTTGTTGAGCCACACGTCCACCCCATGGACCAGGTGATAGGCCAGTGGTGCGCCATAATCCTCAACGAAGGCGATGCGGCCCCCCAGTTCCCGGTTCTGGGCCAGGGTAAAGATTTGCTGCAGCATGCGCTTGCCCGGATCGTCAGCGGGATGGGCCTTCCCGGCGAAGATGAATTGCAGGGGCCGCCAGGGATCATTGAGGAGCCGTTTCAAGCGCTCCAGATCGGTGAAGATCAGGTCGGCCCGCTTGTAGGTGGCAAACCGCCTGGCAAAACCGATGGTCAGGGCCGCCGGGTCGAGCAGCGCCCCGCCCACCACCACGTTTCCCAGGCCATTTTGATTTTCCACCCAGCGGCGCCGGGTCTGCTCCCGGATATAATTGATCAGCTTGAGCTTCCAGCGAAAGTGCAGGTTCCAGAATTCCGCCGCGGGAATGTCATCCACCGCCTGCCAGACCGCCGGGTCCTCATGCCGCGCCAGCCAATCGGAGCCCTCCAGGCATTGGCTGCAGCGCAGCACCATCTGGGGCGCGATCCAACTGGGGACGTGCACCCCGTTGGTAATATGGTCAATGGGGACCTGCTCCACCGGCAGCTGGGGCCAGAGGGGCTGCCACATACGCCGGGCAACCTCCCCGTGCTTCCGGCTCACGGCGTTGCGATAGTCGGACAGCCGCAGGGCAAAGGCGGTCATGTTGAAGCCGGCGTTGGGGGGATCGGTGGGTGAGGTCCCCAGTGCGAAGAAGTCCTGCCGTTTCAGGGTGAACATGGGGTAGCACTGGCAAATGTATCGGTCCACCAGCTCGAAGGGAAAGACATCGTGGCCCGCGGGCACCGGGGTGTGAGTGGTGAAAACCGTGGTGGCCTGCACCTGCCGCCGGGCCTCTTCCAAACTCAGGTTATTCTCCAGCCGTTCCCGAATCCTTTCCAGCAGGGCGAAGGCCGGATGGCCTTCATTCAGGTGGAGCACCGAGTGCTTGATGCCCATTTTGGCCAGCATGGCGCAGCCGCCGATCCCCAGGACGATTTCCTGGAGGAGGCGCTGTTCCAAATCGCTGATATAGAGATGGTTGGAGATGCGCCGGTGCGCCGGGTCATTGACCTCCAGGTCGGTATCCATCAGGTAAAGAGGAATGCGCCCCACCATCACCTGCCACACCGCCACGTGGATGAGGGGGTCGGTGAAGGGCACCTGCACTATTAGCTGGGTCCCCTGGTCATTGAGAACCCGGGTAATGGGCACCGCGTCCCGATCCAGGGGTTCATCCACGGACTCCTGCCAGCCGTCGGCATTGATCTTTTGTCGGAGGTAACCGTCCGGATACATAAATCCCACCGCCACCATGGGAATCCCCAGGTCGCTGCACTCTTTGAGATGGTCCCCGGCCAGAAACCCCAAACCCCCGGCATAAAACGGCAGAGACCGGTGCAGCCCGTATTCCAAAGAGAAATAGGCGATGGGATAGCATTCTGCCGCGGTAATATTTTCCGTAAACCAGCAGACCTGGGTTTGGGTCTGCTGGTGGAACTCAGCCAGCACCACGTCATAGCGCCGCAGATATTCCGGGGTGCCGGCCGCGGCCGCAAGAACGTCCCGGGGCAGACTTTTTAGGAGCTTTACCGGGTTATGGTTGCTGTCCTTCCAGGCCATGCGATGCAGCCTCTTAAACAGCATCATGGCGGCGGGATGCCAGCACCACCAGAGGTTGTAGGCCAAATCTCCCAGGCCGCTGATCCTTTCGGGCAAGTTGGGGAACTGTTGGCTGAGATCGTCCACGGCGCTTTCCTCTCGCATTACTAATTTTCCTAGAAAATAAGGCCGAACCGTAAGAAGGCAAGGGTCTGGGAGTAGGGGCGACCCGCTGGATCGCCCAGTTTTCCATTTTCCGTGAAAGGCAAAGGCCAAATCATAGTCAAAGGCCTATTAACAGAGGCGGAAAACGGAAAACGGAAAACGAATAGGGCGGCCTGTGGCCGCCGAACCTAAGGCGGCGTATATGGCGCCCCCTACGCCCGCCAGAAGGCAGGGTCGCGGCGGCGGGCGGCCCCGTTCGCTTGACATGGCACTCAGGGAATCTATCTTAAGTGAAAAATTAGCAAGGGGAAAATTTATATGAAAGTCCTGGTGGTTTATTACTCGAGGTACGGGCACGTATTGCAACTGGCCCAGTCCGTGGTGGATGGGGTCAAGTCGGTGGCGGGGGTGGAGGCGGTGTTGCGCCGGGTCCAGGAATTTGAAGATATTGAACGGGATCTTGCCCGGCACGAGCACGCCCTGGCGGTGTGGAACCGCCAGCAGCAGATCCCGGTCTGCACCCTGGACGACCTGAAAGAGGCGGATGGCATCATCTTCGGCACGCCGACCCGCTATGGCAACATGACGGCCCAGATGAAGCGGCTGTTCGATGGCACGGTCAAGTTATGGCTGGAAGGAGCCTTTGAGGGCAAGCCGGCCGGGGTGTTCACCTCCACGGCCACCACCCACGGAGGCCAGGAGACTACCTGCCTGACCATGATGGTCCCCCTGCTGCACCTGGGCTTCATCATTGTGGGGGTCCCCTATTCGACTCCGGGGTTGCTGCATACGGAAGGGCGGGGCGGCACCCCTTACGGAGCCACCACCGTGGCCGGGCCGGGCAACGACCTGGACCCCGCGCCGGAAGACCTGGCCATCGCCCGGGCCTTGGGCCGGCGGGTGGCTGAGGTCACCCGGAAACTGCGGGGCTGATAACAGGTAATGGTCAAAATAACGAGACCAGGCAACTCTTGGACCGGTGTCGAGCCGGCGGCCACAGGCCGCCCTGGAAAATCCCCTCTTCCTACCGGCTGCTAGGGCGGACACATGGGTCCGCCCCTCCATCCCCCGAGCTTTTTTCTCTCGATCAGCCCACCAACAGCACGGCGGCGCCCTGGATCTGGCCCCGGCGCAGTTGATCCAGGGCCTCGTTGGCCTCTTCCAGCCGAAAAATCTGCACCTCGGTCTTCACCGGCACCTGGGGGGCCAGGGCCAGGAATTCCTCGCCATCCCGGCGGGTGAGGTTGGCCACGGAGCGGAGCACCCGTTCGCCCCAGAGGATCTCATAGGGAAAGGCGGGAATCTCGCTCATGTGGATGCCGCCGCAGACCACGGTGCCGCCCCGGGCGGTGGCCCGCAGGGCCGCGGGGATCAAGGAGCCCACCGGGGCAAAGATGATGGCGGCATCCAGCTCCGCCGGCGGTGGTTTATCGGAGTCGCCGGCCCAGACGGCCCCCAGGCTCCGGGCAAACTCCTGGGTCCGGGCATCCCTCGGCCGGGTGAAGCCGTAAACCTGTTTGCCCTGGTGCACCGCCACCTGGATGGTGATGTGGGCCGCGGCCCCGAAACCGTAAATCCCCAGGCGCTCCACCGCCTCTCCGGCCAGGCGGTAGGAGCGGTAGCCGATGAGCCCGGCGCACAACAGGGGGGCGGCCTCGGCCTCGCCGTAATCCGGAGGCAGGTGGAAGCCGTAGCGCTGGTGCGCCACGGTGTATTGGGCATAGCCCCCGTCCAGGGTGTAGCCGGTGAAGCCGGGATGGTCGCAGAGGTTCTCCCGGCCCTGGCAGCAGTAGCGGCAGCGGCCGCAGGTGTAGCCCAGCCACGGCACCCCGATGCGGTCGCCGATCCGGAACTTCTCCACCCCCTGGCCCACGGCCGCCACCGCGCCGACAATCTCATGACCGAGGATCAGGGGCAGTTTGGGTTCGGTCAAGTCCCCGTCCACGATGTGCAAATCGGTGCGGCAGACCCCGCAGGCCCGCACCCGGATGAGCACCTGCTCCGGGCCGGGCCGGGGAACCGGGACTTCCAGAAACCGGAGCGGTTGCCCCGGCGCCTCCAATACCATGGCCAGCATCTTCTCGGGGATCTGCAACTGATTCAGCCTCCGCAGGGAGATGGATCTTTTTGTTCTTTTTGTTAGGGAGCCGGGAGCCGGGGCCACCGGCCCTGTGGTCCTTCTAAGGCGCCGCCGGCGGCCAAGAATCTAGCTGGCCCCGGCGCCCCTAGGCGGGCGGCTCCATCACCGGCTGGAAGCCTGTGCCACTGCCGCCCCTACGTCTCTTTCTCTGAGACGCGTCAATACACCCGCACCAGCGGGGCGCGTCTGCCGTGGTACGGCCTGCCGTCGATGGTCTCGAAGTATATGTGGCCGGCCCGGAATTCTATCGGGCTGACCCGCCCGAAGATGGTCACGTACCGGCCGCGGCGGGCTATCTTGCCCAAGACTTCGTAATTCTGGTTCAAGATCACCTTGTTGCCGAATCCGTACCTGGGATTGTTTCGGACAAAGTAGCCCCCCAGGTCTCGGTTGTAGCCGATGCGGGCCACCAGGGTGACGGGTTGGTAGGCGCCCCGGATCTTGCCATAGACGTCGGGATCGGGGATATAACGCTGGGCCTGGGAAACCCCGTAGTGAGCCAGCACTATGGCCAGGGATAACAGGAGTATCCGGATTTTGGCCATACGGACAAAACCTCCGCGACATTGTTGCCGACCATTCTACCGCAAAATGGCGCGGTTGTTTATGCCTAATTTCGAGATGGGCAGGGCGGTGGAAACCCCGCTCCTCTAGAGGCCGTCCGTTGTCGGGAGGATAAATTTGTGCGGCATAACCGCAATTGCGGCGGCTGCCAAAAGAATTTTTCCAGGAAGCGGTCTCAAATTGGAATTGCGCGCTGGGGCCGCCTCGGTTATAATATTTAGCAGATCCAATGGCCGGGTTAGCTTCATCGGGAGGAAACGACCCTCCTGGTAATTTTTGTTTTTCTGGTAAGGGAAGGGAATTATGGTAGTCGGGGAAAGAAAGCCGCTCGCCGAGATCAAGGAGATGGTGCGTCCCTATAAGAAGATCCTGGTGGCCGGGTGCGAAACCTGTACCGCCGAGTCCATGAGCGGTGGCCGCAAGCAGGTGGCCGAGCTGGCCGCGGCGCTGGAAATGGCCTTCCGCCTGGAAGGCAAGAAACTGGAGGTCCTGGAAATCAGCGTTGATCGCCAGTGCATCCACGAGTTTCTGCTGGACCTCATCGACCAGGCCGAGGGGGTGGAGGCAGTGGTCTCCATCGCCTGCGGCGCCGGTATTCAGAGCGTCGCCGAACGCCTGCCGGGGAAGCCGGTTTACCCGGGGTTGAATACCATGTTCATCGGGGAGACTGCGGCTACCGGCCTCTGGCAGGAACGCTGTCAGGGATGTGGCGACTGCGTGCTGGGCCTCACCGGCGGCCTCTGCCCCGTGACCCGCTGCGCCAAGGGTCTCCTCAACGGCCCGTGCGGCGGCTCCCAGGGTGGCAAGTGCGAGGTGTCGGCGAGCCTCAAGTGCGACGTTCCCTGCGTCTGGGCCATGATCTACGACCGCCTCAGCCAGTTGGGGAACCTGCAAAGCCTCATGGAATATCGCCCGCCCAAGGACTGGCGCCTCGGGGGCGCCATCGGCCCCCGCCAGTTGGTGCGGCGCAATGTCTGATTCCCTTTAAGATCAATGTGCCTGAGAGGGGCCGGCAGGAGCTGCCCGGCCTTTTTGCTTTTTTTGTTTTTTTTGCTTTTTTTGTTAGGGTCCCTCGCCGTTCCCCTTTTTCTCCGTCCCTTCCCATTAAATTATTGCATTTTTGTCGGAGTCGGCTATTGTAAAATTAGGGCAATGTTCCCCGGCGGCCAAATCAGGGTTTGGCCGAATTTGCCGGAAGGGAGGTGCAAGGGAACGCCATCAATCTCATGAGCCGTTGACCTGCCCGCGAGGTGAGCCGGCCGCCGGCTTACTGGCATGGGTGAGACCATGTCGAAGTGGAGGTGCGAGGTATGGAAGGAAAGAAAGGCATCAGTGAAGACTGGTTATCACTTTGGATCGGCCTTTTTGTCTTCGTTCTTGGCCTGGGATTCTTTCTAGGAATTGATCTCCTGGGCTGGGGCGTCAAGACGAGCGTCTGGGTGGATATAACCAAGGCCATAACCCCGATGTCCGCTTCTTTTAAGGCTATGCCGGGCATCGTTGCCCTGTTTTTCACCTACCTTTTTATGCTGGTCCTGGCGATGGTGGGGGCCATGGGTGTGAGGGCGAACATCGGCCGCTTCATCCTGGCGTTCACCCTGGTATTCTGGATCAGTTACGCCTGTTTTCTTACCGGCAATTATGCTTATATTGCCGCCAACACCCCGGCCCAGATGAAGAGTTTCGGGATCGGCTGGGCCCTCAAGCTCACCGGTGAGGCGGGATTCATCGTGGCGCTGCTTGTCGGTTTGATCATCGGCAACTTTTTTCCCAGATTTGCCGGACTGCTGAAAGAAGCAACGCGTCCCGAGCTCTACATCAAGACCGCGATCGTGATCCTGGGGGCGCTGCTGGGGCTCAAGGCCGCCGGTTCCCTGGGGCTGGCCTCGGCCGTGCTCTTCCGGGGCTTGTGCGCCATTATCGAAGCCTACCTGATCTACTGGGCCGTGGTCTATTACGTTGCTCGGAAATGGTTCAAATTCAGCCGGGAGTGGGCCGCGCCCCTGGCTTCGGGCATCTCCATCTGCGGGGTCTCCGCGGCCATCGCCACCGGCGGCGCCATCCGGGCCAGGCCGGTGGTGCCCATCATGGTCTCCTCCCTGGTGGTCATCTTTGCGGTGGTGGAACTGCTGATCCTGCCCTTTTTGGCCCAAATCTTTCTCTGGACCGAACCCATGGTGGCAGGGGCCTGGATGGGCCTGGCAGTGAAGACCGACGGGGCCGCGGTGGCCTCCGGCGCCATCGTGGACGCCCTGATCCGCTCCAAGGCCCTGGCCATGGAAGGGATCAACTACAAAGAGGGCTGGATGGTGATGACCGCCACGACCGTGAAGATCTTCATCGACATCTTCATCGGGGTCTGGGCCTTCATCCTGGCCGTCATCTGGTGCACCAAGATCGAATGCACCGGCGGTCGCATCAAGGCGGGCGAAATCTGGGAGAGATTTCCCAAGTTCGTTTTGGGCTACGTCATCACCTTCGTCATCATGCTGTTCATCTGCCTGGGTTCGGCCAATGCCCTGAAAACGGCCAATACCGCGGTAGCGGGGATGGATAATTTCCGGGTCCTGTTCTTTGTCCTCACCTTCTTTACCATCGGGGTGGTTTCCAACTTCAAGAAACTCTGGGAAGAGGGTATCGGCAGGCTGGCGGCCGTTTACGTCCTCTGTCTCTTCGGGTTCATCATCTGGGTAGGGCTGCTGATTTCCTGGATCTTTTTCCATGGGGTCAAACCGCCCCTGGCCTAAGTTGTGGAGGAGGTAGTTATGACGGAAGAACCCAAATTGCCGCCTGAAGAATTGCCGGAGGTGAAACCACAGACTGAAGCGAGGCTGATCGACGAATTGCAGAAGATGGAATATGAGCCCCTACTGCCGGTGGAAAAGAAGCTCATCGGCTGGAGCATCGCCCTGGGGGTCATCGGCCTGGCCTTCTTGATCTGGCTCAGTCACACCTTCTTCCCCGCCGGCCATTAGGCCGGGCATTTAACCCGGGGAAGACCCCTGGCGCCGGGGCATGCCGCCAGTCCAGGATGTGGAAAACGGCAGCCCCATGAACCATAAAGCCCCCTATCCCGCCGCGGTTAGGGGGCTTGGCTTTTTAGGGAGGAGCTGTCTTTAGTAGAACTGAGGTTAAACAACGTAGCTTTGATACTTAGGCTCATACATCAGAGACTTGAGGTAGGCCGGAATATCCTCGGGTTTCGGGTTGGTGGCCAGGCCGCGGCGGTAAGCCACCTCTACCACCGCTGCGGCAATGGTGGCCGATACCTCCCGGATCCTGGCAAGCGGCGGATAGACACTGCCTTGTTCCAGGTCGCCTGCGGATACTTCGGAGGCCAGGGCCTTTGCTGCCACAAAAAACATTTCCTCCGGGACATGCCTGGCCCCGCAGGCGATCGCCCCCAGCCCCAGCCCCGGGAAGATGTAGACGTTGTTCCCCTGGGCCGGCGCCAATTTCTTGCCGTCCAGGATAACCGGGTCAAAGGGGCTGCCACTGGCAAAAATCGCCCGCCCCCCGGTCCAGGTATAGGCTTCTGCCGCGGTGCATTCGGACCTGGAGGTGGGGTTGGAAAGGGAGAACACTATGGGCCGTTCATTAACCCTGGCCATGGCTTCCAGGACGGGCCGCGCAAATAATCCCTGCTTCCCGGAAACCCCGATAATGGCGGCCGGTTTCAGGGTTTCCACCACCTCCTGCAAACCCGAGATGAATTCGTGGTCATGGGCATAACGGAGTTTACGGCCGCTCAGATCGCTGCGGCTTTTTACCACCAGGCCTTTGGAATCCGCAAACCAGCACCGCTGCCGGGCCTCCTCCACTGATAATCCTTCATCCACCATGGCGGCAACCATCAGGTCGCCGGCGCCAAGCCCAGCCTCACCAGCCCCCACGAACAAAAATCTTTGATCGCCAAGCTTTCCGCCGGTAATGCGCAAAGCCGAGAGGAGTCCAGCCAGGGTCATGGCGGCCGTGCCCTGGATGTCATCATTAAAGGTTAAGATTCGCTCCCGGTATCGCTCTAACAGCCGGAAGGCGTTGAAGTTGGCAAAATCTTCAAACTGAATCAGGGTTCGAGGAAAGACTTCTTCCACGGCTACAATAAATTCTTCAAGAAAATCATCATAGGCCGCGCCGCGCAGACGCCTCTGTTTAAGTCCGATATATAAGGGATCGTTAAGCAGATCCTCGTTTTCGGTGCCGACGTCGAGAGTCACCGGGAGGCTGAGCGAGGGGTGGATTCCGGCACAGGCGGTGTAAAGAGCCAGCTTCCCCACCGGAATTCCCATGCCATCGGCGCCCAGGTCTCCCAGGCCGAGAATGCGCTCCCCGTCGGTGACCACAATGATGCGGATATCTTGATAAGGCCAGTTCCGCAGAAGTTCAGGCATGCGTCCCCGATCTTTTGCCGAAATGAAGATGCCCCGGGGCCTTCGAAAAATATGCCCATATTCCAGGCAGGCCTGGCCTACGGTAGGCGTATAGATAATCCCCATCATTTCTTCGATGTAGTCCATGACTACCCGGTAGAACAAGGTCTTATTGCGCTCCTGGAGAGAGATCATGAACACGTACTTCTCAATGTCGTTCGGCTTTCCGCGGAAATTCTCCAGAGTCCGCATTACCTGCTCTTCCATGGTTTGGACCCGGGCCGGCAAGAGCCCCCGGATACCTAAGATTTCCCGCTCTTCTTCCGTGAACGCCGCGTCTTTATTGAGGACCGGATCTCGGAGCAATGCCACCCCGGTGGGATAACCCAGCATCCTGGTCAGGATCTTATCTTTCGTATCGGCAAATTTACTTTTCTCAAGAACCGCTGATAGATTTACCAGGTCCAGGAGTCTGGAGACGGATTCCTGGCCCATCAGTTCCCTCTTGATTCGAATAACCGTGTCATCGCCTTCGATGGTTACCTTGTACATGTCGTTCCACCTCTTAAGTATTTTGATTAACGGCCGCAGGCGGCCCGGGCCATGGGGCCCCCGAGAGGACGCCCGGGAAATTTCCTGAGAAGGCCTTGAACCCGGGTCTGCTGATTATAACCTTAAATCTAAGGTCAGTTGATATTCAAATCAATGAGAGAATTTGCCTGCGGAAATCCCAGGGGAGCTTGACCCTTACAAAAAATACATTTTGTCTATGGTTTCGCATTTTGGGACCGCGGAAACCCGCGTCCTGCCTATACCACGATTTTTCCACTAGACAATGAGACATATTTTGTGCAATGTCGCTGCAGATGTAAAGGCTTGGGCCTATAAAAAGTGAAATAGACTGACGATGATTTTCATGGCTTTCGTCCCGTTACCATGCGGACCGGGGGAAATATCATGAAATTCAGTCCGGACGACTCGACATCATTCCATCCCAAATCTCTCAGCGTCTTGACGTATTCGTCAATATTGCGGAGGTCCTGAAGTGCGAGCCTGCCACACGGCTTGAGTACCCTTGCAATTTCCCGAATAGCCTTTGCTCGTTCTTCTTTGTCGGGAACGTTATGAATAGCGAGGCTAGAGATTACGGCATCCATCGATCCATCAGGAAAAGGCAGGTCACGCATGTCGGCTGTTCTTATCTCGACACGATCTGCAACATTTTCGGCTTGCGAGTTTGCGAGAGCCGCTTCGAGGCTGTTACCCGATTGGTCAACGTTCTGCCAGAGGTCTATTCCGAAGGCCTTACCTCCTGGCAGGCGTCGAGCCGCTCCGGTGAGCAAAAGCCCTCGACCGCAGCCGACATCGAGAACATTCTCATTGCCGGTCAGACTCAAGGCATCTATCAGTTGTTCCCGTTGCAGGAGTTTACCGTACTTACTGCTCCATACCATCAATCCTGCTGTGACGAGCAGGGCGAACCCTGAAACAAACCCAGAGATCAACAGGATCATCCGTGCGATGGGCGGGATGGAAACTATAATCGAATAGAAGACAAAACCGGCGAGAATGCCTAATATGCCGCCTATAGTCAGGTTGCGCACGGCCGTGGGCGCATCTATTCCGTAATTCACTTTTAAGGTTGCCATCTGTTGTTCCCACTCCTCGTTCTCGATCTCGAAGAACTTACAGCCAGCTTATGAACATTGGACAGTTTGCTTCATTTTGTCCAATCCTTACAAAGAGAAAAAGTGCTAATAGATGGACCAGCGCTTGAAGGACATGGCCTATTCCAGGCCGCGCCACCGCGAGGCGCATGGCCGCCTCCCGGGGCAGGATCTTTTGGGCGGCTGACTCTTCCAGAACCCGTTTGGTGTTCCGGCGCGCCTTTTCCTCAATTACCGCCAGGACCTGGGTGAGAACCTGGGTCTGGCCCCTCCCCGGTATTCCAGGGAAGAGCAGATCACTGCGCCGGCGTTGGCGATGAAATCCGGAATGGGTCACTTACGGTTAGACCCTTTTAGCCAGCACCGTGAACCAGAGGTTTTCGCTCCAGGTATCCAACACTTTGAGGGGCGAAGCCTGGAGGCGGTCGGTGAAGCGGGCCAGCTGGGTCCCCCGGAGGCCGGAGAAGATGTACCATTTCTTCTCCAGGAACTCCGGAATTTCCAGGAGGTTAAGCAGGACCTCCAGGTGGATGTTGGCCATGGCCAGGTCGGCCTGGAGGTGGGCGAAATGGCGGGCCTCACCCTGGATCAGCAGGACCTGCCGCGGCCCTTGCTGGTGCTTCAGGTTGCGGGCGGCGGCGCGCACCGCCAGCTCGTTATACTCCACCGCCACCACCCGCTCCGCCCCCAGGGCCAGGGCCGCCAGGGCCAGGATGCCGGTGCCGGTGCCCAGGTCCAGCACCCGCCGGGGGGGCTCGGAGTCGAAAACCCGGCGCAGCAGGGTCAGGCAGCCCCGGGTGGTGGGATGGTAGCCGGAGCCAAAGGCCAGACCCGGCTCCAGGCGGATGACCGTCTCCCCCGGGGCCGGGGCCGGCTCCTCCCACACCGGACAGAGGTGGAATCCGGCCAGGGAGGTAGGCTGCAACGGTTTTCCCGCTTCCCACTCGTCATACGAGAGCACGGTCTCCGAGGAATAGCGCCCGGCGCCGCTGGCCGCCAGCCAGGCCCGCAGCCGCTCCTCCCGGGGGGCGCTGAAGAAAAGGAAGGAGCAGTCCCCCTCCCGCCAGCAGCCCAGGAAGTCGGCCCCGGCCAGTTCCGGCGGCGCCTCCACCCGGCCCTCAATTTCGTAGATATATAGTTTCTCCGGCGGCGGCATAGTTGTTTCCTTGCATAAAGTTGTCTATCTTTATCTGATATCAGTAGTGTCCGGCAAGGTTTTTGCTATGAGGCAGGCAGTAGAGATCTCTTTGAACTTAGGCAGGCCCACTGGCTAATCATTTCATGGAATTTACAAGCTTTTTTCCTCTCCCCTCGCAGGGGAGGGGGGATTTGGTGAGCATCGCTATAATATGTTGATATCGTTGAAATCACCATGGCCTAAAGTTTAAATGCATGATAGTATAAATCATTTCACGCAATTTTGTTGGCGGACACTACTGATCTCACCTGGACTTTTCTTTTAAAGGTTTTTAGACTTTCAGCTTGTGGATCCGTAGGGGCGACTCGCTGAGTCGCCCAGGGCGACCCGATCACAGGCTGGAAGCCTGTGCCACTGTCGCCCTACGCCTGATTTGAGCCCAGGGCCTGGAGAGGCCCTTGAAATTTCCATATCTTTCAGGTTATTATTAATTCCGCTCAAGGGTGAGAGCTCGCCGAGGAAGGTGGTCATGGAACTTAAAGGCAGAGTGCATCGATTCGGGGATGACATCAACACCGATGAGATTCTTCCGGCCCGTTATCTCAACACCTCGGACCCGCAGGAACTGGCCCGGCACGCCATGGAGGACGCCGACCCGGAGTTTGTCCGGAAGGCGCGGCCCGGGGACTTCGTCGTTGCCGGCAAGAATTTCGGCTGCGGCTCCTCCCGGGAACACGCCCCGGTGGCCCTCAAGGCGCTGGGCCTCTCGGGGGTGATCGCCGCCAGCTTCGCCCGCATCTTTTACCGCAACGCCTTCAACATGGGGTTGGCCATCTTCGAGTCCCCCCAGGCCGCCGCGAAAATCCGGGACGGGCAGGGGATCAGCGTGGACGTGGATAGCGGCATCATCACCGATCTGGGTACCGGCAACAAATACCCCAGCCATCCCATCCCTCCCTTCATGCAGGAACTGCTGGCGGACGGCGGGCTGATGGCTCATTTGAAAAAGCATCTGGAGGCGAAATAATCGTGGGTTCTCATCGCATTGCCGTAATCCCCGGGGACGGCACCGGTCCGGAGGTGGTGGCGGAAGGCGTCAAGGTCCTCAAGGCGGTGGCCGGTCCGGCGGGGATAAAATATGACTTCACCTATTATGACCTGGGCGGCGAGCGCTACCTGCGCACCGGCGAAACCCTGCCGGACTCCGTGATTGCGGAACTGCGCCAGTTCGACGCCATCTACCTGGGGGCCATCGGCCACCCGGAAGTGGCCCCGGGCATCCTGGAGAAGGGCATCCTGCTGCGGGCCCGCTTTGAGCTGGACCAATACATCAATCTCCGGCCGGTGATCCTCTATCCGGGGGTGGACACCCCCTTGAAGGACAAAGGCCCCCAGGACATCGATTTCGTGGTGGTGCGGGAGAACACCGAGGGCATGTACGTGGGTGCCGGGGGCTTTCACAAACACGGCAGCCGAGATGAGGTGGCGGTCCAGACCTCCATCAATACTCGCAAAGGGGTGGACCGTTGCCTGAAGTTCGCCTTCGAGCTGGCCCAGAAGCGCCAGAAGGCCAGGAAGCTCACCCTGGTGGCCAAGACCAACGTCCTCACCTACGCCTCCGACCTCTGGTTCCGGGCCTTTGAGGCCATGGCGCCCCGGTATCCGGAGGTGGCCACCAACTACGCCCACGTGGACGCCACCTGCATGTGGTTCGTCAAGAACCCGGAGTGGTTCGATGTGGTAGTCACCGACAATCTGTTCGGCGACATCATCACCGACCTGGGGGCCATCATCCAGGGGGGCATGGGGGTGGCCGCGGGCGGCAACCTCAACCCCGAGGGGGTGTCCATGTTTGAACCCATCGGCGGCTCGGCCCCCAAGTACACCGGTCTCCAGGTAGTCAACCCCATCGCCGCCATTGCCGCGGCCCAGTTGATGCTGGAACAGTTGGGGGAGGGCGGGGCCGCGGCCGCGGTGGAAAACGCCATCAAGAAGGCGGTAGCCAGGGACATGAAGAGCATGGCCGCGGGCCATATGGGCCTCAGCACCGGCCAGGTGGGTGATCGCATCGCCCAATACGCCGCAGAATCGGTGAGCGGTATGTAGGGTGGGCACTGCCCACCATAACCAGCGGCCCGTGGCCGCCGAACTTGGGCGGGCAGGCGCGGCCCCTGGGTCAAAAACCCTGACCAACAACATCAAAGAAACTGTAGAAGTTAAGCAAATGCTAACCTCGTTCATCAAAAAGCTGAAAGCTGACCGCTGAAAGCTGTTAGCTATAATCCCTGGAGATTTTGCCAATGGGTGGTACTTATAGAGTAGCAGTAGTGGGGGCTACCGGCGCCGTGGGGCGGCAGATGGTGGCCTGTCTGGAGGAGCGCCGCTTCCCGGTGGCGCGACTCACGCCTCTGGCCTCGGAGCGCTCCCTGGGGGAGAAGGTCACCTTCATGGGCAAAGAGATTCCGGTGGAGGTGTTGAGCAAGGATTCATTTGCGGGGGTGGAGATCGCCCTGTTTTCCGCGGGGGGCAGCATCAGCAAGGAGTACGCCCCCATCGCCGCGGCGGCCGGGGCGGTGGTGGTGGACAACTCCAGCGCCTGGCGCATGGACCCGGAAATCCCCCTGGTGGTCCCGGAAGTCAATCCCCGGGACATCGGGCTCTACTGCAACCGCGGCATCATCGCCAATCCCAACTGCTCCACCATTCAGATGGTGGTGGTGTTGAAACCCCTGCACGACGCGGCCCGCCTCCGGCGGGTGGTAGTCTCCACCTACCAGGCGGTCTCGGGCACCGGCCAGAAGGCGGTGGAGGAGCTGTCGGCCCAGGTGCGGGCCCTGCTGGCCTGCCAGGACCCGGTGCACAAGGTTTACCCTCATCGCATCGCCTTCAACATCCTGCCCCACATCGACGTCTTCCAGGAGAACGGTTACGCCAAGGAAGAGATGAAGATGGTCAACGAGACCCAGAAGATCTTGGGGGATGAGACCATCCGGGTGACGGCCACCACGGCGCGAGTGCCGGTGTTTTATGGCCACTCCGAGGCGGTGAATGTGGAGACGGAGCGGAAACTCACTCCCTATGAGGCCCGGCAGATTCTGGCCGCCGCCCCGGGGGTGAAGGTGGTGGACGACCCCGGCAAGTTCCAGTACCCCATGCCCCTGCAGGCCGCCGGACAGGACCTCACCCTGGTGGGGCGCATCCGGGAGGACTTCAGCATCGAAAACGGCCTCAACCTCTGGGTGGTGGCGGATAATCTGCGTAAAGGCGCGGCGACCAACGCGGTGCAGATCGCCGAGATCTTGATTCGGGATTACCTGAAGAAATAAAGTGAGCAGTAAGCAGTTCAATTCTCGTTCCCAAGCTAAGTACCCGATTTTATAATGCGATGACGTATTTATTAGCGGCAGGGAGCAAGTGATTAATTCCCCCTCACCCTAACCCTCTCCCCCATTGGGGGAGAGGGGATAAAGAAGGAACTCCTGCAATACTCCCTCTCCCCCCGGTGGGGGGAGAGGGCTGGGGTGAGGGGGGGCGACAACGAACGTTACCGTATTTAAGAAATCATGTACTAAGCTTGGGAACGAGAATTGAACAAGGGACTACTCCAAAGGGGTAGCCGCATGCGCATCATTGCCGGCGCTCTCAAGGGGCGAATCCTGGCCCCGGTTAAGGGCCGGACCCGGCCCACCGCCGCCAAGGTAAGGGAAGCTATCTTTAATATCCTGGGGCCCGCGGTCCTGGAAGTCATGGTCCTGGACCTGTTCGCCGGCACCGGCGCCCTGGGGATCGAATCCCTGAGCCGGGGCGCGGCCCAGGCGGTCTTCGTGGAAGATCAGCCGGCGGCTCTTAAGGTGCTGCGCCGCAATCTGGAGACCCTGGGCCTCCAGGACTTGAGCCTGGTGCTGCCGCTGCCGGTGGCGGCGGCCTTGAAGAAATTGGCCGCCAAAGGAGCGCGGTTTTCTCTGGTCTTTCTGGACCCCCCTTACGGGGATGGGGCGGCGGCCACTCTGGCCGCCCTGGCCGCCTCGGGCCTGCTTAGCCCGCAGGCCCGGGTGGTGGCGGAGCACAGCCGCCGGGAGACCTTGCCGGAGGCCGGCTCCGGGCTGGCCCGGCAAACCTTGCGGCGTTACGGCGATACCCAGGTGGCCATCTATCGGGCCCTGGATAACTCTGAGCCAAAGGAGCGGCCAGCCTGATGCCTGACATCGCGGTCTACCCCGGTTCCTTCGACCCCATTACCAACGGCCACCTGGATCTGATTCAGCGGGCCCTGAGGATCTTCGATCACATCATCGTGGCGGTGGCCACCAACGCCTTCAAGCAGTCCCTGTTCACCATCGAGGAGCGCATGGAGATGATCCGGGAGTCTCTGAAGGACTATCCCCAGATCACCATCGACAGCTTCGATGGCCTGCTGGTGAACTACGCCATGCGCCAAAAGGCCAGGGCCGTTCTCCGGGGCCTGCGGGCGGTTACCGACTTTGAATACGAGTTTCAGTTGGCCATGATGAACCGGCGCCTGGAACCGGAGGTCGAAACGGTGTTTCTGATGACCGGGCTTCGCTGGGTCTTTCTTTCCTCTAGCATCCTGAAAGAAGCGGCCGTTCACGGCGGCAACATCGAGGGTATGGTGCCGGAGATCGTCATCAAAAAATTGCGGGAAAAATTCGGCCAGTTGCGGAAGGATTAAAGGTTGCGAATCTGCGTGATCGACGGCCAGGGGGGCGGCATCGGCGCCGCCCTGATTAAGCGCCTGAAAGAGGTGTATGGGGAGGAGCACGAGGTCATCGCCCTGGGCACCAACGCGGTGGCCACCGCGCAGATGATGAAGGCCCGGGCCAACCGGGGCGCCAGCGGCGAAAATGCCATCGTCCGCACCGTGGCCACCGCCGACGTCATCCTGGGCTGCCTCTCCATCGTCCTGGCCAACGCCATGATGGGGGAAGTGACCCCGAAGATGGCGGCGGCCATCGCCTCGGCCCCGGCCCCCAAGATTCTGCTGCCCTTGACCCAGGAGGCGGTGGAGATCGTCGGCCTGACGCCGGAGCCCCTGCCCCATCTGCTGGAAGAGATCGTCAGCCACAAGCTAAGGGAGATTATGGGATGTGTGAAGCCTCAGCCTACGTCTTGAAAGATGGCCGGGAGGAGCTGATCCTCCAGGATGTGGACCTCATCGAACCGGAGGGCGATAACCTGCGCCTGGTGAACATCTTCGGGGAACAGAAGGTCCTGAAGGCCAAAATCCTCAGCCTCAACCTGGTGAACCACAAGGTCCTCTTGGTGGAGCAGGGTTAAAAAGGCGGTTTTCGGTTTTCAGTAAAGTGAAGCCCGTAGGGCGGGAAAGCGAAGCGCATCCCGCCATTTCCGCCATTAGCATTATTCCATCTCTAGACTTCGAACGTTATCATCTGCCGCCCATTCAAGGTTATAAATGCCGCGTTCCGCAAAT
Organism: uncultured delta proteobacterium; assembly: GCA_963834795.1. Lineage (GTDB taxonomy): Bacteria > Desulfobacterota > Desulfobaccia > Desulfobaccales > 0-14-0-80-60-11 > JAPLJC01. The sequence continues at coordinate 269,943 of CAWIDL010000014.1, read as the reverse complement.
CGATGAAAGCTTGAATACGGCCAATCCGCGACCCTCGTAACATGACCGTGCTTTACTGGATTGTAGTGGATGTAATCTACATGACGCTCATAGTCACCCTCATCACGGATGACATGTTCCCAAAAGCGTCGCTGCCAAATGCCCCGTTCTCCCTTCTGCAAACGCCGTGGTGAAAGTCTTTCCCCTATGGAAATTTGTGCTGCAAATCGTGCTTTGATATCATGCCAGCGTGTGGAGAAATCCGCATCCCCGGAAGGCAAAGTCCAGATGCAATGCAGGTGATCGGGCAAAATAACGATGGCCTCGATGGTAAATGGCTTGCGTTGGCGGCCAGTCTTGAACACCTCCCGAAGGTTGTCAATGTTTTCGGTCAAGAGTTTCTGGCGGCGTTCCAGCAGCGTGACTGTGAAGAAGAACGTGCCGCCAGGAACAAAGGCGCGAATATATTGCGGCATACGTTAGGCCTTACCCAATTGCTCAAGGCGGGATGCGTTTCACTTTCCCGCCCTACGGCAAAAAATAGGGACCAGTAAGCCAGTAGGGCGGGAAAGCGAAGCGCATCCCGCCATTAGCATTATTCCATCTCTAGACTCCGAACGTTATCATCTGCCCCCCATTCAAGGGGATAAATGCCGCGTTCCACATAGCGATGAAAGCTTGAATACGGCCAATCAGCGACTCTCGTAACATGACCATGCTTTACCGGATTGTAGTGGAGGTAATCTACATGACGCTCATAGTCACCCTCATCACGGATGACATGTTCCCAAAAGCGTCGCTGCCAAATGCCCCGTTCTCCCTTCTGCAAACGCCGTGGTGAAAGTCTTTCCCCTCTGGAAATTTGTGCTGCAAATCGTGCTTTGATATCATGCCAGCGTGTGGAGAAATCTGCATCCCCGGAAGGCAAAGTCCAGATGCAATGCAGGTGATCGGGCAAAATAACGATGGCCTCGATGGTAAATGGCTTGCGTTGGCGGCCAGCCTTGAACACCTCCCGAAGGTTGTCAATGTTTTCGGTCAAGAGTTTCCGGCGGCGTTCCAGCAGCGTGACTGTGAAGAAGAACGTGCCGCCAGGAACAAAGGCGCGAATATATTGCGGCATACGTTAGGCCTTACCCAATTGCTCAAGGCGGGATGCGTTTCACTTTCCCGCCCTACGACTACTGAAGGCGGGATGCGTTTCACTTTCCCGCCCTACGGCAAAAAATAGGGACCAGTAAGCCCGTAGGGCGGGAAAGCGAAGCGCATCCCGCCATTTCCGCCATTAGCATTATTCCATCTCTAGACTTCGAACGTTATCATCTGCCCCCCATTCAAGGGGATAAATGCCGCGTTCCACAAATCGATGAAAGCTTGAATACGGCCAATCCGCGACCCTCGTAACATGACCGTGCTTTACTGGATTGTAGTGGATGTAATCTACATGACGCTCATAGTCACCCTCATCACGGATGACATGTTCCCAAAAGCGTCGCTGCCAAATGCCCCGTTCTCCCTTCTTCAAACGCCGTGGTGAAAGTCTTTCCCCTCTGGAAATTTGTGCTGCAAATCGTGCTTTGATATCATGCCAGCGTGTGGAGAAATCTGCATCCCCGGAAGGTAAAGTCCAGATGCAATGCAGGTGATCGGGCAAAATAACGATGGCCTCGATGGTAAATGGCTTGCGTTGGCGGCCAGCCTTGAACACCTCCCGAAGGTTGTCAATGTTTTCGGTCAAGAGTTTCCGGCGGCGTTCCAGCAGCGTGACTGTGAAGAAGAACGTGCCGCCAGGAACAAAGGCGCGAATATATTGCGGCATACGTTAGGCCTTACCCAATTGCTCAAGGCGGGATGCGTTTCACTTTCCCGCCCTACGACTACTGAAGGCGGGATGCGTTTCACTTTCCCGCCCTACGGCAAAAAATAGGGACCAGTAAGTTTACACAATATCTAGATAACAAAAATCGCCCGCTGCAAACTCACTGCTATATCTCCGCACTTGACAACTGGACTGTCAGTGCGCTGATATGTCAAGCGAATGCCAACCCCGTTCATCAATAGCTGAAAGCTGTCCGCGTAGGGGCGATCCGCTGGATCGCCCGGGTGACCCGATCACAGGCTGGAAGCCTGTGCCACTGCCGCCCCTATGGCTGACCGCGGCAAGCTGACAACTAAAGGCAGGGTGGATATTATCCACCCTGCCTTTAAATCTCTCTGGATCATTTTATTGATTAACGGCGATTACCCGTTCAGCCCTTAATCACGGAAAACCGCAAACTCTACTTCACCCTGACATACTTGCCGTTCTGGACCTCCAGGACATAGACCCCTTCGGTGCCGGCCCGGACGAGGTCGTGGGTCTTGTCGAAGGAGAGTCTGCCGGTGACTCCGTCGAAGTCCTTCACGTTGTCCAGGAACTCCTTGATGCCCGCGGAGGTGGGGCCATTTTTCTTCATGCCCTCCAGGATCATGGAAGCGGCGTCGTAGCCGAGGGCGGCGAACATGGTATTGTAGGGATCGTGGTTCTTCTCGGTCAGTTCCTGGTAATTCTTCTTGAAACCCTGATTTTTCGGGGTGTCGTAGCCCTCGTCATACTCGCCGCCGATGACGTGCCCTGCCGCGGCCTCTCCGGCCAGCTGGACATAGGTGAGATCATTGTCACCGTAAACCCCCAGGATTTTCTGGTTCATCCCCAACTGCCGGGCCTGGGCCGCGGCTGGCGCGGTCTCGGGGGTGTAGCCGGGAATGAACAGGATATCGGGGTTGGCGGCCTTGATCTTGGTGAGCTCCGCTTTGAAATCACGGGCCCCGCGATTGAAGGACTCCCGGTCCACCACCTTGATCCCCAATTTTTCGAATTCCTCGCTGAAGAACTTATCCGAGCCCTTGCCGTAAGGTTCGTTGGAGTAGAAGATGGCCACGGTTTTGGGCTTCCAGGTATCGGCCACGTATTTGGTCAAGACCTTGGCCTGGGTGTCGATGCGGGAGCAGCCCCGGTAGAGGTAGGCTCCCAGGCCGCTGAGCTGCGGGGTGGTGGCGGTGGGAGAGATGTCCACCACCTTGGCATCCTCCGCGGTCTTGGCCGCGGCCATCATGGCGCCGGAGGTCATGGGCCCGACGAGGGCCACCACCTGGTCGACATTGATGAGCTTCTGCACCGCGTTGACCGCGGCCGCGGGGGAATCTTTCTCGTCTTCCATTATTAGTTCCACCTTCCGGCCGTTGATGCCGCCGGCCAGGTTCACCTCCGCCACCGCCATCTCCACCCCGCGGCGGCAGGGAATGCCTTGCTCGGCGCCAATGGACAGGCGCATCACCGCGCCCAGTCTGAGGGGTTTTTGGGCTCGCTCACAGGCCGCAAGGGCGATCAGCAGTAGAATTGCCAGGCCGACAACCAGAATCCCGCGAACCTTTGCCATGTCTATCTCCTCCTCGATGATTTCCTGAGTTATTCAGGATACCGGCGCCGCCGCCAAGACGAGACCTTTCCATACTTACCCCACATCTGCCATCTCTTTCAAGGTAATTCGAGCATCGATGCCCAGGTTTTCCTGGAGGTGGCGCCGCGCCCGGCGGCACAGACCCTCCAGGGCCTTGATCTCATCGGAAAAAAAGATCTCCGCCACGATCAGGTCGATTTCCAGGACCTCCAGCCCCTCCTCCGCCACCACCCGCCGGCGGTACTGGGGCAGAAAGCCCTCCATGACTTCTTGGAGGAGCGCTTCGATCTGGTCAGGGTGCACCTTGATGCCGCCCACCGAAAAGATGGGGTCGGTGCGCCCGGTGATCTCCCCCAGGCGCACCAGGCTGCGGCCACAGGGGCAGGGGCCGGCGAGCAGCGAAGTCAAGTCGCCGCTGCGAAAGCGCACCAGGGGAAAGGCCACGGTGCTCAGGGTGGTGATCACCAGCTCGCCGGGAGCGCCGACGGGAACCGGGACGCGGCTCTCCGGGTCGATGATCTCCGGGTAGAAGTGGTCCTCGGAGAAGTGGAGACCCTCCCCCTGGCCGCAACTAAAGGCCAGTCCCGGTCCCATCACTTCGGTAATGCCGTAAGCAGTGGCCACCCGGATCTGAAAGCCGGCCTCTATTTCCCGGCGCACCTCCCGGGCCAGGGGCGCGGCCACCAGCAGGGCGGCCCGCAGGCTCAATTCCGCGGCGGTGAGGTCCATGCGCTCCATCACCGTCAGCAGGTGCCGGGCCAGGGAGGGGGTGGTGACCAGGATCGAGGTCTTGTAATCCCGCATCAACATGAGCTGCTTGGCGAAGCTGAGGCTGGCCGCGGGGATCACCGAGGCCCCCAGGTGCTCCGCCCCGGCCTGCAGGTCCCGGCGCCAGTTGGCCAGACCCGGTGGCAGGACTATTTGCAAGATATCCTCTGGCGTCACCCCGCAGGCGGCGTATAGGCGAGCCAGGAGCCCCAGCCAGAGTTTCACGTCCTGGGAGGCGTAGCCCACAACCAGGGGCCGCTGTGTAGTGCCGGGGGAGGACTGGATGCGGACGATGTCCCGCAAGGGCACGGCGAACATGCCGTAAGGATAATTCTCCGAAAGGTCGTCCCGGGTGGTGACCGGCAGGCGGCTCAAGTCGGCGGGACTGCGAACGGCCTCGGGGCGCAGTCCCAGGCGGTCGAACTGGTGGCGGTAGAATTTCACCTGTCGGTAAGCCCGGGTCAAAGTGGACTGGAGCCGCTCCAACTGCAGCAGTTCCAGCTCTTCCCGGTCCATGGCCTCGAATTCCGGCTGGCGCACCTCTCTTACCTCCCTGATTTCTCACGCAAAGGAGCAAAGGCGCGTGAGCAAAGGTCAGCACAAGACCTTACCTGCCCTCGGTAAACTCTTTGTAATCCCGGCCCAGGTAGGCCCGGGTCACCTGGCGGTCCTGGAGCAGGTCGGCGGCGGGACCGCCCAGGATGATGCGTCCGGTTTCCAAGACGTAACCCCGATCCGCCACCTTCAGGGCGGCCCGGGCGTTTTGCTCCACCAGGAGGATAGTCAGGCCTCCTTCCCGGCGCAGCCGCAAAAGGGTGGCCAGGATATCCTCCACCACCTTGGGAGCCAGACCCAGAGAGGGCTCGTCCATCAGCAGCAGCCGGGGGCGGGCCATCAGGGCCCGGCCGATGGCCAGCATCTGCTGCTCGCCGCCACTCATGGTCCCGGCCCGTTGCCCCAGGCGATCCCGGAGGCGGGGGAACAGGTCGAAGACCCGCTCCAGGTCCCGGCGGATCTCCTCCTTGGGGTGGCGGCGGTGGCGCAGGTAGGCGCCCAGGTCCAGATTTTCCGACACCGTCATGGCCGCGAAGAGCTGGCGGCCTTCGGGCACCTGGGAAATTCCCAGGGCCACGATGGCCTCCGGGGTGAGCCCGGTGATGGGGCGGCCGTCGAAGACTAGCTGCCCCTCCCGGCGCACCAGCCCGCAGACGGCGTTGAGCAGGGTGGTCTTGCCGGCGCCGTTGGCGCCGATGAGGCAGACCACCTCTCCTGGCCGTACGTGGCAGGTGACCCCGCTGAGCGCGGTCACCGAGCCGTAGTAGGCGTATAGGTTGCGGATTTTGAGCATTTTAGTTGTCAGTTACCAGTTACCAGTTCCCAGTTCCCAGTAGTCAGTTATTTAGATTTGGTAAAGGCTATCAGTCCATTAAGGATTCTGCCGACTTCGCTAATTAAATCTAATAATTGGGTTCCTTCATCTTTAGCGAGGTAGTCCAGGTTTTGTGCTATTAAAATTTGAGTTTCCAACTCCAAGAGCGACCCACGGGCATGTCCAAGAAACCGTCGAAAATCGCCTTTGGATAATTGTCCCTGACCCTCGGCAATATTGCTTGGAATTGATACTGCCGCCCGACGAACTTGACTCGTCAATCCAAAAAGTTCATCCTTTGGAAATTTTTTGGTCACCCTATAAATCTCAGTGACTAAAAGAACGGCCTTTTGCCAGGCGACCAAATCCTTATAATACTGTGCCACCCTCATCACCCCTTTCCCTCAATTTAGGCAACGACAAATTTCCAGCATCTGGGAACTGGTAACTGGTAACTGGGAACTGGGAATTCCTCTCACGCCTGCCAATCCGTCCCCAGATAGGCGGCGATCACCTCCGGATTCTTCTGAATGGCCCGGGGCGGGCCCTCGGCGATGAGGCGGCCGTAGTTAAGCACCGCGATCTCGTCGGCTACCTCCATGGTGAGGCCCATGTCGTGCTCCACCAGGAGGGTGGTCAGGCCCCCTTCCTTGAGGTCCAGGATCATCTCCTGGAGTTTCCCGGTTTCGGCGCCGTCCAGGCCCGAGGCCGGTTCGTCCAGGAGCAGCAGGGTGGGGGCCGCCGCCAAGGCACGGGCAATCTCCAGCAGCCTTTTGAGACCCAAAGGCAGGACGGCCGCGGACTGGTGGGCCCGGGAGTCCAGGCCCACGAACTCCAGGGCCTCCATGGCACTGGCGCGGATCTCCCGTTCCTCGGCCCGGGTCCGGGGGAGCTGCAGGGCCCCGGCCAGGAGGCCGGCGCGGCTCAGACGATGCCGGCCCACCATGGCGTTTTCCAGGACCGTCATATGGTCAAAGAGCTGCACCAATTGGAAGGTGCGGGCCACCCCCCGCCGGGAGATGGCGTGGGCCGGCAGGCCCTGGATCTCTTCTCCGTTAAGGAAGATCCGGCCCTGCTGGGGAGTTAAAAAGCCGCTCACCAGGTGAAACAGGGTGGTCTTGCCGGCGCCGTTGGGACCGATGATCGCCTTTACCGCGCCCCGGTTCACCCGGAGGCTGACGCGCTCCACCGCCTGCAGGCCGCCGAAGGCCAGGCTCACCTCTTGTAATTCCAACAGGGTTTGGCTGGATGGAGAACTCATAAAAACCATTGGTTAAGCACCGGGGCCCAAGGAGCCCGGAAATTTATCCGGGTCCTCCCGGTCTCCCGATGCGGGATTTCAGGGAAGGTCGCTCCCAAACCGGGCCAAGCCATCTTCATCGCTCACTTCCGCTGGTCTCCGGGTGCGGGATTTCAGGGAATATAACTCCCTTTCCGTTTGTAGCGCCGGAATTCCCTGAGGTCCAGAAGGCCCCGCACCAGGCCCCGGGGCAGGAAGATCATCACCACCATGAGAATGGCCCCGAAGATGACCACTTCGAAATCGTGGAACACGGTGAGCACCTCCGGCAGCACCGTCAGCACCCCGGCCCCCAGAAGCGAGCCCCAGATACTGGCCATCCCCCCCAGCACCACCATGGCCACCAGTTTGATGGAGAACATGAAGCCGAAGGAGGCGGGGGCGATGAAATTGAGGCTGTGGGCATAGAGACTCCCCGCCAGGGAGGCGTAAAGGGCGCTCCAGATAAAGATCTTGAGCTTCAGGCGGGCGGTGTCCACCCCCAGGGAGGCGGCGGCGGCTTCGGAGTCGTGCAGGGCCCGCAGGGCCCGGCCGGCCCGGGAGTCCACCAGGTTGGCGCTCAGGGCCAGGATCACCCCCACCGCCAGCCAGATCAACGGATAGAGGCGCCGGGCCGTGTTCAGGGGAAAGCCCGCCAGGGTCAGGGGCGGGATCCCCGAGAGGCCCGAGGGGCCGCCGGTGAGTGGCTGGGCTTGGTTCAGGATGATGAAGACGATGATGCCGAAGCCCAGGGTGGCCATGGCCAGGTAATAGCCCCGGAGCTTCAAGGCCGGGACGCCGATGAGAAACGCCGCGCTCCCGGAGAGTACCAGCCCGGCCAGCAGCGCCAGCCAGGGGTTGACCCCGCAGGTGGCGGTGAGGATGCCGGAAGTATAGGCGCCCAGGCCGAAGAAGGCGGCATGACCCAGGGAGATCTGTCCGGCGTACCCCAGCAGCAGGTTGAGTCCCACCACCAGCAGGGTGTGGATGCCGACGAAATTGAGCAGGGTGAAATAGTATTCGTTATCCAGGCCGGCGGCGATGGCCAGCGCCACCAGTGCGAACAGCACCCAGCGGTTCCAGGGCCTGGCAAGGTTCATTGCCGGCCTCCCAGCAGACCCCGGGGCCGCAGAAAGAGGACCACCAGGAGCAGCAGAAAGGCCACCGCGTCCCGGTAGCCCGAGGAGATGAGCCCGGAGGTGAAGGATTCGGCCAGACCCAGGAGCAGGCCCCCCAGGACTCCGCCCAGGAGGCTGCCCAAGCCGCCGATGATGGCCGCGGCAAATCCTTTGAGTCCCAGCATGGTGCCCATGTCGTAGACCCCCAGGGTGAGGGGGGCGATGAGGATGCCGGCTCCGGCCCCCAGGAGGGCGGAAAGGGCAAAGGAGAGCTGCACCATGCGGCTCGCGGCGATGCCCACCAGGCGGGCGGCCCGGGGATTATAGGCGCAGGCCCGCATGGCCTTGCCCATCAGGGTGAGGCGGAAAAAGGCCTCCAGGGCCAGCACCAGGACCAGCGTCAGCCCCAGGACCCAGAGGTTCTGCGGGAGAATGGTGGCCGGACCCAGGTGCAGCGGGGCCTCTCCGGAAAAGGGTGGCAGGGTATAGGACTCTTTACCCCACAGGAGCATGGCCACCCCTTTGAGGAAGACCCCGGCGCCCACGGTGATGATGATCAGGGTGAGGGGGGAAGCCTCACCCACCGGGCGCAAGGCCAGACGCTCAAAGACCAGGCCCACCAGGGAGACGATGATGACTCCGCCCAGAAAGGCCAGGGGCAGGGAAGGGGCCAGGTGGTAGATGCTGATGGCGCACAAGGCCCCCAGCATCACGAACTCGCCCTGGGCGAAGTTAATGATGGTGGTGGTATTAAAGATGATGCCGAACCCCAGGGCAATGAGGGCGTAAATGGCGCCGTTGGTCAGGCCGGAGATGAAGTATTGCAGCAGTGGGGCAAGGATTGGCAAGGCAGTGATCAGTATGGGATCAATGACCAGTGGTCAGCGGCTCGATTTTTCCCGGCCCCTGACCACTGACCACTATCTGTTAATCTATCAAGGTGAACTCGCCCTTCTCAATCTTCACCATCACGAAGGCCGCCGCAGCCAGACCGTTGTGGTCTTCGGGACTCATGTTGAAGACGCCGCTGACCCCCGCGAAGTTCTTGGTGCCTTCCAGGGCCTCCCGGATCTTTGCCTGGTCGCGGCCCGCCTTCTCCAGGGCCTGGTCCAGCATCCTCTGGGCGTCATAGGCATAGCCGCCGAAGCTGGATTCCGGCGCCTTGAACCTGGCCTGGTATTTTTCGGCGTATTCCTTACACACGGCCTTTTGCGGGTCGGAGTCGGGCAATTGCTGGTAGATCGCCAACTTGCCGGCGGGCATGATGACGCCTTCCGCCCCCTCGCCGGCCAGTTCGATGAACTTCTTAGAGGCGGCGCCGTGGCTCTGGATCAGGGGCAGGGTCAGGCCCAACTGCTTCAGGTTCTTGGCCACCAGGGCCGGGGCCGGACCGGTGCCCCAACAGATCACCGCCTGGGCCGCCGTTCCCCTAATCTTGGTGAGCTGCGGACTCATGTCCGTGTCTTTTTCCCCGAAGACCTCCTGGGCCAGCACCTCGATGCCGTACTTGGCCGCCTGGGAGAGAAGCTGCTCCTTGCCCGCCACTCCAAAACCGGTGGACATGGTGAGGATGGCGACCCTGGCAATTCCCTGTTTCTGACAATACTGGTAAATGCGGCTCACCGCCATCTGGTCCGTCTGGGCCGTCTTGAAGACCCAGGCGCGTTCTTGGGCCGGGGAGGTGATGGAAGCCGCGGCGGCGCAAGAGATCAGGGGCACTTTGGCCTTCTGGGTAATCTCCAGCACCGTCATGGAGGTGGGGGTGAGGCTGGGTCCGATGATGGCCAGGGCCTGGTCCTTTTGCAGGAGCTTTTCCGCATCGAGGCGGGCCTTGGTATTGTCGCCTTCGTCATCGTAAATCACCAGCTTCAGGGGGTGGCCGTTGAGACCGCCCTTGGCATTGATTTCATTGGCCACCATCTCCATGGAATTGCGCTCCGGTTCCCCCAGGTAGGATTGGGGGCCGGTGATGGAAAAGATGCCGCCGATAACGTAAGGCTCAGACTTGCTGCCCGGGCCGCAGCCCGGGGCCAGGATCAGGCCGGCCATGGCCAAAGCCCATCCAACCAACCAGGTCTTGGTTCTCATAAACCCTCCTTCCGCTTACTTCCTATTGATGTACATCGGCAATGACTTTCCAGACTTGTCGAGCCGGATGCCTTGAGGTATTACTCCGTTTTTAGAAGTCCTAATCTCAATACGGTTCATTTAAAGAGGTTCTAAGGAATCGGTGGGCAGTGCCCACCCTTGTATCTTAGGTTAAGATACGCTTTATTGAAGTTCTTGTCATGCTGGGCGAAGCGAAGCATCTCGTATTTAGAGATTCTTCGGTCGCCTCCGGCTCCTTCGGAATGACAAGAAGTGACCTCGTATCATCTTGGTGCTTAAGTGAACAGCATTAGCCCTAATCTAAATTATTAATGGGAGCATTATGGGGTCCCTTATTTATCCCCTCTCCCCCGATGGGGGAGAGGGCCAGGGTGAGGGGGAATTTAATCTCTTTGCCGCTCCCATTAATAATGCACCCCGGTTCCCCGCGGCCGGACCATTACAGGCGGTAGACTTCTTCCCCCTTGTAAATATGGATGCCTTCCTGCTGCAAGAGGCTGATGGCGTGCTCCAGGTTGTCGAAGCGGAAGATGATCACCGCGTTCTTGCCGCTGTGCTGCACAAAGGCGTACATGTATTCCACGTTGACTCCGGCCGTGGCCAGGATTTGCAGCACCAGGGCCAGACCGCCGGGGCGGTCCGGAACCTCCACCGCCACCACTTCGGTCTTGCCCACCGTAAAGCCCCCGGCCTTCAGGACCTCCCGGGCCTTATCGTATCGGTCGACGATGAGGCGCAGGATGCCGAAGTCGGTGGTGTCGGCCAAAGACAGGGCCCGGATGTTGATGCCGGCTTCCCCCAGGACCCGGGTGACTTCGGCCAGGCGCCCCGCCTTGTTCTCCAGGAATACCGAGATCTGTTCGACTTTCATAGGGTGCCCCCTTGCCGCAGCTGGAGATAGGTTCGGTTGGCTCTTTCTTATTAAATGGGAGCATTTTTGGGTCCCTGATGAGATGCCCCCAAAAGTGAGACACTTTTTATGAGAGGGTTAGGGTGAGGGGGAATTAATCTCTTTTCCGCTCCCATTAATAATCTTTCAATGCCTTTAATGCCGTGGTGGTCGTGGCTTTTTTAACCGAAAACCGAAAACCGAAACCCCCCTTTATTGCTGCCGCCGGTCGATGACCCGTTTGGCCTTGCCCTCGCTTCGGGGGATGCTTTGTGGCTCCACCAGCTTCACCTTGACCGAGACGGTAAAGTAATCCTTGATCTTCCTCTGGATGCCCTGGGCCAGGGCCTGCAACTGCTTGACCTCGTCGGAGAAGGTGGCCTCATCCACCTCCACCTGGACCTCCAGGGTGTCCAATTGCCCTTGCCGGTCCACGATGAGCTGGTAATGGGGCGCCACTCCCGGGGTCTCCATGAGCACTGATTCGATCTGGGAGGGAAAGACGTTGACCCCCCGGATGATGAGCATATCGTCGGAGCGGCCCTGGAGGCGGTTCATCCGCACGATGGTGCGGCCGCACTTGCAAGGGGCGTAATTGAGGGAGGTGATGTCCCGGGTGCGGTAGCGCAGCAGGGGCAAGGCCTCCTTGGTCAGGGTGGTGATGACCAGCTCCCCCGTCTCTCCGGCGGGCTCCGTTTCCAAAGTGGCCGGATTGATGATCTCCGGGAGGAAATGGTCCTCGAACAGATGGAGCCCCTGCTTGGCTTCGATACATTCGATGCTCACCCCGGGGCCGATGATTTCCGAGAGCCCATAGATGTCCACCGCCTCCAGGTTGAGTCGCTTTTCGATCTCCAGCCGCATGCCCTCGGTCCAGGGTTCGGCCCCGAAGATGCCCACCCTGAGCTGGAGACTCCGGAAATCGACGTCCATCTCCTGGCCCACCTCGGCCAGGTAGAGGGCAAAGGAGGGGGTGCAGACCAGGATGGTGGGGCCGAAGTCCTGAAGCAGCATAATCTGGCGCCGGGTCTGACCGCCGGAAACCGGGATCACCGCCGCCCCCAGGCGCTCGGCGCCGTAATGGAAGCCCAGGCCCCCGGTGAACAGGCCGTAGCCATAGGCATTATGGACGATGTCGCCCCGGTGGGCCCCCGCGGCCGCCAGGGTCCGGGCCATCAGCTCCGACCAGGTCTCCAGGTCCCGTTGGGTGTAGGCCACCGGGGTGGGTTTGCCGGTGGTGCCGGAGGTGGCGTGAATCCGCACCACCTGCACCATGGGCACCGCGAACATGCCGAAGGGATAATTGTCCCGCAGGTCCTGCTTGGTGGTGAAGGGCAGCACCTTGAGGTCGGCCAGGGTGCGGATATGTTCCGGTTTTACTCCCATCTGGTCCATGCGCCGGCGATAGAAGTCCACCAGGTGGTAGACCCGCTCCACCAACGCCTGCAGGCGTTTAAGCTGCAAGGCCTCCAGGGCCTCCCGGGGCATGGTTTCGTGTTGCATGTCTCGGATCATCGGGTCCTCTCACACCTCCCTATCAGGCATTAGTCCACCATAACACAAAACCCCGGCGGGATAAAGATGGTTTCCCGTTAAAAGACCAGGACTTTCCCAACGAATCCATTTATTACTCAGGGCGAGAAATTGATTAACCATGGAGGTTTCATTTAATTCCCTCTCCCCCCATGGGGGAGAGGGTTAGGGTGAGGGGGAATTAATCTCTTTTCCGCTCCCAGTAATAATTCTGCCCTTCTTTGGGACTCATACCAAGTTGCCCTCAAAAAGACAGTTTAGTAGGGGCGGACCCAGGTGTCCGCCCCAGGTGGGTGCACCCAATCACAGGCTGGAAGCCTGTGCCACTGGGCGCGCCCCTACGGAGGATATTTCTAGTTCTTTGACTGCAATTTGGTACCAAAGCAAAAAGCCGCATGGCGGCCAGCTACCGGGATCGGCAGCCGCTCCTTCCGGAGGATAACCTGCAAGCCGGTGTAACGTTCCAGGATTAGCATACCTAAGGATTAAGGTCTTTTCTCCCTCCCCCTGAGGGGAAGGGCTGGGGCGGGGGTGAAATTTCTGGGAATCGCGTCAAATTATCTTCTGAAGGCGCGGAATATTTTCGGTGGGTCCGGTGAGACGAGGGTTCTTCCGGAGCGCCAGCCCGTGAGCAAAGTAGCCAGCGTCTTCCAGGCGGCGGTCGCGGCTGTGCAGGTCTGCGACGGCAAAAAGAAAGGGCCGGGGCCCGGCCCCGGCCCGGTTAATCATCGGACATACAATCCATTTCATATCTGCAATTCTTCCCGCCCGCGGATAAGGGTCTATTGTGGCAAGTAACTTGCTTCCGTTAATGCCCCTTCTCAAAGGTCCTGGTATGCGCATGTCGCCGCAGCCTTTCCCCCGCACACCACTACCGATCAGTGCTGGACTGGGGTCCTTAGGCTTATCAGCCAGATAGCATCTGGTCGCCGAGGGATTTGTATGCCCGAACTCTGGGGAAAATTGACTTTCCGCCCAAATTTGCGCTATAATGCCCTCGACGAGAAAATTTGGCTTCGAGAAAAGGACCGTTTGGGAGATTTTACTCGGGCAAAGAGGCTCCAAAACCTCGTTTGGCAGAAATAGCTATGGATGCGGCATAATCTCGGAACATGGCGGCATCCAGCAGACACTGACGGACTTTTGCCCCCAGACTCCTCTTCAATGAAAGGGAATTATGACATTTACTGCCAGATTATTGCTGCTGCCTTCATGGTTACTATTTCTGCTGATCAATGTACTGTTTGTTGCCATCTCCATTGGACTCCAGTTTTTAGTCAGACGATTGTTTCGCCATCAGCTCCTGGAGCGCCATAATCTGGGTAACGGTTCCATCATCAGCATCTCTGGGACCATTTTTGGCGTCATGGTCGCCTTTGTGACTATATCTTTATGGCAGGACTACCAAAAGGCGGTGAACGATGCTTCCAGGGAAGGAACCGAGGCCCTGGCGCTATACCGGGACCTCAACCTTTTTTCGGATGCCGGTCGGGTTTTCTCAGCGAAAAAGGCGCTCAGTCTCTACATCAGAAAAGTGATTGAAGATGAATATCCGGCCATGGCGATGATGAAGCAGAGCCCAGTGACCCAAAAGGCCATGGACGATCTCTGGAATAAAACCCAAAAGATCAGGCCGGGGGATCCTTATGAGCAGACTCTCTTCCGTGAGATTTTGACTGACCTGAACAACCTGGCAAAGTTAAGACAGGAGCGCCTGGAGGAACTGGAATCGAGTTTGCCGATCAGCCTCTGGATTGCCTTGCTCACCGGAGCCCTGATTACCATGATGTTCTCCGTGTTATTCGGGGCCGAGAGATTTTGGCTCCATTGTCTGCTGACCGGTATGCTGGCCGTATTAATGGCCACCATTTTCTTTGTCATCATAGAATTGGATTATCCCTTCCTGGGGGAAATATCCGCCAAGCCCATCGGTTATATGAAATTACTGGCGGAGGTGGAAGGTAAGTAAATAGCCCGTAGGCGGGAAAGCGAAGCGCATCCCGCCATTAGCATTATTCCATCTCTAGACTTCGAACCTTATCATCTGCCGCCCAATCAAGCTTATAAATGCCGCGTTCCACAAATCGATGAAAACTTGAATACGGCCAATCCGCGACCCTCGTAACATGACCGTGCTTTACTGGATTGATATCATGCCAGCGTGTGGAGCAATCCGCATCCCCGGAAGGCAAAGTCCAGATGCAATGTAGGTGATCGGGCAAAATAACGATGGCCTCGATGGTAAATGGCTGGCGTTGGCGGCCATTGAAGAAGAACTTGCCGCCAGGAACAAAGGCGCGAATATATTGCGGCATACGTTAGGCATTACCCAACTGCTCAAGGCGGGATGCGCTTCACTTTCCCGCCCTACGGCTGCTCAGAGCAAATTTTTTCAATGGCAGCCTTAATCTGGCAGGCTCTCCAGCCGAAAGCGGTCAGGCAGGCAACGCCTTCCTGAATATAGTCCGCGTCATAGGGGTCGCGCAAAAGGTCAACCACCAGCTCTTTGGCGGAATCCCGGAGCGAATCCAGCAGTTTTTTATTGGAGCGATAGAGATGAGCGTCAAAGCAGAATAGGATGGTCAGGTCTGAGTTTCTGGAAAGGTTCACAGCCCTATGAATTTCCTCATCCGCCGGCTCGATGGAGACAATTTGAATATCGGGATCAAGACCAAATTTCTCAAACTCCTTCCGGACGAACTCCTGTTCCTGCAAGACTTCCTTTTCAACCATGATGTTAGAATCGAAAAAGGAAAATTGAGGAAAAATAAGTCCAATCCTTTTTTCTCCGGTCTTCAGCGGTATTAATTTTCTCTCATCCTGGAGAACCTGGACAGATTCACGGCAGATTCTTTCAGCCAGAATGGAACCTTCTTTTTCGGCGCAGGGTTTCCCCCCCGCGAATCTTTTTTCTCTCTTTAATTTCAATCTGTTGATCCGCGCGGCGCTCTCCTCCAGTTCTTTCCAGGGAAGTTGCCTGCTTTGATAGGCATCGAGAAGTTTATAGTAAACCTCTTTCTGGGCCTGGAGGTCATGACAGACCAGAAGCAGATCATGTCCCGCCCGCGCGGCTAAAATCCCCGCTTCTCCGATAGGGCAGATCGCTTTGATGGCGCCCATTTCAAGATCGTCGCTGGCAATGACGCCCTGGAAGTTGAGCTCTTTGCGGAGGCAATCGTAAATAATTCTTCTGGAAAATGTGGCGATCTTTTGGGGACCAGGATCAAGTTGGGGATAACAGGGATGAGAAGACATCAGCAGATCCACCCCGGTTTGAATCGCCTTCACGAAAGGCTGCAGGTGCACTTCTCTCATCTCTTGCCAGGTGGATTGGATGACCGGCAGTCCCAGATGGGCATCTAGGGGTGCATGACCCTTGCCGGGAAAATGCTTGGCGCAGGCTGAAAGTCCGCCCTGTTGCATTCCTGATATCCGCGCCGCGCCCAGCTTCGCAACCAAGCTCCAGCCCTTTCCGTAAGAACGTATCCCGATATTGGGGCTGTAAGCCTCGGTCAAGACATCGAGCACCGGCGCCAGATTCACATCCAGCCCCAGTCTTCTCAGTTCTTTGGCCTCGATCTCGCCCTGCTTCCTGGCATATTCGAGGTTTCCGGCGCATCCGACCGCCAGATTATCCGGGAACACGGTAATGCCGTCCCTGAACATGATGACCCGCCCGCCTTCATGGTCTGCGGTCACCAGCAGTCTTCGGCCGAGAGCCTCTTCCAGATCGGTAATCAGTTTTTTAATCTGCTGCGGAGAGTCAAAATTGATCCGGTAGAGAATCAGCCCGCCCGCATGCAGTTCCTGAAAATGACGGACAATCTCCGGAGTGACCCTGGTTCCGGGAATGCCGATGACCAACCGTTCTCCCACAAGTTCTGCCAGTTCCATGGTGAGATCATTCTAACCATACAAATATTTTTTTGATACGATAGTTTGGCTCCTTATGGAAATCCAAAACTTTTTTCCCAGCGGCAGCAATCTGACCTGGCAGGATTACTCGGTTCTGTTAGTGCTTCTCGTTCTGGTGATTTTTGTCGGCTTTTACTTTGGCAGAGAAGAAAAATCCACCGCTGACTTTTTCCTGGGGGGGAGAAAAATCCCGTGGTGGGCGGCTGGTTTTGCGTTTGTGGCGGCGGAAATCAGCGCCTTAACCCTGATTGCGGTCCCTGCGATCGCTTATATGGAAAACTGGGAATATGCCCAGTTTTTTATTGGCTCTTTTCTGGCGCGAGTCGCCATCGCCTTTCTGTTTATCCCGGCTTTTTACCGATATAACTGCACCTCCATTTATGAATTTTTAAGACATCGGTTCGGAGCGGAAACCCAAATCACCGGCTCCATCCTTTTTTTCATTACGCGTCTTTTGGCTTCCGGCGTCCGGCTGATGGCGGCTTGTTTGGCGGTGAGCATCCTGATCGGCTGGCCTATTCTGCCGACCATCCTGCTGTTTTCTGTCATCTGTATTCTCTATGTCGCCTGGGGCGGGATCAAGGCGATAGTCTGGACCAATGTGGTTCAAGGCCTGACCTACGTAATTGCGGGAGTGGTCGCCATCGGTTTCCTTCTCACCCGCATTGACGGAGGCGCCGCGGCCGTGGTCGCGATTGCCGGCGGCGCCGGAAAACTGAAAATCTTCAACTGGGGGCCGGCCCTGGCGGAATTCGGATCGGCAGCATTCCTGAAAAGCCTGTTCTCGGACCCCAATATCTTTGTTCTGGCAACTTTGAACGGGTTTTTTGGATCCATGGCGGCCTTTGGGACGGATCAGGAGTCCATGCAGAGACTTCTGACCGTAGAAACGAGAAAAGAAAGCCAAAAATCGATGCTGCTGACACCCATCGGCAGTTTTCTGATGATGATCATCTTCCTCTCTGTGGGTGCTTGCCTGTATGCCTTCTATGCCCAGCATCCCGGGATGCCTTTACCTGCAAAATTGGACAAAATTTTTCCGCATTTCATCGCGCAGACCATGCCCCCATTGATGAGAGGGCTGATGCTCTCGGCGATTGTGATGGCGAGCCTGGACACGCCTTTAGGTTCCCTGACCACTTCATTTGTAACGGATATCTATCGTCCGGTGATTTTTAAATCGGGCAATGAACGCCACTATCTTTTAATTTCAAGAGTTTGTGTGGTTATGTTTGGCATTATCTTAGCGTTCATCGCCTACTTTTTCAGCCATTTTGAAAAAATCCTCTGGATCGCTTTTAAAATTGGCGGGGTCACCTACGGATCTTTACTGGGAGTTTTCCTCCTCGGTCTTCTGACCAAAAGGCGATGCAACCGGGTCAATGTCGTCGCCATGGCTCTGTCCGCACTGGGAATGCTGGTTCTGTTGATTCTTTCCGAGAAGAGAATATTCCCGTTGGGATGGACCTGGCTTTTGTTGATCGGCACCTTTTTGACTTTTGCGACTGGTTGGATCTTTGGAAAAAAAGAAGAGAGCGCCGCCGACCTGCCCGCTAAAAACTGATCCTTCCTCTCGTTCCCAAGCTCCCGCTTGGGAACGCCATTTGTCTTGCCAAGCTCCGGCTTGGCCCTGCAAGCATCGGTGGGGCGGGCCGCAGTAATCGCCGCCTTTAATGGTAGGCAGTGCCCATCCTCCGCCTAATATTTTCCGACAAAACAGAAAACAGAAAACAGAAAACAGAAAACTATTCTTTCAGCCATTGGCGCCGGAGGCGCAGCAAGGTTTGCCGGTCCGACTGGTAGACTACCTCCAGGACCGCGGCGTTTTTCAGATGATTGATGATCTCTTGGCGACGTGACGTGGACATATGGGGCCAGCCCTCCTCCCAGAAGGGCTCCCCGGCGGTGGCCGCCAGCCATTCGACCAGCTGCTCGGTCCGGGACTCGGGGAGCCCAGCCGGGGCCAGGGCCAGGGCCACCCGGCGCGTAAGGCGCGCCAGCCTCACCTTCAGGAAGGAATCCGCCAGGCGGTAGCGCACCGCCGCGGACCTTCTGCCGTTATGGAGCAATAGCCCGGCCTCCTGCAATTTCTGCAGGTATTCCCAGGCGGTCTTGCCATCGATGTCGAAGTCTTGGGCCAGCTCCTTCACCCGAAACCAGCGGCCCCGGGTGCGTTGCAGAAAATCTTGCAGGCCCTCCGGATGGAGTTTGCGTTGGGGCCGGTGGGGCAGGATTTCGGCGCCCGGCTTCTCCAGCCACTCCTTAAGGCAGCGCCGGCGCACCATGGTTTGGGAAGAGGTACAGGCGGCGCTCGGTCCGCCGCCCGGGGGACAGGGCCGCGGCTCTTCCGGCGGCGGCGAGGGGGCTGGCATCAGGGGATAATAGAAGGGGAACCACTGGTCCAGGCGGTGCATCAGGGCCCGGAAGCGGTCCAGGGTGATGCGCCCGGCCAAAAGCGCCACCAGGGAATCCCTCAGCCGGGACTTGATGAGTTGGCGACGGTCTTGGGGATCGCCGGGCCAGGGCGTGGTCTCCAGGACCACCTCCAGCATCAGGCCGGCCACCATGGCCCGCTCCAGCTTCTCTCCTTCCGGGAGCGCCCAATTTTGACCGCCGCTGCTGTCCGGGGTCGTCCAATAGCCCGGCTTCATCCACCAGCCCCGTTAGCCGGCAGGGTTTTTTTGCTAGGCCGCCACCCTCCGGCCCAACTTGCGGTTTCCCAGAGACGATGTATCCTGCGGCTCAGACTCTTCAGGGGGCAAGATGCGGGCCAGGAGACTAAATGGCTAACCTGCGATAATTATTCTGTAAATATTGACGAGGACCCCCTCCCTGAGGCGCGGTGTCCCATAACTTGTCCTGGTACCCGCCAGGTGTCGTGTCCTGGTAAGGCAGTTTTCTGTTTCCTGTTTTCTGTCTCTGCTAAAGGGCCTTTGACTTTGATTTTGCCTTTCACAGAAAACAGTACCCTAGTCCCGGGGTGGGCCGCCGTTGAGCGCCATATGGCAGGCGGGGCAGCGCCCCGCGCCGGCCAGGGCGGTAAGGATGGCGTGGCAGAAGGCCGGCAGGTCGCTGGGTTGCCGGGAGGTGATGATATTGCCGTCTACCACCACTTCTTCGTCCCGATAGCGGGCCCCGGCGTGGATCAGGTCATCCTTGATGGCGTGGAAGCAGGTGACGTTCCTGCCCTGAATCACCTCGGCGGAGGCCAGCATCCAGCCGCCATGGCAGATGGCGGCCACCACTTTGTGGTTCAAGACCGCCTGCCGCACCAGGGCTACCATGGCGGGATGGCGGCGCATGCGGTCCGGGGCGTAGCCCCCGGGAATGATGACCGCGTCGAAGCCGGTCGGGTCCACTTCCCCCACCAACCGGTCCACCTCCACCGGGTAGCCGTGTTTGCTGGTATGGGTCCGGGCCGGGCCGGGACCCACCACCACCGCGGCCCCGGCTTCCCGGAAACGCAGCAAGGGATACCACAACTCCAGGTCTTCATACAGGTCCTCGGCCAGGAGGGCAACGTGCTGGCCCTGCAACCAGGTGGCTTGCGGCATAACATGTCCTCCTTGCAATTCCGAAATATCTGCCAGGCGTAGGGCGCGTCTTACGCGCCATTATTGGTGCGTGAGACGCACCCTACACCAGTATTAAGATAAGGGAGGCCCCGGAGGGGCGCAAGGTCGCCGCGGCGGGTTTTAAACCCGCCTCTCCTGATCCGGTTTGGGGTAGGCCGTTATTCCAGCATGGCGCTGGTGGGGATTTCCGGGGAATACCCCCGCCGGGCCGCCTTGCCGCTGGGGAAGCGCCAGTAGGAGCGTTGGCGCAAAATGGGCAGTTGCAGCAGGTAGGCCAGGCGGTTGTCCGCGGGCAGCAGGTAAGCGGGCACCCCGATAACTACCTCAGCCTGCGGGACATCGAGCCGGAGGCTCGCGTTGAGCCGATCCCAGCAACTGAAGACCACGGAATAGTTGGAGTTGGTCTCGGGGCCGACGGCCGAGTGGTGGATGCCGTGCATGCGCGGGGTGACCAGAACCTTATTCAGCAGCCGCTCCAGGGCCAGGGGCAGGCGGACATTGCTGTGGTGAAACATGGTGGCGCAGTTGAAGAGGAACTCATAGAGAAGATAAGTAGCGGGTGAAACCCCGAACAGGCCCACCTGCAAGAGCCGGAAGGGGGTGGAATAGAGGACTTCTCCAAAATGGAAGCGGAAGGAAGTAGTCACGTCCAGGTCCGGGTCCACGTGGTGAACGTTGTGAAAACGCCACAGGAGGGGGCGGAGGTGGTTGAAGCGGTGCCAATAGTAGAAGGTGAGATCCAGCCAGAGGATCCCCACCGCTGCCTGCGCCCAGGGGGACAGAGGCAAGAGGAGGTGTAGCAGGCCGAGGGAATGGTCCTGGGCCCAAAACGCCAGACCCAGGGCCGCGGGCCGGACGGCTAAGGTCCCGGCGGCAAAGCCCAGGGCGGTGAAGCAGAAGTTGACCGGGAACCGTTGCCCGCGTAAGCGTTTGCGGCGGCGCAGGGGACGCCAGGTCTCCAGGACCAACAGCAGCGCAAAAACTGCCACCATCAAGGCGGTGAACAACCTGGAGATGGGCATGGGCAGATTCATCCTCCGATCCGGTAAAAAAAATTTCCCCGGGTTTACCCCTAAGGTCTTTTCGCAAGATCGGCCCTCACTCCCAGGCGTCCGGGGGACCGGGGGTACTCATGGCTCCTGCCGGCCCGGGGCCGTCACCTTCTCCCAGAAAGACCAGGATTTTATGGGCCGTCCCAGGTAATGGAGCAGGAAGGCCTTGAAGACGGCCAGGCTCTGGTCCCGTTGCAGCCGGGGGAAGCGGAGACGGGACAACTTTTCCCGATCCATCCCCTGGGCCAGCCGCAGCAGTTTCCAGGTCCCCGGGCTCATGGGGAGCAAGGGGCCGGGGGCCCCGGGGCGGCAAGCGCCGCACAGGACCCCACCCCGGGGGATACTGAAGTTAAGCGGCGGGGCCGGCTCCCGGCCGCAACCCGGACACCGGTCCAGGCGGGGGCCGTAGCCCCCCAGGGTGAGGAGGCGCAGGAGGAAGGCGGGCAGCAGCGAATCCGGAGGTAAGTCACCCTGATTCAGCAGGTCTAAGGCTGCCTCCAGGGTGGCAAAGATCTCGCCGATGGCCTCCGGGGGCCCGGCCAGCCACCCCGCCACCTCGGCCAGCACCGCGGCCGCCCCCAGGCGGGGCAGATCCCGGCGCAGCAAGGGAAACGACCGCAACAGTTCACCTTTCTGCAAGAACTCCAGATCCCGGCGGGGCCGGGAAGATAAGAAGAAGACCACCCGGCTCAAGGGCTCCAGGCAGTGGGCAAAACGGCGCCGGCTTTTTCTGGCGTGTTTGGCGATGCCGGTGAGGCGTCCCTGCCCGGGGGTAAGGAAGGTCACCAGCAGGTCGGCTTCGCCGTAATCGCGCACCGTCAGGACAATGGCCGGGGTCTGGGGCTCGCTCATGTGGTTTCGCTCATCGGGCGGCCGGTGGCCAACATCATTCGGCGTGCCTGGCACGCCCTAGAATTGCTGGGCTGCAAATTTGCCACGGCCAACCTGTTTCACGCCAGGCGATATTTCTCCCTGAGATGCCGGGACATCTGCCGCAGCCAGGCATAGGCTTCGGTCACCGTCTTTTCCCGGTCGGGGTTGATGAGGCAGCAGGTGGCCGGGGCCAGCAAGCTCTGGGCCAGGAACTGGTCCCGGTCGATGCCCGCGGCCAGCACCGTGGGCCATAAGGTCTCCAGATAAGCCTCCAGCCGTTCCGGGGTCTCTTGCTGGAAGGACTCGAAGCAGGTGGGGATGATCCCCCAGGCCAGGACTCCGCCCCGGTTCAGGAAGGTGCGGATGGCCTTGCCGTAATACTGAAAGATCTCGCCGTTGGAGTAGATGTCCAGGGAGAGGATGTCCAGGTCGCGGTTCAGGAGAAATTCCCAGTCGGGGTTGCCGCACAGGTGGATGCCCCGGGGCCGGTCGATTTGGGCCAGAAACCGATCCAGGTCCTCCCAGGCCCGCAGGTCGGGGTATCCGCAGACGGCGCTGAAGATGAACTGCAGCCCTGGTTCATCCAGGAACAGGAAGGCCCGGGGGTGCTTCCTCTTGAGGCGGGCCAACTGGGCCTGGGCCCTGCGGGCCATGAAGTCCAGCAATAACGGTCGCACCTCATCGCTGAAGATGATGGGGCGGTCGTTTTCATCCAGGACCTTCAAGCCGAAGCTGATGGGGCCTTCCAATTGCCCCCGGATGGCCGGGTAACCGCTTAAATCCAGTTCCAGAAACCGGTGATAGACCGCGGAATATTGCGGCGAGAGGTCAAAGTAGACCAGGTCATCCCAGCGCTCCATTAACTGGGGCAGTTCCTCGTAAAATTTTGCGGTATCGAAGCGGATGGAGCCGGTTTCCGGGAACAGCAGGATGCCCGGGAAATGCTCACCGGCCTGGACGTACATATCCTCAAAAAAACTGAGGTGGGGTAATTGCGGCCAGAAGGGGATGTCCAGGGACAGGGCCAGCTCCAGGGCCGGCTCCGGCTGGTCGTGGGGCAGAATGGCCATGGCCGTGGTGTGAAGATTACCGGGGATCAATATTTAACTGTCCTATTAATACATGGAGTCTAATTCAATAAGCGATGCTACGCAACTAGGCAATAATACCGGCCCCGAAATGAGTAGTTTTACCGATATAGCTTTAAGCGAAAAGATGATTATAGTGATAATAAGTCGGCAGGCCTAGCGGCCACCCCTCGGAGAAAGGAGAGGGCTTGATGGTATCGGGAAATTCCCGTCAGTATAAAATTCTTCTGGTGGATGACTATCCGCCGGTGCGCCGGATGGTGAAGGCCCTTATCGAAGCCAACCCGGAATTGCTGGTGGTGGGCGAATTAAGCGATGGCCCGGCACTCATGAAATTCTTGGAGACCTCTTCGGCGCAGATGGTGATCCTGGATATTTCCATGCCTTTCATGAGCGGTTTCGAGGCCACCCGGAGGGTCAAGGAGGGCTACCCGGAGGTCAAGGTCCTGATACTCTCCATCCACAACTATAAAGAGTACGTGGAGCGGGCCATGTCCGCCGGGGCCGAAGGCTACCTGCTCAAAGAGCAAGCCGGAGATGAGCTATTGCCCGCCATCACTTCCCTGAGGGCAGGCCAGAGCTATATCTCTTCCCACTTTTTGAGCCGGAATTCAACCCTTACCCCGGCTTAGAGGTATCACCCACCAGGTTCTTCAGGGACCCGTCTCACCCTCAGGTCATCTTTAAAAATCCGTCATTTCCTGAACCGCTCTCATTTAGACCAGATCCTGCATGATACGGACCAGGGTGGCCTCCACTTCCTGGGCCAACGGCTGGAGCTCCGGGTTGGGATAAAGTCCCAGCAAGGCGGTGGGCAGGATGGCGGCCATCTTAGTCTTGCCGTTTTCCTGGTAAACCGAGATGCGGCAGGGCAGGGCGGCGGAGATGGCCGGGTTGTCTTCCAAGACGCCCTTGGCCGCCTGCGGATTGCAGATTTCGAAAATCAAGCATTCCCGCTCAAAGGAAATCCCCTTTTCCTGGAGTTTCTGCCGGATATCGATGCTTCCCAGGACTCCGAATTGGTAACGGGCACAGACTTCCGGGAAGGCCCGGGCAATTTCGGAGACGCTTTTCTGGCTTTCCAGTACCTTGACGGTCATTTTGTTTGGTTCCTCCAGAAACGGCAGGTTACCCTTGAAAATAAGCATCTTTGGCGCATTGTCAACCCGAAGGAGAACATGTGTTACCTATGTCCCCGGTCTATACAGGGGGGAGAGGGTAGGGTGAGGGGGGATTGAGGGGCGACGAAGCCACCCCTCACCCGGTGTCGTCCCCTCGCAGCCGTATAGGGCGGCCTGTGGCCGCCAAAAGCGGCGGGCACAGCCCGCCCTAGGGGTTCGGACATAGGCTGGAAGCCTGTGCCACTAAAGACCTTTTTACCGAAAGGTTTAGCCTGCGCCACCAGAAAATGTCCGGGGCGGACCTCCAGGTCCGCCCCGGCTTTTACTTAAGGAGTTCTTTGGTTAAAGCGGCTTTTTTCAGGTGGCGCAAATCAGTATGCCATTTCCATAGCACGTAAATGGAAGGGTAGATGAACAGTTCCAGGAAAAATGAGGTGACGACTCCTCCCACCATGGGAGCGGCGATGCGTTTCATGGCCTCGGAGCCGGTGCCGTGGCCGTACATCAGGGGGAGCAGGCCCATGAGGATGGCCAGCACCGTCATCAGCTTGGGGCGCAACCGCTGCACCGCCCCTTCCATGACCGCGTTCTCCAGGTCCTGGTAGGAGTTAAGCCTGCCCTCGCGCTCGTGGCGGTGATAGGCAAGATCCAGGTAGAGGAGCATCACCACTCCCGTTTCGGCGTCCAATCCGGCCAGGGCGATGAGCCCCACCACCACCGCCAGGCTCAGGTGGTAGCCCAATATGAAGAGCAGCCAGATGGCCCCCACCAGGGAGAAGGGCACCGCCAGGAGCACGATGAAGACCTTGGCGATGGAGGCGGTGTTTACGTAAAGAATGAAAAAGATGACGGCCAGGGTGATGGGGATGATGATTTGCAGGCGCTGCCGGGCCTGCTCCATGTATTCGAACTGGCCGCTCCAGAGGTAGTTGTAGCCCGGAGGCAGCTTCAGCCGGGCGCTAATGGCTTTTTTGGCCTTGACGATATAACTGCCCACGTCAATGCCCCGGATGTCCACATAGAGCCAGCCGGCCTTCCGGGCGTTTTCACTGCGGATCATGTCGGCGCCCTGGTGGACCTTGATGTCCGCCACCTGTTCCATGGGCACCTGGGAGCCGCTCATGGTGGGGATGAGGATGCGGCGCAGGGCCGGGAGGTTTTCCCGATAATTCTCGAAATAGCGCAGGTTGACGGGGTAGCGCTCCAGCCCCTCCACCGTCTGGGTGATATTCATGCCTCCCAGGGCGGTGGCGATGACGTCCTGGACGTCCCCCACGGTGAGGCCGTAGCGGGCCGCTTCCCGGCGGTTAATGGCGAAATCGAGATAATAGCCGCCGGTGACTCGCTCCGCAAAGGCGCTGGCGGTCTCCGGCAGGCTCTTGAAAATGGCTTCCGCGTCTTTGGCCAGGCGGGCGATTACCTCCAGGTCGGGGCCCATGATCTTAAAGCCCACCGGGGTCTTGATGCCGGTGGACAGCATGTCGATGCGGATCCTGATGGGATAGCCAAAGGAATTGGCCAGGCCGGGGAATTTCAGCGCCTGATCCATCTCCCGGATGAGGTCTTCCATGGTAAGGCCGGGACGCCAGTGTTCGGAATCCTTGAGGCGGATGACGGTCTCGATCATACTCAGGGGCGCCGGATCGGTGGCGGTCTCGGCCCGGCCGGCCTTGCTGAAGACATACTCCACCTCCGGGAACTTACGGATGATACGGTCCGTTTGCTGCAGGAGGTTCTTGGCTTCGGTGATGGAGAGGCCCGGCATGGTGGTGGGCATGTAGAGCAAGTCTCCTTCATTAAGGGTGGGCATGAACTCCGAGCCCAGCTTGGAGAAGGGATAGAGGGTGAGGGCCACCAGGGCAACCGCCAGGATGATGGCAATGACCGGGATTCGCAGCACCGCCTTCAGGGCGGGATGATAGAGGGACATGGTGAAGCGGTTCAGCGGGTTCCTGGACTCCTTCGGAATCCGGCCCCGGAGGAAGGTGGTCATCATGATCGGCACCAGAGTCACCGCCAGGACGGAGGACGCGGCCATGGCGAAGGTCTTGGTGTAGGCCAGGGGCTTGAAGAGACGCCCGGATTCGCCGGTCAAGGCGAAGATGGGGAGGAAGGAGACGGTGATCACCAGCAGGGAGAAGAACAGGGATGGCCCCACTTCTTTGGCGGCCTCCAGGATCAGAGGCGAGCGGGGGGCGTCCGGCGGGGCGTGTTCGATGTGCTTATGGGCGTTCTCAATCATGATGACCGCGGCGTCCACCATCACCCCGATGGCCAGGGCGATGCCGCCCAGGCTCATGATGTTGGCGCTGATGCCGGCCTGGTACATGATGGCCAGGGAGATCAGCACCCCCAAGGGCAGGGTGACGATGGCCACCAGGGAGCTGCGAAAGTGCATCAAGAAGATGATGCACACCAGGGCCACCACCACTATCTCTTCCAGGAGTTTCTGCTTCAGGTTGGCCACCGCTCGGCTGATGAGGGCGCTGCGGTCATAAGCCGTGACCAGACGTACTCCCGGGGGCAGCCCGGCCTTGAGTTCCTCCAGCTTTTCCTTGACGCCGTCGATCACCGTCCGGGCGTTTTCCCCGAAGCGGGCCACCACGATGCCGCCCACCACCTCGCCTTCGCCGTTGGCTTCGGTGAGGCCGCGACGCATTTCCGGACCCAGCCGCACCAGGGCCACATCCTTGATCAGGACGGGGACGCCGTTCTTGTCCGCCCCCACCACGATATTTTCCACGTCCTGGATGCCCTTGATATAGCCAAGGCCCCGCACCATGTACTCGGTTTCGGCGTGTTCCACCACCCGGCCGCCGACGTCCTGGTTGGACGACTGGATGGCCTGCTTCACCTTGGAAAGGGGAATGCCATAAGAGGCCAGGGTATTGGGGTTGACCACAACCTGGTACTGTTTGACAAAACCGCCCACCGAAGCCACTTCCGAAACCCCCGGCACTTTTTGCAACTGATAGCGGAGGTACCAGTCCTGGATGGAGCGCAATTGGGCCAGATCGTGCTGGCCGGTGGGGTCTTCCACCACGTACTCGTAAACCCAGCCCACCCCGGTGGCGTCGGGGCCCAGGGAAGGGGTGACGCCGGGCGGCAATTTCCCCGCGACATAGTTGAGGTATTCCAGGACCCGGGAGCGGGCCCAGTAGATGTCGGTGCCGTCTTCAAAGATGATGTAAACGAAGGAGACGCCGAACTGGGAGAGCCCGCGCACCACCTTGGCCCGGGGCACCGCCAGCATGGCGGTGGCCAGGGGGTAGGTCACCTGGTCTTCCACGATCTCCGGCGCCTGTTCCGGAAACTGGGTGTAGACAATGACCTGGACGTCGGAGAGGTCGGGAATGGCGTCCACCGGCAGATTATACGAGGCATAAAGGGCATAGAGGGTGATGATGACGCTGATCAGCACCACCAGGAAGCGGTTATGGACGACGTAGTCAATGAGGCGAGCAATCATGGGATTTCCTGCCGCCCGACCTTTTGGATCTCAGGTAAGTGGGCTTCTTATCATAAGGAATTGGTGGGCAGCGCCCACCCTATGTTTTTTCTCTCCCGCGATGGGGGAGGGCCAGGGTGAGAGGGAATTTATCTTTCTTTCCGCTCCCGTTAACAGGTGCGCGGTGACCACCCCCGTATCTGGTCCACAACTACGCATGGAAACGCATCTAATGAGCCGGGTTGAACTGGGCCCAGGCTTACCTTTCCTGGTTCCCCGGTTAATGCTTATGCGCCGGCGGCACGGGGGGCAGCGGCGAAGCGGGGGTAGCCGGAGTCCCGGGAGATGGCCCGGGAGCCGGCCCTTCCTTGGACTCCTGAGGCTGGGGGGCCAACATCATCTGTCTGGCTTCCTGGAAGCGGGATTCGGAATCCAGCATAAATTGGGCCGAAGTGACCACCTCTTCGCCGCCCCGGAGACCGGCCAGCACCTCCCGGTATTGGTTGCCGTCACCATAGACCCCCAGTTTTACTTCCCGGGGTTCGAACTGCCCATTGCCCAGGGCGATGAAGACGCGCTGCTTGAGGCCGGTGTCCAGAACCGCCTCGGAGGGCACCACCACTACCTCTTTGCTGACCGGCGACTTGATCTGCACCTGGGCGAACATCTCCGGTTTCAGCTGGAGCTGGGGGTTGGGGAACCGCAGGCGCACCCTCACCGTGCGGGTGGCGCCGTTCAGAAACGGGTAGATGTAATCGATCTGGCCGGCGAAGGTCTCCCCCGGCAGGTAGGCCAGGCTCATCTCCACTTTCTGCCCCACCTTGATCCAGGGCACCTCGTATTGATAGATATCGGTATCCACCCAGATGGTGGAGAGGTCGGCCACTTCCAACAGAGGCATGCCTGCCTGCACATAGGCGCCCTGGGTCACCAGGCGCTTGGTGACGATGCCCTTGACCGGCGAGGCCAGGACCAGATGCTTCTTCACCTGGCCGCTGCTCTTCAGGGCCTCGATCTGGGCGGCGCTGATGTCGAAATACTCCAGGCGCCGCCTGGAGGCCTCCGCCAGCCGGCGGGCCCCTGCCGCCATTTCCGGGATGGGACTCTTCTCCAGTTCCTTCAGATTTCGCAGCGCCAGGAGGTACTCCTCCTCGGCGGACACCAGGTCGGGGCTGTAGATGCTGAGAAGGGCCTGGCCCCGGCGCACCGGGTCGCCGGTGGCGTTGACATAGAGGCGCTCCACCCAGCCGTTCACCTTGGTGTTGATCTGGGAGAGACTCCGTTCGTTAAAGGTCACCAGGCCCACCGTCCAGGTATCGTGGCTCAGGGGCCTGACCTCCACCTTGGCGGTCCGCACCCCCATGGATTGGACGGTGGTGGGGGAGACCGCGATGGCGCCGGGGGCGGCCGCCGCCCCGCCCTCCTCCTCGTAAACCGGCACCAGGTCCATGCCGCAGGGGGCCTTCCCCGGCTTATCCCGGACGTAGCCCGGGTCCATGGGATCGACCCAGTATTTGATCTTGCGCCCTTTCTGGGGGCCTGGCGCCGCCGCGGCTGCCGGAGCGCCGGCTGGGGCGGCCGGGGCTTCTTCATAGACCGGCACCAGGTCCATGCCCATATAATCCTTGCCGGGCTTATCCCGGATATAGGTAGGGTCCATGGAAGAGACCCAGTGCTTGATTTTCCGCGCCCCCTTGGAGGTGGCCACCGCCGGCCCGCCGGACTTCCCTGCCCCGGAGGGGGTAGGATAGACCGGCACCAACTCGTTGCCCTCCTGGTCCTTGCCCGGCGCCTCTTTAATGTAATTGGGGTTCTTGGGGGAGACCCAGCAGAGCGGCTTCTTCTCCGCTTTGCCCCTGCCCCAGGGCAGCGCCCCGGAAAAATAGGAGAATACCAGGGCCGCCAGGACCAGTATCCCCAGACCCCACCAAACCTTGCCAGCGCGTGCCAGGCTCATTTTTTGCCTCCGGCCGTCCGGGGGAGTTCGGTCCCCACCAGCCATTCCAATTCAGCCCAGTTATCTTCAAAATCATTGAGATATTCCTGCAATTGCATCTCGGCGTTATATACCGCAATCTCGCTTTGATAGAGCTGGTTAAAGGACAGGGCGCCCACCTGGTAGGCGGTCAGGGAGGCGGCGGCGGCCTGCCGGGCCTGGGGAATGATTCCCTGGTCGAACAAGGCGGTCTGCTTGCCCAGGCGCTGGAGTTTGGCGACGCGGTCCTTGATGGCCGCCGCCAGTTGGTCCCAGGCGGATTGGTGGGCCTCTTTGGCCGCCTCCTCTTTGGCCTCCTCCTCCCGGATCTTGGGCTTGATCTTGGAGGCCTGCCAGATGGGCAGATTGACCATAAACTTGGTGCCAAACATGTCGGATTGTTTCATCGCCCCGAGGTCTTCCCGGAGGGCGTAGTTGACCCCGACGGTAAAGTCCGGAAAATATTCCTTCTTGGCCAGGTCCACCGACTTTTCCTGTTTGGCGATCAGGGCTTTCAGGGCCTGGAGTTGAGGCCGGGCCTCGGCCTGGGCCAGCAACTCGTTTAGCTTCAGGGTGAAGGGCCGGGGCCTCAGGGGCTGGGGCCGGGATATGGGGGTATGGGGCGGTTTAGAGCGCAAGGCGTTCAAATCCGCCAGGAAGGATTCCTGTTTCTGGGTCCACTGAAAGAGGCGGTCCAGGTAATTGCCCAGCTCCACCTGGGCCTGGAGGACGTCGGCCTGCAGGCCCTGGCCCACGCCGTAGCGGGTCTCCGCCACCTTGACCACCTCCTCCCAGGCCTGCTTGTTTTTCTGGGTCAGCTCGTAATTGCGGTAGGCCATGGACAGGGCCCAATAGGCCTCCAATACCTTGGCGCGCACCTCGTTGACCTTGTCCTGATAGGAGTAATCGTCCGAGTGGAACTGCTCCGCGGCTGCTTCGGAGCGGAGGCGCCGCTTCCCGGGAAACGGGAATTTCTGGGATAGCTCGAACATCTTTTGGGTCATTGGATCCGTGTGGAAACTCCAGGTGTCGGTGGGCAGGTTGTTGATCTCGAAGGCGGCATCCGGGTCGTCCAGGGCCCCGGCGGAGCGGATCGTCTCCTTGGAGGCCCGGGCCGAGTCCCGCATCTGCCTCACTTCGGCGTTGGCCTTGAGGGCCTCGGCGATGAGGGCCGCCAAATCAGGGGGTAACGAGCCGTTACCCTGGGCCAGGGATGGCGCCGGCAGGCTCAGGGTCCCGGCCAGACACAGGACCAGCAGCAGGATGACGCGGGAAGATCGTCGTGGATGTATCATCTCTCACATCTACCTTTATGAAATCTTAGAATCATCGGCCTCGTGGCAATCATAGGCTTGGAAGCGCAATTTTTCAAGCTGTCGTTCCACCAGGTATAGCAGAATGCCGAAAGAGCCAAACAACTGTGAGAGGAAGGGCAGGATATGGCCCGACAGATCCTCCAGGCCGCTGGAGCGCAGGGCCGCTCCAGCCAACTCGGCCAGTTTCAACCCTTTTTCCGGCGAAAGGTGGTTGGTCCCTTGATCACCTGACATGAAGACACCTTTTCCCGGCCTGTTCGAGCCCCTATCCCGGGGAAGCGCTTCCCATCAGGACAATGATGAGAAGGCTCCACGGTGTAAGGAGACTCCCGGGTTTTTTCCCCCGCTTAATGTTGATGCTTTAGCGCCTGGCCCTTCATCTGCTGGAGCCGCTGCTGCATTTCTTTAAGCTGCTGGGTCTGTTGCTGCTCCATCTGCGGGCTCATGGAACCTTGCATCTGTTGCATCATCTGCCCCATCTGCCCCATCATCTGCATCATTTGCTGCTGCTGTTCCGGGGTCATCTGGTGGGACATCATCATCTGGTGCATGTCTCCCATCATCCCGGACATCATGCCCATGTTGTTCATCATGCCCTGGCCCATCATCATCTGGCCCTGTCCCATCATGTGCTGGCCCGAACCCATCATGCCCCCGCCGCCCTGCATCTGGGCCCCCACCGATCCATGGACCAAAATCATGGCCCCTGCCAGAATAGCAATCATTAATCTTTGTTTCATGGTCCAGTCAACCTCCTTCGGCTATTATGAAGGGCCGGGAGTAATGTCCCGCCCCGAACTCAAAAACAGGAAAATTACGGTCAGGCACCCCAATGCCATTGCCTTCGTTTTCCGATTCATGGGACCTCCGTTATTCCAGGATTTATGCATCGCTCCTCCGCTCATAAACAGATGATCATGGTCCTTAAGGATTCTCGCTATTCAAATCCACAACGTCATTTGCCTTGACGTCACCAGTTAGTATCTTTGCCCATGCCATATGGGTTTCAACTTCCGTGATCTTCACCGTACCCACAAGGTCGATCCTATAATGCCCTCCTCGTCCTCCTCCTCCTATTCTCACGTACCTATGTACCGTAAATTCCTGCCCCACTTTTGCCCCTTCCTCAGAGCCTATACAGAGGTAAGCTCTCCCGTCTTCTACTTCCAGAACTTGGCCTCTCATAAAGTATTGGTGTCTCGCAGTTTCCATGGTGGCACAACCCATGGCCGTCAACAAAATCAGTAGCAGCGTGCTCACAACCGGTCCATTTTTCATCACTCTTGGTTTCATTTTACGGCTCCTTTGGATCAATATTATCCATCCAAAATGGATAGATTTTTCGGCGACTCCAGTCTCCTTAACAAAATTGAGCAGGGTGTCTCCTATCAAGGAGTAGGGCACACCGCTTTCCGCAGATTCAATAGATATTGCCTGGCCGCTTCTTCTTCCCGGACTTCCATCCGGCAAACGCGTTCGGTTTTCAGGCCGCTTTTCTTTTCGCCGGTCACAGCTCTTCCTTCATGCCTTCCACCACGTAGAGCGTCACCGGTTGGGCGATGCCCTTGAGCGTGGTCTCAAAGGTCCTGCTGACGGCCAGGGTCTCCGGAGAATGATGGAAAACCATTTCGGAAACCATCACCTCGCCGCCCTTGGCCTGGCCCTGGATGCGGTGGGTCAGGTTCACCGCGGCGCCGATGATCCCGTACTTGGCACGGCTTTCGGAGCCGATGTTGCCTACCACCACCTCCCCGGCATGGAGACCGATGCCCAGGTGCAGGGGCGGCGCTCCCGGTTTGGCCAGGTTTTCGGCAACCATGGCCGCCTGCATCTTTAGGGCGCAGCCGATGGCCCGCCGCACCACCGGTTCCATGGGACCGTCCAGGGGATCGAAAAAGGCCAGAATGGCGTCTCCCAGAAAATCCACGATGATGCCCCGGTGCGCCTGGATAACCTCGATCATTCGCGAGAAGTGGCGGTTCACCAGGGAAATGGTGGCTTCGGGAGTAAGGGTTTCGGCCAGGGGGGTGAAGCCCCGGAGATCAGAGAACAGGATGACCACTTCCCGCTTTTCTCCCCCCATGCGGCTGGCCTCCGGACGACTGAGCAACTCCCGGGCGAATTCCCGGTCAACGTAACGTCCGAAAGTATTACTGATGAAGTCCCGTTCTTTCAGACCGGTCACCATGTCATTGAAGCTTAAAGTCAACTGGCCGATCTCGTCCCGGCTGGCCACGGGTAAAGGTTCGCCGTAATCTGCCTGGGCCACCAGGGAAGCCTTGGCCGCGATGCCGCGGATGGCCATGACCACCGGTTCCATCGCCAGGCGGGTAAGAACCAGAATGACGATAAGACATAGGACGCCGCCCGCCAGGTAGTAATACCGGAACCGTATAATGGGGGCCAGGATCTGGCTGCCCCGGGCGTGCAGCATGATGGCCCACGGGGCGGCGTGGAGCTGGTAATACCCGATCACCCGATCTTTTTCCATGAGGGTGCCGTAAGGCTTTTCCTTCATGGCCTTGAGCATGGCCAGCTCCAGAGGATCCCGGGTCTCCCCCAGACAGTGCCGGGCTTGCATGGCGGAACTGCTGTGGGCCAGGTAATACCCCTCCTGGTTCACCAGGCAGGCCATTTGGGCCACCAGCCAGCCCTCCTGGAGGATGTCCTGCATCAGGTAGTCGTAGCTCACGAAAAGCTCGAGCCGGCCTCGGGGCTGCCCGGCTCGATCCAGAAGCTCCCCCCGCAGCCCCACGATTTTACTATCCGATGGATAAAAGTACCCGATGTGAGACATTTCTGCGGATCGCTTCGGCATGGTCCTGCGGCCCTTGGTCTGGGGTGCCTTCTTCCAGGTCAGGAATACCTGGCTGACCCCGGGCTGGGCCTTGATCTGCGCCAGGAGCCAGCGCTGGATTTCCTGCCCATGGGGGCCCTGGCCGGCCCGGGCGAACATCTCCATCGACTGCATTATCCCGTGGAGCCGCATATCCATCTGGTGGGCGGCCCGCTCCAGGCGCAGAACGGCGGTATCCTGCCACTCTTTGAATAACAGGCCACTGGTGAAGCGGTAGCCGGCCACCCCCAGGACCAGTAAAAACAGGGTTACCGGGACGACCAGCAGGACTATCAGTCTTCGCTCTAACGTCTTAAAATTGAACATCGGCACTATCGCCTGCAAATAAAGGCGGTTTTCTGTTATCCGTTTTCTGTGAAAGGCAAAATCAAAAGATCATGTAAATCATCACTCTTTTCATTGTATTGCTCTTTTAGATCATGCAGGGCGGACCTGAGCCGCCCTGCCTCTCAATTGTCATCCGTCAGTGTTGGTGGCTGCTGTGGTCCATCCCGGTCATCTGCCCGGAGCCGCTGGTGTCCTGCGGGGCGATAGACCCCGGGGCCACATAACCGGGGGTGGCGGCGTTGGGGTCCACCTGAGCGGGGGCCTGGGCGTTGGTCATCCCCATCTGGCCGGATGAAGACATCCCCATCTGCCCCGAGCCCATGCCCATCTGGCCGTAGGAACCCATATGCTGCTCGTGCATACTTTGGTGATCGCCGCCGCCGCACTGCGCCAGCGCTCTGGCGGGGTGGAAGGACCCCATCAAGATTACCGCCAACATCAGGGCAACCCAAATCGAAAATTTACTATTTTTCAACATGATACTTCTCCTATTTTTTTATTGATGCGAGGCCGAACCTCGCCCCCCCGCCCCGACTTTATGAGACAAGGGACCATTGGCTGGCACCGGGAGATGTAAACAGATATTGCTGCTTCCTATGGTCTAATGGTGCGCAGTGCGCACCCTACGGGACCTTAAAGCGCAACGAAACTCAAAATGTGAGCAAGAACCAGGTTTGGGTCAGGACTGATTAAAATGGGGGGGATGAAAAATGGTGGTGGGGAAGGTTTTAATGGCCATAAACAGGGTCAGGGCCAAGGGGGAACTATGCCAGGTGGGGGTCCCTAAGGCAGCGCCCGGCGAGCTTAAGGCCGAAAGGCCGGAACCTACGCAGTAAGCGCAGCCGCAGTCCTGGCCGCAACCCCCGCAATGGCCGGGCATTCCGGTCTGCTGGCAACAGCACCCGGACACCAGGCCAGGGCCTTGACCATGGTGGCAGCAGCTCGGCGAGCCGCCCGTGGCGGCCGCCAGGCCCCCGGACAGAGAGAAAAAGAGAACCGTGCCGATGATTACGGCCACTGCCAGGCAGCGATAGGCGGCGCTCCTTTTCATACCCTCTAGGATATCAAGCGCTTAATAAATGGCAAGAATTTTTTTTCCATTGTGGAAGATCTCGTTCAGCCCTGCCAATTCGGCCATTTCATAATCAGGTTCACGTCTGGCAAGGCAAAAAAAGGATGCAGGGTAGGCACTGCCCCAGTAGTGTCCGGCAAGGTTTTTGCTATGAGGTAGGCATTAGAGAATTGTTTGAACTTAGGCATGCCCACTTTCTAATCAATTCATGGAATTTACAAGCTATTTCCCTCTCCCCCTTTGGGGGGAGAGGGCAGGGTGAGGGGGGAATATGGAGGCCAACGAAGCCACCCCTCACCCGGTGTCGTCCCCTCGCCGGTAGGGGCGGCGTCTCGCCGCCCGGGCGGGGAAACCCCCCCCCTACGGGGGGGAGAGGGGATTTAGTTGCATCGGTATAATATGTTGATATCGCTGAAATTACAATGGTCTAGAGTTTAACTGCGAGATAGTGTAATCTTCTCCATGCAATTTTGTTGCCGGACACTACTGGGCACTGCCCGCGATTTCCTTACAAGGTCAGAATCAACGGCAGGATCATGGGGCGGCGCTCCAGGAGTTTGAAGAAGAGTTTGCGCATGGCCTTACCGGCCTGGGTCTGGATCTCCAGCCAGTCCTGGGTAGGTTCGCTCAAGGCCCGGAGGACGATCTCCTGGAAGACCTTGCGGGCCTGCTCCAGCAGGGGCGCCTGCTCCTCCTCCAGGGTGAAGCCCCGGGTGATGAGTTCCGGTTCGGTAACGATGCGGCGGGCCCCCGGGTCCACCGCTACATAAGCGATCACCAGGCCGTCGGCGGCCAGGTGGCGCCGGTCCCTGAGGACGATGCGGCTGACGTCCCCCACTCCCTTGCCGTCCACGAAGACCCGGCCGGTGTCCACCCGGCCATGGAGGCCCGCCCCCCGGGAATCGAAGCGCACCTGATCGCCGTTGCCCGCCAAAAGAACCCGCTCCTCCGGGATGCCCACCGCCCGGGCCAGGTGGCCGTGCTTGATGAGGTGGCGCATCTCCCCGTGAATGGGGATGAAATAGCGGGGCCGGGTCAGATTCAGCAGCATTTTCAATTCCTCCTGGGAGGCATGGCCCGAAACGTGGATGTCGGCCACCTCCTGGTAGGCCACCTCCGCGCCCAGGCGATAGAGGTTGTTGATTACCGTGGTGATGGCCCTTTCGTTGCCCGGGATGAACTTGGAGGAGAGGATCACCAGGTCGCCCCGGCGAATGTGGATCTGCTTGTGGGCCTCCAGGGCCATGCGAGCCAGGGCGCTCAGGGGCTCCCCCTGGCTGCCGGTGGTGATGACAATGGTTTCGGCCGGCGGCAGCCGCTCCAGGTCCCCCACATTGATCTCCAGTTCCGGGGGGACCGAGAGGATGTCCAACTCCTTGGCCAGCCGGGAGTTGGTCACCATGGACTTGCCGTTGAACAGCACCTTGCGCCCGTACTTGGCGGCAATGTCGAGGATCTGCTGCATCCGGTGGATGTGGGAGGCGAAGACCGCCACGATCACCCGGCCCGGGGCCTCCCGCACCAGCCCCTCCAGGGTGATGCCGATCTGCCGCTCGGACAGGGTGTAGCCGGGGCGCTCGGCGTTGGTGGAGTCGGAGAGCAGCGCCAGCACCCCCTGCTCGCCGTAATGGGCAAAGCGGTTCAGGTCCATGGCGGCGCCGGCCACCGGGGTCTGGTCGATCTTGAAGTCGCCGGAATGGGCCAGGTAGCCCTGAGGGGTGCGCACCACAAAGCCCACCCCGTCCACGATGGAGTGGCACACCCGGATGAATTCGAATTCGAAGGGTCCCAGGGCCAGGGGTTCCGATGGCCGGATCTCCCTGAGGTCGGTCTGCGCCAGCAGGCCGTGTTCCCTGAGTTTCTCCCGCAACAGGGCCAGGGTCAGGGGGGTGCCGTAGACGGGGGCGGCGAATTCCTTGAGAAAAAAGGGGGCCGCGCCGATGTGGTCCTCATGGCCGTGAGTCAGGACCAGGGCCGTAAGCTTGTCCCGGCGCTCCCGCAGATAGGTGAAATCGGGGATGACGATGTCTATCCCCAGTATGGGGTCCTCGGGAAACATGAGGCCCGCGTCCACCACCACCAGGTGGTCGGCGGTCTCCAGGGTCATCATGTTGAGGCCGATCTCCCCCACCCCTCCCAGGAAGGTGAGATCCACCCAGTTATTCGGGGCTGCTGCGGGGGCCATGGGGGAAGTCGGGGTCATAGTTGGCGGCGATGGCCTGGAAGACCGCGGCCATCAGGTCTTCCTTGCGCCGATAATCCTGGGGATGGATGGGAGGCGAAATTACTACCCGCACCGGTCCGGGCCGCATCCGTAGGCTGTGCGGGGCTTGAATAAAACGGGTGCCGCTGAGGCTCACCGGCACGATGGGCTGCCCGGCTTTGGCGGCCATGATGAAGACCCCTTTCTTAAAGGGACTGAGCTCCGGGGTGGCTACCCGGGTGCCTTCCGGAAAGATGATCATCGAGGCCCCGGCCTGCACCCGGGCCGCGGCCCGGTCCAGGCTCTTGACGGCCTGTTTGAAGTTGCTCCGGTCCAGGGGCACGGAGCCCATGCGAATCAAGGCCTGGCCGAAGATGGGGATCCGGAAGAGGGATTTCTTGGCGACGAACATGAGTCGGCCCGGCAGGATGGCGATCAGGGTGAAGATATCGAAATTGGAGCGATGGTTGGCGGCAAAGACGTAGGCCTGGTTCGGGGCCAGGTGTTCCAGACCCCGCACTTCCACGGGGATATGGGCCATCCGCAGCAAGGTCCGGCCCCACCATTTGGCGGTGAATTGGATTAATCTGCCCTCCCGGTCGATGGGGGCCAACAACACCACCATCGAGCCGGCAAACAGGGTGATAACCCCCAACCAGAAATGAAACCACAACCCCCAGGCCACCAGGTGAGCGTCCTCCTCCGTCAAGATATCAGAATCTACCCGGAAAACCTGGGGGCGTCAAGCCTTAGCCGGCTGTCTGTCAATAGCACATACAGATGTCCGGTTTTCCTAGCGCCTGAAATGTAAGCCTGAAGACCTCTGAAAAGGACCTGGAGCGCCCGCCCTCGACGGTTCTGAGCCCTGGGGGGGGCCAGGATCATGGTATTTTCCGGAAGGCTGGTATAAATTACCCCAAGTCCAGTAGTGTCCGGCAAGGTTTTTGCTAAAATGTAGGCAGTAGAGGTCTGTTTGAACTCAGGCATGCCCCATACCTGATAATTTCGATTCGCCAGCTTTTGCCCTCTCCCCCTTGGGGGGGGGAGATGGCAGGGTGAGGGAGGGTATGGACGGCCGGACCCTAATGCCCCAGGCCACTAAAGCCGGATTTATTTTACCGATAAACCGATAAACCGAAAACCGAAAACTTTTTTAACCCATGGCCATCCCCAAGATTATCTCCGCCGACTACCTCCTCAGCGTCCACCGGATGGAGCAGTTGCCCGGCGGGGAGCTGCCCGAAGTGGCCTTCCTGGGCCGCTCCAACGTGGGCAAATCCTCCCTGATCAACGTCCTGCTGGGTCGTAAAAAACTGGTGCGCACCAGCGCCCAGCCGGGCTGCACCCGGGCCCTCAACTTCTTTCTGGTGAACCAGCGCTGGCACTTCGTAGATCTGCCGGGGTTCGGCTATGCCGCGGTTTCCAAAGAACTCAAGGCCAGGTGGGGGCAACTGGTGCTGGACTATCTGGGCCGCCGCCAGGTTTTGGCCGCGGTGGTCTTCCTCCAGGACGGCCGCCGCCGGCTGGGCCCGGAAGAGCTGTTTCTCTGGGAGTATCTGCGGGACCGGAAAAGGCTGGTGATTCCAGTGCTCACCAAGGCGGACAAGTTGAAGCAGGGGGAGCGCCGCCGGCAGTTGCAACATCTGGCCGAAAACCTGGCCCCCCTGGGGGTGGCCCCCGCAGAATTCATCTGGTTTTCGGCCCTGAGCCGCGAGGGCCGGGAAGATCTCTGGGCGCGGCTCCTTAGGCCCCTGGGCGGCTGACGAAGGCTCCGCAAGGCCCAAGGGGCGGTCTAAACCACAATGTCCCTTTGCCAACGTTAACCATGCCCTGACTTCAATAAAGCGTATCTTAACCTAAGATACCAGGGTACGTCTCTCACGCACCACAGGCATGGCGCGTGAGACGCGCCCTACGCCTGGCGCCCTAGAGGATAATATCCTCCAGCCGCCGCTTGGGCACGTGGTGGACCCCCGCCGCGTCCCGCCAGTATTTGATGCTGCCGCCGGGGGCCACCTCTTCCAGGACCACGGTCTCTTTGGGCCGGCCCAGGGCGATCACCAGGAGAATTTCCAGATTTTCCGGAATCTTGAGCACCTGGCGCAGGCGGTCCCGCTGAATCGAGCCCAGCATGCAGCCCCCCAGCTCCTGGGCCCGGGCCCCCAGGAGGATGGACTGGGCCGCGATGCCGTGGTCGCAGCCGAAGTTTTTGGAGATCTCCGTGTCCCCCAGGATGACGATGTAGGCGGCCGGCCGCTCCCCCTCCGCCGGCCCCGGCCAGTCCTTTAGGTAGCCGGCCCAGGCCAGGCAGGAGAAGATGGCGGCATTCCTGGCGGGCTCGCAGGAAAGGAGATATTTCAGGGGCTGGAGGTTGGCCGCGGAGGCGGACAACCGGGCCAGGTCCACCAGCCCCTTCAGGGCCTCCAGGGACACCGGGACCTCCTGGTGGAAACGACGATAGCTGCGATTTCCCTTGATAAGTTCCGTTATCATGGCACACCTCCAAAGAATGAGTTACTGCAAGCCATTGCCACCCCCCTGTTTCTGTCACCCTGGGCGTAGCGAAGGGTCTAGGTATTTGTTAAGAATAGATTCATCGCTTTGCTCAGAATGACAGTTATTAACGGAAGCATGAAAGGGGTTCCATCTTTATCCCCTCTCCCCCAATGGGGGAGAGGGCAAGGGTGAGGGGGAATTTAATCTATTTTCCGCTCCCATTAATAAGCGAAAATAGGGTTTTGAAATGGCTTGTAATGGTGCGTCAGACGCACCCTACGCGCCGCACCAGCCGCGGTGAGAGGCCGCCTTCCGGGGTCACCCGCATGTAGGGCGCGTCTTACGCGCCAAACTGGCAGGTTTGCATCCGCACTTATGGCCCGGTATCCTGTCGAGGCGCCAACCTGAAGACCCCCTCCGGGGTGAGGATGGCGTCCACCCCCTGGGCCTTCAGGAATTCGGTCACGGGCTGCCCCAGGAGCAATTCCGTGGCTGCGGGGGTCAGCTCCCATTCGTCGATGAGCATCCGGCGCAAATAATGGTCAAAGTGCAGGGCCTCGAACAGGGCCTCGCCGGCCTCTTCACGGCCGGCGCCCAGCTCCGCCAGGGCTCGGGCCACCTGGCTATAGTCGCAGCGTTCCTGATGCCCTCTGATCAGTTCCCAGATTTCCGACACCCCGGCGAACAGGTGCTGCCGGATGAGAAACTGGTCCTCTTCCGGGGGCGGGGGCGGCTCCCCCCAACAGTTTTGCCGGCGGCACTGCTCCGGGCGGTTCTCATAGATGCGGCAGGAATTGTTGGCCGCCTGGAAAAACCAGCATTGCCGGCTGCCGGGCAGCTCCCGGAGTTTCAGGCGCTCCTCCTTCAGGGGTTCCACCCGGCCTGCGCGGCTGCTCACCCGCTCCCCGCGGCGCAGGGTGTAGACGTCGTTCCAGGTGAGGATCTCTTGCTGGAACAGGGACAGGTCCTGGCGGAGGAGGGTAGGGCTGCCTGACTGGCAGCACTCGCCGCAGCGGCTGCAACGGTCGAGCTCGGCCTCATATTTCTCCTGGGCCGCGGTCATCAGACGGCGCCAGGCCGCCCCCCGGGCCGGCAAGGGCAGGGTGTTCCAATTCTCGCAGACTTCTTTGAAACCGGCGGCGTTCTCTATCTGGCGGCGCAGGATCTGGAAACGGCCGCTGCCGGGGGAGACTTGCAGGATCGCCGCCAGGTACTCTTCCCAAATGGAGGCCATCACCTCCCGGGAGCCCTTGGCCAGGGCCTCACCTGGGTCCTGGTGGACTTTTCCGAAAAATCGTTTAGGCGTCATGAATATTCCTGGGATTTTTTAGGTTTGCCTGGATTTTATCAGGTTGTTGTCCCTCGTCCTTGTAGAAAATGTTTTCTGTTTCCTGTTTTCTGTCTCTGTTAAAGGGCCTTTGACTTTTTCCTTTATCTTCCACCGAAAACCGAAAACCGGCTTTTGCCGCCCCGCTCAAGCGGTATTCACCCCCTGGTCGCAGGGGCCCAGGCGCCATTGCCGCACCCGCCCTTGCGGGTCCAGGCGCATTCGCAGGGCAAAGGGGAAGACCCTCCCCGGCACGGAGAAGCGGAGGTCCAACCACTCCAG
The DNA here is from genome assembly GCA_963834795.1 of uncultured delta proteobacterium. Classification (GTDB taxonomy): domain Bacteria; phylum Desulfobacterota; class Desulfobaccia; order Desulfobaccales; family 0-14-0-80-60-11; genus JAPLJC01. The sequence continues at coordinate 228,532 of CAWIDL010000014.1, read as the reverse complement.
CGCGAGCCCGTCTTCCAGGACTTGTACCCGGTGCAACAGGGGGAAGCGGGCGAATTCCAGGTAGCAGTCCCGGATTTCCCGGGCTTCCGGGTCAAGGTCCAGCTCCGGCATGGGCAGCCCACTGAAGACCTGGAGGCGCAGGTCCTGCGGGGCCGGGTAAACCTCAGCCGGCGCCCGGCAGTCGAGCGGCAGGCGGGTCACCGCGGGCGGCGCCGGAGGGTGCCATAACCCCAAGAGGGCCAGGTAGGGGAGCTGCACCAAGGCCTGCGCCACTTCCCGGCCATTGCTGGCCAGGAGCAGCCAGCGGCGGCAGGAAAAGGGCTGGGGCAGCGCGGCCACGCTTAGGCCCCCGGCTGCCAGCGACCCCGCCTTCCCGGGATGAGAAGGGGCGGAGAGCGGCCCCGGGTTGGCGGTTGACGGGTGAAACACCTGCCGGGCCAGGGCCAGGGCTTGGCGGTGATAACAGCCGCACAGAAGAAGATAACCGCCGGCCGCCGCCAGAAAGGCGAGCCCGGCCCGGTGGCCCCAACCGGGGATGGGAGCGGCCACGGCCCCGGCCAGCAGCAGGACGGTGAGGTAAGGGTCGATAATGAAGAGCCAGTCCAGGGCGAAGCGCTTCCGGGAGAAGGGAAACAGGAGCCGGGTGCCGTAGGGGGTGGCCAGGTCCAATACCAGAAGATGGCTCGCCAGCACTGCCAGACCCAGGAAGAAGATCGGTTGGAACCAGCGGGGGCCGCCCAAGACCCAGGCCACCCCGGCTGCCAACAGGGCAAACAGGGGCAGGGCCGTCAGGGAATGGGAAAAGGCCCGGTGGTGACGGATAAAGGCCAGCCGATCGGAAAATATTAAGAAATAGTCGCAATCCGGCAGCAGGGTGAAAAACATCCCGGCCACGGCGCTCCAAACCGGGGAGGGGCCGGGAAGCAGTTGCGACAGCAGCGCCCCCACGGCCACGTGGGTCACCGGGTCCATGGCCACCTGCCACTCTGGGCGCCGTAGTGGGGGAAATGGCGCAACAGGTCCTCACTCAGGGCCCGGGCTTGGGGATAGCGCTCCGCCAGGTCCTCATTTCATGAAATTTACAATCTTTTTCCCTCTCCCCTCGCAGGGGAGAGGGGATTTGGTTGCATCGTTATAATGTCTTGATCCCGTTGAAATTAAAATGGTCTGGAATTTAACTCCCAGATAGACTTGGTTTATGGTTATCCTGATCCTATTAACCCATCTTACCACCGCACAGGCGAGGCGCCTGCGCTACCTGGACCTGGTAGCCTGGGCCTCTGGCCGGTGTGAACCAAACGCCCAATTTAAGTTAGACAGGCGGGATGCCCAGGCTACCGGAAATGACGGCGGCCACAGCCCGCCCGATGAGAGTTGCCTGCCATTAAAGAAGCATTGAGGAGGTTCTTTTTTTATCCCCGCTCCCTTGCTGGGGGCCCGCTGGGGGAGAGGGTCTGGGTGAGGGGGAACTTAATCTTTTCCGCGGCGCTACCTGATGACCATTTCGCATTTTGCGAGTTGTAAGGTGGCCACTGCCCACCATGTTAGCTCGGGCCCGCACCAATGCCTGTCTAAGGTCTTGACAAAAGCCCGGGGGCAAGATAAACAACTTAACGGTCGGCGGGGTAGCTCAGTCGGTAGAGCAGGGGACTGAAAATCCCCGTGTCGGCGGTTCGATTCCGTCCCCCGCCACCAATAAATTCAAGAGGTTAATGGCTCCTGTTCAAGGAGCATTTTTCTTTTGGTTGCGTATAGGTTGCAGATAAGCCCGGGCAAAAACAGAAGCATCGGAGCAATTTTCGTTTTCTAATTTTCCAGGCAGGAAGATTTTTGAACCGCAGATGAAATCCGCCTACCAATGCCAACGCGGAGCTTGCAAGGCGATTGTTTTGATAGCCTTGTTATAGCGTTAACTCCTCAAACTCTTGTAAAAATTGGTTGTCAATATGGTCCGCCAGCGCCTTAATGGCCGTAAGAATATCATCGACATCTTGTTTGGAAATAGAGACTTGGTTGCCTTCTTTGTCTCGTCCATTTCGGTGCACGATGTCATGCCGTTTTCTTATAGCATTATATAAAGACTTCATTGGATGAGGGAAGTCAATACCCAAAGTAGCTTTGTACATCTCTTTAACCTTTGGCAGCTTATGCCAAATAAATTCGAGAAGATAAGTTCTGACATCCTTATCTATCTTATCCAGGCAATCAAATAATTCATTTAGTGAAAATCTCCGCTCTTTAAAGTCGGGATTCGAGGCTACGAACTTCTTTAAAAGTGCTTGGTCTCCCATAACAGCATTAATAAAGATATCGCAGAGGAATGTTTCCAAGGTCGTCACTGCGTTCAAAAAAAGAAGGCGCAAAAATAATTCTTGAGACTCATCCTTAATCGTGGTACCTAATAGCTTCCTTATGTCGGAATGAGCTTTAATGAGATTTTCGTGTTCTTTTGTGTTAGAAGAGATTACGTCGTAATAATAGTCGTCATAACCTTCATCTGTTGGCTGTCCAGACCATTCAGAGCACTCTGATTCTAATTCATCGACAAACTTATCTATTGCTTTTTGAGAAACTAACCCAGCAAATTCACTCTCCAGTTCTTCTCTCGCATCATAAGGCCCGCCCCAAATATAGATATAACCTCCCTCTGAAGATTCATAAGGTGTGCTTTCCGCTGGATTCTCGAAGTGCCTAAAAAACCAATCCTTCATTACCTCAATCTGGTAGGTACGCTTCGCAGTACGAAGCTGCTCTATGGATACTGGGCAGGTTTCATCAGGATGGAAATATTTATGGGTTTTATTCTTCATTATCTTGTTTCGGAGGTAAAGTTTTTTTATGTGACCTTACTACCAACTTCTGAATTGATAAGTATTTTAGCATGATTTGACCTTCTGAGCATATCTTTTATGGCGACTTTGACTGAAGGAGGAGAAAACGATTGCTGCTGAGAATCATAGGCGTTGGATTAAATATGTTGACAGTTTTAATCCACCCCAAAAAGGAAAAATTCTGAAAATTTGCTCAGGTTTTTCTCCCGGTAGTGTATCGCACCCAAGAATTTTAGTGAATTTCCACCCCCTACCCCCCATCAAGTTTCCCAAGCCAAAATCGCTTATTACCAGACGATTAAACCGGTGGTCTAAGCTCGTGAGAAGCCCGTAGCCGTGTGGCAAAATCTAATTGAATGTCAGAGTGCTTCATGCAGAAATCATCGGATATCTGCGCTGGGTTTCAAGGTTTCATGGATTAGCAAATATAGTTGGCTGAGGATTTATTAACCTTCGGATGAAAGTTAATGAATCAATGTCCGGATATAGCGCAGAAACCTTGCAACGGGACAACGATCAAGTTCACTCTGGCTGGGCGCATCGTCTATTTATGCCGCAATCGGAGGCAATCACCTAAACAAGTCCTTCAAACTGAGGTCGATCTTCAAAGAGAATATTCGGGATAACCTTGCCAATAGCCCTTCGCGGGGCTTGAATCTGACCAAAGAGCGAAGTGTTGTTCCCTCAGGAGTGATTTCAAATCCAAATTCGCCCTCAGCGACTAATCCCTTGTCTTGCAAGGTGTCTACAATTTCCGACAATCTAGTTCCAGAACCAACAATCTCCAATTGCCCGAACGGATGTCCGACCTCGGGAGTCCTTTCAAGACGCTGAAGGATTTCCTGGACGGATAGCTGACTTTGATCAATGAAGCCCAACGCTAGTTGGTCGGCTGCGGGGAAGAAATATTGGAAAACATCAAGCCGCTTAAGTAGTTGTTGCGCCGCATCAATGTCTCTGCCGGATTGGAGAACTTCGACATCTTCCTGCGTAAAATCATATAGTGGAAAAGAGCACACACCGAGGCTCCTATCCATGGCGACAGGGTCGTAAGCAATGAGCTTTCGCATGTTGAGTGCTTGAATGGGTTGCGACCCTTCCACCTCGATCAAGGAGAGCTGTTGGACAACGTCTTTAAATACAGCCACCATGTTCAGGGACGCAATGGCAGAAGCCCCAAATGTAAACGGATGGACTTTGTCAAATATTTTCTTGATGGCCTCCTGCTGCGCAGCCTCATTGCTTAGCTTATTAAACAACTCCATTTCCTCGGGTCCGATTTGGACGCGGCCAATCAACTCCGACAATATTCGGGCGGCCTGCCCAAGATTGACGGGAGCGGGCCGCGCCATAAGCAGGCTGACGGAAGGGAGCGCAGCCTGTATGTCTCCATGTGCAAGAGCGGCGGTGCGCGCGTCTCCCTCGCCCGAGATCAAAACCACGCGACGATTTTTTTCATCGACACCAAGTGCTACGACAGGATGTGAGAAACCTGATGCCCCTTGAAGTGAGTCAATATTTCGGGGTTCGGTTTCAACTGCGCGCAGCAAATTGTTCCAGAAAGCACGCTTTTCATCGGTATCCGTCATCTATCATCCTCACCAAAAAATCTAGTTAGACCACGGCGTGTTCGGCTTCAGTGCATAGGGAAAGAATATCTCCCACGAGCATGTAGGTATAAACAACATATCTGTTAGCCTCATCCCGTGTTACTGTTGCATGAGAACCCTTCTGAGAAGCTTTCAAAATTGAATCAAGCCTGTCCCCAAGGAAACTCAAATGGGAACCTACAAGATCGATGAAGCGGCTTGAACTACTCCTGTCTTCTACGAAACAAATAAGGCGGTTTACATAGTTCTCAGGTCCGACTTTAACATGCGCTCCAGACCTAATAAGGTCCTCGTTTTGCGGTGGGAACAATGAGTCTGCCAAGTCCTTTAAGATGCGCCGACAGCTATGTACAGCATTTGACCAATCTTCAGGATTTGTTGAACGTAAGTTATCATGGACAGAAGAGAATTTCTGAACTGCCTCGGGAACGAAATTGCCTATATTTCGATCTACAGATTCACGAATAACAGAAAATACATTTTGTGCAACCCTTGAAAACTTAAGCTCATAATGGCGGCGTAAAGCGTATTGATAAACAAATGCCCTCCTGCTGGCAAGGCGTTTGGACGCGATTGCAATTTTTTCCTGCAATCCTTTGCGCTCGAAATAGTTCCCGGGGGGAGTCAACACGGTTTGGTGTGGATTGGCGGACGAGATTGAAACATCTCGGTCCGCAGAAGCCTCTAATGCGATTTTAGATGTTTCGATTTTTTTTTCTAGCTCTTCAATTGAATCCAAGAAGGCAAAAGATTTAATCTCCTCGGTTTTAGTGTCTTTCTCCTCGTATATTCGGTCAGCTAGTATTAGAAGTTTCCAAATGTCGGGGGGCACTCCGCCTGGTTTGGTAGGATATCCACTCACTTCGTATTGAAAAATTTGTTGAGCTTCTCGGTGGTTAAGCAAGCGGGCAAGGCGACTTGCCTTAAGAGCCACGGACCACAGAGGGAGAGAACTCAATTCAATATCTTTTAGAATTTCTTCAGAGAGATCTAAGGATTCTTCGAGCGCTTCAGAAGTTGGAGATACTTCATCATTCATATTTAAATTCCCTAAATGCTATTCTGGTCTCGCCATGTAAACCCAGCTTTTCCCTTATTCCCATTTAACATTGTCACAATGCGGACCAATTTGTCAAGGGAGGACGTGAGATATCATAATGGTTCGAAGTTCATCAAGCTCTATAAAAAAGTTAATGAACCCTATTCCCCGAAAAATTCCCTCACCTTATGATTCACCTTTATCTATGGAAACGAGCGTTAAAATTTCTCGGAAATTTAGAGGAAAATGGTTGACTTACCTAAAAAAGCCTTTTAATTAATAAGTTAGCTAAGACGTTTTAATAAAACCTGTAGGAGGGCCAAGCAGATGCAAGAATGCCTAAGACCAAAATTGATGCGGCGAAAGGCTGCCCAATCAGTCGTCTCCCAACCGTGTGAAAAATGCGCTGCCCAGGTAAATCTGAACTTAGTCTCCACCACGCCGAAAAAATTATGGCGTGGGACATGTGAAACTTGCGGGCAAAAGGCTAAGATGACCGACGGCCTGCCCAACGAGAGGAAAGTGATCGGCTACCTGAGGGTGAGCACCCAAGACCAAGGCCTTGAAAAAAACAAAGCGGATATCCTGGTGTTCGCTTGCAAGCTATGGCCTAAAATCAGGTCCCGATGCACCTTATCAACTCCGGCGTTCAGCATATTGGTCTTGACGGTTTTCTGTTCAAGATACCAATCTGAAAGACCGTAGGGCGGGAAAGCGAAGCGCATCCCGCCTTTCGCATCATTCCATCTCCAGACGCCGAACGTCGTCATCTACCGCCCACTCAAGGTTATAAATACCGCATCGCACATAATGGTGAAAAAATCTTCCCGGTTGACTGCGACTGCCTGTCCCCGTGGGAACACCCTCTGCAAATGCGTGGCGCATTTTCTGAGAGGCGATTAGGTGTAGGTCAATGGGGGAGGGATAAGGGGTGTGCGTGTTCCAGGCGGGCAAGGTCGGCCAGGAGAAGGGGGACGGCACCTGTGCTGATTTCTTGATGCCTGCCATTTCTGGCGCCAGCACCGTCCGGTCCCGCACCTGTAGCTTTGGTCTGAATCCGGAAACCTCGGGCCGGGCCTCCCTCTCCCCGGTGAAATATGATCGCTCCTGAGATTTATCAATTTTTCAAGAAAATTGCCCAATTCGAATTCCATTTGCAAAGGCTTTCCGATATACGAACCATATGGAAAGATTAGCGGAAGGGCGTATAGTGGCAAGTTATTTTTTTTCTTGAATACCCCTTCAAACTGCATGATTTTGACAGATAGATAGTTTCCATGCCCAGCGGTGGTATGTCTATGTTGCCTCGGCTTTTCCTCTATCGCACCATTATCGGGCGGTGCTGCCTGGAGTTCATCATAGGTGGCCTACTCGGGTGGTATGCCAAAAATCTGGCAAAAATTTGTTTTTTCAGGCAAAGTCATGCTATCATGCGGCTGATGAGAGGATTCGGCGTCAAGAACAGAAGCTTTGTGGGGTTTTCCCCTGGCAAAGGGGACCCCAAAACCATTTTTTGACCGTGGTGGCCAAGGCTGCCGCATAATCTCGGATTAAGAGTGGGAAGGGTGGAGGCAAATGGCACACAGTAGTCTCCCCGAAAAATTTAGCCCCGGTCGTCTTCTGGATCGCTCTTTTCTAATAATCTTGTTGATTTTCTGCGCCTGTTCCGCCAAAGAACCACCCTTGAGTCCCGCCGCGGCCTCTTTTAAGCAAGAGGTCAAATACGGCCTCCAGCGGCTGGCGGCGCCGCTGCCCGGACCGTTAGCCCGACAGGACGTGCAAGCCGTCAATAAGGCGCTGCTGGCAATGGCCGAACCGGCTATTAAACTCTGCCGCATGTGCCCTTTCCGGATCGGCGTCCTGGACCAGCATCGAGACATCCTGGCAAGGTATCCCGAGAAAAAAGAGGGGACCCTTAATTTCTCCGGTTATGGTTTGTTTGATCAGGTCCTGAAAAGCCGCAGAACCTCCCAACAACGCTTCTTTTTGCAGGACGGCTCTGAGATTTATATCATTGCTGTCCCGCTCTTCCATAAGGGGCAGATGATAGGGCTGCTGGCCTTAAGCCTGGACGCGGCGGAAGCGTTGCAAAGGTGGGGTCTGACCGATAAAGAGTTCATGGCTCTGGATTTTAATAATTAGCTCACCCTGATACGAGATTCGCAGGCCCAGAAGAGTCAATTTGCGGAACTGGCGTTTTCCGGGATGCTATGGACTACCCCCCCCAACCGAGTCGCAACTTCAGCTTTAAGGTGGCCGGCCAGAAAGGTCAGGAACTCAATCTCGCCATCTCCGGCCACATCGCCCTGGAAAATTTGAGCCTCTTTAACTCGGAGGTCGCGGCCCTGCTGGAAAAAATGACCCACCATATATCTGCTATGATTCTGGACTTATCAGGAAATTAAAAACTTCCCCTATCCAATTCATATCGGTACACTAAGCTTCCCATGGAAGGCCTTCCCTATCCCCCTGGGAAGGGACTGCCCGATGTGATATGAATTTCCCATCTCGGTTGGTCATACACCGAACTGCCAACATCCTTTCAATGAGGAGTCCCCCAAGATAATGTCCGCTCTCGCCCAAGAATATGCCGTCCTGGATGTCCCTGAAGTGCTCTTGAGCCTTTTTTACCCCCGGCCGGAGTTAGGCAATACGCTAACCTCTGCCCAAGAGATACTCATCCCGGTGGACCCCGGGGTGGCGATCGGCGGACGTTTTTATGCTGCGGGGGCAACGGAACCAACCCTTCTATTCTTTCATGGCAACGGGGAAATCGTGGCGGATTACGAGGATCTGGGGGCGCTATACACCCAGCAAGGGCTCAATTTCTTTCCCGTGGATTATCGTGGTTATGGCCGCTCTACCGGAACCCCAACTGTGACCGCCATGATGCGCGACTGTCATGTTATTTTTGCCTTTGCCCAGAAATGGCTAAACAAAAAGGGATTTTCCGGCCCCCTGGTGGTCATGGGTCGCTCTTTGGGGAGTGCCTCCGCCCTGGAGTTGGCTTCCCTGCACCAAGACCGGCTTGACGGTCTTATCGTCGAGAGCGGCTTTGCTTACGCCGGGCCTCTGCTCAAACTCTTGGGCGTGGACGTGCAAGCCTTAGGGTTCAAAGAAGAGACGGGATTTCGAAATGTGGAGAAAATCAGACATTGGAAAAAGCCTCTCCTCATCATCCACGCCGAACTTGACCACATCATCCCTTTTGCCGAGGGGCAGGCTCTTTATGAGGCTAGTCAATCACCGGAAAAAACTTTCATCAAAGTGGCGGGCGCCAACCACAACGATATCCTGGCAGTCGGCTTTGCCGCTTATATGGAGGCGGTGGCTCGTTTGGGTGTCCTGGTAAAACGCGAGAAAACAAAATAACCTGCATTCTAAGCCTGTCAAACTTCAAAGGCCTGGGATCACCAACGGGTTTTGCCAAAGATCCTTCATCCCGGCCTTGGCTAACCTGTCTTTTAACCTAATGAAGGTCATATCTGCAATTTCTAAGGGCTTGGGGATAAGTGTCTTGTTTAGCAAGATAGTGCGCCACGAGCGCGCTTGGTGTTATAGGGAAAGGCGTGCGCAACTGCGCGAGAGATGGAGGCAGGCCCCCCGCAGCCGGCTTGCAGGAGCAGGCTCCAAACCCCTTAAGCTGCGCTGGTAAAGAGCCAGGGTGGTGAGCGTTAAGGACAAGTCATGGCTAAAGACCGTGGCAGGTAGGGATCAGGGAGACCAGCACCAGCGAACCACTGATGAGGTGTCGAAACACTAAAGACGACGTCAAAACTGGAGGCTATCTTGACTCCAGGACAAACCCAGGATAAACGCAGGGGAAACCTGCTTACTGCCTGGGTGGCGTCCGGCATAAAGGTGGCGTGAACCTGAACCAGGCTCTTGTGCGGAACGTGGGAAGCTGTCGTCCCGATGTGAAGGGAGAAACTCAAGTGGAGGACCCATGAGAGTGAGAGTACCGAGGCGGGGCACAGGGGCGGAACAACCCGTAGTAGCGAGGAAGTCCCGTAATGGGGATGGAGCGAAGGGGTTGTATCGATCGGCTTTATTGGATGGTCAACCAGCAATGGGAGGAGCCATTGAATAAGGCAAGGCCAGGTAATTGCGGCCGGTCGATAGGAGCCGGATGAACCGAGAGGTTCACGTCCGGAACTGTGAGGGCGTGGGGATGAAATTCCCCCACGCTACTCGACGCCGCCATTATTGAATACCTTTTCCCACCGCAGGATTCTTTGGCTGCTTTCCAGTTGCCACGCCCGGCGGTGGTATGTCCATGTAGCCTCGGCTTTTCCTCTGGCACACCACTACCGATCAGTGCTGGCCTGGGGTCCTTAAGCTCCATCGCAGTGAGGTATCTTGGTTCTGGGGTGTGGTATGCGAAAATTTTTGAAAAAATTACTTTTTCAAGGAAACTTGTGCTATCATTGCGTCGACGAGAGGATTCGGCTTCAAGAACAGAAACTTTGGGAGATTTTTCCCGAGCAAGACGTCCCAAAAACCTTTTTTGGATTGCGGTGGCCAAGGCTGCTGCATAATCTCGGGTAAAGGAGCTTTTAGCCGACTTTTTCTGAACAGTCTCCGGGGGGAACTTTATGCCAAATTTTCCAGGAAGCGCCCTCAGGGATCTGGTGGCCAAATTTTTCTGAAAGGAGATAGCTTATCATGGCGGCTGACAAAGAGATCAGCTCCTGGGACATCCTCCGGGAACCGAATCGCATCCTGCAGGAGAAAGATTATGGTTCCGGCATGGAGCTGTTGATTTACCTGCTTAGCTGGGCGGTGGAAATCGGGCTCTGCTTCACCTTGGCCATTGCCTATCTGCGGGGCTGAACCGCAAAATCGGCATCTGTAAAATTTGATAGATTTCTAAGAATAATATAAGAATAATAATTGAAATTAATCTTTATTGCTATTTATGCGCGGCTTGAATCAAAATAATTGATATTTGATATGGTTATCGTAGGGGCGGGGTTTCCCCGCCCTGGCAAACCCACAGGCCAGAGGCCTGTGCCACTAAGACGCCGCCCCTACCAAACCGCCCAAACCCCAGGCCCCGGCGCCCGCGCCCCAGCTTACTCGGTTCCTGGAATATGGTTCAGGAGCCGCACGCAGTTGGCGATCTCAGGCGGGACTACCCGGCGCCCGTGCTCCCAACTGCGAGCGCCAGCCAGGCTCAGGGCGGGCGGTGCTCATGCAGGACCGTAGGGCGGGAAAGCGAAGCGCATCCCGCCTTTCGCATCATTCCATCTCCAGACGTCGAACGTCGTCATCTACCGCCCACTCAAGGTTATAAATAGCGCATCGCACATAATGGTGAAAGCTTGAATAACGCCAATCCGCAACCCTCATCACATGACCATGCTTTACCGGATTGTAGTGGATGTAATCCACGTGACGCTCATAATCACGCTCGTCGCGGATGACGTGTTCCCAAAAACGCCGCTGCCAAATACCTCGTTCCCCCTTCTTCAGGCGCCGCTCTGAAAGTCTTTCCCCACGGGGAATTTGTGTCGCAAATCGTGCTTTTATATCATGCCAGCGCGTTGAGAAATCCGCGTCCCCGGAAGGCAACGTCCAGATACAACGCAGGTGATTAGGCAAAATGACGATGGCATCGACAGTGAATGGTCGACGTTGGCGGGCCGCCATGAATGCCGCCCAGAGATTGTCAATGTGTTCGGTCAAGAGGTTCCGGCGGCGTTCCAGTAGCCTGACTGTGAAAAAGAACGTGCCTCCTGGAACAACGGCGCGTATATATTGGGGCATGATTTTAGTTTAACCCAATTCCTGAAGGCGGGATGCGCTTCGCTTTCCCGCCCTACGGGAGTTTACAAAATAATTATATTATAAAAATCAGTCGCTTCAAGATACCTGCTATTTACGCGGCTTGAATCAAAATAATTGATATTTGATATGGTTATCGTAGTTGCTCTTACTCAGTTCCTGGAATATGGTTCAGGAGCCGCACGCAGTTGGCGATCTCAGGCAGGACTACCCGGCGCCCGTGCTGCCAACTGCGAACGCCAGCCAGGCTCAGGCAGGGGGGTGCTCATTCGCTGAATGGCGCACCCCCGCATGCCTTAGCCCCACGGGCACAGGCAGGGACGCCTGCGCCACCTGGGCGGGACGCTGCGCCACCTGTTTGCTGGCGAGCCGCTAGCAGGCGGTCCGCCCCATTCCTGAGCGAAACCGCCAGGGCCCCTGTTCAAAACTTCCAATCCCTATCGCTACCTGAAATTTAATCATCAGAGTCAGCCCTAAGAATAAATTTGGCAGGCCCCGTAACAAACTCCTTGACTAAAATTTTTCGTCTGGGTATAAAGGTCAAGGTTGTGCCAAAAAGCACAAGGAGGCGGCCTTGGAAATCCCGCAGGCCTTGAGCGATTTCTCCTTCGTCCTGGTATTCCTGATAGGGGCCGCCCTGTTCGCCCTGGGCCCCATCATCCTGGCCCACCTGATTGCCCCCCGGAGTTATGGAGCCGCCCGCGGCGAGGTTTATGAGTGCGGTATGCCGGTCATCGGCAGCGCCTGGATTCAGGTGGCGGTCATCTATTATCTGTTCGCCCTGCTGTTCCTGGCCTTTGACGTGGACGTGCTCTTCCTCTTCCCGGTCTTGCTGGCTTACGGCAAGGGCTACGCCTGGCTGGACTTTGTGGAAATCACCATCTTCATCGGCATTCTGTCCCTGGTCCTGGTTTATGCCTGGCGCAGAGGAGTCTTCAGTTGGAAGCGAAAACAGGTGACCCCTTAATCCGCCTGGGCCTCCTGGAAGCAGCCCTGAACCTGGCCAGGGCCAACTCCCTGTGGCCCCTGACCTTCGGCCTGGCCTGCTGCGCCATCGAAATGATGGCCGCGGGTATGGCCCGTTTCGACCTGGACCGCTTCGGGGCCGGGGTCTTTCGCCCCTCTCCCCGGCAATCGGACTTGATGATCGTGGCCGGCACCATCTCCAAGAAGATGGCCCCCGCAGTGGTGCGCCTCTATGAGCAGATGCCGGCCCCCAAGTGGGTGATCGCCATGGGCAACTGCGCCATCTCCGGCGGCCCCTTTTACTACCCGAACCAGTATGCCATTATCCCCGGCGCCGACCTGATCATCCCGGTGGATGTCTACATCCCCGGCTGCCCGCCCCGGCCTGAGGCCATCCTCGAAGCCATCCTCATGCTGGAAGAGAAGATCACCAAACGGGGCCGTCTCAGGAAGTTCAGAGATGTTAAAGGATAAGCTCAAAACGGCCCTGGCCCCCTTGAACCTGGCGCAGGTGAGCGACGGCGATTACGCCAAGACCGGCTATCACCTGGAGGTGGCCGCCGGGCCCGGGCAGATGCCGGCCGTGGCCCAGGCCATGCTGGACCAGGGCTGCTTTCTGGAATCCCTCACCGCGGTGGACTTGCGGGAATCCTTCACCCTGGTCTATCACTTCGCCAGTTTTGATGAACTGTGCCGCACCGTGGTGCACGCCTCCCTGACGAAAGAGACGAAAGAGGCCAAGGGGGCCCAGGCGCCCACCATCTCCCAGGTGTACCCGGGGGCGGATTGGTACGAACGGGAGGTCTACGATCTTTTCGGCATCAAGTTCGCCGGACACCCCAACCTGAAACGCCTGCTGCTGCCGGAAGACGCCGATTTCCATCCCTTGCTGAAAGACTTTGGAGCCGAGCCGGGCAATGATTGAGCTAGGAATAGAAGAAAAGACCTATACCCTCAACATGGGTCCGCAACATCCCAGCACCCACGGGGTCCTGCGGGTGCTCCTGGAGATGGACGGGGAGTACATCACCAAGGCCGAACCGGTCATCGGCTACGGCCACCGGGGCCACGAGCACATGGCCGAGAATCGCAACTACCAACAGTTCCTGCCCAACATGGGCCGGGTGGATTACCTGCACGCCCTGGCCTACAATCAGGGCTACTGCATGGCGGTGGAAAAACTGGTCGGCCTCACGGTGCCGGAGCGGGGGGAGTTCATCCGGGTGATTTTAAGCGAACTCAACCGCATCTCCTCCCACCTGGTGTGGATCGGCGCCTATCTCCTGGACCTGGGGGCCTTCACCCCCATCCTCTATACCTTCGATGACCGGGAAAATCTCCTGGACCTGCTGGACCGGATCACCGGTTCCCGCCTCACTTACTGCTTCTACCGCTTCGGCGGGGCGCCCCGGGACCTCGACGAGGAGTTCGTCACCGGCGCCCGGGCCTTTATCAAGCGCCTGCGCAGCCGCTTCCGGGTTTACGACTCGCTGGTGACCAAGAACGTCATCTTCATCAACCGCACCCGCGACGTCGGTCTGATCACCAGGGACCAGGCGGTGAAATACGGCCTCACCGGCCCCACCCTCCGGGGCAGCGGCATCGCCTACGACATCCGCAAGAGCGAGCCCTATTCCGCCTACCCGGCCTTCGACTTCCAGATCCCCATCGGCGAGAAAGGCGACGTCTTCGACCGCTATCTCGTCCGCATCCTGGAAATGGAGCAGAGCCTGCGGATCATTGAACAGGCCCTGAACCAGCTCCCCAACGGTCCCATCATGGCGGACAAGGTGCCCAAACGCCTGAAACCCGCCGCGGGTGAGGTCTATCAGGCGGTGGAGAGCGCCCGGGGCGAATTCGGCTGCTATATCGTCAGCCAGGGCGATATCAAACCCTACCGCATCAAACTCCGGGTGCCGTCCTTCGGCAATCTCAGCATCCTCCCCGAGGTGGTGGTGGACACCCTGGTGGCCGACCTGGTGGCCATCCTGGGCTCGGTGGACGTGGTGATCCCGGAAATCGACCGCTAGCCATCTAAGGGCGGAATTATGGGACTGTTGGCGTCATATTGGGCAACGGAAGCAGGAAGGCTGATCATCGGCCTCATCGGGGTCATGGCCCTGGTTGCGGTGAACGCCCTGTTTCTCATCTGGATGGAGCGCAAGGTCTCGGCCCACATGCAGCTCCGCCTGGGGCCCATGGAAGTGGGGCCCCACGGCGCCGTGCAAACGGTGGCCGACGCCCTGAAACTCATGGGCAAGGAGCTCATCACCCCGGAAGAGGTGGACCGGCCCGTCTACTGGCTGGCCCCCATCGTCATCTTCCTGCCGGTGTTGCTCGCCTTCCTGGTGATCCCCTTTTCCCGGTCCCTGATCATCAAGGACCTGAACGTGGGGATCCTGCTGATCCTGGCCTTTTCCACCCTGGCGGTCCTGGCCCTCCTGATGGCCGGCTGGTCTTCCAACAATAAATACGCGGCCTTCGGGGCCATCCGTTCGGTGGCCCAAAATGTGGCTTACGAAATCCCCCTGCTCATCACGGTGATGAGCGTGATCCTGATGGTGGGCTCCTTCAAGCTCTCGGACATCGTGGCGGCCCAGGGCTCTTACTGGTTCGTCCTGGTGCAGCCCCTGGCCTTTATCCTGTTTATTACTTGCGCCACTGCCGAAACCAACCGGAACCCCTTCGACCTGCCGGAAGCGGAGTCGGAGCTGGTGGCCGGGTTCCACACGGAATATACCGGCATGCGCTTTGCCATGTTCTTCCTGGCGGAATACACCAACATGTTCATCACCTCGGCGGTGGCCGCCGTCCTTTTTCTGGGGGGCTGGCAGGGCCCCATCCTGCCCGGGGTGGTCTGGTTTCTCCTGAAGGTCTACGCCCTCATCTTTCTGATGATGTGGTTTCGCTGGACCTTCCCCCGGGTACGCTTCGATCAGTTGATCACCCTGGCCTGGAAGGTCTTGATTCCCCTGGCCTTCGCCAATCTGCTGATCACCGCCCTGGTATTGAAACTCAGATGAGCGGGCCGCTGAAGGTTGACTGAGCCATGCTGACCTATTTCAAAGTGATTGCCGTGGGTTTCTGGAGCCTGCTGGCGGGCATGGCGGTGACTATCCGTTGTTTCATCAAACCCGAAGTCACCGTCCAATACCCCCGGCAGAAGATCCAGATGAGCCCGGCCTACCGGGGCTATCCCCGCTTGCTCCTGGATTCCGAGACCCAGACGCATCGCTGCATCGCCTGCGAGATGTGCGCCCGCATCTGCCCCTCCCAGCTCATCTCGGTGGCAGGGGCCAAGCTGCCGGGGGCCAAGCAGAAGGTGCCCTACACTTACGTCCACGAGTACTACTACTGCAGTCTCTGCGGCCTGTGCCTCGAGTCCTGCCCCACCACGGCCCTGGAATTTTCCCAGGAATACCGCCTGGCGGGTTTTCGCCGGGAGTATGCAGTCATCGATCACCTGGCCCTCTTGCGAGAGCGCCAGCAGGCCGCCGGGCTACCCCTCACCCCCATTCCCACCGCGGAGGAGATAGCCGCGGCGGCGGCCGCCGAGGCGGCCGCCCGGGAAGCCCGGGAGAAAGAAACCGCGGCCAAGGCGGCCCAGGCCAAGGCCGCCAAACCCGTCCAGGCCCCGGAGGAGGGCAAGTCCCCCAAGGCACCGCCTGAAGAGGTCAAAGAATGAGCGCCTGGTTAAGCCCGCAGAACCTGGCCGCCGCCGCCTTTGTGCTGGTGGTGGCCCTGACCATCATGGGCGCCTTGATTGCGGTGGCGGCCCGCAAGATCTTTCATAATGTCTTGGGGCTGGCCCTGGCGCTGTTCGGGGTCTCCGGCCTCTTCGTCTATCTAAATAGCCCCTTTGTGGCCCTGATGGAGATCCTCATCTACGTGGGGGCCATCTGTATCGCCATCTGCTTTGCCGTGATGCTTTCCGAGCCCCAATACCTGCCCCGGCCTCCCCGGAATCCCCTGAAGATCCAGGCAGCCCTGGCTGGTGCCCTGGCGGTCTTCATCTTCCTGGGAATGCTGCTGAAAAAGACCACCTGGGTCCCAGCCCCGGAGCGCAGCTCCGATTGGTCGGTCACCACCCTGGGGCATTACCTGCTGACCAAGTATTCCCTGATCTTTGAATTGATCTCCCTGCTCTTGCTGGTGGCCATGCTGGGGGCCATGGTCACGGCCCGGGGCGGCCGCAGCCGCGGGGCTCTCGAGAGGTGACCGATGCTGCTCTTTAACCAGTTGCAGACTTACCTCTATCTGGCCCTGGTGCTCTTCGCCATCGGCCTTTACGGAGTGCTGGCGCGGCGCAATCTGATCGCGGTGCTGATTGCGGTGGAACTCATGCTCAACGCCGCCAGCATCAACTTCATGGCCTTCAACCGCTTCCTGGCTCCACATCCGGCGGTGGGCCAGATCATCACCCTGTTCATCATGGCGGTGGCGGCGGCGGAAGCCGCCATCGCCCTGAGTATCATTATCGCGGTGTACCGTAAGCTGAAAACCGTGAATATCGATCAAGCCACGGAACAGAGGGGTTAACCATGGGCTCGTGCGATCCGATCCTCTGGGGCTGTCTCCTGACGGTATTTTTGCCGCTGACGGCCTTTGGTCTGATCATGATCTTCACCAGGAACAGGCCCCACCTCTCGCTGGCCATCTCCCTGGTGGCCTCCACCATCCCCCTCATTATTGCCTGGAGCTTTTTCTTCAAGCTGGGGAGCCTGGAAGAACCCATCATCTACAACTTCAAGTGGCTGGTCTCGGACATGGTCAAGGTGCCCTTCGGTTTCCTCCTGGACCCCACCAGCCTGGTGATGCTCTGTATCGTGGCCACCATCAGTTGGCTGGTGCAGGTCTACTCCATCGGTTACATGGGCGGCGACCCGGGTTTCGGGCGGTACTACGCCGACCTCTCCCTCTTTGCCATGTCCATGCTTACCCTGGTGATCTCCAGCGGCCTCTTGCAGCTTTACATCGCCTGGGAGCTGGTGGGCCTGTCCTCCTACCTGCTCATCGGCTTCTGGTATGAGAAATTCTCCGCCTCGGAGGCCGGGAAAAAGGCCTTTGTGGTCACCCGCTTCGGCGACATCGGCTTCTTCATGGGCCTGGTGTTTTTGACCATATTTTACGGCAGCCTGGATATCGCCACGGTTAACGCCGCGGCGGTGGCCAAAGCCATGCCGCCCTGGCTGCTCACCCCCGCGGCGCTGCTGATCTTTTGCGGGGTCATGGGTAAGAGCGCTCAGTTCCCCCTGCACGTCTGGCTGCCCGACGCCATGGAAGGTCCCACCCCGGTCTCGGCCCTGCTCCACTCCGCCACCATGGTGGCCGCCGGGATCTACCTCATGACCCGCATCTTCCCATTCTTCGCGGCTTCGGCCACCGCCATGACCGTGATCCTGGCCATTGCCACCCTGACCCTGTTGATCTCCTCCACCATCGGTATGGTGGCTACCGACATCAAACAGGTCTGGGCCTATTCCACCGTCAGCCAGCTGGGCTTCATGGCCATGGGGCTGGCCGCCGCCGGACTGGCCTCCGGCACTATGTTCGCCGGCTATTACCACCTCACCACCCACGCCGCCTTCAAGTCCCTGCTCTTCCTGTGTTCCGGGGTCTTCATCCATCACTTCGGCACCAACGACTTTTTCACCATGGCCAGCCACGGGGGGCGGAAGCTGGTGATTCCCATGACTTGTATCACCATTGCCGCCCTGGCCCTGTCGGGCATCCCTCCCCTGGCCGGCTTCTTCAGCAAGGAACTGGTGATAACCACCCTGTCCCAACTGCATAACAAGTTCTGGCTGGCCATGGGGCTTTTGGGCGCCTTCCTGACCGCCTACTACTCCTTCCGGGTGATCTTCGTCATGCTCTTTCCCAAACCCGGCGCCTACGGGAAGGTCCCCGGCCACGTGGAGGCTCATCCCGGCCACGGGCAGGGCGACGCTCACGACGAACACCACGGGGTGCCCTGGGTCATGACCTTCACCCTCATCGTCCTGGCCGTCTTCACCCTGACCCTGGGTTTCTGCCAGGGCTACCTGCAAAAGTTTTTATTGGGGGAAGTCCATCACCATGCGCTTAATTATTTCCTGCTGGCCGCGGCGCTAAGCTGCGGGGTGGGCGGCATCGCGGTGGCCTGGTTCGACTGGGGCGCCAAAGACGCCAGGTGCCTGGGCTTTATCCAAAAATTGCCGCTGCTGCAAGAATTCTTCATCCAGAAATGGTACATGGACCACTTCTGGCGCTGGTTCCTTAACACCGTGATTTACGGCGTCTTTTCCCGGTGCTTCACTTACAATGACCGCCGGGTGGTGGACGGCGGGGTGGACGCGGTGGCCTTCTCCACCGTCGGCGGCGGCAGGCTGCTCTCGTTTGTGCAGACCGCCTTTTTGCAATACAACCTGTTCTTCATGGTGGTGGTCCTGGCCGGGGTCGGGATCTACCTGCTGATGGGTCGCTGATATGACCGAACACATGGCCTCATTTCCCATTCTGTCCTGCATGCTGCTGGCCCCGCCGGCGGGGCTGCTGATCCTCCTCTGCTTAAGGGAAGATCAAAAGTTCCTCATCCGGGCCGTATCCCTGGTGGCGGCGGGCCTCTCCCTGGCCCTGGCCATTTACACCTTCGTGGCCTATGACCGGACCCTGGGGGGTGTGCAGTTCGTGGAGAAATACCCATGGGTAAAGACCTTCGGCATCACCTACCACGTAGGGGTCGAGGGCCTGAACGCCCCCCTGCTGCTGCTCACCGGCATCGTCATCTTCACCGGCGTCCTCACCATGTGGGAGCTGGAGGTGCGCACCAAGGAATACTTCATCTGGATGCTGGCCCTGGTGACCGGGGTCTTCGGCGTCTTCATGTCCTACGACCTCTTTATGCTCTTCCTGTTCTATGAGATCGCCCTGGTGCCCATGTACATCCTCATCCTGATCTGGGGCTCCACCCGCAAAGAATACGCCGCCATGAAGCTCACCCTGTATCTGATGGCCGGCAGCGGTCTCATCATCCCCGGCATCCTGCTGCTCTATTCCTCCTCGGGCCTCCAGACCTTCGACATAATCCGGCTGCACGCCGCCCACTTCTCCCCCTGGACCCAGAAGATTGCCTTTGTGATGCTGTTCTTCGGCTTCGGGGTCCTGGCCGCGGTCTGGCCGTTCCACACCTGGTCGCCGGTGGGCCACGTGGCCGCCCCCACCGCGGTGAGTATGCTCCACGCCGGGGTGCTCATGAAGCTGGGCTCTTTCGCCATCCTGCGGGTGGCCATGTATCTCTGCCCGGCGGGCTTTCAATACTGGGCCCAGCTCATGGCCCTGCTGGCCACCGTGGGCATTGTCTACGGCGTCTTCGTGGGCCTGGCCCAGACGGACTTGAAGTACGTTATCGGCTATTCCTCGGTGTCCCACATGGGCATCGTCTGCCTGGGACTGGCCACCGGCTCGGTGGACGGCCTCGACGGCAGTGTCTTCCAGATGTTCGCCCACGGCATCATGACCGCCCTCTTCTTCTCTTCGGTGGGCTTTATCTATGACCGCACCCATACCCGGGACATTCACCAGTTGGGGGGCTTCTCCAAGATCATGCCGGTGGCCTCCGCCTTCTTCATCACCGCGGCCCTGTGCGGCGCCGGGGTGCCGGGCATGGCCAGTTTCTGGGCCGAACTGCTGGTCTTTATCGCCGCCGTCAAGGTCTATCCGGTGCGGGGGCTGCTGGCTATCGCCGCCTTGGTGGTGGGCGCCCTCTTCGCCTTCCGCGTGGTGCAGAACACCTTCTTCAACGAACCGAACCCCAAGTTCATCCATTTTGAGGACGTCAGCCCCTTCCTGGGTTTGCCTCGCATGATTCTCATCGGCGTCCTGATCCTCTTCGGGTTCTTCCCGCAACTGATGTTGGGCACGATTAAAACCGCGGTAATCCCATTTCTCCAGGGAATGTGACCATGAATGTGATGCTGTTCGGACCGGAACTCTATTATCTGGGCCTGGCCCTGGTCTTTTTCTGCCTTAGCCTCAGGAGAGCGCCCCGGGTCAAGACCGACTACCGGATCGCCCTGGGACTGGCCGCGGTGGGGTTGCTGCTGACCGCCTCCTGCCTCTTTCAGCAGGGGTACCTGTTCTTTAACGCCTACCGGGTTGACCTTTTCAGCCAGATCTTCAAGTTCGCCCTGGCCCTGGGCCTCTTCCTGGTCCTGACCATCTCCCATAACCTGGCCCACATCGAGGAGCGCCAGCAGGCCGAATTTTACCTGTTTCTCACCACCACCATTATCGGCATGATGCTGCTGGTCTCGGCGGTGGAACTCCTCACCATTTACGTGGCCCTGGAGCTCTCCTCCTATTCCCTCTACATCCTGGTGCCCCTGCGCCGGGGGGACGGCATCGACGTGGAGGCGGGCATCAAGTACCTGTTCATCGGCGCGGTCTCTTCGGGCTTCATGCTCTTCGGGCTGAGCTACATCTTTGGGGCCACCGGCACCACTTACCTGGCCGAGCTGGCGCCCAGGCTGTCCCAACTGACCCAGAGCCCCATCGGTCTCATCGGCCTGCTCCTGGCCATGGCCGGCTTCTTCTTTAAGCTGTCGGTCTTTCCCTTCCACTTCTGGGCCCCGGACGTTTACCAGGGAGCGGCCAACCAGGTTACCGCCTTCATCGCCACTGCCTCCAAGGCCGCGGCGGTGGCCCTGCTGCTGCGTTTCGCCGCCCTGGGGGCCGGCTACGGCTACGGCTTCACCCAGGCCCTGATGATCCTCTCCATCGCCTCCATGACCCTGGGCAACCTGGTGGCCATTGTCCAGAAAGACTTCAAGCGCATGCTGGCCTACTCCTCCATTGCCCACGCCGGCTACTTTCTCATGGGGATTTTGACCCTGAAGGAGGCGGGCTACATCGCCGCCGTCTACTATGCCCTGGCTTACCTGGTGATGAACTTCACGGTGTTCATGGTCCTTTCGGAAGTGGCCGGGGACGGCCGGAATTTAAAGATTGTGGAGCTGGGCGGCCTCTACCGCCGCAGTCCCCTGCTCAGCATGAACCTGATCCTGGGGATCTTCGCCCTGGCGGGGGTGCCCCCCTCCATCGGCTTCACCGGGAAGCTGCTGCTCTTCACCTCCGCCATGAACTCCGGCTATTTTTGGCTGGTGTTGATCGGCGCGGTGAACGGCACCGTGTCCCTCTATTACTATCTGCGGGTGCTCTACGCCGCCTATTTCAAGGACGATCCCGGCCTGGGGCCGATAATCCTGGGCCTGCCCACCCGCCTGCTGAACTACGCCCTGGCCGCGGTGATCATCGGCTTCGGAGTCTTCCCGGACCGCATCGTGGAACTGGCCAAGATCGCGGTGAAGTCGGTTCTCTGAGTTTTGAGTTTCGAGTTTTGAGTTGTCATTAACCTACTTTATTTAAGGAAGCCTGTGCTATAATGGAGTCGACGAGAGGATTCGGCTTCAAGAACAGAAACTTTTGGGGATTTTTTCCGGGCAAGAGGTCCCAAAAACCTTTTTTGGATTGCGCTGGCCAAGGTTGCTGCATAATCTCGGCTACAAAAGGCCGGGGGGGTAACCTCCCTTACCTAGGCCTTTATTGTTCAACCACAACATAGGAGCATGAGGGCGAATGACCACAACGGAACGGGTTTTAGTGGTGGATGATGAACTGGATTTTCTGGAGACCATTGTCAAACGCCTGCAGGTCCGAAATATCGAGGCCAGCGGCGTTGACAGCGGCCCCAAAGCCCTGGAATTGCTTAATGAGCAGGACTTTGACGTGGTCATCCTGGACGTCAAGATGCCGGGGATGGATGGCATCGAAACCCTGTTGGAAATGAAAAAAAAGAAGCCCCTGATGCCGGTGATCATGCTCACCGGCCATGCCACGGTGGCATCGGGGATCCAGGGCATGAAGCTGGGGGCCTTCGCTTACGTGATGAAGCCTGTGCCCCTGGACGAGCTGTTGGAGAAGATCCACAAGGCTCACGAAAGAAAGCTGATCCAGGAAGGTCAGACTGAGTGACCTTGCTTTTCTCAAAGGCGGGGCGGCCCTGGCTTCCGGGATTTGTCCATCTTGGGGCCTAATCCCAAACAAATTACCAAGCCAAATTTCACTGGAAAAACTTTTTGAGAAAAAAATCACAATTTCCTGGATTTCCACCCTAGATTTTGTTATATAATAAATTTAAGGGAAAAAAAGACAATGAGCCCTGACATGCTAGCAAAACCGACGATCAGCAGCACAGAGGTGTTTTCTATCAAGCGGGCCCGCTCCCTGGCTTCTGAGGTTATTGGCCGGAGCGGCACGGACTTGAATAAATGTTATCGTTGCGGCACGTGCGCCAGTGGGTGCCCGTTCATCCAGGCCATGGATTATCCTCCTTTCGGGGTCTTATCGCTATTGAAGTACAATATGCGCCAGGAGGCCCTGAGCAGTGCCACGATCTGGATGTGCGTGGGCTGCAATACCTGCTCCAGCCAGTGTCCCATGGCCATTGACATAGCGGCGGTGATGGATACCCTGCGCCACATGGCCCTGGAGGAAGGGGTGATCCTGGCTCAGCTGGAGCCCCAGGTGCCGGCGGTGCACCGGCATGGGTGTGGGCCACTGGAAGTCCTGGTGAGGAACGGCGGTCTGAAAAATCTTGCCAAGAGAAAACTCAATGGCTTGAAGTTTGTGCCTAATTACGGGTGCACCTCCTTTCGGCCACCACAGTACCATAGGCAGATAAAATTCATTGAGGGCGAAATGGAACGAGTCCTGAGCGCCTTGGGGGCCCAGCCCCTGACAAGGACTTACACCAATCGCTGCTGTGGCTCTTTCCTGGCCGCCAGCAGGCCGGATATCGCCACTCCCATGGTCAATGCGATCATTGAAGGCGCCCAGGCCGTAGGCGCGGATTGCATCATCACGGCCTGCGCCACCTGTCAGCTCAATCTGGAGGATCGTTGTACTCTGGAGAAGAAGCTGCCCGTGTTCCATTTTTCGGAAATCCTGGCCCTGGCCCTGGGGGAAGAGTACGAGGGGTGGCCCCAACACCACCTTGTAGACCCGGGACCAATGCTCCAGAAACTGGGATTGGCCAAGGAGCAATAAGTTTTTGGGATAATTTAGTCCGGATAGATAAACGGAGAAAGGACCATGGCCCAACCCGACATTCAGACAATACCCATGGGCAGCAAGAAAGTAATTTCTTCTACCAAGTGGGACCGTTCCCTGGCTTCTGAGGTTATTCGACAGAGCGGCACGGACCTGAACCAATGTTTTCGCTGCGGCACGTGCGCCAGTGGTTGCCCGTTCATCCGGGCGATGGATTATCCTCCTTTCGGGATTTTAATGCTATTGCAGTACGGTTTGCGCCAGGAGGCCCTGAGCAGTGCGACGATCTGGATGTGCGTGGGCTGCCATACCTGCTCCAGCGAGTGTCCCATGGCCATTGACATGGCAGCGGTGATGAATACCCTGCGCCACATGGCCCTGGAGGAAGGGGTGGTCCGGGCTCAGCCGGAGCCCCCGGTGCCGACGGTGTACCGGGGTGGGTGTGGACCTCTGGAAGTCATGGTGAGGGATGTCCAGCGTCTGAAAGATACCGCCAAAAGGAACCTCAATGGCTTGAAATTTGTGCCTAATTACGGGTGCACTCTCTTTCGTCCGCCCTGGCGCCATAGGCAGGGGAAATTCATTTGGGGCGAAATGGAACGAGTCCTGAGCGCCTTGGGGGCCCAGCCCCTGACCAGGGCTTACACCAATCGCTGCTGTGGCTCTTTCCTGGCCGCCAGCAGGCCGGATATTGCTACTCCCATGGTCAATACGATCATTGAAGGCGCCCAGGCCGCAGGCGCGGATTGCATCATTACGTCCTGCGCCACCTGTCAGCTCAATCTGGAGAATCGTTGTACGCTGGAGAAGAAGCTGCCCGTGTTCCATTTTTCAGAGATCCTGGCCCTGGCCTTGGGGCAAGAATATGAGGGATGGTTCAGCCGCCACCTGGTGGGTTCGGATCCGCAGCCGATGCTCCAGAAACTGGGATTGGCCGGCTAACAACTTCTGAGAGGGTCGCCAAATTAGCAACCTTTAGCAACCTTAGAGGCCTTTATGAATGACAAATTGCTTGGATCTGTAATGGTCGTCGGCGGAGGAATCGCCGGGATGCAGGCCGCCTTAGACATAGCCAATTCAGGATATTACGTCCACTTAGTGGAAAAGGGGCCAGCAATCGGCGGGGTCATGGCGCAGCTCGACAAGACCTTCCCCACCAATGACTGCGCCATGTGAATTATCTCTCCCAAGCTGGTCGAGGTCGGCCGGCATATTAACATTGAGGTGCATCCTCTGACAGAGGTGCAGGAGATTACCGGGGAGCCGGGAAATTTTACGGTCACCTTGGAGAATCAGCCCCGGTATGTCGATCTATCCAAGTGTACCGGCTGCGGGGACTGCGCCAAAGCTTGTCCGGTAGTCATTAAAGATGAATTCAATATGGGGCTGGCCGAAGGTCGGGCCGCCTACCGTCTCTATCCCCAAGCCATTCCCTCGGCCTTTTCCATCATGAAGGCGTCCCGGGCCCCGTGCACCCGTACCTGTCCCTCCGAGATTAATGTTCAGGGTTATGTGCAGCTTATCAAGGTGGGGAAATTTGAAGAGGCCCTGAAGCTCATTATGGAGCGCGTGCCTTTTCCCGGAACCCTGGGGCGCATCTGCCCCCATCCCTGCGAGGAAAAATGCCGGCGTCAGGAGATGGATGAGCCGATAGCTATTATGTGCCTGAAGCGGTTCGCGGCTGACCGGGTGGATGTAAGCAAAATCTCCTTCCCCAAAGCCGAGCCCCGGAAAGAAAAGGTGGCCATCATCGGGGGTGGTCCGGCGGGGTTGACCTGCGCCTATCATCTGACCCTGCGGGGCTATCAGACCACCGTCTTCGAGGCCCTGCCCAAGCCCGGGGGCATGCTGTTGGTAGGGATTCCGGCATATCGCTTACCCCGCGAAGTCTTGCAAAAAGAGATTGACAACATCCTGAGCCTGGGGGTGGAGCTGAAGACCAATATGGCCCTGGGGCGGGACTTCACCCTGGACGATCTGTTTGACCAGGGATACAAGGCGGTTTTCCTGGGCATAGGTTGCCATAGAGGACTTCCCCTGGGGATTCCGGGGGAGGAAACCGAGGGGGTCATGCAGGGGGTGGAGTTCCTGCGCCGGCATAGTCTGGAACTGCCCCTGACGGTGGGCAAAGAGGTGGCGGTCATCGGCGGCGGTAACGTGGCCCTGGATGCCGCTTGCACCGCCCGGCGATACGGCGCCAACGTCACCATTGTCTATCGCCGGTCCCGGGAGGAGATGCCCGCCCATGCCTGGGAGATCGACCAGGGGTTGTGCGAAGGCGTGAACATCTATTATCTGGTGGCGCCCTTAAAGGTCTTGTCCGAGAATGGACGGGTCACCGGAATGGTCGTTCAGAAAATGGAGTTAGGGCCGCCGGATGCCTCCGGGCGACGCCGACCCATACCCATCCCGGGATCAGAGTTCGAGATGCCATTTGACATGGTGATCCCGGCCATTGGCCAGGCATCCGAGCTGGATCCCCTCAAGGATGCTGGGATCAAATTCAGCCGTCAGGGAACCATCGAGGTGGACCCGGTGACTTATATGACCTCTCGGCTGGGGATCTTCGCAGCCGGGGATGCCCAAACCGGTCCATGGATTGCCGTGGAGGCGGTGGGCGGCGGCATTGAGGCGGCGGAGTCCATCGATCGTTATCTCCGGGATGAGGATATGGTTGCCGGCCGCATCAAAGGCGTTGATGCCGAAGTCCGCTGGCGGGATATTCCTAAAGACAGGTGGGGGCGGCCCCGAGAAACTATGGTCACCACCCCCCCGGAGGTCTCTTCCATCTGTTTTGCCGAGATTGCCCAGGGTTATACCGAGGAACAGGCCCTGGAGGAAGCGGACCGTTGCATCAACTGCGGCATCTGTTCCGAATGTATGCAGTGTGTGGCTGCCTGCCTGCCCGGCGCCATTGATCACAGCCAGCAGCCCCAGATAATGGACCTTAATGTGGGTTCCGTGGTGCTGGCGCCTGGCTTCCGAGCCTTTGATCCTGGCGATTATGAAAAATTTCGTTATGCCTCCCATCCCAATGTGCTGACCTCCCTGGAGTTTGAAAGGATCCTCTCGGCCGGAGGGCCTTATGCCGGGCATTTGATCCGGCTCTCGGACCATAAAGAGCCCAAAAAGATCGCCTGGTTGCAATGCGTCGGCTCTCGCGACCTGAATCAATGTGAAAAAGGCTATTGTTCGGCGGTGTGCTGCATGTATGCCGTCAAACAGGCGATGATCGCCAAAGAACACAGCAAGGAACCTCTGGATGCCGCCATCTTCTTTATGGATATGCGAACTCACGGTAAAGAGTTTGAGAAGTATTATTGGCGGGCCCAGGATGAGGTTGGGGTGCGGTTTGTCCGCTCCCGGGTACATAGTATCGAGCCGGTGCCCGGTACCGATGATTTGACGGTAAAGTACTGGTCTGAAGACGGCGTTTTAAACACGGAATCCTTTGATATGGTGATTCTTTCCATCGGCATGGTGATCTCCCCGGACACCGTGAAAATGGCTAAGAAGTTGGGGGTAGAGCTGAGCCCCAATAACTTTGTGAGTGCAAGCTGCTTTGACCCGGTGGCCACTTCCAGGCCTGGGGTTTATACCTGTGGAGTGTTTACCGGTCCCAAGGATATCCCTCAGTCGGTTGTGGAGGCCAGCGCGGCCGCGGCGGCTTCAACCAGGGCTTTGGCTGCGGCCCGGGGCACCTTGCTAAAGAAAAAGGAATTCCCGCCAGAGACGGAAGTGACAGGGGAGCCGGCCCGAATTGGCGTGTTCGTTTGCAACTGCGGCATTAATATCGGCGGCATTGCCGACGTTCCTGCCATCGTGGAATACGCCAAGACCATTCCCGATGTGGCATACGTGCAAGCCAATCTCTTCAGTTGCTCTCAAGACGCGCAGAAGCAGATGGCAGAGGTAATCCAGGAACATAAGCTGAACCGGGTGGTGGTGGCGGCCTGCAGCCCTTCCACCCACCAACCCATCTTCCAGGATATGCTGAGAAATGCGGCCTTAAACAAATATCTCTTTGAGATGGCCAATATCCGCAATCAGTGCACCTGGTGCCATCAAACGGAGCGTGAGGCGGCCACGGGAAAATGCAAGCTCCTGGTCAACATGGCGGTGGCTAAGGCCCGGTTGCTCGAGCCCCTGGAATACATCACGGTGGGCGTGACCCATAAGGCCTTGGTAATAGGCGGTGGCGTGGCGGGCATGGAAGCCAGCTTGGCCCTGGGCGATCAAGGTTATGATGTGCACCTGGTGGAGCGGCAGGCATTCCTGGGAGGTCAGGCTCTCAACCTCCATAGCACCTGGAAGGGAGAAAAAGTTCGTCCTTATGTCGAGGGTTTGATCGAAAAGGTAGATAGGCATGACAAGATAACCGTCCATTTAGGGTCCAATGTTACCGAGGTCCACGGGGTCGTTGGTAACTTTGTCTCGAAGCTCTCCTCTGAGAATGAGGAGATCCATCACGGCATCGTCATTTTTGCCACCGGAGCTGGACCTTATGAGCCGGAAGGCCAATTTCTGTATAAGCAAAATCCGAATGTCCTTCTTTCCCTGGATCTGGATCGGGAAATAGCCCAGGAAAGCGAGCGGATCAAGAACGCCGGAGCGGTAGCCTTCATCCAGTGTGTGGGCTCACGCATCCCGGACAGGCCATATTGCAGCAAGGTTTGCTGTTCCCATTCCGTGGAGAATGCCCTGAGGCTTAAAGAGATGAATCCGGAGAAGGATGTCTACATCCTCTACCGGGATCTGCGGACCTATGGGGAAAGAGAAACCCTGTATGAAAGGGCCCGGGAAAAAGGAGTGCTTTTCTTCCGTTATGACCTGGAGGATCCACCCCTGGTGGAAGATGCCGACGGCAAAATAATCATCAAGGTCACGGATCGCGCCCTGAAGAGGCCGATAGAGCTAACCCCCGACCTCCTGGTTTTGGCTACCGCCATTGTGCCTAATGACAATAAGCACATTTCTGAACTTTACAAGGTTCCGCTCAGTAACGAGGGCTTTTTCACTGAGGCGCACGCCAAGATCAGGCCGGTGGACTGCGCCACCGATGGCATCTTTCTGGCAGGGCTCTGCCATTTCCCCAAACCCTTAGATGAGGCCATTGCCCAAGCATTGGCGTCTGCCTCCAGGGCGTCCACCATACTGTCCAGGGATTTCCTAGAACTGGAATCCATCGTCTCCCACCCCATTGATGAGAACTGCGACGGCTGCGCCTTCTGTGTCGACATCTGTCCGTATAAGGCTATAACGCTGCTAGAATACAAGACAGAGGGAGGGGTGAAGAAGACTGTAGAGGTTAACGAGATCATTTGCAAAGGTTGCGGCTCATGTATGGCCACCTGTCCCAAGCAGGGCATCTATATTGCTGGGTTTACGCCGGCACAGTTGGGTGCCCAAGTAGAGGCGGCGCTCGGATTAATCTAAATGTAAAAAAGGAGTGCTAAAATGAGCGACCAATATGAACCACTGGTGATCTCCTTCTGTTGCAACTGGTGTTCCTATGCCGGGGCAGATCTCGCAGGGGTCTCCAGGATTCAGTATCCGCCGAACGCGGTCATCATCCGGGTGATGTGCTCCGGGATGATCCATCCCAATCTGGTGATCGACGCCTTAACCAAAGGAGCCGACGGCGTCCTGGTGTGCGGCTGACACCTGGGCGAATGTCATTACCTGGAAGGTAATAAAAAAGCGAAAGACAGGGCGGAAGCTTTAGATTTAATGTTGGAGGACTTTGGTCTGGAGCCGGAGCGCTTCCGCCTGGAGTGGGTTTCCTCCGCGGAGGCTCAGAAATTCGCGGACGTGATGCGGGACATGATCGAGTCGGTGCGGGCCCTGGGCCCCAGCTCTTACAGCACCAGGGCTTGACTTGGCACAGGCAGGTTAAGGCCTGCCTTTATTTTTTGTAATGGGAAACAGACCAATCGAGATCTCTTAAACAGGAGCTAATCTTGATGGAAATCAACGTGAACCTACCGCTGGTTCCTTCTTTTTCCTTACAGGAGCGCCTGGCCGGGGAAGCGGCCACGCCGCTGTCTTCCTGTTATCAGTGTAAGAAGTGCTCCGCGGGCTGTCCTCTGACCTTTGCCATGGATCTGCTCCCGGACCGGGTCATACGCCTGGCCCTCCTGGGTCAGACGGAAGCGCTCCTGGGCTGCCGGACCATTTGGGTCTGCGCCGCCTGCGTCACTTGCAGCACCCGCTGTCCCAACAGCATTGACATCGCCGGGGTCATGGACTGGCTCAAGGAAGAGGCGCTCCGGCAGGGCAAAGCCATCGATCAACCGGAGGTGGCGGCCTTCCATCGCTTCTTCCTGGACAACCTCCGGGCTGGCGGCCGCCTATCGGAAGTGGCGCTGATGCGCCGCTTTACCCTGTTTAAACTTTGGCGGCGGCCCCAAATCGGAGAGCTATGGCAAAATATGAAGCTTGGCTTGGGCCTCTTCAGACGCGGCCGGCTACGTCTGGGCGGCCCCCCGGCCCTCAAGGGGCGGGATGAGATCAAAAAAATCTTTCAGCGCGTGGGGTAAAACACTCATGAAGGTATCCTATTACCCCGGCTGTTCCCTGGAAGGTACTGCGTCGGATTACGCCGCCTCCATCGCCGCGGTCACTCCCTTGCTGGGCGTGGAGTTGGCGGAGCTGGAGGATTGGAACTGCTGCGGCGCCACTGCCGCTCACAGCCTCAATCATCAACTCTCTTTCGAGCTTCCGGCCCGCAACCTGGCCCTGGCCCAGAAGGCCGAACGAGACGTGGTGGTGCCGTGTGCCTTGTGTTTCAACCGGCTCAAGGCCGCTGAAAAGGAGCGGCAGCGCCGGGACGAGGTCCTGGGAGATGGCGTCAAGATCTGGGACCTGCTGGACTTTCTCGCCCAGGAGTCATTTCTGGCCATCCTGAAGAAGAAGGTAGTGCGGCCCCTCACCGGGTTGAAGGCGGTGGGCTATTACGGCTGCATGACATCCCGGCCACCGGCCATCACCGATAAAGCGGATTGGGAAAACCCTAAAGAAATGGAGCGGTTGCTTAAAGTGCTCCAGGCCGAGCCCCTGGACTGGTCCTACAAGACCGACTGCTGCGGCGCCGGCCTGGCGATGTCCCGACCGGATCTTATCGATACCCTGGTGAGCCGCCTCTATGACCGGGCCCTGGCGGCCGGGGCGGAGTGTTTCGTGGTCTCTTGCCAGATGTGCCAGGCCAACCTGGACTTAGCCCAAGGGCGCATCTCGAAAAAGTTAAGCAAGGAATACTACTTACCGGTGTTCTATTTCACCGAGCTGATGGGCCTGGCCCTGGGACACCCGGAGGTGGAGGGCTGGCTGGCCCGCCATCTGGTGGACCCGCGCCCCTTGCTGCGGGATAAAGGACTGATGTGATGAGAAGGCGTGGATCTTCCCCTACCGAACCACAACGCCAATCAAGACGAAAAAAACTTATGACTACTGACAAGACGAAAATCGGCGCCATTAGCGTGATAGGGGGCGGCATCGCCGGCATGCAGGCCGCCCTGGATGCAGCCAATGCGGGTTTCAAGGTCTATCTGGTGGAGAAGGATATCTCCATCGGCGGGGTCATGGCCCAGTTGGACAAGACCTTTCCCACCAACGATTGCTCCACCTGCTTGATCTCCCCCAAGCTCATCGAGGTGGCCCGGCATCCGGACATCGAGATCATCACGCAGTCGGAGATCGCCGGGGTGGAGGGTGAGGCGGGCCGTTTCACCGTCACCCTGCAACAGGAACCTCGCTACATCGACAGGACCAAGTGCAACGCCTGCGGGGCCTGTGCGGAAGCCTGCCCGGTGTCCATGCCTTCGAGGTTCGATGAGGAATTGGGGGTGCGCCCTGCCGCCTTCCGGCACTTCCCCCAGGCGATTCCCGCCACCTTTGCCATCAACAAGCTGGACCGGGCCCCTTGCGTGCGGGCCTGCCCGGCCAACCTCAGCGCTCAGGGCTATGTGCAGTTGATTAAGGAGCACAAATTCCCAGAGGCCCTGGCCATCATCATGGACCGGCTGCCGCTGCCCGGCACCATCGGCCGCATCTGCCCGCATCCCTGCGAGAGCGACTGCCGGCGCCAGGAAGTGGACGAGCCCATCGCCATCTGCAACCTGAAGCGCTTCGTGGCCGACGCAGTGGATTGGAGCGCCCTGCCGGTGCCCGAAATCCCCCAGAGAAGCGAGAAGGTGGCCATCCTCGGGGCCGGTCCCTCGGGATTGAGTTGCGCCTACCACCTGGCCATGAAGGGCATCCAGGCGGTGATTTTCGAGGCTGCGCCCGAGGCCGGCGGCTGGCTGCGCTACGGCATCCCGGAATACCGGCTGCCCCGGGAAGTGCTGCAAAAGGAAGTGAACTATATCCAGCGCCTGGGCGTGCAGATCAACTATAAATCCCCCATCGGCAAAGGCCGCACCATCAACGACCTGCTGACCCGGGACGGCTTCAACGCCGTGTTTATCGGCGTCGGCGCTCAGGATTCGCTGCGCATCCCGGTACCGGGGCACGAGTCCCAGGGGGTCCTCTGGGGCGTCGAGTACCTCAAAGACTCGGCCATGGGCAAAAAGCTGGACCTGGCTGGCAAGAAGGTGCTGGTCATTGGCGGCGGCAACGTCGCCATGGACGTGGCCCGCACTGCGGTGCGGCAGAAGGGTAAAGTCACCCTGATCTGTCTGGAGTCGCCCGAAGAGATGCCCGCCTCCCCTTGGGAAGTGGAAGAGGCCAGGCACGAAGGCGTGGAGATCGTCACCCGCTGGGGCGTCAAGCAGGTCCTGGAGAAGGGCGGTAAGGTCACCGGCATCGAACTGAAAGCGGTGGAGCGGGTTTTCGACGAGCAGGGCCGCTTCGCCCCCACCTACTTTGAAGATCAGACCAAGTCCGAGACGGCCGACGTGATCATTATGGCCATCGGCCAGAAGACTGACCTGAAGTTCCTCACCGAAGCCGATAAAATCCAGCTCACTCCCCGGGGCCTCATCCAGACGGACCCGGTCACCAAGGCCACCAGCCGGGAAGGCGTATTTGCCGGCGGCGACGTGGAGACCGGCCCCTATATCGCCATCGCCGCGGTGGCCGCCGGCCGCGAGGCGGCGGAGTCCATTGACCGCTACCTCACGGGCCAGGACCTGAAAGCCGGGAGGGAACTGCCCCTGCGCCCCATTCCCAAGGAAGAGGGCAATTGGTCGCCCATCCGGGCCGACATTGAGAAGAAGCACCGGGCCTTGATGCAGACCCTGCCGGTGGAAGAATGGATCAATAGCTTTAAGGAAATCAACCTGGGCTACCCCGAAGCCCTCGCCGTGGCCGAGGCCGAGCGCTGCATCAACTGCGGGGGGTGCTCCGAATGCATGCAATGCGTAGCGGCTTGCCAGGCCGGGGCCATCGACCACCACATGCAACCCCGAACCCGGCAAATCGAGGTGGGAGCCATGATTCTGTCCCCAGGCTTCCGGCCGTTCGATGCCAGAGAGAAACCTGAGTACGGCTTTGGCCGCTATCCCAATGTGGTGACGTCAATCCAATTCGAGCGCATCCTTTCCGCCACCGGGCCTTATGACGGGCATGTCCTGCGTCCCAGTGACGGCGCCCCGCCCCGGAAGGTGGGTTGGATCCAGTGCGTTGGCTCCCGGGACGCCTCCTGCGACCGGGAATACTGTTCCTACGTCTGCTGCATGTACGCCACCAAGCAGGCCATCATCGCCCGGGAGCACGACCATCAGGTCGAGCCCACCATCTTCTATATAGACTTGCGGGCCCAGGGGAAGGGCTTCGACCGCTACGCCGAGCGGGCCGAGAAACAACACGGGGTGCGCTATGTCCGTAGTATGGTCTCCCGGGTGGCCCAGGATCCCCGCACTCAAAATCTGGAACTCAGTTTTGTGGATGAATCCGGCCAGGTACAAAGCGAAGTCTTTGACATGGTGGTGCTCTCCGTGGGCCTGAACCCCCATCCGGCTGCCCGGGAAATGGCGGCCCTTTGCGGCATCGCCACGGACCACTACGGCTTCGCCGTGAGTCCGCCCCTGGAATCGCTGTCCACCTCCCGGCCAGGGATCTTCACCTGCGGCGTCTTCCAGTCTCCCAAGGACATCCCGGAGACCGTGGGCCAGGCTTCCGGCGCGGCCGGGGCGGCAGCCTCCCTGCTGGCCGAGGTCCGGGGCACCATGCTCACCAAGGAAGAATATCCCCCGGAAAAGGACATCAGAGGGGAGGCCCCCCGGGTCGGCGTCTTTATTTGCCATTGCGGCATCAACATCGCCGCGGTGGTGGACGTGGCGGCGGTGACGGATTACGCCCGCACCCTGCCGAACGTGGTCTACGCCGACCACAATACTTTCACCTGCTCCACCGATACTCTGGACAAGATGCGGGAGGTGATCGACACCGAAAACCTGAACCGGGTGGTGGTGGCCTCCTGCAGTCCCCGGACCCATGAACCCTTATTCCAGGAGAACCTGCGGAAATCCGGGTTGAACAAGTACCTGTTCGAAATGACCAACATCCGGGACCAGGACTCCTGGGTGCACCAGGGGACGCCGGAGCTGGCCACCGAGAAGGCCAAGGAACTGATACGCATGTCGGTAGCCAGTGCCGCCCTCCTGGAGCCCCTGAGTGACCTGCTCTTCCCGGTGATCCAGAAGGCCCTGGTGGTTGGCGGCGGCCTGGCCGGCCTGACGGCCGCCCTGACCATTGCCGACAGCGGCTACCAGGTCTACCTGACGGAAGTGCAGGACCGGCTGGGCAGCAGCCTGGCTCGAGGGATGCGCCGCACCCTGGAAGGCCATGAAGTCCAGCCTTATCTCCAGGAAATGGTGGCCCGGGTGGAAAACCACCCCCTCATTGAATGGTTGCCCAACACCCGGGTCCTGGACGTGTCCGGCCATATCGGCAAATTCCGGAGCACGCTGGAATCGAGCGATGGCCGCCGGGAGGTGGAATACGGCGCGGTGGTGATTGCCACCGGAGGTGAGGAATATAAACCGGAAGAATACCTTTATGGCCAGGACCCTCGAGTCCTTACCCAATCGGAAATGGAGAACCTGCTGGCGGAACCCCCCAAGGCCTTAGGAGCCGCGCCCAAGATAGTGATGATCCAATGCGTCGGCTCCCGGGAGCCGGAACATCAGTATTGCAGCCGGACCTGCTGCGGTGAGGCCATCAAAAACGCCATCAGCATCAAAGAGCTCAATCCAGCCGCCCAGGTCTTCATCCTCTACCGGGATATCCGGACCTATGGCCTCAAGGAGCTTTACTACAAAAAGGCCCGGGAGCTGGGAGTGCAGTTTGTGCGCTTCGATCCAGAGCGGAAACCGGAGGTAAAGGCCAGCGGCCAGGGCCTCGAAATATCGGTATTTGACCAGTCGTTGCAGGCGAACCTGGCGTTGACCGCTGATTACCTGGTCCTCTCGGCGGCCATTAGGCCCCATCCGGTGAGCCGGGCAATCGCCCGGGTCTTCAAGCTGCCCTTTGACGCCGACGGCTTCTTCATGGAGGCCCACATGAAACTGCGGCCCCTGGATTTTGCCTCCAGCGGCGTCTTCCTGGGCGGCCTGGCGCATGGTCCCAAGTTCCTGGAGGAAAGTATCGCCCAGGCCAAAGGGGCGGCGGCTCGGGCCCTGGGGGTGCTGGCCAAGGAGGAGATGTATGTGGCGGGGTCAGTGGCCCAGGTGGACCCCTTACTGTGCGCCGCCTGCCTGACCTGTGTGCGTACCTGCCCCTTCGGGGTTCCCAGGATGGACGAAAGCGAAGGCGTGGTGGTCATCGACCCCGCCTCCTGCCAGGGCTGCGGCAACTGCGCCAGCGCCTGCCCCCGGAAGGCCATCGAGGTGAAGCACAACCTGGACGAGCAATTTATTGCCAAGATTAGCGCCATCGGCTCGTCCTCGCCCACGGTCAGCCTAAGCGAAAGGAGTGGAGCATAAGAGATGGAATTTAATCCTGAAATACTGGCCTTTGTTTGCACCTACTGCGCCTACACGGCTGCGGATATGGCGGGGTCGGCCCGGATGCAGTACCCGGCCAACGTGCGTGTCGTTAAGTACCTGTGCACTGGCCGGATTGACATCATGCACATCCTGAAAGCCTTTGAGGCCGGGGCTGATGCCATCTTCGTGGGCGGCTGAGAGGCCGGAACCTGCTATTTCCTGGAAGGAAATCTAAGGGCGCGGGAACGGGTGGAATACACCCGGCAATTACTGGAGGAATGCGGTCTGGGGGCTGAGCGCCTGGCCATGTATGAGATCCCGGCCTCGGAGGCCCCCAAATGGGTGGCGGCGGTGAATGAGATGACCGAAAAAGCTAAAGCTCTGGGGCCCAATCCTGTGAACCCGAGGTGGGGGCTGGAGGCAGTGGTCCCGGAAAAATTAGAACTGGCGGTGCAGAGATGATCATCGCAGAACGGAAGCCTTTTGCGGAAATCAAGACAGCGGTGGCGCCCTTTGAGAAGATCCTCATTGCCGGGTGCGGCACCTGTGTGGCGGTTTGCCTGGCGGGCGGGGAAAAAGAGGTGGGGCTGCTGGCCTCGCAACTGAAGCTCGCTTTTGGACAGGAAGGCAGGCACCCGAAGATCGGGGAAATCACGGTGGAGCGCCAGTGCGACCGGGAATTCATCCAACCCCTGAGCGACACCGTCGCTGACTATGATGCGGTCATCTCGACGGCTTGCGGCGCCGGAGTGCAGTTTCTGGCGGAGCTGCCCGAGATGAAACCGGTCTTTCCGGCCCTCAACACCACCTTCATCGGGGTGAACGAGGAGGCGGGGTATTACACCGAGCGCTGCCGGGCCTGCCACCAGTGTTACCTGGGAGTGACCGGGGGTATTTGCCCGCAAACCATGTGTCCCAAGGGGTTGCTCAACGGTCCCTGTGGCGGCAACATCCAAGGGAAATGTGAAGTTAATCCGGAGAAGGCCTGCGCCTGGTGTGAGATTTATGCCAAACTGGAACGGGAAGGGCGGCTGGGGCAGATCGAGCCCATCCTGCCGCTGCATCCCTACGGGAGGAGCGTCACCCCCGGCACGGTGATCCACCCGGCTTATAAGAGGAGATATGGCGTCCATGAGTAAGCTCAAGGAAGCTTTGGAAGGCGGCCAGTTCCCCATCGTCATGGAAATTGAACTTCCTAAGGGCATTGACCTGGAGGGGATGCTGGCTCCGGTGAAATCGCTCAACGGGAAGGTGACCGCCTTTGGGATTCCGGACAATGAAGATGCCAAGATGAAACTCTCGTCCCTGGCAGCGGCCAGGCTGGTCCAAGAGGCCGGAGGTGAACCCTTGCTCCTCATGACCTGCCGGGATCGCAACCGCCTGGCCCTGGAGAGCGATTTGCTGGGCGCCGGCGCCCTGGGCATAGAAAATATCTTGGCGTTGAGCGGCGATTTCGTCAGCCTGGGTGATCATCCCGACGCCAAGCCGGTCTATGACGCCGACTCGGTACAGCTCCTGCAAATCGCCCGGGGGTTGATGACAGGTCATGATAGCGTCGGTCTTTCCCTGAAGGGAAACCCCCAATTCTATCTGGGCGCGGTCCTCATCCCGGAGGCCGACCCGGCAGCTCCCCAGCTCCTCAAGGCTAAGAAAAAGCTGGAGGCAGGAGTCGAATTTTTTATCACGGCACCCATGTTCACCCTGGAGAAGTTCCGCCAGTTCAGGCAATCATTGGGTTCCCAGGCTGTAAAGTTTATGGCCTGCCTCAAGGTTCCCAAGGCCTCGGAAGTGGAGGAGGCTTCCTTGGGCCAGCACCGGAAGGTCTATTCCCTGCCCCCCGATGTAGTCCAGGAACTGGCCGGGAGTGATCCCGAAGAAGTCTTGCAGAAGGGCGCCGCTGTGACCGGCCGTCTGCTCAAAGAGATTAGAGAGCAAAAGCTCGCCGACGGCGTCTATGTGAAAGCCTGTGGCCGGGGCGACCTGATGGCCCAGATTTTGAAGGCCGCGGGTGCCTAAGATAGTGGGGAAACTCTCATGAGAGACGATAAAGTCAATCCGGTGGTAGTCCTGGGCGGCGGCATTGCTGGGATTACCGCAGCCCTGGAGTTAAGCCGGGCCGGATTGGAGGCGGTCCTGGTGGAGAAGAGCCCCTTTTTCGGCGGGCGGGCCGCCAGCTTCGGCTGCAAAGCCACCGATGTCTGCCAGAAATGTGGCGCCTGCCGGGTCGAACAAGGTTTGCGAGACCTGTTTTCGGCGCCGGGCCTCACCCTTTATGCCCACACGGAGCTGCTGGAAAGCCGGTCTGTTAACGGTTTGCTGCACCTGACCCTGAAGTCGCAGCCCCAGGTAATCGACCCCCACCGCTGCATCGATTGCGGCCTTTGCCTGGAGGAGTGCCCGGCGCCGGGAGGCGTGATAAGTGCGGCCTCGGCCGAGAACCAGCCCCGTTTTGCGGTGAATCCGGCCGCCTGCCTCTATTTTCAAGACGGCTCCTGCCGCCGCTGCCAGGACATCTGCCCCACCCAGGCCATCGATCTGGCCAGGTCCGAGACCGTGAGGAAACTGGAGACCCCGAGCCTTATCTTGGCTACCGGCTATCAACCTACGCAGCTTCCCTCCCGGGTGGCTAATACCAATTACCGCTGGCCCAACATCATCACCGGCCGGGAATTGGAGGAATTGATGCGGCAGGGCGGGCCTCTGCTCAGGCCCAGCGACGACCAGCCGGTGCGGCGTCTGGCCTTCATCCAGTGCGCGGGCAGCCGGTCCCAGGAGCATTCGTATTGCTCCCGGGTCTGCTGCGCCTATGGGTTGCGCCTGGCTCGGCTGATCCGCCATCGTTGGCCGGAGTGCCAGGTGACTACTTTTTACATGGATCTGCAAAACGTCGGCCCGGACCCCGAGGATTTCGAGGCTGCCGCCAAGCGGGAATTAGAATTGATCCGGGCCCTCCCCGGGGACGTGGTCGCCACGGCCGATGGGACCTTGAAACTGCCCTTTTTGGATGAAGCGAGCAATCGGGTGCTGTTTCGGATGGTGGACCTCTTGGTCCTGGCAGTGGGTATCGGTCCTGGGCCAGACAACGTCAAACTGGCCGAAATGCTGCACCTGCAACTGAATCCGGACGGCTTTTTTAAGGACGGTCTGGATGGCACCCGGGCCGAAGCTCTAGGGGTTTTCCTGGCCGGGACCGCCACCGGTCCCCAAAGCATCCTGGAATGCATCGCCCAGGGGACCCAGGCGGTCCAGCAGGTGCGTCAATATCTGGAGGCAAGGACGTGAATAATTCCGATGCCCTGAAACCGGTGAATGTCTTGTTAATGCACGGCCCGGAGTTGGTCGCGGCGGGACTCGATCCCCAGGACTTTTGCCAGGCAGTGGCGAGCTTACCGAATTGCCGGGTGTTGCCCGTGGATCCGGCCTGGCCGGCTGCAAAGCAAGAGGAGCAAGTGCGCGGCTTCCTCAGCCAGGACCAGGAGGTCAATCCGGTTATCCTGGTGGCCAAAGATCCAGAGCATCGGGGGGCCGGGGTAGCCCGCCTGTTGCGGGAAGAGCTGGGGTTGAACCCGGAATACCTCATGCCGGTGGACCTGACCGCAGCCCTGGAATTCCCGGACCAAAGCGCTCGGACCGCTAAAGGGCTGGAAATGATTCGCCTGGCGGCCTCGCAAGCCAGCATGACCAGGCCCATTATTCCACAGGCAATCCCTGTCAGCCGTCAAGTTCTGGTTTGGGGCGATTCCATTGCCGGTTTGAAAGCCGCCTGGGATTTGGCAGAGTTGGGCTATCCGATTATCCTGGCGAACCCCAACCCGGCGCTCAGCCCCTTACCCTTGGAGTATACCGAGGACCCGGCTGAGCTTGACTCGCTGGCCCGGAAGGCCCAGGAACACCGCCTTATCAGGACGGTTTCTGCCGCCCGGATCAAAGATTTCGGCGGGGTCGCCGGCAATTTCACCCTGCGTCTGGAGACGTCGCAGGGACGCCTAACCGAGCAGTTGGGCGCGGTGGTTTTGGCCCCTGAGTTAGAGGTGCAAGAAGCCCCCCACCGTTACCACGCTCCCGAACATCCCTGGGTGATCTCCCAGACCCAGCTGGAAGTGCTGCTGACTGGCGTTTTCGAAGAGGATCTGCCAGAAACTGTCGCCATCCTGGTGGGTCTGGCCGGGGAGAGCCATCCCCTGGCCCTGGGGCGGGCCCTGAGGGCGGCATCCCGCCTGCTGGCGGCCGGCAGCCGGGTCTACCTGTTGGTGGGCAACGCCAAGGTGGCGGACCCGGGCCTGCAGCGGGCCCTGCAGGCCAACCAGGAGGCCGGTTTGCAGCTCATCAAGCTGAGAGAGTGCCCTACTATTAGCGTCATGGACGGGGGTCTGGTGGTGGCTTTCTTTGAGCCGGCCATACGCGAGAACCTGAGTCTGGCAGTTGACCTGGTAGTTTATGATGAACAATACCAAGCCGCCGGGGGAAACGCCGGGGTGGCCGAACTTCTCCGCCTGCCCTTAGGCGCCGGGGGTTTTCTCCAGTCCGGCAATGTCCACCACACCCCGGTGGCCACCAGCCGTCGGGGCATTTATGTCATCGGACCAGGCCGGGGGATCATGGACCGGGAAGAGACCGACACCGATATAAGTGTCGCAGTTAATGAGATTCGGAACCTCCTGGCCCAGGGCGAAGCCGTCGCGCCCCAGGGACGGGCCGCAGTGGACCGGGGCCTGTGTGTCATCTGCCTGACCTGCTACCGGCTCTGCCCTCACGGTGCCATCACCTGGGACAATCGGGCCGTCATCAATGAACTGGCCTGCCAGGGCTGCGGCATTTGTGCCAGCCAGTGCCCCAACAACGCCATTCAGATCTGGAATTTCACCGATGACCAGGTGGCGACGCAATTGGCGGCCTTCGATCCCCAATTGAGTCCCCGGATTGTGGCCTTCATGTGCCGCAACTCCGCCTGGGAGGCCTATCAAACCGCGGTGAAGCTCCATCATGCCTCTCTGCCGCTGGGCTTCACTCCCATCAAAGTGCCTTGTGCCGGCAAGGTTGACGCTGATTATTTGCTGCAGACCTTTACCTCCGGGGCCGACGGCGTGCTGGTCCTCGCCTGTCTCCAGGACAACTGCAAATCCACCCATGGCAACCTGTGCGCCGAGTGGGATGTGGAGCAGGTCCAGGGGCTCCTGGCTGAAGCCGGCATTGATCCCGGACGGCTCCTGTTCCGTTCCCTGGCCGCCAACGCCCCCCGAGACTTGATCGACGCGGTGGATCAGGTGATGGCCAACCTCAGCCTCTCGGCCGCGGAAACGGACGACGATTATCCTTTCTGGCTGACTACCGGGGCCAGCTTTACCCAGCATTTCAGCGGCGCCAAGAGTCAGCGTCAGCCCGTTCTCCACCATGAAAGCGGGGAGGTCTGCATCGAAATTAATGCCCAGGATGCCCGGGACTTGGGAATTCAGTCGGGAGAACCAATCAAGATTAACAGCCGCCAGGGCACGATCACGGCCACCGCCCGGTTAACTGATCGGGTCAGGCCGGGCACGGCCTTCATGCCGAGGCACTTCCTGGGGGACGTGGTTAACCGCCTAGTCAATTCGCCTCTGGACCCCATCGCCAGGATGCCGGCATATCATGGGTGTGCAGTCAATTTAGAAAAGTTGGTCGAGCAACTTGAGGAAGTCTTCGGCATTAAGGTGCCGCCTTCCCGCTACCTCCACCGGGGCCATACCTGGGTGGCCTTGGAGAATGGCGGCAGGGTGCGCCTGGGCATGGATGACTTTTCCCAGAAGGTCCTGGGTCCCGGCGATGAAATCAGGCTGCCGCTAATCGGGGAGGAAATTCGCCATGACCAGGCGGCGCTGGCCCTATTCCGCCAGGGAGAAAAGGCCGCGGTCCTGGCGCCTCTGGACGGTATCATCGAAGCGGTGAATCCCAAGGTCCTGGCAAGACCGGGGCTGGCCCATGACGACCCTTACGGCGAAGGCTGGCTAATGGTCG
This sequence comes from uncultured delta proteobacterium, assembly GCA_963834795.1. Lineage (GTDB taxonomy): Bacteria > Desulfobacterota > Desulfobaccia > Desulfobaccales > 0-14-0-80-60-11 > JAPLJC01. Next base: position 187,296 of record CAWIDL010000014.1, on the reverse strand, counting down.
TCGCTGCCACCAATCTGAAGTCGGACCTGAAAAACCTGGTCTCCGGCGATGGCAACGGGCCCTGGATAGAAGAGGAGTCCCTCAGGCTCCTGGCCATGCTGGAACCCTCGGTGGGCGCCGCCCTCCAGTCCGACCGGACGATCAGCGACGACGTCTACGGTCAGTACCCCGAATTAGGCTGGGAGCGCCTGGTAAAGGAGTTCCTCCGGTCCCCCTGATAGCGGGTCCGCCAGAGGCTGGGGAATTCCTATCCCCTCGAGGAACTGGAAGGCAAGAACCTATTGATCATCGCCGGCGGCTTTGGCATGACCACCCTCAGGTCCTCCATCGTCTGGTTGCTGGACCCGGCCCATCGGTCCAAATACGGCAAGATCACTTTCATTTACGGGGCCCGGACCCCAGGCCTGCTGCTGTATAAGGAAGAATGGCAGGCCTGGCTGAAGCGGGACGGCCTTGACTGCTATATCACCGTAGACCGGGAGTTCCCCGGCTGGACCGGCAAGATGGGCTTTGTGCCCACCGTAACCGGCGAAGTCTGCCCGCCCCCAGAAAACACTTACGCCCTGGTGTGTGGGCCGCCCATCATGATCAAATTCACCCAGCCCGATGATTCAGAGAGGTCGTATGGCAGCTCGTTCGCAGGGATAATCCTCTAACTTCACGTCAGGTGTGGTGCTGATGGAAAGATGCGGCACGCTGTTGATTGCCGAGCGCGGTTGTGAACTGGCGCAGGGACTCAATTCCTGGCTGCTGGAGCAGGACCATCGCTTCAAGATGGTGGACAATATTAAGGACGTCCTCATGACCATCCAGAATGAAAGGTCAAGGTCCTGGTGATGGACGTGCGCCTTCCCGAGCCCATGGGTTATGAGGCCATCTCCATCATCAAAGGCCTGGACCGGAAGCTGCCCATTATTATCACCGCGGATGAAAACAATCCGAAACAGGAAATCCAGGTCAGGCAAAAGGGCATCTTTTATTACCACGTCAACTCGTTCGGCATGGATGAACTCATCCTGGCCATTTGCAATGCCATGGTACGCGCATCCCATTAATCCAGAGGGAAGTTCCATGCGATTACAAGAAAAACTGGCTTCCGGGGAATTTGTGATTCTGGCGGAGATGGAGCCGCCCAAGGGCACCGACGTCACCGCCATGGTGGCCAATGCTGCCAGGGTCAAGCGCCAGGTGGATGCCTTTGTGATCCCAGAGATGAGCAACGCGGTCATGAAGATGAGTTCTCTGGGCGGCGCCCTGCTGTTGCAGGGCAAAGGATTGGAAACGGTGTTGCAATGTTGCTGCCGGGATCGCAACCGCCTGGCCCTGCAGGGGGACTTGTTGGCGGCCCAGGCCCTGGGGGTGCCCAACGTCATGGCAGTCCCCGGGGAAGAGATCACCCACGGCGACCACCACAAGGCCCGGGTGGTCAACGACCTGGATCTGCTGGAACTGTTAGGCGCCATCCAGACCCTGCAGACGGGTCGGGACCTGGCCGGGGTGGAGTTACAAGGCGCCCCCCAGTTTTTTGTAGGCGCCACCGTGAAAATTCCCACAAGCGATGCGGCGCGGCTGGACGAACTAGCGGCGCTGGATAAGAAGATGGCCGCCGGGGCCTCCTTTTTCGTCACCCCGCCGGTGTATGAAGTGGCGGCCCTGGCAAGGTTTATCGACCTTCTCAAAGGCCGCCGGGCTACCCTCATTCCCACCGTCTTACTCCTCAAGTCGGTGGGCATGGCCCGCTATATCAACCGCCACCTGGAGGCCAAGGTTCCGGAGGAGTTCATCCAGCGGATTCAAAAGGCGCCGGAGCGGGTTCGGGAATGCGTGCAGATTGCCGCGGAGATCACCGCCGCCCTGAAGGCTAAGGGTTTCAGCGGGGTGAACCTCTCCACCATGGGCTGGGAGGATAAGCTGCCGGTCATTCTGGCCGCGGCCGGGTTGGAGTTCGGGGTTTGAGGACTCATTACCGCACCGTGGCGCACGCAGGCAAGACGCCTGCGCCACTGAAATGTTGGAGTTTTGGGTTTGAGGATCGCTAAGGCACCTCTTTAAGGAGCAGATTATGTCCGATAACCAGGAGCAAAAGGTAAAGGATGCGCCACGGAACGGCAAGGTCGGCTCGGTGGTGGTGGTAGGCGGCGGCATAGCCGGCATGCAGGCCTCTCTGGACCTGGCCCATTCCGGTTTTTATGTCCACCTGGTGGAGGCCAAATCCGCCATCGGCGGGGCCATGGCGCAGCTCGACAAGACCTTTCCCACCAATGACTGCGCCATGTGAATCATCTCTCCCAAGCTGGTCGAGGTCGGCCGGCATCTGAACATCGATTTGCTCACTTATTCGGAAGTGACCGGTATTTCCGGGGAACCCGGCAATTTCCAGGTGGACGTGCTGAAAAAGGCTCGCACCGTAGACTTGAGCAAATGCACCGGCTGCGGGGTCTGCCTGCAAGCCTGCCCCATCCGCTATCAGGTGCAGTTGCCGGGAGCGGAGGCGGCGGCCCGCACTGCCTATGCCCAGGCCACGGATGAAGTGGTGGTTACGGATATCATCAACCGCTACCGAGAGGAGCGGGGCAATCTGCTCCCCATACTCCTGGACATCAACCGCCAATTCAACTGGCTCCCCCGCTGCACCCTGGAGCATGTCTCGGACGAGCTGAAAATACCCCTGGCCGAGATCCTCCGGGTGGCCAGCTTTTACAACGCCTTTTCCCTGGTGCCCCGGGGCAAGATTATCGTCAGCGTCTGTCTGGGCACCGCCTGCCACCTCAAAGGTGGGCCCCGCCTGGCGGATGCCTTGGAGCGGGACCTGGGCATCAAGCGCGGCCAGACCACCGATGACATGATGTTCACTTTGGAAACCATCCGCTGCATGGGCGCCTGTGCCCTGGCCCCTCTGGTGGTGGTGGGCCAGGAATATTATCCCTCGTCTGACTCCCGCAAAATTGCCGGGGTAATCAAACAATTGCGGGAGGCGGAAGAAGAGGGCATAGAAGTAACGGAAGAAAAGGCGCCGGAAGTTGTGGTCAAAGAGCCCTTAAAGCTGCCGCACATCAACACCGCCGCGGATTTTGCTGCTTTCCGGGACGAAGTTCTGGCGGGTTACGACCCCAATAAGCCGGTGATCATCGTTTGTCACGGCACGGGGTGTGTGGCTAACCACAGCCCCAGAGTGGCCCAGGCCCTGCGGGTCGCCATTGACGCCGCCGGGCTGGGCGTTAAGGTGGTGCCGGAGATCAAGACCACCGGCTGCCACGGCTTCTGCTCCCGGGCCCCTCTGGTGGTGATGCATCCCTCGGGGTTGTTCTACCAGAATGTCAGCCCGGACGATGCCGAGGAAATCGTGAAGACCACCCTGGTGGAAGGGAAACCGGTGGAGCGCCTGCTGGCCGTGGACCACCATACCGGGGAGCATATCACTTGCGATCACGACATCCCCTTTTACAAGCACCAGACCCGCATCGTGCTCCGGAACATCGGCCGGATCGATCCCACTGATATGCGCGACACCATTATCGCCGGCGGTTATCAGGCCCTGGTCAAGGTACTCACCACCATGAGCCCCGAGCAGGTGATCGACACGGTTGAGGCCTCTGGTCTCCGGGGCCGGGGGGCGCGGGGTTTAACACTGGGCGGAAATGGCGCATCTGCCGCGGGGTGCCCGCTGAGGTAAAATACATCGTGGGAAATGGCGATGAAGGCGACCCCGGAGCTTACATGGACCGCAGTATCATGGAGGGCGATCCTCATGCCGTTATCGAAGGCATGATCATCGGGGCTTACGCCATCGGCGCCCACCAGGGCCACCTCTATGTCCGGGCCGAATACCCCCTGGCCATCAAGCATCTCAGCATCGCCATGGACCAGGCCCGGGCCATGGGGTTCCTGGGGAAAAACATCCTGGGCGCCGGTTTCGATTTTGACATCAAGATCACCCGGGGTGCTGGGGCCTTTGTGTGCGGCGAAGAGACCGCTCTGATCCGTTCGGTGATGGGCTACGTCGGCGAGCCGGTCCCCCGGCCTCCCTATCCGGCCCAATCCGGCCTCTGGGGCATGCCCACGGTGATCAACAACGTGGAAACCTGGGCCAGTATATCGACGATTATCAACAGGGGGGCGGATTGGTTTGCCTCCATCGGCACCGAAACGAGCAAAGGCACCAAGGTCTTCTCCCTGGTGGGCCGGGTGAATCACAGCGGCCTGGTGGAAGTGGCCATGGGGACCACCCTGCGCAAGATCATTTTTGACGTGGGGGGGGGCATCCCGGAGAATAAGGACTTCAAAGGGGTCCAGATCGGCGGGCCTTCCGGGGGCTGCGTCACCACGGAATTCCTGGACTTGCCCGTGGACTACGACAGTCTCCAGTCCGTGGGCTCCATGATGGGCTCCGGTGGCATGATCGTCATGGACAGCACCAGTTGCATGGTGGATGTGGCGCGCTACTTCATGTCCTTCTGTTATGAGGAATCCTGTGGCAAATGTACCCCCTGCCGGGAGGGCACGCACCGGATGCTGGAGATCCTGGATGAGATCACCGCCGGCCGGGGCCAGGAAGAGCACCTCGAGAAGCTGCTGGACATGTCCCAATTGATTAAAGACGGGTCCCTTTGCGGCCTGGGACAGACCGCGCCCAACCCGATCCTGAGCACCATCAGGTACTTCCGGGATGAATATTTAGCCCATATTGTCGATAAACAATGCCCTGCCCTGGTGTGCAAGCGCCTGACCCCGGCTACTTGCCAGTTTTCCTGCCCTGCCGGCATCGATGTCCCAAGTTACATTGCCTTGATCGCGCAAAGTCGATTTGCGGAAGCCCTGAACCTGATTCGGGAAGATAACCCCCTGCCCTCGGTATGTGGGTATGTCTGTCCGGCACCGTGCGAAGCCAAGTGCAAGCGGGGAGAGATAGATCGGCCTGGGGCCATCAAGTATCTGAAGCGGTTTGTGTCGGATTTCGTCCGGGAGCACGGGGAAGAACTGCCCCCGCCCGAGATTTACCGCCCGGAAAAGGTGGCAGTCATCGGTTCGGGTCCGGGTGGCCTGGCCGCGGCTTATTATCTGGCCCTGGAAGGGTATCCGGTGACGGTGTTTGAAGCCCTGCCGGTTCTGGGGGGCATGCTGCGGGTGGGCATTCCTGATTTCCGCCTCCCCTCGGAGGTGCTGGACTTCGACATCCAGGCCATTGCCAAGCGGGGGGTGGAATTTCGTACCAATACCCGGATTGGCCCAGACCTGACCCTCGATGCCCTCACGGAGCAGGGATATCAGGCTATTTTCCTGTCGGTGGGGGCCCATCAGGACATTCGCCTGGGCATCAAAGGCGAGGAATTGCCTGGAGTCCTCTCCGGAGTGGAATTCTTAAGAAAAGTCGCCCTCCATGAGCCGGTGTCGCTGGGCAAACGGCTGGCCGTGATCGGCGGGGGCAATGTGGCCATGGATGCGTCCCGCACCGCCTTGAGAATGGGCAGCGCGGTGACCATTGTCTACCGGCGCAGCCGGGCCGAGATGCCTGCTTATGCCCATGAAATAGCCCAGGCCCTGGATGAAGGGCTGGAGATCCAGTTCTTGACCCAGCCCCTGGAGGTTTTGGGCAATGGTCAGGTGACCGGCATTGTCTGCCAGGGCATGGAGTTGGGTGAGCCCGATGATTCTGGCCGGCGGCGCCCCATTGCCAAACCCGGCACCGAGACCACCCTGGCCCTAGACGGAGTGATCAAGGCTATTGGGCAGATTCCCGAGCCCCTGACTCTGTCCCTGGCGGCGGAACCTCTCAAACTCACCCGCTGGGGCACCATCGAAACCCATCCCGTGAATCTGAGCACCAATCTCTCCGGGGTTTTTGCCGGAGGCGACGTAGTCACGGGTCCAGCCACAGTGGTGGAGGCCATCAAGGCCGGCAAGCAGGCAAGCCGTTCTATTCACCGCTTTTTGCAGGGGGAGCCTCTGGAGGAAAAGCCTCGCATTCCGATTCCCCGGAGGTTGGTGGAACCTGCGGAGATATCCGACGAGGAGCGGGCCAAGCTAATCAGGCCGGAGATGCCGGAGAAAGCGGCGGCCGAGCGGATCAAAGACTTCTGCCTGGTGGAACTGGGGTTGAGCGAGTCCCAATGCACCTATGAAGCGATGCGCTGTCTCAGGTGCGATTTAACGGGTTAGGAGAAGAATTATGATCAAGCTAACCATCAATGATCGGCAGGTGGAGGTCTCCGAGGGGACCACGGTATTGGAAGCCGCCCGGAAGGTGGGCATCAGCATCCCCACCCTGTGCTATTACGAAGCCATCAAGCCTTACGGCGGCTGCCGCCTCTGCGTGGTGCGGGCCACCCTGGGCCCTCGCAGCATAATCACCGCGTCCTGCACCTATCCGGTGGCGGAAGGGCTGGTGGTGGTCACTGACGACCCCCGGGCCCTGGCGGTGCGGCGGCTGGTCATCGACCTGTTGTGGTCCCGATGCCCCGAGGTGCCGGAACTCCGGGATATTGCCCGGCAGTTGGGGGTCATGGAGCCCAGTTTCAGCAAGGGGCAGGACGACTGCATCCTCTGCGGCCTATGCACCCGCATGTGCACGGAACTCCAACATGTGGGGGCCGTCAGCTTCTTGGGCCGGGGCGCCAAGCGGCAGGTGCTCACCCCCTTCGGGGATTTCTCCCAGGTGTGCCGCACCTGCGGGGCCTGCTCTTTTATCTGCCCCACCGGTCACATCAAAGACATTGGCAAGATCAGCGGCAAAGTTCCCAAGCCCAGGTTATCCGAATTCAATGCCGGCCTGGACACCCGGGGGAATATCTACCGGCTCTACCCCCAGGCGGTTCCCAGCGCCCCGGCCATCGACCGGGAGGGCTGCGTCAAGTTTCTCACCGGTGATTGCGGCGCCTGCGCCACTGCCTGCCCGGCCGGGGCCATCAACTATGAGATGATGGACGAGAAAGTGACCCTGAACGTGGGCGCCGTGGTGCTGGCCCCGGGCTTCCAGGCCTTCGATCCCAGCAAATATTCCACATATCACTATGCCAATTTTCCCAACGTGATCACCAGCCTGGAGTTTGAGCGGATTCTCTCCGCCTCCGGGCCTTTTGGCGGTCACCTGGTGCGGCCGGGGGACCACCAGGAGCCCAAGAAGATCGCCTGGCTGCAATGCGTGGGCTCCCGGGACTTGAGCCACTGCGACAACAGCTATTGCTCCGCGGTTTGCTGCATGTACGCCATCAAACAGACGGTGATTGCCAAGGAGCACTGCAAGGAATACCCCCTGGACGCCGCCATCTTCTTCATGGACATGCGGACCCACGGCAAGGATTTCGAGCTGTACTACAACCGTGCCCGGGAACAGGGAGTACGGTTCATCCGCTCCCGGGTACATAGTGTCGAGCCGGTGCCCGGTACCGATGATTTGACGGTGAAGTACTGGTCTGAAGACGGCTCTTTAAAGATGGAATCCTTTGATCTGGTGGTTCTTTCCATCGGCATGGTAATCTCCCCGGACACCGTGAAAATGGCTAAGAAGTTTGGGATAGAGCTGAGGCCCAATAACTTTGTGAGTGCAAGCTGCTTTGACCCGGTGGCCACTTCCAGGTCTGGGGTTTATACCTGTGGAGTGTTTAGCGGTCCCAAAGACATTCCCGAGTCCGTCATGGAGGCCTCGGCTGCCGCGGGCGCAGTGAGCGCCACCCTGGGCGAGGTGCGCTGGACCCGGACCAAGACCCGGAAAGTGCCGCCGGAGCTCAAGGTGAGCCCGGAGGATCCCCCCCGTATCGGGGTCTTCGTCTGCAATTGCGGCATCAACATCGGCGGCATCGTCAACGTGCCGGAACTGGTGGCCTACGCCAAGACCTTGCCCAACGTAGTGTTAGTGGACGAAAATCTTTTCACCTGCTCCCAGGACACCCAGGTGACCATGACCAGGGTCATCGAAGAACAGAAACTCAACCGGGTGGTGGTGGCGGCTTGCACCCCCATCACCCACGAGCCCCTGTTCCGGGAGACCTTGATCGACGCAGGGCTGAACAAGTACCTTTTCGAGATGGCCAACATCCGCAACCAGGACTCCTGGGTGCACATGAAGGAGCCCGCAAAGGCCACGGAAAAGGCCAAGGATCTGGTGCGCATGGCGGTGGCCCGGGCCTCGCTGCTGAAGCCCCTGATGGAAACGCCCCTGACCATCATCCAGCGGGCCGTGGTCATCGGCGGCGGGGTGGCCGGGCTGAACGCGGCTCTCAACCTGGGGGACCAGGGCTTCGAGACCATCGTCCTGGAAAAGGATGCCCAGTTGGGCGGCAATGCCCGCAACATCCACCACACCATCGAAGGCATGGAGGTGGCGGCCTATCTCGACGGGCTCATTGATAAAGTGAAGTCGCACGACAACATCCAGGTGCTCACCGAGGCCCTGGTGGTGGGCTACAAGGGCTACAAAGGCAACTTCACCACGGAAGTTATGGTGGGGCCCGGCATGTACCAACGCAAAATCGACCACGGCGTCACCGTGGTGGCCACCGGGGCCCACGAGTACGTCCCCAAGGAATTCCTCTATGGCCAACACCACCGGGTTATGACCCAGATGGAGCTGGGCCATTTCCTAGACGACAAAGCGGCGGAGGCGGCCGGGTGGAACCGGGTGGCCATGATTCAGTGCGTTGGCTCCCGGAACGAAGAGAACCCCAACTGTAGCCGCATCTGCTGCCAGGGCGCGGTGAAATACGCCCTGCAGTTGAAGAAAATCAACCCGGAGACCGAGGTGCTCATCCTCTACCGGGATATGCGCACCTATGGCCTGTTGGAGGACTATTACCTGGAGGCTCGGACCCAGGGGGTGCACTTTGCCCGCTTCGACCTGGAGCGCCTGCCTGAAGTGAAGAACGACAACGGGGCGTTGAGCATCACCTTTGTGGATCAAGTCCTGGAGCACCCCGTGACGCTGCCGGTGGACGCGGTGATCCTGAGCGCCGGGGTCCTGGCCAACGATACCAAGGAACTGGCCTCGCTCATGAAAGTCCCCAGGAACGCCGCGGGCTTCTTTATCGAGGCCCACCCCAAGCTGCGGCCGGTGGACTTTGCCTCGGAGGGCATCTTCCTCTGCGGTATGGCGCACTCGCCCAAGCTCATCAGCGAGTCCATTGCCCAGGCCCAGGCCGCAGCCTCCCGGGCCGGGGCCTTTCTGGCGGACACCCAGCAGACCATTAGCGGCGTCGTCGCCCACGTGGACCCGGACCGCTGCGCCGCTTGCCTGGTGTGCGTGCGCACCTGTCCCTACGGCGTGCCCCAGATCAACCTGGAGAACGTCTCGGAGATCAACGAGGCCATGTGCCAGGGTTGCGGCACCTGCGCCTCGGAGTGCCCCGCCATGGTGATCCAGTTGTCCCATTATGAGGACGATCAGTTGAGCGCCAAGATCAAGACCTTGTATTAGAGTTTCGGTTCCGGAAAAAAGACTCACTCAAAGGAGGGCCTGATGGAGAATTTTGAGCCGAAGATCGTCGGGTTCTGTTGCCATTACTGAGCCTATTCCGCTGCGGACCTGGCAGGTTCGATGCGACTGCAATATTCGCCCAACCTCCGGATCATCGAGGTCCCCTGCACCGGCAAGGTGGATATCCTCCACCTGCTCGAGGCCTTTGAATATGGGGCCGACGGAGTCATCGTGGCGGGCTGCAAGGAAGGGGACTGCCATTATATGGTGGGCAATTTGCACGCCAAGACGCGGGTGAAACGGGCCAAGGAGATCCTGGACACGGTGGGTCTGGGCGGCGAGCGGGTGGCGATGTACAACCTCTCCTCCGGCGAGGGGGGAAGGTTCGTCGAGATTGTGACAGAGATGACCAACAAAATCCTGGAACTGGGCCCAAGCCCCATTCGCGGCGCCATGGAAAAGGGCATGATGATCAGAGAGGCCGAGGAGGTAACCACATGATCAAGGCAAAACCCAAGCCGTTAGAAGAAATCATCGATAATGTCAAGGATTTCAATAAATTGCTCATTGCCGGCTGCGACGGCTGCGTCACCGTGTGCGAAGCCGGCGGCCTGAAGGAAGTAAAGGTTCTGGCCGCGGCCCTCAGGCTCTACTTCACCCAGGCAGGCAAGCAGGTCCAGGTGGATGAGGCCAGCCTCACCCGCCAGTGTGAAAAGGAGTACCTGGCGCAGCTCAGCGACCGCATGGAAGGCTACGACGCCGCAGTCTCCCTGGCCTGCGGGGTCGGGGCCCAATACCTGGCGGAAATGTATAACCACAAGCCAGTCTTCCCCGGGGTGGATACCTGTTTTCTGGGGGTCAACGAGGAGCGGGGGCTTTACTCCGAACGCTGCCAGGCTTGCGGCCGCTGCATCCTGGCCGAGACCGGTGGCATCTGTCCCATCACCCGCTGTTCCAAGCGCATGCTCAACGGCCCCTGTGGCGGTTCCGACAAGGGCAAGTGCGAGATCAACCCGGACATCCCTTGCGGCTGGGAGCTGATTTACGAGCGCTTGAAGACCCTGGGGCAACTGGACCGCTTTGAAAGACCCGTGGAACCCAAAGACTGGACCACCTCCCGAGACGGTGGCCCCCGCAAGATCGTCAGAGAGGACCTACGCATATGAGCGCCACTACTCCCAGCAAAATCCAGCAGATCATCGCCTCCGGCCAGATGGCCGTCACCTCCGAAGTTGGTCCTCCCCAAAGCGCCGACGGTGAGGTGATCGATTCTAAGGCCAAGATGATCAAGGACTATGTGGACGCCATCAACGTCACCGACAATCAGACCTCGGTGTGCCGCATGTGCTCCCTGGTCTGCTGCATCCGCATCAAGCTCTTGGGTCTGGAGCCCATCCTGCAGATGACCACCCGGGACCGGAATCGCATCGCCCTGCAAAGCGACATCCTGGGGGCCGCCTCCTTCGGGATCCATAATATCCTCTGCCTCACCGGCGACCACCAGCACTTCGGCGACCACGCCACTTGCGCCAACGTCTTTGACCTGGACTCCTCCCAACTGGCCATGACGGTGAGGATGATGCGGGACGAGGGGCGTCTCCTGGGAGGCAGTAAATTCGAGGTGCGGCCCCAGATGTTCATCGGCGCCGCGGTCAACCCCTTCGCCGGCCCCAATGTCTTCATGCGGGTGATCCGCATGGGCAAGAAGGTAGCCGCCGGGGTCCAGTTCGTCCAGACCCAATGTATTTACAACCTGGACAAGTTCAAAGAATTCATGAAGATCGCCGAGGACCGGGGCCTCACCGAAAAAGTGGCGGTCCTGGCGGGGATCACTCCTCTGAAGAACGTGGGCATGGCCAAATACATGCAAAAACGAGTGCCGGGAATGGATGTCCCCGATAAGGTGGTCAAGCGCCTGGCGGGGGTCCCCAAGGAGAAGCAGGGGGATGAGGGTATCAACCTGGCGGTGGAGCAGATCGAGGAATTGAAGGGCGTGCCGGGGCTTCGCGGCTTCCACGTGATGGCCATCGAATGGGAAACGAAGGTGCCGGAAATCGTGGAACGCGTCGGCCTCTACCCCCGACCCCAGATGGGCGGCGGCGGGTAGCCGCGGGAGGGACAATTTATCCAGGGGGAAGCCCAGCGGTCTAATCCGCCTTGTAATTTATAAACTTTAAGTCCATAATGAGGTGACGATCACTTAGAAAGGGGAGGCCTCATGGCCGGAGAGTACGTGCTGATCGTGGACGATGATCCTGATCTGGTGGAAACCGTAGCGATGATGTTGGAGAGCAAGGGCTTTGAGGTGGGCAAGGCTTACGATGGCCTGGAAGCCGAAGCGGCCATCAAGAAACGCCGTCCCGACGTGTTGATCCTGGACGTCATGATGCCCCGCAAGACCGGCTACCAGCTTTGCAAGGAATTGAAGTCCAACAAATGGACCCAGGACATCCCCATCCTCATGCTCACCGCGGTGGGCGACGCGGTGCCCAACACCACTTACACCCATGCCGAAGGCATGGCCATGGAAGCCGAGGACTTCATCCCCAAGCCGGTGGACGCGGCTACCCTGGTGGAAGCGGTGCAAAGATTGATTTGACGGTTTCTTGATAGCATGACGCCATGCGCCTGACTAACCTTGGAGCGGAAAATAGAAAGAAGCAGAGTTGGGGGTCTTAAAGTCCTGGAAGGGGGAGCCTGCCTGGTAGCTTCCTTCCCTCAAGATGAGGGTCGCCTGGCCGAGCGGGTCTGCACCCCATTGGCCCTTAACCGCATCAACCTCAGCTTCTTTACCCACATGGCCAGCGATCGCGAAGTCTTGTGCACCGCGAGCCGGTCCGGGGAAGCGGCCTTTACCCTGTTAAGGACCCAGGCCGGTCCGGAGGCGGCCGTGCATTTGCAGCCCGGCACCGCCATTCTCTCCCTCTACCCCCACGACCAACGCCCGGAGATCATCGGCAATTTCATTCTCAGCCTGGCCCAGGCCAGGGTCATGGTCCACGGCCTGGGCAGCTCAGTCCCCCTGGATGCCCTCAAACCCTGGCGGTTCAAGATCTACCAGGACTTGGGTTTGCTGCCATTTTGGCGCGGCAATTTCTCGAGTTTCTCCTGCTTTTCCTTTTCTTGAGCGGCTTTCTCCTCCTGGGCCTGTTGCTCTGCGGCCCTCTTCTCTTTCTTTTCCTTCCGGGCCTCCAGGTTTTTGGGGGTTCGACGTATCTTCAGCGGCGGCAGCCGCCTGACTCGCAGGAATGGCGACCCCTGGGAAGACCAGGCTCACGGACAGGGCCGCGGACGGGATTGAGGCTTTCATCATCGCCCTCCGGAGTTTTCCTTACTAAGGGAGCTTGAAAAGTGGTGGGCAGTGCCCACCCTACAAGTAAGCCATTGGGGGAGATGGTCAGGCAACGAACCCCGGCGCGGGAATAAAGCTGGAACCCCGTTAATGCCCCCCCTTGATAATCGGGCAAAATTGGGTTCCACATATAGGTACGCGAGCGAATTGGTAAATCGAGCTAGATGAAGGAGGCTTGAATCCGGCGCTGCTCCGGGCCGGTTGGGGACGATCTTCCGCGGAGATTCCAAGAGGTGGTAAAGAGTCTAATCTATTAATTTCGCATGATAACCTAAGTCTACAGACGTTATCGGATAAATATTATGATTATCCATTCCATCAATGTCTTCCCCCCCATTAATTGTAATACCATTTCCTATTATATCTCCATTTATAGTAGAGACCCCATTAACGGTTATCATACCATTAGCAGAAGGAGCATAACAGATTACACTTGAAGTACCACTCCCAAAGCCATCCGTGCCATTAATTGTAATAGTGCCATTTTGCGAATAGAGAAAGACTTGGTTAGAACCGCTAATAGTTGACGTGCCATTCACCGTTATATTGCCGGTCGCCAAAATTGCCCCAGTTTCAGTAATCGTCCCGTTTATTGTTACCGAACCATTTACATACATACCGCCGGTTACATTCAAATTGCCATTAAATATTTGACTAGTACTATACTGATTAGTTGTAGGAATAGCAGCTTTTATCTGCGAAGTATAATCAGGCATGGAAATATTTGTTACACCCCCATATTCTGGAATATTAACACCATTCTCGCTTATCTCACTCGTCGTGGCCGCGCCAACAGAACCTACATTCATGGGGCCATTGACAATTACCCCCTGGAAACCTTCGGCCGCTTGTGTAATAGTAAGGCTTCCATTAAGAGTTAATTTGCCATTTGAATGTGCCGACCCCTGAATCTTTTCAGTTCCGTTAATTGTTAAATTGGTATTTGAGAAAATGGTATAATTAAAAGGCCCGCCGGGATAACTCTCCAGTTTACTCTCCACTATCGCTTCTGCGTATGCCGTCAGGCTGACAGTTGAAATGCCCAACACCTTCATGAAATATGTGGGCACATTATTGGTCAGGCTGCAGTTAGTCTCCGGAACATTAGCGGGATTTTTAGCGGTATCTTGAGTAAAAGTCACCGTAGCGTTGGCCGGGGAGAAGTTATTAGCGGTGAGGATAGAATTTGCCTCAGTTGTTGCCTGGGCCTGGCCTGTCGGTATTGGAAGCGATAATTTTACGCAGCCGGCACAGACCGCGGCGTCCACGGCGTTTTGCATTTGGGTCCTGACGATTACCAGATGTCCCACGTCCAGGGCCAGGCCGAGAAATCCAATCAGGACCGGCAGCATTACTCCTACCAAAATCGCTACGCTTCCTTCCTGGTTTTTCCGCAATTTTTTTATCATAAAAGGACCATCCTTATTGGAGAAACTATTCCACGTACATAGTGCATTGCCCTTGTACAGGGACGGGGTTATTTGGGAAGAAGGCGCTAATTATCGGGGTCATAATGGTTACATTGCTGGTGACGGTGACCCAAACGTTGGGAGGTTGGGGGGTTATCTGAACAGTTAACTGGCTGCCATAGCTTCCCTGAAGCGTTGTGGTAATTAGGGCAGAGGTCTCCGCATTAACAGCATATAACCGCGCCCCTTGCCGCGCCGCATTGTTAACAATAGCCTGTTGATAATATAAATTTCCAATGTCGAAGATCCCACAGAGGATCAAGAGTAAGACCGGAATAACCAGGGCAAATTCCACCGCCGCCGCCCCACCCTCGGAATCCTGCTGCAAATGCCGCTTGCCGGGTCGAATTCGCCTCATAATGCACCAATTCCCCTCACTAAGAGAATCTGCCATGATTAACCGAGATTATGCGGCCGCCTGGGCCCCGCAGTCGAAAAAGATGTTGCCCATAGCTTGGTGGATTTCTCCAGCCTTGTAAATCGGGGAATCCCTGTTTCTTAAGGGGGAATTCCCCTACTTATTCGAGATGAGTGCGGCATCCACGGAATGCTTGATCTATCTGCTAAATCAATCACTCCCTGGGCTCGGATAACGTAAATGATCCAGAGAAGCGCCGTCACCCCTATCCCCAAGACCCCGGACACGGTGGCCGGGGTCAACCACGGCCTTCGCCAGTAGTGGTCAAATGCCTGAGGGAGAGTCAATCCCAGCAAAATGATAATAGCGTTAAAGACGATGCTCGAGCCATGCAAAGCTACTGCTGCAAACACGAATGGGCTACTTCATCAAAGCCTACGGCTTTGATGAGAATCATCTCATGCGTGCGTTCGGAGTTCGTGAACCGGGGGAAGTCGAAAGTCATGAAGACGTGATGAAGCTGGCTGAAACGACGGCTGAGAAGATATGTAATGGGGTTTAGAAGTATGGAAAGGTTCCCGAAATCAGAATCCATTCCTAAGATAATGGGAACGTTTTCGGGATTAAATTCGGAGAGAGAGGTCGCCAAAATTGGTTTTGGAATGCGGTGCCCCCAGTTGCTGCATAATCTCGATTTATAGGATACAGCATTCCCCTATCGCAAAGTCATGGTTATCGAGGGCGAATATCAGGGAAACCCGGATTTACCTTTTTCCACGGATGACCCATATTATCATCAAAGCAAAAGGAGCATCGGCAAATCCATCAGATAAGGAGGGCCTTTTCAAACAATTCGCTAACGGAAGCGGAGAAAAGAGACCGGCACTGCAATTCGCCATGCTAATCTGCAGCAACTGTGAAGCACCAAGATGGAGAGAACCATGAAAAAGCACAGAAATTCCTTCAAGGACGAGTCCGGTTCCGCCGCCGTGGAGTACCGCCTGCTGGTGGTTATGATCGCGATGGTGATCATTGCCGCCTCGATAGCCACCATGAGCAAAACCCTGAGCGCTTTGTTCTAGACGGTCGCCACCAGCGTCGCGGCCGCATAACCTAGCCCTCCATGAGTCTATAAAAGTAAAGAGGTCTGATCAGGATGAAAACCGGAACTGAAGTCGCCATGATAATCTGCAGCAACTGTGAAGCACCAAGATGGAGAGAACCATGAAAAAGCACAGAAATTTCTTCAAGGACGAGTCCGGGATGGAAACGAATTTTATGAATTTAGATATATTTGGAAACAACGGCAGCCAAATTAAGCGCAAAAGAGTCCTGCAGTTAATTTCGATATCATTATTTACCTTGAGTGTTATCTTGTCTTTTAAGTTATTAATAAATCTCTTATTTCCAAGCATATCCCCCGGGTATTATGAAATAACTACAATGATTTCATCTTGTTTGGCGGTTAACTTAGCGGCATCATTAATATTATATAAATATCAATCGCTCCTGGAAAATTTAGAGTACCGCCTCGGAATAAAAGCGGATAATCTCAACAATGTCATCAAGCAGTTTAAGATGGAAAGAGAGGACCGCCGGCATTATGCCAATGATTTACGGGTAGCTGAAGAGAAATATCGAAGTCTGGTGGAGAATGTCAGTGAAGGAATTCTGCTCTTGGATACCGAGGGGAATTTCTTGGAAGCCAACAAGAAGATGGAGGGACTGTTAGGCTTTTCCGAAGCGGAACTTTTAACCATGAACCTTACCCAAGTTTTCCACAAGGAAGAGCTCGAGAGGAGCCGGTCCACCTTGGAAAAAGTAGTCCAAACGGGCGAGAGCGATCTGGCCAATGGCTGGATAATCAGGAAGGACGACCAAAGGGTGCCGGTCAATTTTGTCGCCAGTAAAGTGGAATACGGCGACAGAACCATCATCCAGGGAATCTTCAGAGATTTAACGGAGCAGCCGGAAGCCGGAACATATCCAGGCAGCATCTAGGAAAAATTAACCCGCCGCCGTCCCCACGAGCAAAAGAGTAAGACCGGAATAACCAGGGCGAATTCCGCCGCCGCCCCACCCTTGGAATCCTGCTGCAAATGCCGCTTGCCGGGTTGAATTCGCCTCATATTAACGGGAGCATGAAAGGGGTTCCAGCTTTATCCCCTCTCCCCCGATGGGGGAGAGGGTTAGGGTGAGGGGGAATTTAATCTATTTTCCGCTCCCATTAATAATGCACCAATTCCCCTCACTAAGAGAATCTGCAATGATTATCCGAGATTATGCGGCCGCCGGGGCCCCGCAGTCGAAAAAGACGTTGCCCCCCTAGCTTGGTGGATTTCTCCGGCTTTTTAATCGAGGATTCCCTGTTTCTTTAGGGAGAATTCCCCTACTTATTCGAGATGAGTGCGGCAGACTCAGCCAGCGCGGTCAAAAGGCGGTTTTCGGAGCGCTCTTACCGAGTTTAGCCCCGACAAATTTCCTCTTTGGTAGCCGAATTGTCTAGCGACCGCGATGATGCGGGCAGCGGCATTGATGACCTGACGGAGGCCGGGATTGATAAACTGGTCAAATAAAAATCAAAGCGGGCGCCAGGGTTTCTTATCATGCCCGGAGGCGGTACGTACATGTCGCCCCAGCTTTTCCCCCGGCTCACTTAAGAGTTTATCCCGCAGGAGGGATTCTCGCCGGGTTCATTTGGTCCTCCCAGCGCCTCGCCCAGCAGCCGTTCCTCCTTAATCCCGAGAAAGCGCACCAGGAGGCGGTGATTGCGCCAGGCGGCCGGGCCGGGAAAGACTACTCGCAGGTAATTGTCGCTCAAACCCTGAAGCCAGCCCGGTTGAGGGGCCGGCCCTTCCACCAGGACCTCACGCAGCCGCTGCGTTTGTCCCTGCATAAATGCCAGCCTTTTCTGCCTTCCCAGCTCCCTGATGATGCCGGCGCGTCGCCGCAGCTCCCGGCCGGGCACCGCCTTTAGCCGCGCCGCCGGAGTTCCGGGACGGGCGGAGAAAGGAAAGACGTGCAGGTAGGTCACCGGCAAAGAGGCCACCAGGTTTTGGCTGGCTTCGAAGTCGGCGGCGCTTTCCCCGGGAAAGCCCACCAGCACGTCCAGCCCCAGGGCCGCCTCCGGAAAAAGGCGGGCGATCTTAAGGACCAGGTCCCGGAATTCTCCGGGGCGGTAAGGGCGGTTCATGGCCCTGAGGATGGGGTGCGAGCCGCTCTGGAGGGGGAGGTGGAAATGAGGGCAGAAATTCCGCCAGGAAGCCAGCTCGGTGAGGAGCTCCCCGGTTATCCCCTGGGGTTCCAGGGAGCTGAGACGCACCCGCAAGGGCGCTCCGTCTTCCTTCAGGCGCCGCACCAGCCCGGCCAGGCTGAATGAGGGGTCCAGGTCCTGGCCGTATTGGCCGAGGTCGATGCCGGTGAGGACCACCTCCTGGTAACCCGCGGCGGCCAATTCTCCCAGGGCCGCGGCAACCCCGGCCGGCGGCCAGCTGCGTCGGGGCCCCCGCACCTGGGGGACGATGCAGTAGCTGCAACCGTGGCTGCAGCCCTCCTGGATCTTGAGCCAGGCCCGGGTGTGCCCGGGAAAGCCCCGCAGCCGCCAGGGCTGGAAGGGTTGGCGGCCCTGGCAGGTATCGACCCAGAGCTTCGGGTGAGCGCCGGGAGTAAACTTCTCCCACAATTCCGCCAGCTCGCCCTTTTCCCGGTTGCCCAGCACGGCCTGGACCCCGGGCAGGGCCGCCAGCTCCGCCGGAGCCCGCTGGGCGTAACAGCCGGTGACCCAGATGGGAGTTGCCGGATATTCCCGGAATAGCCGGCGGATGGCCTGACGGGCCTGCTGGTCGGCGCGGCCGGTGACCGTGCAGGTGTTCACCAGGTGCAGGTCCGCAACCACCCCCGGGGGGGGGCTGAGCCAGCCCCGGCCGGCCAGTTCCTGGCTCATCCCGGCGGTGTCACACTGGTTCACCTTGCAGCCGAAGGTAAGGATGCGGAAAAAGCGGCGGGCGGTTGGCGGTGGGCGGTTTTCGGCGGTCATGCAACCGATTTTAACAGGTCTCCGCGGTTATTTCACCCTGGCGAAGGAAATGCAGGAAGGCGCCTTTAGTTGTAGAGATTTTCAGACCCTTTCAGACCCTCTTTGGGAAAATTCCCCCAAAGCTTCGGTTTTTTGAAGCCAGATCCCCTCATCGTGGTGACCTGAAGACCCCTCGATGCTGAAAAAAGTTAAGTAGGCGCACGGACAGCTTTACCGGAAACCAAAAACCGCAAACCGGTCCTTCACTTGATCGGCTCCTCGATCCAGGCCCCGCCCAGGACCCGGTCGTCTTCATAGAAGACCACGGCCTGGCCGGGGGCCACGGCTGATTGGGGCGCGGCGAAGACCACCTCCACCGCCGCGGAGCCCAGGGGGCGGATGCGGGCCGCCACTCCCGGGTGGCGGTAGCGGATGACCGCCTGGGCCTCCAGATCGCCGCTGGGTGGCTGGATGAGCCAGTTGACCCGGCTGGCCCGCAGGCCGCGGCAGAGGATCTCCTGGCGCCGGCCCAATACCACCCGGTTGCTCTCGGGGTGGATTTCCGCCACGTAATAAGGTTCCCCGGCCGGAATCCCCAGCCCCCGGCGCTGGCCCACGGTGTAATGCTCCAGACCCCGGTGCCTTCCCAAGAGCCGCCCCCTAAGGTCCACCAGTTCCCCCGGGGTTCCCGGGCCGCGGCGGGCCCGGATGAGGTCCTGGTAATGGCCCCGGGGGATAAAGCAGAGTTCCATGCTCTCGGGGCACTGTTCATCGACCGGCAAGCCCAGCTCCCGGTAACGGCGGCGCACCTCCGCCTTGGTCAGGTCCCCCAGGGGAAAGAGGAGGTTGGCCAGCAGCTCCCTGGGCAGGCGGCTAAGGAAATAGGACTGGTCCTTGCCGCGGTCCGCGGCCCGGAACAGTCCCAGGGTCCCGTCAGCCCCTGGAAGCAGCCGGGCATAGTGGCCGGTGGCCAGGCGGGTCAGCCCCTGGGCCTGGAGCAGCTGCCACAGGCGGCCGAACTTGATGGCCGCGTTACACTGCACGCAGGGATTGGGAGTGCGGCCCCGGGAGTATTCGCTGACGAAATAGTCCACCACCTGCCGGGCAAACTCCTCCCGGAGGTCCACCCTGGTGAGGGCAAGATTCAACATCAGTGCCAGGGCCGCCAGATGTGCGGCCGGAGGGCCGCCGTCGCTTAGGAGCAGGTGGACCGCCCGCGGCCGCTGCCCTTGTTGGCTGAGCAAGGCCGCGGCCACGGCGCTGTCCACCCCGCCGCTCAAAGCTACGGCTACCCGGTGGTCACGCTCGGGCATAGGGCTTTCTCAGTGGCGATTCCTGTATGGGTAACGACTCTGATGGCTTCAATATTTTCATCCAATAAAGAATGACCACCGCCATTGACATCAGGTTCACGTAACTGAACATGGCTTGTTCCATGGGGTTAAGATAACAGAAAGGTCAAGGGGCGGCAAAGGAGAGGTTTCCGGGACGATGAAACGGCCGAAGCGCCTTCTTTCCGGGGGGGGAGACCATCTTGTATACGCCCCAATAATTCGGTAATTAACCGAACTTCCGCAGGGACTGTGCCATTAGCGAGAAAATTTTCACATAAATGGACTACTTTCCTGATCCAGATATTCCTTGACGCAACTTTCCCCTTCCTTTATCATTTGCGCCAGGGCCATGCTGACCAATGGTCCAAGGGTGAGAAGGCCCCATCATGTCCCACGTAGTAGCGGTTATCAATCAGAAGGGCGGCACCGGCAAGACCACCACCGCCCTGAATCTAGGGGCCGGCCTGGCTTACCAGGGTTACCGTACCCTGATCGTTGACCTGGACCCCCAGGGCCATTGCACCATCGGCATCGGGGTGGACCCGGATACCATCAACGCCTCCATGGCGGAGGTGATGAGCGTCCCCCGCACCAGCATCAATGAGGTGGCCCTGCCCAGCTATATTCTGGGGCTGGAGGTGGCGCCAGCCCAGATCCATCTGGCCCGGGCGGCGGAGCAGATTTACAGCCGGGTCTTTCGGGAGGCCATCCTGGCCCAGGCCCTGAAAGACGCGGACTATGACTTCGTGCTCATCGACTGCCCGCCGTCCCTGGGGGTGCTCACCACCAATTCCCTGTTCGCCTGCGACTTCATCATCATCCCTTGCCAGATTTCCCGCTATTCCCTGGACGGCCTAGCGGATTTGCTCACCACTGTGGAGACGGTCAAGAACCTCACCATGGAGGAGTTGTTTCAGGGGGACTTCTTCCGCATCCTCCTCACCATGTATGATAAACGGAATCGGATCACCAATGATTATATCTTGGAACAACTGGCGCCCTTCCGGGAGAAGATCTTCAAGGCCATGATCATGAAAAACGAGGCCTTGAATCAGGCCCAGATTGCCCAGAAGGCCATCTTCAATTATGAGCCCAGGAGTTCCGGGGCCCAGGACTATCTGCAGCTCACCCTCGAATTCTTGGAGATATGGAAAAAAGAGACAGCTTGCCGGCAAGACGACCAAGCTTGCCAAGCTCCCGTTAACCCTGGCTCTGGTGGAGCAGTCGGAGGCGTCCGGCGGGGGTGCCGCGGCGGCCCGGGAAACCGCCGAACCCCTGGGCGCAGTTTATATCCACTTGATCCGGGAACTGAGCTTCTTGCTGAGCCAATTGCAGGCCGGCCCCCAGATGCCTGTGCCGCCGCCGCGGGCCTTGCTGCCCCCTCACGTCCCCCAGCCGCAACAGATACGGGAGTCCCTGCGCCTCGCCCAACAAGGGCTCCAGGATCTGCAGTTCCTGCTCTCCCGGCCTTAGACCCGTTTTAGACTTGAAAAAATAAGGGCCAGGGGAATAAGCCCCGCTGGCCCCCAAATGAGATGTCTTCAGAGGGGGTGACGCGTTATCCTGCTCTCGTAACCCCTGGCCTGACCTAAAGGGAGGAACGGGGCGGGGGCCCGAAGGCCCCTGGGAATTACTTCGCTTTAGGCGCAGCTTTAGGCGCAGCTTTAGGCTCAGGCGTCATCGGGGGGGGCGACCCTGCCGGCGGAGGCGTCTGGGTGGCGGCAATCTTAGCCTCTAACTTCGTGATATTTTCCTGAATGATGGGGAGGATTTCACTGGTGGCCGCCTGCTTCCGGAGGGGTTTGACCGCCATGCAGCTGCCGCCCACGAAGCAGGTCTGGCTAACCTGGTCTCTATATTGGGCGGCGTGGATGGTGGCATCCTTCATATGGGCCAGGGCGTCATTCAGCCTGCCGTCCCGTTCATCCAAGACTGCCAGGTTGTTAAGGGCAAAGGGGTTTAATTCATCGAGTTTGGCCGCGATCCCGAATTGATCTTTGGCGGCCTCATATTTGCCCTCCCGGACAAAGGTATAACCCTTGTTTATGGGGGTGTACACGTCTACCGGCATCATGGCGCCGCCCCTAATGGTGCCGCCCGGCGGGGGAGAACCCTGCTGCTGGGCGAAGACAGGGATGGC
This sequence comes from uncultured delta proteobacterium, assembly GCA_963834795.1. GTDB lineage: Bacteria > Desulfobacterota > Desulfobaccia > Desulfobaccales > 0-14-0-80-60-11 > JAPLJC01. Next base: position 165,222 of record CAWIDL010000014.1, on the reverse strand, counting down.
GTAGGCCAAAGAAAGCGCCAGGATCATCGCGGTTAACATGAATTTACGGGTATGTCGCATCATCTATCTCCTTGTTTGAGTTGAAAGTGAAATCCGCCCCGTTGCTATGCGAATTTAATTTAAGGCTAAATTTTTCAATGTCAAGAAATGGGGCGGCATTTTAACCGATAAGCCCAAGGTTGAGCGGCTGGCTTCTCGAAGACCCGCGGCTCCAGGGTCTTTTCCCCCAGACCCTTACAAAAAAAACCAAAAACTTCACAGGGTGATCCCGAAGCGCTCCCGGATTTCCGGGCGCCAGCGCCGCGGTCCGTGCAGGTCCAGGGAGACCTCCAGAATCTCCTGCCCCTCGCCGCCGCTCAGGACCACCCAGGGGCGCAAGTCATCCCAGCCTCGGATCAAACTCGCCATGGTTTTTGCATCGGCCGGGGCAGGTGGTTGGATGGCAAACGAGTGGCCGCCCTGCATGGCATAGCGCCGGCGGTGGATTTCTGCGATAAAGGCGGCGGTATTCACACCTACCACCGGCAGGTAATAGTCGAAGGCCCGGGCCAGAGCCCCTGTGAGCCAGTGGCCTCGGAGGATGGGGAAGATGCTGGGATTGACGATGAGGTCGGTTCCCTGGGCCGCCAGTTGGCGGGCCGCTTCCGGCTGCCCCCAGAAATCGATGCACACCGGCAGGCCCAACCGGCCGAAGTCGGTCGAAAGCGGCTGAAAGCCGTCCCCCGGAGTGACTCCAAAACCACGGCGTTCCAGGTTGCCCACGGTGATTTTGCGCTGGCGTCCTACCAGCTGCCCGCGGCGGTCAAACAGGGTGGCGGTATTATGGCGGCGGCCCTGCTGTTCTTCCACCAGGCCGGCCACCAGGTAGGCCGAAAGGTCCCGGGCCGCCCGGCCCAGTTCCGCCTCGCCGGAGAAGGGAAAATATTCCGGAAAGCAAATGAGGTCCGCCCCTCGCCCCCGGCACCGGGCCAGCAGGGTCAGGGCCAGGCCCAGGTTTTCGGGACTCTCCAGGCGGGCGGCCGGCCGCGGCTGAATGAGCAGAATCTTGACCATGGCGGGTCCTGGCGTGGTGAGGGGATCTGGTCCGGCTATGGTCATGTTTCAGATTTTCTTTAAATAACTAGCTTTCCAAAATGGGGGTTATAAATCGGTCATTTTCAATGAATAAGCAATTGCGAAAAAGACCACTAGTTCTATCAACTTAGCCATTTAAAATGCAGCCGCAGGCTTAGCAGGCGCCGCCTGGTTTTTGCCCTCTTTCTTCCCTTGCGTGGGGTTTTGCAGAGCTACCATAGCATAAATATTGTGGGGGGAAAAATGTTTTTATGCCTCCCGGAGCGTAACCTCTGGCAACCTCCCGCAGCGGTTGATTTTGTCGGGGATCCCTGATAAATATGATTTGGGAAAAATTGCGCTCAGGCTGGCCCCCGACACTCTTGGGGTATTTTCCAGGCCGCGATTAAAAAAAATCTCCCGAGCCTGTTGCTGGAGATGAAAAATGCTCATTGTGATGGACAAGGAGGCCACCCCGGCACAAATCGAGGTGGTGGTGCGCAAGATCGAAGCCCTGGGCTACCTGGCCCAACCAATGCCCGGGGGCGAGCGGGTGGCCATCGCGGTGCTGCGGAACCCCGGACCGGTGGACCCGGTCCTGTTCTTAGACCTGCCTGGAGTGGTGCAGGCCATTCCGGTCACCCGGGCCTACAAGCTGGTGAGCCGGGAAGTGAAGCGGGAAGACACCCTCATCTCGCTGCCGGGCCTGGAGTTGGGCAGGGGCCGCTTTGTAGTGATGGCCGGTCCTTGTGCGGTGGAGAGCGAGCTCCAGGCCCTGACCATCGCCGCCAGGGTGAAGGCCGCCGGAGCCCGGATCTTTCGCGGCGGCGCCTTTAAGCCGCGCACCTCGCCTTACAGCCATCAGGGACTGGGCAAGCCCGGCCTGGTGATCTTGAAAAAGGTGCGGGACGAGACCGGACTGCTCATCGTCACTGAGGCCATGGACGAGGATTCCTTGAAACTGGTAAGGGAATATGCCGACATCGTCCAGATCGGGGCCCGCAACATGCAGAATTTTTCCCTGCTGCGCCAGGCCGGACGCTGCGGCAAGCCGGTCCTCCTGAAGCGGGGCATGAACACCACCCTGGAAGAATGGCTGATGGCCGCCGAATACATCATGGCCGAGGGCAATTCCCAGATTATTCTCTGCGAACGGGGGATTCGGGCCATCGGCGAGCATGTCCGCTATCTCCTGGACCTGGCGGCGGTGCCGGTGGTTCGCCGGGAGACCCATCTCCCCATCGTGGTGGATCCCAGCCACGCCGCCGGCCGGCGGGACCTGGTGCCTCCCCTGGCCCGGGCCGCGGTGGTCGCCGGCTGCGACGGCCTCCTCATCGAAGTGCACCATGAGCCGGAAAAGGCCATCTCCGACGGGGCCCAGTCCCTTTACCCGGAACAGTTCGCCGCCCTGATGCAGGAGATCCAGACCTTGCGCCCCGGGGGCTGGAAGTGAGTTTTTTGTTAGAGATCCTCCTGCCGCTGCCGGGCCGGGATCAGAGCTATCGGATTATCCTGGAACCGGGCTTGCGCTCCCGCCTGGGCTCCTTATTGACCCATCTTAACAAGGCCAAGAGGCTGTTCCTGGTCTCCGACCGCCGGGTGGCCCGTCTGTACGGGGCTCAGGTGGCGCAGGCCCTTAAGGGGGCCGGCCTGGAGCCGGCGTTGCTCATCGTGCCCAACGGGGAACGGGCCAAAAACTGGCCGGTGGTCCAGCGTCTGGCCCGGGAACTCCTGGAGGGCGGCGCCCACCGGGACTCCCTGCTGCTGGCCCTGGGGGGCGGGGTGGTGGGGGACCTCACCGGCTTCCTGGCCTCCATCTTCATGCGGGGCCTGCCTTTCATCCAGGTGCCCACCACCTTGCTGGCCATGGTGGACGCGGCCATCGGCGGCAAGACCGCCATTAATCTTCCGGAGGGCAAAAACCTTCTGGGCACCTTCCACCAGCCCCGCCTGGTGGCCATCGACCCGGAGTTTCTGCAGACCCTGCCCCGGGCCGAATTCCTCAACGGCCTGGCGGAAGTGGTCAAGGCCGCCTTGATTCGGGACGGCGAGTTGCTGGCGCGACTGGAAGTTTTTTTTGTTAAGGGGCCGGCCGGGCTGCTCCGGAATCCGGAGGAATTGCTCGAGGTGATCTATCGGGCCGCGGCCATCAAGGCCGAGGTGGTGGCCCAGGATGAGCGGGAGGGCGGTCTGCGCCGCCTCCTCAACTTCGGCCACACCCTGGGCCACGGGCTGGAGCAGGCCTCGTCTTTCAGGCTGGCCCACGGCCGGGCGGTGGCCTGGGGGATGCTGGCGGCGCTCAAGCTTTCCGAAAGACTGGCGGGTTTGCCGGCGGAGGAGGCCAGCCGCGGCCGCGGGCTCCTCCACCACCTGGGGCTCACCCGCCGGCCCCTGCCGCCTTTGGACCCCGGGGCCGTCCTGGCCGCCCTGGCCCGGGATAAGAAACGCCTGGAGAGCGGGGTGCCCTTCGTGCTGCTGCGCCGCCTGGGGGCGGCGGTGGTCGCGGAAGATGTGCCCATGCAGGTGGTAACCGAGGTTTTGGATCAAATTTTGGGGAGAGGCGAGGGCCTTTGGGATGACGCCATTTGATTCCTTCCGGTTAACGCCCATCGGCTATATCAAAAAAGAGGAGGACAAGGCTTACCTGGAGGTCCTGCCGCAGTTCGCCCCGGCCCTTCTGGGCCTGGAAGGCTTCACGCACCTCTGGGTGCTTTACTGGTTCCATGAAAACGACCGGCCGGCAGCCCGGGCCGTCCTCCAGGTGCATCCCCGCCGGGACCTGGCCAATCCTCTCACCGGGGTCTTCGCCTGCCGGGCCCCGGAGCGCCCCAACCCCCTCGGCCTCACCGCCTGCCGCATCCTCAAGATTACCGGCAACCTCCTGGAAGTGGCCGGCCTGGACGCCCGGGACGGCAGCCCCATCGTTGACCTGAAGCCTTATATACCCCAAGGGGACTCGATTCCGGAAGCGGCCACCCCGGAGTGGCTGAAGCGGCCGCGGCCATCTGGAAAAGATTAGTTCTAAGCATCCGGCTCACTCAGGGCGGCCAGCAGGCCGGCGGCGGCGGTGAGGCCCCAGGGGAGGGCGGACTCATCGGGGTTGAACTCCGGGGAGTGCAGGGCCTGGCTCCGGCCCCCGGGGGAACGCACCCCCAGGAAGAAGTAAAAGGCCGGCGCCTTGGCGGCGAAATACGAAAAATCTTCGCTGCCCATGGCCGGCCGCAGCACCTTGAGGCGCTGGGAACCCATGATGGTTTCCAGCGCCTTAACCGCCTTTTGGCTCAGTTCCGGGTCATTCTTTAACACCGGGTAGGTGGGGGTGGCCTCCAGATCGATTTCAGCCCCGGTGGTCCGGGCCAACCCCTCCAGGAGATGCCGCAGGCCGTTCAGCAATTCGGTGCGGGTGGCCTTCTGCAGGTAGCGGAGGCTCCCTTCCAGGGTCACTTTATCTGCCAGGATGTTGAAACGATTGCCCCCGGCAATCCGCCCGAAGGTGAGGATTTTGGGGGTCCGGGCATCCACCTGCTGGGCCAGGAAGGCCTGCAGATGGTTCAACAGCAGAGCGCTGGTGAGAATCGGGTCCACCCCGCGGTGCGGGGTGGCGCCGTGGGCCGCCTTGCCGACGATGGTGAGGATCAGATGGTCGGCTCCGGCCATCACCGTCCCGGAGCCGTGGCGGATCAGGCCGGCCTCCAGGTTGGGGGCCACGTGCAGGGCGATGATGGCCGTCAAGGGCGGCTCGGCCTCTAAGACGCCCGCCTCCACCATGCCCTTGGCGCCGCTGGCGCCCTTAAGGAGCGGCTGTTCTTCAGCGGGCTGGAAGATGAAGCGGAACTGCCCGGCCAGGCGGTCTTTAAGTTCACTTAACAATTTAGCGGCGGCCAGGGCGATGCTCAGGTGAAAATCGTGGCCGCAGGCGTGCATCACCCCCTTCACCCGGGAACGCCAGGGGACCTGGATCTTCTCTTGGATGGGCAGGGCGTCCATATCGGCCCGGTAAGCCACGGTCCGCCCGGGCCGGGAGCCCTGCAGGTCCGCGGCCACCCCGTGGCCGGCGATGCCGGTGCGCACCTTAAGACCCAGCCCTCTCAGATAGTCGGCCACCACCCGGGCGGTGCGCTCTTCCTGGTGGGAGAGTTCCGGATGCTGATGGAAATCCCGGCGCAGGGCGGCCAGCTCCCCGGCCAATTCCTGGGCTTGCGCCCTGATGGAGGATAACAGGTCATTCATGAGCCGATTTTAACATCAGGGCCGGCCGGAAACCGAGATAAAAAAGCCGGGCGCCCTGGCGGCGCCGATTATCGTTTAGCGAAAAAAGCGAAAAAAGCGATCCAGCCGGAAAGGCGCTCAGTTAGCCGGCCACTGGTGGGAGAAACTGAGACTTTTCCGGGTATTTTACGGCCTTAACTATGGATAATTCTATTTTCGTATTTATCTTGAGTTCCAGAAAACGGTTTAAGGCTGCGGTAAAGCGGCTCATTCCCGGCAACCGGAGGGACGCTCGGCATGAAGAAACTGGTGATTCTGGGCAGCGGCACCGGCGGCACCATCATCGCCGGCAAGATGCGGCAGAAATTGTCTGAATCCAAGTGGGAGATAACCGTTATTGACCGGGATTGGCAGCATCATTACCAACCCGGCTGGCTCTTCATCCCCTTCGGCATCTACACCCCGGAAGACTGCGTCAAGCCGAAAATCAAATTTATCCCCCCCGGGGTCAACTTTGTCCTGGATGAAATTAGCCTGATCGATCCGGTCAAGAAGCAGGTCACCACCAAGGGAGGGTCATATGACTACGATTGGTTGGTGGTGGCCACCGGCTGCGGTATCGTGCCGGAGGAAGTGGAAGGCATGAGCGAGGGGATGGGCGCCGACATCCACAATTTCTATAGCCGGGAGGGCGCCATCGCCCTGGCCGAGAAGATGAAATATTTCGAGAAGGGCAGGGTGGTGATCAATATCGCCGAACTGCCGTTCAAATGCCCGGTGGCGCCCCTGGAGTTCGCCTTCCTGGCCGATTGGTTTTTTACCACCCATGGGGTAAGGGACCACCTTGAAATCGAACTGGTGACGCCGCTGTCCGCGGCCTTCACCAAGCCGGTGGCCGCGGGGGTGCTGGGAAACATCTGCAGGGAAAAAAATATCAAAGTCACCCCGAATTTCCAGATCGCCCAGGTGGACCGGGACAAGAAGGTCATCAAATCCTATGGGGATGAGGAGGTCCCTTACGATCTCCTGGTGGCGATTCCACCCAACTTCGGGGCCCAGTGCATCATCGCGAGCGGCATGGGCGACCCCATGGGCTATGTGGATACCGACCACAATACCTTGAAGGCCAAAAATTACGATTACGTCTTTGTGATCGGCGACGCCACCAATGTTCCCACTTCCAAGGCCGGGGCGGTGGCCCACTACGAGGCCGACACCATTATCGAGAACCTGGTGCGGGAAATCGACGGCAAGCCGGCGTTGCCGTCCTACGATGGCCACGCCACCTGACTGGTGGCCACGGGTTACGAGAAGGGGTCCCTTCTCGACTTCAACTATAAGGTAGAGCCCTTACCGGGGAAATTTCCCTTCCCGGGAGTGGGGCCCATGGACCTGCTCAAAGAAAGCTTTGCCAACTACATCGGCAAGATGATGTTCCGGTGGGTCTATTTTAATCTGATGCTCAAAGGCAGCCACCTGCCCATGGAGAACCAGTTCGTCATGGCCGGCAAGGTGAGGGGCATCCTCTCTCCGGATATCGAATTGCCCCTGCGAAGGAGGCGGCCATGACCAAGGAGGAACTGCTGCTGGAGCGTCTGGCTCGCATTGAGGATAAGCTGGAGGGCGTCGCCAGGGTGGAGGCGCAGTTGGCCGCCTTTACCGGGCCCTGGGAAAATCTGCAGGATTTGGGCCGGGACCTCTCCTTGCTGATGAACCCCGCGGTCAGGAAACTGAATGAGGGCATGGCGGAGGTGGAGGTCGGCTTCCAGTTGGAAGACTTCTTTGCCTTGCTCAAGAGACTGTTGCCCAGCCTGAAGTATCTCACCTGGTCCCTGGAGCAGTTGGAAAACCTGGTGGACTGGTGGCAGGATATGGAGCCGCTGCTGAAGGTGGCGGTGCCCAAGATCATCGACTACCTGGAGCACCTGGAGGAGCAAGGCATTTTCCGCATCAATGGGGCGATGCTGGATATGTATGCCAAGCTGGCCAGCCACTATACTCCCGAGGATGTCGGCACCATCGGCGATGGCTTCGTCGAGTTTCATGAAATCGTCAGGAAACTGGCGAATCCGCGGTTGATCGAGTTCCTGGAAAAGCTGGTGGATCTGCCACTGGAGGTGCGTCTGGAGGAAGTGGAGCCGGTGGGGCCTTACGGCCTGCTTTGGAAGATGCGCCGGCCCGAATGCCGCCAGGGTTTGGGGGTCATGCTGGAGTTGACCCGGGTCCTGGGGAAGCTGAAGGCCGGGACGCCCCCGGCTCCTTGAAGTCTTGTCCATGGGTGGGGTGGGCGCCCGCCCCCCGAGCTGTAAAGCGGGGAGGAAAAAAGGCGCCCCGGCGGCCAGACCGCCAGGGCGCCTTTTACGTCACTCCGGTTGCGAAGAAAGAATAATTACCTGGCCGTGCACCCTTCTTCGAATCCGCCACCGCCGGCGCGGCTGGCCAGGGGGTTTATAGATTAGTAACCACCGCGACACCGACCGCCTCGCTTACCGCTGCTTCCTTCCGGACCTGACGGGGTTCACGAGCGTCTGTTGCGCAGGGTCCAATCCGCCGTCCCGGTCAACCGGCATCGGAGGCGCTGCGACCCTCAAGAAGGGACTTCAACCCCGCATAAGCGGTTCTCGGGTTACAGGGCACCGCTAGTTCCCCATCTAGCACGGCCAGGTGTGAAATTGGGCAGCGAAACCGGCCTCAGCGGTCGACGCGTTCCCGCATCTCCTTGCCGACCTTGAAGAAGGGCAACTTCTTGCCCTCTACCTTGATGAGGTCCCCGGTTTTGGGATTCCGGCCCTTGTAGCCGTTGTAAAATTTGACCTTGAAGCTGCCAAAGCCGCGGATTTCGATGCGTTCCCGCTGCACCAGGGCCTCCACCATGTTCTCGAAAACGGCGTTCACCACCATTTCCGCCTTTTTCAAGGTGATGTTCTCGGCTTTGGCCAGGCCTTCGATTAGCTGCGACTTGTTCATGCGGCGCTACTCCTTGGCGAGGGCGTCGAGTCCCGGACCGGGGTGACTCCAACGCTCGTGGGCTAATTTAGCAAAATATAAACATAATCGGACCCAAAGGCAAAGAAAAAACTTCACCTCCTCCAGCATGCCGCTGGGCCAGGCAGTTCGTCAAATCCAGGATCGTTCAATTCCGGCGGCCATAGGCCGCCCTATAAGGTCTCGTTGGTTGATTTAATCTCAAATTTGCTGGATAAGGCGCCCATTCCCCAAGACATTTCAGAACCGGGATAATATATTACTGGGACCGTGAAATAGATTAATTTTTCACAGTTACACTCAAGGGATAGGGAATTTTGGGAAATCCAAGGTTAATCAATTTTTCGCTCTGAGTAATATCTGCGGACCCGTGTGCCCGCCCCCGCGGAGGGCGCACCCAATCATAGGCTGGAAGCCTGTGCCACTGTGCGCCCTACGCAGGATATTTCTGGTTTTTTGACTGCAACCTGGTATCAGCAGTCAGATCAGGGCGAGCCGGGCCCGCCAAATTTTTTGTTATTAACGGGAGCATGAAAGGGGTTCCAGCTTTATCCCCTCTCCCCCGATGGGGGAGAGGGTTAGGGTGAGGGGGAATTTAATTTCTTTTCCGCTCCCATTAATAACTGGCAGTGATTAAGGGTTTCGATGGTCAATCCGGTGCGGGCCCGGCGTTGGCGCCGGCTTTCTTTTTCCGGCAAAGAAACTAGACATAACGACATAAATAAAGGGCATCCCCCGCACCCTGCAAAATACCGCAAAATTCCATCCCCCTGCGAGGTGGGAGGCGTAGGGGCGACAGTGGCACAGGCTTCCAGCCTGTGATTGGGTCTCCCTTCTAGGGCGGCCTGTGGCCGCCGTCATTTCTGGTGCCACAGGCGTCTCGCCTGTGCAGGTTCATGTAGGGTGGGCGCTGCCCACCAGATCATAGCCATCTAGGGCGGCCCGTGGCCGCCAGCCTTTAATTCCCTCCCCTTGAGGGGAGACACCAGGTGGGGGTGGCCTGGGGCGACCCAGCGGGTCGCCCCTACAGCCCCCTTTCCTCAAAGGGAGGGGAAGTTTGGCAATACTCAGTCCCAGAATTTTGATAGATTAACGGAAAAATGAATGGCGCTCCCTATAAAATCAAAAATGGCGCCCCCGGGTCCTCCCTGGTGGAGGCGAAGGCATCTTTCCTGCAGGAGGGACTCTCACATGATTAGCGCTGGTCTGCGCTCCCGGCTGTTGGCGGCGGCCCGGCGGGCTGTGGCCAAGGCCTATGCCCCTTACTCTCAGCTGCGGGTGGGCGCGGCCCTCCTGACTGGGCGGGGCGCCATCTTCTCCGGGGCCAACCTGGAGAACGCCTCCTTCGGTCTGACCCTTTGCGCCGAGCGGGTGGCCATCGCCGCGGCCGCGGCCGCCGAAGGCCCGGACCTGAAAATTCAGGCCCTGGCGGTGGTCAGCGACCCGAGGGCGGACTCCCCCCCGTGCGGCGCCTGCCGCCAGGTTATCCGGGAGTTCGGGGCAGAGGCCCTCATCATCTTTCCAGGCCCGGACGGCCTGGTGGAGATGAACCTGAAGGAATTATTGCCGGCAGGCTTTCAATTTCCCGGGAAGGAGGGTTAAAATGGAAAGGGCAGCGGCAGCGCAGTTCACCTGCTAGAAGCTATTGCAAACCCAGGTCTGCCCAAAAATGTCATTCTGAGCGAAGCGAAGAATCTCGTATTTTTAGTGACCTTAGATTCTGTTCAGGATGACAGTGGAATCAGGTTTTGCAATAGCTTCTGGGAAAAAGGCAGCGGCAGCGCAGTTTACATGATAGAATATCCTTAAGGAGGCGTTATGAATGCTCAGACCCAAGAACCCCGGTCCCGCGACCGGTTTGCGATCCGGCTGTTGTACACCCTTCTTTTTCCGCCCATCTACGGGATTTGTAATTTCCTGGTCCTCCTGACCACCCTGTTTCAATTCGCCCTTCTGCTCATCACCCTGAAGCACAGCGAACCGGTGCGCTCCTTCGCCAACCGGGTGATTTCCTATGAATACCGGATATGGCGCTATGTCTCTCTCAACAGCAGCCAGCGGCCCTTTCCCTTCGCCGAGTTTCCGCGGGAAGTGGAGCCACCGGAGGCAGAAGTCAGCTTTCATTAGGTTCGAGGCGCGAAAAAAAAGGCCCCGGGGGGTCAACTCCCGGGGCCTAGACAAGATCCTTAGTTTATCTGGTTTCCAAGCTGCGCCTGGGAACCCAATAATTTACAAAGCTTTGCTTTGCAGTCCAAAGCGCAGCTTAGACCATAATGGCGTTCCCAAGTGCAACTTGGGAACGAGAACAAGGATAGAAGTCATTGCAAAACCTTGGTCCGCCCAAAAATGTCATTCTGCGCGAAGCGAAGAATCTCGTATTTTTAGTGACTTGAGATCCTTCACTCCGTTCAGGATGACAGTGAAATCAGGTTTTGCCATAGCTTCCAGGAAAAGGCCAGCGGCAGCGCACTGCACCTGATAGAAATAACCTTAAAGAGGTTTTATGAACGCTCAGACCCAAGAACCCCGATCCCGCAAACAGATTGCCATCTGGTTCTTATACACCCTATTTTTTCTGCCCATCTGCGAAATCTGTAATTCCCTGGTTCTCCTGACCACCCTGTTTCAATTCGCCCTTCTGCCCATCACCCTGCAGCACAGCGAACCGCTGCGCTCCTTCGCCAACCGGGTGATTTCCTATGAATACCGGATATGGCGCTATTTCTCTCTCAACAGCAGCCAGCGGCCTTTTCCCTTCGCCGAGTTTCCGCCGGAAGTGGAACCGCCGGAGGCAGAAGTCAGCTTTCCTTAGGTTCGAGGCGCGAAAAAGCCAGCCCCGGGGGGGCCCTCTTGGGGCCTGATGAATGGGACCAGGACAGGGGTAGGTCGGGGCCAGGCCGTGCCAGGCGGGGAGAGGATGGTGGACGCATAGAGTCAAGGCCGCGGGGCCGTCGGTCTTCTCTGCCCGTTGACCACAAGCTTCGCATGTACCACCCCTCAATTTTTCCTGCGTGGCCGAGACCAAGTGGATGTTCGATCTATATAGCTCTGCGGCGGGATGTGTTCGGCGAATAGCGATAGCAGATTCAAAGGACAGCTTACTGAACTTGGCTTCTTAATAACTGGACAATTCGTGCTATTTTGTCCATAGTCAGCTAATTTGCAGTTAATTTGGTTTCAGACCCTTTAAAAAACTACCCAAGCGCTTAGGTTTATGCTATAATGTCAACTGTTGACCGGATTGGCGGTCTGCGTGTGGTGATTTACCCGAACGACCACAGACCGGCCCACGTGCATGTTATAGGCAATGGCTGTGAAGCCGTCTTCAAGCTCAATTGCCCCGAAGGACCGCCGGAATTACGGGAGAATTACAGTTTTCCGGCGAGTGAGCTTTCAAAGATCAAGGCGGCTTTGGCGGAAAGAACAGCGCACTTATGCGCCGAATGGAGCAGGATTCATGAATTGCCCTAAAGACGAAATCGAAGCCGCAAACGAGCGGGCAGCAGCACGACTGGCCAAAACGCCGACTGCTGTAGCAGTGCGCTATGACCGTCGCATCGGACGCTTGGTAATCGACCTGAGCACAGGCTTGTCAATCGCGTTCAAGCCGCATACCGCGCAAGGGCTCGAAGAAGCCAAGCCGCAACAGCTTAGCAAAATCGAGATTTCACCGTCAGGCTTCGGCATACACTTCCCAGACCTTGACGCCGATCTTTACTTGCCCGGCCTTCTGGAAGGGTTTCTTGGCTCGCAGAGGTGGATGGCTTCGCAGTTGGGCAAGACAGGGGGACGGTCAACCTCGGCAGCTAAAACCGCCGCTTCACGGAGGAACGGCAAACGGGGAGGACGACCGAAAAAGAAACCTCACATCCCGGACGCGGCCTAAAGATCAGCTCTGGACAAAAGGAATTATTCTTTTTTAACCCGCTGCTTTGCCAGAGTTGCACTCTTGTTAACCTTCCTTCCATATTTGCTAATCCTTGATACCTTGAAACCAGAGCCAGATATCCGAAGATTCTGCTACAAGCATCTGACATTCAATTAGATTTTGCCGCACAGCTACGGGCTTCTCAAGAGCTTAGACCACCCGTTTATTCACCTGGTAATAAGCGACTTTTGGCTTTGGAAAGGCGATGCGGTAAGGGGGTGGAATTCAGTAGAATCTTCCCGGCGAATAAATCACCACGAGAAACCCCTACCAAAGATTTTAGCTTGAAACCTTTTTCAAGATTCTCGCTCTGTCAGGCCACTGCCACGGCAAAGCTAGGGTCAAGGTAGTTCAGGTTGAAGGAAGGCAAAGTTGGGTCATTCGCTAGTGGGCCAGCGTATAACCACTAGCTTTCAACTCCTTCGTTATATTATAAGCGACTTCCTCAATACTATTGTCGAACTTCTTATAGAGAAAACCCCCAACGTCACTTGGTAGCCCGTAGGGCGGGAAAGCGAAGCGCATCCCGCCATTAGCATTATTCTATCTCTAGACTTCGAACGTAATCATCTGCCGCCCATTCCCGCCTATTCAAGCTTAGAAATGGCCGTGTTCCACAAAGGCGCGAACATATGGCGGCATAAGTTAGGCTAACCCAATTGCCCAAGTGGGATGCTTCACTTTCCGCCCTACGACTACTGAAGGCGGGATGCGCTTCGCTTTCCCGCCCTACGGCAAAAGTTAGCACCATTAAGTTTACACAATATCTATATAACAAAAATCACCCGCGGCAAACTCAATGTTATTTAACCACCTATTTTTTCCGCCATAATTTTATTTCAAATAAATATCATATCGTTACCATGGTGTCTTCATTAACTTTCACCCAAAAGTTAATAAATCCTCGGGCCAACCATATTTGCTAATCATTGATACCTTGAAACCACAGTCAGATATCCGAAGATTTTTGCTACAAGCACTTATGACATTCAATTAGATTTTGCCGCACAGCTACGGGCTTCACACGGGCTCAGACCACCCGCTTAATCATCTGTTAATAAGCGATTTTTGGCTTGGGAAAGGCGCTGGGGGGTAGGGGGTGGTCATTCAGTAGAATTCCTGGGTGGGATACACTACTGGGAGTAGGCCCTGACCAAATTTTCAGAACTTTTCCATCTTGCCTGTGAAAAATTAGAAAACGAAAATTGCCCCTACGCTTACCTTTTTGCCCGGGCTGAAACGCATCCTAGACGCAACCTGAAAATAAAAAAGGTAGCCACGGTGACCGTAACTACCTGGAATAATTGGAGGCGGCATCCGGATTCGAACCGGAGAATAACGGTTTTGCAGACCGTTGCCTTACCTCTTGGCTATGCCGCCTCTGGAGCGGGAAACGGGATTCGAACCCGCGACTTCAACCTTGGCAAGGTTGCACTCTACCGCTGAGTTATTCCCGCTCATCCGTTTTTTTCGTAAAAATCGGGGCGCTTGTCAAGGAAGAAAAAGACGGTTTCCGGTTTTCGGTGGTGAAGCCTTTGAAAACAGGGGTTCAGAGGGCGACCCGATCACAGGCTGGAAGCCTGTGCCACTGTCGCCCCTACAAAACCTCAATCATCCGGATTAAAACCGAACAGTTTCAACTGGGGCGCTTCCCGGGCCGGGCGGCGCCGGGAGCGGGCCAGGCGGGGCAGGCCCATGGGGTCGAGGCTGCCGGCTTCCAGGTTTTCCAGGACCTCCCGGGCCCGGTCCACCACCTCCTGGGGCACCCCGGCCAGTTTCGCCACCTGGATCCCGTAACTCTGGGGCGCGGCCCCGGGGGCCAGTTGGTGCAGAAAGACGATATCGCCGCCGGACTCCGTCACCAGCACCTGAAGATTCCGTACCCGGGGTTTCAGCCGGGTCAGTTCGGTGAGTTCCTGGTAGTGGGTGGCGAACAGGGTCTTGACCCCGACGCCCTCCAGGTCGTGGAGGTGCTCCGCCACGGCCCAGGCCAGGGACAGGCCGTCGAAGGTAGAGGTGCCCCGGCCGATCTCGTCCAGGATCACCAGGCTGCGGGGGCTGGCCTGGTGGAGGATGCGGGCGGTTTCGTGCATCTCCACCAGAAAGGTGCTCTGCCCCCGGCCGATGTCGTCCACCGCCCCCACCCGGGTGAAGATGCGGTCCGTCAGGCCGATGGTGGCTGCCTGGGCCGGCACGAAGCTCCCCAAATGGGCCAGCAGCACGATGAGGGCCACCTGGCGCAGGATGGTGGATTTCCCCGACATGTTGGGTCCGGTGACGATGAGCACCTGAGAGTCCTGGTCCAGGGTCAGGTCGTTGGGGACAAAGGCGCCGGCAGGCAGCAGGCGCTCGATCACCGGGTGGCGCCCGCCCTTGATGGTCAGCAAGGGCCCGGGGGTCAGTTGGGGGCGGCAATAGCGGTGCTGCGCCGCCAGTTCCGCCAGGGCGGCCAGGACGTCCAGGATTCCCAAGGCCCGGGCCACCTGCTTGAGGCGGGGGACCTCCTGGCCCAGGCGCTTCCTCAAGTCCTGGAAAAGCTCCGCCTCTCGTTTGGTGCGGGCCTCTTCGGCCCCAAAGATCCGGGACTCGTAGTCTTTAAGGTCCGCGGTGATGAAGCGCTCGGCGTTCACCAGGGTCTGCTTGCGGAGGTAGTGGGCCGGCGCCAGGTGCAGGTTGGCCCGGGAGATCTCCAGATAGTAGCCGAAGACCTTGTTGTAGCGCACCTTGAGGTTGTTGATTCCTGTGGCGCTGCGTTCCTGGGCCTCCAGGCGGGCGATCCAGTCCTTGCCTTCCCGGCTAAGAAGGATGAGTTCATCCAGCTCCGGGTCATAGCCCTCCCGGATGATTCCGCCCTCCCTCAGACTCAAGGGCGGGTCGTCCACCAGGGCCCGGCTGATCAGTTCCTGAAGCTGGGGCAGCGGGTCCAGGTCTTCCGCCGCCCTCGCCACCAGGGAGGAGGAGGTAAGTTCCCCGGGCAGCAATTCCTTGAGCTGCGGGATCTTTTCCAGGGCCTGATTGATGGCGGCCACCTCCCGGGGGGTGGCCTGCTCCAGGGCTACCCGGGCGGTGAGGCGTTCCAGGTCTCCCAGGCCCTTCAGGACCTGGCGCATGCGTGGCCGCAGCAGGCTGTGGCTCAAAAAAAACTCCACCCCGTCCAGCCGGGCCTCGATGGCGGTTAGCTCTTTCAGCGGATAACGCAGCCAGCGGCTCAGCCGCCGGGCCCCCATGGGGGTGACGGTGCAGTCCAGGGCGTCCAGCAGCGACCCCTGGCGGGAGCGGCTGCGCCAGGTCTCGAAGATCTCCAGGTGGCGCAGGGTGGCTTCGTCCAGTCCCAGGTAGTCGTCCCGGCGATAGGGGAGCAGCCGCTCCAGGTGGGGCAGCTCCGGGGTGTGGGAATCGTGCAGATAGCGGAGGATGGCTCCCGCCGCGGCCACCCCCAGGGGCTGGTCCTCCACCCCGAAGCCGTCCAGGAACAGGGTGCCCAGGGCTCGGACCAGCTCCCGCCGGGCGCTTTCCGGGTCGAAGGCGTAGCGGCTGAGGGCCCGCCGGGTGGGCGGGGTATCGAAGGAGGCCAGGGCCGCGGGCAACAGGGCCGGGTCGGGGCCTTCGGGGACGATGAGTTCGGCCGGCTTCAGCCGCCAGAGTTCATCCCCAAGGGCATCGGCCCCCTCTCCCTGGGTGAGACGGAACTCCCCGGTGGAGACCGAAAGGTACGCCAGTCCCCAGTTATCGCCCTTGAAATTCACCGCGGCCAGATAGTTGTCCCGCCGGGCGTCCAGGGCGGCGGGGTCCACCAGGGTGCCCCGGGTGAGGACCCGGGTCACCTCCCGGCGCACCAATCCCCGGGCCTGGGCCGGGTCCTCCGTCTGCTCGCAGACCACCACTTTGAAGCCCGAATCCAGCAGCCGGCCGATGTAACTCTCGGCGGCATGGATGGGGAAGCCGGCCATGGGAATGCGCTCGGCGTCGGCGCGGCTCCTGGAGGTGAGGGCGATGTTCAGAGCCGCCGCCGCCCTTTCCGCGTCCTCGAAAAAGGTCTCGTAGAAATCCCCCATCTGAAAAAGGAGCAAGGCGTCGGCGTACCGGGACTTGAGGTCCAGATACTGCCGTAACATGGGGGTGATTTTATCCGGGGGGGAGTCGGCCATCACGGCTCGCGTGAAGCGAGATCAGGAATTTTGCCTCACGGGCTCCCCCGGTCTCCGGAGAGATGGGGGGCCCGGGCCATCATTCGCTTGGGGATTCTGCCTTGGGCCCCGGGGAAGCTGCGGCAGCCTCCCCGGCCCTGGCGCCGGCGCTCTTCAATTCCTGGGCCAAAATCTCCAGATTGTGCTTGAGCTGGCGGATGGTCTGACGCTGTACGATGACCTCGTAGATGCCGTAAAGGGCGGAGGTGAAGACCCCCAGGAAGAAGCAGAACAGGACCATTACCCAGAGGGGCACCGCGGGGGTTTCCATCTTGACCAGATGGAGATCCAGCTTCAGGGTCACCGCTTGCCGCAGTATCTCCAGGTTCTCGACGATAAAGACGAGGGCCAGGAGGACGATAATGGTGGTGAAGATCATTTTCAGGAAACGCATGTCTGTTCCTCGGCGCAGATGGCCTGAAAGTGGGGGGCCAAACGCTCATAGGTCTGGCGGAAATGTTCCGGAATCACCCGGATCTCGGCAAAGACCGGAATGAAATTGGTGTCGCCGTTCCAGCGGGGCACCACGTGAAAATGGAGATGGTCCTCCACCCCGGCCCCGGCCACCACTCCCAAGTTGAGGCCCACGTTGAAGCCGTCGGGGCGCATCACCCGCGTCAGGATGGCCAGGGCTTGCCTGAGCCTGACCATCAGATCCAGTATCTCCTCCTGGGTGAGGTCATCCAGGCCGGGGAGGTGGCGCAGGGGGGAGATGAGCAGATGCCCGTTGATGTATGGATATTTATTCATCATGATGCGGGTGAGCCGGCCGCTGAAGAGGACCAGCCGCGCGGCCAAATCCTCCCCCTTCTCCGGGCAGAAGATGCAGCCCGGGGTCTTGTCCGCGCCCAGGATATAATCCATGCGCCACGGGGCCCAAAGAACTTTCATGTTGAGCTTGCGGATTCCCCTTAGCCCCCGCGGGGGCAACCGGTAGATAATTAAGGACTATAGCATGATCGGCCAAAGATTCAAGGGCTTTTCTGAAGGCGGAAGACCGGCCTCAGAAACCCCACTGCCTCCTTGCGGTGGTTGAGGATGGCGGGTTGGCGGTAGCGGGCCAGAACCTCCAGGGCCGCCGGGGTCAGGCGGCCCAGTTGCTCCAGGATGGAGATGATGCTGGGGTTCAGGGCCCGCTGATGGCCGTCTTCGATCTTCAGGGCTACCCCCAGGCCGCCGTCGGTCAGGCTCAAGGCAAAGCCCCCTTCCGCCCCGGACTTGGCGAAGATCGTCCCCGGCAGGGCCTGCATCACTTCGGTCTCCAGGCGGCCGTCCCCGGCGATGTGGCGGGGGTGATCCAAGATTGCCTGCATCAGGGTCCCGGCCGGGGAGCCCTTGGGGGCCGCGGCCAGGCGGGCATAACCCATAGCGATGCGGCGCAGGGGCGCGTAAAAGACCGGGGCGCCGCAGCCGTCCACGGCCACCGGGATCTCCTCGGGTTTCAGGCCCACCGACTCCGCCACGATCTTGAGGATGAGCTGCTGCACCGGGTGTTTCGGGTTCAGATAGTCATCGATGGGCCAGCCGTGATGGACGCACAGGGCCAGCATGGCCGTGTGCTTGCCGGCGCAGGTGTTGTGCAGCGGAGAGGGAGGCGCCGGCCCTGGCCAGGGCCTGGGCGGTGGGCCGGTGCAGCGGCGGGTGGGCGCCGCATTGCAAGGCCTCGGGGGTCAGGCCCAGGCGCGCCAGGGTGTCGGTCACCAGCTCCGTCTGGAAATCCTGGCCGGAGAGTGAACCGGAAAACAGGGCCAGCTCCGCGGCACCCAGCCCCAGGGCGGCGGCGGCGCCGCTGGTCAACACTGCCAGGGTCTGGAAGGGCTTGGCCAGGGAGCGCAGACACACCAGGGCTTCGATGTCGCCTACCCGGTGACACGGATTCCCCTGGGCGTCGGACACCACCACCTGGCCGCGATGGCTGCTTTCCACCGCGGGCCCCCGGGCCACTTCCACCAACACCGGTGCGGCCATTGGGCCTTGCATGGTTTTTCCCTCTCTAAGCGAGATAGCTTCTTCTCATCCCCAAACCTGGGCAGGGGGTGCCATTAGCCGCCAGGCTTTGCCATGCCTGGCAAAGATCTTGTCCAGGGTGGGACTGCCCACCCCGGGTCGGCCCGGGACGTAATCCAAGATAGTCTATTATGCTCCATCTTTCACCGGCGGCGAAGTTTTCCTGGAGGCCAGCAGATAGTAAATCACCGGGACCACCAAAAGGGAGAAGGCGGTGGAGGCGAACAGGCCGAAGATGAAAGACCAGGCCAGCCCGGAGAAGATGGGGTCCAGGGTGATGACCCAGGAGCCGAACATGGCCGCCAGGGCGGTCAACAGGGTGGGACGGAAGCAAAAAATCGCTGCCAGGAGCACGGCCGGCAAGGTCATGCAGGCTCCTCGACGCTGACTCATTCGGGTATTATAATGATCCCTCCCGGCCGGAACAACTTCTTTCCCGGTGCAGTCAGGGAAAATTAGTCTGCGGACCAGGTAGGTGCTATTGACCATGGATCTGGCCGGACTTGCAAATCCCGCGGCCTTGCTCTATGGTGAGCGCGGGGTTCTGCGACGGAATCTTGCCGCCAATAGGTGAGAACATGGGCTGGTTGAACCGCGAACGGCTTGGCGTTTATCCCAAAATCATTTGCGTGTTTTACCTGTTAATCCTGAGCTACTTATATTTCGGCGGTTCCGGGTTGCTCGATGTGCGCGGCGATCCTATCGGCGGCGATTTTTCCCATTATTGGGTGGCCTCTTCCCTGGCCCTGAAGGCAGGGCCGGCCGCGGTTTACGATCCTGACCGTTTCCTGGCGGCCCAGAAAGAGTTCTTTGGGATAAGAATTCCCCTGATTTGGCTTTATCCTCCCACCTTTCTGCTGCTGATCCTGCCCCTGGGCCTGCTGCCCTACCTCCTCGCCTTGGGGGTCTGGTTATCATTGCCTTTGGCCGCCTTGCTCCTGGTGGTGCGCCGGATAGCCCCCAGTTATCTCAGCCCCTGGCTGGCGTTGGCCTTTCCCGGCGCCTTTATGAACCTGATTCACGGTCAAAACGGTCTGTTATCGGCCTCGCTATTGGGGGCTGGGTTGCTGCTGCTGGAGCAGGCGCCGGTCACTGGCGGGGTTCTCTTGGGCCTGCTCAGCTACAAGCCACATTTGGTCGTGTTGATTCCAGTGGCCCTGGCGGCGGGGCGTCGCTGGCGGGCCTTGCTGAGCATGGGGATCTCTGCGGCCGCATTAATGGCTGCCAGCCTCCTGGTGCTGGGGACCGAGGTCTGGGCCGCCTTTTTCCGCAACCTCCCCGGTACCTTGGGGATCTTAGAGACGGGACGGTTGGGAAAAGACGTGCTTTTATTCACCGCAAAGATGCCCACCTGGGCGGCGGCGGTGCTCCTGGCCGGCGGCCCCCCGTGGTTGGCGCAGCTCCTGCAGGGCGGGGTGATGTTGGCCACCACCGGGATCGTGTTTTGGGTCTGGTCCCGGGAGGCGCCCGCCGGCGTGCGCGCCGCCGTGCTGGTGCTCTGCGCCTTGTTATTTCCCCCCTATGAATTTCTCTATGACCTGGCCATCCTGGCGCTGCCCCTCGCCTGGCTGGCCTGGGAGGGACATGTCGAAGGGTGGCGGCCCGGCGAGCAGACGCTTCTAGTCCTGGCCTTCCTGACCCCCCTGTTGGCGCCGATTTTCGCCAGGACCATACATTTGCAAATCGCCCCCCTGGTCCTAACGGCGCTTTTAGCGATGGCCTTGCGGCGCCTGCGGCCGGCAGCGCGGCTTACGCCTTCCTGAAGTCCGGACAAGAACTGGGGGGAGGGCCAGGGCCGACGGCCCTGTCCTCCCCCCAGACCCCCCTCCCAACCCGTGTAAGGGCCGGGGAAGGTGGGGGCCACAGGCCCCCGCCTTCCCCGGCAATAAAACATAGGGATGGGGGAGAGAAGGGAATATCAAGACAATAATTAGCCTGCGTCGCGTCAGGCAACTTGAGCCCATAATGGAGAACTTTATGCCAATGCGTAGGACAATTTACGAGATCAAAATGTAGCGCCGCCGCCCCCGGCGGCGCGGGAACCGGCTACCAGAGGGTGGGTCCCACCTACTCAAGAACTTTTCCAAGCAGGCGAGCTCTAAATTGTGGCCGTTTGACTTAAGTCATAGCGCCCCAGGCCAATGCTGCTTAATATATAAATAAAGAGCCGAGGCCGGCTGGCTGGCCTGGAAGCCGGCCTCGAGGCCTCCAAAAAAAATCTGAAATCGGCAGTTAAATATCTTTCTCCGGAAATTAAGGATATGGCGAAACGGCAAATTATTCGCATCGACCAGGAAAAGTGTGACGGCTGCGGCATGTGCGTCCCGTCCTGCGCCGAAGGGGCCATCCAGATCGTGGACGGAAAGGCCACGCTACTGGCGGACAAGTTCTGTGATGGTCTGGGGGCCTGTCTGGGGGAATGCCCCCAGGGGGCGTTGACCATCGAGGCGAGGGAGGCCGGGGAGTTCGAGGGACCGGCCCCGGCCGCGGCTCATGAGGCCCAGGCGCCCTTAACTCCCCAGGCCCAGCCTGAGCCGGAGGTCTTCACCTGCCCGGGCAGCCGTCTGCAGCAATTTGAGCGGCCGGACGCGGTCCCGGCGGGGGCCTCGGCCCTGGGCCATTGGCCGGTGAAGCTCAAGCTGGTGGCGCCCAAGGCCCCCTTTCTGAAAGGTGCCCACCTCCTGGTGGCCGCAGACTGCGCCCCCTTTGCCGCGGGGGACTTCCATACCCGCTTCCTTAAGGGCAAGGCGGTGGTTTGCGGCTGCCCCAAGTTCGAAGACGAGGCTGCGAGCGTGGCCAAGCTGACCGCGATCCTGGCGGAAAACGAGGTCCGGGAGATCACCATCGTCAATATGGAAGTTCCCTGCTGCTATGGCCTGGTGCAAGTGGTGCGCCGGGCCATGGAAGCCGCGGGCAAGACCCCTCCGGTCACCATCTGCACCCTGGCCGCCAGCGGGGAGCTGCTGCAGCAACAGAAAGTCCGCGGAAAGTGAGGGACCACCATGGAACAGATGAAGTGCCCCGGCCAGGACACCCGCTATTGGAAACCCGGCGACATCTTTGTGACGGAATGTCCCAAGTGCGGGGCCGAAATCGAGTTTTTCAAGGACGATACCCGGCGGCGCTGCGCCTGGTGCGGCCATCTGTTCTATAACCCCAAGATCGAGCTGGGTTGCGCCGAATGGTGCCAGTACGCCGAGAAATGCGTCCCCGACCTGGTCAGGGCCAAAAAGGCGGCCCAGACCTTCAAGGATCTCCTGGGGGAGCAGGTGCGACATTATCTTGAAGATGATCCGGCGGCCTGGGAGCGGACCGAAGCCGCGGTCCATCACGCCCAGCAGCTCCTCAAGGCCGAAGGGGGCGACCCCAAGGTAGTCCTGGCCGCGGTGCTGCTGCACCGGGTGGACCCGGCCCGGGCCCGGGATTATCTGGCGGAGTTGGAGACGGAGCCGGAACTGGTGGCGGCCATCCTGGAACTGATCAGCGGCTTGGGCCCGGCCCGGGACCTGAACCGGCAACTCTACCAGGACGCCCTAAACCTTCTTAGCCCCGGCCCCGGCACCCCTTTTAACACCCGCACCGCCCGGCGCCTGGCCCAGGAGGGCAAAGAGTAGGGAGCGCGTATTGGGGGAGGGGCCATGGCCGCGAGCCCTTTTCAAAAAAACCCTCCCCCAAACCCTACCCCCAATCCCCTGATTTTTTGTTGGGGAAGTAGATCCGTTTGGCCCGTTTTCCCCAAAGCCTTTCACGGGTTGGGAGGGGGGTTTGGGGGGAGGGCAAGGCGGACCTCTCAGTAGGATGTGTCTCACACACACCACTCCAGCGTGGGGCGGGCGTCCCGCCCGCCGACTGTAAGGCCCCCAGAAAAAATAGCGGGCGTCCCGCCCGCCCCACCGGCATGGCGCGCAAGACGCGCCCTACGCCTGGTCGGCCCTGGCCTCCCCCCACCTAAATTATTTTACCCTGAGAGGGGCCAGGGTCTCAACCAGGTTTAGCTTCTTATAGGGCGGCCTGTGGCCGCCACCCACTAAGCTACCCGTTGGGTCGCCCTAACGATGGCGGCGGGCATAGCCCGCCCTATAAACTGATCGCTGGGGCCGCCGCCTCTCTCATAATGTATAATCTTCTTCATGGAAGCAACTCCGCTGCCGCCGCCGCAGGCGGTGGGCCGCATTCTCCTCTGGCATCAGGGGGCCTTGGGAGATTTGCTGCTGGCCGCCCCGGCCCTCCTGGCCGTCAGGAGGCGTTATCCCCGGGCGCGGCTCACCGGCCTGGGCCAGCCGCAGCCCTGGGGCCTGTTGTCCCACACCTTGTCCTTGGAGGCGATTTGGGACAGCGGTGAGTCCGGGTGGGCGCCGCTCTTTGCCGACGCCCCCTTGCCACCGGAGCTGCGGGTCCGTCTGGCCGGCTTTCATTTGGCCCTGGTGTTCACTCCCGGGCCCGACCCCCCGGTGCTGGCTCGCCTGCGGCAGGCCGGGATTCCCGCGGTTAACTGGGTTCCTTCTTTTCCGGAGGCCGGCTCCGAGGCGGTGGCGGCCCTCCAGGCCAGGCATTTGGCCGGCCTGGGACTCACTGTGGCCGGCTCTTTTCGCCTGGCCTTGCCCCCGGATCGGGAGTCCGAAGCGGTCCTGCCAGAGGCGGCAAACTGGCTGGCGGTGGCTCCGGGGAGCGGCCATGCCAAGAAAAACTGGCCCCTGGGCCATTACTATGAAGTGAGCCGGGCCCTGGCCTGGCAATACCGCTTGCGGGTGTTGTGGCTGACGGGGCCCGGCGAGGCTTCCTTAATTGCTTACCTGAAGCCCCTGGCGGCGGCGCAGGGGCAGGTGCTCATGGCTGATGCGCCCCTGGCGCAGGTGGCCGCGGCGCTCAGCCGCTGCCGGCTTTTCTTGGGAAATGACAGCGGCCTGAGCCACCTG
Source organism: uncultured delta proteobacterium (assembly GCA_963834795.1). Classification (GTDB taxonomy): domain Bacteria; phylum Desulfobacterota; class Desulfobaccia; order Desulfobaccales; family 0-14-0-80-60-11; genus JAPLJC01. The sequence goes on along the minus strand of CAWIDL010000014.1, from coordinate 141,937 downwards.
GCCGCGGCCCTGGGCGGCCCCCGGGTGCTGGTCCTGTTCGGCCCCACCGATCCGGCAGTCTGGGCCCCCGCGGGAGCAGGGGTCCGGGTTTTGAGCGGCCCCTGCCCCCAGGCCCCCTGCGCCCGGGGTTTTTTGTTAAGGGAAATCTCCTGCCCTAAACAACAATGCCTGGAAGACCTCTCTCCGGCGCGGGTCATGGAGATAGCCGGGGCGATTTTGTCGAGCGGTTAAAAAATTTGGCCAGCCTTCCTGGTCGGCGGGGATTCTCGGTTTCCTCGAGGAGGATCATGGTGGATCCCGGTCAACCGGACCGATACCGTACAATTATTTGAACTAAAATCGGCGGATTACTTACGGAGGGATTCGTCTCTAGACGAGAATATCGAGTAAATAAAATAAGATAGATAGGTTGGCACTATTACTGCAGGTAATACCGTCAGGTTACCCCCGATAGCAAAAACCAATTTCTCCTTTCTCCAAATGGCCGGGCTCCCCCTCCCGGCCATTTCATTTTATAGACCCCGGGTATTCGATTACCCAAAACTACCCTCAATAGAAGCCAAAATATTCCTTGACCTCCTCCAGGCCGGTCTGTTGGGGCGGCAAGGCCTGCCGCAGCCGTTCCAGGCGGGTGGCGCTCTCCCGGAACCGGTCCGCCGGGTCCCCAGCCTCCTCAAGGACCCGGACCGTGTCCCAGACCGCCTGCCAGTTATTGCAGATGAGCAAAAGGTCCGCCCCGGCCAGCAGGGCCTCCCGGCCGGCCTGAGCCGGCGGCTGGAGATTGGTGATCCCTTTCATCTCCAGGTCATCGGTGATGATCACCCCCTTAAACCCCAGCCGTTGGCGTAGCCAGCCCCGTAAGGCTATGGCCGAAAGGGTGGCTGGGAGGTCGTCCCATTGGGGCACCAGGAGATGGGCGGTCATGACCGCCGGCACCCCGGCGGCCACCGCCTCTCGATAAGGCAGCAGGTCCTTCTCCCGGGAGGGGTCCCCGGATTGGGCCACGGTCAGATCCAGGTGGGAGTCGGCCAGGGTGTCACCCAGCCCGGGAAAATGCTTGGCCACCGGCAGGACCCCGCCGCCCAGGTAGCCCTTGATGGCGGCCCGGCTGAAGCGGGCCACCCGTCGTGGGTCCTGGCTGTAAGAGCGGTCCCACAGGGGGCACCTGGGCTCCAGGGATACGTCCAGAACCGGGGCCAGATTCATGTTGATCCCCACCAGGGTCAGCTCCCGGGCCACGCGGCGGGCCAGGGCCTCCACCTCTTTCGGGGTGGCGGTCGCCCCCAGTTTGCGGGCCGCCGGGATCGGGGTGAAGGGGGCCTTGAGGCGTTGCACCGTGCCCCCTTCCTGGTCCGTGGAGATGAGCAGGGGCGGCTGGCCGGCTTCCCGGGCCAGACGCTGTAGATCATGGGTCAGATGCCAGATCTGCTGAGGGGTCTCCAGGTTTCGGGAAAATAGGATGATACCTCCCACCTTGAGGTCCTGCACCATCTCCCGGGCCACGGCATCCACCCCGGGGCCGGGGATCCCCACCATGAGGAATTGGCCGAATGGATGGGTCTGCCGGTCAACTTTTAACCATATCATAAGGCCTTCCTTGCGTCTGCCTGGGTGAGCCGCAGGTTCAGGCGCGGCTGCTCCGGAAGTAGCGCCGCGTATCTCAGTTTATCAGGAGGTCCGCCAGGTGCCAGAATTGCAATTCCCAACCCCGGCTGGCGGCCACGGCCCGCAGGTGCAGGAGACAACTGTAATCCAGGGAAACCAGGCCCTGTGCCCCGGTGGCCCGAACCGCCTGCAGATAGGCCTCGGCCATCTCCCGGGCCAGGTCCGGATGCTGCAGGCTGAAGACCCCGCCAAAGCCGCAGCAGGAGAAGTTGGGAGACACCTCCAGGATTCGGAGCCCCGCCACCTGGGACAGGACCCGGGCCGCGCCGGGCAAGACTTGCAGTTGCCGGGCCTTGCAGGAGCGGTGCAGCACCAGGGAGCCTTCCAGGCGGGGAGTCCAGGGGAGAGGGCCCCGGCGGTCCAGGTACTCGCTTAACTCCAGGGTGCGGCTCGCCGCGGCCTCAGCCTCCCGGCGCTCCCGGAAAGTTTGCGCCAGTTGCGGATAGTGGCGGCGCACCATGAGGGTGCAGGAAGCGCTGGGGCAGAGGATGGTATCGGCGCCCGCGAACACTCGCAGATAATGGCGCAGCAGGCGGCGGGCGGTGGCCGGGTCGCCCAGGGTGTGGGCGAACTGGCCACAGCAAGTCTGGTCTTCGGGATAACCAAAGGATATCCCCAAGCGCTCCAGCAAGGTCGCCACCGCAGCCGCGGTGCTGCAGGCGCATTGGTCCAGAAAGCAGGGGATAAAGAGCTTCAGGGCTAACCGAGCCTCCTGGCTGCATTTTCTACCATAAATCCCCAGGAGAGGGTAGGGGGACCTGCCCGCGGAGGTGGCGGGGCTTACCCCAATGGGTCCGGCAAGGATCTTGCCTTATCCTGGCAAAGAGCCGGTAAACCATCCAGCGCAGGATGGTGGGCAGTGTCCACTCTACACGGGCTGGCAGCCTGTGCCACGGTCGCCCGGTCCCTTCCGTCCCCCCGCCCCTTGACAGCCCCGGGGCGGTTTAATAGAATGAAGCCGAAATCCCGGAAAATACAAGAACTTGAATGAAAAGGGAATTTTCTCTTTGTGAGTGACGCCCCGGCCCAGATTCTGGTAATCGACGACGACAAGGCCATGCTGGACGCCTGCTACCAGATCCTTTCCCGGCAGGGCTACCAGGTGGAACTGGCCGCCGGCGCCCGCCAGGGCCTCACCTTACTGGAGCGCAGTTCCTTCGACGCCATCCTCCTGGACCTGGTGATGCCGGACCTGGACGGCCTGGAGACCCTGAAGAAGATCAAGGGCCTGGACCCGGAGGTGGAGGTGATCATCATCACCGGCTACGGCACCATCCAATCGGCGGTGGAGACCATCAAGGCCGGGGCCTTCCATTTCCTCAGCAAGCCCTTCGTCCCCGACGATCTGCGCAATCTGGTAAACCGGGCCCTGGAAAAGCGGCGCCTGGACCTGGAGAATCTTTATCTGCGCCTGGAGTTGAAGTCCAAGGATGATAAAAGTGTCCTGGTCTATGAGAGCGACTCCATGGCCAGGGTCATGGACATGATCACCCGGGTGGCCCCCACCGGTTCCACCGTGCTGATCACCGGGGAGTCCGGGACCGGCAAGGGCCTGGTGGCCCGGAAGATCCATCAGTTGAGCCAGCGCCAGCGGCGACCCTTTATCACCGTGGACTGCGGCACCCTGGTGGAGACCCTGTTCGAGAGCGAACTCTTCGGGCACGTCAAGGGCTCCTTCACCGGGGCCGACGCCAACAAGATCGGCAAGTTCGAACTGGCCCAATCCGGCACCCTGTTTTTCGACGAAATCAGCAACATCGGTCTGGAAGTGCAGGCCAAGTTGCTCCGGGCCGTGGAGGAGAGGAAGATCTCCAAGGTGGGCAGCCATCGGGTGATCACCGTGGACGTGCGCATCATCGCGGCCACCAACAAGGATCTGACCAAGGCCATCAAGGATGGCGCCTTTCGGGAAGACCTCTTCTACCGCCTCAACGTGGTCCTGATCCAGATGCCACCCTTAAGGGAGCGCAAAGGCGATATCCCTTTGCTGGTAGACCATTTTCTGGAGAAGTACAACGCCCGCCTGCACAAGAATATCCTGGGGGTAACCCCCGATGCCCTGAAATTGCTGGTGCGTCACGGCTGGCCCGGCAACGTCCGGGAGTTGGAAAATACCGTGGAGCGGCTGGTGGTGTTCAGCACCGGGCCTTACCTGGGGCCCGCCGACCTCTCCTTTGCCGGAACCATCCTGTCGCCCGGGATGGAATCCGGGGCGGGATCCCTGAAGGACCTGGAGCGGGACCACATCCTCTACACCTTGCAGCGCTGTGAAGGCCATAAGAGCGAAACCGCCCGGGCCCTGGGGATCGACCGCAAGACCCTGCGGGAGAAGTTGAAGCGCTATAATATCGAATAGTCGCGGATGCCATCCAGTCATGCCGGCTGGGCCTGGCGCGCCATTATTGGTGTAGAAGACGCTCACCTGGGGACTGGATTTGCCCCAATCTCGTTCCCAAGTTGCACCTGGGAACGCGGTAATAGACAAAGCTGTGCTTTGACACGGTTCATCATCTTTCCGCGCCTGCATTGCGTAACCCGTGGTTGAGACCTCCGAAGGACAATCCGCGTCCATGCCGGCCGCCGGGATGAGGGTCCTCAGCGGCGCCGTCCTGGCCTATGGGGCCGGGGTCCTGGCTTCCCAGGTGCTGATCCTGCGGGAGCTGCTGGTGTTGGCCAACGGCCAGGAGTTGAAGCTGGTCCTGGGGCTGTGGACCTGGCTCATGTGGACCGGCCTGGGCAGCCTCCTGGGAGGGCGGCGGCTGACCCAGGAAAGGAGGGCCCCCCGCCTGGGCGGCCTGCTGACCCTCCTGGGATTGCTCTCGCCCGCCACCATCCTGGCTATCCGGGGCGTCCCGGTTTGGGCCGGGCTTCCCGGGGGCCAGGCCTTGCCCCTGGGCGCCGAGGTGGTCCTGTTTCTGACCCTCTTATCTCCCATCGGTCTGGTTTCCGGCTATTTTTTCCCCTGCGCCTGTCGGGCCCTGGCAGAGATAGCGCCCGGCGGCGCCCCCGGCCGGGTTTACTCCCTGGAGACCCTGGGGGCGGCCCTGGGGGTCATCATCGTGCAGCTTTTTCTCCTGGGGCGCTATCCCAGCCTAGGTCTAAGCCTGGCTACCGGCCTCTTTCTGGCCCTGGCGGCCTGGCTGACAGACCTTCCCCGGGGCCTGGGGCGCCGCGGCGCCCGGGGGCTGGCGCTGTTGTCGCTGGTCGGGGGCCTTATCTGGCTGCCATCCCTGGAGAACCTCAGCCGAAGCTGGCAGGCGCCGGGACGGCTGTTGGCCGCCACCGCCGAAAGCCCCTACGCCTTTCTCAGCGTCAGCCGGGAAGCCGGTCAGGTGAGTTTCTTTGCCAACAACCTCTGGCAGTTTACCTATCCGGACCCGTTAACCGCCGAGCACCAGGTGCAGTTGGGTCTGCTGGTCCACCCGCGGCCTCGCCGGGTATTGCTCCTGGGAGGCGGCCTCGGTCTGGTGCCGGAGATCCTCAAGACCGGCAGCATCACCCGGCTGGACTATGTGGAGTTGGACCCCCGCCTGGTGGAACTGGCCCGGGAGCTGCTCCCCGGAGGTGAAGAATGGGCCCGGGACCCGCGGGTGCGCCTGATCTACCAGGACGCCCGGCACTTTGTGGGGCGGAGCCAGGAGCGCTACGACGTAATCCTCATGGCCCTGCCGGAGCCCCGCAGCGCCCAGCTCAACCGCTTCTATAGCCGGGAGTTTTTCCGACTGGTGGCCGCAAGGCTCTCCCCGGGAGGAGTCTTCAACTTTTCCCTGGCGGCCTCGGAAGCCGGTCTGCACCCGCTGCGGGCCGCCTTCCTGGCCATGATTTACCGCACCCTGGAACAGGTCTTCCCGGAGGTCTTGGTCTATCCGGGAGAACGGGCCCAGTTCTTTGCCGCGGCTACCCCCGGAATCCTCAGCGCCGATCCGGAGCTGTTGTCCTCCCGGATCAAAGCCCGGCGGTTGCCTTTGCAGTATGTCCAGGACTATTACCTGCGGGACGATCTCATACCTTCCAGGGTCGCCCGCCTGAGACAAACCCTGGAGCGGCAACCGGTGGCCATCAACACCGACTTGACTCCCGGCTGTTATTTTTATGAACTGGTGCTGGGTGGACTGCGGGAGCAGGACCTGCCCCTGGCCCAGGCCTTGCTGGCCCTGAAACGGCTGCCGGGCTATCTGCCCTGGGCTCTACTGGGGCTGGCCATCCTGGTCCCGGCCGCGGTTTTCCGGTCCCGCCCGGGACCCTTCTGCCTCTATCAGGTGGCGGTGATGGGCCTGGGGACCATGGGCCTGGAGATTCTGGTCCTGATCCTCTACCAGATTCACCTGGGCTTCCTGTACCGGCAATTGGGCTTGCTGATCGCCGCCTTTATGGCGGGCATGGGTTGCGGGGCGGCGGTGGGAGACCTCTGGGTGAGGTCGGCAGGGGGCCCCCTGGGGCGGGGACCCCGGGGCCTGGGGCGCCGGCTGGCTGGTCTGCAAGGGCTGATGGCCTTCCTGGCCTTGCTCCTGGCCTTCTCCTTGAGCCGGGATCTCTTTAAGGTCTTTTCGGCCCGGGAATACCTGCTCCAGGCAGGCTTCGCCCTGATTTTGGCGGCCGCCGGTTTCGGGGGCGGCGGCATCTTTGCCCTCAGCGCCGGCCTCTGGATGCGGGGCCGTGGGCAGGGCGAGTCCAGCGCCAAGGGTGGCTGGCTCTACACCGCCGACCTGCTGGGCTCCACCCTGGGCGCCCTGGGATTCAGCTTTTTCATTATCCCCGTCTGGGGGATCTGGCCGGCCCTCATCCTGGTGGCGGCGCTGCACGCCGGGGCCGCCCTGCTGCCTGTGGCCAGGCCGGCGGCTGCTTTCCCGGGGTGAGGCAAAACGCCCGCTGGGAGTCTTCCGGAGACGCCGGCCGCCAGCTGGCCAGAGGCGGGCTAGGGCTCGTAGATGAATTGCTTGCCCAATTCCTTAAAGGAGAAGGTCAGTAAAATGTGGTGGCCGTCGTAGTCCAGCACCCTCAGGTCGTCGGTTTGGCGCAGGTCACCCAAGACCACCGGATAATGCTCGCCGTAGCGCTGCTGGCATAATTCCAGGGGCACCTCATACCCCATATACTTCTGAATTCCCTTGGCCTTCATCTTTTGGCCAAATTTTACCCCGGTAAAGGATGCATAGGAGGTCAATACCAGAATGGGACCGGAACCGGTGAAAATAATGCCCGCCTTCATGCTCGCTCTCCTCCTTCCGTGGCCCAAAGGGCGATTTTAAATAATAAAGAATAAAGATAAAAATGATTTCTTTAAAGTCAATACGCCCGCGTATCGGCGGACCAGGAATAATGAGCCGGGGGGTGACCGCCGCCCCCGGCAGTCATCTACCGCAGAGGTCCGATTGCCGGCTGATCTTTAGGCGGCGGGCAGCCCAGCAACGGGAGCAGCTCCAGATGATCCCGGAGATGATAACGGGCCTGGAGGCTGGGATTCTTGTAGGCCGCCAGCGGCACCCCGGCCGCCTCGGCTAACAGCCGGTCTACCTCGGAGTCCCCGATGTACAGGGCCTCCTCCGGCCCAACCCGGAAATGGGCCAAAATTTTCCGGAGGCATTCGGGGTGCGGCTTGGGTCGGCTGACCTCAGAGGAGCCCACCGTCAGCTCGAAAAAGCCGTCCAGGCCAAGGGTCCGGAGGACCGGGACCAGGCTCTTGCCCCGGTTGCTGGCGACCGCGAGGTGGGCCGAAGAACGCAACTGCGCCAGGACCTCACGGATGTGGGGCTCCAGGCCGATTAAGGACAGGAAGGGGCCGTTATCCAGGTGGCGCTGGTAATCCTGGGCCTGGGCCAGCCAGGCGGCGCCCCGGAAGAGAAACTGGATGGCTTCCTGGGCGGTGGCGGCGTGGACCAGGTCCAACTGCTCCGGGGTCAGGGGCGGCCGGCCGAAATGGGCCAGAATGTGGTTGTAAAAGGCATGGTTGGCCCGGCGGGAATCAATGAGGACCCCGTCGCAGTCATAAATGATGAGGGACGGTTTTCGGTTTTCGCCTTTCGGTTTTCGTATTTTTCGTATGGGGACCGATTCCATCTTTTGGGTTCCGGCGCCTGCGCCTATTTTTTGTCAAAACCTGCGCCCAGCAACAAGACTCGAAACTCCAGACTCAGACTTGACCAAAGAAATCGAGCTGGCGGGCCAGATAAACCAGTTCCTGCCGCTTTAGCTGCTGTCGGCGGCGGACCAGCCAATCCTGGAAATCTGCGGCCGGCAGGAGGGGGTCGCCTTCCAGGGCCTGCTGCATGGTGCGCAGGATGAAGCGGAGAAAGTAGGCCTCGTCCCCGGGATAGCCGTTCGGGCCGGGAAAGACCAGCCAATCGGAGGCGCCCGCGGCCAGCACCGTGCCCCCGGCGGCGGCGAGATGGGCAAAGAGCCGGCGGCCGGTGTGGCTGCTGCCGGAGGGCCGGCCCTGGACCCAGCGCTGGTCCATGGCGCGGTGGTACCGGGTTTCGATGAGCCGGTCCAGTTCCGGGTCGATAACCGGCTCAAAGATGGTAGCCCCGTCGAAGTTGAGGGTGAAATAGAAGCAGCCACCGGGGGCCAGCAAACCCAGCAGCCCGGGCAGCGTGGTCTCAAGGTCCACCAGGTCCAAAAAGGCATGGGCGACGATGAGGTCCCAGCGGTGGCGGTCTTGCTCCCGGGCGAGGAATTGGAACAGGTCGATGGCTTCGAAGGTGACGGAAATTTTTGTAAGCGGCCGCGGCCTTTGGCGATCCGGGAGATCGCCGCTCTCCCGGTCCGGACCGGCCCCCCGGGCCGTAACATAGCTTTGATAACGGGCCCGGGCTTCGTCAAGGAGCTCGGCTTGCAGGTCGATGCCGGTGTAGGCAAAGTCCCCTAAATAAAAATCCAGCAGCCTCCAGTCCAGGAGGCGCTCCAGCATGGTGCCGATGCCGCAGCCCACCTCCAGCACCCGGAAGGGAGACGGTTTCCCTTGCTCCCGGAAATGGCCGGCCAGGGCCTCCCGGACCTGCCGGTTCAGGGAGCGCTCGTCCAGCCCGGCTTTGGCGGCCAGATAGCGGCTGAAGCTGTATTCCTCAGGTCCGCGGTTCATCAGCCGCCCCACGGTTCTTGGAGAACACCCTGAAAAGTATGGCTACAGCCAGGACTCCCCAAATCACCATCGCCAGCCAGGCCTTGCCCATGCCGCTGGCGATTATTTGTTCATTTAGCGAGAGGAGCAAGGTTGTATATGGGATAAGAACAAGGGCAGTAAGTAATGAGGTAAAGAACATTACCAGAGCTATATCAATCAGATTCAGGCTCGAAAAGATATAGTAACCGGTTATTATTAATAAAAGGAGATAGATTGCCATAGCAAGCACATAGTGTCCCAGGAAAACCGCGGCAAAGCCCATCCATTGCTGAGGGCTGGTAACCACGAACACCAGTTTTAAAAGAATAATCAGAGAGAACGAGCCTGCCAGAATCTTTTTCACCAACATCTCTCGGTCTCCTTTCTATTTATTAATGGGAGCATTATGGGGTCCCTTATTTATCCCCTCTGCCCCGATGGGGGAGAGGGTTAGGATGAGGGGGAATTGATCTCTTTCCGCTCCCATTAATATGTTAGCCTCTCCCCCCAAAAATCCAAACTTTTAAAGATGCGCTTAATTAAACCCGCATAAAAATTCCCGCACCTGGGCGGCGCTCGCCTCCCAGGTGGGATGGGAGGCGGCCCGGGCCAGGGCCGCCAGGCTCAGGCGCCTCAGCAGGTCCCGGTCTTGCATCAGTGAGGCGAGGCGCCGGGACAGGACCACGGCGTCACCCGGGGGCGTCAGGAAGCCGTCCACCCCGTGGTGGACGATTTCCCGAACTCCGCCCGCGGCTCCGGCAATGACGGGCAGACCGAAGCGCATGGCCTCCAAATAGACGATGCCGAAACCCTCGTAAAAGGAGGGCACGGCCAGCAAGTGATGCTGGGGAAGCAGCACGGCCAACTCTTGATCGGACACCGAACCCAGCCAGGTTATCCTGGGACTTACCTTCTCCTGCTCGACCTGGCGGCGAAGGCTGGCGGCATATCGGCTATCCAGATCGGGACTGCCTGCCACCGTGAGTTGCCAATGGTGGTGAGGCAGGCTGGCCAGGGCAGTTATCAAGGTATGGATTCCTTTCCGGGGAATCAGGTTGGCCACCGCGATGATTCTTAAGGGTCCCGGGGCTAAGGCCTTGGCGGCAATTTGCGCCGCGGAGAATTTGCCGGGCAGGCGATCCCCCCCGGGCGGCGCCACCACCACCGGCCGGCCCGCCCCCACCAGGGACTCCACCTCGGCCCGGGTGGTCTGGCTGTTGCAGATGAAGCCGTCCACCGAAGCCAGGTACGAGCCCTCCACCCACCGATAGAGCCGGTTTTGCCAGGCGGCCCGGGTTTCGCAGCTCCGGAGATGGTGAACGATGGCTACCAGGGGATAGGAAACCCGGCGGCGCAGCCAACGATTGAGAAGGAACAGCGAGGGATGCGCCAGCTCATCCTGGAGCAGCAGCTCAAAGTGAGCCCGGCGCAGGCGGTCACCGAGGTCCGGCGAGAGGTTGTCCAGCAGACCGCGGCCGTAGGCGCGCCAGGGGATGGAGATGACTTCCACCTCGTCCCCCCGGCTCACGAAATGCCGGACCAGTCGCCGGTCATAGAGGAAGCCGCCGGAGACTAGGTTAAGTCCGCCATAAAGCAACAGGCCCAGACGCAACTAGCGTTCCTCCCGGTAGGCGGCCCAGGCGATGTCATCCTCCCAAACCTTGGCGGTGAGGGCGTGGAGCGGCTCCTTGAGGCGGCTGCAGAGCTCCTGGCAGAGGACTCGGGCGAAATGCTCGATGCTGGGATTGAGCCCGGCGAATTCCGGCAGCTGGTTCAGGGTTTGATCCCGATAATAGGCCACCAGTTCGTCCAGATGGGCCTCCAGGGCCACAATATCCACCAGAAAGCCGTGAGCATTGAGAACCTTGCCCTCCAGCAGCACCTCCACCTGGTAATTATGGGAGTGGGGCTGGTTTTCCCGGCCCCAATCACCCCCCGCCAGGAAATGCCGGGCCACGAAGGATCGCTTGACCGCCAGGGTGTATAACATATGCATGGTCGGCTCCTTGAGTTTCGAGTTTCGAGTTTAGAGTTTCGAGTTTAGAGGGAGTGGAAACCCAAAACTGAGAACTCAATATAGTCAAGTTTCGCACCAGGTATTAAGTGGAGCGTAAAAGAGATTAAATTCCCCCTCACCCTTGCGCGCTCGCCCTTAACTTTGAACTTTGAACCTTGAACCTTGAACTAAACTCTCCCATCGGCGGAGAGGGGATAAAGATGGAACCCCTTTCATGCTTCCGTTAATAACTGACTTCACAGGCCAGAGGCCTAGGCTACCAAGTCCAGGTAGCATAGGCGTCCCGCCTGTGTATTCAATTCAGGGGTGCGAAACTTGAGTCAATATAGTAGTCTCCGGCAGGTTTTGCTAAGAGGCGGGCAGCAGAGATCTGTTTGAACTAAGGCATGCCCACTAGCAATCATTTCCTGGAATTTACCAGCTTTTTCCCTCTCCACCCTTAGGGGGTCTTGTAGGGGCGCACCTAGGTGTGCGCCCCCTACGAAATGATGGGCAGTAGGGGCGGGTTTTAAACCCGCCCCTACAGGGCGGACACATGGGTCCGCCCCTACGGAAAACAATACGAAGCCACCCCTCACCCTATCCCTTACAAAACCTCCCCTCGCAGGGGAGAGGGGATATGGTTGCATCGGTATAATATGTTGATATCGTTGAAATTACAATGGTCTGGAGTTTAACTGCGAGCTGGTGTAAGTTTCTTCACGCAATTCTGTTGCCGGATATTGTGGAACTCAATAATCGAAAATCACCTGAATGGTCTCCCCGGGGTTCCGGTCGAGCAACTCATAGGCCCGGGCGGCCTGGGTGATGGGAAAACGATGGCTAATGAAGCGGGCCGGTTTGATCTCCTCCAGCATTTGCCAGGTGAGTTGATAGAGCCGGGATTTGCTCCAGCGGCCGCTGAGTTCAGGGGGGAGGCTGCTCACCTGGCTGCTGATCAGGCGCAGCCGGCTGCGGTGGAAGCGGCCACCCAGGTTCAAGTCGCTCCGCTTCCGGCCATACCAGGAGCCGATGACCACCCGGCCGTGGAAGCCGGTGATGGCGATAGCCTGGTTCAGGGCCTCGGGATTGCCGGAGACCTCATAGGTCAGGTCGGCGCCGGGGTAGGGCCCCGCTCCCTGAAGGCGCCCCAGCAGGTGTTCCTCCAGGTTCGGAGTGGCGGGGTCGAGGCTGAGGTGGGCCCCCAGGTTTTCGGAGAGCAGCCGCCGTTTGGGATAGAGGTCCAGGGTCACCAGGGAGCTTAAGGGCCAGCGGGCCAGCAGGGAGGTGAGGAGCAGTCCCACGATCCCCTGGCCGAAGATGGCCACCTGCTCCCCCATCAAGGGCTGGCCGTCCAGCATAAAGGTGACCGCGGTCTCCATGTTGGGGAAGAAGACCGCGTCTTCCGGGGTGAGGTGGCCAGGCAACCTCTGCAGTTCAGCGGGGGTGGCCAGGAAGTGGCTCTCGTGAGGATGAAAGGCGAAGACCTGTTTGCCTTGCCAATCCGGGGAAACCCCGGGCCCCAGGGAGACCACCTGGCCCACCACCGCATAACCATATTTCAGGGGGAAGGAGAAGTCGCCGGCCAGGGCGGCGATGCTCTCGTCCCGGGCCAGTTCCTGGGGGGCCTGGCCATGGTAGATGAGGCCTTCGGTCCCGGGACTGATGGCCGAGACGATGGATTGCACCAACACCTGGCCGAAGGAGGGTGCGGCGACGGCCTCCCGCCGCAGGGCCACCTGCCGGGGTGCGGTGAAATAGAGGGTTCGCCGCTGCATTTACGCCTTCCATTCGGGTTCGCCCATGAGGACCAGGTCTTCCCCCAGACGCTGATAGGTGAGGTTGCTGAGGCGGAGGAACCGCCGGAGATTGGGGGGCCCCATGCCGTCCCCTACCCGCAGGCCCCCCACCAGCAAGGGAGCGATAGTCAGGATGACCTGGTCCACCAGGCGGGCGGCCAGAAAACTGGTGATAACCTGGGCGCCGCCCTCCACCATGAGGCTGTTGACCTCCAATTCCCCCAGCCTTTTTAGAAGCGCTTCCAGGTCCACCCAGCCATTGCTGGAGGGGAGGCAAAAGATCCGGGCCCCGGCGGCTTCCAGGGCCTGCCGGCGGGCGGGTTCGGCCCCTTCATTGGCCACGATCCAGGGGGCGCGGCCGTTCCCCAGCAGGTTGGCGTAGGGCGGGAAGCGCAGGCGGCTGTCCACGATCACCGGTTGGGGGTTGCGGCCGGTCACCAGGCGGACGTTGAGGCGGGGGTTGTCGGCCAGCACCGTGCCGATGCCCACCAAAATGGCGTCGTGGAAGGACCGCAGGCCGTGGGTCAACACCATGGACTGAGGGCCGCTCAGGGTCAAAGGGTGGCCGGGGCGGGCGGCGATGCTGCCGTCCAGGCTTTGGGCATAGCTCAAGGTGACCAGAGGACGGCCGGTGCGGCGCCGGTGCTCCGGGGCGGCCTCCAGGGCGGCCCGGACCCGAACCAGGACCCTGGTTTCCTCGGCCGGGGTTCCGGTGGCCTCCTGCGCCTCTTCCAGGATCAGCGCGTGATTCATGCGGCTGGCCTTGGTGCGCAGATAGGCGGCGTTATCCCGATGCACCTGTCCCTGGAGGGGCACTCGGGCGCTCACCTGGATGCCCAACTCCTCCATGCTCTCGATTTTATCGGGGTTATTGGTGAACAGCCGGATGGAGGCGACTCCCAGGTCCCGGAGGATGAGCCCGGCCACAGTGTAGTCCCGCTCGTCCACCTCATGTCCCAGGAGCAGGTTGGCTTCGACGGTGTCATAACCCAGGTCCTGCAGGTTGTAGGCCCGCAGCTTATCCCGCAGGCCGATACCCCGGCCCTCCTGGCGCAGGTAGACGATCACCCCGCACCGGGCCGCGGCGATTTGTTGCAGGGCCAACTGGAATTGCTCGCCGCAGTCGCAGCGCCGGGACCCCAGGACGTCACCGGTGAAACATTCGGAGTGGAGCCGCACCAGCACCTCGCGGCGGCCGCGCACCTCTCCCCGCACCAGGGCCAGGTGCTCTTTGTCGTCCCGGTTGCTTTCGTAAAAGTATAGCTGAAATTCGCCCTGCGCGGTGGGGATGGGGGCCGACGCTTTTCTGGTGACCACCGTCCCGTCAGCTTCAGCAGACCTACCCTTCCCCTGGCCCATAATTTTCAAAGGGATTGATTCTCCTCTCCAGGGACAAGCCCTCAGACAACGCCAATCTAGCCCTCACCGCCACGACGGCTCACCTTAAAATGGGGCCGTAACGGAGGCTTGTCAAGGTGATGATAGGGGAATGGCAGCAGGAGCAGGCGGGCCCTGAGATTACTTCACTTCGGCACCAGAGCGGCTTTGATTAAGTGTCATGTCTCAGGTTTTCCCTTATTACTGGGAGCGTGAAATAGATTAATTTTTCACAGTTACACTCAAGGGAGAGGGAATTTTGGGAAATCCAAGGTTAATCAATTTTTCGCTCTGAGTAATAATTCGAGATAATGTCTGGTGGGATATTAGAGGAAGCCGGAACGAGATATTATGATTTTATAAATTAAGATATATGATCCGGCTATCTTTAAGTATTATAGATTGTTTAGATGGCACATCAATAGCAGACAGCAACGATCTCTTGGAAGGCGCTCCTGGCACTAATTTGCCAACCTCACGCCCCGTTCTTAGGCAGAGCAAAATAAAAAGTCGCCCCCTGGTCGACTTTCCCCTCAGCCCAGACCCGCCCCCCGTGTCGGTGGATAATGCGTTGGACGATGGCCAGCCCCACGCCGGTGCCTTCGTATTCCTGGCCGCTATGCAACCGTTGGAAGGCGACGAAAAGTTTATCGGCATAACGCACATCAAATCCCAAGCCGTTGTCTTTGACGTAGTAGATGTTCTCGTCCCCTTCGCTCCAGCCACCCACTTCAATTTCCGCGGTCTTCCGGGACTTGGTGTATTTGACGGCATTGGCCAGCAGATTTATCATAACTTGATTAATCAAGTTATGGTCTCCGAAGGCCTCGGGCAGGTCGCCGATAGCTAATTGCAAGTTCCTTTCCGGCTCCTGGGACTGGAGATGCTGGAAAACCTGGTCAGTCATGGCAGTCAGGTTGATGGCGGACTTTCGTATCTGCTGTCGGCCCAGACGCGAGAGGGCCAGGAGATCGTCTATGAGTTGGGCCATGATCCTGGTGTTGTCACAAACGACGTCGAGCAGCCTGAGGCCTTCCGCATCGAGCCGGGACGAGTGTTCCGCCAGGAGCATCCGGGAGAAGCCCTGGATGGTCCTGAGCGGGGCCTTGAGGTCGTGGGACACGGAATAAGAGAAGGCGTCCAGCTCCTTGTTGATTGTTTCTAACTCGGCGGTGCGTTTCTCCACCTGCTGTTCCAGTTCTTCGTTAAGTTTACGGATCTCTGCGGTGCGTTCCTCCACCCGCTGTTCCAGTTCCGCATTCAGCCGGTGGAGGGCCTCCTCGGCCAGTTTGCGGTAGGTGATATCCGCTGCATAGATATTGAGGTATCCGAAATCGACGATGGGCGCTAATACCAAGGAATAGGCACTCCCTTCACACTCTACCTCTAACTCCTTTCTCAAATTGACAATAAGAGACTCTGTGATTAGTTGTCGCAAGTCGTCGGGCAGAGATTGGCCGATCTCGCACCCCCACAGTTTCAGCAGAGGACTGCTGCGTGGGTTGGCATAAAGAATCGTGCCGTCTCTTGCGATGCGAAGCACCGGGTTTGGATCTTCATCTGGGAATTTTGCCAGACTTTCAATTTCCTGCATCTCCGCACTACGCCATACATAACCTACAAACAATGTTATGGTTATAATCCCTATTCCTATCATGAAAAGAAAAACAGACCTGTTTTTGATAATCTTTTGAGTCACGGATTCTTGTTGTGTGAGCGCATCTTTAGCCAGTTGGACTACACCATTGATCACCTTCCGGTGATCCTCATATAATGGCTTTAGAACAGTTATTTCTATGTTAATAGCTTTCTTTTTATTACCTTGCAGTATAACTGGGATAAAATCCCTTTCTACCGCCTCATAAAAATCCAATGCCAGCTTATACGACTTTACAGTTAATTCATCTTTCATTCGGCTTTCTGGTAAGATTTTATTCCAATAATCATGACGCTCTAGACACTCATTGCGCAACTTTTTAAATTGCTGAATTAATTGTTTTTGCGAGGACTCATCAGTTGCGTCTATCATATGATATGTAAGCAGATAGCTCTCAATGATACATTCCGATGGTGGCAAAATATCAGCAATTAGATCTTTGCCTTGGACTATTTTCTGATAATGATATCCATTTATCTTTACGGTATTTATAGTATTCCATAAAATCACCCCAAAAGAAATGATTCCAATGGTAAGACAGAGAATAAATGCTTTCATCTTAAATTTTAAGCTCATTATGATCCTTTAGCCTCTTCTGGATGAAACCTTCATGGTCTTTCGTCTTGCCTTTGGCAGGCAGATTGACGATGGTCAACCAAAAATCTTCTCTAAACCTCACCACCCCGACAAATTGGGCCAGGTCTAGGGGCTTGGTGATGCCGGGATGGTGAAATAAAAAGTCGATCCTTTCATCGTCAGGATCAAGACTTTTACTTCGGGTATATCCTTTTATTCGAGATTATCCGAAGTTATGCGGGAACCTTGGCCACCGTAGTCAAAAATTGGTTTTTGGGGCCTCATGGCCCGGGTAAAATCCCCCAAAATTTTTGTTCTTGAAGCCGAATCCTCTCGTCGACGCCATGATAGCACAAGCTTCCTTAAAAAGGAATTTGTTAAAAATTTGAGCATACCACACCCCCAGAACCAAGATACCTCACTGCTGGGGAGCCTAAGGACCCCAGGCCAGCACTGCTCGATAATGGGGAGCCAGGAAGAAAGCAGAAATTTCCGGTATGGTCTGAACAGCTAACTTGCCAAAGCTATTTCCTATGTGCAAAGTCAAGTTCCTAAAAAGCCCCTGGTGTTCGTTTTCGCTGAAAATCCAAGCCAGTCTCCTATTCGTGGTTCCCCTCGCAGGTGGTACCGCAAGTAAGTAATCCGAGGGGACAAGATGAAGGTCGATGCGCACTAACTTGCCAGATTAGACAACTATCCTCAGATATTCAAAAAACCCCGATATGATCTGAATATAGAAGGTGTTATGCAAGTTAGCCCTCTTGAGGTCATGACTAGGGTGCTCCCTGTAGTTGCTGCTGAGCCTCAATAGCTCCATCTTCATCTATTGCCCCAGAGAGAGCTGCTGTTTGAATAGCCGTCTCGCCCATATTGGCGGAGCAATTATTACCGCTTGGTCCCAAAAGATAACTCTGCTGGTTCAAAGCCAGAGGGAGCGTCACTAGTTGATTCAGACAAGGCTCGATACCACGGTTCAAGTCTTGACCATCTTGTTCAGGGTTCTTACGGCAAGATTGTAGTCATCTGCGGATAATATGAGACTGTTGCTTAAAGTAAGAGTTGCTTGTGTTCCCTCTATGGAGTTTAACGGTCCATAGCGGGACGGTTATCGGCCTAGCATCCTGTAAAATTTGTCAATATCCGGTTGGGATGCTCCTTGGGACCCAGAATTTCAGAGATCCCTTGCCTTTCTTTAAATGGAGATAATTCAGACATGGAGGCCTGGGAAATTACAATCTCGGCGGTTAGTTTGAGGATTTCGGTTGCTATGAAAATGTCTCCTTTATCTTTGACATAGTGGTGTAATCGATGTCTCCCCTCCAAGGGGTGCAGTATAGATGGACTGATTATTGTTGTTGCGGTGGTTACCTTGCTTCATCCTTGCCGGAAAAGGTCTTTTCGATTTCTTCGCCGGCCTTTTCAATTCCTTTGCCGGCCGCTTCGCCTGCACGCTCCACTCCCCGTTTAGTGGCATCCACGCCTCGGTCAATTCCCTTGCTGGCCGCTTCGCCTGCGCGCCTTACTCCCGTTCAGTGGCATTCGCGCCTCGCTCAATTCCCTTGCCCGTGGCCTGCCCCGTGCGCTCGATCTTTCCCGGAGGCGCACTATGAGGGGTTCCCGCTGCCGGAGTTTCTGGAGCCGGCTTGTTCGTTGTTGCCTCCTCCGCAAAAGAGGCGGAAGAAAAGACCCCCAGTAGACAAAGCGCAACTAAGGGCAAGAAAACCTTTTCTCCAATAGATCGAATCATTTCTGTAATAGTCATCGCTGCCCTCTCTCTTGTAAACCGAGATTATGCGGCCACCTTAGCGACCGCAGAAAAAATGGTTTTCGGGACACTTCTTCCCGGATATAAACCCGGAAAGTTTTTTTAACCAAAATTTTCTCGTGGGAGGCATGATAGCTTTAAGCCTTGGCCGCAATGCTGGCCAGCACCAAAATCAGCGTACCTAGCAACACCGGGATAATAAATCTCTTAAGCTTCATTGATCCTTTGGTGCTTCTGCTGTCGTTGCGCCCAAAGTACAGGATGGGAACGATATCCCGCTTCCTTGCGTTCCCAAGCCCGCGCCTGGCAGCAGGAGTGTCTCACGCCGAGATTGACGGCGGTTGAGCCAATCCGAGCTTTGCACCCAAAAGGAGCTTGGAAACCGGAGGAATACCTGGCATAAGAATTCCCGCAACCGCAGTTTGGTTGAATTTTATGCCCTCTTGCCTTAACGGATCACCTGATTTTAATCTGCTTGAGCATCGGCCTGGCGTAATCCAGGTCAATTACTTTTACATCGGGTTCAATGGGTTCAAACGCCAACTGGAAATAGGTCGTTCCTTTCTTAATTTTCTCGCTTGCTGTACAGATTTTCTCACCGCAGTTTCCTATCAGCCAGCGACCTTGACTATCTTGAGAGGAAGTTCCTGACGTGATGGCGATACAATCAGCCATTTCCGGTGTTCCTTCGCGTTGATATCTTGACGAAAAGTCCGAGGTAAGAAATTGTGTATCCGAATCTGTATCAACCTTTACCGACATAATTAAGATCAAACTGGCTTTTGGGTCTTTAACTTTCCAGCTATCTTTTTCTCCTTTATCATTCACTCCTTCTACCTTATCAACAAATTTTGTTGCAAGTACGGTAAATTTCGGTTCAACCTGGGTATCAGCCGCATATAATGGAGAAATTACTCCAAAACCAAGTACCAGGAATAAAACCACAGACGCCTTTTTCAACATGTTGATATCCTCCTTCATGGTTGGTGAGCAAAATTAGATAAACATTTTCCAAGCGTTTTCCGGCTGCCTACTGCTGCCTGCCTGGTATTTGCTGGCCGAGTTCAGGCCGGGAGCCCAGCGGTGCCTGTCCAAAATTGCCGGTTCGCACCTCCTGTGCCAATTTTAAACTCCAAACGACCAACTTCTCCAAGCCAACCCTCCAAGTCCACCCCAACAGGTGGGGATAACGAGCCATTTTCCTGCTTGAGATATTAACTTGGGGGTTTGGGATTTCTAATGGCCACCGTGGCCGCCACCGCCACCATGGCCGCCGCCACCGCCACCATGACTGCCCCCGCCACCATGGCCGCCACCGCCACCGCCGCTGCGACCACCGCCACCGCCGCGAGTCAGATTACTACCACGACTGCTGCGACCACCGCCACCGACGCTACCGGCACGAGTCAAATTTCCGCTGCGACCGCTATAACCCCCATGGCCGCCTTGACTCATACCGCCACGATCGCCTTTAGCGCCACGACCGCCTTGAACTCCAGGACCAGTGGTTCCGGGAGGACGGCCGCCATGGAATCCTTGATTCCAACCTCCACCCTGGCCACGATGGTGTTGATTATAAAAATCCTGGCCATAATGCTGGCCAGCTTGGTGTCCGCGCCAATAAGGATACTGTCGCTCAAAATTATTCCAGTATTGAGGATGTCCCTGATACCACGAATTCCACCTCGGCTCATACCAGTTATCGGGTCTGTCAATATAGGTAGAAGGATAAGCATAATACGGGGCCCATCCATATTGATTGCCGAACAAATTATACAGTATGCCATTCAAAAACCAATCACCTTGGTAAAAGGTCCATGGCGTATTATTCCCAACCCACGGATTCGCGTTAGGATCCTGGGGCGGGGGTGGATAGTTATAGCCTCCATAATCCTGAGCATAAGAAGGTCCAGACATCGCGCCGATCGCGCCTCCAGCCAGCAAGATTGATAGCATCAAAACAAAACTTAACTTTTTCATACATACCTCCGCAAGTTACATTCTGTTTGCCAAATGATCTCTGGCGTGGCTTCTAGTCTGAGGCGGTCTCCTTGCTTGGACCCTAACGCCAAAGTTGCCCTTGTCAAGCTCAGCACAAAAATAGTGTTATCAGCTTTTTCCCAGGTTTTTCTTTCCACCGCGCTTCATAACCAAGGGTAAATCTGCCTTATCAACCGCAGTAATAAGCCGAAAAAATAACCCCAGAAAATGCCCGATCTCTTAAGTTAGATTACATTAGGCCTGAAAAAGTTAATAATCCGAGATTATGCAGCAGCCTTGGCCACCACAATCCAGAAAAGGTTTTTGGGACCTCTTGCCCGGAAAAAATCCCCCAAAGTTTCTGCTCTTGAAGCCAAATTCTCTCATCGATGCCATGATAGCAGCGGCAACCTTAAAATGGGGCCGTAACGGAGGCTTGTCAAGGTGATGCCAAGGGAATGGCAGCAGGAGCAGGCGGGCCCTAAGATTACTTCACTTCGGCACCAGAGCGGCTTTGAGTAAGTGCCATGTTTCAGGTTTTCCCTTAATTCGAGATAATGTCTGGTGGGATATTAGAGGAAGCCGGAACGAGATATTATGATTTTATAAATAAGATATATGATCCGGCTATCGTAAAGTATTATAGATTGTTTAGATGGCGCATCAATAGCAGGTATACGTACTGGTCCCTATTTTTTGCCGTAGGGCGGGAAAGTGAAACGCATCCCGCCTTCAGTAGTCGTAGGGCGGGAAAGTGAAACGCATCCCGCCTTGAGCAATTGGGTAAGGCCTAACGTATGCCGCAATATA
This sequence comes from uncultured delta proteobacterium, assembly GCA_963834795.1. GTDB lineage: Bacteria > Desulfobacterota > Desulfobaccia > Desulfobaccales > 0-14-0-80-60-11 > JAPLJC01. The sequence goes on along the minus strand of CAWIDL010000014.1, from coordinate 121,213 downwards.
TTCGCGCCTTTGTTCCTGGCGGCACGTTCTTCTTCACAGTCACGCTGCTGGAACGCCGCCGGAAACTCTTGACCGAAAACATTGACAACCTTCGGGAGGTGTTCAAGGCTGGCCGCCAACGCAAGCCATTTACCATCGAGGCCATCGTTATTTTGCCCGATCACCTGCATTGCATCTGGACTTTGCCTTCCGGGGATGCGGATTTCTCCACACGCTGGCATGATATCAAAGCACGATTTGCAGCACAAATTTCCAGAGGGGAAAGACTTTCACCACGGCGTTTGCAGAAGGGAGAACGGGGCATTTGGCAGCGACGCTTTTGGGAACATGTCATCCGTGATGAGGGTGACTATGAGCGTCATGTAGATTACCTCCACTACAATCCGGTAAAGCATGGTCATGTTACGAGAGTCGCTGATTGGCCGTATTCAAGCTTTCATCGCTATGTGGAACGCGGCATTTATCCCCTTGAATGGGGGGCAGATGATAACGTTCGGAGTCTAGAGATGGAATAATGCTAATGGCGGAAATGGCGGGATGCGCTTCGCTTTCCCGCCCTACGGGCTATATGGGAGGCAAGAGGATAGCAACTACCTTGCCAGATTAGACAATTATCCTCAGATATTCAAAAAACCCCGATATGATCTGAATATAGAAGGTGTTATGCAGGTTAGCACTCTGGAGCCCATGACTACGGTGCTCCCTGTAGTTGCTGTTGAGCCTCAATAGCTCCATCTTCATCTAGGAGATTTATGCGGATTTAGGATCAGGTTGCGCCTGGGCTCTCGTCAGGGCCAGGGTTGATGGCGCCGTTTTCGATCAGCCACTGTTTGCTGGTTTCAATAATTTTCTGGAGCAGAGCCATCTTGTCAGGCCCTACACCCATGTGATTGCCCTCAAAAGTGATGACGGTTTTCGGCTCCGGAACCGCCTCTCGCAAGAGGTTGCGAGCTGCTTCCGGGATCAGGCTGTCGTCCCGCCCTTCCAGGACCAGAAATTTGCCGGATAAACGCGGCAGATGGACGGTCGGTTCCAGGGAATGGAACACCAGATCCACCCAGGGCGCCAGGGCTTTGCCCAGCCAGGCCGGTTTCATACTCGGGTTGGCGGCCAGGAGCGCGCCAAGAGGCGCACCGCCATAGGCGATGATAGTCCAGCCGACCCGGGTGCCATCATGCGCGGCGATGTCCTGCACGCAAGGCACGGCCAGGGCACCCTGGGAAAAGCCAAGCAGGCTGAGGCGCTCCGCATCGGCCCAAGGCTGGTTAATCAGCCAATGCAGGACTGAGGCCACCTGTCCTGGGATCGTCATGACGCGGTGGTAGAGACCGGGCGCTTGCAGCATAAAGGCGCTGACGCCATGAAGGCGAACCGGTACCGGCCAGGCGTAGCTAACGATGGCGTTATCTCCGGCGTCCTTTAGGTAACGGATGCTGTCTGCACCCGTGACCAGGCCGCCTAGAACCAGAACGACCGGCAGTTTTTTAGGGGGAAGCGGATCGGGCAGGCTGAGGTTGAAGACGATATCGCCAAGCAGTTTCCCGTGGAGCGTGAGGTGCTCAAAAAGACGGTGATCCGGCGCAGGAAGAGTCGTCCGCTCTGCCTTTAACCCATGTTCTGGCGGGGCCAGCGACAAGAGCGGATCGCGCCCGTACCCCCAAAGGGCCAGCGTGACGGCTCCCACGAGCAGCAGACCAAAAAAACCGGCAATTATCAGGCCCTTGCGTCCCCACATGCCGAACACCTTCACGGAGCCTTATGATCCTTGTTAGTGCTCTGCATCTTCTCTAACCAATTACCCAGGAGCATAATAAACCGCCCTTGCTGAACCGGGGTCATCAGGGCCATAGCCTCGTCCCGTTCCATTTTCAAAGAGGTTAAGAGTTTATCCTGAGCGGCGTTGGTAGCCCTTACCAGGTCTTGAATCTTCGCCTCATCCGGGGTGGCCGCAGCTAAGGCGGCTTTTAAATCTTGGCGATATTTTTTCAAGGCAGCCATGAGATCTTGGCGCTCTTTGCCATACTTTTGCTCCAAGGCCAGCACTGCCGCTTCTTTATCCGGCGCAAGTTTTAAGTCATGTAATTCCTTGGTTATTTTTATCTTTTCCTTCAGGCGCTCCCAGACACCTTCTTTGGCTGGGGACGGATGCGGAGATGTCAGCAAGAACAACGCTCCCAAAATTATCCAGAGCGCTATGAACCCGAGATTGAATTTGCCTTTCATGTTCACCGTCCCTTTGAAAAATGTTTTGAAGCCTAATATCTTTTTAGACCTCTGTATCCCCACCCCTTTTTTAGTTAACCCTGACGACCTGATAAACCGGCGCGACCTGGGAAAATTTTGGCAGGCGCAGTGCAGGGTTTGAGGGGCAGGTATGCAAAAATCTATGAAAGAAATCCATATCCTCCTGATGGTTGACAAATTCATTGAAATTCATGCTATCATCGCCGCCGTTTGACAATTCGGCTAAAAAAAAGGAAATTTGTCAGGGCTAGGCTCGTTGAGAATGCTCACCAAACCTTTTTTGGACTGCGGCGGCCAAGCCTGCCGCATAATTTCGGATACTGTCTGAGGATTGAAAAGTAAAAACAGATGATGCGGAAATTCTTTTCAGGCAAAAAGGGGATGGCCTTATGAAAAAAACTAATCCAAATATTCTTGTTTTTGCTTCCGGGACAAAAACCGGTGGCGGGTCCGGATTTGAGACGATGGCAAGAGCTGCCCGGACCAGGCCGCCAATTTTGGACGCCTCGATTTGTGCGGTTATCACTAATCATTTTGAAGGCGGCGTTTGGCATAAGGCAAAAGCTCTCGGGATACATTGCGAATACTGGGTTGGTCCCTATCTTGCCAGGGGCTACCAAAACTTTGTAAAGTATTTCAACGCTGATTATGTCATGCTCTCCGGCTGGCTGAAACTAGTAGCAGGCCTTGACCCGGCGCGTACGATTAATATCCATCCTGGTCCTTTGCCGCGATTTGGCGGGCCGAAACTTTACGGACACTATGTTCACGAAGCGGTTATGGCAGCTTATCACCGCGGGGAAATTACCCACAGCGCGGTCACCATGCATTTTGTCGATGCGATCTATGACCGCGGCCCGATACTTTTCGCGCTACCTGTTCCCCTTGAGCCGGGCGATACACCGGAGACATTGGCTGCGAAGGTGAATCGTGCTGAACAGGAATGGCAACCCCGTGTTCTCAACTATGTAGCGCACGGACAGGTGCGGCTGGTCGGCAAAGAAGTTGTATATGAGACGGAAGAACTGAAGCGCCTGCTGATTCCAGAAGCGTAGTAAGTCAAAAACGTAAAACAAGAGGGGAAGATCTGAAGCCTGCCTTTTTCTTTTGTAAAATAAAAACTCCAAAAATTCCCGAAACACAATACTAAACCAGCTCCAGGGCGCTGAAGAAGAAGGCGATTTCGCCGGCCGCGCTCTCCGGGCTGTCGGAGCCGTGGACGATATTGGCCTCGATCTCCCGGGCAAAGTCGGCCCGGATGGTGCCGGGGGCGGCCTGGCGGTAGTCGGTGGCACCCATCAGCTCCCGGTACACCTGCACGGCATGGTCCCCCTCCAGGATCAGGGCCACGATGGGGCCGGAACTCATGAAGGTGGTGAGGCTCTGGTAAAAGGGCCGCTCTTTATGGACCTGGTAAAAATTCAGGGCCTGGGCCTTGCTGAGCTGCACCATCTTCAAGGCCTTGATCTTGAGGCCGCGTTTCTCCAGGCGGCCGATGACTTCGCCGATCAATCCCCGGGCCACGCCGTCGGGTTTGATCAGGGATAAGGTCTGTTCTACGCCCATTTTTGTCTCCTTAACCGGGTGCGATGGCGCTCCAATTTATAAAAAAAATCGATAATCGGCGACCCCAGGCCGACCTATACGGGCCATAATTTGGTGGGCAGTGCCCACCCTACACGGGCGACCCGATTCACAGTCTGGAAGGCCCGTGCGCCACGTCACCCTGCAATTCTCCCTGCGAAGCCGGCACTAATCACCAGCCGCTAGCTGCCGGTCCCCCTTGGCGCCAAACTCCGCCTGGCGAGAACCAGCATGCCCTCAGGATGAGCCGGCTTTTGAGCAAAGCAGGAGCTTTGCATTAAAATGGGTTCCCAAGCAGGAGCTTGGGAACCAGAAAAAAGACCTGTGGGGCGGGCGTCTCGCCCGCCACTCAGTCCGCACAGGCGAGACGCCTGTGCCACCAATTCTTCTCTCGTTCCCAAGCTCCGGCTTGGGAACGCACCCTTGGCGCCAAACTCCGCCTGGCGAGAACCAGCATGCCCTCAGGATGAGCCGGCTTTTGAGCAAAGCAGGAGCTTTGCATTAAAATGGGTTCCCAAGCAGGAGCTTGGGAACCAGAAAAAGCACAATCACCCCCACCCCGACCCTTGCTCACTGCTCCCTCACTTCTCCTCCCGCCGTTCCACGGAGCCGTAGTGGTCGAACTGCAGGGTAAAGGTGCCCCGCCCCTGGGTCAGGGAGCGCAAGGCGGTAGCATAGCCGAACATCTCCGCCAGGGGGGCGGCGCCGGTGATGAGGCGCACCGGCCCCTTGGCGAGGAGCTGTTCCACCTTGCCCTTGCGGGCCGCGAAGTCTCCCATGACCTCCCCGGTGAACTCTTCCGGGGTGATGATCTCCACCTTCATAATGGGTTCCAACAGTTGGGGCTGGGCCTGATTAAACCCTTGCCTCAGGGCGGCCATGGCGGCGATGCGGAAGGCCATCTCCGAGGCCAGGCCCTCTTTGACCGCGGCCCCGGTCAGGGCCACGGCCACATCCACCCCGGGGTGGCCGTAGACCACCCCCCCTTCCAGGGCTTCCTGCACCGCCCGGCCAATGACCGTAACAAAGCCCTGGGCCGGGTGTTCCGCGGCCAGCAGGGAGACGAAGGAATTGCCTGAGCCCCGGGGCCGGGGGGAGAGGCTCAGACGCACTTCGGCGAAGTGGTGTTTGCCTGCCAATTCCCGGTCGAAGGTCCCGGACTCTTCGGCTGCCAGGGCGATGGTTTCCCGATAGACCACCTGGGGGCGGCCGGCCCGAACCTGGGCGTGGAACTCCCTCTGCAGGCGGTGGATAATCACCTCCAGGTGCAGTTCTCCCATGCCGGAGAGCAGGGTCTGGCCGGTGTCTTCATCGGTATGGATGCGCAGGCTGGGATCCTCTTCGGACACCCGGGCCAGGGCTTGTTCCAGCTTCTCCTGATCGTCCGGGGTCAGCGGTTCGATGGCCAGGGAAATTACCGGCAGGTAGGAGGAGATGGGCTCCAGGACGATGGGGCGGTCCCGGCTGCACAGGGTGTCTCCGGTGGTGGTGGCCTTCAGGCCCAGGAGGGCGACGATGCTGCCGGCGTGGGCCTCCTCCAGGGGTTCTCGCTTGTTGGCGTGCATCCGCAGGATGCGGGCCACCTTTTCGGAGACGCCTTTGACCGGGTTAAAGACCTCCTGGCCCACCTTCAGGGTGCCGGAATAGAGGCGCACATAGGTGAGGCGCTGGTTTTGGTCCACCATGATCTTGAAGGCCAGGGCGGCCAGGGGGGCGTCGTCCCGGGCCGGCCGCGGTTCGGATGCCCCGGTTTTGGGGTGTTGCCCCAGGATGGCAGGCACTTCCATGGGATTGGGCAGGAAATCCTTGATGCCGTCCAGCAGGGGTTGGACCCCTTTGTTGCGCAGGGCGGAGCCGCAGTAGGTGGGCACCCCCTTGAGGGCCAGGGTGGCGCGGTGCACCCCGGCCTTGATCTCCTCCGGGGGCAGCCGGCGTTCTGCCAGATAGGCCTCCATCACTTCGTCGTCCACCTCAGCCAGGGCCTCCACCAGGGCTTCCCGGGCCGCGGCGGCGCCGGCCTCCTGGTCCGGGGGGATCTCCAGTTCCGCGAAGGCCACCCCCAGGGTTTCCTGCCGCCATTTCAGGGCCTTCATGGCCAAAAGATCGATGACCCCCTGGAACTGGTCCTCTTCGCCCCAGGGGATGGTGAGCACCAGGGGATGGGCCCCCAGTTTCTCCTTCATGGAGGCCACTGCGGCCCAGAAGTTGGCGCCCAGGCGGTCCATCTTGTTGATGAAGGCCAACTTCGGCACCCGATATCTGTCGGCCTGGTGCCAGACGGTTTCCGACTGGGGCTCCACCCCGCTCACCGCGTCGAAGACCCCGATGGCGCCGTCCAGAACCCGGAGGGAGCGCTCCACTTCAATGGTGAAGTCCACGTGTCCCGGGGTGTCGATGATATTGATGACGCAGCCCTTCCACTGGCAGGTGGTCACCGCCGCGGTGATGGTGATGCCGCGTTCCTGCTCTTCGGGCATCCAGTCCATGACCGCGGCGCCGTTATGCACCTCCCCCATCTTGTGGGTGCGGCCGGTGTAATAAAGGATGCGCTCCGTGAGAGTAGTCTTCCCCGCGTCGATGTGGGCGATGATGCCGATATTGCGGATGGCCATGAGCCTGGGGCTGGACACGGGACTTCTCCGAAAAAAGTGGAACCTCGATTTTTTTAAATGAATTTGCCTGCACTTTCAACCTTAAAAGACAGTTTTCGGTTTCCAGTTTTCGGTTTTCGGTTTAAAAGAAAAACAGAAGGGGTATTCGAGGGCTCCACAAATCAATTAACCACCAAAACTCAAAACTCAAAACTCGAAACTCGAAACTAACATGTCCTGCAATCCACCCTCATTCCGCTTCTGCCCCTGCTGCGGCGGGCCATTGGAGAGGCGTCCCCTGGGGGGGCGGGACCGCCTGGCCTGCCGGGACTGCCGCCGGGTTTTGTACGTCAACCCCGCGGTGGGGGTGGCGGTGGTGGTGCGCCGGGGGGAGCAGATTTTATGGGGGCGCCGGGCCGGGGGGCCATCACCGGGGGCCTGGTGTCTCCCCTGCGGTTACCTGGAGTGGGGGGAAGAGGTCAGGGAGGCCGCGGCCCGGGAGTTCCAGGAGGAGACGGGCCTGGCGGTGGAAGTGGGGGAACTGCTGGCGGTCCACTCCAATTTCCACGACCCGGAGCGCCTCACCGTGGGCCTCTGGTTTGCCGGCCGCGTGGTGGGAGGGGACTTGAGGGCCGGAGACGATCTCACCGAAGTGGCCTTTTTTCCAGTGGCCCAGCCGCCCCAGCCCCTGGCCTTTCCCACCGACGCCCTGGTAGCCGAGGAACTGCGGGCCGGAAAGGTGTACCTGATTCCCGATATTCTGTATTCGATCCGCTAATGCCGGTTATCCCCGGCGTCCCTGCGTCTAATCTCATCTCAAATTATTTTGCTCCCGCCTGGCGCGAAGCGTCGCGAATATTTTACCCAGGAGTTGTAATAAGTTAGAGAAACTTTCCTCCCAAGGCGCCAGGACGCACGGAAACCGAAGACTTACTCCGGGGGGAACAGCTGCAAGGAATCCAGGGCGGCCAGGTCCCGCAGGGAAACCATGGCCAGCCGTGAGGTAAGGAGGTCCAGCACCGCGAAACTGAAGGTGGGATGACGCCTCTCCTCCAGGGTGAAGGCCCCGGGGACTATGAGGTAAACGGTGTCCGGCTGCAGGCTCAGGCAGGCCTGGCGCGGCTGGAACTCCGCGGGCCGGATGGTGTCATTGATGTAAAGCAGACGGCTGAAGGGTGGGGTAAAGCGGGTGACGCAAGGCACGTGGGTATGCCCATGGCAGGCCAGCAGGGGCGGGCGGCAGGTGTGGGCCCCGCGGCTGTAAGCCCGGATGCGCTCATCGTAATGGGTCCAGATCAGAGCCCGGGTATGGGCCAGAAAGACCCTGGCCTCCAATTCCAAGACCACCCCGCAGGCGGTGGCTCCCGGCAACTGGGGGCCAAAGACGTCATAGACCCAATAAAGGCGGTGGCCGGGGTCCATGGACAGCCAATCCCGGAAAGGCTTCGGCTGGCAGTCCCCCAGGCAGGCCAGGTGACGCAGGCCCTGGCGCCGGAGAAAGGCGAACAAGGGGGGCAGGCCGGCCCGGTAGGCGTGGGTGTCGGATACCAGGGCCAACCGGTCCATCTCGCCGTCAGGAGCGATTATCGCCTTCTTTACCCCTTGGCCGGCTTGAAGCCGCAAGCATGGCCGGCATGCCCCTTGATGCGGTCGATCAGGCCGGCTAAATAACGGATGGCCTCGCCTTTGTCCTTGTCAATGACTATGGCCTTTATCTGCTGCTGCTCCTGATCCGAAAAGACGATCTCTTTGTCTGCCATAATGTCCTCATCTGCCCAGTGAGCCCTCCCCGGATGGCGGTTTTTCAGGGGGGGCCGGTGTCGCGGCGGGTGCCCAGGGGCCGGTCCAGCCCCTTTAGCCGTCGCTTTTCTCGTCAAAAAAAAAGGGGGTTATCAGCCGCGCCCCGGGAGGTCTTCCGCCGCCTTCGGCCCGCAGGCGTGGCCGTAATGCGGATTTAACCGGTCCTCCAGTTGCGCCAGGTAGCGCAAGGCCTCTTCCCCGTCTTTGTCGATGACGATGGCCTCGAGCTTCATCTGCTCCTGGTCCGAAAAGGATATGGACTTGTCAGCCATGGCTTCCTCTCCTTTGACTGCGTGCTGAAGAATAATTTAAGGCTAAGGAGCCGCGGTGTCAATAGAAGTGGAGATAATTGCCGAAAACGGAAAAATGGTGGATAATGGAACTGAACCGGGATTTCGGAGGTTAGTGCGGCGGCACGGTGGGGCAGGCGTCTCTGCCTGCCATAACTGGCGGGCACGGAGGCCCGCCCCACCGGAGGCCCGCCCCACCAACGGCAATTTTCTCCGGCGGCGGCGGTGCTCCGAGGTGAGCCCGGCCCAGCAATGCTTTGCGAGGTTTTTTCATGCCGAAGCTGTTTACAGATCACACCCGCCAGGTGCGCTGCCCTTTTTGCGGCGTTGAGGTGCTGCGCCCGGTGCAGTTGCAGGAGGGTCAGTGGTACGATTTTGCCGGGGGATTCTGCGACTGCGGGGCGGTGTTCGCCCACGATCCCACGGCCCGCAACGGCGGCGCCGTCTTCCTCCAGGCCCTGGTTATGGCCACTGACGGCGATATGGACCGGGCCATGAGTCTGGCGGAAGGGGATGACTACGACGCCGGCTATCTTTCGCATTACGACCTCCGGCAGCACCGCCTGGATGCCAGCGCCTTCGGCACCCTCTATTTCATCCGCCTGCGGGTCCACTCCGGGTCCTGAGCAGGCCGAGAAAACCATTGACATCGCCGGTTAATCTCCATATATAAAAGCTGAGAGTTATGTTCAGGCCAAAGCCACCCAGACTCCTGGGGCGGCTTTTTTTTATGGATGGTGGAAGATGCGCCTGGTGATGATCGATAATTACGATTCTTTCACTTACAACCTGGTGCAGCTCTTCTATGAGTTTAACCTGGAGGTCCTGGTCTTCCGCCATGACGCGGTGACCCTGGCGGAGATCGAGGCCCTCAAACCCGCCTGGCTCTGCATCTCCCCCGGCCCCAAGGCCCCAGCCCAGGCCGGGATCAGCAAGGCGGCGATCGCCCATTTCCATCGGCGCCTGCCCATCCTGGGGGTCTGCCTGGGCCATCAGGCCATCAACGAGGTCTTCGGCGGCGCCACGGTCCGGGCCCCGGCGCCGGTGCACGGCAAGACCTCCCAGGTCTTCCACCAGGGTCGGGGCCTGTTTGCCGGCCTGCCGTCGCCGTTTGCCGTGGCCCGCTACCATTCTCTGATGGCGGCCTCCGTCACCCCGGACCTGGAGGTCACCGCCCGCAGTGAAGATGGAGTGATCATGGGCCTGAGCCACCGGCGCTATCCCCTGCACGGGGTCCAGTTCCACCCGGAGTCCTTCCTCACCGGTTACGGCCGGCAACTGGCGGCGAATTTTTTGCGGGAGGGGCAGGATAGTTGTTTGGGGGAGTTTTTGGAAAGCGGCGGAGGCCGACGGTCCCTGCCCTTACCAAAAATACCAAAAACACCAGAAATGCAAAAAATACCAAAACCTTCCCGCAGCCCCCTTCCCCAACCCCATCCAGGGGCTGGACAGGAAAGCTTGAGGAGAGGGCGGGGGAAGTGATTTCCCCCGGCCTCTCCCTCAATGCCAGGTTCGGCAGAATTGTCGATATTGAGGTGCGGCCTTTTGCGCCTCCGCCGGGGGTACAGGACCTGGCGGACCTCTTCGGCGCCATCCGCCGGCGCCCCTATGCCATGCTGCTCTTGAGCGGCGGCGAACTGGACTGTGCCGGCTATTCCCTCATGGGCTGGGACCCCTTCCTGGTGTTGCAGGCCAAGGGGGCTCAGGTCAGTTTGACGCGGCAAGGCTCCAGTCAGGTGTGCCAGGGCAACCCCTTCACCGTCCTGGAAGACGCCCTGGCTACCCTGGAGCTGCCGGGGGAGACGCCCCTTAACCCCTTGGCCGCCGGGGGCCTGGGGTTTCTGGCCTACGACCTGAAAAACCATTTGGAGATACTGCCCCAAACCGCGGCGGATGATCTGAATCTTCCGGACCTGGTGATGGCCTTCCCCCGCCGTCTGGTGGTGCACGACCGCCGGGGCGGCCAATTCCGGGAAGTCCGGGTAATCCACGAAGACGCCCGGGGACGGCGTTCCGGGGGGGCAAATGAGGCCATTCCCTGGGGGGGAGTGGCCGAGCCCTTGGGACCTTACCAGGTGGGGACGCTCACCAGCAACTTTACCCGGGAGGCTTACCTGGCGGCCATCAGGCGCATCCGGGACTATATCCGCCAGGGAGACGTTTACCAGGTAAACCTGGCCCAGCGCTTCTCCTTTCCCTTTGCCGGGGAGGCCTACACCCTCTTCCGGCGGCTTTTTCAGCTCAATCCGGCGCCTTTCTACGCCTTCCTCAACTGCGGCGATTTCCGGGTGCTCTCCACTTCCATGGAGCGCTTCCTCTGCCGCCGGGGGGATTACCTGGAGACCCGGCCCATCAAGGGGACCCGCCCCCGGGGCGCTACTGCCGAGGAAGACGCAGCCCTGCGCCGGGAACTGAAGGATAGCCCCAAGGATGACGCCGAGCTCTCCATGATTGTCGACCTGCTGCGCAACGACCTGGGCAAGGTCTGCGAGCCCCGCACCGTTCGGGTGGCCGAGCACAAGCGCCTGGAGGCCTACCAGAACGTCTATCATCTGGTGTCCATCATCACCGGCCAGGTGCGGCCCGGCGTCGGAGCTGCCGACATCTTGCGGGCCACCTTCCCCGGCGGCTCCATCACCGGCTGCCCCAAGATCCGGGCCATGGAGATCATCGACGAGCTGGAGCCCCAGGTGCGCCAGGTCTACTGCGGGGCCATCGGCTACCTGGGGCTGCACCGCAACCTGGACCTTAACGTGGCCATTCGCACCGCCATCATCGCCGGCGGCAAGGCTCATTTTGCCCTGGGCGGCGGGGTGGTGTACGACTCCCGGGAGCAGGATGAATATGAAGAGACCCTCCACAAGGGGCGCACCCTGTTCCGGCTGATTGAGCAGGATTTGGAGTAAGAGGTAGGGGATGGACAAACCTGAATTTGTCTGGCTCAATGATGACCTAATTCCCCTGGACCAGGCCCGGGTGTCGGTTAATGACCGGGGCTTTCAATACGGGGACGGCCTTTTTGAAACCATCCGGGCCGAGGCCGGAGATTATATTTTCTCGGAGAACATTTGACCCGTCTGGAGGCTTCGGCCAAGGCCTTCCGCCTGCCCTTTCCCGGGGGCCTGCCCTGGGAGGCGCACCTCAAAAGGCTGCTGACGGTGAACGGTCTGGACCGGGGTGTGGCCCGGGTGAAGATCTTGCTTAGCCGAGGTGCGGTGGCGGGGCTGGGTTTGCCGGCGGCGAGCCGCCCCACTTTGGTGATCTGGGCCCAGCCCTATGAACCGCCGCCGCCGGCGGAGTACGCCGCCGGCTGGGCGGTGGTCACCTTTCCGGAGCGGCGCACCACCTTCCTCGGTCGCCACAAGAGCCTAAATTATCTTTTTTACCTGGCGGCCCGGCAGTACGCCCTGGAACGGGGGGCCAGGGAGGCCCTCATCCTGGAGGCCGACGGCCTGGTGTCCGAAGGCGCCGCCACCAGCCTGGTCTATCTCAGCCGCGGGGTCCATGGCACCCCGGCGGCGGCCAGCGCCTTGCCTGGGGTCACCCTGGCGGCTCTGGCTCGGGCCCTGGCCCGCCAGGGTCTGTCTCTGGAAGCGATCCCCACCGACCCGTCCCGGTTGCGCCAGGCCGAGGGCGTCTGGCTGGCCAACGCCCTCCTGGGCCTGATGCCGGTGGCCTCCATCGACGGTCAAGAAATTCCCATCTCCGAAAAGTCCGATTCTCTGCGGGAAAGCCTCTGGGCCGAAGCCAGGCGGGGCGAGCTGACCTGAAATCCGGGAAAATCTGCCCCGGGCTTAGCCTGCGTTGTTTTAGAGCATCGCCCTGGCCGCCCTATGATTCTCGGCCGCGGCCCTGATTGCTTACCAGAACCGCCGCGGGCGGCTGTTCTCCAGGTTATTTCCATAGGTCGCCTGGCTTGGTTCTCAATTTCAAAAATTCAATAAAGTATTATTAAGGAGATGGAAAGCGCTTATTTCCCCCTCACCCTAACCCTCTCCCCCTCGAGGGGGAGAGGGGATAAAGATACAATCCCATTGACGCTCTCAGTAAACCTGGGGAAACCGGCTTTTTGTTCCCTCTCCCCCCGCTTGCGGGGGGAGAGGGCTGGGGTGAGGGGGGTTTTTGAAAACGTTACTATAATTATGAAATTATGTAATTAGTGCCGCGCGGTTAACCAAACCGCGTTTTCACCCTCCCACCAATGCCTGGCGCAACTGGGCTTGAACTTTGAACCTTGAACCTTGAACTCCTGTCAACCTCCCGCCAGTGACTGGCGCAACTGGGCCGCCGTCTTTTTCAGATCCCCGGGCCGGTAGCTCATTTGGGGAAAGAGTTGCAGGCCGTCCCGGAAATAGCGGGGGATGACGTGGAGGTGGGCGTGCATGACCGCCTGGCCGGCGGCTTCGAAATTATTCATGCTGATATTGAAGCCCTGGGCATAAAGGGTGGTCCCCAGGGCCCGGGCCACCCGGCGGCTCACCAACCCCATCTCCCTCCAGAGGTCGTCGGGCAGCTCCAGCAGGCTGGGATAATGCTCCTTGGGAATGACCAGGGTGTGGCCATAGTGCACCGGGGCCATATCGAGGAAGGCCAGGACCCCGGGGGTCTCCAGGAGCCGCGCCGCCGGGGCCTGGCCGGAGGCGATCCGGCAGAAGATGCAGTTTGGCATGGGGTTCCTCTGAGTTTTGAATTTCGAGTTTTGAGTTTCGAGTAAAACCTCACCACCAGGACACCAAGGTAGAAAGGAATTAATGGCGGCCACAGGCCGCCCTATCCAAACTATCTCACACTTAAACCCTAGACCAAGGTAATTTCAACGATGTCAATAAATTATATCGATGCAACCAAATCCCCTCTCACCTGCGAGGGGAGTTTTTTGTCAGGGATAGGGTGAGGGGTGGCTTCGCATTGTTTTTCGTAGGGGCGGACCTATGTGTCCGCCCTGTAGGGGCGGGTTTAAACCCCGCCCCTACTGCCCACCATTTCGTATGGGGCGCACACATGGGTGCGCCCCTACAAGACATTTCATACCCCCCTCACCCTGCCCTTACCCCCGGCCTCTACATTTTTTCGGCTTCCCCGGCGCAGTTGCAGACCCAGGCGCACCAGGGCGGCTTCCAGGTCGGCGAAGTCATGGCCGGGCAGCGCCTGGGCCTGCCAGTGGCGGCCAAGCTCCTCCAAGGCTTCCCGGGGGCTGAGCCCCCGGGGCGCCAGCCCCGATTCTGCGGCGGCGGCCTGGGCCAAAGGGCTCAGGGGCGGCGCCGCCTTGACCCAGACTCCCCGCAGTTCCCGTAAAAAGATGTTGACCGTGGCGGGGCCGATCCCCGGGGCCAGTTCCATGATCCGCCGCTCCAGGTCCGCAGGGTCCGCCGCCACCTCGTGCAGGCGCTCCAGGGAGCCTTGATAGCGCTCTTGCAAAGATGTCATTACCTGGAGCAGCTTGGTGGCCGTCTTGAAGTCATAGCGGGTATAGCCGCCCTGGTCCAGGAGGGCTACCAGTCCGTCCCAGCCCCGGGCCAGAACGGCTTCGGGTGAGGTGACTCCGGCCGCCGCGAAGACGCGGAAGGTACGGGCGGCCAGGAGGCCGGAGATGCGGGCTCCGTAGAAGATGGCCGCCAGAAACCACTGCTGCCGCGCCTCGGGGCCGGAGGAGACTTCCAGGCCCAATTCCCTGGCGAAGCGGCCTTTGAACCTGGTTAGCAATGCCGCCATTCCTTCCATGACCCGCGCCCCCGCACTTTTAAGGTATTGTCATTATAGCCGAAAAATAGTAACTAGAACGGACCATGGCAATGGCTTCGACGGCTCACGAGGAGATCAGGCCATGTGCATGAACCAGCGCCGTTTTTGCGAATGCGGTCAAAATTCCGTGTTTCTCAGCTTCCGGGACAATATACTGCCCCCGGAGATTCTCCTGCACCTTTACTGCCCCCACTGCCGCCCGCCGGCCACTGGGGATAAGGCCAACATGCTGGAGGACTGCGGCTGGGTTCTGGAGTATGACCTGGAGCGGGCCCAGGCTTATTTCGACAGGCGCGGCCACCTGAAGCGGGCCACCCCGGAATATCTTTTTGACGAAGGTTATCTGAGCTGGCAGGGCCTGGCCCCCGGGGACCACGAAGTGAACGCCGAGCTGCACCGGCGCCTGGCGCCTCTCATTGAGCAGGACCTGAACCTGTACCTCAAGTCCCTGAAAGCCGAGTGGACCGCGCATGTGGCCGGCCTCAAGGCCGCGGGTTGGCGCAAGGCCCAGGCCACTTAACCTCATTTTTTCCACCCCAAAGCAAGAAGGGAGGTGGGCAATGCAGAAAATGACGGCTCGAGCTGTGGCAGGTTTGCTGTTAATATTATTCATGGGGGCTTCTTGTATTTCCAATAACCATCTTGTTCCTGAAAGGATGTATCCAGGCCCGCCGTTGCCCCAGGAAAAAAAAGCTATTTTGTATGAAGGATCATCTTTATTTGAAGATAATATGGCTGTTCATGAAGTTCGGGTAAAAATTGTTTCAGTTGATGGAAAGAAGGTGAAGATAAATAAATCCTGGGTAGAAGTGTTGCCCGGAATGCATACTGTGGGGTGTAGTTGGTATGTAGAGTTGCCTCATCGGTATGTAAGTGGTTATGTTGTAAAAGGAGTTGCTGGAAAACTAAAGACAATCACTTTAGAGACAAAGGCAAACCACATTTATCATTTCGACGCGGAAATATATGAAGCAAAGAAGGATTGGCGCATTAATGTCAAAGAAGGGCCAATAATGGAAAAAGTGGATCTTTATAATAATTAAAATGAACGATGGATAAATTTGATATTATTATCTGTAGATTATAATGAAGCCATCCTTGACAACCGAGGTGCTCCACATTTTCACTCTAAAATTTCATGGGGCTATCTGCTAGATGATTTCAGGAGTAATCCTTACGTATAACCTATTTAATGTTAACACTCTGTTATTATTAACATTATTACTAAAGGAGGACCACTATGCGTAAGGTAATGTGGACTTTAGGCATTTTGACATTAATGGGTTTGTGGTTGCTGCCGCCCGTATGGGCGCAATGGGGCGCCATCCAAAGCGGCATAGACGCGGCCAAAGGGGCTAAACAGACCCAGGAGCCGGCCAAAAAGGAGGAAGCCAGTGGCATCCCCAATCTGGCCCAGACCGGGCCGGTAAACCAGGCACCGGTGGCCTACAAAAATACGGTGCGGAAATTTTCCTTCACCCTGCCGGCCGGTTGGGAACCGGTAAAAGATCCCAATGCCAATGATATCAGCGTGGGCAAGCCGGGCACCCGCTCGGCCTTGGCTATCCACATCACCCAGATGGTTCCCAGCTTTCCCGCCAAGGCCTCGGTGGACGCCTCTCTGAAGACCGCCAAGGAAGAGGTGACCATTAATAAACTCCTGTCCGCCAAGCGCCGGGATGATCCTCCCGGTCCCAACCCAATCGTCATCGGCTGGGAGACCGTTGAATCCCCAACCGGCGGGGGCGGTTCCCACCAGCGCATCATCTGGCAGTGCTACGACGGACAAAATTACTATTACAATTTCAACGTCTCCACTTCTCCGGAACAATTCAATGCTTCCCGGACCGAGCTCCAGGGGATCATCAATTCAGTCAAATTCAGCAAATAACCTTTGAGCAACTCGAGCGGCCTCGAACGGAGGCCGCCCTTAAATTTGGTGATACAGGCGGAGAGGCATGGGGATAAGCGATCAGCAGGTGATGATGACCCTCCGAGACATCAAGGCAGCCAGAGAGCGGATTAAAGGGGTGGTGCTGCGCACCCCGCTGATCTATTCTCACACCTTGAGCCGGGTAAGCGGCCGGGAGGTCTATCTCAAGCTGGAGAATCTCCAGGCCACCGGCTCCTTCAAGCTGCGGGGGGCATTGAACCGCCTCTCCCTCCTGAAGGAGCGGGGCGAAGGAGGTGGGAGGGTGGTGGCCGCCTCCGCGGGCAACCATGGCCAGGGGGTGGCCTTCGCGGCGGCCCATCTGGGAATCCCGGCCACCATCGTCATGCCCCAGGGGGCCTCCATCTCCAAACAGATGGCCACCCAGGGATACGGGGCCCAGGTCATCCTGTCCGGCCAGGACATCTCCCAGTCCCTGGAGAAGGCCAGGGCCATGGAGGCCGCGGGTTATAGCCTCATCCATCCCTATGACGACCCGGAAGTGATGGCCGGCCAGGGGACCCTGGGGCTGGAGATCCTGGAGGACCTGCCGGAGGTGGACACCGTGGTGCTGCCGGTGGGGGGCGGCGGCCTGGCGGCGGGCGCCGCCCTGGCATTGAGCGAATCCCGACCGGGGGTCCGGATCATCGGGGCGCAGACCGTGCGGGTGCCTTCCCTGGCGGTGGCTTTCCTGCACGGGGCCCCGACGGCGGTGCCGGCCCTGCCCACCCTGGCCGATGGCATCCGGGTGCCCCTCACCGGCAGCCGGCCCTATCCCTTGCTCGCCAAGTACCTGAAAGACCTGGTATTGGTAGAGGAGCAGGAAATCGCCCAGGCCTTGCTGCTGCTATTGGAAAGCAAAAAGGTGCTGGCCGAAGGGGCCGGGGCCGTGGCCACCGCGGCCTTCTTGGGGCAACTGGCCTCCCGCCCCCTGGGCCGGCGGGTGGTCCTGCTGGTGAGCGGCGGCAATATCGACATCCCCCTGCTGGAGCGGGTGCTGACCCGGGCCCTTCTGGAGAAACGCCGCCTCCTGACCTTGCGGGTGGCCTTGGAAGATTATCCCGGGTCTCTGGGGCGCCTCACCACCCTCCTGGGGCGGACCGGGGCCAATATCCTCCACCTGTTCCATGACCGCCTGGCCCGGGAATTGCCCCTGGACTATACCCGGGTGAAGCTGAATCTGGAGACCCGGAACCTGGAACATGGCAAGGCGGTGCTCCAGGCCCTCCAGGAAGCGGGCTACCAGGTGGAAGAACAGGCTTAACAGACGGTTTTCGGATCGAAAATCGAAAACCGAAAACAGCCTTTCGGACTTTCTCCGCGTCCTTCGCGTCTCTGCGGTGAATCTTTTCACCGCAGAGGCGCAGAGAGCGCAGAGAAGAGCAGAAAACCGCAAACCGCAAACAGAAAACAGGCACTTCATGAGCATTGCCTCTCGCATCAAGTCGGCGATGGAGAGCTCCTCCTGGATCCGGAGGATGTTCGAAGAGGGCCGGGAGCTCCAGGCGCGGCTGGGGGCGGATAAGGTCTTCGATTTCACCCTGGGCAATCCCGACCTGGAGCCGCCCCGCCGGTTCAAAGAGGAACTGGTGGCGGCGGCGCAAGACCCCCGCCCCGGTCTCCACCGCTATATGCCCAACGCCGGGTTGCCGGAGACCCGCCAGGCCCTGGCCGCCCACCTGGGCAGGGTCCATCAACTGGACTTCAGGGAGGGCGACCTGATCCTCACCTGCGGCGCCGCCGGGGCCCTCAACGTCATCCTCAAGACCATCCTGGACCCCGGGGATGAGGTGATCGTGTTTGCCCCCTATTTCGTGGAATATCTATCTTACGCCGACAACCACGGTGGCGTGGTCCGGGTGGCGGAAACCGATGCGAACTTCCAACTGGACCCGAACCGCCTGGCCGCGGTCTTGAGCCCCGGGACCCGGGCGGTGATGATCAATTCCCCCAACAATCCCAGCGGCCAGGTCTATGAGGCCGCGGCCCTGCTGGAGCTGGGTCAACTGCTGGGGCGGCATGCGGCAGCCCATGGCCGGCCGGTCTATCTGGTGGCGGATGAGCCTTACCGCCGCATCGTCTACGATGGACTTGAGGTCCCCAGCGTCTTCGCGGCTTACCACGACACCCTGCTGGCCACTTCTTTTTCCAAGGATCTCTCCATCGCCGGGGAGCGCCTGGGCTATGTGGCGGTGAGCCCCCGGACCCCCGGGCGCCTGGAGCTGGCGGGCGGCCTGGTGCTGGCCAACCGCATCCTGGGATTTGTCAACGCCCCGGCCCTGATGCAGCGAGTGGTGGCCCCCCTGACGGAAGTTTGGGTGGATATCGCACCCTATGCCCGGCGCCGGGAGATTTTTTGCCAGGTGCTGGAGCAGGGCGGTTATGAATTTTTCAGACCCAAAGGGGCCTTCTATCTCTTCCCCAAGGCCCCGGGGGGCGACGACCTGGCCTTCGTGGCCCTCCTGAAGGAGGAGAACATCCTGGCGGTGCCGGGCCGGGGCTTCGGCCGGCCGGGCCATTTCCGCCTGGCCTTTTGTGTGCCGGAAACGGTGATCGAAAACGCCGCCCCCGGCTTCGCCCGGGCCCGAGAGCGGGCAGGTTAGGGATTAGGGATTAGGGATTAGGGGTTAGGGGTTAGAAACGGAATCTTTCCTTTGAACTGATCCCTAACCCCTCAATAACTGGCATATGGCAAAACGCCCTCCATTGTCCCGGCCGCTGGCCGTCAAGGACGTGCTCCAGAACTTGCTCTCACCCGGGGACCGGGAAGGCCTGGAGTTGCGCCAGCGCATCCGCCAGGTCTGGGAGAGGGCGGCGCCCGCCCCCATTAGGGAACACGCCCGCCTGGTGGACTTCCGGCGGCGGGAGCTCTGGGTGGAAGTGCCGGACGGCGTCTGGGGGCAGGAACTGCAATTCCTGAAACCCAGAATCCTCGAGGAACTGGCCAGGGTCCTGGGGCCCGGCCAGGTCCGGGACCTGCGTATCCGGGTGGGAGACTCTTAAAGACGGGGGTTAGCGATTAAGGTCCATTGCCCGCAGGGTGGACCCGGTGATCCTGGATTAACAATTGCCTGGAGTGGATCGCTACCAACTTTTTCGGGAACTTCAGGCCCTGGATGCCGGGGTGGCGGTCTTGGTGGCCTCCGGGCTTCCTGTCCAACCTGGAAATAGCTCGCTGGCTGGAGGCCGGGGTCAAGGGGATTATTTATCTATAAGCCCTTTCGCTTGAGAGTTGCAGCAGCAGATTCAGGCGGCCCTGGCGCCGCCCGCCGGCGATTAGCCGCCACCCTGGTTTCCTTGGCACCCTGGAAGCAAAAGAGCACCGCGGCTTCGGCCTGGTAGCAGGTGCTTTCCCGCCATGCCGGCCCCAGCAGTTTGGCGGCGAATTCCCGCATGTCCTGGAGGTTGGAAATGTGGGAGGCGATGAGCCAGAGCCGCGTCGGCGCCTGCCCCTGGGACTCCGGTTTCAGCCCGGTCTCGATGCATGACTTGCCGATGCAGAGGCGCGCCTCGGGCCCGTGGTAATAATAGGCAAACGGCCATTGGGCAAAGTAGTAGACGTAGACCTCATCCCGGGGCTGAAGTTCCTGCTGCAGGCGGGCAACCAGGGGACGGATCTCCTCCCGGTTCATCGAAGGGTGGAGATTTTCCCGGAAGTTTTTCCAGGGGTTAAGTGAGATGATCAGGGCCGCGGTCAACCCCGCGGCCAGCCAGCGGCGCCGCCCTTGCCACAGGTAGGAGAGCACCAGGCAGGCCCCGGCGGCCAGCACCAGATAGAGCAGGGGCGCGGTGAACAGCATCAACCGGTTGCCGCCGTAGTCACCCATAAAGGGGTAGCGGTGCAGCGCCGCGGCCCCCAGGGCCAGCAGGATGGGAAGGCCCCAGTAAGCCAGCGCCCGGCCGCCGCCGGCGCGCCACAGGGCGTAGGCCCCGGCCACCAGCAGGGGCGGGCCCCAGAACATCCCCCACTCTCCCAGGAAATAGCAGAAGTAGCGGTACAGGGCGGGCCCGAGCCAAAGGAAAAACCGACCTGGGCCGGAGAGATCGGGATAGCCCTTGACCCAATAGGACACCAACTCCTGGTCCACGTCGTGGCGGAAGAACAGAAAATAATAGGCCCCGAAGGCCAGGAGCCAAAGGCCGCCCAGGAGGGCCAGGCGGGTCCGGGCCGCGGGCAGCTTGCGCCAAAGGATGAGCCCTGCCACCGGCAGGCTGAAGACCAGGGGATGGGAAAAGCCCATTCCCAGCACCCCGGTCAGGGCCAGGGCGGCCCAGCCGCGACGGCCGTGGCTGGCGCGGAGACGTTCCGCCAGATAAAACACCAGTACCGCAAAGAAGGCGTCGCCGCTGTACTGCTTCAACTCCTTGGAGTAGTAAACCATTACGGGGGAGACGGCCACCATGGCCAGGGCCAGCAAGGAGGCGGGCCGGGAGGTAAGTCTGCGGGCCAACAGCCAGATGGTCAGGAGGGTGCCGACCCCGAAGGCGAAGGACAGAAACCGCAGGCACCATTCCTGGCCTCCCAGGAGCCTGGCCGCGGCCCAGACGCCCAGGAGGTACCAGGGCGGGGTGGAATGGCCCGCGGCCAGGGCCGCGGCTGCGGAGGATTTCAAGGCTGCCAGGGCAACCCAGGCCTCGTCGGTCCACAAGTCCCGGGCCGCCAGGTCGCTGAGGCGAAAGGCCAACGCCAGGACCCAAATCAGGGCCAGGACCAATGGCGCCGCGACAGCCGGGGACCGGAGGCGCCGCCCCAGGTTAGCTAAAAAACTGGCGACACTCATATTATTCCAGTTATTATAATATAAAAAATCGGTAAAGACATTAAGGATAATTTGGATGTAAATGTAGGGGTGGCACTGCCCACCAATACCTTTTTGGCCTTTGGTGGCGGCAAGATTATTCATTTTCACTCCGCCGCCCTCCATCTAAAATCTCTGCCGGACACTGCCTTGAAAAGTTGTGAAGAATTGGTGGCACAGGCGTCTCGCCTGTGCGGAATCAGTGGCGGGCGAGACGCCCGCCCCACCGGTCTTCTCATAATTTATGGGTGGGCCAAAGGCCCATGAATTACTGCTTGGAAAAGTTCCTCCTGTGCCGCGAGCTCGCAGCATCACAGAGAAACGGCCTCAAGCCATCGTTGGTACCAGAAAAGTAGCATACCTCAATAAACTTTTCATGTTTTTGGAGTGAGCCGAAGGCTCATGAGCGACTGTCCTGAAAAGTTGCTGAGTATGTGGGATACTCACCCTCTGGCAGCCGGTTCCCGCGCTGCCGGGGGCGGCGGCGCTACATTTTCATGATTTACGGGTGAGCCAGCGGCTCATGAGCAACTATTGGGAAAATGTGGTAAGGAAAGCGAATGGGGCCCGATTTTCAGGTTAGGGGAGGGGAGGGGGGCGGCCCCCGGCCCCCGGCCAGCTTTAATTGGCCGCCGCCGCTCTCGCCCGGGGAGGCCATCGCCCTGGCGGCCCCGGCCAGTTGCGTGGCCCGGGAGGCCTGGGAGGCCGGGGTGCGGGTGCTGAGGGATTGGGGCTTTCGGGTGAAGTGCGGCCCGGAGGTCTTCTCCAGCCGGGCCCCGGGAAGGGAGACCGACCGGCTGTTGGCCCGGCGTTTCCAGGAGCTTTGGTGTGACCCGGAAATCAAGGCGGTCATGGGGGTGCGGGGCGGCTACGGCTCCCTGAAGCTCCTGCCCTACCTGGACCCGGTTTCCCTGGGGGCGGTTCCCAAGCGCCTGGTGGGCTTCAGCGACCTTACCAATCTCCTCTGGCACCTGCACCACCGCCTGGGTCTGGTGACCTTCCACGGCCCCACCGTGGCCCAACTGGGGGAGATGACGGAGGGCGCCCGGCAAAGCCTGTTCGACTGGCTGACGGCCCCGGGGCCCCGGGCGGCCACCTTTGCGGATCTGACCGTCCTTTGCCCCGGAGTGGCCGAAGGCCCGCTGGCGGGCGGCAACCTCACCACCCTGTGCCATCTGCTGGGAACCCCGTTTGCCCCGCAACTGCGGGGCTATCTCCTCTTCCTGGAAGATCACCGCGAGGCCCTTTACCGCCTGGACCGCATGATCCATCACCTGCTGCTGGCCGAGGCCCTGGACGGGGTCAAGGGCGTGGTCCTGGGGGGCTTCAGCGGCTGCGGCAGCCACGAGGGCCTGCTGGAGGTCTTCGCGGCAGCCTTGGAGCCCCTGAAGGTGCCGGTATTGGCCGGCCTTCCCCTGGGCCACCAGCCGGACAACCACACCCTGCCCCTGGGGGCCCGGGCCCGCCTCGATTCCCGTACGGCCAGCCTCTCACTTGCTGGCCTGAGCGCTGGCGCCCCTAATTCCCGGCCAATCCGCTAAGCCCGCTGCCCTGACGCCTCCGGGGGAATTTTTTTGGACCGGCGCATTGACATCGCCTTTTTGAACCTTATTTTTTCCACAAAGACTAGATCGTCGGGAGGCAAACATGGCAAAAAAAGTCTATACCTGTCAGACCTGCGGCGCCCTGGCCGAGGAGCCGGGACACCTGTGCAACCCCAACATGGACCCCATGACCTGCGCCTTTTGCGGAGAGAAGGCCCCTCACACCAAGCATTATTGCAAGGGCAAGCTGGAAGACATCAAGTATGTCTGCAGCAAATGCGGCCGGCTGGCTACTTCCGGGGATTTGCTCTGCGAACCATCCAGTGTGCCGTCAAAGTGAATCCCGCTTTTCACCGATAAGGAGTTGCTCTGGGGGCGAAATCGCCGCAGCATCGCTGAAGTCTTGGACTCCCTGTCGCCGGTTGGGTTTGACTCAGGACGATTAAGGGGCGCGGTTGAGCGTGCCCCTTTTTTTTGATCCTGAGAAGGAATATCAGGTCAGGTCAGGTCATGTAGGCGTGCATGCTTTGCAGGTAGTTGACGCCGAAGTAGGTGAAGATAACCGCCAGGAAGCCCAGGACCGCCAGCCAGGCGATGCGGCGGCCCTGCCAGCCCTTCAGCAGGCGGGCGTGAAGCATGGCGACGTAAATGAGCCAGGTGACCAAAGAGGCGTCCTCCTTGGGGTCCCAACTCCAGTACTTGCCCCAGGCGGTTTCGGCCCACACGGCTCCCGTCAGGATGCCGAAGGTGAGCAGGAAAAACCCCAGGATCGCAGCCCGGTAGATGAGTCGGTCCAACATCGGCAGGGCCGGCAGGGCCTCCCTGGGACTATAATCCTGGATCAGGTAGAGGAGGGCGGCGCCGAAGGCCACCGTCAAGGCGGCGTAGCCCAAAAAGCAAACGACCACGTGGATGAGGAGCCAGTTGCTCTTCAGGGCCGGCATCAGGGGCTGAATGTTGGCATTCACCCCGCCGAAAGAGGCCTTGGCCAGTAGCAGGCAGGCCAGCATCGCGACGATCGCGCCCAGCCAACCCTGTAAATGGCGGCGGAATGCCAGCAGACCCATGGCCGGCAGGCACCAGGAGAAAAATACCAGGGAATCGTAATAATTTGACAACGGCGCCTGCAAGATAACCAGGCGGAGCTTTTCCAGGAAGACCGGCGGCGGGGTGGTCCCGGCGGCCATCCGGTAAGAGGCGTACCAGCGGCCGATGAGGGCCCCGCTTTGCAGCGCCAGGCCGGCCCACAGCAACCCTCGCCCCGCCCGCTGCATCCAGGGGGAGGACCACAACTCGGCCATGACCAGGATGATGGCCACCCCCAAATAGATCAACATCGCCATGCCCAGTAACTGACTCATGATGGCGTTCCCCTCTTGAGTTCCTCCAGAAGGCGGGTCTGGCGGAGGGCAAAGTCCTCCCGGGCCCGGGGACTCGACCCCAGGAGGCGTCCCTGCCAGTCCCCCTGGGGAGATTTTTCCAGGACCAGCGCCCAACACTGGTGGGGTCGGAAGAAGGCCAGGTAAAATCCCGGCAACAACAGGAGAAAGCCCAGGTAAACCCAGGGGACCCCTGGATCCCGATTCACCTGGAATACCGAGTAAAATTGAAAATTTGCCGATTCCAGGGCAAACCGGTAAGGCCCGATTTGCTCCTGCATCTCCGGATGATCTTTAAGGACCCAGAAGATTAAGGGATGCTCCGGGCCGCTTTTATAGGCGAGCTGCACGGCCGGTCCATAACCCTGGAGGTTGCCTTCCACCTTGATGACCATGATTTGCGCCTCGCCGCCGGGCAGGGTCAGCAACTGGTGCAGGGGGGCCTGGAGGCTCTCCCGCCGCGACCCCTGGATGACCTGCAAGCGCACCTGGTCCTCGGGTTGGGTGCCGTAGGAGGCCTGGTAAAAGGTGAAGCCGCCGAAGCTCACCGGTTCGTTCACCCGGCAGGTGGCCCGCAGCTCACGGCCGCCTTGGAGATTTTTTATATTTTTTGTAAATGTGAGGTCCGAGCGAAATTCTTTGGGTATGCCGCCTTCCTCATAGAACTGTACCTGAAAGCGGTCCAGGCGCACCTGAAAATCTAAAGGCACCTCGGCGCCCCCCACCAGGAAGCTCTGGGCCGTTTCCCCCTGCGTCAGGGGCAGACTGCCTTCGATCCCCCAGAACTTGCCGATCAGGCCCCCGGCCAGGATGAACAACAGGGCCAGGTGCACCAGGTACGGCCCCAGGGGCCGGAAACGGCCGGTTTCATGATAGAAGACCTCTTTTCCCGGCAGGGCCTGGCGCCGGGTGCGGCCCAATTCCCGGCGCCAAATACCGGCCACCGCTTCCCGAGGGTCCGTTCCCCGCGGCCATTGGAGCCTGGCACGCTGCGGCAGGGTGAGGGCTGCCTCGCCGCTGAGGGGCGTAAATGACCGGCGCCAGGCCCGGGGCAGGCCGTGGATCAGGCAGGCCAGGATATTCAGGGCCAGGAGGCAAACGGGAGCCAGGAACCAGATGCTGAAGTAGATGTTGGCCAGGCCGCTCCGCCAGATAACTGGGCCCCAGGTCTCCCCGAAGCGGCTAAGATAAACCTCCGTCGGCTGCTCCTGGGGCAGCACGGCGCCAATGATGGCCACGGCCGCCAGGATCAGCAGCAGGTGGACGGTGAGGCGAATGGAGGTCAGCCAGCCCCACAGCCGGGATTTCGGCTGGGCTTGCCTTTTGGTAGTGGACATGAGTTTAGGTGCAGACCTCGGACTTTCCGGCCAAGGCGGCTGGGGGATCGGAGCTTCAGGGAAGATCCAGGGAAATGGAGGAAGAAACCGGAGAGGCGGTTATTACTTCAGTCTTCTTCCAGGTCCTCTTCTTCTTCGCTCAAGTAGTCTTTGTATTCCTCTTCGCTTAGGAGTTCGTCAAACTCCTGGCTGGAAGTCAACTCCACCTTGACCAGCCAGCCTTCCGACAAGGGGTCCTCATTGATGATCTCGGGCTCTTCCACGACTTCGTAATTGACTTCGAGGACCTCACCGGAGACCGGCGCCTTTACGTCACGACGGCCGTTTTTAGCCTCGACCTTGGTAAAGGACTCATCTTTGAGGAACTCCTCACCTTCTTCGGGGAGCCGGATGCCGTAAATCTCTCCCAGCTTCTCCTGGAGATAATCCGTCAGGCCGATGGTGGCCTGGGTTTCATCATCCATCCGTACCCACACATGGTCCCGACCGAAGCGCATTTCGCCGATGGCGCTCACCTCAATCCCTGATGATCTCAGTCCTCCCCCGCTTTTTTTGCTTTTTTTGCTAGGGAGACGCTGGGAAATATAATAATCTAAAATCAGTTTGGCAAGGATTTTTTGTCTGGTTTGTCACTTTGGCAGAGGACGGGATTTTTTCTCTTCCCGGATAGCCGGGTTTCCACTCCCTGCTCCCCGCCATTATCTGGCGCGGCCGGTTTTTAACTTGACAATATCAGGGTCAGCAATTAGTTTACACTATAATTCACAATCACAAGGGAAGATAGCCGAAGGGAGCATAACTAATGAAGGCAATTGAGAAAATCCTTTTCCCCCTCGACTTTGCCGAGGACTACCATACCCTATTGCCCTGGGTCTCCACCTTCGTGGCCAAGTTCGACGCCACCCTCTATGTCCTGTTCATCACCCAGGACCTGTCGAGCTTTTCCAGCTTTCACGTGCCCCACAGTAACATCCAGAGTTTCCAGGAGCAGGCGGAGGCGGCCGCCAACAAGAAGATGGCCGCCACGGTCAAGGAACATTTTCGGAAATTCCCCAAACTGGAGTCCCGGGTTCTGACGGGTGATCCGGCCGCCAAGATCCTGGAGCTGGCCAAAAAAGAGAAAATTGATCTGATTATCATGGGCGCCCACGGCCGCAAGGGCCTGGAGCGGGTCTTCTTCGGCAGCGTGGCCGACAAGGTGGTAACCAGCGCCCCTTGTCCGGTGCTCACCATTCATCCGTAGGCTCGCGACCGCCGAAGAATCTTGTCAGGTCTTCTCCGATGGAGCGCTTTTTAGAATAATCTAATGGGCACTCCAATAAGTTGCAATGGGAAGAATCCTTACAAGACCTTCTCCGGATGAAGAGCCCTCACTAAACCAAACCCCTCCGGCCCGGCTGAAGGGGTTTGGTTGCCCTGGCAACCCCGGATAAATCTATGGCCGAGGGCCGGCGGCGTCCCCCCCGGCGCCTGAAGGAGGAGCGGGGAGATGGGGGAATTTTCCCAGGAATGGCTATGCGCCCGCCTGGTGGCTGACAGCCGGGATGCCGTCATCTTTGCTGATCCGGAAGGGGTCATCCGCCTCTGGAACACCGGGGCCGCGGAGTTGTTCGGCTATCAACCCTTCGAGGCCCTGGGCCGCCCCCTGGACCTGATCATCCCTGAGAACCTGAGGGAACGGCACAACCAGGGCTATCGGCAGGTTATGGCCAGCGGCGCCAGCAAATATGCCAAGGAACTCCTGGCGGTCCCGGGCCTGGCCAAGGATGGCCGCCGCCTCTCCCTGGAATTTACCATTACCTTGATACGGAACGAGGAGGGTCGGCTCTTGGGCGCCGCGGCCATCATTCGGGACGTCACCGACCGCTGGCAGCGGGAACAGGAGCTGAAAAGACGCCTGGCAGCCCTGGAGGCCGGCCGGGTTTTTTTTTAAGGGGCGCCGGGTTGAACCAATTGAACCAGGGGGAGGAGGCTTCCGGCCCGTTTTTAGGCGGCGGCCGAAGAGAGACCAAGACCTTGCTGGCCGGAACGAGGCCGGGGCGGCTAATCCGAGGATTTTGCCTGGTTTGCCAGGGTTTATGGCCACCCAACATTGCCATCGGCTCGCTGAAGACTGGCAGGAGGGTGAGCTTTCTAAAATGATTCCCGGAGGCCTGCCCTATCCCATGCTCTCGGACCCCGGCGGCCGCATCGGCGACCTCTACTGGGTTTATGATGAGGAAAACGGCGTGGATATCCGGGGCCGCTTTCTCATCGATCCCAATGGCGTTCTCCAGGCCATGGAGGTGCTGGCCCCGGCGGTGGGCCGCAGCGTGGCCGAGATGATCCGCCAGATCCGGGCCTGCCAGTACGTCCAAACACATGAGGGTGAAGCCACCCCGGCGGACTGGGAGCCGGGGAAACAGACCCTGAAGCCCGGGGAGGACCTGGTAGGCAAGGTCTGCCAGATCTGGGCCCCGGACATGGCTTTTTAACTTCCGCTCTTTCGGGGAGGGGCTGGGGGCCACGGCCCTCACCCTCCCTGCAGCGCCCATCCTGCCAGGCCTAATCGGGAAAAATTTTCCAGCCGTTAGCATCCGCATCTTCCCTTCCCTCTTGCCTCAGGTGAGGACCGTGCCTATCTTCCACTGTAAAGATGGCGCGGTTAGATGGTTCACTTAGTGTCAGGTTTCAGATTTTCCTTTAATGAACAGCCCCATAATCTCCGATTCCCTCACGGAGCCCCCGGAGGTGTTTGATCAATGAAGGCCATCTGGAAAGGTTACTTGAAGTGCAGCCTGGTGACCATCCCCACTATTTCTGTGGGGGCGCACCCCCCACCCGGGAGCCAGCGAGGTGAATCATGATCAAGTCGAAAAGAGCCTATCTGCCCGCCACGGCGGATGACGGCTTCCGGGTTCTGGTGGAGCGTCTCTGGCCCCGGGGTCTGAGCAAACAGGAGGTGGCGCTGGACCTCTGGCTCAAGGAGGTGGCGCCCAGCCCGGAGCTGCGCAAATGGTTCGGCCACGATCCCAGGAAATGGGAGAAGTTTTGCCAGCGTTATTGGGCCGAATTGGCTGACAAAGGCCAGGAAATCGGGCTGCTCCGGGAAAAGGGCCGGGAACGAAACCTCACCCTGGTGTATGGCTCCCGGGATGAGATCCACAACGCCGCGGCAGCCCTGAAACTCTATTTGGTAGGAAAGACCTCTGCTTGAGGCCAAGGTATGCACGAACTCCATCACCCAACGCGAGGTGCTTATGAAAAACCGGTGTTTCTCAGGTCTTCTGGTGGCCCTTTTTTTGGCCATCAATCTCCATTCCAGCTCAGGAGGTCAAGTCATGCAGCTCACATCCAGCGCCTTTGCAGATGGCGGGAAGATTCCCCTGCCCTATGTCATGACGGCAGCCGGCGGTAAAAATTTATCACTGCCTCTCACCTGGTCCGGGGCCCCGGCGGGCGCCAAGTCCTTCGCACTGTCCATCGTCGATCCCCATCCGGTGGCCCGGAATTGGGTGCACTGGCTGGTGAAGGACATTCCAGGGGCCGCGGTCTCCTTGGAGGAGGGCGCCTCGGGCCGGAAGATGCCTCCTGGGGCGGTGGAGTTGAAGAACTCCTGGGGCGAGCCGGGCTATGGCGGCCCCCAACCTCCCAAAGGCACCGGCGACCACCCATACGTGGTCACCCTCTACGCCCTGAGCGTGCCGAAGCTGGAGGTGAAGCCTTCTGCCGGCTTGGGGGAATTCAAGCAGGCCATGGAGGGCAAGGTCCTGGCCAGCGCCACCCTCACCGGCTATTATGGCAGATAAGGGGCCATTCGCCGGGCTCATTATGGTAAGGGCGGTTCTCGAACCGCCCTCAGAGTGGAAACCAAACAGGAGATGGGGTCAGTGGCGGCGGCGCGGTGAAAGCTTTTCAGGAGGGTGCGTTGGCTCTCTTGGGCAGCGCCTTTACTGCGGTGGTAACGATTTCCGGAAGAGCCTGATTCTGCGCACGGGAGGCACGCAAGTCTACCGGGACCCGCAGGGCCTTCAATCCCTGGGCCCCTTGTAAATCCTTCAACTCCAGCTCCTCCGTTTCAGCCTTCAGGTATCCGGCAGCCTGGAGGTAATCGATATATTCAAGGTATTCCGTGCCTTCCTATCTTTGGGAGTACACAATGGCAATTTTGCCCGGTTGCGTCAGGCGCTCGGAAGACCCTTTGATTAAGGCATTATCAATCCGTTTTTTAATGATCTCGTGGCGGATATCGTAAGCACCCTCCACTTCGAAGTGCCGCTCATCCGGACTGAAGAAGATGGAGAGCGGTGAATCCTGGGCCAGAATAAGGTGGCTAGTTTCCAGGGGCACCGGCAGACTGCCTTTGATTTCCTCAGTGCGGCGCACCACTTCACAGACAACTATGAGCTGCCACAGGCGCAGGTTTTTCAGATACATGGGACTGAAATTCCCGTTCTCCACCATGCTCGCACCGATATATATGGTGTGTTCCACCCCGCAAGGGGCCAAAAATCGGGAATGTTCGTGAAGAGTTTTTGTTTTACGAGATAAGAGAGATTGGCCGGCAGTAGCAGCAAGCTTTTCCAAAAAGCTGAAAGCTGATCGGTGAAAGCTGAGAGCTGAAGCCCCACAGGTATCCTTTGCTTTTGCACTCCTTTGCGGATAAAATGAGCCGACGTGGGGCAGGGCTCGGCCGGAGGCCCGCGGCTCGGGTGGGGGATCGGATGCAAGGGAGACGAAGGCTACTCATCGGGGTCCTGGCCATGCTGGCGGTGGCCGGCGCCCTGGTCTATTCACTGCGCTGGTGGCAGACCCGGCAACCTGCTGACCTCTTGCGCTTGCAAGGGCACCTGGAGGCCACCGAAACGGATCTCTCCTTCAAGGTGTCCGGCCTCCTCGAACAGATCTATTTCCAGGAAGGGGACTGGGTCACCAGCGGTCAGAAGGCGGCTGTCCTGGAGGCCAAGGACCTGAAGGACGAAGTCGCGAAGGCCCGGGCTGACCTGGCCGCGGCCAAGGCCAATCTCGCCAAGATGGAAACCGGCTACCGGCCCCAGGAGGTCAAAGAGGCCCAGGCCCAGGCGGGCAAGACCGAGGCGGATCTGGCCAATAAGCATCTGGATTATGAGCGCTACGAGAACCTCTACCGGCGCAAGGTAGTGGCGGCCCAAACCCGGGATAAGGCCGAATCCGACTACTTGATGGCCAAGGAGGACCATCAGAACGCCCTGGCGGAACTCAACCTGCGCCGGGAAGGCTACCGGGCGGAGGACATCGACCAGGCCCGGGAACAGGCGAAGGCCGCCCAGGCGGCCCTGGATTTGGCCCTCACCCAGTTGGGGTACGCCACCATCTATTCCCCGGTGAACGGGGTGGTTTTGGTGCGGCCCATGGAGCCGGGGATGACCGCGGCGGTGGGGGCCCCGGTGCTCACCCTGGGAGACCTGGACAACATCTATTTGGAAGGATATATCCCCGAGTCCGATATGGCCCGGGTCAAGTTCGGCATGAAGGCCTACATCATCACCGACGCCTACCCCGGCAAGCAGTATCCCGCCTGGGTCTCCTTCATCAACTCTAAGGCCGAGTTCACCCCCAAGACGGTGGAGACCTTCAAGGAGCGGGTAACCCTGGTGTACCGTACCAAGATCCGGGCCCAGAACCTCAATTACGACCTGAAGCCGGGCATGCCGGCGGAAGCGGTAATCCTCCTTGACCAACAAGACAGCCAGGCGGCAGAGCAGCCCCCGGCAAGGTGAGCGGGCCATCCGGGCCCAAGGCCTGAGCAAGCGGTTCGGCGGCCTGACGGCGGTAGACCACCTGGACCTGGAGGTGGCCTACGGGGAGGCCTTCGCCCTGGTGGGGCCGGACGCCGCCGGCAAGACCACCACCATGCGGATGCTGGTGGGCATCATGGACCCGGACCAGGGCCGGTCCGAGGTCCTGGGGTTCGACACGGTCAAGGAGTCGGAGCGCCTCAAGGAGCAGATCGGCTACATGCCCCAGCGCTTCGGCCTCTATGACGACCTGACTGTGGCCGAAAATATCGCCTTCTACGCCGACATCTACCAGATGGCGCGCCGCGAGCGGGACCGCCGCCTTCCGGAGCTGCTGGGCTTTTCCAACCTCACCCCCTTCACCGCCCGATTGGCCCGGAACCTCTCCGGGGGCATGCGCCAGAAACTGGGGCTGGTCTGCGCCTTGATCCATACGCCCCGCCTCCTGTTTCTGGATGAACCCACCTTCGGGGTGGATCCGGTCTCACGCCGCGAATTCTGGGAG
This sequence comes from uncultured delta proteobacterium, assembly GCA_963834795.1. Classification (GTDB taxonomy): domain Bacteria; phylum Desulfobacterota; class Desulfobaccia; order Desulfobaccales; family 0-14-0-80-60-11; genus JAPLJC01. The sequence continues at coordinate 89,712 of CAWIDL010000014.1, read as the reverse complement.
ATCCTCTACCGCCTCCTGGGGGGCGGCCTCACCATCTTTCTATCCACCTCCTACATGGATGAGGCCGAGCGGGCCCATCGGGTGGGTTTGATCCACCAGGGCCAGCTCCTGGTGGTGGATACCCCCAAGGCCCTTAAGGGCTCCTTCAAGGGCGAGTTGCTGGAGGCCAGGGCCTCGGATATGCGGGCGGTCCGGAAGATCTTGAGCGGCCACCCCCTGGTGCTCCAGTCCCTGGTCATGGGGGATAGGCTGATGCTCACGGTGGCCTCCGCCGCGCAGGCATCCGGGCCCTTGACCGCGGCCCTGAAGCAAGCCGGGCTCGGCGAGGTGAGCGTCGCCCCGGCGGAACCCGATCTGGAAGATCTTTTCGTCCAAATCGTAGCGCGGCAGGAGGAGTAGGAGCGACCCGCCGGGTCGCCGCGGTGGCGACTCGATTCAGGCTGGGAGCCGATGCCAATGTCGCCCCGACAACCTAGGCTGGAAAGCCTGTGCCCGCGAAACCGAGGGTCAGGGATTGTCTTAAGAGATGCCAAGCGAACCGGCCATCATCGTTAACAACCTCTCCCGCCATTTCGGGGACTTCAAGGCGGTGGACCGGATCAGCTTCGAGGTGAACCGGGGGGAGATCTTCGGTTTCCTGGGGCCCAATGGCGCCGGGAAATCCACCACCATCCGCATGCTCAACGGTCTGCTGCTGCCCACCAGCGGCGAAGGCCGGGTGGGCGGCTTCGACATCATCCGGGAAAACGACAGGATCAAAAAAAACAGCGGCTACATGTCCCAGCGCTTTTCCCTTTATGAAGACCTGACCGCCGAGGAAAATCTGAACTTCTTCGGGGGAGTCTACGGTCTGCCCGCCGAACGCCTCCGGGAGCGCCTCACCGAGGTCCTGCGCCTGGTGGGCCTGGAGGACCGCCGCCGGCAACTGGCCCGCACCCTGGCCCTGGGCCTGAAGCAGCGACTGGCCCTGGCCTCGGCCATCATCCACGAGCCCGCCATCCTCTTTCTGGACGAAGCCACCAGCGGGGTGGACCCCATCTCCCGGCGCAATTTCTGGGACCTGATCTATGCCATGGCGCAGAGTGGGGTGACCATCCTGGTGACTACCCATTACATGGAGGAGGCCGAGTTTTGCGACCGATTGGTGCTCATCTTCCAGGGCAGGATCGTGGCCCGGGGCACCCCCCGGGAGCTGAAGCAGGAAGTGAAGGAGACCATCCTGGCGGTGCAACCCGAGGATCTGGACGCCGCCCTCAGCCTCATCAAGCAATTGCCCCAGGTGGCCGAGGCCGCGGTCTTTGGGGACGGCCTGCACGTGGCGGTGGCCGAGCCTCAGGAAGGGGAGCGGCGCATCGCCGAAGTCCTGGCGGCCCATAATATCGCCCTGCGACGCCACATTGAACGGGTGCGGCCCAGCCTGGAAGACGCCTTCATCGCCGTGGTCCAGCGGGCCGGAGAGACGTAAAGAAGCTGTCAGCGATCAGCTAAAGGCAAAAGACAAAAAAGAAGCTGTCAGCTATCAGCTTTCAGCTAAAGGCAAAAGACAAGGTACAAAAACCGAAGGCTAATGAAGGATTTTAAAAAACAAAAAGTTTGGCAAAAGAGCCATCAATTGGCTTTAGATATCTATAAAGTAACGGCAAGCTTTCCACGGGAAGAGTTATATGGATTAATCAACCAACTGCGCCGTTCCTGTGCCTCCATTCCGGCTAATATTTCCGAAGGCTGTGGTAGAAACAGCGAAGCCGATTTTTCCCGATTCCTTCAAATAGCCATGGGTTCGGCCGCCGAATTGGAGTATCAGCTATTGCTGTCTCATAATCTTGCATTTATTAATGAATTATAATTACGAGAATCTCAGCAAAGAAACTTTAGAAGTTAAGCAAGAATAGTCCTCGTTCCCAAGCTCCTGCTTGGGAACGAGGATGCTATCGATGTTAACCTCGTTATCAAAAAGCTGAAAGCTGAAAGCTGACAGCTATAAAGCTGAAAGCTGAAAGCTGAGAGCTATAAGCCATGAACCTGCGCCGCACCTGGGCCATCTTCCGCAAAGAGGCGATCCACGTCCGCCGGGACCCCATTAGCCTCCTGGAAATCATTCTGCTGCCCCTGATCCTCATGCTCCTCTATGGCTACGCCCTCACCTTCGACATCAAGAAAGTCACCCTGGCGGTCTATGATCAGGAACGCAGCCAGTTGAGCGGGGACCTGGTCAAGCACTTCCAGAGCACCGACTATTTTAAATTGACGCGCTTCGCCCAGAGTTATGCGGAATTGCAGGGTTTGATCACCAGGGGAGAGGTGCAGGTGGGCTTGATTATCCCCCACGACTTCTCCTGGTCGTATCAGACCGGGAAGACCGCCAAGGTCCAGGCCCTGGTGGACGGTACCGATTCCAACACCGCCAACATCGTCCTGGGCTACATCGAGGGGGTGATCGCCCCTTACGCCCAGGAACTCCTGGTGCAGCGCCTGCAGAGCAGGGGGCCGGCCAGACAGGGAGGCCCGGTGGACGCCCAGATGCGCTTCTGGTTCAACGAAGACCTCGAGTCCCGCAATTACATCGTTCCTGGCCTCATCGCGCTGATCATGACCGTGGTGGGGGCGCTCCTCACCTCTCTGACCGTGGTGCGGGAGCTGGAGCAGGGCAGCATGGAGGGCCTGCTGGCCACCCCCCTGAAGAAGACGGAGCTGCTCCTGGGCAAACTGGGGCCCTATTTCTTCATCGGCATGCTGGACATGGGCATTGTCATGGCCATGGGCAAGTTTCTCTTCCAGGTGCCCCTCAGGGGCAGCCCTTTGCTGCTCATCGGCCTCTCGGCCCTGTTTCTCATCGCCACCCTGGGGCAGGGGCTGCTCATCTCGGTGAGTGCCGAAAGCCAGTTGCAGGCCTTCCAGATGGCCATACTCACCACCTTCTTGCCGTCCTTTCTGCTCTCAGGATTCGTTTTCGCCATCTACCTGATGCCCCTGCCTTTGCGGATCGTCTCCTACATCGTGCCGGCCCGCTATTTGGTGACCATCTCCAAGGGCATATATCTCAAGGGCCTCGGCCTCGGGGTGCTGTGGCCCAGCGCCCTGATGCTGACCGGCGCCGCCTCTTTATTTGTGCTCCTGGCCATCCGCAAATTTGTGAAGAAGATTCATTAGAAGCTATCTGCTTTCAGCTATCAGCGGTCAGCTAAAAGCAAAAGACCAAAAGCAAAAGCAAATGAAAGACTTAATGGGCCAATGTGTTTAGTACGGTTTTCAGGAAAGAAAACGAAGGGTGGGCACTGCCCACCATCAAGGCGGCAAGCAGGGAATCCCGCCCCACCGCGGCTACCGGGGCCAAGCCGGAGCTTGGCAAGACCAAGGGCGTTCCCAAGCGGGAGCTTGGGAACGAGGATGTTATCGATGTTAACCTCGTCACATCAAAAAGCTGAAAGCTGACCGCTGAAAGCTGAAAGCTAAAATATGTTCCGACGCATCCGGCACATCATCATCAAGGAATTCATCCAGGTCTGGCGGGATAAGAAACTCCGCTTTTTTCTCATCTTGCCGCCCCTGATACAGCTCATAGCTTATGGCTACGTGGTCAATTTCGACATCAAGCACGTGGCCACCGCCATTTTCGACGAAAGCCGCACCATGGAGAGCCGGGAGCTCATTCAGCGGTTCACCTCCAACGACTGGTTCCAGGTGAATTATTATCTCAACAGCCGGCAGGAACTCCTGGACCTGATCGACCGGGGCCAGATCACCATGGCCCTGTGGATCCAGTGGGATTTCGCCAGGCAACTGCGCCAGGGGAAAACCGGCCAGGTCCAGGTGATCGTGGACGCCACCGATTCCAACGCCGCCCTCATCGTCAGCCGCTATGCCAGTATGGTCATCGGAGATTATTCCCAGGAGCAGTTAGTATCGCGCTTCCAACGCCAGGGGGTGGGGTGGACCGGGAAACCAGGCATTCCTTTGAGCGTTGAGGCCCGGGCCTGGTTCAACCCCAATCTGATTTCCCGCTACTCCATGGTGCCCGGGGTCATCGCCATGGTGGTGCTGCTCATCTCCCTGATGCTCACGGCCCTGTCGGTGGTGCGTGAAAAGGAGATTGGCACCCTGGAGCAGATCCTGGTGACCCCCATCCGGAGTGTCGAGTTGATGTTGGGAAAGACCATCCCCTTTGTCCTCATCTCCCTGGGGAACGTCATCCTGGTGACCCTGGTGGGTATCCTGTGGTTCGAAGTGCCTTTTCGGGGCCAGATATTGGTGTTGTTGCTGGGGACCATCGCCTTTCTCTTCAGTTCCGTGGGGTTGGGGCTGTTGATCTCCACCATTGCCGCCACCCAGCAGCAGGCGATGATGGCGGGTAACCTCGTTCTGACCCCGGCCATCATGCTCTCGGGCCTCATCTTCCCCATTGCCAACATGCCGGCCTTTTTCCAGTACCTCACCCTGCTCAACCCCCTGAGGTACTTCATCATTGTGGTCCGGGGCATCTTTCTCAAGGGCGCCGGCATCGACCTCTTGTGGCAGGAGATGGCCGCCATGACGGTCCTGGGCCTGATCATGCTGGCCCTGGCGGTGCTGCGCTTCCAGAAGCACGTGGCCTAGAACCAGTAGGGGTGATTATGTTCGCCCAGTTCTTTTTCCTCAACAAATCCTGGGCAGCAGGTCCCCGGAAGGGGGGTCCAGGAGGCGGGCGGTGCCGATGCTGGTGCGGATGGTCACCCGTCCGGGGGGTTGGGCCCCCACCTCGCCGATGAGACGGGCCTCGGAGCCGTAGCGGCTCCCCTGAATGATCTCCACGGCCCGGTCGGCGTCCTCCGGGGCCACTACCACCAGCATCTTCCCTTCGCAGGCCACCTGGAAGACCTCCAGCCCCAGGGCCTCGCAGGCCGCGGCCACCGCCGGCTTGACCGGGATGAGGGCCTCTTCGAGCTCCATGGACACCTGGGATTGGCGAGCGATCTCGTTTAAAGAGCCGGCAATGCCGCCCCGGGTGGGATCCCGCATGGCGTGGATCGCACAGCCCGACTCGATGAGGTTCAGCACCAGGTCGGTGAGGGGGGCGGCGTCGCTTTCAATGGCCTCCCCGTTGAGGAGCTTTTCCCGGGCCAGCATCACCGCGGTGCCGTGATCGCCCACGGAACCGGTGAGGATAATCTTGTCCCCGGGGACCGCGGCGGCTCCGGAAACCCCGGGGCGCAGGACCAGGCCCACCCCGGCGGTGGTAATGAAGACCTTGTCCGCCGAGCCCCTGGGGACCACCTTGGTATCGCCGGTGACAATGGTGACCCCGCATTCATCCGCGGTCCGTTGCATGGAGGCGGCGATGGCCGCCAGGGAGTCGATCTCCAGCCCCTCTTCCAGGATGAAGGAGGCGGACAGCGCCAGGGGCCGGGCCGCGGCGGTGAGCAGGTCGTTCACCGTGCCGGCCACCGCCAGGCGGCCGATGTCGCCTCCTGGAAAGAACAGGGGGTCCACCACGAAGGAATCGGTGGTGAAGGCCAGGCGGTGGGAACCGAGGAACAGGGTGGCGCTGTCGTCCCCCGAAAAATTTTCGGAGCCGTAGCGGGAAAGAAAGACCTGCTCGATGAGCATGGTCATCTCCCGGCCCCCGGCGCCGTGGCTGAGAAGGATCTGTTTCAGCGGTTTGCGGTTTTCTTCTCTGGTCTCTCCGGACATGATTCCCAGCCCCTATTCCGTTTTCCGTTTTCCGTCTAGGTTAAAGGGGCTTTGATTTTGCCTTTGACTTTCACCGAAAACGGAAAACCGAAAACAGTTCCTTTTTGAAATCCTTCAATAATTTTCGCTCTTGGTTTTTTGCCTTTAGCTGATAGCTGATAGCTGACCGCTACCTATCATACCGGTAGGCGGCGGCGCAGGCCCCTTCGCTGGAGACCATGCAGGGTCCCACTGGTTGGGCGGGGGTGCAGGCCTGCTGGAACAGGGGGCACTCCTGGGGACGCAGCGCCCCTCGCAGCACCTCGCCGCAGCGGCAAGGCGAGGGATTTACCGGCGGGGTCAGCCGCCGCCAAACCCCGGGAAACCTGGTGCGGGCGTCAAAGCGGGCGTAAGGCTGGCGAATTTGCACGCCGCTGCCGGGAATGATTCCCAGACCACGCCAGTGGGCGTCGCTGGGGGCAAAGACCTCCGCCAGCAGGGCCTGGGCCTGGGGGTTGGGCTGGGTCTGGACCGCCCGGCCATAGACGTTGTCCACCCGGGGCCGGCCTTGATGGATCTGGTGCAGAATCGCCTCCAGGCCGAGCAGCATGTCCAGGGGTTCGAAACCGGCGACCGCACAGGGGATGCCGAATTCCCGGGGGATAAAATCGTAGGCGCCGGCGCCGATGATGGTGGTGACGTGCCCGGGGCAGAGGAGGCCCGAAACCCGCACCTCACCGCTGGCCAGCAGGGCCCGCAGGGCGGCGGGCATGGTCTTATGGACGCAGAGGACCGAGAAGTTCTCGAGCCGCTGCTGCGCGGCCAGGCGGATGGCCAGGGCCACCGCGGGCATGGTGGTTTCGAACCCCACCCCGAAAAAGACCACCTGCTTTCCGGGTTCCCGCCGGGCCAGGTCCACGGCGTCCAGGGGGGAATAGACCACCCGCACCTCGGCGCCCTGGGCCCGGCGCTGTTCCAAGGAGGTCTGGCTGCCTGGGACCCGGAGCATGTCGCCGAAGGAGGTGAGCACCACATTGACTTCGCCGCCCAGGGCCAGGAAGGCGTCCAGGTCATCCTGGGCCGTGACGCACACCGGGCAGCCGGGGCCGGAGATGAGCCGCAGCCCCTCCGGCAACAGGGACTTCAAGCCAAAGCGGGCCGCGGCCATGGTGTGGGTGCCGCAGACCTCCATGATAGTCGCGGGGTCATGAGTCAATTGTGCGATGCGCCGTACGATTTCCCGGACCAGGTCTTTGTCGCGGAATTCATCAATAAACTTCATCGGCCAGGCTCCGCAACAGGGAGAGGGTCTCCTGGGCCTGCTCCTGGTCCACCCGGGCGATGGCCAGGCCGGCGTGAATCAGGATATAGTCTCCCAGGGAGACTTCTGGGACCAGGTCCAGACGGACTTGCCGGGAGACGCCGTCCACTTCGGCGACCCCACAGGCGCCGTCGATCTCAATGAGGCGCATGGGAATGGCGAGGCACATCAGCTTACCCCTTTGATCCAGGCAATGTAGGGTGCGCACTGCGCACCATTGCAAAAAACCTCAGAAGGTTTAGGAAAGATTCGCTTTCCAAGGCTCAGCATATTTTCCGCGGTTCTCCTTCTCCAGCCGCGCCGCGGCCACGGCCACCTGGCCCAGGGAAATGCAGCCGTCGTTAGGCGGGGCCAGTCGGTGGGTCAGCACCTGAAAACCGAGCTGCTCCAGAGAGTTGCTTAATTGCTGCAACATCCAGGCGTTCTGGAAGACTCCACCGGAGAGGGCCACCAGATCCAGGCCGGTTTGATCCCGCACCAGTTCACAGGCCGCGGTGAGGAGGCGCACCAGGGAGTTGTGAAAGCGGGCGGCGATCTTGGCGGCGTCGATGCCGTTGAGGTGCTCATCCAGGAGCCGGCGGAAGATGGTCAGGGTGTCCAGGATAAGGGTGTCCCCCTCCATCCGGATGGGCGCCGGATAAAAGCCGTCCTCATCGGGGTCGGCGGCCATTTCCAGCTCCAAGGCCGGCTGGCCCTCGTAGGTGCGGCAGCGGCAGATGTTAAGAGTGGCGGCCACCGCGTCGAAGAGGCGCCCGGCGCTGGTGGTGAGCGGCGAATTGATGCCCGAGGTCAACTGGCGGAAGAGAATGCGCCATTCCAGGGGAGGATAGGCCAGTCCCAACTCCTGGGCCAGGGAATCGAACTGCTCCCCATGGACCTGATAGAGATAAGCCGCCGCCATGCGCCGCGGGTCCCGCACCGCCGCGGTTCCCCCCGGGAGCAGGACCGGCGCCAGGTGCCCGGAGCGGCTGTAGCCCGCCAGGTCGGCCACCAGGATTTCCCCGCCCCAGATGGCGCCGTCGGGGCCGTAGCCGGTGCCGTCCAGGGCGATGCCGATGCACTTTCCCCGGCGCTGGTTCTCGGCCAGGCAGGCGGCGATGTGGGCGTGATGGTGCTGGACCCCCACCAGGGTCGTCTCTTTAAGCCCGAGGGCATAGCGGGTGCTCAGATAGAGGGGATGCAGGTCGTGGGCCACGATATCCGGGTCCTGGCGGCATAAGGCCTTAAAATGGGAGACGGCCTGGCTGAAGTAGTCGTAGGTCTCCGCCGTGTCTAGGTCGCCGAGGTGCTGGCTGAGGATCGCGTTGTTGCCCCAGGCCAGGCAAAAAGTGCTCTTCTGCTCGGCCCCCACGCCCAGGATGGGGGGAGACTCCAACGGCAGGTAAATGGGAGCAGGCACGAAACCCCGGGCCCGGCGGAGGGGGATGGCCCGGTTTGGGGACAGGGGGCGCACCACCGAGTCGTCGCAAGGGACCTGGATGTCCCGGTTGTGCATGAGGAAGGCGTCCGCCAGATCGGCCAGTCTGGCCCGGGCCGCCGCATTGCTGAACACCAGGGGCTCTTCGCTGAGATTGCCGCTGGTCATTACCAGGGCCCCGGGGTCCCGGGACAGGAGCAGCAGGTGTACCGGGGTATAGGGAAGCATGAGGCCTAGATAGGGGTTGCCCGGGGCCACCTGCCGCGAGACTTCGCAGTCCGGGCGTCTCCTGGCCAGGACTACGGGCCGCTCCGGGGATAATAGCCAGGCTTTCTCCTTCTCCCCCAGGTGGCACAGTTTTTCAGCCTCAGCCAGGTCCCGGACCATCACCGCGAAGGGTTTGGCCACCCGGCCTTTCCGCTGGCGCAAGGTCTCCACCGCCCTGTCCTGGCGGGCGTCGGCGGCCAGGTGAAACCCCCCCAGGCCCTTGACCGCCACGATCTTTCCGCCCTGGAGCAGGCTGGCGGCGGCCTCCACGGCGACCTCGGTCAGGAGTTTCCGGCCGGGTTCCTCCAGCCAGAGATGGGGGCCGCAGACCGGACAGGCGGTGGGTTCGGCGTGAAAACGCCGGTCTTCCGGGTCTTCATATTCGGCCCGGCAGGCAGCGCACATTGAAAAGACCGACATGGTGGTGTGGCCGCGGTCATAGGGGACCCTCCGGATGATGGTGAAGCGGGGGCCACAGTCGGTACAATTGGTAAAGGGATATTGGTAGCGGCGGTTTTGCGGGTCCAGGATCTCGGCAAAACAAGAGGCGCAGGTGGAGACGTCGGCGGGAATCAGGGCCGCGGCGGCCGCCTGGGTCCGGCTCTCCAGGATGGCAAAGCCGGAGCGCCCCCGGGGTTCGGCGTCCCGGGCCACCACCGCCTCAACCCGGGCCAGATCCGGCGCCTCGGTGGAAAGCTGGCGGATAAATTGCTCCAGGGAAGCGGTGGCCCCTTCCACCTCGATTTCCACGCAGGTAGAGGTGTTGCGCACCCAACCCGCCAGCTGATGGGCCCTGGCCAACCGGTAGACAAAAGGCCGGAAGCCCACGCCTTGCACTACACCGGTGACCTTCAGCTTTTTTCCGGAACGATTTTCGGAGACAGCCATGCCGTATCCTATTTATCTTCTAGACGCCCAAATTATAATATATTTTTAGCGCCGGGCACTTAAATTTATTTTTCCAGGCGTTTCCGGCCTGTCCCTAAATCTTATCAACAAAATATCTGTCGGTCACGAGTTATAGTGAATTTCCGTGCGTTTACCGGCCAGGCCTGCTAAAATAATTCATACTACGGTAAAAATAACAGACGAGGATTTCGCCGGAGGGTCGGGGTGGTGGCCGCGGCCAGCTCCCGAGGCGCCTTTATCCCGTCCGGCAAAGGAGTGTCTGGTTGGCGTCCCTGGCAAAGGATTTCGAGGCCGTTGTCATTGAAGACAACCCCTGCGATGCGGAACTGACCCTCCGGGCCTTGGAGAGGGGGGGCCTGGCCGGCAAGGTGAAGGTCTTTCCCGACGGGGTGGAGGCCCTCGATTTTCTGTTTATTGCTCCGGATGCGCCCTATGAGTTTCCCAGGGTGATCCTTCTGGACCTGAAGCTCCCCAAGATGAGCGGCCTGGAGATTCTCAGGCGGCTCAAGGGGCATGAACGCACCCGCTTGATTCCGGTGGTAATGTTGACCTCCTCCCAGGAAGAGTCGGACATCCTGGAGAGCTATCGATTGGGGGTGAACAGCTACCTGGTCAAACCGGTGGACTACGATGAGTATTTCCAGGTAGTGGAAGACCTGGCCCTTTACTGGTTGCGGCGCAATAAGGTGTCCTTTTGACTTAATTCCGGTCAGCCAACCTGAGGGCCGACCGGCCCAAGGGGGATAGCTTCTTGGTTCCGAGGTTGCGCATTCTGATAGTGGAGGATCAGGCCAGCGACGCCGAGTTGATGGCCTTTGAGCTCCGGCAGGCCAATCTGACCTTCACCGCCCGGCGGGTGGATAATGACCTGGATTTTATCAGGGAACTGGAACAATCCCCTCCCGATCTGATCCTTTCCGACTATTACCTTCCCCAGTTCAACGGGCCGGCGGCCCTGGCCTTGGCCCAGGAAAGATGTCCCGATGTGCCCTTTATCTTTGTCTCCGGGGCCATCGGCGAAGAAGTGGCCATCGACAACTTAAAGCGAGGGGCCACGGACTACGTTCTCAAGGATCGGATCTCCCGCCTGGCGCCCGCGGTGAAACGAGCCCTGCGGGAGGCGGTGGAGATCCGGGAGCGCTTCCAGGCGGAGGAGGCCCTGCGGCAGAGTGAACAAAACTACCGGCTTCTGGTGGGTAGTATCCCCGCCGTGGTTTACAAAGGCTATCTGGACTGGTCGGTGGATTTCTTCGACCGCAAGATCGAGGAGTTGACGGGCTATAAAAGGGAGGAGTTCGATTCCCGCCGGCTCAAGTGGCTGGACCTGATGGTTCGGGAAGACCTCCCCGCGGCCAAAAAGGCCATTAGGCGCGCCCGCCAAGGCGGCGGCGCTTACTACCGGGAATTTCGCATCCGGACCAGGGACGACCGGATCCTCTGGATCCAGGACCGGGGCCAGCTGATCTTCAACGCAGAGGGGGGGGTGGAGTTTTTCAGCGGAGTCTTCTTCGATGCCACGGAAGCCCAGCGGTCCAAAATGGCCTTGCAGGAATCGGAGCGGCGCCTGCGATACCTGAGTTCCGAGCTCCTGACGGCCCAGGAGCATGAACGGAAGCGTCTCTCCATGGAGCTGCACGATGAGTTGGGGCAAAGCCTGACGGTTATGAAGCTCCGCACCCGGGCCATCGAAAAGGGGCTGCGGCCGGACGAGCAGTCGGACCTGAAGCAGGAATGCCTGGAACTGCTTGCGTACCTGGACCAGGTCATCGACAACGTCCGGCGTTTGTCCCGGGACCTGAGCCCCTCCATCCTGGAGGACCTGGGACTGCTGGCGGCCTTGAAATACCTGGTGGACGGCATAGGTAAATATTTCATCGTAGAGCAGTCCTTTGAGGTTCAAGATTTGAACGACCTGTTTTCCCTGGAATCCCAGATCATCATCTACCGCATCTTGCAGGAATGCCTCCACAACATCACCAAGCACGCCGGGCCTTGCAGGGTTTCGGTGGCGCTGCGCCAGGAAGACGGCGCCGTCACCTTCAACATAGAGGACGACGGCGTGGGATTCGATGTGACCCAGACCTCGGGACGGGATGCCAGCCGCCGCGGCCTGGGGCTGGCGGCCCTGTATGAACGGGGTCGGATGCTGGGGGGGAGTTGCCAGGTCTGGAGTCGGCAGGGGGCGGGCACCAAGATCGTTTGCCGCATCCCGATTCCTCAAAAAAAAGATGAGCAACCGGTGGCCCCCGGGGTTGCCGGTTAACCTTCCGGGGCAGGTCCGTGGGGCAGGCGTCTCGCCTGCCAAAGGTGGGCGGTTACCCCGCCTGACGATTCCCAGGTTTCTCCTTGGCCCCCCCCTGTGTCCCCCCCAAGGGCTTGGAAACGAGTGGTGGTGCAAAACCTTTGCCGGATTTCCTCTCCCCTCGCAGGGGAGAGGGGATTTGTTTCTGTCGGTATAATATGTTGATATCGTGTAAATTACCATGGTCTAGAGTTTAACTGCGAGATAGTGCAGGTTTCTCCGGGCAATTTTTTTGTTGCCGGAAACTACTGGCATTTTAAAGAAAAATTCGGTATAAAGAGCATCGTCATTCATGCCGAAACTGTCTGTCCACAGGATGAGGGAGGAACGTCATGGCAGCCCCTTTCAGTATACTGTTGGCTGATGATCATGTGATGTTCCGGCGAGGGATACGAAAAATCATCCAGGGCATCAACGATGTGGAAGTGGTGGGGGAAGCCAACGACGGTTTCGAGTTGATTGCGCTCTTGAAAACGACCTCCCCCCAACTGGTTATCCTGGACATCTCCATGCCCAATTTGCGCGGCCTGGAGGCGACCCGGGAGATCAAGATCATCAATCCGGAAGTCAAGGTCTTGATCCTGACCATGCACAAAGACCAGGAATATCTGTATCACGCCTTTGCGGCCGGGGCGGAGGGCTATCTGCTCAAGGAGGATGCGGACAGTGAGCTGATCTCTGCCATCGACATCCTTAAGAAAGGGGGCACCTATATCTCGCCGCTGCTGGCCCCCCAGTTGGCGGACCTGTTCAAGGAAAAATCCCGGCCCGCCGGGGAGCAGGCGGCCAGTTCGGGTCAGCATCTCACCACCCGGGAGCGGGAGATCATCAAGCTCATCGCCGAAGGCAAATCCAGCAAGGAAGTGGGCGAATTGCTGTTCATCAGCAGCCGCACGGTGCAACACCACCGCGCCAACATCATGAGGAAGTTGAATGTCAAGAAGACCGCTGACCTGGTGAAATACGCCATTCAGAAAGGTTACACCACCACCGCCGCCTGACCCTGCCCCTGACCCTGACCAAGAACTCTCCGGCGGCGCCTGCTTTCCGTCCGCCGCACCCTTCCCCCTCCCCGAAGAAACGATAAGTGCAGCAGCAAACTGTGGGAGCGACTGGTGAGCCCCACGAGTCACGACCGCGCGTGATTAGGTACTTTTACCCATCCCCATATAGGTATTTTTGCCAATTTATTTCATCCCAGCCCTTCGGTATTTTATAGACAAGCAGCCCGGCCCGCGATCCTAATGTAGGCAGTTTTGCCCATATGAAAATAGGCACATATGCCGATTGACCTCTTCTCCGAAAGAAGGTTTGATGAGAGCGTATCCAAAATCGGTCCTATTAACCATCTGAAGCTAAACCGGCGAAGCAAAGGAGATCAGGAGGATGGCTAACTACGAAATTCTATTAATGGGCGACGGATCACACCTGTTTCGGACAATCGCCTGGGTCTTGGAATACAAAGGATACAAAGTCAGGGCGGCGGCCAGCCCCGAGGCGGCCCTGGAAACCCTGGTAAAAAAGAATTATGATTTGGTGATCGCCAAGCTCAACATGGGGGAGCTGGACGGCGTCGAGGTCTTAAAGCGGGCCAAACGGTTGAACCCGGAGGTGAAGGTCATGGTGGTCAGCGGCAACCATGAGGTGACCTTCCCACGGGAAGCCTATCAGATTGAGGTGGACGATTATCTCCTGATGCCGGTGAGTCCCACCGAGCTGTGGCGGCGAGTCAGCCACTGTCTGGAAAGCCTGGACATCGTCGATTTGGTCCCGGCCACGAGCCTCGCGGCGCAAACCGCGACCGCAGTCAACGAGCGGGCCCTGGATCGCTTGATGATGATCTTTCACGACCTGCGGGGCGCCATGGTGTCCACCGCCGCCTCTATGAAGCTCCTGGTCCGGGGCACCTTCGGGGAGGTGGGCGGAGCCGCCCTGGAAAAGCTGCAGGAAGTCTCCGGCAACATGGATAGATTGATTTGCTTCACTGAAGAGTTCATGGCTAAGGCCTTCTCCTGCGCCGGCGACCAGGAGATGGAAAAGGAGATGCTGGACCTGCGGCATGACGTGGTGGCTCCGGTCCTGGAGGAGCTAGGGGTGGAACTCCGTAACCATCGGATAAACCTGGACAATCGCCTGGAACGGCGTCCCGCCGCGGTCATCCCGGTGAAGGGCAGCAAGTTGTGGCTCAAGAGCGTCTTCCGGAATCTGATCAATAACGCCATCAGACACGGAGGCGCCGGCTGTACCATCGTCATTGATTGGCAAAAGCAGGGGACCAATTGCCGTCTCAATGTTCACAACACCGGCAAGCCGGTGCCTGAGGAGTACCGTCCCATGCTGTTTTCCAATTTCGCCAAAAAGATGCGGCGGGCCCAAGGCTCCGGCGAGGGCATGGGACTGGGCCTATATCTCAGCCGGGACATCGTCTCCCGGCACGGCGGCGACCTTCGTTACGAACCGAGGCAGGACGGTTCCAACTTTGTGGTGACCTTGCCCCATGGCTGAGGTGAGCGCTTCCCCCGAGAAGGGAGGGGGGCAGCGGCGGCGGGGGTGCGCCCGGAACCGCAAAGAGGGAAGGGGAAAGTGCCGCATTCTCTGAGTGCCCTAGGAAATGGCGTTGCGGGTTATTAAGAGTTAGTGGCAAGCAGGAGCGGAACGGACGGGGCGCCCGCCGTTCCGCCTTTTTTGCGGGAAGGGGCTCACGACTGCCCGCCGGAATCATCCCCGTTGCCCCTGAAGGCTGTTGGTCCGCCGCAGGGCCTCGGGCCCCGGAAACCCGGAACTGGGGCCAGGCCCATCCAGAAAGGGATTGACCCGGGGAGGTTTAGGGGTTATTTTATAGGTACTTCGAATAGTCTGAGGCGGGCGGGGGCATGTCCAAGATTGCCAGTTATTTCAACAAGGCAGACCGTAAAAAGCTCTTCTTTGATTACCTTAAGCTCATCGGCATCCTGGAGATCGTCATTTTTATCGTGGTGGTGCTGTGGGCTTCGGATGATAAATACCACCGGGTGCAGACCGCATTTCCCTGGCGGGAGTATGTCTTTGTGGCCTTCGCCTTCCCCATTGTAGTCACCTTTCTCATGGGGGTCATCGTTACCGGCTTCAACCACTTTTTGGGGGAGCTGGAAGCGCAGACCGGGGAAGGCGAGGCATCCGGCTCCCAGATGGAAGCGGTAATCGTCCAGCTCAAGCGCTTGCCCTATCTGGCCATCCTCTTCCTGCTGCTGGTGACCGTGCTGGCCCTGTACAACATGAACCACATCATGGCCTGGCTGAGTTCCCTGGGCTATAACGCCTTTATCTTCCTCAGTTACGTGCTGGCGGGGCTGGGCCTCATCGTGGTCATCTACCTGATGTTCTTTCTGTTTTTCAAATACCGCCTCAACCAGCGGCACTTGAAATACCAGTATTACACCAATATTTCCGAGCGTCACGGTTTGATCATCCTGGATGATCGCACCGTGCTGCATAAGAACGGCAGTCTATTGGTGCAGGGGCGCCGCGGGCGGCGGCCCAAGCAGGTGGCCACCGTGGTCTCCCAGACTGAGTTGGCGCCGTCGGCGCCCCAGGGCGGGGACCACCTGCCGGTGGCCAAGTCCTGATGCCGGATGGCTCGCCGGACCTGGGCGCCACCGGGCCTTGCCGGATGCTGTTATTGGCCGCGCTTCCTTGGGAAGTGCGGCCTTTTTTGCGCCGCAGCCGGTCCCGTCGCCGCCGGGCCGGGGTGGAAGGCCCGGCCTGGGAATTAGCGGTGGGACCGGGGTGGGGGCTGCTGGCCCTCACGGGTCTGGGCGCCGAGGCGGCCCGCCAGGCGGCCTCCCGCCTGGTTAGCCGTCTCCGGCCCCGCCTGCTGCTCTCCCTGGGGTTCGGCGGCGCCGTCAGCCCGGAGCTGAGCCCCGGAGACCTGGTCCTGGGAGAATATTTCGCCAGTTACGATCCGGTGACCCGGCTGCTGCAGCCGGTGGCGGCGCCGCCGCCGCCCCGGCCCCTGCCGGAGCTGCTCCGGGCCCTGGCCGCGGCGGGGCCTTCAGCCTTTGCCGGCAGTATCATCACCACGCCCCGGATTATACGCAAGAGCGGCCTGGGGGAAGCCCTGGCGCGGCTGAGCCGGCCGGTGCTGGACCTGGAGACCGCCGCGGTGGCCGAAGTGGCCCGGGCCGAGGGCCTTCCTTTCCTGGGCCTCCGGGCGATTACCGATGCCGCGGCTGAGGAGATCCCCGAGTTTCTGGCGCGGCCCCAGCCGAACCCCGGGACCCCCGGGTGGATGGACGCCCTGGGCTGGCTGGCGGGGGACCCCCGCCGCATGGCGGACCTGCTCCACCTCTGGCGCCGCAGCCGGCTGGCCGCGGCGCGGCTGGCCCAGGCCCTCCAGGTCCTGCTACCACAGTTGGCCGGAGCCGGGCAGGTGCTTGAGGGCCAGCCAGGTTAGAAACGGCAGGTAGATAAAGACTCCCGCCCAGTCCAGGCAGGTTTCGCCGATGAGAAAGGTCATCCCCAGGTTAAATCCCAGGATTCCCAAATAGAGGGCGGGCCCCAGCAGGGCCTGGCAGGGAAAGGTCCGGCGTCCCCAATCCCGGATAGGGGCCGGGGCGCTGGCCAGGTACTGCAGCGCCCGGATGAGGATCAGGGCCATCAGGAACCAGCCGGCAAAGTTGCTCAAGGGGACGCCAAAATAGACGCCGCCTTCCGGGTAGCCGTAGATCTGACCCAGGAACCAGCGGTAGCCCCGCAGGGCCGCCGGATCGATGACGATGTCCAGGCCCGGCCATGAGCGCCGCCCCCAGGATCAGGGGGCGCCGGGAGAGCTGCCAGGCGGCCTCATCCTCAAGGTGGAAGCCCCATCCCTGCCAGCGCCCCCGGCCCAGGGCCAGCAGGGCCAAACAGTAGCTGGCATAGGCGATAAACACGTAAGACAGGGGGTCCATGAGAGGGACCCCGGCTACCCAGAGTTCCCGGTCCAGGGTGGCCGGGATGTATAGATATTCCCCGAAGGGGAGGCCGAAATGGATGGAGCAGAGCTCTGCGGCCCAGGAGATGAGATAGCCCAAGATCAGGAAGGCTGCGGCCCGGCCGGCCCCCCCACTGCAAGGTGGCCAGCAGCAGGTACACCCCTAAGAAGATAAAGACGTAGGGCCGCAGGGCGATAGTGCCGCCCAGCAGCAGCAGGAATTTTCCCACGGGAATTGCCCCCGCACCCTCAAATCAAATTCTCCGGCCTCTTGCCTAACCTCTCCCGGGCAAGCCAGCCGGATAGGGGTGCCTACCCTTAATTCTTCATTATATTAACCGAAAACCGAAAACCATTTTTATCTTGCTGGCGCCGCAGGTCAGAGGACTAAAAAGAGGCGGCGGGCACGGAGGCCCGCCCCACCGGGATAAGCCGCCGTTTTTCACCGCTTCTAGGAGTTATGGTTACTGAGGGTGAGAGGGGAGGGCGATACGGACACCGGGGGAAAAAATGGCGGCAGGGAAATTTTAATCCATCCAGTTTCTTGGTTTCCAGTAGTATAATACTTAAGGTTTAGCGAGCTGATCGATAAATCGAGGGCCGGAAATGAAACGAATCTTCTCGCGGCTGTTCCTCCTGTGCAAGTGGCTCATCGCCGGCATCATCCTGGTGGAGATCGCCAGCTTCCTGGCCATCTCCTTGAGCAACTACTGGATTTACGGGCAACTCCGGGATGGGGAGTTGGTCAGCTACGACCCCTACGCCCTGTTTCTGGAGGGGGTGCGGCCCACCCTGAACAATCCCGCGGCGCCGGGGCCGGGGGCCTGGACCTTTTGGCTGTTCGGCGGCTCTACCATGCGGGGACCCACCGACTTCGACGGCCACACCATTCCCAGCTTCCTGGCCCGGGACTGGAACCGGGAGGAGCCGGATCGGCCGGCCACCGTGGTCAACTTTGGGCAAGACGGTTTCAATTCGCTGATGGAGACCAAGTACCTGCAGAAGCTCCTCATCGAAGACCATCCTCCATCCCTGATCGTCTTTTACGATGGCGGCAATGACAGCGCTTATTTCGCCCAAGACCGCACCCCTTACGGCCACCAGGGCTACGAACGGGTGCGGGGCATGATCGAGGATTACCACCGCAGCCTTTTCGGGTTGCTGAAGCCCCTGAATGCGGCCATGTGGTCCTCCTTCACCCATGAAATTTATGACAAAATGAGGCAGGGCGTCTTTCACATCGACCCCGGGGACCCGGAGTTGCGGCAATTTGCGGACAGTTGCGCCCAGCGTTACGATTACCTCGATAAGCTAGCCGCCGGCTTCGGCGCCAAATTCCTGCTGGTCTATCAGCCTTGCTGGTGGGCGGAGACGGAGCCGGTGGCCGCCAGTGTCCGGGCGCAGGAAAACGTGGTTTTGGCGAAAAAAATGGCTTTGCGCGATAATTTTATGGTGTGCTATCAGGCCCTGGTGGGCCGGCTACAGGAGGAGCCCTATTTCATTAATTTTCGCAACATCCTGTGCGACCGGGAGGAGCCCCTTTATCAGCCGGACGGCATCCACCTCCTGGACGCGGGCTCGAAGATCGTGGCCAGCCACCTGGAAGAGGTCTTGAAGGAGCGGCTCCTGGCCGGGGAGGCCCCGGGCAAGCCGCTGGCGGGGATGCCCCAAGATTTTTTAAGAAGCGAGGCTCAGAAAAAATTCTGACATCCTCATCTGATCGAGGCCGGCACTCCTAAGAAAGCTGCGGTTTGCCGCGGGCCATTTTGAAGTATGTTGTTGCTATCCTACGTCCTACCAGATGAGTTGGCTGCCCAAAGAGGAGCCTCTTCGGGATGGAACCCGGGATGGGAGGCCTAAAAACCATTTATTGACCGGGATGACCCGGGCTGCCGCATAATCTCCGATAACCTGCCTGCCTTCTCAGTCGATTCCTTTCGCCTGAGGAGCTTGCCCTGGTTGAAACTGCCGCGAATCTCCCTCGCTAAAGAAGCTGTTATCTGTTTTCGGTTTTCTGTGAAATCAAAGGCAAAATCAAAGGCAAAGGCCCCCTAGCAGAAACAGAAAACAGAAAACAGAAAACGGGAAACAGTAGTTTAAGGTTAGAGGCTGCATGCCACACCGCCGCTGGAAAATAATAGCCTGCCTATTCCTGGTCGTGGCCACGTTGGCCGTCTATGCGGAGGTAAAAAACCATCAGTTTGTCAATTACGATGACGGTCTTTTCGTCACTGATAATCCTACGGTCCAGGGTGGCCTCACCCTGTATGGGCTTATCGGGGCTTTTACCTCTACCTGTGCCGGCTTATGGCATCCGTTAACCATGCTCTCCCACATGCTGGACTGCCAGCTCTTCGGATTGCATCCCGGGGGGCACCACCTCACCAGTTTACTCTTCCACATTGCCAACACCCTGCTGTTATTTCTGTGGCTCCAGCGGACCACCGGGGCCTTGGGGCCCAGTTTCCTGGTGGCCGCCCTCTTTGCCCTGCACCCCCTGCACGTGGAGTCGGTGGCCTGGGTGGCCGAACGGAAGGATGTCCTGAGCACCTTTTTCTGGCTGCTCACCATGTGGGCCTACGTCTGGTACGTGGAGGCCCCGGGGTTAGGGCGATACCTCTTGACCCTGGTCTGCTTTATTCTTGGGCTGATGGCCAAGCCCATGCTGGTGACCCTGCCCTTTGTCCTCCTGCTGTTGGACTACTGGCCTCTGGATCGCTGGACGCTAAACCGCTCCGCCGCGGTTAGCCCATCCAAAGGCCCCTCCAGGGTCTCTCCGGACAGAAAAACCCATCAAGGGGTTTCCATCAAGCGCCTGGCTTGGGAAAAAGCCCCCCTGTTTGCTCTGGCGGCGCTTTTTAGCATTGTGACTTTCTTTGCCGAAAAAGAAGTTGGAGCGGTAACCTCGCTGCAGGATCTTGCCTTCACGAGCCGCCTCGCCAACGCTATGGTGGCCTACGTGAGCTACCTGGGTCAGATGTTCTGGCCCGCGCACCTGGCCGTTCTTTACCCCCTGCCGAGGCATAATCTGCCCATATGGCAGGCGCTGACGGCCGGTTTGGCCCTGGCGGTTCTATCCCTTTTGGCTCTCCGGCAGGCCCGGCGGCATCCCTATCTACCGGTAGGATGGCTCTGGTACCTGGGCACCCTGTTACCAGTCATCGGCTTGGTGCAGGTGGGGGAGCAGGCCATGGCGGACCGCTATACCTATGTGCCCTTCATCGGGCTGTTTATAGTGGTAGCCTATGGGATGGCTGACCTTGGGGCCAGATGGCGCGTCCCCAGGTTCCTTTTGCCTGTGGGCGCCGGGGTGGTCTTGTCGGCCTTAATGATCTGTACCTGGGTGCAGGTCAGCTATTGGCGCGATTCCATTTCGCTGTATGAGCATACCCTGAAGGTGACCAGGAGTAACCCCCTAATCCATAGCAATATGGGGCTCGCCTTGGCGGCGCAGGGCAAGATGGATCAGGCTCTAGCCCAGTATGGCGAGGCCCTGCGTCTTAATCCCGATCTTGCCGATACGCATAATAACCTGGGGGTGGCCTTAGCGGCGCAGGGCAAGATGGATCAGGCTATGGCCCATTATGCCGAGGCCCTGCGTCTTAAGCCCGGTCTGGCCCGGGCCCATAACAACCTG
This sequence comes from uncultured delta proteobacterium, assembly GCA_963834795.1. Lineage (GTDB taxonomy): Bacteria > Desulfobacterota > Desulfobaccia > Desulfobaccales > 0-14-0-80-60-11 > JAPLJC01. The sequence continues at coordinate 69,262 of CAWIDL010000014.1, read as the reverse complement.
GGGCTTGCCCTGGCGGGGCAGGGCAAGATGGATCAGGCTATGGCCCATTATGCCGAAGCCCTGCGTCTTAAGCCCGACCTTGCCGGGGCCCATAACAACCTGGGGCTGGCCCTGGCGGCGCAGGGCAAGATGGATCAGGCTATGGCCCAGTATGCCGAGGCCCTGCGTCTTCAGCCCGACCTTGCCGGGGCCCATAACAACCTGGGGCTGGCCCTGGCGGCGCAGGGCAAGATGGATCAGGCTATGGCCCAGTATGCCGAGGCCCTGCGTCTTCAGCCCGATCTTGCCAAGGTCCATAACAACCTGGGGCTTGCCCTGGCGGCGCAGGGCAAGATGGATCAGGCTATGGCCCATTATGCCGAGGCCCTGCGCCTTGATCCCGATTATGCCGAGGCCCATAACAGCCTGGGACTTGCCCTGGCGGGGCAGGGCAAGATGGATCAGGCCGTGGCCCATTATGCCGAGGCCCTGCGCCTTAATCCCGATTATGCCGAGGCCCATAACAACCTGGGGCTTGCCCTGGCGGCGCAGGGCAAGATGGATCAGGCCGTGGCCCATTATGCCGAGGCCCTGCGCCTTAATCCCGATCTTGCCGAGACACATAATAACCTGGGAGTGGCCCTGGCGAAACAGGGGAAAATAGATGAAGCCATTACTAGGTTCCAAAAAGCCATCCAAATAAACCCTGATTTCCCAGGGTCTTACTCCAATTTAGGATTAGCTTTCGCGATACAAGGAAATATTGATAAAGCCATTATTATTTATCAAAATGCCCTCAAAATTAACCCTAATAATACCAGCGCTCAAAAAATGTTAAGTATTTTAAAGGCCCAAAGGCCTCATAATTGATAAAATTAACTATTTCTTAATCAATTTTAGCAGAGTCGTAATACCGTTCATGGGACAAAATTTCCAGATTACTTGCCAAAAAAGTAACTTCTCAATAATACCAATTAATTATAGCTATGAACCGTATAACGAAATGCGCTTCTCGTGGGGGAGATTCCAGAATCCTTTTGTCCAATGATATTATGCCTGGATGGAGAGGTTGCCTGGTCGAGTCTTGGCCATCACAGCCAATGGCTGCCCGCGACGCGGCGCCGTCGGCTGCCGAACTCGCAGCCCCCCCCTCGCTTTCCAGGCCCAATCGCCTCATCCTTTTATTGTGGGTGAGGCGGTTGTCAATGGCCCAACTTATTAATGGGAGCAGAAAAGAGATTAAATTCCCCCTCACCCTAACCCTCTCCCCCATCGGGGGAGAGGGGATAAAGCTGGAACCCCTTTCATGCTCCCGTTAATAAATTCCTTTCCTTAATCAGAGAAAATTGCGATACTTTACTGGCAGTTATTGCAAAACCTATTTTTCCCGCCACCCTGAACCAGGTGAAGGATAAGTGCCGAATAAAATGAAAATATCGTTTCATTACGGTAAGTTGCCCAAGCAGAGCTTGGGGCCGGCAAGGTTCAAGGTTCAAGGTTCAAGAGAAGGGATTTGGTTGGATCAATATAACAGGTTGATATCGTTGAAATTACCATCGACTAGAGACGTAGGGTGGGCACTGCCCACCATCAGGGCGGCAAGCATGAAAGCCCGCCCTCACGCGTGCTGCTGGGGCCAAGCCGGAGCTTGGCAAGGCAAAGGGCGTTCCCAAGCGGGAGCTTGGGAACGAGCCAAGGCAAAATCAAAGTCAAAGGCCCCTTAGCAGAGACAGGAAACAGAAAACGGAAAACGATCTAAACCCGGAACGGCCAGCCTGGAGGCGGGAGGAGGTTCGTTAGATGAAAGTGGTATTGGCCCGCACCGCCGGCTTTTGCATCGGCGTCAAGCGGGCCCTGGAGATGGTCCTGGAGGCCATTAACGAAACTCAGACCCAGATCTATACCTATGGTCCACTGATCCACAATCCCCAGGTGCTGGAGCTGTTGCGGGAGCGGGGGATCACGGTGCTCAAGCCCGGTGAAGCGGTGCCGGAGGGACTGGTGGTGATCCGGGCCCACGGCATCCCCCCGCGGGAGCGGCGGCAGTTGGAGGGCGGCGCCTCCCGCATCATCGACGCCACCTGCCCCCGGGTGGCCAAGGTCCAGGTTATCATCCGGCGCTGGGCTGCCAAGGGCCACGCCACCATCATCGTCGGCGACGCCGACCACCCGGAGGTGGAGGGCCTGATGGGCTACACCGGGGGCCGGGGCCACGTGGTGGCCAGCGCCCGGGAGGTGGCCGCCTTGCCGGAGTTGGGCGCCCCCATCGTGGTAGCCCAGACCACCCAGAGCGAAGCCCTGTTCGAGGAACGGGTGGGGGAAATCAAGGCCCGCTTCCCCGGGGCCCGCATCTTCAACACCATCTGCGACGCCACCGCCTTCCGCCAGGCGGAGGTGCAGGAACTGGCCAGCCACGCCGAGGCCCTGGTGGTGGTGGGGGGGCGCAACAGCGGCAATACCCAGCGCCTGGTGGAGATCTCCCGGGCCACCGGCATCCCCACTTACCACGTGGAGACCGAGCAGGAACTGGACCTGGAGGAGATGAGCCGCTACCACACGGTGGGGGTGACCGCCGGGGCCTCCACCCCCCACTGGCTCACCGGCAACGTGGTCAGCACCTTGAAGCACGCCTGGGCCTTCCGCCCCGGCTCCTGGACCAACTACCTCTACCGGGCCTGGCGCTTCTTCCTCAAGTCCAACCTCTACGTGGCCACCGGCGCCGGCTCCCTCAGCTACGTGTCCTCGCTGCTGCAGCAGGTGGAACCCCAGTTCAAATATTTCTTCGTGGCCTTTTTCTACGTCTACGCCATGCACCTGCTGCACCACTTTACCGACAAGGCCTCCAAGCTCAACGACCCGGTGCAGACCATGTTTTACGGGCGCCACCGGATGTTTCTCCTGAGCACCGGGGCCATCTCGGCCGGCCTGGCCCTGGCCCTGGGCGCTTATCTGGGCTGGCTGCCCTTTGTCTTCATCTTCACCATGAGCAGCATCGGTCTCCTTCACAGTTTCAAGATCATCCCGGACTCGGTGGCCCGGGTCACCCTGATCACCACCCTCAAGGAGATTCCCGGCTCCAAGGCGGTGTTCACCGCGGTGGCCTGGGGGGTCCTGGCGGCCCTGATTCCGGTGGTCTGCTCCGACACCAAACCAGCGGCCTCCGGGGCCACCGCCATCGCCTTCTTTTTTGTGGCGGGGATGATCTTCATCCGCTCCGGCCTCTTTGAGATCATGGCCATGGAAGGCGACCGGGTGGTGGGCAAAGAGACCCTGGCCATCGCCCTGGGCCGGGAGCGCACCCTGAACCTGTTGTCCGGCTGCTGCCTGGCCTTTGTGGCCATGCTGCTGCTGGCCGCCGGGGCCGGGGTCATCCCCTCCCTGGGCTACCTCCTGAGTCTCTCGGGCCTCTACGCCCTGGGTTACCTCACCCTCTACCGCCGCGGCCTTATGGAAGCCGGCCTGATGCTGGAGTCCCTGGTGGAGGGCAACATGATCCTGGCCGGGATTTTGGCCTTTATCTGGGATCCCTATAATACGGTTGCCAGTTTTGGGTTTTCGATTTTTTAGAAGACTATTTTCCGTTTCTGTTTTCGGTTTTCGGTAGCGGGTTCCGGTACCGGTTCGCGGGCAGATGAACATTTTTCTGGTGGCACAGGCGTCTCGCCTGTGCGGCGCAGGCTAAAGCTTTCGGTAAAAGGGCCTTTAGCGGCACAGGATTTTAGCCTGTGTCCGAACTTCTAGGGTGGGCTGTGCCCGGCGAATTTTGGCGGCCACAGGCCGCCCTATTTTTCTGTGCGCCGCCCGGCAGGGGCAGCCGGGACGCTTAGGCCGCCGCTATTTTCAAGGCATAAAACTGGTGCGCAGTGCGCACCCTACGACTTCACAGAAAACCGAAAACAGCTAACAGCTTCTAGGGCGGGCTGTGCCCGCCGCCATCGTTAGGGTGCCCCGAGCACAGGCTGGAAGCCTGTGCCACTGTCGCCCCCTTAAGCTCATCATCCCGTTGGGGGAGAGGGAGAATAAAACTGGGATAGAGGGAGAAGGAAAATGGTGGGCCGTGCCCACCATAAGTGTAGGGTGCGCACTGCGCACCATAGAAATTGTTTGAGCAGGAAGGTGCGCGGTGCGCACCCTACACTCAAGATTTAGGAGACCGCTCCTCTCCCACTTGCGGGTAAAGATGAGCCCAGGCCGCGGCGGACCCCTGGTAGTTGATTACCGAAAACCGAAAACCGTCTTTAAAAGGTGGGGCGCAATTTTTTTTGCAAATTTTTGTTGACAAAAGCTGTGGGCCATTTTATTATGGCCCTGGGAAAAACCTTAGAGATAGAAAGGAGGTGGGATAAAGGCAGGTAAAAGAGCTAGTTAGGCATTTTCGGAAAGGAGAAACTGGTAACCTACTTTCCTAATCACAAGGGGGGAATGATGAGAAAAATCTTAATTTTCGCGGTAGTTTTGTCCCTATTGGTGCCCGCGGCCGCCTTTGCCGACACCCAATTTTCCCTGGGCGGCTATATCAAGCTGGATACCTTCTGGGATTCCACGCAGAACGGCAAAAACATTAATACACCGCCGTTACGCAACAACGATCAGACGGGAGGGGGCACCTTTCACCATGGCAACCTGAGATTCACGGCCCAGGGTTCCCGGTTCAACTTCACCATCAAGGGCCCCGATGTCTTAGGAGCCAAGCTCACCGGCTTCATCGAAATGGACTTCGATAATTCCACCAGCACGGCCATCACATCGAGCCAGGCTTATGTACCGCGTTTGCGGCACGCCATGTTCCGGTTGAACTGGCCCTGTGATACCGAACTGCTCTTCGGCCAGTACTGGTCCATGTTCTGCGATTGGTTCCCTGAAGTGGCGGAAGACGGGCCTATGCAGGTCACCGGCATCCCCACCTTCCGACTCGCCCAGATCCGGTTAACCCAGGGGTTCGCGGGCGACTGGAAGGTGGCCGCTCTGGTTGGGCAGGCCCAAAATGACTCCGGCATTTTTAGCGGCAACCCTTATGATACGTCTGCCAGCACCAACAACGGCGGGGAGGCGGAAACGCCCCAGATCGAGGGGCAAGTCAAGTACTCCCACGACTGGTGGGGCAAGGCCGCCTTTTACGGCCATCCTATTCCCTTCACCGCCTCGATTACCGCCGGCTGGCAGCGCAATGTCGCCACGGCTAATACTGCTGCTCTTGGTGTTGTTGGCGCGGGGATACAACCCGGAGAGGCTGTCTGGTACGGCCATACGTATGTCAGTCCCTGGATGATCCAGGGCTCCCTGTTCATCCCGATCATCCCGACCCACAGCGACGATCTGGCCGGGACCGCCCATCTCCTGGTCCAGCCGTGGATCGGCCGGGGCGTGGGTGCCTTTGGGATGGGCGGCGATACCACCAACGTCTTCAAGTTTTCCAGTAACCTTAATGGGTTCAAGGTCGCTGACGTGGAAACGCTGGATCGTTTCGGTGCCCTGGTCGAAGCTCAGTACTACTTCACCAACCAGTGGTTCCTGAACGCCGCCTACGGCGTCACCGCGGCGTTCAATTTCAATGAAGCTAACCAATTCGTTCCGGGATTAGGAAGTGTTCCCCAGTATCTTTACAACAACGCGAACCAGATTAGGTCCATGCAGCAGGTGGACGCCACGCTGTGGTATCAGCCCATCAAGGCCCTCAAGTTCGGGTTGCAGTACTCCTACGCCCATGCCCAATACTTGTTGGATGCCTACCCCGGTGGTGCCGTTCCCGTGTGGGGTCAAACGGGTTCTTTGGGGAAACTCTCTGATTTAGCAGACGAACACCGGGTAGAGTTCGTCGGTTTCTTCTACTTCTAACCCAAAAGCGGTTGACTTCCAAAAGCCCACAGGGTATTATCCCTGTGGGCTTTTTATGTGTGCCGAGCATGTACAGCAGCTTGGAGGTGAAAGTCCTCTACCCAACCTGATGGAGGTGAAGGGTTAGCGAAGCGCAAGGGCGTCGTCGTGAGGCGGGGTCTGAAGGAAGCGTGGAGCAAAGCCACGACCTGACGGACAGGAACCGGATACGAGGCAGGTTTGGCCGGACAAGCGGGCATATGATCGCGAAGTCCATATCCATCAAGGGCCAGGGCTGTAAATCCGGCAGGTGTGTGGCGAAGGCGGCGGTGCTTACCTCGGGAGGCTTGCAACGTGTCCCGGGTGCGGGACTGAGGGGGTCGTGAGGTCCCCTGACCGCGGTGCAGGAGTCAGCAGAGGCCATAGTAGGTGTAGGTTCACCGAAGGGCCGAACGGTATGGAGCGGCAAGTAGGAGGTATCTCTCATGGCGGCCAAGCAGCAGAAGAACCAGATGAAGCTGGCCTTCGCGGCAGAAGGTAGGGGTGAAGCCCCAAAGGCTGCCGGTGAAGGGACTGAAGCCGTCAAGGCGGGGTATGGCACTGAAAGCCCGGCGTCACCTGAATGTCTGATGGAGGAGGTATGTCAGCGAGATAATCTGGTGAGGGCGCTGAAGCGAGTCAAGGCCAACAAGGGCAGCCCGGGGATAGACGGTATGAGGGTAGAGGATCTGGCCGACTATCTTAAGGAGCACTGGCCCCGGATTCGGGAGCAGTTGTTGCAGGGCGCTTATCAGCCGCAGCCGGTCAAAAGGGTGAAGATCCCCAAACCGGGAGGTGGGGAACGCCTTTTGGGAATCCCCACGGTGCTGGACCGTTTTGTTCAGCAGGCGGTGATGGAGGTGCTGCAAAGCTCCTGGGACCGGACGTTCTCTGAGCACAGCTATGGCTTTCGCCCCGGACGGTCGGCACACCAGGCGGTGGCCCAGGCGCAGAGGCATATCGCCCAGGGCTACGGCTATGTGGTGGATATCGACCTGGAAAAGTTCTTTGACCGGGTGAACCATGATATCCTCATGGGCCTGGTGGCCCAGCGGGTGAAGGACAGGCGGGTGCTCAAGCTCCTGCGGGCGTTTCTCAATGCGGGAGTGCTGGAGAATGGCTTGGTAAGCCCAGCTGCGGAGGGGACGCCGCAAGGCGGGCCACTGTCGCCCCTGCTGTCCAACCTGATGTTGGACGTACTGGATCGGGAGTTGGAGAGACGCGGGCACCGCTTCGTGCGCTACGCCGACGACTGTAACATCTATGTGCGGAGCGTGCGGGCGGGTGAGCGGGTGATGGCGAGTGTGAGCCGGTTTTTGGAAAAGCGGCTCAAGCTCAAGGTGAACCAGGGGAAGAGTGCGGTAGCCCGCCCTGGGGAGCGCAAGTTCTTGGGTTTTAGCTTCACCTCTTCCAGTAAGCCCAAGAGACGGATAGCCCCCCAGTCCCTGGCACGCTTTAAGCTGCGAGTCCGCGAACTGACCCGCACTAGTCGCCACCTAACCCCGGCCCATCTGGTGAACCGTCTCAGACTATTTCTGATCGGCTGGCGGGGCTACTTTGGCTTTTGCGAAACTCCTTCGCTGCTGCGGCAACTTGACTCATGGCTCCGGCGTCGCCTCAGGATGATGGTCTGGCGGCAATGGAAGCGAGGCCGGAGCCGATTTGCGGCTTTACGTCGGCTCGGGGTGGGCCGTGATCTGGCGGCCCAAACGGCCGGCAGCGCCCACGGCCCGTGGCGGCTCAGCCGCAGCCCGGCCCTCAGCTTTGCCCTGCCCAACACCTATTTTATCTCGCTTGGCCTCCCGAGGTTAGCACCGGGGAGATAGCTTAACCATCCGAACCGCCGGGTACGGACCCGTACGCCCGGTGGTGTGACAGGGAAAGCCCGCGAGGGCCTACCTATGTCGATTGACAGTTTTCGGTTTTCTGTTTTCTGTTTTCTGTGGGAAATCTGAATAACTTGGCGGAAATTAAGGAGAAACTGAAGGATAAGAAATCCAGGTCTTTTCGTGATCCGGATGTTTGGAAGCTATCTAGTGAATTTGTTTAAAATATATATCGGATAACCAATAAGTTTCCAATTTCGGAACAATATGGATTGACCACCCAATTGAGGCGTTCAGCAATCTCGATCCCTTCCAACATGAGCCGAAGGGCAGGAAGGAATTCCTTCAAGGAGTTCAGGCAATTTCTGTCCTTTGCCTTGGGTTCCCTGGCCGAAATCGAGACGCAGCTAATTATCTCCAAAGAGATCAATTATCTTGCCGATGATGAGCTAATCCCTCTGATAGGCGACCTCGATATCATCAGGAAAATGGTCAAAGCCCTTGCCAATTGTCTAAATTAAGTAAATGAAAGGACTAGCCGCTTAATAATAGAAAACAGAAAATACTGACTCTACACGACGAGGACCCGCATGCACCACACAGAAAATAGAAAACAGAAAACAGAAAACTTCATAGGAGTGAATTTCTAATGTATAGGAAGTCCTTTAGCGGTCTGCTGGCGGTGATCATGTTCCTGGCCTGCGCGGTCCCCGTCTTTATGGGCTGCACTACCACCTGGAGCAAGATGAAGAATTGGGCGGGATATCCTAGTGCAGATAAAGAAGAGGAGACTGAGACCGTTCCCCCCGAGGCCCAGAAAGAGACGGTGATGATCGACGGCAAGCCTTACGTCCGCAGCAAGAACCCCTACTGGCTGACCTACCCGAATCAGCCGGAATATATCTACGTGGAGAAGGGCAGGGAATTCCACACCACGCAAGAATATCTGGTCCAATCCCTGGCCAAGGCCATCAGTGCGCAACAAGAACAGGCCGCGGGCAAGACCATTCCCCCCGATAAGCTGCAGGAGCTGGTGAAGGCCGAGGTGGACCGCATCCTCCGGGAACAGGGGCTGGGCGGCTTTGTCTCCCAGGGGGGAGGAGCCAAGGGCCCGTATATGGGGCGCTCCGTGGCGGTGATCCCGGACCTGGATACGGCCAGCAGTTATGACGGCCTCAACCGCACCCTGGCCATTTCGCTGGGGGAAGCCCTGGGACGGACCAAGGACATCCAGGTGGCGGACCAGGGCAAGGTCAAGGAGGCCCTGGGCAAGGCCGGGATCATGGGGAAGCTGACCCTGGCGCCCAACATCAAGGCCCTGGGTGATAGCCTGGGGGTTCAGGGCATAGTGCTTACCGGCATCATACCGCCGGAGCAGGGCGCGCCGGCGGCCATGGCCCTGCAGATTTACGACAGCTTCACCGGGAGCAAGGAGCAATCCGTCGCCGGTACGGTTACCGGCGGCATGAACGCCGAGGCGGTGGCCAAATTCGCCAAGGACAACGCCCTGCGGGTAGGCGGCGACCTTATGAACATCAGCTGGTTCGGCCGGGTCGATTTTGTCAAAGAGGGCAAGGTTTATCTCAACCTGGGCCAGAACGCCGGCCTCAAGGTGGGCGACCGCCTGAAGGTGGTGGCCCCGGGCAAAGAGGTAGTCAACCCCACCACCCACGCCACCCTGGGATACACCGCCGACGAGACCAAGGGGGAATTGAAGGTGACGGGGCTGCTGGGGAATACCGGGGCGGAGGCCGACCCGGTGAGCGGCGGCCCCTTCAATGCCAACGACCGGGTGCGGGCGAAGTGATACCAGGTGAGCCGTGTAGCCGCAGGCTTTAGCCGCCCGTGGAGGGTGGGCACTGCCCACCCTCAGGCATAGTCCCGATAACATGGGGCCACAGGCTGATTTAAGATAAAACGTAGGGGCGACCCAGCGGGGGTCGCCCCTACGTTTCTTTGCGGGAGAAGCCGGTTCCTAGACGCTTACCAGAACTCCAAACCGAAAACCATCAAGGCCCGATCTTCTCCATTCCTCCCATGTAAGGCCGCAGCTTTTCGGGAATAATGACGCTGCCGTCCTGTTGCTGAAAGTTTTCCAGGATGGCCACCAGGGTGCGGCCCACGGCCAGGCCGGAGCCATTCAGGGTGTGGGCCAGCTCGGTGCCTTTGGCCCCGGGGCGCCGCAAGCGGATGCCGGCGCGTCGGGCCTGGTAGTCCTCAAAATTGCTGCAGGAGGAGATCTCCCGGTAGAGCCCCTGGCCCGGCAGCCAGACCTCGAGGTCGTAGGTCTTGGCCGCGGCGAAGCCCAGGTCCCCGGTGCACAATACCACCACCCGGTAAGGGAGCCCCAGTTCCTGGAGGACCGCCTCCGCATCCCTAAGCAGGCGCTCCAGCTCCTCGTAGGAAGTTTCGGGAGTGGTGAATTTCACCAACTCCACCTTGTCAAACTGGTGCTGGCGGATCAGGCCCCGGACGTCCTTGCCATAGGAGCCCGCCTCGGAGCGGAAGCAGGGGGTATAGGCGGTGTAACGGAGGGGCAGGTTCTCGGCCGGGAGGATTTCGTCCCGGTGGATGTTGGTCACCGGCACCTCGGCGGTGGGTACCAGGAAATAGTCCCAGCCCTCCAGTTTGAAGAGGTCGTCCCGGAACTTGGGGAGTTGTCCGGTGCCCAGCAGGGAGGCGCTGTTGGTCATGAAGGGAGGCAGCACCTCCAGATAGCCGTGCCGGCGGGTGTGCAGGTCCAGCATAAAGTTGATCAGGGCCCGCTCTAGGGCCGCGCCCGCGCCCTTGAGCAGGGCGAAGCGAGCGCCGGTGATCTTGGCGGCCCGCTCGAAATCGAGGATCCCAAGGATTTCGCCGATCTCCCAATGGGGACGGGGGGGGAAAGCGAAGGCGGGGGGCTCGCCCCAGGTCTTGACCACCGGATTATCGTCGCTGCCGGCGCCCAGGGGCACAGAGGCGTGGGGCAGGTTGGGCAAGGTCAGGAGAAAATCCCGCAGCCAGGCGTCGTGTTGCTCCGCCCTGGCCTCCAGGTCATGGATATCCTCATTGATCACCGCCACCCTGGTTCTGAGGACCTTGGCCTCCTCCTGTTCTCCCTTTTTCATCAGGCCCCCGATTTCGAAGGACAGGCTATTCCGCTGGCGCCGCAGTTCCTCTACCCGGGTCAGCAGACGGCGGCGCTCGCCCTCGTGGAGGAGAAAGTCAGCCAGGGAAACCTCCAGCCCCCGGTTTTTCATGGCCTGTTCCACTTGCGGCAGATGGTCCCGGACAAATTTCAGGTCAAGCATGGTTCCCCCCATCAAAGCGAATCCCGCGATTCCCGCAGGCGCGAGGTCTCCAGGCCCGAGGTTGGGATAGTACTTGATTTCTTAAATATGGTACGTTTCTGTCGACCCCCCCTCACCCCAGCCCTCTCCCCCCGCTGGGGGGAGAGGGAGTATTCCAAGGGTTGGCTCTTTATTCCCTCTCCCCCAGTGGGGGAGAGGGTTAGGGTGAGGGGGAATTAATCAGTTGCTCCCGCTGTTAATAAATACGTTACCGGATTTATGAAATCGGGTGCTTAGGAAACTTCGCCAGGAACCGGTTGGTCCTCAGTTCCCCGGCCCTCAGGTTTGTCCTGTTCAGCAAATCTTTCCCTGACGCTCTCGATGAGCTTAACCAGGCCGTCGGCGTTTTGGCGCTGGATGAAATAGAGGATATCGGCCACCGCATCTTCCAGGGCCCGCAGGGCCGCCCGGTTGGCGGGGTTCTGCAGCTGGATGCAGGCATACAGCTTGGCGTCCTGGCTGAAGAGGCGCCGGGCCAGGTGGTGCAGGGTGGAAAAGGTGGGCGTGGCAAAATCCTCCAGGTCCTGGGGGGCGACCCCCAGTTCCCGGATAGCCATCTCCAGGGCGATGAGGCTGAAGTGGGCCAGGCCCTGGACCACGGACATGAGGCGGTCGTGCTCCTTGGCGGTGGTGATCTTCACCCGGGCCCCGGCGTTGGTAAGGAGGTCCCTGAGCCAGTTGAACCAGCGCTCCCCCCGGCCATGGCAGAGGACCACGGTTTGGCCGGCGATGCCCTTGGCGCCGGGGCCAAAGAGGGGGTGGGTTCCCACCACCTCCCCCGGGAAGTGGGCCAGCATGGCGCTCATGGGGCCCTGCTTCACCGAAGTCAGGTCCATCAAGGCGGCCTGGGGCTGGAGATGGGGGGCCAGGGCCCGAACGGTCTTTGCAACCTCGGGAATAGGCACGGAAAGCATTACCACGTCGGACAAATGGGCCACTTCCTGGGAAGTCTGCTCCGTATCCAGGTCCGCCACCAGCACTTCCAGGCCCTGGGAGGCGAAGAAGCGCTGGAACCAGCGGCCCATCTGGCCGCGGCCGCCGATCAGGCCGATCTTTACGGCCATGAGATGGCCCTCTGGCGCAGCAGGAAATCCGCCAGGGTAAGGCGCACCATGGCCAGGATCACCGGGACGATGCGGGGAATGGCGCTGATGTCGTGGCGGCCGCCCACCGAGATGGTGCGGGGGCGGCCCTCCAGGTCAACGGTCTGCTGCTTCCGGGCGATGGAGGAAATGGGTTTGACCGTGGCGGTGACCACCAGGTCGTCACCGGTGCTGATGCCTGCCAGGATGCCGCCGGCGTGGTTGGAGGCGAAGCCTCCGGGGATTAGGGGATCGTTGTGCTCCGAGCCCAACATGCGGGCCGCCCCAAAGCCGGCGCCGATCTCCACCCCTTTCACCGCGCCCACGGACATCACTGCCTGGGCCAGGATGGCGTCCAGCTTGTCAAAGACCGGCTCGCCCAGGCCAGGGGGACAGCCCCGCACCCGCACCTGCACCAGGCCGCCCAGGGAGTCTCCCCGGGCCTTGACTTCCTGCACCCGGGCGGCCATGGCCGGCACCACCTCCAGGTCCGGGCAAAAGAAGGGATTGTCCCAGATGCTGGCCTCGTCTAGCTTTTCGGCCCGGATGCCGCCCAGTTCCAGGGTATAGGCAAGCACCCGGACGTGGTCCCGATCCAGAACCTTCTGGGCCACCGCAGCCGCGGCCACCCGGGCCACGGTTTCCCGGGCTGAGGCCCGGCCGCCGCCCCGGTGGTCCCGAATGCCGTATTTGGCCTGAAAGGTGAAGTCGCCGTGTCCGGGGCGGAAGACGTCCCGCAGGGCGTCGTAGTCCTGGCTCTTAACGTCCCGGTTGTAAACGATGAGGCTGATGGGGGCGCCGGTGGTGCGGCCCTCAAAGACGCCGGAGAGGATTTCCACTGCATCGGGCTCTTGCCGCGAGGTGGCGTGGGCCTGAACCCCCGGACGGCGCCGCTCCAACTCCAGTTGCACATCTCCGGGGCTCAAAGGCAGCCGGGGCGGACAGCCGTCAATGACCGCGCCCAGGGCCGGGCCGTGGGACTCGCCCCAGGTGGTGACCCGAAATACCTGGCCAAAGGTGTTACCCGCCATGGCGTTGAACTCCGAGAGGACGGGTGGCAGCGAGGATCAGATCGGCAACCTGGGAGATGCCGAGGCCGCCGGTGTCGATTTCCAGGTCCGCGGCCTTCCGGTAGAGAGATTGCCGTTCAGCGAGCACTCGTTCCACCTCCGCCAGATAGTTATCCGTGGTGAGGCTGGGACGATTCGACACCTGGGCCTGGTCCTGCGCCAGGCGCTCCCTGATGATTTCAGGATCGGCCTTAAGCCAGACCAGGACCCCATTTTCTTTTAATTTCCCCACGTTTTCCGGATCCAGAATCACGCCGCCGCCGGTGGCCAGCACCTGGCCCCGGCGCCGGTGGTAGCGGGCCACCAGCTCCTTCTCCCGGCGCCGGAACTCGTCCCATCCGCCCTGGGCCACGATTTCGGCCACTGATTGGCGGGCTTCGGCCACCAGCACCCGATCCAGGTCCACGAAGGGACGCTTCAGGACCCGGGCCAGTTTGGCGCCCACCGAGGTCTTCCCGGTGGCCCGGTAACCGATGAGGACCAGGTTGCGGTCCGGACGCTGATTGCTGGCATTATCCATTAAACACCCAGGTCTGATCCTGGAAAATCAGGAGGACTAGCGCAAAAATCCCAATATTGGCAATCGGTTGGCCTAAGTTTACCAAAAACCTCCCGAAAAGAAAAGAGAGGAAGAATTACCGGGGCTTCTAGCTCTCAGCTTTCAGCGGTCAGCTTCAGCTTTTTGATGAACGAGGTTAACAGCTAGAGCATCCTCGTTCCCTAGAAGCTGTTATCTGTTTTCGGTTTTCTGTGAAGTCAAAGGCAAAATCAAAGGCAAAGGCCCCCTAGCAGAGACAGAAAACAGAAAACAGAAAACGGGAAACGGAAAACAGTCTTCTAAAATCCATGCAGGAGAGTTTCCGATTTTTCCGGCAAGGCGCAAACCGCCTTCAAGGCAGGCGGAAACTGGCCCCTTCCCGGGCGGCGTCGAGATAGTAAAGGTTGGTGCTTTTAGCCGCCAGTTTCCGGGCCTGGGCGATGATCTTTTTCACCTGGGCGTCGCTGCGGCCCGGATCGTGGTGGGTCAGGACCAGGCTGCGGGCTCCCGCCATTTGGGCCAGGGTCACCGCCTCCGCGTAGGTGGAGTGGCCCCAGCCCTGGTGCTCCGACATATCGGAAGGCAGGTATTGGGCGTCATGGATCAGCAGGTCGCAGTCCCGGGCGAATTCCGCAAATTCCGGCAGCCTCCGGCCCTGGTCGGCCCCCAGCTCGTTGTCGGTGATGAAGACCATGGAGTGGTCTCCCTCCCGGAAGCGGAAGGCGAAGCCCCCCTGGGGATGGTTGGTGGGAATGGCGTCAATGCGGACCCCGTCCACTTCCAGGGGCCCGTGGGCCAGGCGGTTGAGAAAGTCGATGCGGGCCTTAAGATGTTCGAAGGCCACCGGGAAAAAGCCGTTCCCCAAGTGGCTGTCGAAGACCCGGGTCATGGCCTGAAAGGCCGGCGGCCAACCGTCCACCAGGATCTCGGTGGTTTTCTGGTAAATGGGAAGAAAGAAGGGGATGCCCAGGAGGTGGTCCCAATGGCCATGGCTGAGGAGCAAGTGGATTTTGACGGGAGCGGCGTCCTCCAGCAAATGTTTCCCCAGGAGGCGCAGGCCGGTGCCGCCGTCGATGATGAGGCGTTTGCCGCGGTTCAGCAAGACTTCCACGCAGGTGGTGTTGCCCCCGAACTCGAGGGTATCAGCGCCGGGGGCAGGAATGGAGCCCCGGGTCCCCCAAAACTTGATCTCCATCGTCTCATCTCCTCTCAGGACTGATGCCGCACCTTATAATTAATCCGGCCGTTAGGGACCTTAGCCTTCCAGACATTAAAGACCATGGCCGTGTTGGGGTCAACTTAATGATGAAATCTCCCATTTTCGGGAGCACCGGCGTTTCGCCTGTAGCAGTTGTAAGGTGGGCACGGCCCACCATTTTCCTTATCTCCATCTTCCCCAAGGGGGGCGGGATGAGGTGGAAATCCAGAGCCTCGCCGCCCATAACTTAATACTCTGCCCTACTCTCCCCTCAAATCATCATTACCCACAAGCTTTGCCGTGAAAATCCAAATCCCCCTAAATCCCAGTAGTGTCCGGCAAGGTTTTTGCTATGAGGCAGGCAGTAGGGATTTGTTTGAACTTAGGTATGCCCACTAGCTAATCAATTCTTGGAATTTACAAGCTATTTTCCTCTCCCCCCTTGGGGGGAGAGGGTAGGGTGAGGGGGGGTATGGAACGGCCGCTGAAGCCACCCCTCACCCGGTGTCGTCCCCTCGCAGGGGAGAGGGGATTTAGTTTCATCAGTATAATATGTTGATATCGCTGAAATTACAATGGTCTAGAGTTTAACTGCGAGATAGTGTAATCTTCTCCATGCAATTTTGTTGCCGGACACTACTGCCTAAATCCCCCTTTCCCCAAGGGGGACCTTAAAACCCCCCTTTGGTGGTCAGGGGGGATTTTCATCCTTGGGGGTGAAACATTTGGGTTCATGAATGTTTAGGGGATGCGGGCCTTCCCGCGTGGGGCGGGCGTCCCGCCCCACGCTTTTCAGAGAATTTGGTTGTTCTCAACAGCCTGTTAATCACCCAGGGAAACGGGAAGCCGCTCCATTTCCAGGAATGCGGCCACCAGGCCGAAGCAGCCGGTGAGCATCATATCTCCCAGGGGAGCCGCGAAGACCCCGGGCCAGCCCCGGGCCAGGCGCCGCCGGGGTCCGGTGACGATGGTAAAGGTAAAGGGAGAGGCCGGCGGATAACCGGGGGCATAGGCGCAGCCGTGTCCCTGGTCGGCGAAGACCTCGTCGTTGCTTAGCTCTCCGGACTGAAAGCGGCCCAACTGGGCAAACAATTTGCTCTGATCCAAAAGACCGGTGTGGTGCTCATAGATGCCCCAGAGGCGGTCTTCCCGGACCAGGGCTGCAAAGGTGTGGGCGTTGCCCAGGTTGACCACCATCAGGCCGGAGTCCAGGTGTTGCTGGGCCTGGGGGTCCAGCAACGCTCCCCGTAGTCCGGCAGTGCAGGTGTCCATGAGCAGCACCCCCGGCAGGGTTTTGGCCACGGCCTGCATCCGGGTGAAGAAGTCGGGAGGCTGGCGGCTGGCCAGGTCCCGCAAGACTCCGCCCCGGGAGAGCATCTCTTCCCAATAGCGGAAGCGGAAACGGCGATTGCTCCCCTGGGGATAAAAACCGTGGTCCTGCACCGCCACCGCAAAGTGGCGGGGGAAAGGGACCTCAAAGGCCGCCAGCAGCCGGCCCAAACCTTCCGGGTCCACATCGCCCAGGGTTAGGGGAGTGGCCTCCGGGGGCGGGGTTTCGGTGAGGGCCACCCCCCAGGCCGCTACTTGCTCCAGGCGGTCGCTCAGGGTGAGGGCGGCCTGGGGGGTGGCAGAGACCGGCAGCCCCCGGGCCAGATGGCGCCGCACCGCCTGGCTGACCGCGCCGCCGCCCATCAGCCGGCCTTGCAAAAAGATGGGCCGTCCCTTATCGCCCAGGCGGGCGATGCGGCGGGCCAGGATTTGGGTGGGGGCCGGCAGCACCAGCTTCACCGCGTTCTCCACCGCCTGGCCCGGCTCCCAGATAAACAGGTCCTGGGTGCCGCCCCCTATATCCAGGGCCATGAGGGGACCGCGGCGCGGATGATTAGTAGTCATGCGAGTAACGAGAGGTCAGCCGGTTTCCGGCGGCGTTCCGGACGCTTTGAATTTCCACAGGAAATAGGCAGCCAGCCCCAGCATTCCGGCCAGCACCAGATAATCCAGGATGTGGGTATAATGCTGGATGAGGCGCCAGTTTTCCTTGAGGCGCACCCCCAGGTAGATCAGGAGGCCGTTGTACAAAGTGGCTCCCGCCGCGGTATACAGGATAAAGGGCGCCAAGGACATACGGGCCAGCCCCGCCGGGATGGAAATCAAGTGGCGCACCACCGGGAGGAAGCGGGACAGGAAAATCGTCTTGCCGCCGTGGCGCCGGAAAAACCTGTTGGTCCAATCCAGGTGGTGCGGATTGAGGAACAGGTAGCGGCCGTAACGGAGCACCACCGGCTCCCCCAGCGTTCCCATGCCGTAGGATATCAGCGAGCCGCAAATGGACCCCAGGCTGCTGGCCGCCATCACCGCCAGGAAATCCAATTGGCCGCTGAAGATTAAGAAGCCGGCAAAGGGCATGACCAGCTCGTTGGGAACCGGGGCGATCATGCTCCCCAGGGCCATCAGCACGAAGATGCCCGGGTAGCTGCACTGGCTGATGAACAGAGTGTTAACGTAACAGAGAGATTCGGTAAGTCCCATGCGGCGTCAACTTTCTCCTAATTCGCCATGTTCCAGTTGCCACTCCACCCGGGACTGCAGTTCCTGGAGCCCGGGGCTCAGAGCCACCGGATAAAGGGGTGGGTCCCGCAGGGCTTTATAGGATTCGGGCAGTAAGGCAAACTGGCTTAGAAAATATTCCCGGCTGTCGTTCAGGGACGGCAAGGGCTTGATGATCCGGCCCCGGCCCATCACCGGGCGCAGCAGGGGAACCGCGCCGGTCACTTCTTCCTGCCGCAGCGCAATGACATCCCGGCACATCCGGCCCTGGCCGTTATAATGGCGGTAGGCCTGCTTTTTATCCACCAAAGTAACCTTGCCGGTGGAGAGTTTCATTATCGGCCGGCCGCCATATTTAACCAGTTTATAGGCGATGTCGAAGTAGGGGGCGTCGGCGGACACCCCCATCTTGGTGCCCACTGCGAAGCTGTCGATCTGGGCGCCCGCGGCCAGCACCTGGGCGATCTTGTATTCGTCGAAGCCGCCGCCGGCCAGGATGCGAACCTCGGGTGCGCCGCCGTCGTCCAGGAGGCGGCGTACTTCCCGGCTGATGGCGGCCATGTCGCCGCTGTCCAGGCGGACGGATTGCAGGCGCTCACCCCGGGCCTCCATCTCCCTGGCCACCTGGAGGGCATTCCTGGCGCCGGCCAGGTTGTCGTAGGTGTCGATGAGCAGGGTGGTGGCCCGGGGAAAGAGCCGGGAGAAGACCCGGAAGGCCTCGATCTCCCGGGGAAAGATGGTGATGTAAGAGTGGGCCATGGTGCCGAAGATGGGAAGGCCGTAAATTTTTCCCGCCAGGACGTTGCTGGTCCCCAAAAACCCGGCCAGATAAGAGGCCCGGGCCACCTTCAGGCCGGCGTCCGCCCCCTGGGTGCGCCGCAGGGAAAAATCGATGAGGGGCCGTCCCTGGGCGGCATGGAGGCAGCGGCTGGCCTTGGTGGCGATCAGGGTCTGCAGGCTGACGGCGTTGATGATAAAGGTCTCCGCCAACTGGGCCTCCAGGATGGGGGCGCTCACCTCCAGGATGGGCTCGTCTTTGAAAAAGAGGCTCCCCTCGGGAAGGGCGTAAACCTCGCCGGTGAATCGAACCTGCCCCAGGTAATCGAGAAAGGAGGTCTTAAAGAGGCCGGTGCTCTCCAGATAAGCCAGGTCTTCCCCAGTGAACCTCAGGGTTTCCAGGTAGTGGAGGGCCTCGGCCAGGCCGGCGGCGACAAAGTAGCCGCGGGCGCTGGGATACTTGCGGATGAACAGGCTGAAAGTGGCCTCCTCCGCCATTCCCTGGTCGAAATAGCAGGCCGCCATGGTCAACTGGTAGAGATCAGTCAACAGGGCCGGTGGCTTTTCCAGGGACTGCTCCATGCCGATCCTCCGGGCGAAAACCGATCCGCCCTTACTCCTCCCTCAAAATCAACAATTCATTATAACTAAAGGAAGATATCTCTAAAAGAGCTTACCTTGCGGTTTTCCCTTGAAATGCGCCTGGTTAAGAGGATAAATATAATTATCTTCTTCATAAGGTTTGACTATGAGCCAGTGCGAACTCTACGATCTGATTATCGTGGGAGGGGGCCCGGGCGGTCTCAGCGCCGGGATCTATGCCATGCGGGCGGCCCTGAAGGCGGTTCTCATCGAAAAGGGGCTTCCAGGCGGCCAGGTGAACCTTACCGAGTCGGTGGAGAATTACCCCGGTTTTGAGAAGATCAGCGGCTTCGACCTGTCCCAGAAGTTCTTGCAGCATGCCCAGGGCTACGGCCTGGAGGTGAGGCAGCAGGAGGTGGCGGAGGTGGAACCGGGGCTGGAGTTCCATTCGGTGCGGCTGGCCAACGGCGACCTTCTCAACGGCCACGCAGTGATCCTGGCCACCGGCGGCAGTCCCCGCAAGCTGAAGATCCCGGGGGAATCGGAATACTACGGACATGGGGTTTCCTATTGCGCCACCTGCGACGGCTTTTTCTTCCGGGGCAAGAATGTGGTTGTAGTGGGCGGCGGTGATACCGCCCTGGAGGAAGCCCTTTACCTGGCCAAGATAACCCGGCTGGTGCACCTGGTCCATCGCCGGGACGCCTTGCGCGGCGGCCGCATCTTGCAGCAGCGGGTCATGGCGGAGGCCAATATTGAAATCCTCTGGAACACCATCGCCACGGAAATCCTGGCCAATGACCAGGGGGTGCGGGGCGTCACCTTACAAGACAAGCAGACCGGGATTTTAAGGGAGCTACCGGTGGACGGCGTCTTCATCTTCATCGGCTTCCTTCCCAATAACCAGCTGGTGCCCGAGGGCATCCGCATGGATCACGACGGTTACGTGATGACCGATGAGAAGTGCGAAACTAACCTCGCGGGAATCTTCGTCATTGGCGACCTCAGGCAAAAGTACGCCAGGCAGATCGTCACGGCCGCGGCGGAAGGCTGCACCGCGGCCCTGGCCGCGGCCCTCTGCGTGGAAATGAAAAAGAGCGGCCAGGCCTGTCTTCAGCAAAAATAGCGGTCAGCTATCAGCGGTCAGCTAAAGCAAAACCGAAAACCGAAAACCGAAAACCCAAAAGCTTACCGCGGTCCGCTAATCGGCTGACGGCTAAGAAAATCGCCCCTGCCCTGCCCTAACCCCGGGAGAAGACGTCCGCCTCCAGGTCGAGGCGGGCCCCGGCCGCCAGCAGATGGTAACCCAGGGCCGCCACCATGGCGGCATTGTCGCCGCACAAGTGGAGGGGCGGCAGGAACAGCCCGGCGCCGCTTGCTGCGGCCCGCTCCTTAAGAACCTGACGCAGGCGGCCATTGGCCGCCACGCCGCCACAGACCAGCAGGCGGTCGCTGCCGGTCTGGGAATTTTTGGTTAGTGCCAGCCAGGCCCGGCTCACCAGGGCCTCCACCACCGCTTCCTGGAAGCCGGCGGCCAGGTCGGCCCGGGCCTGGGGGTCGGTAAGAATCTCCGGGTGTCTTTTGAGGGTAAGGGCCACCGCGGTCTTCAGGCCGCTGAAGCTGAAGGTCAGGGGCTCCTCCAAGATGCGGGGCCGGGGCAGGGGGAAGGTGGCGGCGCGGCCCACGGCCGCCAATTTTTCGATACTGGGGCCGCCGGGATAGCCCAGGCGCAGGAGCCTGGCCACCTTGTCAAAGGCCTCCCCGGCGGCGTCATCCCGGCTTCTACCCAGGAGTTTCATTTCCAGAAAGCCGTTTACCCGGTAGAGGTTGGTGTGGCCGCCGGAAACCACCAGGGCCACCAGGGGGAAGGACGGCGGCTTCCCGGTCAGAAAGGCCGCCAGGATATGGGCCTGGAGGTGGTGGACCCCGGCCAGCGGCAAGCGGTGCAGGAAGGCCAGGGTCTTGGCCACGGCCATCCCGATGACCAAGGCGCCGATGAGCCCGGGCCCCTGGGTCACGGCCAGGCCGTCCAGCTCTTTAAGGGTCACGCCGGCCTGGTCCAGGGCCGCCTGGATCACCGGCAGGATGTTCTCCAGGTGCCGCCGGGCCGCCAGCTCCGGCACCACCCCCCCGTAGGCGGCGTGCAACTCGAACTGGGTGGCCACCACCGAGGAGAGGATGCGCCGGCCGTCCGCCACCACCGCGGCCGCGGTCTCATCGCAGGAAGTCTCGATGCCCAAGATTAGCATTTTTTTCAGTGGCGCGCCGCGGCACTATCCGTGCTTTCTGAGATGATCAGGTGAGGCCTGAGGTTCTCCAGTTTTTTCAGGCCGATGCCGGAAACTTGCAGCAGGTCGTCGATTTTCCTAAAGGGGCCGTAGGCGGTGCGATAGGTGACGATGGTTTGGGCCAGGGCCGGGCCGATCCCGGGGATGGCCTCAAGATCGGCGGCACTGGCGGTGTTCAGCTCCAGGGGCAGGCCCAGGGTGAGGAGTTGGGCGCCGGCCATGCGACTCAGCTGGTAATGCCGGTCCGGGCTGATCGCAACCAGGCTACCCGAGGTGATTTTGCCTATTTTGTCAGTCTGGTCAGGATCAGGGGCGGGCGGGGCCATCCCCGGGCCGCCGCCCTGACGCCAGACCTCCGCCAGGCTCGGAGAGTGGTCAAAGGAATAGACCCCTGGCGCGGCCACGGCGCCGCGCACTTCCACAAACACCGGGTTGAGGTCTTGTCCCAGGGGCGGGGGAGGTGAGGGACCCAAACCGAAATTGGCCCGCCAGGCCCATAATAGTAAAAGGCCCGCCCCCAGCAGCAAAATGACTCCCAGTTGCGACCGGCTGAAGCAGGGGAGGTTTTTCATAAGTTACGAGGTCTCGCTTTTAGGAAAGAATATATATGGCCGCCGGAAGGGAGGGGCGTCCCACGCCTAACACGGAAAACCGAAGCGGTGGTTTGGCGTTTCCAAGCGAAAAGCGAAAACTCAAAAAAAGCGGGCCCGGAGGCCCGCCCCACCGGAAGATCAGGACAAAGGCCGGTTAGCGGACCTGCGCTTCGTCCTTGAAGAGCTTGTAGCTGATGCCATCCACCAGGGCGGCCCAGGAGGCCTCGATGATGTCATGGGAAACCCCAACGGTGCCCCAGCGGTCGTGGGCGTCCCGGGACTCGATGAGGACCCGCACCTTGGCGTCGGTGCTGCCGGTGCCCGGCAGGACCCGCACCTTAAAATCATCCAGGCGCATCTCGGCCAGCCGCGGGTAGAAGCGGAGCAAGGCCTTGAGCAGGGCCTTGAACAGGGCGTTCACCGGGCCGTTGCCCATGGCCGCGGTGTGTACCTCGTGGAGGCCGACCCGCACCCGGATGGTGGCTTCCACCAGCGGCCGCTCGTCTTCCCCCACCTTCTGGTCCACCACCCGGTAGCTCAGGAGGCGAAAGTACTCCCGATATTGGCCCAGGGCGGCCCGGAGCAGCATCCCCAGGGAGGCCTCGGCGCTTTCGAACTGGTAGCCTTCGGCTTCCAGGTCCTTGACCCGCTCCAGGATGGTTTGCAGGGCTTCGGTGCTCTTGGGCGGCATCTTCAGGTCCATCTCCTGGATCTTCTCCAGGGCGAATTGCACGTCCCGGTCATGGGCCGCCGGCTCCAATCCCATCTCCTTGGCTTTGAGGAAGATGCTGCTCTTGCCGGAGAGGTCAGAGACCGGAAATTGCCGGACGTTGCCGACCAGCTCGGGCGAGAGGTGCTCGTAGGCCCGGGGGTTGCGCTTCACCGCGGCGGCGTGCACCCCGCCTTTGTGGGCAAAGGCGCTGACGCCTACGTAAGGCTGGTAACGATTGGGATGGACATTGGCCAGCTCGTAGACGAAGCGGGAGACCTCCGTCAATCGCTTGAGGTTCGCATCGCTGAGGCAATCAATCCCCATCTTCAGCTTCAATGCCGGGATGATGGAGCAGAGATTGGCGTTGCCGCAGCGCTCCCCGAAGCCGTTGATGGTTCCCTGCACCTGGTGGCAGCCCAGTTCGACCGCGGCCAGGCTGTTGGCCACCGCCAGCTCCGAGTCGTTATGGGCGTGGATGCCTAAAGGAACCCGGCGGAACTTCTTCTGTACCGCCTTGATGATGCCGGCCAATTCGGAGGTTAGGGTGCCGCCGTTGGTGTCGCACAGCACCAGACACTGGGCCCCGCCGGCCACTGCGGCCTCCAGGCTCTCGAGGGCGTATTCCCGGTCGTCCTTGAAGCCGTCGAAAAAGTGCTCGGCGTCATAAAACAGCTCCGGCACCCGGGCCCTGACATAGCTCAGGGAATGGCGGATGAGTTCCAGGTTGCGCTCCGGGGTGGTCTGCAGGATCTCCTTCACCTGGAAGAGGGAGGATTTCCCGAAGATGGTGACCACCTGGGCCCGGCTGAGTAACAGTTCCTGGAAGACCGGGTCCGACTCCGGAGGCCGGTCCTTATGATGGGTGCTGCCAAAGGCGGCGATGCGGCTGCCGTTGAGCTCGCCGTATTGGCGAATTTCCTCAAAAAAATCGCGATCCTTGGGATTGGAGCCCGGCCAGCCGCCCTCGATATAATGGACCCCGAACTGCGCCAGCTTCCTGGCGATGCGGATCTTGTCGGCCAGGGACAGGGAGAAATATTCCGCCTGGGTGCCGTCCCTCAGGGTGGTATCGTAGATCTTTACCTGGCGCATAGCAGGCCCTCTTGAAATGTGGTTCAAAGTTCAAGGTTCAAAGTTCCAGGTTGGGTTCAGGTTCCAAAGCAACAAACTTTGAACTTTGAACCTTGAACTCTAACGTTTCGGCGGCGGCTGACCCAGGTCGAAGGCGTCGTGGAGGACCCGCACCGCCAGTTCGCCGTACTTGTCCTCGATGACGCAAGAGATCTTGATCTCCGAGGTGCTGATCATCAGGATGTTGATGTTTTCCCCGGACAGGGCCTCAAACATCCGGACTGCCACCCCGGCGTTGTTCTTCATGCCCACGCCCACGATGGAGATCTTGGCGATATTCTCATCACCCACCACCTGCTGGGCGCCGACCTCGGCGGCCACCGGCCGGATCAGCTCCAGGGTCTTCTTCAAGTCACCCTGGGGCACGGTGAAGGTTAGATCAGTGTAGCCCTCGATGCTGGTGTTCTGGATGATCATATCCACCACGATGTTGGCGTCGGCAACCGGCCGGAAGAGGCGTACCGCAATGCCGGGGCGGTCGGGGACCCGGGTGATGGTGACCCGGGCGTCGTTTCTGCTCAAAGCCACGCCGGATACCGGCACAATTTCCATTTCTTCATCCTCCAAGGTTACCAGGGTGCCCGGCCCCTCGGTAAAGCTGCTGCGCACCACCAGGGGTACGCCGTACCGCCTGGCAAAACCCACGGAGCGGATCTCCAGGACCTTGGCGCCCAGGGAAGCCATCTCCAGCATCTCGTCATAAGTGATCCGCTCCAGCTTCCGGGCCTTGGGGCAGATGCGGGGATCGGCGGTGTAAACCCCATCCACATCAGTGTAAATTTCGCAGCAGTCGGCTTTCAGGACCGCGGCCATGGCCACCGCGGTGGTGTCGGAGCCTCCCCTTCCTAAGGTGGTGATGTTGCCCACTTCATCCACCCCCTGGAAGCCGGCCACGGTGACTACCCGGTTCTTCTTCAATTCTTCTTTGATGCGGGCCGTGTCGATCCCCAGGATGCGAGCCCGGCCATAGGCCCGGTCGGTGTAGATGCGGGCCTGGTGACTCAACAGCGAGGTGGCCGGCACTCCCTGGGAGCGCAGGAAGATGCTGAATAGGGAGACGGTAACCTGCTCGCCGGTGGCCAACAGGACGTCCAGTTCCCGGGGGTCGGGGTCTTCCGCCAGCTCTTTGCCCAATCCGATGAGGCGGTCGGTTTCGCCAGCCATGGCGCTCAGGACCACCACCATTTTATGGCCGTCCCGCCAGGCCTGGATCACCCGGTTGGCCACGTTGGCGATGCGATCCGGGTTGGCCACCGAAGTACCGCCATATTTTTGTACGATCAGAGCCACTGCCGAAGCTCCTGAATTATTAAAATGCTTATTATATCCAAAATCTTGAAAAAAGGAAAGCGCCAGTCTGGCGGACCAGCCCCAATGTTTCTTTGATCTCATATCTACCGGCAGATCAAGATACCGGTGAATTTTTCCATTGACGCTGGGGGAAAATTTATGGTATTAATGAAAAAAATCACAAGAAGGAGGCCTGATAAATGGCTGCTAAATTGATCAAAGGGGCGGAGGTGGCGACCCAGATCCGCGAGGAATTAAAGAAGGAAGTGGACGAACTGAAGGCCAAACACCACATCACCCCCGGCCTGGTCACCATCCTGGTGGGGGAAGATCCCGGCTCCGTCAGCTATGTCACCGCCAAGCAGAAGACCTCCCATGAATTGGGCTTCTATTCCATTCAGGACAATCAGTCCGCCGACATCAGCGAGGCGACCCTCCTGGCCCTGATCGACAAATACAACAAGGACCCCAAGATCCACGGCATCCTGGTCCAGTTGCCCCTGCCCAAACACATCGATTCCAACAAGGTGCTCTACGCCATCGATCCCAACAAGGACGTGGACGCCTTCCATCCGGTGAATGTAGGCCGGATTCTTATCGGCAACTATGCCTTTCTTCCCTGCACCCCGGGTGGCTGCCAGGAGCTCATCAACCGCGCCTACGGCGACCCCAAGGGCAAGGAAGTGGTGGTGCTGGGCCGCTCCAATATTGTGGGCAAACCCATGGTGGCCATCATGATCCAGAAGCGTCTCGGGGCCAACGCCACCGTGACCTGCATCCACACCGGCACCCCCAAGGATAAGATCATTGAGCACTGCCGCCGGGCCGATATCCTTATCGTGGCCGCCGGGGTGCCCAGGTATGTCCAGGGAGACTGGGTAAAAGAAGGGGCCTGCGTCATCGACGTGGGCGTCAACCGCATCGGCGTCAGCGAAAAGACCGGCAAGGCCATCCTGGCCGGCGACGTGGACTTCGATTCGGTTTCCCAGAAGGCCGCCTGCATCACCCCGGTGCCGGGCGGCGTCGGCCCCATGACCATCACTATGCTCATGAAGAACACCGTCATGGCCGCTAAAGTGGCCGCGGGCCTGGTGAAGATTTAAGTTGGGATGGTTGATTTGAGGGAGGGGGCCAGGGGCTTTTTGTAAGTGGCCCCTGCCCCCTCCCTCAAACTCCCTCCCCCAACCCCCATATGTGAAAAAAGAAAATGTAGGGTGCGCCCCGCGCACCAAAACGTAGGGGCGACCCGCTGGGTCGCCCCTATATTTTTGGTGGCACAGGCGTCTCGCCTGTGCTAAATGTGCAGGTAGAACATGATTAAGAATCGACTTATTCCTTAATAGGTGCTGCATTGGTTAGGCCAGGCTGGAGTATGGATTTATCCCGGCTTGAAATACCGTGTGTTGTGATTAAGTCTTAAAACTGGAAAAAGGATTTGAAAAGCCATATCGGGGCCTTGCCCCGATATGGCTTTTCAACTTATACGGGTTGGGAGTGGGGTGTGGGGGGAGGGCAGGGATTTTTTGTAAGTATCCCTGGCCCTCTCCCCACAATCATCTTTCCTAATGCGAAAAGGCGATCTCCGGGTAGACCTCTTCCGGGTTAAAGACCTTGGGGTCGGCGATTTCCCAACCTTGCTGGCCCAGGCGGCGGTAGAAGCAGGACTGGTAGCCTATCTCGCAGGCGCCGCCGGCGGGGCGCACCCGGATGAGCAGTTGGTCGCTCTGACAGTTGAGGCGAATCTCCAACACCTCCTGGAAGTGCCCCGAGGCCTCTCCCTTGGCCACCACCTTGCGCCTTTGGGGATGGTAATAATGGAGACGGCCGGTGGCGGCCACCAGCTCCAGGGCCTCCCGGTTCAATTCAACCAGCATCAACACCGCGCCCGAATCGGCCTCCTGGATGACTGCGGGCAGGGCGCGGCCGTAGGGCAAAGGGAGTAACGAAGGCAAGTGCCGCCATTTCTGGAAATTTTGGTTCAAAGGGTCCTCCTAACTGTCCTTGTCCTTGCGGTCCAGTTTTTTCTAACATAACTGCTCTCGTATCGGTCCTTTTTTTGCCGGTGGTCCGTTTTGGTCCAGAAAAAGCCTTGACATATTTGGTAGGTGGATGGTATCTATGGCACAGGGGAAGTGAAAAAGAGCACAAATAAATAAGCCGAACAGGGGAGGAGCCAAAAAATGGCAAGACTCGGTTACATTGAATTTTACTACAGTACAAAACATAAACCGATCGATAAATATAAATGCGATAACGCCAATGTGCTCAACCTGCTGAAGAGCCTTGAGTCCAAGGGGGTGGAAACGGCGGCCATTGACCTGGGCGACAATCCCGATCCCTTCCGGCAATACCATAAGGCATCCAGTGGCCCCGCCTCCGAGTATCGCCCCATCTTTGGTGAGGTGCGTGGTTCGGATTATAAGGAATACTTCGGCAAAACCATCCCGGCCCTCTGTTGCTATGCCAAGAAAGGCGAACGGGCCCCGTTGGAGGTATTTCCCCGCATGGACCATAAGCTGGGGCGGGTTTATCTCCTTGAGGAATTCCTGGAGAATTATATCGGCGAGCTGGAAGGCGGGCCAGAAGGCGAGGAAGCCCGCTAGTCCGCTAATTATTGCCTCCAGGCCCCACCCGGGGACGGGTGGGGCCTATTTTGTCTTTTTTGTCAGCTGGACAGCCGCGATTGCTCAACGCCCCCCGGAATCTGAAGGGCTCTGCAGTAATTCCCTCAGGGTCTTTTCGTAAACTTCATAGGCGGGGTGGCCAAACAGGACGAAGCGGACCAGCTTGACCTCCGCATGTTGGTCCAGATAAGCCAGCACCGCTTGCAAGGCGATGCGGGCGGCCGCGGCCTGGGGATAGCCGTAGGCGCCGGTGGCAATGGAAGGGAAGGCCACGGAGGTGATGCCTTGGCCGGAGGCCAACTTCAGGCTCTCCCGGTAGCAGGAAGCCAGTAATTCGGCCTCCCGCGCCCCCCCGTCCTTATAGACCGGACCCACCGTATGGATGATGTAGCGGGCCTTGAGGTTGCCGCCGCGGGTGAGGCGGGCCTCACCCGCGGGGCAGCCCCCCAAGCGGCGGCACTCTTCCAGGATAACGGGACCGCCGGCCCGGTGAATGGCGCCGTCCACCCCACCGCCGCCCAACAGCGAGGGATTGGCGGCATTGACGATGGCCTCGGTATCTTGCCGGGTGATATCCCCCTCCAGCAATTCCAGGCGCGACTCGCCGATCTTCACTTCCATGGGAGCCTCTGCCTTGAAAAGTTGTGAAGAATTGGTGGCACAGGCGTCCCTCGAAAAAAACCTGTGCGGACTGAGTGGCGAGCGAGACGCCCGGCCCACCAGTCTTCTAATAATTTATGGGTGGGCCAAAGGCCCATGAACGGCTGTTCCGAAAAGTTGCAAATTTTTCATCGTTTCGGGTGAGTTCCCGCGCCGCCGGGGGCGGCGGCGCTACATTTTCATGATTTACGGGGAGCCAAGGGCTCATGAGCAACTGTTCCCGGCCGCTGATGGTCCCGGGGGATAAGTGGGGCGGGCCTCACCCCGCCCCTGCAGGACTCGCCCCCGGACCATGGCGGGTTGGGGGGATACCCCTTACCAAAAAAAATACCCAAAAACCCCGGGAGGCGCCCGGCTATTTGGTGATCAAGCGGTAATGGTCCGCCTGTTTGGTCCAGCTGCTGGTGGGAAATTTAGCGGTCAGCTCGTCGTAGGCTTCCCGCAAAATTTTGGGGTCGTGGCTCATCTTGTATTTGGCCACCCCCAGGAAAAACAGGGCCTCCGCGGCCGTCTCCATATCGGGGTGACAGGAGATGACCTCCTCGAAAAGGGCGCGGGCCTCGACAAACTGGTCAGTATCCAGGGCCCACCTGCCTTTGGCCGTCATCAAGGTAGGGATCAGGTCTTCCGGGGCGAAAAACCCCACGCCCCGGTAGTGCTCCCGCCCCTCCGCGTCCAGCACCAGCAGGGTGGGAGTCCAGCTCACCGAAAACCTCTGCATCATGGCGGTGTTGGAGGTTTCGATCTTTACCGGGACAAAGTTCAAGGAAACAAACTTGGCCACCTTCTCGTTGGGGTACGTAACCGCACCCATCTGTTGGCAGCCCAGTCACTTGGGGTTAAAAAAATCCAGGAAAATGGGCTTATTGATCTTGCGCGCGGTTTCCTGGCCCTTGGCCAAATCGTCCAGCCAGCAGATCTCCAGCGCCATCTGTGCCTCCTTTTACCAAGGTCGCCCCGCCCCCTGGGGGCGTCCGGGCATCCTCCCGGGGGCGCCCCGGGATTCCAGCGCCATGGCCGGAAATGATTTGGGCCCTATCCGGCCCAAAGGTGATATTGCTTGAGGGAAACATAATCATCACCGGGCAAAAAGCAAGGAGCCGTTTTTCGCTTGAAAAATGGCTCAGGGCGGGGATTACCCCGCCCTTTCATTAGATGTGGGGTAGTTAAGCCACAATGGTCACGGCGCAGCCCTTGGCATTATCCACCACCTTCCGGGTGACGCTACCCAGGAGCAGGGATTTGGCCAGCCCCAGCCCGCGGCGGCCCATGACCACGGTGTCGTAAGCGCCCGCCTGGGCTTCTTCAAGGATATCCTCGGCCACGTCAAAGTACTTGGGTTTGAACTGGTGGTGCACCGCCTCGCGGGCCAGACCCGCGGCGCCGAGATGCTGGTGGGCCTTGTGGACCAGGTCCCGCCACTTCTTCTCCTGGTCCTGCTGCCAGGAGGCCACCAACCGCTGCCGGCTATCCCGTTCCTTCTCCTCCAGGATGTGGCCGTCATCCCAGAAGGCCGGAGGCAGGCCCGACAGGACGTGAAACAAGGTGACCTGCACCCCCGGAGTATTCCCGAAGGTCTTGGCCACATATTCCACGGCGCTCCAGGCCCCTTGGGAACTATCCAGCGCGATCAGCAACTTGGCCATCTCTGCCTCCTTTTTCAGCGGAAAGAAGTGAGCGTTATTTTAATCATCCCCAGCCCCGGAGTCAACGACTCCGGGGGCGAGGTCGACAAACTCCTTGCAATGGCGGCCGGTTAACCATAGAATCTTTTCGGAGCCAGGGTCTTTGGAAAAGAAAGAAGAGCCGTCCTATCAGCCGTCCGGAACCGGGCCAGTGGAACGTCTGCTGGCCGACATCGAGTTCTCCAAGGTCCTGGTAAGCGCCGGGGACATGGAAACCTTGCTCACCGCGGTCCTGGAGCGCATCCAGGCCCTGAACCCGGCCGCCCACTGGTCGTTGTTATTATTGGACCCCCAAACCCGGGAGCTCTCCTTTGCGGTAACGGTGGGGTTGGCCCAGGAGTACGTCAAAGGCATCCGCCTGGCGCCGGGGGAGGGGATCGCCGGAACCGTGGCCCAAACGGGGCAGCCCATCTTCATTCCCGACGTGGACCAGGACTCCCGGTTTTCCGCCCGGGTGGACGCCATCACTGGCTTCGAAACCCGCTCCATCATTGCCCTGCCCCTGGTGGTGCGGGGTGAGGTCATCGGGGTCTTTGAAGTGATCAACGTGGAGGATGAGAATCTCTTCCGGGAGCAGTATCTACCCCACTTGAATATCCTGGCGGACTACGTGGCCATTGCGGTGGACAACATACGTAATCTCCAGAAACTCCAGGCCCGCACCTTCATTGATGAGGTCACCGGGTTTTATAACAGCCGCTATCTCTTCTTCAGCATGGACCGCCTCATTCCCCAGATAATCCAGCAGGGCGGGGAATTTTCCGTGGTCTTCCTGGATTTGGACAATTTCAAGGCGGTGGTGGACGCCCACGGGCATCTCCGGGGCAGTAAGGTTCTGGGAGAGGTGGCCCGGACGATCCACTCGCTGCTGGGGCCTGATGACAGCCTGGTGCGCTACGGCGGCGACGAATTCGTCCTCCTGCTGCCGCGTCGCTCCCAATCCCAGGCCCTGGGGCTGACCCGGCGCCTCCGGGAGAAGCTCAACCACACCAGCTTCTTGAATGATGAAGGACTGGATGTCCGGGTCACCGCCAGCTACGGTATCGCCACCCTGCCCGGAGATGCCCGGGACCGGGAGGAATTGCTCGCCATGGCGGACCGGGCCATGTTTTCCAGTAAGGGCCGGGGCAAAGACCGCATCATGCTGGGGCGGACCCTGACGCCGGTGGAAGATAGCTAGCTGCGCCCGGCGCACCATTTAAGGCGCCGGCGGGACGCCTGTGCCAGCAATGGTGAGATGAAGTAAGAATGATTTTTGCTGGCCTGGCGATGTTTGCCGAAAACCGAAAACCGAAAACCAAGGAATTTAAGTGTCCGCCAAGATCCTGGACCTGGCCCGGGAAGTTCTGACCATCGAAGCCGAGGGCCTTACCACCCTGATCCAAAAGCTGGACGATAGCTTCGTCAAGGCGGTGGATTTGATATACCGGGCCAAGGGCAGGGTCATTGTCACCGGGGTGGGCAAGCCCGGTATCGTGGCCCGGAAGATCGTGGCCACCTTCAACTCCACCGGGACCCCGGC
Organism: uncultured delta proteobacterium; assembly: GCA_963834795.1. Taxonomy (GTDB): domain Bacteria; phylum Desulfobacterota; class Desulfobaccia; order Desulfobaccales; family 0-14-0-80-60-11; genus JAPLJC01. The sequence continues at coordinate 37,976 of CAWIDL010000014.1, read as the reverse complement.
CCTCTTCCTGCACCCGGTGGAGGCCATGCATGGCGACCTGGGCATGGTGTCCGCCGCCGACGTGGTTCTGGCTCTGTCCAACAGCGGCGAAACCCGGGAGCTCACCATCCTCATTCCCAGCCTGGAGCGCCTGGGCGCGCCACTCATCGCCATGACTGGGCGGCCTAACTCCACCCTGGGCCGGCTCAGCCAGGTGGCCATCGACACCGGGGTGCCCCGGGAGGCCTGCCCCCTGGGACTGGCCCCCACCGCCAGCACCACCGCCATGCTGGCCATGGGCGACGCCCTGGCAGTGGCCCTCCTCACCCGTCGAGGGTTTCAGGCCGCCGACTTCCGCCGCTTCCATCCCGGGGGCCGCCTGGGAGAACACCTCTCCCTGGCCATCTCCGAGGTGATGCTCGCCGGGACACCGGTGCCCCGCACGTTGCTATCCCATACCCTGAGCCGGGCCATCGGAGAGATGGACGCCAAAGGACTGGGGGTCACCCTGGTGGTGGACCGCCGCGGCGCCTTACAGGGGATCATCACCGACGGCGATCTGCGCCGGGCCTTGAAAAAGTGGGGGAATCTCCAGGGCCGGGGGGTGAAAGAGGTGATGACCTCGCAGCCCCGGACCATCGGTCCCGAGGCCCTGGCCTCCCAGGCCCTGGAACTGATGGAGGACCACGCCATCACGGCGCTGCCGGTTGTGGACCAGGACCGCCGGGTCCTGGGGATCGTCCACCTCCACGACCTCTTGGGGCGGGGAGAGTTTAAGTTCCGCTAAGTTCCTGGCGCCGGTTCCCTGGCTCACCCGGACCACCCTGACCAGAAAGCGCAAATTGGCCTCGGTGGGGGGGTCCCGGTTAACTGAAATATTTAAATTAATTTTAATGCATATAACTTTATGAAATTATTGTTAATATTGTTAATATTAACATATTCTAAAAGTCAGTTTTTCCAGCCTGAAAAATTTTCCACCCAAGGCCCAAAAATAGGCTAAATGATAGAAATTCCCTCCATTTTCTAAAAAAATCAGCCGAAACCAGATCAGTAATCTCTGAAAATCAGGAAAAGAAAAGGTTTTCGCAGCTAATTAGTAAGTTATTACAATATGATATATAATAATATGATTATTTTCTTGACAGCCTTTAAAATATTGTGATATATGGAACAAGCAAATCACAGCGGTCCTTTTGGTTGTTCGCCAAGTGAACTTCACCAATGGATTGATGGGGATGGGAACCTGAGACCGGGTGGCCGTTAATATTCGGGATGGTCCCGAAGCGACCCAAGGCCGAAGGCGACAAAACCACTTGCAAAGAAATCCTGGGGCCTCGGCCCCAAACTTTTCCTGTCGGTTCCTTATCTAAAGTATTCCCCAGCCATCCGAAGCAATCCTGAACTGTCTCTAAAGGGAGGGAACATGAAAACGATGGCGATCGTCGGTCTCCTGGGGGTCGGCATAGTATGCGCCCCTCGACCTACTATGTGCGTCAGCATGTCCATTGTCACGGTTACCGCTTATTGTTATCCGTCGGCCTATTGCCCCGGCTCCTCCAAGGGGATCACCGCCTCGGGCGAACGGGTGCGGGAAGGCATCCTGGCGGCTAGCCGGGATGTGGAAGAGGGCATGAACCTGGGGTTCGGCGACCGGGTCTTGTTGAATGGGCTGGGGGTCTATGAGTTTAAAGACCGCATGGCCTCTCGGATGCACAAGAAAGTGGACATTTACATGGGCTGCATGGAAAAGGCCATGCGTTTCGGGGTGCGGCGCTATGTGGTCCTGGTGAAGCTGGCTTGAGCCCCGTCCTCACTTGACCCTCTCAATATAACCGCCAGTGCGGCTGTCTACCTTGACCCGGTCCCCTTCATTGATGAACAAGGGCACCTGGATGTTGGCGCCGGACTCCAGGACCGCGGGCTTGGTCCCGCCAGCGGCGGTGTCGCCTTTGAATCCGGGTTCGGTCTGAGCCACCGCCAGCTCCACAAAGTTGGGCAACTCCACGCCCACCGGCTCTTTATTGAAGAAGAGGACCTTGAGGTCCAGGTTTTCGATGAGATAGAGGCGCGCCTCACCCACCTGCGCCTCGGTGAGCATGATCTGTTCGTAGCTGTCGTTGTCCATCATGCAGTAGCGGTCCCCCTCCCGGTAGAGATACTGCATCTCCCGTTCCATGAGGTCCGGCTTCTTGACCCGCTCCCCGGAGCGGAAGGTCTGATCCAACACCCGCCCGGTGAGGAGGTTTTTCAACTTGGTGCGCACAAAGGCGCCACCTTTGCCGGGCTTGACGTGTTGAAAATCTACCATGATGTATGGAGTGCCGTCCATCTCGATCTTCAGGCCTTTTTTAAACTCGGCGGTGGAGTACATAGGCCACCTTTTTCCTTCCGTGTCGTGAAATACCAAGCTCTACGAGGTTGGGGGCCACCCTGGGACTATCCGGCTTTACCGGGGTAAACCGCAGCCGTGGCGAGTTAAACGGCCAACCACCTGGCTTCAGCGGTTATTCTTGGGGCTGGGTTTGGGGGCCCCCTCCAGGCAATCCCAAGACCAGGGGTGCTTGCCGGCTTCCGGCGGGGCTCCGGCCTCGGCTGGGGACTCAGCAAGAGGGCGGCCGGCGGGCGGCGAGGGCGAGGCGGAGGGCTGACGTGGGCCAGGGGGCAACTGAAAGATTATCTCGTTTTTCTTAACGAAATTCAACTCCTGGTGAATGAGGTCCTGGATCATTTCCGGATCATTCTGCAAGCGGTCAATGGTGCGGGCCAGGCGGGCGTTCTCCTCGGCCAGGCGGGCGTTCTCCTGGTCCAGACGCAACTGTTCCTGATGAGAGCGGTAGATCTGGTAGAGGCTCCGGTGGCTGAAGAATACCATGACCAGGATCACCCCCCCCAGGATGACGACCAATCCGGTCAGCAGTCTATGGCTGCCCTTTGAGCTGGCGACCTCGAATGGAGCAGTCGGCGAAGTCATGTTTTTCCCCCCCCAACCAGACTTCTGAACTGATATTGCCTCAAAAATTTCTCGGATGCAAGCAAAAATGAGGGTTTTGAGGCGTTGGCGCCGGGATAACTGATATTTTTGACTAAGTCGCGGCCCCGGCAAAGGGTTTTTTATAATTTTTGTATTTTTTGTATTTTTGGTAAGGGTGAGACCGGGGCGAGGCCACGGGTTTCGTCTCAAGTGGGGGGGGCAGATCTCCATCCCTGAGCCCGGGCCTTCGATCCCGGGGATGAGGTCTTGTCCAGGGCCTCTATTGACAAGTGCGGGTAAAAATCATAGATTTTTGCTAGTTAGGGGATCCGTGAAAAAGGTTTCCAACCCGTCAGGTGAGAGGACCGGAATGACGAAGATCGAACTGCCCTTGACTCCCATGGCCGCCACCGGCATCGGGTCGGTGCCCTTTACCGATCCGGAGGAGGCGGTGTCCCTGATCCTGGAGGCCATGCCCCGGGTGCCCTATTGGCCTCAAATGGTGCGCTTGGGGTTTAGGGAGGAGATGACTGCCCAGGCCGCCCGGGGCCTGGCGGCCTTGAAGATCGACGAGGCGGCCCGCACCGTGCAGGTGGACCCGGATCTTCCCCGGGATCAGGCGCTGGCGGAATTTTATGAGGCGGTCCTGGCTGGTGAGCTAACCCCATTTGCCATGGAGGAGCAGGAGGCCCGCGGGTTCTTTGCCCTGCTCCGGGCCGCGGCCGCCGGAAAGCTTCCCTGCCAGACCCTGAAAGGTCAACTGGCGGGACCGGTGACCTTTGCCGGGATGGTCAAGGACCAGGAGGGCAAGGCCATCCTGTTCGACCGGGAACTGACCCAGGCGGTCTGCCTGGGCCTGGCCCGCAAGGCCGCCTGGCAGGCCCGCAGGTTCCGGGATTTGGGGAAGGACCCGGTCATCTTTTTGGATGAGCCTTATCTCAGCGGTTTCGGGTCCGCATATCTACCCATCTCCCGGGAGGAAGTCCTGGAGATCCTGGGCCAGACCATCGAAGAACTGCGCCAGGCCGCGGACGCTCCCTTGGTCGTGGGCCTCCACTGCTGCGGCAACACTGACTGGGGTCTGCTGCTGGAGGCCCCCATCGATCTTCTCAGCTTCGATTCCTATGGTTACTTTGAAAGCCTGCAACTGTATAGGCAGGCGCTGGTGAAATTTTTTCAGCGGGGCGGCTGGCTAGCCTGGGGACTGGTACCCACCGGCGAGGATTTCCGTCAGGAAACCGCCGAGGGCCTGTGGCTGCGGTTCACCCGGCAAGTGGCCCAACTGGCGCAGGAGCTTAAGGCCACCTCCAAGGAGATTCTGTCCCGGGCCATTCTCACCCCGGCTTGCGGCATGGGTTATCTCAGCCCGGACGAGGCCCGGCGGGCCTTGAAGATTCTGGCGGACCTGAGCGCCCGGGGCCAGGAGTGGCTGGCATCAATGTAAGGCGGGTAATGGGCTGGGGGTGATGGGTCATGTGCTCACCCATCATGCGTCACCGCTCACGCTAATCACTCCCGGGAGACGGTGAATGAAGGTCAAGGAAGTGATGGTCAAGGAAGTGGCCACCCTGGATGTTAACGACGAACTGAGTCTGGCCAACGACATCATGCGATTGGGGAGGATCCGGCATCTGCCGGTGGTGGATGGCGCCAGGCTGGTGGGGATCGTTTCGGAGCGGGACCTGTTTCGCAGTTCCCTGGCCCAGGCCCTGGGTTACGGCGGACAGACCTCTCGTGAGCTGATGAAGACCGTGCGCATTAAGGACATCATGGTGCGAGAGCTGGTCACTATCTCCCCGGAGCTGGATCTGCGGCAGGCCGTCAAGATGATGGTGGACAAGAAGATCGGCTGCCTGCCGGTGGTGGACCATGACCGCCTGGTGGGCCTGATTACCGAAACCGATATTATGCTGCAATATCTTAAGAACTGCGGCGGCGAATAATCCGGTTTCGGGTTTCTTAAACCGCCTTAAATATAGGTGAGCCAGGTCGTAGGGCGGGAAAGTGAAACGCATCCCGCCTTCGGCAATCGGGTTAGACCTGAATTACTCAAGGCGGGATGCGCTCCGCTTTCCCGCCCTACCTTGCTGATGAAGACCGTGCGCATTAAGGACATCATGGTGCGAGAGCTGGTCACTATCTCCCCGGAGCTGGATCTGCGGCAGGCCGTCAAGATGATGGTGGACAAGAAGATCGGCTGCCTGCCGGTGGTGGACCATGACCGCCTGGTGGGCCTGATTACCGAAACCGATATTATGCTGCAATATCTTAAGAACTGCGGCGGCGAATAATCCGGTTTGCGGTTTGCGGTTTTCGGTAAAAAGGAAAAAAGGGCTTGGGAGACCTTTACTCTCCCGGGCCCTTTTCCTTGTTCTAGTTAATTTTTGACCGAAAACGGGAAACCGAAAACCGCCTTAAATATAGGTGAGCCAGTCCCGATAGCGCGGGTCCTGGCCCAGGACCACGTCAAAGAAGATGGTCTGCAGTTTCAGGGTGATGGGGCCAGGTTTCCCAGGGCCAATGACCCGGCCGTCCACTTCCCGGATGGGGGTGACTTCGGCGGCGGTGCCGGTGAGGAAGGCCTCGTCGGCCAGGTAGAGTTCATCCCGGGAGAAGAGGTCTTCCCTCACCGGCAAGCCCAGGTCCTGGGCCAGGGTGATGATACTGGCGCGGGTGATCCCCGGCAACACCGAGGTCAGTGGCGGCGTGCGCAGCACCCCATCCGAGACGATGAAGATGTTCTCCCCGGAGGCCTCGGCCACATAGCCGTAGATATCCAACATCAGGGCCTCGTCATAACCCAGGGAGGTGGCTTCCCGCTTGGCCAGGATGGAGTTGACATAGTTGGACGTGGTCTTGGCCTTGGTCATCATGACGTTGACGTGGTGCCGGGAGAACGAGGAGATTTTGGCCCGGATACCCTTCTTCAGGCCCTCCTCTCCCAGATAGGCGCCCCAAACCCAACTGATGAGGGCCACCCGGATGGGGTTGTCCTGGGGATGTAGGCCCATGACTCCTTCGCCCACAAACACCAGGGGGCGCAGGTAGGCGGATGCCTGGCCGTTCCGCCGCAGCAGGTCGCAGCAGACCTCTTCGATTAAGGAACGGCTGAAGGGGATGTCGATCTGCATAACGTGGGCGGAGTCGAACAGCCGGCGGATATGCTCCCTCAGGCGAAAAATGGCGGTGCGGCCGTCCTGGCACTGGTAAGCCCGGATACCCTCGAATACTCCCAGTCCGTAATGCAAAGTATGGGTCATGATGTGCACCTGGGCCTCAGCCCAGGGGATGAATTTGCCGTCCAGCCAGATATACTTAGCCTTCTCTACCATCCATCCGTCCTCCTAAGGAGCATCTGGAAATTATTATCGTTTCCCAGGGCGCCTGTCAAACGGTTTCACCCGGATTTCATTGCCTCCGGGCCTCCTTTTCCGGTATGATGAGCTTGGCCGGCTAGCAATATTTATTACCAGCCATTTCAAAACAATGGCTTTTAGGGGCACCCCCCGGGCTGTCCCCCCCATTAAAGGCGGAGACGCGGGTCCGTTCTTACCTGCAAACAGGGGATCTCCTTTGGAGGAATCTGTTCATCATGGTTTCACCCTTAAGAGTCGGGGTTATCGGCGTCGGCTATCTGGGCCGCTTCCACGCTGAGAAATACGCCCATCTAAAAGAGACGGAACTGGTGGGGGTGGCCGACCTCAACCAGGCTCTGGCCCAGGAGGTGGCCCGGGCCCTGGGAGCCGAAGCCTACAGCGATTACCGGGCGCTGCTGCGAGAGGTCAGCGCGGTGAGCGTCGCGGTGCCCACCTCCCTCCATTTTGCGGTGGTGCGGGATGCCCTGGAGGCCGGCTGCCAGGTGCTGGTGGAAAAGCCTCTCAGCGTCACGGTGGCCGAGGCCGACTCCCTGGTGCGTCTGGCCCGGGAGCGCCGCCGCATCCTCATGGTGGGGCACCTGGAGCGCTTCAATTCCGCCATGGAGGAACTCAAGACCCGGGTGCGCGGACCCCGCTTCATCGAAAGCCACCGGCTGGCGTTTTTCAAGGAGCGGGGCACCGATGTGGACGTGGTCCTGGACCTGATGATCCATGACCTGGACCATGTTCTCTCCCTGGCCCAGGCACCGGTGCAGCAGATCAGGGCGGCGGGCATCTCGGTGCTCACCGACCGCATCGATCTGGCCAACGCCCGCCTGGAGTTCGCCGACGGCTGCATCGCTAACCTCACCGCCTCTCGCATGTCCTTCAAGAGCATGCGCAAGTTCCGCCTCTTCCAGACCGACGCCTACCTGGCCGTGGATTTTGAGAACCGGGAACTGACCGTGGCCTTCAAAAAGGAGGGCGCCCAGGGCCCCATTCCCGGTGTGGCCCTGGAAAGCCGGCGCTTTCCCCAGGAAGACGTCCTGCTGAAAGAGATCAGCGCCTTTGTGAAGGCGGTTTTAAATGAGCAGGAGCCGCCCATTAGCGGCGAGGCCGGCCGGGCTGCCCTGGACCTGGCACTTAAGATTAATGCCGCCATGAAGATAGCAAAAGGCTGAGGTGGGAGGAGATGGTGGGGGGAGGGCCAGGGAGCGCCTGGCGGGTGTAGAGGCGACAGTGGCAAGGGCTTCCAGCCTGTGATCGGGTTGCCCGGGTTGGTGGCTGAGGCGTAAGGGGCGCCATCACGGCCCAAATTAACCGGCTGGCAATATCTCCTGGGGAGACGCTGGCGCCGCAAGCCCGCCCAGGAGCCAGGTTACCCTGAATTCATGGGAAACGCTGGCTAAAACGGCGGGCACAGCCCGCCTCAGGAGCGGGTGGGGAGCGGGGATTTTCTAGGGCGGCCTGCGGCCACCGATTATCGGGCGCTGCCGGAGGTGACTCAGGTGGCTGCCTCTGGCCTGAAGATCCGGGCCGAGGTCGAAAGATTTTTTTATACCTGGCCGCGGGCCTCCGGGCCTTTCTCATCAAGGAAATGGCAAAGACCCATAAAAAACCTGGGGGAATCCTCATCGTTGCCGGGGAGGCCTCGGGGGACGAGCATGCGGCCCGGTTGGTGGCGGCCATTAAGGATCGGTCGCCCCAGGCGGAGTTCTTCGGCATCGGGGGGGAGGCCCTGGCTGCCCAGGGGGTGCGCCTCCTCTGCCCCGCCTCGGAGCTGGCGGTGGTGGGGCTCTGGGAGGTGGCGGGCCGCCTGGGCGCGGTAATGCGGGCCTTGTGGGACGTGGGCCGGGCCCTGAAGAGCCAGGAGCCCGCCCTGGTCATCCTGGTGGATTTTCCGGATTTCAACTTCTGGGTGGCCCGCCTGGCCAGGTATTACCGGGTCCCGGTGATGTATTACATTAGCCCCCAGGTGTGGGCCTGGCGCAGCTACCGGGTGCGCACCCTGGCCCGCCTGGTGGACCGCCTGGCGGTGATCTTCCCTTTTGAGGCCGATTTTTACCGAGAGCGGGGGGTGCCGGCGACCTATGTGGGCCACCCCCTGCTGGAGACCCTGCCGCCCCCGGAGGCGCGGCGTTCCTGGCTGGCCCGCGTGGGCCTGGAACCGGGACGCCTTACCGTCGCCCTGCTCCCGGGCAGCCGGGCTGGCGAAATCGAATGCCACTTGCCCGGGATGCTTAAGGCCGCGGCTCTGATCCGGCAAGCCATCCCCCCAAGCCAATTCATCCTACCGGTCGCTTCCACCGCTCCGTGGGAGTTGGTGCAAAAGCTGGTGGTGGAATTTGAGGATGGTTTGCGGGCCCAAAGCCAGGGAGGCCTGATTCTCAAGACCATTCAAGGCCAATCCTTTCAAGTCCTGTCCGCGGCCCACCTGGCGATGGTGGCCTCGGGCACCGCCACCCTGGAGGCGGCCCTGGCAGGGACGCCCATGGTGATCGTCTACCGGCTGTCGCCCCTGAGCTACCGGGTAGGGAGGCTGCTCATCCGGGTGGAGCATGTGGGCATGGCCAACCTCCTGGCCGGGGAACGGCTCTTCCCGGAGCTGATCCAGGAAGACTTTACCCCGGAGCGCCTGGCCAGGGAGGCACTGGGCTGGATGGGGGATCGGGAGCGCCTCGCCGCCCTGGGGCCGGGCCTGGCCCGGATCGTTAGGAGCCTGGAGGGCCTCGACGCCTCGCAACGGGCGGCCCAGGTGGCCCTGGAGTTGTTGGCTGGGGGGAAAAAATAGAAAAAATATTTGCTATTGCCTAAGTTTAGAGGGATCTTATCTTATTAGATGAGGGAGGTCTTTTGACTCATTGCGGCATCTTGCCGGTTCCCCCGCAAAAATCAAAGAAACTGAAAACTGAAACCTGAATAGCGAAAACCGAAAACAGAAAACCGAAAACAGAAAACCGAAAACAGAAAACTGAAAACTGAAAACAGAAAACTGCCTTTCAGGAGGTGACGATGACCATGATTAAAAAGATTCAATCTTTGCTGGGTCCCGAGGCTGATGATCTTTTGACCCATACCTGTAAGGGGTTCCCCAAAGAGAGCCTGCACCTGCCGGGACCGGACTTCATCGACCGGGTCTTAGTGGGGAGCGACCGCTCGGCCAGGGTGCTGTGTTCCCTGGCGGCCCTCTTCGGCCATGGCCGCCTGGCTGGCCGCGGTTATCTCTCCATCCTGCCGGTGGACCAGGGGGTGGAGCATTCCGCCGCGGCCTCCTTTGCCCCCAATCCCATCTATTTCGATCCTGAAAACATCATTAAGTTGGCCCTGGAGGGGGGTTGCAACGCGGTGGCCTCCACCCTGGGGGTCTTGGGCGCGGTGGCCCGGAAATACGCCAACAAGATTCCTTTCATCGTCAAGCTAAATCACAACGAGATACTCAGCTATCCCAATTTCTATGACCAGACCCTGTTCGCCAGCGTGGAACAGGCCTTTGATTTGGGGGCGGTGGCGGTGGGAGCCACCATCTATTACGGCTCCGTTGAGTCCCGGCGCCAGATCCAGGAGATCAGCGAGGCCTTCAAAATGGCCCACGAACTGGGGATGGTCTGCATCCTCTGGTGCTATCTGCGCAATCCCGCCTTCAAGACGGAGCAGGGGGATATGCACGCCTCCGCCGACCTCACCGGCCAGGCCAATTATCTGGGAGTGACCATCGAGGCGGACATCATCAAGCAGAAATTGCCGGAGTGCAACGGTGGCTACAAGGCTTTGCCGAAATTCGGCAAGACCAATGAGCTGGTCTACACCAAGCTGGCGGGCGCCCACCCCATCGACATGTGCCGCTATCAGGTGGCCAACTGCTTCATGGGCCGGGCCGGGCTCATCAATTCCGGCGGCGGCTCCGGGAAAAACGACCTGGCCGAGGCGGTGCGCACCGCGGTGATCAACAAACGGGCCGGGGGCATGGGGCTGATCTCCGGGCGCAAGACCTTCCAGCGTCCCATGAAGGAAGGGGTGGAGCTCTTCAACGCCATCCAGGACGTCTTCCTCAGCCCCGAGGTGACGGTGGCTTAAGCGCCCTGGCGGGGCCTCCTTTGGCAAGGTTTCCCCGGTCGCCAATAAATTGTAAAATCTTAAAGCAAATCGCCGCTTCAGGATATGCTTCATGTTTACCGGATTAGTGGAAGGGGTGGGGGAGATCGTAGGGCTCACGCCCCTGGCGGAAGGACTCAAGGTCACGGTCAAGACCCCGTTCCCGGTGGCGGAGCTGAGCCTGGGGGAGTCGGTGGCGGTGGCCGGAGCCTGCCTGACGGTGGTGGCCATCGCCCCGCCGGCGGCCAGCTTTGAGGTCTCGCCGGAGACCCTGGCCCGCACCACTTTCCCCTTGAAAAAGGTGGGTGACCGGGTAAACTTAGAAAGATCCCTGCGACTTGGCGACCGCCTGGGGGGACACCTGGTCACCGGCCACGTGGACGCCGCCGGCGTGGTGGGGCAGCTCAGGTCCGGCCCGGCCTATTTCCAGTTACAGATAGAGCTACCCGCGCCCCTGGGCACCCTGGTCATTGAGAAGGGCTCCATTGCGGTGGACGGGGTTTCTCTGACGGTGAACTCAATCAAAGGAGCCGCCTTCAGCGTCAACATCATTCCCTTCACCGCCCGGAAAACCACCCTTGGGGCTTTGCGGGTGGGGGACCGGGTCAACCTGGAGGCGGACCTCATCGGCAAATACGTGGCCCGGTTATTGGGGAAGGACTCCGGGATAGGCCAGGGAGTCACCGTGGAGGTCCTGACCCGGCACGGATTTCTGTAGGGGGCAGTGGGCAGTGGGTAGTGGGCCAAAGAATCACCGGCTCAGATGCCGGCGCCAGCAAAAACAGAAAACAGGAAACAATCGCTCATGAGCCCTTGGCTCACCCGTAAATCATGAAAGGTAGCGCCGCCGCCCCCGGCGGCGCGGAAAACCGAAAACAGGAACCAAAAGAAATGTCGTTAGCACCCATTGAAGAAGTCATCAAAGATATACGCCAGGGCAAGATGATCATCCTGGTAGATGACGAAGACCGGGAAAACGAGGGCGACCTCACCATGGCCGCGGAGCTGGTGACCCCGGAGGCCATCAATTTCATGGTCCGTTTCGGACGCGGGCTCGTCTGTCTGGCCCTGGAGTCGGAACTGGTAGAGCGCCTGAAATTGCCCCAAATGGTGCGGGACAACCAGTCGGGATTCAAGACGGCGTTCTGCGTCTCGGTGGAAGCCCGGCGAGGGGTGACCACCGGCATCTCGGCGGCGGACCGGGCCACCACCATCCTCACTGCGGTGGCGGACCACACCCGTCCCGAGGACCTGGTGAGCCCCGGGCATGTTTTCCCCATCCGGGCCCGGAGGGGCGGGGTCCTGGTGCGCACGGGCCAGACTGAGGGCTCCGTGGACCTGACCCGTCTGTCGGGGCTAAAGGGCGCCGCGGTGATCTGCGAGGTTATGAAAGACGACGGCACCATGGCCCGGATGCCGGATCTGGAGAAGTTTGCCGAAGAGCATCGCCTGAAGATCGCCACCATCGCCGACCTGGTGGAATACCGGCTGCGGCACGAATCCTTTGTACACCGCCGGGCCAGCGTCAAGCTGCCTACCTATTTTGGGGAATTCACTGCCATTGCCTATGACAACGACGTGGACGACAACCAGCACGTGGCCTTGGTGAAGGGGGAGATTGTTCCGGAGCAGCCGGTGCTGGTGCGGGTCCATTCCGAATGCGTCACCGGTGACGTCTTCCATTCCCTGCGCTGCGACTGCGGCGACCAGTTGGAAGCCGCCATGCAACTGGTGGAGTGCGAAGGCAGCGGGATCATCCTGTACATGCACCAGGAGGGCAGGGGCATCGGCCTGGTCAACAAGCTGCGGGCCTATGAGCTGCAGGACCAGGGCGCCGATACGGTGGAAGCCAACGAAGCCCTGGGTTTTAAGGCGGACCTGCGGGATTACGGCATCGGGGCCCAGATCTTGCGGGACCTGGGAGTCCGCCAGATGCGCCTGATGACTAACAATCCCAAGAAGATCATCGGCCTGGAGGGCTACGGCCTCAAGATGGTGGAGCGGGTGCCCCTGGAGATTCCTCCCAACCGGATGAATCGCAACTATCTCAAGACCAAGTGCCAGAAGATGGGGCACCTGTTGAAGCTGGTGGAAAACTAGTGTCATGTTTCATAATTAGCTGGACATAATATCAGGACTGGAACGCTGGATTGGGCATGGTTAAGTCCCCCTTGGAAAAAGGGGGATTTAGGGGGATTTCAAGAGGTTATATTAAATCCCCCCACCCCCCTTTTCCAAAGGGGGGGGGTAAAAATCAGTCATTTTCAATGGATAATCAATTGCGGAACAGACCCTTAGTACCAGCAAGCATACGATATCTCTCTCCTGACCAGGGGCTTGCGGACCAGAAAAACACCAAAAACTCAAACTGAGAAACTCAGAAGGGGGAAGGATGCGTACGGTAGAAGGCAAGCTCATCGGCGCCGGCCTGAAATTTGCCCTGGTGGTCAGCCGCTTCAATTCCTTTATTACCGAGCGCCTGCTGGAAGGGGCCCTGGATTGCCTGCGGCGCCAGGGGGTGGCGGAAGACGATTTAATGCTGGTGCGGGTACCCGGGGCCTGGGAAATCCCGCTAACGGCCAAACGTCTGGCAACCTCCAAGGCCCACGACGCAGTGGTCTGCCTGGCCGCGGTGATTAGGGGCTCCACTCCCCACTTCGATTACGTGGCCGGGGAAGTGAGCAAGGGGATCGCGCAGGTGGCCCTGGAGAGCGGGGTGCCCATCTCCTTCGGCATTCTCACCACCGACACCCTGGAGCAGGCCATCGAGCGGGCCGGCAGCAAGGCGGGCAACAAAGGGTTTGCCGCCGCGGAAGCCGCCATCGAGATGGCCAATCTTCTGAAGGCCTTGGGGGCCTGATTTCTTGCCGGCTTATTCCCGCAGCCGCTGCCGGGAATGGGCCCTGCAATTTCTCTATCACGGTGAATTCGCCCGGAGCGACCGCCCGGAGGATTTAGAGCGCTTCTGGAGCCATTTTCATCCGGAAGGCCCCGGCGTACCGGTCTATCTGCGTGTATTGACGTCCGGGGTGGCCTCCCATCAGGGAGAATTGGACGCCCTCATCAGCCGCTTTTCCGAACACTGGCGCCTGGAGCGCATGGGTGCGGTGGACCGCAACCTCCTGCGCCTGGCAGCCTATGAACTCCTCTACCAGCACAATATTCCCCCCAAAGTGGTGATCAACGAAGCCATCGAGATAGCCAAGCGTTACGGGACCGAGGACTCGGGGGCCTTTGTCAACGGCATCCTGGACCAGATCCTGGCGGACCGGAAGAAGTTAGCATTGAGCGGTGAGCAGTGAGGGGAAAGTGGTTGCTGGTTAATTATACCAAGGTGCAGTCAAAGAACTAGAAATATCCTCCGTAGGGAGCGCACAGTGGCACAGGCTTTCAGCCTGTGATGGGGTGCGCCCTCCGGGGGCGGACACCTGGGTCCGCCCCTACTGATCCCCGCCTTTGCTTTTGGCTGGCAAACTTGCACACCGGGAAAAAAGATTTATTATCTCTAGAGATTGCCATCCGGTACCAAAAGAAATCTGAACCGGCTCCACCGGCACTGCAAAAGGAGGAAGTTGAGATGTTCCGGAGAATCCTGGCATTGGCAATGATAGTCATTTTTCCCCTGGCGCTGGCGGGTTGCATGACTGAAAGCGGGTATTATTCGCCGGAACAGTCCGCCGGCGCTGGCGCCTTGGGAGGTGCGGCCACCGGGGCGGCCCTCGGCGCCATCATCGGTGCGGCCACCGGCGCGCCCGCCACCGGCGCCTGGGTGGGCGCCGCCGCCGGTGGGCTCCTGGGAGGAGTGGGCGGCTATCTCTATGCCGAACACCGTAATAGTGAGATCAGCTCCAATCAGGCCGCGGCCCAGTCCTACAATTACAACCCCTCTCAGGGCAACCTGGTGAGAATCGACCGGGTATCCGCCAACCCTTCGGTGGCACGGCCTGGCCAGCAGGTTAACCTGGAGATGAATTACACCATCCTGACCCCTGCCAATACTCCAACCTCGGTCACCTTGGTGCGGGAAGTCCGCTACGGCGGCCAGTTGATAGGGCAGCCGTACCAGACCACGGTCAACAATTACAACGGTACCTTCACCGATTCCGTGGACTATGCCCTGCCCAGCAGCGCGGCCTCTGGGAGTTATACCATCACCAGCCGGGTGATCAGCAGTTACGGCAGCGACCAGCGGGATGCCTATTTCAGCGTCCAGTAAGATCCTGGCCAGGTCAGCAGGGGGCGGCAGGTGAGAACCGTCATTGGCCGCCTCATTCCCGCCGGTTCCCGGGGCGCGTCCCGGAGGTCCATTATTGAACTACTTTTAGGGTTTCCTGCCGGTTGACAAGACTCCATCCTTTTGTTAAATTTTATTTTTACTCTCCTTGCCCTGGGCCGGAGGCGCCAGGGCCATCAGGCCATAAGGAGGAAGAATGCGCCGCTATGAGTCGGTCTGGGTGGTGAACGGCGACCTCCCGGACGAAGAGATTAAGGGCACCATCGACAAGTTCAGCCGGATCATCTCCACCCAGGGAGGCGCCCTGGTGCGCCTGGAGGAATGGGGCCGCAAGAAGCTGGCCTACCGGATCCAGGGGGTTACCCGGGGTTACTACGTCGTGGTGGACTATGCCGGCACGCCGGCCACCGTCAAGGAACTGGAGCGGAACTACCGCATCGACGACCGCCTCATCCGCTCTCACACCGCCAAAAAATCCGATAAAGTAAACCTGGAGGCCCTGCAGGCGGAAATCGCCGCCGGGGTCCAGGCGGTGGTGGCGGCCCCGGCCCCGGAAGTAGAACCCGCGGAGAGGGTCCCGGAGGCCGTGGCGCCAGTTGAGGCCGTGGCGCCAGTTGAGGCCGCGGAGGTAATCGTTGCGGAGGTGGAAGCCGCCCCTCAGGGACAGGAGGACTGAGCCATGCCGGTAATGCCTCGCCGCAAACGGAAACAGTTCTACGTCAGGCGCAAGGTTTGCCGCTTCTGCGTGGACGCCAACCTGCCAATCGACTATAAAGACTACAATACCTTGAGGCAGTTTGTCACGGAGAGGGGCAAGATCATCCCCCGGCGAATTTCGGGAAATTGCGCCCGCCACCAGCGCCGGGTCACCAGGGCCATCAAGCAAGCCCGGCTGCTGGCCCTGATTCCGTACATTCCCACGGCGTCGCCAGCATGATGGCTGGAGCAGAGCCTTGTTACCCGGAGGCCGCCTCTCCATCTGGTCCGCCTGTTTAAGCTTCCTGCTGCTGCTCTTCATCGGGGCGCACCTGCACCCCATGGGTTACCTGCTGGCGGGCATCCTGGCGCCCCTGCCGGTGCTGCTGGTAGGCTGGCGCCTGGGAGACCGGGACGCCCTGCTGCTGGCCCTGGCCGGCGTCGTGGCTGTCTTGGCCTTGAAACCCGGGCTGGAAACCTTTTGGACGCATCTTGGCTTCCTGAGTCTGCTGCTCATGGGCTTCTTGTTGAGCGCCATGCAACACCGGGGTCTGTCCGCCCCCGGGGCCATCATGCTCACGGTGCTGACCCTGAGCGGCCTGGCCCTGCTGATATTGCTGGGACAGGCCGCTTATCAGGGGGTGAGCCCCCAGGTTCTCCTGGCCCAGAGGGGCGCGGAAATCATGATGTCGGTGCACCAGGTGCTGGGGGAAGGCAGTGGCGCCTCCGGGGCCGCGCTAACGCCGGGAATTTCCCCGGGCGAACTGGAAGCCCTGCTTAAACAGCTGCTGCCGGCCCTGGTGGTCACCAATACCGGCCTGGTAGCCTGGCTCAACGTGGTGCTGGCCCGGCAATTAGCCTGGCTGCTGAGCGGCCAGAAGCCCGAGCCGCCCCTTTATTATTGGGCCCTGCCCGAATGGCTCATCTTCGTGGCTCTGGGCGCCGGCTTTATGCTGTTGGTTCCGGTGGCCGCGTTGCGTTCCCTTAGCCTCAACCTGTTGCTGATCCTGGCGGTCCTCTATTTCTGTCAGGGTTTGGGGGTGGTGGCCGGATGGTTCCAGCGTCTGAGGCTGCCCCGGGTTCTGCGGATCATCGGCTACGCGGTGCTGTTTTTAAACCCGCTGTTTTTTTTGATCATCATCCTGGGGGTGCTGGACCTCTGGTTCGATTTTCGCCGCTTGCACCGGCAACCCGGGGATGCCGGAGGAGGAATCGAGAGTTGAAGGTCATTCTGACTAAAGACGTTACCGCCCTGGGCGTACTCGGCTCCGTGGTGGAGGTGGCCCGGGGTTATGCCAGAAATTACCTGATTCCCCAGGGCCTGGCCATGGAAGCCACCCGGGGCAACCTGGCCCAGGTGGAACAGGTTAAAGCCAGATATGCCGAGCTCCGGGGCAAGGAGCAAGAAGCCGCTTCGGCCAATGTCGCCCAACTGGAAGGGGTGAGCGTCACCATTGTCCAACGGGTGGGAGAGGGAGAACGCCTTTACGGGTCGGTGACCGCGGGCATGATCATCACGGCACTGGAGGCCAAGGGCTTCAATATCGACCGCAAGCAATTGGACCTGCCGGAGCCTATCAAAAAGCTGGGCAGCTACCAGGTCCCCGTCCGCCTGGCCCCGGAAGTCAAGGCCGAAATCACCGTGGCAGTAGTGGCCGAGGCAGATTAACTTTCCCGGTATGGTTTTTGGGGGAAAGGGGTGGGGGGGGTCGGCCCTTGGCGTTTCCCACCCTTTCACCGCAGAGGCGCAGAGTGCGCAGAGAAAACAGGAGGTAAGGGGCCGTGGGCCCTTAGCCCGCTACCTATAATGCCTTCTTTCTGGTTCCCAAGTTCCTTTTCCAAAAAGTCTTCATGTAGGGTGCGCCCTGCGCACCATAAATATGCGTAACTTTTCGTGTTTTTGGAGTGAGCCGAAGGCTCATGAGCTCCTGTTCCGAAAAGTTCGTAGAAAGTGGTGGCACAGGCGTCCCGCCTGTGCATCAGATGCGGGATTATTGCGGCCCGCCCCACCAAATTTTTCATCGTTTCGGGTAAGCCCAGGGTCCATGAATTACTGCTTGGGGACCCATTTTATTGCAAAGCTCCTGCTTTTCTCAGAAGCCGGCTCGTCCTGAGGGCAAGCTGGCTCTCGCCAAGCGGAGCTTGGCACCAAGGGTGCGTTCCCAAGCTGGAGCTTGGGAACGAGAGAAAAAGTGGTGGCACAGGCGTCCCGCCTGTGCATCAGATGCGGGATTATTGCGGCCCGCCCCACCAAATTTTTCATCGTTTCGGGTAAGCCCGATAATGGTTGGCGCCAGCCGGTGCGCCCTGATGCAAAAATTGGCTGCTTTTAATCGGAATGGAGGCAGGATTTAGAGCCATTAGGTGAAAAATCCAGCTAACCCCCTGGGGAAGATCGCTTAATCTTCTGTAAAAACGTTAACTTGGTTCTAAATCTTTAACTTTCATTCCTTCCCCGCCTCCCTGGGGTGCCCAACCCCCATTTGCAATCCCGCCGGGTTTTCGATATGATGCATCAAGAGAACCACTGTAGCTGATCATCTTTTAAATTCAAGTAGTTACTAACAGAGAACCGTTCTGCCACCCGGGGAGAGTCACCATGCCTGGAAGCATTCGGCGCAACGCCCAACGGATGGCCGCGGCCCCGGCGGCAGCCGCCCACCCCGGCGGCTTTACCCCGCCGGCCGATCCCGAGGCGGAGCAATCGGTCCTGGGCGCCATCCTGGTGCGCCCGGAGGTGCTGGACCGGGTGGCCGATGTGATCGCGGCCGGCGACTTTTATCGGGAGGCCCACGGCCGAATCTTTCAGGCCATGCTGGACCTCTACGGCCGGGGCGATCCGGTGGACCAGGTGACCGTCACCTCTCTTCTGGGTGAGCGGGGCCAGTTGGAAGGAGTGGGGGGGCCGGTCTTCCTGGCGGGTCTGAGCGAGCAGGTGGGATTCGCCACCAACGCCGTATATTATGCCGGCCTGGTGCATGACAAGGCGATTCTGCGCCGCCTGCTGGACACCACCCAGGAGATCGCCGGCTCCTGTTTTGGCAAGGTGGAGGATGTCGGCGAGTTTCTGGACGCCGCCGAGCAGAAGGTCTTCGAGGTGGCCGAGTCCAAGGTGCGCCTGGGCTTCCAGCCCTTGTCGGCCCTGGTGGAAAAGGAGATCACCCACCTGGAGGCCATCTGGCACCGGGAAAAAGACCGGATCACCGGGGTGCCCAGTGGCTTCAATGATCTGGACAACCTCACCGCGGGCTTCCAGAACAGCGACCTGATTATCATCGCCGCCCGCCCCAGCATGGGCAAGACCGCCCTGGCCCTGAACATCGCCTTCAACGCCGCCTACAGGCACCAAAAGCACGTGGCCTTTTTCTCCCTGGAGATGGCCAGGGAACAGTTGGTGCGGCGGCTGCTCTCCAGCGCCGGCGAGGTGGACGCCTCCAACCTGCGCCGGGCCTTCCTGAGCACCATGGAATGGGCCAACCTGCAGACGGCCGCGGGTTATCTCCTGGATTGCTCCATCTACATCGACGACACCCCGGCGGCCACCGTTCTGGACATCCGGGCCAAGTCCCGGCGCCTCAAGGCGGACGGCAAACTGGATATGCTGATCATCGACTACCTGCAGCTCATGCGCGGCCGGGTTGACGTGAACAGCCGGGAACAGGAGATCTCGGAGATTTCCCGGTCCCTGAAGGCCCTGGCCAAGGAGCTGAAGGTGCCGGTCATCGTGCTCTCCCAATTAAACCGCCGCCTGGAAGACCGCCCCCTCCCGCAAAAACGGCCGCAACTGGCGGACTTGCGCGAATCCGGGGCCATCGAGCAGGATGCCGACGTGGTCATCTTTATCTACCGGGATGAAGTCTACCGGGAAGACTCCCCGGATAAGGGCATCGCCGAGATCAACGTCGGCAAGCAGCGGAACGGCCCCACCGGCAAGATCAAGCTCATTTTCCGGGACAAGTACACCACTTTCGGTGCCTATGAGCGGGAAGAGGCCCCGGCGGGATATTGAGGCCTTGCCGCGGCTCTCTGATTATGCCGGGGGTGTAGCCCGCCATAGGAGCTTCGGTAGCCAAGGTTGCAGCATAATCTCGGATACACTTGGTTTTTCAGGATGGTGACCTATAAGCTGGCGATATGGCAGGCCGTCAACGGCGGCCAACCCCGCTGACCCGCTTCCCCGGCGGGGTTTGATCCTCTTCACCGCCTGCCTGGGGGCCTTCATGGCCACCCTGGACACCAGCATCGTCAACATCGCCTTGCCCCAGATAGCCCGGGAATTCGGCAGCTCGCTTTCGCAAATCTCCTGGGTCATGGTCGCCTATCTGCTGGTCCAGGTCTCCCTGCTCCTTATCAGCGGCCGTTTAGGGGATCTGTGGGCTCCCGGGCGCCTCTATCTCCTGGGGCTGCTGGTTTTCACCGTCTCTTCGGCTCTCTGCGGCCTGGCCTCCGACCTTCCCCGGCTGGTGGCGGCCCGGTCCTGCCAGGGGCTGGGGGCCGCCCTGATGCTGGGGCTGGCGCCCAAGCTGATCGCGGTGACCTTTGGCGAAGGAGAGCGGGGTCTGCCCCTGGGCCTGTTTTCCACCGCCTTTGCCGCCGGCATCAGCGTTGGCGCCCCGGCGGGTGGGCTCATCACCTTCTACCTGGGCTGGCCCTATATCTTTTTCATCAATATCCCCATCTGCGCCCTGGCCCTGCTGGTGGGCGGGACTACCCTGGGAAGGCTCCGGTCCCAGATGGCCTGGGACCGGCGGGCTTTGGACCTCTGGGGCTCTCTGGTCCTGGCCTTCGCCCTGGGATCGCTGCTCCTGGCCCTGACCCGGCTGCGGGAATCGGGTTGGGGTGACGGTCTGACGGAGGGTTTCCTGGCCCTGGGGCTTGGGCTGGTCCTGATCCTGATCTTCCTGGAGCGCCGCCAGCCCTTCCCCTTGATCCACGGCGAGTTGTGGCGAAGTTGGCCCTTCGTAGCGGGGTCGCTGGCGGTGGTTCTGACCTTCGCCGCGGTAATGGGGACCTTTTTCCTGCTGCCGTTCTTCCTGGAGCAGGTTTACCGCTACTCCCCGTATCAGGCGGGCCTGCTGCTGGGCGCCCTGGCCCTTACCAACGCCGCGGTGGCCGGGGTGGGGGGGTACCTGGCGGACCGCTGGGGGAATCTGCTGGTGCTGCGCAGCGGCTGCCTGCTGATCCTGGGCGGCCTGGCCTCCCTAATGTTCACCGGGCCCGGCGCCACCACCCTGGGCCTGGCGGCCAGGCTAACCCTCCTGGGGCTGGGCTTCGGCCTGTTCCAGGCCCCCAACCTCAGCGAGATTCTCCGAGGGGTGCAGCCGTCCCTGGTGGGCCTGGCGGCCAGCACCAATGCGGTGTTAAAGAACCTGGGGGCCTTGACCGGCATCACCCTGATGGTGACGGTCTTTGCCTGGTTGGAGCTGCACCACACCCCTCGCCTGGGGCAGGAACTTTACCCGGGACTGGCGCCCTACCAGCGGGCCTTTGCCGCGGCCCTCCTGGTCGCGGCCCTGAACCTGCTCATCAATCTTCTGCCCCGGAAGATGCCTACCGATAACCGCGGCCAATAGCCAACCTGAACGAACCTGGGACCAGGTAGCCGCAGGCTTTAGCCTGCGCAAGCTAAAGCTTGCGGCTACATTTTAAATGCAATTTATTTAATGCTCTGATTAATAAGACCTCTGCGCCTGGTCCATGAGGCCCTGGGCCATGAGGATCTGGCCACCACCCGGATTTATAGCCATACGAGTGAACGAGGAACTGGTGAAAGCCATGAAGAACTTTAGGTATGAGAGGGAGTAATCATGGTACGGGTTGATACCCAGCTATGATAATCATATCAACACATTTGCTAGAGAGTAGCGTGTAGAATATAAATAGCAGTTATTGAAATATTGTTCATCTTGTGAATAATTATCTCGAGAGGTAATTCAAACTTTGACTATCCTATTGCTTCTTGCTTACTGGGAAGGGCTAATAGGAATAACTCTGACCTCAACTAACAATAATAGGGATAACTTATGGTCGATATCGAACCTTCCCTTTAGAGAGCCTCACAATATTATTAATGCATCATTTTGTGCAAATTCCCGAGAACTTTAGTTTCCAGAATGTTTTTGAGCCCATGAAACGCGTGTCCCACAGGATAGGTCCTTTCGAAGATGCAGGGGAATATGCGTCCATCGCTACGGACGCATAGTTTGCTCTGGGAGCAATCCTTACAGATCACACGGAAAGGCGATTTTTCCCTGGAGAGAGAAACTCCTCGCCCTACGGGGCGAACTTGGTCAACCATTAGAGAAGTTACCCCCATGTCTCGTATGAATGATACGGTTTGCTCGATATCATTAAAGTTATATTCCATAGAAATGATAGCCGCGCGCAGGGGGATTCCATGTTTGATGGCTCGGCGGATAGTGTCCAGCGTCTGCGACAGGCTCCCACGCCGCCGAGTGACAGCATCATGAATATCAGCCTGGAAAGAATATATAGAAAAAGCAAGACTTATGTTTAAATGCTGAAATATGGATATAAGTCGGTCGGTTACCAGTGTTCCATTAGTGAAGACTTCCACTAGTTGGTAACCTAGGCAGCGCGCCTCAGCTAGCAGGGCCTCAAGGTAAGGTGCCATTGTTGGTTCACCGCCGGTAAACTGGACTTGGAGACACCCAAGTTCGAAGGCCTGGGCTAAGATTCCTCTCCAATCATCGAAGCCCATGATCATATCCCGGGGCTCCTGAGAGCTGCATGATGCGTAACAGTGCACGCAGCCGAGATTGCACCGGCGCGTAACCTCTATCCAGAGAAAATCCAACTCGGCACCAGAGGGGAAATTACTCTGCGAAGGGGCTGGTGCAGACACGGGGGCGCAGATTCTAGCCGGATAGAGACCATTGCCCGACTCAAGCTCCGAGTTTAATTTTAAGTTCTTCATAGATTACATTACCTCTCCAGAAAAGGATTTCCCTTTGTGGTCGGCCTGGAATCCCATCTCAGGCCTCGCTCAAATCTAATTTCTTCATATCTTTCAGATTCCTAGATCGGAGACAATGCCTATCGGAACTAAAATATAGATTTATGAACTTAGGCCCAGATTTGTAAAGAATGCTTCATATTCACCCCTTGTAAAAAATTCTTTATATTCACCTATACGCAGAAAATTCTTAAGATCGTCATTATTCTTTATCGCATTGTTCAAATCTTCAATCACTTTTTTTACATCAACATTCAACGAATCCCTTACTGTTGCCATAATCAAGTATGCAGACCCCAAGCTATCATTAGCTTTAAGTTTTCTGGCAATTTTTATTGCCTTAGTACAATAATCAAGTGATTGCTTAAGTAAGCTATTCTGCTCAGCTTTATTAGCAGGATCCTTGCTTTTATCCCTCAATGTTCTCGCCAGGCCTAAGAGGGCACTAGGATATTTTGGAATTATGTTTATGGCTTCCTTAAACGAATACTCAGCATCATGCCATTGTTTTTGTAAACGATACAGTTCACCAATATTATAATAGAAATTATATTTCGCACTAATATCTAATTTGTTGGCTCTAATATCTAATGCTTTTATTTTTTGTTGCAATTGGAACTCTACTCCAAAGCCTTTAAATTTCGTTATGTATCCACCTACAAATAAGGCAACGATAATTGGTAAAATAGATAGAAAAATCCATTGGTTAGAAAGAGTCATGAATTTTGCTTGATAATGCTGTAACAAACCAAATATTATCAAAAGAATAATAGATACTATTATACCGCTAATAAGAATAATATCCTGTCGCTCCATTGAGAACCTCGTAGTTAGGCGTGGCCTAGTGCTGACTCAGATGTGGCGTTGAATCATGACGCACCGATGCCGCGTGGAGGCCTTGTTAGATGAACTGTATTGGGTTTGAAGTCATGATCTAGCGTAGTCCACTTTGGGGTTGAATGCAAGATAGCACAAATTTCCCTCAAGATGTACTTTTTTTGAAGATTTTGAACATACTACCCTCTTGGTTCGAAGATTTTGGGTGGAGCGGCGATCTATGAACCCCTGGCCAGCACCGCGCGGTAATGGTGAGACAGAGGAAAAGCTGAGGCCACATGGACATACCATCTCCGGGGGTAGTAATTACTATGGCCTCAAACTTGGTCAGCCCTTTTAAAGCAATTCAACCACGAGTGAAAGTGCGCGTAACTTGCCACAATAAACACTTATCAGTGGGGCGCGAAAAATTGCGGATATGATCTGGATAGTATGTCTGAAGATTAACCGGGATGGGGACGATCGCCCAGGCCGGGCTTTTTTGCCGTCGCCGACCTGCACGGCCTCGACCGCAGCCTTGGGGACGCGGAGGGATTTTCTTTCTCCCGGATGTTTACAATGCGATTTCGCCGTGCTCAGTGCCCTGCAGGGGAACCCCGGAGGCGCCTAGATTTATGCCCCGGATGTTTCTTTCAAAAAGATTTCCTTTTTTTGGTAGGGGCGGACCCAGGTGTCCGCCCCCAGAGGGCGCACAGTGGCACAGGCTTTCAGCCTGTGATTGGGTGCGCCCCTGTAGGGGCGGGTTTTAAACCCGCCCCTACTATTGATAGCTACACCTGGGACGCAACACTAGAAGCTATTGCAAAACCCCAGTCTGCCCAAAAATGTCATTCTGCGCGAAGCGAAGAATCTCGTATTTTTAGTGACTTGAGATCCTTCACTTCGTTCAGGACGACAGTGAAATAAGGTTTTGCAATAGCTTCTAGTACTACTACGTTAAGTCTTGACAAACATTCTCTAGTATGCGAGCCTGGGTCGCATGGACAGAGAAGAATTGCTTGAGGCCCGAGGTCGCCTGGAGGCTTTTCTTGAGCTGTTGTTGCCCTTGTTGGGCCGGTCCGAACGTTGCCGCTGGGGAGCCTTTTATATCCAGGGCTTGCTCCTGGAAGGAGGTCGAAAGACTGCGGCGGGGATGGCGGCCCATTTTGGTGGCAACGTCCAGGCTGTGCAGCAGTTTGTCAATCAGAGTCCATGGGACTGGCTGGCGGTCCGCCGGGTCTTGGCGCAAACCGTGATAAAGCAGACTTCCGGTCGTGGTGCCTGGATCTTGGACGACACCGGTTTTCCCAAAAAGGGGGCGCATTCCGTGGGGGTGGCCCGGCAATACTCCGGCACCTTGGGTAAGATTGGCAACTGCCAAGTGGCGGTAAGTCTGAACTATGCCACTGACGATGGCTGTTTCCCGGTAAATTTTCAGCTTTATCTGCCGGCCGTGTGGGTGGAAGATGGCCTGCGGCGACAGAAGGCCGGCATCCCCAAGGACATAACGTTTCGGCATAAGTGGCGGATCGGGCTGGAGATGCTGGATCAAGCCCGGGAGTGGAGTTTGCCTGCCCAGGTCGTAGTGGCCGATGCCGGTTACGGAGTGGCGACGGAATTCCGGCGGGACCTGGAAAAACGAGGCTACCATTACGTCATGGGAATCACCCGGGATACCACGGTCTGGACCGAGCCGGTGGTTGCCAAGCCCCCGACTTACTCGGGCCAAGGACGGCCGCCGAAAGGCGACCGCACTTTGCCCAGTCCCCGCAAAATCTGTGAGGTGGCGCGACTGCTGCCGGACGACGCCTGGGAAGACATCAATTGGCGGGAAGGGACAAAAGGCCCGATGCGTGGCCGCTTCGCAGCCATCCGCGTCAAACCCGCCATCGGTTATTTTAACGGCAAGGCGACGGAGCCGGTCGGTTGGCTTCTCATCGAATGGCCACGGCCAGAGCCTGAGCCCATAAAATATTGGTTCTCCAACTTGCCGGAAACCACTACGCAGCAGGAACTGCTCTATTGGGCCAAAATACGCTGGTGGATTGAGCAAAACTACCAGCAATTGAAAGATCAATTGGGGCTGGACCATTTTGAAGGGCGATCCTGGGCTGGCTGGCATCATCACGTGACTTTGACGATGCTGGCTTTCGCCTTTCTGGTTCTGGAGGGCTTCCGGGCTAAAAAAAACTACTGGGTGGACCCTCCCACGCGCCAAAAGGGAACTGCAACGCATGCTCATAATGAAGCTTGGCTTCTGCCCTTGTTGTTGGCGTCCAACCATAATGGATGATTCTTAACTTAACGTAGTAGTACTAGGCCTTCCCCCAAAAAAAAGGGGAGGCGCAGCTCCCGGAGCCGCGTCTCCCCTGCTTGGCGCCCAAGTTTTGTTAGCTCAGGCGGTCTTCACTTTGATCTTCCGGGGTTTGGCCCGCTCCACCTTGGCCAGCACCAGGCGCAGCACCCCGTCTTTCATGATGGCCTCGATCTTGCCCTGATCGATGAGACTGCCCAGGTGGAATTCCCGGATGTAGTCCCCGGTGTAGTATTCCTGCTCCACCATGGTTTCGCCCTGGCTCAGGGGCGGGCCCACCTCGCCGGAGATGATCAGGTGATTGTCCCGCAAGTCCACGGTCACTTTATCCGCCGGCACCCCGGGCATATCGGCCACCAGTACCAGGGCCTCGGGGGTCTCGAAGATATCCACCGCCGGCAGGAAGACCCGTCCGGGGCGAACCCGCTCTCCCTTGGCCGGAGCCTCTGCCTTGGCCTTTACCTGCAGTTCCTTTTCAGTCATGAGTCCTCCCTCAGGCAACCTTCACCTTGATCTTCCGGGGTTTGACTTCTTCCGGCTTGGCCAACTTGATGGTCAGGACGCCGTCCTTACAGGTGGCTTCCACCTTATCCGGGTGAACCCGGGAAGGCAGGGCCAGCACCCGCCGGAAAAAGCCCGATTCCCGCTCCCGGCGCTGGTAATTGACCTGCTTTTCCTCGGAGGCGATCTTGCGTTCGCCCCGGAGGATCAGGCTGTGGTCCTGGATGGTGATTTCCAGGTCTTCCGCCCTGACCCCGGGCAGCTCGGCCCGCACATAGATATGATCCCGATCTTCGGAGAGATTCACCAGGGGGTAGACTCCCACCTGCCAGGGTGAGCCCTCCGGGCTGAAGGCGCCCTGAAAGAGCCGGTCCATGCGGTGCTGCAGTTGCTCCAGCTCTCGGAGGGGATCGTGGGTTAGCCCCGGTTCCCGAAAAATTATAGGCATGATCATGCTCCTCCGCCTTTCGAAAAGTTTAACCTCAACTTTTCAATTTAAGCATCTCATATCCCGGAGTCAAGGGGCGGCGCGCTTGAAAAATCGCCGATATCATCTATAAATATAAGGAAAAACGAGAGAGATTGGGAAGGATGGCCCATGGCATTCCCGTGGCAGCCAATTACCTGGGTGCTCCTGGACATGGACGGCACCCTGCTGGATAAACACTTTGATGACTACTTCTGGGAAACCCTGGTGCCCCAGGAATACGCCCGGCGCCAGGCGCTCCCCTTGCCGGAGGCCCGGCAACTGGTCATCGCCCGCTACCGGCGGGAGGAGGGCACCCTCAACTGGACCGACATCGACTTCTGGTCCAGGGAGCTGGAATTGGATATCCCGGCGCTGAAGGAGGGCATCCGCCACCTCATCGAGGTCCACCCCGACACTGAAGATTTCTTGAAATTCCTGGGGGAGGCGGGGAAGAGGGTGGCCCTGGTGACTAATGCCCACACCAAGACCCTGGCCTTAAAGATGGACCAGACCGGCCTGTTGGCATATTTCGATGAAGTGGTCTCCTCCTTCGACCTGGGAACCCCCAAGGAAGAAGTGCGCTTCTGGAAGATGCTGCAAGAGAGATTGGCATTTAACCCCAGGTCCACCTTGTTGGTGGACGACAATGCCGAGGCCCTGGCCGCGGCCCGGGTCTCCGGCATCCGCTACCCCTTCTTCAAGGCCAAATCTAGCTCCCGGCAGGAGGCCGAATCCCACCCGGACTTCCCCTCCATTGAGTCCTTTTACGAGCTGATGGAATGATGATTTTGGGGGGGAGGGCCAGGGACCCTTACAAAAAATACAAAAAATAAAGCCCCAATTCGCTAGCCAAATCATATCTGGAATTTTTATCACACTACCGATAAGGGAAGCTCTTGGCAAGTGATCCTCGATTCCCAAATCTAAAAAGACGCCGCCGCTTATCCTTTATTTCATTTTACCGAGCGATGCTGACCTGGGGTTCTTAGGTCACAAGAGCAATGATGTCTTGGTTATTGATTGTCTGGTATGCCGAAGTCTATGAAGAGATTGATTTTTGCAAAAATCATGCTTAACAAAAAGCTTAGTTTCCGAATACCCCCATACGCCGA
This sequence comes from uncultured delta proteobacterium, assembly GCA_963834795.1. GTDB lineage: Bacteria > Desulfobacterota > Desulfobaccia > Desulfobaccales > 0-14-0-80-60-11 > JAPLJC01. The sequence goes on along the minus strand of CAWIDL010000014.1, from coordinate 10,457 downwards.
AGGACTGGCGCTGGCAGTGGGTCTTTCCACAGGAAAACCGGTGGAAGAACACGAAGAGCGGCGAGGAAGGAAGGCATCATACATACGAGACGATTCTTCAGCGGGCCGTTATGGAAGCTGTCCGCAATGCCGGGGTAATAAAGCATGTAGGCTGCAATACCTTCCGGCATTCCTTTGCCATGCATCTGCTTGAGGCGGGCTACGATATCCGCACTATCCAGGAACTCCTCGGGCACAAAGACGTCAGCACGGCCATGAGTTACACCCATGTATTGAACAAAGGAGGCCACGGGCTACGAAGTCCGGTCGATGGACTTTGAACCGGTTTATACAGACCGTATAAACCGGGATGCCACCGAAAGGGAAGGGTCGTGATTGCGTGAAATGACAAGCGTTATTTGAATGAAAAAGAAGACTCGGCAACTTCTTACACAGAAAGAGATAATCTATGTTTGCGGTTATATATAGACCGTATAATCATTATTAGCTTGCCTGAAAATAAAGGAGAAAGGAGGCCATCATGTTTAAGTGTAAGTGGTTAGTTGTTTTGGTTTTGTTGGTTATTGCAGTGCAACCGAGTTTTGGTGAGGATCGCGCCCAGATTCACGGGGTATGGAAGCTGGTTTCCTACGACGTTGAGACTCAAGCGACAGGCCAAAAAGAGCCACCCATGGGAAAAAACCCGACGGGATACGTAATCTTCACACCCGAGGGGCGAGTATTTTTTGTTCTGACGGGAGAAGGGCGGAAGGCAGCGAAAACCGTTCAGGAACGTGCCGACCTGCTGAGCAGCCTGGTTGCGTACACAGGTACGTACCGCTTAGAAGGAGACCAGTGGATTACCAAAGTCGAAGTAGCCTGGAATCCTGAATGGGTCGGTACCGAACAGAGGCGTTTTTTCAGGGTGGATGGCGAGCGTCTTCAAGTCCTCACGCCGTGGCGAGTTATGCCTAACTGGCCCGAAAAGGGGATGACGCGAAGCATTGTTATGTTTGAACGGGCGAAATAGAGATTAGCGAAAATAACAGAAGGCAATCCAACAAGGCGCTCAAGAAGGATAGTCGATGGCTGGATTCATGCTATCCAAAAACGGAGGCATGGTTCTTGAGAAGGATTTATCCAAATGTCTCAAACCCTCAAGAAATAATAGCCACGTTTAATTTTACCGGGAGGTGCAAAGAATGAAAAGATTTGGGATCTTGTTAATCGCAGCAATGTTGAGTTTGGTGCTTGCCTGCGGCAGGCATGAAGCGAAAGCCCCCGCCAAACAGGCTGCCCTGCCGGGAAAGGCCGAGAAAGCAGCGCCTCAGACCCCACTGGCGCAGGCCGCGCGTATGGAGATTCACTCGTTTCCGTCCATGACGTTGACGGATCAGGAATTCCTGACCGGTCGCCAGGAAGGCAAACCGGTCACCCTGGCGGGCGAGCTTCGCCTGCCTCGCCTGGGAAATGATCGCCTGCCGGCAGTCGTCCTGTTACATGGCTCGGGCGGAGTGGGAGGTAATGTCCTGGATTGGGAGCAGGATCTCAATGCGATGGGGGTGGCAACCTTCGTCCTCGACAGCTTCACCCCGCGCGGCATCGTTAATACCAACAACGATCAGTCACAATTTGGGCGGCTCAATATGATCGTCGATGCTTATCGCGCCCTCGATGTCCTGGCGAATCACCCAAGGATCGATCCCACCCGGATTGCCCTCATGGGGTTTTCGCGGGGTGGCCAGGCTGCTCTCTACGCGAGCCTGAAGCGATTTCAGCGCCTCTACGGTCCTGCGGGTCAGGAGTTTGCAGCCTACATCGTCTTCTACCCGCTGTGTAACACGACTTTTCACGAGGACGAGGACGTGGCGGACAAGCCGATCCGGATCTTTCATGGCAGCGCCGATGACTATGCGCCGGTGGCGCCGTCTCGGGCTTATGTTGAGCGGCTGAAGGCGAAGGGCAAGAATGTCCAGTTAACTGAATATGCCGGTGCAGGACACAATTTCGATAATCGGGCGCTTACAACGCCTCTAAAGCTTGAGAGAGCGACGACGCTCAGACGATGCGAATTGGCAGAGGCAGAGAATGGCGTGATCGTCAATATCAAAACCAAGCAACCGTTCACCTACGCCGATCCGTGCGTGGAATATGGGCCGACGCTGGCTTATAACGAGAAGGCTTTTACCGAGGCTAGAAGGGCAGTCAAGGACTTCGTCACTGCTACACTTAAGCCTTGACCCGAGCCTTCGGAACGGTGGCCTGCCTGTGAAGGCGCGGAAATGAAATCGGCGCCTAATCGCGGCTGCAGCGGACTCGCTTTGCGGCGCGGCGCTCGCCGTTGAGCCCCAAGCCGTTGGCAATCCTACTATCTATTCTTTGTACATAGGGGTTAAGCCGAAGATAGCTCTCCTGATCCCGAGGGCATGAGGCCATCCCTTCGCCGTCGCCCCGATTACCCAACATGAAGAGATTTGGCATAGGATTCAATTGGGCAAAAGTGTCAGGTACTGCTATGATCTGAAACTTATCAAGAAGCAAAAAACCTTCCATATCCAGGAAATATCAACACTTTTAAGATGGGCGAGGCCTTTCTCGACCTCGCCCTGATAGTCGGCCATCAGCCATATAAATTCTCGATCCACCTCACAGCTTCAACATCGCTGACCTTCCCCAGATACCTTTGGGTGGTGGAGAGATTTGCGTGTCTTAGGATGACCTTGCTGACGATCTCCACGGGAACTCCGGATCTCGAAGCATAGGTCGCTGCGTGGCGCCTTAAGTCATGCGGCCTTAAATGGACACCTACCAAGGCGCCCGCCTTCCTTACCATGACCCTGGCCGCGGTATAAGAGATTGGAAAAATCCTTTTGTCGCCTTCTATCCCTCTGGCCTTGATGTAATCCTTTAACCTGTCGGCCAGCTTTTTAGGGATGAAGACCACTTCTGACGTTTTTCCGCTTTTGGGATTCCTGATTGTTAGCTTTTGATCATCGACATCCGCACCCCTAAGGTTCAAGACTTCGCCCACCCGCATGCCACCTCGAGCCATGAGTTCCAGCATCAGACGGTTTCTTACTTTGATAATGCGAAAGATGATCTCGTCGACGGTCTCTTTCTCATGAATTTGCCAACGCGCCAATTTCCCCAGCCGAAAGAGTTTCTTCAGCATAGGTGTATCGCAGGGATTCGGAAGCTGAGCATCCAGGTTATTACGGATGAAGTTGAAGAAGGCTTTGAGGTAGGAATAGCGGGTGTGTTTGGTTAACTGTTTACATCCATCGTTCAGACTGACCAGAAATGACAGAACTTCCTCGGGTGAAATTGACTCTGGGTCTCGGTCAGAAAATTGGCCCCGAAACTTTGAAAGGATGGACCCGTAAGTACGGTTCGTATTTTTTTTGGGAGTTCAGCCGATGGTAATCCAGGTAAAGGTCAATCGCCTTGGCCACTTTCATGCTCCACCTCCTGGTTTGATTGCATCGTGCCGATGCGGATAAGCAAACCATATCAAAATTTTCCCAAGAAATCCGATAAGTTTCTGACCTGGCAAGATAGCCGCTATTACCGAATACCGATTCTCCCAAGTTTTTTGACAGATGGCCAGTTGCCACTCCATAGGGGGTATGTACCATGTGGCCTCTGCCTTTCCCCTGGCGCATAATTACCGGACGGTACTGGCTTGAGCTTCTTAGACCGTCACCCCGTAAGAATCTGCGAACCAAGGGAGTGGTATCTTCAAAATCTACAAAAAGGATTCAGTTTGAGGAAAACTTGTGCTATCTTGCCTTCAATAAGACGATTGGGCCACAAAAAGGGGAACTTCTTCGGGATATCCTCCCCGGACGGCAGGTTCCAAAACCAATTTTTGACCGCCGTGGCCAAGACTGCGGCATAATCCCGGTTTAATTTTTTGGGAAAAAAGTATTGTCTTTTACTATCTTATATATATAAATTAACTTCCCAAACCCAAGGGGAACAGGAGTACCAGACACAGCGATCCCCGCGATCTTGTCCTTTGGCCAAATTCAATATCCACGCACACCCGGGAGGGCGGCATGAGCGGTTACGGTCTGGCGAGATTTTTCCTGGCGGGGCTGGGGCTTCTGGCCCTGGCGGGCTGCGGCGAGAGGCCCCTCGACGTGGAGGCTCTGAAAAAACAGCCCAAGCAATACGTGGGTTCGGATACCTGCAAGCTATGCCACCTGGAGCACTACGACTCCTGGAAGATGACCCTCCATTCCCGCGCGACCCAGGACGCCCAAAAGAACCGGGACGCCATTGTCGCCCCCATCGATGAAAAAGTAATTCGCGCCGATTTGGCTAAGGCAAAGCTCAAAATACCGGTTGACCAGGTCTACATCCCCAAAGAGGAAGATATTAAGTATACCCAGGGCAGTCAGTGGAACCAGCGCTTCCTGGTGGAAAAGGCTGGGAAACTATACATTGCACCCATCCAGTATAATATTGATAGCCACCGTTGGATGCCTTATGCTGAAGGGGACCCCGATTGGGATAAGAAACCTTGGATACTCAAATGCGGCGGCTGCCACGCCACCGGGGTAAATATCGAGAAAAACACCTTTGTCGAGCCCGGGGTTGGCTGCGAAGCCTGTCACGGCCCGGGTTCCTGGCACGCGGCCCTGCCCAAGACTGCGGTCTTCGAGAAACGCCAGACCATCGTCAACCCGGCCAAGCTTACCATGGGAGTGGCGGTGCAGATCTGCGGCTCCTGCCATACTCGGGGCGAATCCACCAGGGTGCAGGGCGCTGACTGGCCGGTGGGCTACGAGCCCGGCAAGGCCATCGGACCTTTCTTCAAGGAGCCCACCTTTGCCTACGGCGACGCGAAGACGGCCTATGCCAACGAGTTTACCAAAGGCCACCATCAGCAATATCTGGATTGGAAGCAATCTATGCATTATAAAGAAGGGGTGACCTGTACCTCCTGCCACTTTGTGCACCAGATCGGCATGCCCCCCACCCGGTCCCAAACTGTCCAGGCCGGCTCCAAGCAGTGCCTTACCTGTCATGATATCATCAACAGGAACCTGGGCCATTCCATTCACTCCTTCGGCAACTGCGTGGGTTGCCACATGCCCAGGATTGTCACCAGCGCCGAATCCGGGGATCTCCACAGCCATGTCTTCGTCTGTCTGCTGCCCAAGGATTCCATGGCCAACCCGGCCCTCCCCAATTCCTGCGAGGTCTGTCATATTTACAGGGGAGAGAGTCTCGATTACCTGCAAGCTGCCTGGGATGCCCTGGCTAAACTACCGGTGCCGATAGGCCAACCCGTGAAGATGGCGATCCCCGAGTCTGAGGCTCCACAAGAGACGCCTGAGAAAGCGAAAGCCGCCAAAGAGTCACCGAAAAAATAAGGGGAAGCTCAATGAGGTCGCGGCGGGTTCTCAGGCGAAGCATCCTTTGGATGGCACTGGGAGGGCTGGGACTCCTGCTGGTATTACCCGCGGTGGCCCCGGCCCAAGAGGAAGTGACCACCTCTCTGAGGCGGTACCAAGACCGTGAGAGCTCGACCGGGTACTACGAAGACTACGAAGTCGAGCCCCGGCGTTTGCGCCCCTTTGTCGGCGTCCCCGGGGTGCTGCGGCCCTCCTTTCCTTATAGCCCTGAGGCCGCAGAAATCCGCGTCCGCACTTACCTGTCCGATGCCCATCGGGCCGTCATGTTTTACGACGTGCAAATCTGTGTGGCATGCCACGCGGAGGAGGCCAGGAACATCCACACTACCCGGGGCAACCTTACCTGCCGCCAGTGCCACGGCGGTGAGCCCATTGCCTCCATCGCCCATTACTTCTCCCCTCTGAACCCCGTCCGGCGCCACGCTTACGTGTGCTCCAAGTGCCACGAGGGTTCCAGCGCCTCCTTTGCCACTTACGTGGTCCATGAACCTAACCCCGGGGCTTTGGAAACCCGAAAGACTTTCTCCTCCCTGTTTTACACCGACTGGTTCATGTCTCTTCTGGTTGTCGGCACCATGGGCTTCTTTGTCGTGCACACCGCAGTATGGGTGAGCAAGGAGCTTTACGACGCCTTCACCGAGAAAGAAAGAAAGCCCGAAGATGAATGACCAGGTACGGATAATCCGGTTCAATGTCATCCATCGGCTGTTTCACCTGTTCATCATGGTCACTTTTCTCATCCAGGGCGTTACCGGTCTCTGCCGGCTGCTTTACACCACTCCCTGGGGCAAAGCTCTTACCAATTTTTTCGGCGGTTACGAGTCCGTCACCACCATCCACATCCGGGTGGGCGTGGCTATGCTCCTGGGCTTTACGGTACACCTCGTATATATCCTGCTGAAAGTGGAGTGGAAATCCCTGCGGCAAAGCCTCTTTCACCCGGACTCCCTGGTGCCGCGGCTCCAGGATGTCATTCACCTGGGCCAGCGCCTCCGCTGGTTTTTCGGGCTGGGCCCGCCCCCGGCCTTTGACCGCTGGACTTACTGGGAGAAGTTTGACTACTTGGCGGTTTTCTGGGGGGTGCCCCTTTTGGGGGTTACCGGCCTCCTGCTCATGAACCCTCTGGTCACCAGCTATTTCATGCCGGGCTGGGTGCTCAATGTGACCCTCTTGTTGCACCGGGCCGAAGCGCTGCTGGCTATGCTCTATATCTTCATCATCCACTTTACCGTGGGCCATTTCCGCCACGGCATGTTCCCCATGAATGAATGCATGTTTGCCGGCAGTGTGGAGTTGGAGGAGGCGCGGCGGGAAAAGCCGCTGTGGATCGTGCGCCTGGAAGAAGAAGGAAAACTGGTGGAAGCCATGGTCCCGGCACCGGCCCCCTGGTTCCGGGTGGTTTATTTCATCTTTGGCTACCTGGCCTTGTCCGTGGGCCTCTACCTGTTGTTGATTCTCTTAATTTACCGCAATTACGTGTAGTGGCACTAGAAGGCAGAAGAAAAAGGCAGTTTTGATACCCACTGGGGACAATTGATGGTAGTAATTCACGGCATGGTACTGGGAGTCATTTTCTTATTGTCCTTTGCCGGTGGCTTGGCAGAGTTGATAAACCTGAGCCCCGATTGGTCCACAGAATCTGGTGCAGGCATTTTTACAGTACAAGTTCTAGCTTGAGCTTACGAGTTAGGTGGCAAGAGTGGCTCTCACCGCGTCCTCATTGTTTTAATCTTGCTTCTAGCGTGCGCCGGGGGTAAACTGGGCATGGCGGTGGTTCCGCCGTTCGTGTTTCCCTTGGCCAAATATGTTCAGGGGAAAGGCGGTCTGGGCCATAAAACCAAGGTTGGCGGTTTAAGAGCACGATCACGTTCGCTACAAACGAGACAGCAACGGCGTAGTGAACCACTGCCGAGCACCTGGGGTAGGCCTCGGTGTTCTTATCTCTTCTCAGAGCCGGCTGCATTGGACGGGCAAAAGCCGGCTGTCCCTTCCCAAACCAAAGGAGGGAAAATGAAATCTGTAGTGACAGTCCTTTTATTGCTGGTTTTAGCAATTGCGCCGTCTGCATGGGCTCAGGGCGGTTCCGCGGAAAAGGGAAAAGCCCTGGTAGAGAGCAAACGCTGCGCCCTGTGCCACAAAGAGGGCGGAAACCTGGGCAAGCCCATGGAAATGGTTGCCGGGACCAATAATGACGCTTACCTCAAGGGGGCGATCACAGACCCCAAGAAAACCCTCGGGCCCCAAGTAAAAATGCCGGCATTAAAGTTGAGCGATGCAGAACTGCAGGACGTCATCGCGTATCTTCGGTCCATTGCGAAACACTGAGGGTTGTGACCGGCTGCATCCGCTCTTTTAGCATCGATTTGGAACCCATTCACGAATGGGCATAAGACTCCGCGCCCAAATTGCTTTCCGCCCTGGTCAGCAACGGGGTTGGCATCTTCGGCCTTGTGCTGGCCATGGGCAGCCTGTTCGCCGCGCTTTGTCTGATAGCAATTGACTTTTTTCACACAGAACGGCTTAGCAGCAGGATGTCGGAGTTCCTCTGAGCCCACCCGCGGCCGGCAGTCCGGTGGAACCAGAGTCTGGTAACGAACATCCTGCCTTAATAAAACAGCCACGGTGGGGCTGCCCCGAGGTAGCGTTGATCACTGCTATTTATGCGTGGCTTGAATCAAAATAATAGATATCTGATATGATTATCGTAGTTGCACCTTACGGAGTTACTGGAAACGGTCCAGGAGCCGCACGAAGTTGGCGATATAAGGCGGGACTACCCGGCGCCTTGCTCCCCACTGCTAACGGCGGCAAAGCTCACGCCTGAGACAGAGGCGAACCAGGATTGGCGATGGCAGCCCATTTTCAGCAGTAGCGCGGGCGCCTCAGTCCCTGCCAAGGCCCTTATTAAAGCCACCCTTTTTTATCCGCGCCCCATAGTTTTGCATGCCCCTGGTTTTGCCTTTCAAAGAAAACCGAAAACCGAAAACCGCCCTCAGGCAGCCACCCCTTCGATCCGCGTCCCCAGGGCCGCCAGTTTCTCCACCAGGCTGGCGTAGCCCCGGTCCAGGTGATAGACCCGGAGGACCTCGGTGGTCCCGGTGGCGGCTGACCAATGAATCTTATATCAATGGTTCATAACAGGCGCCAAGGAACGTCACCGTTCCCGTGAAGGTAAGAAATCAGCTGTCTGAGTGGGTGCGATAAGCGACTATCTTGCCACGACTGGGACTTAGCGGTGGAGTGAGCAAAATTGGAGGTATGGTTTGGATATGAGAACGTTTGGGGTCTGCGATAAGTCCCGAATCAAGCAGTACCTGAAACTTTTGCTCAGATAAAAATCATTCTCTTTCCATTCAAAAAATCCCCCCTCCTCGCGCCGGGTTCGTCTTCGGGTGTGGTTTATCTAGGGTAGGTTTCAGGATCTGAGATAACCCTTCTTCAAAGAAGATTTCTCCGGCAAAGTAATCCTTTGCAGTGGTATAAATACTGATAATTATTGGGGGTTCTTCCATCATGGAGGTCGATCTAACTGTTGGCAAAAAGGCCAAACTCCATCGGGCCTCCCTGGTCACCCTGGATCAGGCCTTAAAGATCATAGTTCCTTTGATGCTATTAATATTCTCGGTAATTTGCGTCAAGGTGGGGTCTTTAAGCGGTTATTTGCACCTTTTTAGCCCTAATAGCTATTCAACACCCTTAATAGCCATGGGGGCGTCCTACACCCTGGCTTTCTTAGCTCTCCAGGCAGTGCGCACGGTTCTCTGGTGGCGGTACCGGCCCTATCCATTGCCATCCGGACCTCTCCCCTTGGTGACGGTGATCATTCCTGCCTATAATGAAGGGGCCATGATGGGAAAGGCGATCCACTCAGTGGCCGCCTCTGATTACCCCGCCGGCTGTCTGGAGATTATTTGCATTGACGACGGCTCCCGAGACGATACCTGGGATTATATCGATCGATCTCAGAAAGCCTGGCCCCACTTGATCAAAGCCATCCGTTTCCCGAAAAATCGAGGGAAACGGGAAGCCCTTTATGCCGGGCTCACCCAGGGGCGGGGAGAATATTTCGTGACCCTGGATTCTGACAGCGTCATCGAACCCATGACCTTGAAGCAGATCATCGCCCCCTTGCTGCAAGACCCCGAAGTGGGGGCAGTGGCCGGTAATGTCAAGGTGTATAATCGAACCACTAATTTCATTACCCGGATGTTGTGGGTGCGTTTCATCCTTTCCTTTGATTTTCTCAGGGCCTCCCAGTCCATGTATGGTTTCGTATTCTGCACCCCAGGAGCCCTCTCCGCCTATCGCCGGCAGTCTATCTTCCCCATCTTGGAGAACTGGCGCCGGCAAAAATTCCTTGGAGTTTCCTGCACCATTGGAGAAGATCGCGCTTTTACCAATTTCGTGCTGCGGCAGGGCTATCGCACAGTCTATCAACGCAGCGCCGTTGTCCATACCCTGGTTCCGGAAACCTACCAGAGCCTATGCCGCATGTTCCTCCGTTGGGATAGGAGCAACTTCCGTGAGTCGTTAATACAGCTCTCCTACATGTTCACCAAGTATCGGAAAAAACACCGTCTCATGCCCATCCTGGACTTTTTCATCAGGGAGTTGGAGTTTCCCTTTGTCTTCTTTTTCCTGCCCTTGCTTCTCCTCAATGTTTTGAGTAACCCCATGGTCCTGGTAAAATTCGTCTCTGGGATGGGCCTCATCTCCTTCTTCCTGACTTTCTACTATATTCAACAAGAACGGGATATGGACTTTATTTATGGGGTCCTCTATTCTTACTACGCCATTTTTTTACTGAGGTGGATCAAGCCCTTTGCCTTTTTCACCCTTCGAAACGGGCGCTGGTTGACCAGGTGAAGAAATTAAATGGAGAAACTAAATAGGTTAGAGAGAGGGAAGGAAAACGTATACAATCTCTTGTTGAATTGCCGCAACCAGTAAGAATAGATGATGACCCTTTTTTATCCGCGCCCCTAGTTTTGCATGCCCCAGGTTTTGCCTTTCACAGAAAACCGAAAACCGAAAACCGCCCTCAGGCAGCCACCC
>CAWIDL010000013.1:0-18660 GCA_963834795.1 uncultured delta proteobacterium | reverse complement strand
AGTGGAATCGGTTTGAGATGAAGTCTCTTGGGTATTGCGGGCCACCACCACCATGGCCGGCCGCAGCAGGCGGCCATGGAGCAGGTAACCTTTCTGCAGTTCCTTAAGCACGGTGCAGTCGGGAGCCTCCGGGGCGGATTCCTGCATCACTGCGTTATGGTAGGCCGGGTCGAATTGCTGGCCCACCGCCACCAGAGGAGTCACCCCGAACCGGCCCAGGGCCTTGAGAAATCCCTGGTGCACCAGTTCGAGACCTTCCAGGAAAGGGGCTGGGGTCGCGGCTTGCCGGCCGTGTTCCAGGGCCAGCTCCAGATTGTCCACCACGGGCAGCAGCTCTTTGATCAGGTTTTCGTTGGCGAATTGCAGCAGGTCGGCCTTCTCCCGCTCCAGCCGTTTCTTCAGGTTCTCCATTTCCGCGGCGAGCCGGAGGAACCGCTCGTAATGCTCCTGGGCTTCCTTGGTTTTTTCTTCCAACTGGAGTTGTAACTGAGGCATATCGGCCGGCGGCGCCGGCGCGGCGGCCTTGGGCAAGGGGGGAGCCTGCGGGGCGCCCTCAGGTTGCTCTCCCTTGTGATGTTTGACTGCGGCCATAAAACCATCTCTCCTTCTCGTTCGCCGGCAAAAGGCCACTCCGGGCAGGTCGCTGATCTACAGAACTTGCGAAGGGCTCAGGTCTGCCGCTCATTGAGCAAGTCGCTGACCAGGGAGGCGGTATAGCGTACTATGGGAACCAGCCGGGCATAATCCATGCGCATGGGGCCGATGATCCCCAGGCAGCCCAAGGAAGCACACCGGGATCCGTATGCGGAGGCCACCAGGCTCAGTTGCATCTCGGGAAAGGGCTCGCCGGGGCTGATGATGATCTGTACCCCCTGGGCCGCCAGGGTTTGATCCAGCAGGGTGATGAGCCGATGTTTCTCTTCGAAGGCCATGAACATGGTGCGGAGTTTAGCCACGTCCTCGGCAAACTCCGGGTAGTCCAGGATGCGGCTGGTACCCTCGATATATAGCTCCTCTTCAGCGTCGCTTTGCAGCGCCTGACGGCTGAGACTCAAGGCCTGGGACACCATTTTGTCAAAGAGGCTCTTTTCTTCCTCCATCTTGGCCAGGATCTTTTGGCGGGACTCCCCCAGGGTGAGGTTCTGGTATAGCTCGTTGAGATAGTTGCTGAAGCGGTCCAGCAGGTCTTGGGAGTAGCGGAACTCGCCCCGCACGAACCGGGTCTGCACCTGGTTGTCCTGGGAGACCAGGATGGTGAGGACCCCGTCGCCACTCAGGCTGATGAATTGGATATGCTTCAGCCGCGTCGCTTGGGGCCGGGGGGCCAGGACCAGGGCCGGATGGCCGCTGACGCTGGAGAGCACCCGGGAGGCCCGCCGGAATAGGTCCTGCGGTTCGCCGGCTGGCGGCGAGAAGGCCGCCTGGATCTTCTGCTGCACGCCCGCCCCCAATTCCTGGATGGGCAATATATGGTCCACGTAATAGCGGAACCCCTTGGGAGTGGGCAGTCTGCCGGCGGAGGTATGGGGTTGCTGCAGGTAGCCCTGCTCCTCCAGATCCATCATCAAGTTGCGAATGCTGGCCGGCGACAGGTCAAGGCCCGAAACCTTGGCCACCATGCGGGAACCCACCGGCTCGCCGGTGACGATATACTGGGCCACCACGGTTTTCAGGACCCGGGTGTACCGATCTCCCAAAAGCTTCATTAACAATGCCATGGCCATATCTCAACTATAAAATTTAATAAGCTAGGCGGGATTTGTCAAGAGTATAAGGGATTTTTGCCCGCCGAGCAACACCTCCCGGAAAGTGCTAATAATTCCCGGGGGAGCGTTCCTCCCCAGGCCGCCGCCTTTACCTCTACCCCTGGCAAAGGTGGCGGATGGACTCTCCCTCCACCATGTAGACTACCTGTTCGGCGATGTTGGTGGCATGGTCGCCCACCCGTTCCAGGTTGCGGACGATGTTGACCTGACACATCCCCGCAGTAATGGCCGCCGCGTCCACGGTCATCTCCATCAGCAAGTTATGAATGATGGAGCGGTCCTGGCAGTCCACTTCGTCGTCATACTTGCAGACCTCCCGGGCCAGGTGGGCGTCCTGCGTGAGAAAGGCCTGCAGGGAGCGGCGCATCATTTCCTGGACATCCTGGGCCATGCGGGCCAGGCCATAATGGATGGGCTTGGCCGGCAGATGCTGCAGATTCAGGACCTCTTCGGCGATGTTGGTGGCTGAATCGCCGATGCGCTCCAACTCGGCGCTGATGTGGTCCACTGCCATCAACTGCCTGAGGTCGATGGCCACGGGCTGGAACAGGGCGATAAGGCGGATGCATTCGCCGTCGATGGCCTCCTCCAGGGCATTGACCGCCCGGTCGCCGGTGATCACCTGTAGGGCCAGGTCACGGTCTCGGTGCAAAAGCGCCTTGATGCTGAGCTCGATAGCGACCTCCGCCGCCTGGGCCAGTTCCAGCAACCGGGCCTTCAGGTCCGCCAGTTCCCGGTGGAACTTGTCGGACATCGGAGGTGCGCCTTTGATCTCTTCGGGCATACGACACCTCACAGCTAACCGAGTAGTATAAGGTAAGATACCATTTCTTTAACCATTATGCCGACAAAATTTCTGGCTCCGCGGCGCCCCCGGGGGCGCCGCTTAAGTGCCGCGGAGAAGGCGGGAGACGGCAGACCGGGGAGGGGAGAGAAGACAGGAGCCGGGACCGGGGCAAGGAAGGTCTCCAGTTTCCGATCATTGGTCCCCGGTCGTTGAGGACGGGAGATGGAGGACGGAAGACCGAGTAGTTGCCGAACCCCCAACGGTCCCCGGTTCCCTGCCCTGGTCCTTCCCGAAAGCCTGGCGCGCCTATAAAGCAAAATCTCCGGTCTCCGATCCCCGGTCTGAGGTCTTTATTGACAGGAGGGGCCGGGAGGATTATAAGTGAACCCGGAGGGCGACCATGGCTGCGGCACCCCGGGTACTCCATCTCATCGACATCAGCTCTTATTTTTACCGGGCCTTCCACGCCATCCGGGGGCTGGCCACTTCCGCGGGTTTTCCCACCAACGCGGTTTACGGGGTGACCAACATGCTCCTCAAGGTCTTGAAGGAGCGCCAGCCCCATTATCTCGCCCTGGTCTTCGACAGCAAGGGGCCCACCCAGCGCCACCGGGACTTTCCCGACTACAAGGCCCACCGGCCTCCCATGCCGGAAGATCTCGTCTTGCAGCTCCCTGAGATCCGCAAGATCATCGCCGGCTTCCGGCTACCGGTCTTGCAGCAGGAGGGTTTCGAAGCCGACGACCTCATCTGCACCCTGGTGCACCGGGCCAGGTCTCAGGGTTTTCAAGTGGAGATCATCTCCGGTGACAAGGACCTGCTGCCCCTGGTGCAGGAGGGGGTGGGGATGTGGGATCCCATGAAGGGGGTGCGCTTTGACCCCGGGGTCATCCGCGAGCAATACGGCCTCACCCCGGAGGAGCTGGTGGAGGTGCGGGCCCTGGCCGGGGATGCCAGCGACAATATCCCCGGAGTGCCGGGCATCGGTGAGAAGACGGCAATAAAACTGATCGCCCGGTTCCACAGTCTGGAAAACCTCCTGGCCCATCTGGAGGAGATCAAGGAGACGGCCTTGCGCGGCCGCCTGCGCCAATATGCCGAGCAGGCCCGCCTGAGCCGCCGCCTCACGGTGTTGGAATGCCGGGTGCCGCTGGAGGTGGACCTGGAGGCCTTGCAGCCTGGCCCCCCCGATCGGGAAGGTCTGCGGCGTCTGTTCGTGGAGCTGGAGTTCAGCAAGCTGGCCAAGGAGCTAGGGTTCGACACCCGGCCTCCCGAGACCTGTCTCCTGGTCCGGAGCTGTGAGGATTTGGCGCGGGTGGCCGCGGAAATCCGGGTCGCCGGGACCATGGCAGTGTTTTATCTGCTGGGGGACCAGCATCCTCTGCTGGCGCCTCTGGCCGGGATAGGATTGGCCTGGAAGGCTGGGGAGGCGGCCTTCGTCCCCTGCGGTCCGGAGCTGCCGGCGGAGACGGCCTGGCAGGTCCTGGGACCTCTGTGGTCCGACCCGGGGGTGGCGAAGGTGGGCCCAGACCTGAAGGCGGCCTCGCTGATCGCCGGCCGTTTCGGCCAGGCGTCCGCCGGCCTGGCCGGCGACATCCTCCTGGCCTCCTACCTGCTGGACCCGGCCCGTTATGAGCAGAACCTGGAAAACGTGGCCCTGCAATACCTGGGTCTCAACCTGGCCGGGCCCCGGGAGTTGGCCGGGCGGCCCCTGGGGGCGGCGGAGCTGCCCACCGATTTGCGCTGCCTGTATGCCGCCTCCCGGGCCGAAGCCGCCCTGAATCTTTGGCCTCTGCTCCGGGGCGAGCTGGAACGGGAGGGTCTATGGGAGCTTTACGCCAACCTGGAGCTGCCACTGGTGACCACTCTGGCCCGTATGGAAGCCCGGGGCATCCGCCTGGACCAGGATTTCCTCCGGCGTTTCGGCCGGGATTTGGAAACCGAGATGCAGCGGCTCGAGAAGGAGATCTATGACTTGGCGGGAGAGACCTTCCTGATCCAATCCCCTCAGCAGTTGGGCCGGATTCTCTTTGAAAAGTTGCATCTCACCCCCCAGAAGAAGACCAAGGGCAAGGCCCTGTCCACCGATGTGGAGGTGCTTCAGACTCTGGCGGCGGAGCACCCGCTGCCGGCCAAGATCCTGGAATACCGCACCATGGGAAGGCTAAAATCCACTTCCGTGGAGGCCCTCCTGAAGCTGGTCGATCCCGCCGGCGGCCGCATCCATACCACTTTCCTGCAGTCGGTGGCTGCCACCGGGCGGCTCTCCAGCCGGGACCCCAATCTGCAAAATATTCCGGTGCGGGGAGAACTGGGGGGCCAGGTGCGCCAGGCCTTTATCCCGGCCCCGGGCCATGTCTTCCTGGGGGCGGATTACTCCCAGATGGAACTGCGGCTCCTGGCCCACTTTTCCGAAGACCCGGTACTCCTGAAGGCCTTCCGGGAAAAGATCGACATCCACCGGCAGACCGCGGCGGAGATCTTCGCTATCCATCCGGAACTGGTGACCTCCGAGATGCGGCGCCAGGCCAAGGTGGTCAACTTCGGGATCATTTACGGCATGAGTCCCTTCGGCCTGGCCAGGCAAATGGGGGCGCCCCAGCGGGTGGCCAGTGAGTTCATCCAGCGCTATTTCGCTCGCCACACCCGGGTCAAGGCCTATCAGGAGGAAACCGTGAAGGCGGCCCAGGAGCGGGGCTGGGTCACCACCTTTCTGGGGCGGCGGCGGCGCCTCCCTCACCTTAAGAGCGCCAACCGCCTGTTGCGCCAGGAGGCGGAGCGGGCCGCCATCAATACCCCCCTCCAGGGAACCGCGGCGGACATCATCAAAGAGGCCATGCTGGAGGTGGAAGCGGCCTTGACGTCCGCGGGCCTGGGAGGCCGAATGCTGCTGCAGATCCATGATGAGCTGCTGTTTGAGGTGCCGGAGTCGGAAGTGGCGGCCACGGCCGGCACGGTCCGCCGGGTCATGCAGGCGGTGGTCCCCCTGAAGGTGCCGTTGGAGGTGGACCTGCGGGTGGGCAAAACTTGGGGAGAATTGGCTCCCTATGAAAAAAAGGCGTAGTGATAATTGCAATTATAACAAATGGTTAAATCATTTGGAGCGGTCGCCCCGGCAAAAAAAATGGACCGGATGCAGATTTTCCCTTGATATTTTCTTACACATAGTTATCTTAATTGAAAATCAAGAACTTATGGGTGCCGGAAATCGCCATATCAAAAAAAATTTTCTCGTGGACCCATATTTTTCTTGATCTTTTCGGTTTGCTGATATTAAATGTCGGCATATTTAACCTTTAACCATCTCTTTGAGAAGGGGGGATAAATGATGAGGAAGGCTTTGGTAAGGAAGGGGTTAGCTTTGGCCATCATCATGGCATTTATTGTTGTCATGGTGGGAGGCTGCTGCGACGCCTGCAGGAAAAACGTGGACGTAGCCAAGATGTACGCCGATCAGGCGGCGGCTTCGGCTGCGAGGGCGGACGCCGCGGCGCGGAATGCCGAAATGGCGGCGGCTGACGCCAAAGCTTCGGCTGACAAGGCTGAGGCGGCGGCTGATCGGGCTGAGGCTGCAGCGGCAAAGGCTGAGGCCTGCCTGACCAAGAGGATGCGGAAGTAGCACCCGGGTTGATCTGCTAATGGAGAGTGTAATACTCTCCGAAAGGGGGTAATCGATGAGGAAGGCAATGAGAAAGGGCTATGCCTTGGCTCTCCTCGCGGTCTTTGCCCTGGTGCTGGGAGGTGCTGGCTGCTGCCAACAGTACGTTGATCAGTGCATGATGTACGAACAGCAAGCTAAGGCTTCTGCAGATCGGGCAGCCGCGTCGGCCGTAAAGGCTGAAGCGGCCGCGCAAGATGCCAAGGTCCCTGGGCCTCGCGCTGCTGCTGCTGCCGCCAAGGCAGAAGCTGCTGCCGCCAGGGCCGAAGACGCCGCGGAAAAGTGCTGCGCCAACGTCGGAATGATGAGGGTCCACCACAAATTCCACAAAAGGGGCAAGGGAGTCAAATGCCCGCCGGTGAAAAAGGCTAAAAAGGCTAATGTGGCCGCTCCGGCCGCTCCGGCCGAACCAGCCGCTCCGGCCGCTCCGGAAAAGTAATTTAAAAACAATTGGGGTTTATGCCCCGCTTTTTAGAGAGAGGGTGTGGGTCGGGCGTAAGCCCGCCTACACCTTCTGTCTTTTGGGGGGAGGGTTTTCCCTGAATAGACCAGGGTTATTAATTACCGGGGTCTGACCGCCGCAGGCGGCTGTCCTTAATTGGATTTTCGCAGAAAACTATCCCAGGTCGCAATCTACCCGGGAGCACGGGCGTCTCGCCTGTCCAGGCGCAGGTTTTTTGTCAGGGCTTGCGGCTACAGAAAAATGCCTAGTTGAAAACCACTCGGTATCCCTCATTCTCATACGTTTGAGGGTTCACCAGCTCGCACGCCTGCGGATGCCATAAAAAAAGGGGCGGCCTCAGCTCACGCCCCTTTTCTCTGGCCGGATTCCGGGATTGGTAAAGCGGCAGCCTCAATAACCGGACTGGCTGATCAGGCTGCCGGCCCCTTCCGCCCCTTGGGTGATATCCACCGGCATGCCGGTCTGCTCTTCCACCGTCTGCAACACCTTGCGCATGTCCACCTGATCCGCCAGGCCCCGCTGCTCAATCATGCCCAGCACGTGCAGGAGCATGGAGGGGATCTTGAAATAGACGTCATCGTGCACCGACAGGAAGACCCGGCCATTGCGGAAGCCGATCTTGGCCGGCTCATAGATATACTCCACCCGGGTGCCCATGGGAACCATGGCAAAGAGCTTCTTGATATCCTCGGGATAGAGCCGGGTACAGCCATGGCTCACCAGCCGGCCCACGGCCCAGGGCAGGTTGCAGCCGTGAATCCCGTAGTCTCCCCAGGACAGCCCCAGTTTAAAGGCGCCCATGGGGTTATCCGGCCCGGCGGGCATGACCGCCCCGCCGTATTTGGCCTGCAACTCCTTGGGGATGTACCAATCCGGATTCACTTTCTTCTGCACCACAGTAAACTTGCCGGTGGGGGTCCTGTAATCCAGGACCCCCATGCCGATGGGATAGGTGTAAACCTGGGTGCCGTGGTTGATGAAGTAATACAGCCGCATCTCCCCGGTATTCACCAGGATTTGGGCATCATGGCCGGTGGGGACGATCCACAGGGTGGGGATAAGCAGATCGACGCCCGGCGGCGGCAGGAATGGGTCCCAACTGCGGTACATGGCGCCGATTTCCGTCCACCCCAGGTCATAGCGCCGGGTGATGTCCAGGAGGTCCTCCCCTTTCCTGGTCAGATGATGCTGCGGGGCGCCGATCACCGTTAGCGCCTGGGGATCGATGCCGCTGGCGGTGGCGGGCGGACGGAAGTTATAAGGCCCGCCGGCCCAAGCCGGCAGCCCGACGGTGAAGATTAGCAGAATCGCCAGAGGCAAAGACAGGTAACGCATACTTCACTCCTGCGGCCGAAAAGGCTTAAAACTGGAGGTATAGGGTGGCTTCAGCACCCCCTTCTCGGTAATTATACCGGAAATCAGATCGCTGGGGGTAACATCGAAGGCCAGATTCAGGGCTGGAGCCCCGGCCGGGGCCAGCGGCTCGCCCCTGAGGTGGGTGACCTCCTCTCCGGAGCGCTCTTCCAGCGGGATGTGGCTGCCGTCGGCAATGGTGAAATCGAAGGTGGACAAGGGCGCGGCCACATAGAAAGGGATGCCGTGGTGGTAGGCCAGGACCGCCAGGCTGTAAGTGCCGATCTTATTGGCGGTGTCGCCGTTGCCGGCGATACGATCCGCCCCCAGGATCACCAGGTCCACCCGGCCCTGGTGCATCAAGGTGGCCGCGGCGCCGTCGGGGATCAGGGTGTAGGGAATCCCCAGTTTCTCCAACTCCCAGGTGGTGAGGCGGGCCCCCTGGAGCAGCGGCCGGGTCTCATCCACCCACACGGAGAACCGCTTTCCGGCCTCCCAGGCGGACCGCAGGACTCCCAGGGCAGTGCCGTAGGCCCCGGTGGCCAGGGCCCCGGTATTGCAATGGGTGAGGACGCGCATCCCCTCGTCGATGAGGATCTCTCCCCACCGGGCCAGATGGCGGTTGGTGGTTTCATCTTCCTTCAGCATGGCCTGGGCTTCGATCACCAGGTAATCCTTGAGGGCCGGCACCGGCTCCTGGGCATGGTCTTGGGCCAGCCGCTGCATGCGCTCCAGGGCCCAGAAGAGATTCACCGCGGTGGGCCGGGATGCCGCGATTTCCCGGCAGATTTCCTGGAAGCGCCCCAGGAACTCGGCCCCATCCCCGGTGTGGATCTCCAGGGCCCCCAGGGCGGCGCCCATGGCGGCGGCCACCCCGATGGCCGGCGCCCCCCGGATGGCCAGGGTGCGGATGGCCTCGATCACCTGGTGATAATCCCTGATCTCCAGATAGACCTCTTCCCCGGGGAGGCGGCGCTGGTCCAGCAGCTTAATCTTGTCGATATCCCAGCAGATGCTGCAGTATGGGATCATATTAACATCCTGTTTTCGGTTTTCTGTTTTCGGTTAAAACCTCGAATGTGCAGGGGTAGGGGCGGGTTTTAAACCCGCCCCTAAAATTCAATTCCCATGTCTCACCTGAGCATCTTTTGAAAGATCTTGTTGGCCAGTTGCGGGTTGGCCTGGCCCTGGGTCCGGCGCATCAGTTGGCCCACGAAGAAGCCCAGGAGTTTGCTCTTGCCGGCCCGATAGTCCGCGGCCTCCTTGGGATTGGCGGAGATAATCTCCCGGGCCAGGGCCTCCAGGGCCCCGGTATCGCTGATCTGCGCCAGGCCCTTCTCTTTGATGATAACCTTCGGGTCCTTTCCGGTGGCCACCATCTCGTCAAACACCGTTTTCGCTATCTTGCCGCTGATGGTGCCATCCTCCACCAAATTAAGCATACTTGCAGAAGTCGCAGGGGTGAGAGTTGACATTAAGGAGGTAATGCCAGCCTCTCCTTTTTTTACCTCTCTGAGCACATCCCCCATAACAAAATTACTCACCTTCTTGGGATGGGGGAACAATTTCGCCGTGGCCTCGAAGTAATCCGCCAGGGCTTTATCACTGGTGAGCACCTTGGCGTCGCCTTCCGGCAGTCCATATTGCGCCAGAAAGCGATTAAGCCGCGCCTTCGGCAGCTCTGGCAAATTTTTTCTAAGCTCTGTTATCCACTCATCGGTGACTCTCACCGGCACCAGGTCCGGGTCCGGGAAGTAGCGGTAGTCGTGGGCCTCTTCCTTGCCCCGCATGGACACCGTCTGGTGCTGGGCGGCATCCCAGAGGCGGGTCTCCTGGACGATCTCCCGGCCCGCGGCCAGCCAGGCCCGCTGCCGCTTGCTCTCAAATTCCAGGGCCGCCTTGACAAAGCGGAAACTGTTCATGTTCTTGAGTTCCACCTTGACCCCCAATTCCTTAGCGCCCACCGGCCGCAGCGAGATGTTGGCGTCGCAGCGGAAGGAGCCCTCCTCCAGATTGCCGTTGCAAATCTCCAGATAGAGCAGGATGTTGCGCAGGCCCTTGAGATACTCCACCGCCTCCTCGGGGCTCTTGAGGTCCGGCTCGGAGACGATCTCCATCAAGGGTACCCCGGTGCGGTTGAAGTCCACGAAGCTCACCGGCCGGGTCTCGCTGTGGATCAGCTTGCCGGCGTCCTCCTCCAGGTGAATCCGGGTGATGCCGATGCGCTTGAGGCCGCCGTTGACCTTAATGTCCTGGTAGCCGTGCTCCGCCAGGGGCAGCTCGTATTGGGAGATCTGGTAGCCCTTGGGCAGATCGGGGTAAAAATAGTTCTTGCGGGCGAAGACCGACTGGGGGGCGATGCGGCAGTCGGTGGCCAGGGCCATCTTCAGGGCGTATTCCAGGGCCCTGCGGTTCAGCACCGGTAAGGACCCGGGCATCCCCAGGCAGACCTCGCAAACCTGGGTATTGGGGGCGGCCCCGTAATTGGTGGCGCAACCGCAAAAGATCTTGCTGGCGGTTAACAGTTGCGCGTGGACTTCCAGCCCGATGACGGCTTCCAACTCCAAGTAGCAGATCCTCCCGAATCTTTTACACGTTATCCAAATGGTGAAAGCCTGTCAAGGCAAGGCCGGAAGGAGAGCCGCAGGGTAAAGCCCGGGCCCCCCGGGTTGTCTGATGACTTGCGGAAGTTTATAATTTGAATAAGATATTCGGCAGAGGGGCTTGTCTAAACGGCCGTCACGGCCGCCAACTCGAAGAAGCCTGATGGGGGCCGAAGAAGGGGAGGAATGTTCCCCCAGGAGAGAGAACGCTATTCCCGGAACGCCCTGCTGGCCCAGGTGGGTTGGGAAGGACAGGCCCGCTGGGGCGCTGGCCGGGTACTGGTGGTGGGGGCCGGCGGCATCGGCTCCGCCGCCCTTCTCTACCTGGCCGCGGCCGGAGTGGGGCGCCTGGGTCTGGTGGACGGCGACCGCGTGGAGTTGTCCAACCTGCAGCGGCAGATTATCCACCGCACCCCTGACCTGGGCCGGCGCAAGGTGGCCTCGGCGGCCGGCTCTCTGGCGGCCCTGAACCCCCACTGCCGGGTGGAGACCTTCGACCTTTACCTCCTCACCCCGGCCCATGTCCGGGAAGTGGTGCAGGGCTTTGAGGTGGTGCTGGACGCCAGTGACAACTTCCCCACCCGCTTCCTGGTGGCGGAGTGCTGCTGGCGGGAGGAGATTCCCCTGGTGTCCGCCGCGGCCACCGGTTGGCATGGGCAGTTGCTGGTGGCGCGGCCGGGGGCGGAGAATCCCTGTTACCGCTGCCTGGTGCCGGAGCCGCCGGCGGCGGAGGCCGTGCCTGCATCAAGCACAGCGGGTATCCTGGGGGCGGTGGCCGGGGTCATGGGCTGCCTCCAGGCGGTGGAGACCTTGAAACTCCTCCTGGGCCGGGAATCGGACCTGACCCGCCGGCTCCTGGCCTATGACGGGCTCCGGGGGAGGTTTCAATCCCTGACCCGGGTGAAGAAGCCGGACTGCCCCCTGTGCGGGGATAGCAGCAATTCCGGACTAACCGAAAACCGAAAACTGAAAACCGAAAACTGATGCCAAGCGACCCTCTAATCATCGCCGGACGCCGGTTCCACTGCCGCCTCATGGTGGGCACCGGCAAGTTTCCCTCTGCCGCGGCCCTGAAGGCGGCGCTTAAGGCGGCGGCCGCCGAAATCGTCACCGTGGCCTTGCGCCGGGTGGATTTGGGCAAACCGGCCAGTGACAGTATCCTCTCGGTGCTGGACCCTGGGAAATACCTGATCCTGGCCAACACCTCCGGGGCCCGCACCGCGGAGGAGGCGGTGCGTCTGGCCAAAATGGCCCGGGCCATGGGCCTGCCGCCCTGGGTCAAGCTGGAAATCACCCCCGAGCCCAAGTATCTGCTGCCGGACCCGGTGGAGACTCTGAGAGCCGCGGAACTTCTGATTAAAGAAGGTTTTGTGGTTTTGCCTTACATCCAGGCCGATCCTATTTTGGCCAAGCGCCTGCAGGAGCTGGGCGCCGCAACGGTCATGCCCCTGGGGGCGCCTATCGGCAGCAACCGGGGGGTCAAGACCAGGGACATGATCCGCATCATCATTGAGCAGGCCAGCGTGCCGGTGGTGGTGGACGCGGGCCTGGGCGCCCCCTCCCACGCCGCCGAGGCCATGGAGCTGGGGGCTGACGCGGTGCTGGTCAATACCGCCCTGGCCGATGCCCGGGATCATGCGGCCATGGCCAGGGCCTTCGCCCTGGCGGTGGAGGCCGGCCGCCTGGCCTATCTGGCCGGCCTGGGACCGGAACGGCAAGACGCCTCCGCCTCCTCCCCGTTAACGGGGTTTTTGGAGTAAAGTGGCGCAGGCTTCCAGCCTGTGGATGTGGGGTGGGCACTGCCCGCCATTTCCTTCCTTTCTCGTTCCCAAGTTGTCCTTGGGAACGAAAATGGTTGCCAGGCTTAGCTTGGCAGGTAAATGCGTTCCCAAGCCCAGCTTGGGAACGAGAAAACAAGGATCGCCTGAATGGAATCTACCGACTTCACCGAGATTTTAGCTGCCTGGCCTGAGGAGCGCCTTAGGGAACTGATCTCTCGGGCCGGGCCGGAGGAGGTCAAGCGGGCCCTGGGCCGGGAGCAGCCGGCCCCGGAAGACCTGGCGGCCCTGCTCTCCCCCCGGGCCGCGCCTTTCCTGGAGGATATGGCCCAGGCGGGTCACCGCCTCACCCGGCAGCACTTCGGCTGGACTATCGGGCTCTACGCCCCCATTTATCTGTCCAATATCTGCCACTCGGACTGCACCTACTGCGGCTACGCCCTGCACTCCGGGAGCACGGGGGAGCGGCGCACCCTGACCCCGGCGGAAATCGGCGCTGAGTGCGCCGTTCTGGCCGGCCACGGTTTTCAAAGCGTCCTGCTGCTCACCGGAGAAGCCCCCAAGGTGGCGCCGGTGGAATACCTGGCCCAGGCGGTGGCCATCGCCCGGGAGTACTTCGCTGCGGTGGCCGTGGAGGTTTACGCCCTGGACCAGGAGGACTACGGTCTGCTGGTGAGCCGCGGCCTGGAAGGGGTAACCCTGTACATGGAAACCTACCACCGCGAGACCTACGCCGGGGTGCACCGCCGGGGGCGGAAACGCGACTATGCCTACCGCCTGGAGGCGATGGCACGGGCGGGCCGGGCCGGGGTCCGCCGCCTCAGCATCGGCGCCTTGCTGGGCCTCTACCACTGGTGGGCCGACGGCTTCTGGATGGGACTGCACGCTCGCCACCTCCAGAAGCAATGCTGGCAGAGCGCCATTTCCATCTCCTTCCCGCGGCTGCGCCACGCCCCGGACCGGTTCCAGGTGGAGCATCTCCCCTCCGACCGGGAACTGGTCCAGTTGATGCTGGCCCTGCGGATCTTTCTGCCGGAGGTGGGCTTCAACCTCTCCACCCGGGAAAGTTCCAGCCTCAGGGACCGCCTGATCCCCTTGGGGGTGACCATGATGAGCGCCGGCTCCTCCACCCGGCCCGGCGGTTATGCCCATCTGGACGGCGACGCCGCCCTGGAGCAGTTTGAAGTGGAGGATCGCCGCAGCCCCGCCGAGGTGGTCGCCGCCATCCGCCAGGCCGGCTATGACCCGGTGTGGAAAGACTTCGACCGGGCCTTTGTGGAATAGGGAGGTCTTGAGGGAGGGAGATAGGGGCCGACGGCCCCTACCCCCTCCCTCAAACTCCCTCCCCCAACCCCATAAGAGAAAAAATGAACTGGCAAGGCGAGGCCATAGGCCTCGCCTTGCCAGTCACTAATGCGGGTTGGGAGGGGGGTGTGGGGGGAGGGCAGGGATGTAAATCCCTGGCCCTTCCCCCACAAAACCAAAGGAGTTTTTAGGTGAAAGTTAAAATCAACGGAGAATCCCGGGAGGTAGCGGCGGCCACGGTTTGGGGCCTCCTGGAAGAGCTGGGCCTCCACCCCCAGGGCACCGTGGTGGAGCGCAACCGGGAGATCGTGGACCGTCAGTGTTTCCGGGAAACCCGGCTAACCGAGGGCGACATCCTGGAACTGGTGCGTCTGGTGGGGGGCGGCTGATGAACCTGGCCCGGCGGCTGGCCGCCTTTGAGCGGGCCGACCTCTACGTGGTCATCACCCAGGCCTTCTGCGCCGGGCGCCGCGGGCTCGCGGTCCTGGACCAGGTCCTGGCCGCCGGGGTGCGCATCGTGCAACTCCGGGAAAAGGACCTGGCTGACCGGCGCCTTTATGAGCTGGCGGTGGCCTTTCGCCGGCGAACCGAGGCGGGGGGAGCCCTGTTGATCATCGACGACCGCCTAGACATCGCCCTGGCGGCGGGGGCCGACGGGGTTCACCTGGGCCAGGAGGACCTGCCCGTGGCCGCGGCCCGGCGGATCGCCCCGGACCTGATCATCGGCGCCTCCAGCCATTCCCTGGAAGAGGCCCTGGCGGCCCAGGAGGCCGGGGCCGGCTACGTCAATATCGGCCCCATCTTCCCCACCGCCACCAAACCCGCCGCATCTCCCCTGGGCCTGGAGGCCATCGAGCGCATCGCCCCCCGCCTGCGGATTTCCTGGAGCGCCATGGGCGGTATCCATCAGGGGAACATCGCCCAGGTGTCGGCCCGGGGCGCCCGGCACCCCGCGGTGATGAGTGCGGTCACCGCGGCCGCCGAGGTCGGCACCGCGGCTCGGGCCTTAAGGGAGGCGATCCTCTCCCGGCCGGCAACCTCATTGGAGAGGCAGGGCCACCCGCGGTAATCGTCATTTCCATGACCAGACCATGAGCCGGATTAAGGCGGCCAGAGTCGCCCGCCCCATACTGCTGAACAGGCGGGGCGGCGATTTCACCTTTTTAGGGGCGCCTGGGGGTCTTTCATTATTGCACAAATACAGTTCGCTATGAGATAAATTAGGCTGGCCGTGACGGCTGGCAGGGGAGGGGTGGGCTTTTGCCGCCACTCCCGCATCCCATACCTTTATTGAGGTGAAAATGTCCCAATTGGCGTTGTTATTCCCCGGCCAGGGCTCCCAGTACCTGGGCATGGGCCAGGACCTTTACGAGGCCGACCCGGAGGCCCGGGAGCTGTTCCACCTGGCCGAGAAGACCACCGGCCTTCCCTTGAAGCGTCTGTGCTTTTCCGGCCCCCTGGAGGAGCTCACCGAAACGGTGCATCTCCAGCCGGCCGTCACTGCGGTCAACCTTTGCCTTTACCAGGCCCTGCGGCGGGCCGGGGTCAGAGCGCGGGCGGTATGCGGCCATAGCCTGGGGGAATACAGCGCCCTGTTCGCCGCCGGGGTGCTGAACGCCGCGGACACGTTGGCGGCGGTGCGGGAGCGGGGGCGCCTGATGCAGCGGGAAGCGGAGAAATATCCCGGCGCCATGGTGGCGGTCATCGGCCTCACCCCGGAAAAACTGCAGGGACTGGTCCATCCCTTGGCCAAGGAAGGCCCCATCGCCTTGGCCAACTTCAATACCCCGGAGCAGACGGTGATCTCCGGCGCCCCGGAACTGGTGGCCCGGGCCGGCAATCTGGCCAAGGCCGAGGGCGCCCGGGTGGTCCCTTTAAAGGTGTCCGGGGCCTGGCACTCTCCCCTGATGGAGGGCGCCACTTTGGATTTCGCCGCCTTCCTGGCGAACCTCGATTTTCAAGCCCCCTCGGTGCCCATCTACCTTAACGCCACCGCGGCGCCGGAGCTCGACCCCGAGCTGCTGCGCCAGGCCATGTCCCGGCAGCTAACCTCGCCGGTGCGTTGGGCCGAACTAATCCTGAATCTGAAGGCGGTGGGAGTGGACACCTGGGTGGAAGTGGGCCCCAAGAACGTGCTCACCGGTCTGGTTCGCAAGATTTTGCCCCAGGAGCCCAAGGAATCCTTCTTCAACGTGGAGAACCGGGAGAGCCTGGAGAAGTTGCTGGCGGCTCTGGGATGAAAGGAGGCGGGCGGGGCTCGCCAAAAACGGCGCATTTCCGGCCAGTTATCATTTTGTCTAGAGTTTTGGATTTTCGGGCCTGCGCAAACCCGCGCCCTATCTATAGCACGGTTTTTTCCACTAGACAATTTGTTATATTTTGTCTAATGATTGATTGATGCCGTTGTCCATTTGATTATACATATCATATCTTGAATTTTTAGAGGTCCGACGATATTTGTTAGTCTTGGCAAGCTGTACGGGGCCGACCAAGGTAAAGCTGAGCGGCAGCGGCCAATGGCGATGCAAGAAAACCGGCAGTTTCTCGCGATCCAATCAAGCGCCTAATTCTAAATTTTTCAATTTCTTTGACTTGATTTCTTTCTTTTTGATTTTTTCTAGCCTTCCCTGAAAATCGCCCTTTGTTCCATCAGACAAACCGAATTTAATAGCAGCTTCACACACAGCAATCGCTTCCGAAAACCGTTCTTCCTCTGTTAATATAGTGGCATACTGCTGAAAAGTAGGGACACGAGGCAACGTTCCTAAGTCTTTTTCAAGGGCAGGCTTAATATTCGGGAATTCTTTGATGTGAATCTGGGCGACCTGATGACAGATTGTTCTCATTTTTTTGTCACCTCGATTTTTGTATGCTTGGTCTACTATGTTCATGAGAAGAAAATGTCGATCAATCATATTAGTATTCTGTTTGAGTTGTGCCAACATCGCCTTTAAATCCCCGGATGTCCAAGCATCGAATACACTGTCAGCTTCTGTTAATTGCTCATCTCTCCATATATATCGCTTTTGCACTGAAGCGATGCCAGCCGAAGAGCTTTTTTTATTTGAAATGGCTTTCATTACCACAAAGATAACGACCAGCAGAATTATAAATAAAATGACCCAAAACATATCTGACCCCGAAAGTTATAGGGTAGATTGACTGTTTCCCGGCACTTTACCATCTTGTATCTCCTATTGGACAAAATTGGCAGCTTCGTCAGGAGCGTCAAACTCTCTATCCTTCCAGTATTCTGGAAGATGTTGGCCCCATTTAAGGCCAATGCCAGTGTATGTTTGGTGATACTCGTAATTTCGGATCTTCCATTTGCGCCCCGGCTCCTTCACAAGGTAGACAATTTCTCCACTTGAAAGTGTACGAGATTCATTCTCGCCAGTTTGATTGGACATTTCGTTACCTCCCTTCCGAACATTTAAGGTGTGGAACACCGGTTTCAACTCGTTCCCAAGTTACCGCCTGTGAAGCATAAACCAAAGAGGAAAGGCTACGGGAAAGGGACAAAATGCGGGGTTTTGTCCAGTTTTAATGTACTATCAAAGGTCAATGTTCCAAAGTAGAGATGTCCCATACGGAAGGCCGTAGCTCGTCGGAAACGTCCGCCTCTAGTTAAAATTAGCTCTTTGCAGACGCATAAGCTCCGCAGGAATCCGCAAAGGGACACTTAGGATTAGCAGGAAGATCAAACCATCTATGGGAATCGCACGTCCCACTGTTGAAGTCTGTAGCCAAAGACGGAATAACGTGTCTCTCATAGACTCTGCCGAAAAAAAAGCCACAGATTTGAGGTATGGGTTCATTTTTAAGCAATGAATTTAGGTAAAAAAATACACGACCTAAAAATTTATTGACTTCCTCGAAGAAGAAATCAACCTTCTGAAAGATGTCGTCTATCACAAGAGATTTTCCAGACCTTTTTAGGCCCGTGTGTATGTACGTTACTAAGCCTGTATTCTTATCCAAATGGCATTGCCCTAGATCGGAGTGTGTCAACTCATCCCTTATTGACCGCAGCTGGTCAAACCAAATGGCTTCTTGGAATGCTGATCTCAAAGCTTCGGGAAAGTCATTACATACCTTCCCATTGCGAATATTTTTAAACATATTTCGTGTTGATTTGGGAAGTCCTCGACATTTCTTAAATACCGCAAAGACTATTGTTGTCATGCAGTCAATTGATGAATAAAGCTCTGTAAATATTGTTTCAATAATAGCGGAAAGCTCTTTAGAATTTTCGGCCTTGGTGTAACCGTTTTTCTCTAGTTGCTGTAAGTCTATCTCTAAATTTGGTTTCACCTTAGCAGATAGGGTTTTTAGGACCATCGCCTTTGTGAAGTGGTTTATGGCTCCTGTCACGGCCTTCTTTTCCCAATTATCAAAATAATTAAATGTCCCGCTGTAAAATTTTGTAAACCGTTCTCCCTGCCCCCATTTTTCTGGAGCAAACACGCGGACTATAGCAAACTTTTTATTTTCCATGTCGTGATACGCTCCCGCTTGCCGATTATAGTGTTTCTCTCTAACTGCACGACAGCATAGTGTTCTCCGGGTTTTTTGATTAGACAAATTAGCACGAATTGTCCAGTTCTATAAAAAATATTAGCCGGGGTGCGGCAAGTAGGCCACCCATTTCCTGCGCCACTCGTTGAGCAAGCCCGCTTCCTTGAATAGCCTATAATCCTTTAACCTTGCCGGGTGTCAAACCGCCGCCGCAGATGTTTCAGAAAGATATTAGCTGCCCTTCTTTTTTATGATTCTTCTTCGGAATCTTCCAGATCGCGGTCCTGGTCAAGGTTGAAGAGGCGCCGGGCCAGGTCCAGCTCCAGGTGCGGATTTTTTCGGTGGTGGTTGCGCTTCAGAAAGATGATGGGGTCGTGGAGGAGCTTTCGGCTGACCGAAGCCAGGAGCACCTCCAGGGACCGGCGCTGC
>CAWIDL010000012.1:0-10226 GCA_963834795.1 uncultured delta proteobacterium | reverse complement strand
GCCGGCCAGCCAGAGATAGAGAAACTGAGGACCGGCCGCCTCCAACTCGGGGAGCAGGGAATAGATAGTGGGGCGGTAGCTGTCCGGGCGCTGGTAGCGCACCACCTTGGCGCGGCTCAGCCCGGCCCTCTCCTGGGCCTCTTTCAGGGCTTCATCCAGATAGCCGATCTTATCCAGCAGTCCCAGGTCCCTGGCCTGGGGGGCGGTGAAGATGCGGCCGTCGGCCACCTTTTGGACCTCCTGGAGGCTCATTTTCCGGCCCTGGGCCACCACCGTCACAAATTTGCGGTGAAATTCCTCGATGATTTGCTGCATCATCTCCTTTTCTTTGGGGGTGGCCGGCCGGAAGGGCGACCAGAAATCCTTCCAGGCCCCGGTCTTCACCACCTCGGTATCCACCCCCACCTTGTCCATCAGCCCCCGGAGGTTGAATTTCATGGCGATGACCCCGATGGACCCGGTGATACAGGTGGGATAGGCCATGATGGTGTCCCCGGCCTGGGCCACGTAATAGGCGCCGGAGGCGGCCAGACCCTCCATGCAGACCACCAGCGGCACCCGGCGCTCCGCCTTGAAGTTCTGCAATTCATGGAGAATTACGTCCGCGGCGCTCACCGTGCCTCCCGGGGAGTTGATCCTCAGGACCACGGCCTTGATGTGGTCGTCCTTGGCGGCCTTCTCCAGCTCTTCCTTCACCCGGCTGGGGGAAGTGACCCCCTTGGAGAGGGCCAGGACGCGCTGGGGGCCCTCCACGATCATCCCGGAAATATCCAGGAGCAGGATCTTGTCCCTGCCATAGCCGGAGATGGTCTTCTCCTTCAGGGGCTTGGGCTCTTCGAAGAGGTTCACCTTGACGGTGACGCAGCCGGCCAGCACCAGCAGCAGGATACCGGCCAGGATCAGGGAATTCATGGCTTTGGCGTGCATAAACGGCCTTTCCGGAGCTTTTCCGCCGGCGCCTCCGGGTTTTTTGCAAGAGCGTGAGGCGCCCTGGGGCCACCATTACCTCTACTTAACTTATAGATTATGTAGCTCGCGGGTGCAATGCTACATTTTCCGAAGAAAAAAACCCTTGACAGTTTCGGCACAGATGATAAACCATATCCGGTTCAGAACTATCACCTTATCGCCCTCGTCACTACTGGAAACGCGACTGTTAAGGGGGGAGGTTATGAGCGATAGGTGCTATCTGACAACGGGAGGAGGCGATTATGAATGCCCGGCGTCAGGGTAAAACCCAACGAACCTTTCGAGGTTGCCTTAAAGCGGTTTAAGAAGCAATGCGAAAAGGCCGGGATTCTCTCTGAGATTCGTAAACGGGAACATTACGAAAAACCCAGCATCAAACGGAAGAAGAAGGTCCTAGCGGCCAAGAAGCGGGCTTTGAAGAAGCTGCGGAAGATTGAGGGTTCATGACCTCCCTTTATCTGCGGCTGGAGCAGGCGTTCAAAGAGGCGCTCAAAGGACGACAGCCGGTGGCGGCGTCCACCTTGCGGCTGCTCAAAAGCGCCATTCGCTATCGGGAGGTGGAGTTGAAGCGCAGCCTTTCCGAAGACGAACTGCTCGCGGTGGTCGCCACCCAGGCAAAACAACGTCGGGAATCCATGGCCGAATACGCCAAAGCCGGGCGGCCCGACCTGACCAAAAAAGAAGAGGAGGAGCTTAGCGTCCTCCTCTCTTTTTTGCCCAAACAACTGAGTACCGAAGAGTGCGAAGCTGAAGTAACCTGGATCATTGATGAATTGGGGGCATCGGGGCCCAAGGACTTGGGCCGGGTGATGAAGGCCGTTATGGCCCGCCTGGCAGGTCGGGCCGACGGCAAGATGATCCAGGAGATGGCGCGGCGGCGCCTTAGTTCTTAACCCTTCCCATCCATTTAGACCTGGAGTGCTATGGCAGAGCAATCCTTGAGCGCCCTGGAGTTTCCAGGGCTCATCCGGGTCGTGCAGCACTACGCGGTCTCTCCCCTGGGCCGGGGTTTTCTCGAGGGCCTCACCCCCGTGGCCGACTTAGGCCAGCTTCGGATAAAATTTCACCAGATCCGGGAATGGCAGGAACTGGAGAACCGGGAGGGAGCCGCGCCCCTAACCGATTTCCCGCACCTGGCCCCCTGGCTCGCCAAGGCCACGGTGCGTGGCAGCCTCCTGCCCCCTGAGGCTTTCACCGAGATTTTGCAGGTATTGCGCCTCTCCGGGCATCTACGCCATTATCTCGGCCTGGCGCCGGACCTGGCTCCCCACCTGTCCCGGCTGGCGGCCGGGCTTAAGGACCTCTCCCGCCTTAAGTCCGCGATCCAACAGTGCATCAGCCCCAATAATTTCATCCTGGACCAGGCCAGTCCCGCCCTGGCTCAGGTGCGCCAGGAACTGACGGATACCCGCCAGCAAGTCAACCGCTTGATCAAGCAGACCTTTTTCCGTCCGGAATACCAGGAGGCCTTGCAAAACCCCATCATCTCCCAGCGTCACGGGCGCTACGTCATCCCCCTGAAGGCCGACCACCGGGGGGCCATTCCCGGGATCATCCACGATCAGTCCCAGACCAAGGCCACCCTGTTCCTGGAGCCTCTGGCCATCGTGGAGCACAACAACGCCCTCAACCTGCTGCACAACCGGGAAAAGCGGGAAGAGGAGGCAGTCCTGCGCCGCCTGACGGATCTGATGCGGGATTGTTTGTCAGAGATTCGGGAGACCCTGGCAACCTTAGCGGAAGCGGACGCCATCCAGGCCAGGGTGCTCTTTGCCCGGGACTTTGGATGCCGGGAGCCAATCTGGCGGAGCCGCGGCGGCGTGGATTTCAGGCTCGCCCGCCACCCCTTGCTGGTGCAGCGCCAGCGGGAGACCCCCGGGGCCCCCAAGGTGGTGCCCATCGATCTTTCGCTGACCCCGGCGAGACGCTGGCTCATCATTTCCGGAGCCAACGCCGGCGGCAAGACCGTGGCCCTGAAGACCTTGGGTCTCCTCGCCCTGATGGCCCAGAGCGGCATCCCCATCCCGGTAGCCGAAGGCAGCGAGTTTTGCCCCTTCACGGAGGTCTTTGCCGACATCGGCGATCCCCAGGACCTGCAACAGGACCTGAGCACCTTTTCGGCCCATTTGCAAAAGGCCCTGGGAATGCTCGATTCCCTGCCGGAGCGGGCCTTGATCCTCATGGATGAGTTGGGCACGGCCACCGACCCCACCGAAGGCGGGGCCCTGGCCCTGGCCCTGCTCCAGGCCTTTTACCAGCGGGGCGCTTACGGGGCCGCCACCACCCACCTCCCCTTGCTCAAGGGCTTTGCCCGGCGCACCACGGGATTCGAGAACGTGGCGGTGGTCTTTAATGAAGAGACCCGGCGCCCCACCTACCGTTTGGCCTACGGGGTGGTGGGCGCCTCCAACGCCTTGAAGATCGCCCGGGAACTGGGTTTGAGTCCGGAGATCCTGGCCCAGGCGGAGCGCTATCTCGACCAGGACGAGCTTCGGGCCTACCGTCTGCTTTCGGAAGTGGAGGCGGCCCAGCAGGAACTGGCCCGCCGGGAGGCGGAGCTGGCTGCCCGGGCCCGGGAGACGGAGTCTCAGGGCCAGGAGTTGGAGGAGGCGCGCCGCCATCTGGAATTGGAGCGGCGCCGCCTCGAAAATGAAGTGAAGCAGGCGGCCCTGGCGGCCATCCAGGAGGCGGAGCGGCAATTTAAGGAGATCGTCAAGCGCCTGCAGGGCGGCGGCGAGTCCTGGGGGCGGCTGCGGCAGGAGTTCTCCCGACGGCAGGCCGATCTGCTCAAGGAGCTGAGCCCCGCCCCGACCTCGACGCCGCCGTCCTCCCCGGAATACGGCCCCGGCCAGAAGGTCTTTTTACCGGCCCTGGGGCTGACCGGGGAAGTTCTGGCCAGGGACGGCCGGGACGGCCGCCTGGAGGTGCAGGTGCGCCAGGTGAAGCTCCGGGTGGCCGCACAGGAGGTCTCCCCGGCCGGGGCCGAGGGCCGGGGCAAGGGGGGGCGGGCCGCGGCCTCTCCCCTGGTCTGCCTGCCGCCCCGGGAGCTGGTGCAGAGCCTGAATGTCATCGGCCTCCGGGTGGACGAGGCCCTGCCCCTGGTGGATCGCCTCATCGACCAGGCGGTGCTGCACGGCTCGGAACGGGTGGACATCATCCACGGGTTAGGTACCGGACGCCTGAAAAAGGCGGTGTGGGAGCACCTGCAGCGCCACGGCTCCGTGAAAGAACTCCACGCCGATGACAACCCCGGGGTGACGGTGGTGGAGTTGGGGGAGTAGCACGGCGGCCACAGGCCGCCCTATGAGGGCTTGGCGAACAGGGCGTTCCCAATTACAACTTGGGAACGATTATATATTATATAGATATATGGAACAATCTGAACATTGATTTATCTATTAGTCGTATTAACAACCTTACTTCAAATTCTCCAATTTCATAATTATTACATCAATACCATCGAAACTACATACAGATCTTCCCACCAACCAAGCGTTCAAAAAAATATAAAAGCATTCCTCCTCAATGTATTGGGAAGAGGGGCAAAACGAGAGAAAAGATAAAATTTCTTCCCCCTGAGAGGGGGCGACACCGGGTGGGGGTGGCAAAGCTTTTGATTTCCCCCTCACCCCAGCCCTCTCCCCCGTTGGGGGAGAGGGAGAATAACACTGGGGTAGAGGGAGAAGGAAAATGGTGGGCCGTGCCCACCGGACATCTGCACAGGCGGGACGCCTGTGCCACCAAAGTCGGTTGATAAAGAGGAGGATTGTCCGTTTAGGGTGAAATAGCTCAACAGCCTAAGCCATAAACTAAAAACTTAAAAAAACTAAAAACTCAAAACTAAAAACTCGAAACTCGAAACTCAAATGGCGTTTATCCCGGAAGACAAGCTCCTGGAGATCAAGGACGCGGCCCGCATCGAAGAGGTGGTGGGCCAGTACGTCCAATTGACTCAAAAGGGCAAGAATCTTCTGGGGCTTTGCCCCTTCCACGCCGACACCAGCCCTTCTTTCACGGTGGCCCCGGAGAAGGGCATTTTTCATTGCTTCGGCTGCGGGGCCGGGGGCAACGTCTTCTCCTTCCTGATGCAGCACCAGCGCCTCAGCTTCCCGGAGGCGGTGCAGGAGCTGGCCCGGCGCTACGGCATCCCTCTGACTTTCAAGGAATTGGGGCCGGAGGGCGAACGTTCGACCCGGAAACGCACCCTGGCCTATGAGATCAACCAGGTGGCGGCGGGCTTTTATGAAGCCACCCTGAAAAGCGCCGCCGGCCAGCCGGGACGGGACTACCTGGCCAAACGGGGGCTCACCCCGGAGGTCATTCAGGCCTTCCATCTGGGCTATGCCCCGGATGAATGGGACAGCCTGCGCCGCCACCTGCAGAGTCGCGGCCTCTCCCTGGAGGTAGCCCAGGAAGCGGGCCTGTTGGCGCCCCGAAGCGGCGGCGGCTTCTACGACCGCTTCCGCAACCGCATCATCTTCCCCATTTTCGACCGCCAATCCCGGGTGCTGGCCTTCGGTGGCCGCGTCATCGGCCAGGGTGAGCCCAAGTACCTCAATTCCCCGGAGAGCCAGCTTTATCACAAGGGCCGCACCCTCTACGGCCTGCCCCAGGCCGCCGAGGCCCTGCGCCAAACCTCGGTGGCCCTGGTGGTGGAGGGCTACCTGGACCTCATCGCCCTGCAGGCCCACGGGATCGCCAACGTCCTGGCCACCCTGGGCACCGCCCTGACCCGGGAGCAGGTGCGCCTCCTGAAAAACCTGGCGCTTAGGGTGGTGTTGGTCTATGACGGCGACGCCGCCGGGATCAAGGCCATGCAGCGGGCCTTCCCGTTGTTCGCCCAGGAGAGCCTGCCGGTGCGGGCCCTGGCGCTGCCCCCGGGGCAGGACCCGGACGACTACGCCAGGAGCCGCGGGGTGGAGATCTTTAAGACCGCCTGGGAGGAGGCCCAGCCCTGGTTCACCTTTCTGCTGGAGGGGCTCATCGGCAGCCACGGCCTGGAAGTGGAGGGCCGGGTCCGCATCCTGGAAGAGCTGCGGCCCTACTTTCAGGCCATTGCCGATCCGGTGGAGCAGGACCTGTGGCTCAAGACCGCGGCCCAGCGCCTGGGGGTAGATGAGAGCGTCCTGCGGCAGAGCCTCGCCTCCTTCGCGACCATCACCGCCAGCAGGCTCTCGCCCGCGGCGGCGGTGGCCATCAGCCTGGAAAAGGGCCTGCTGCGCTGGGTCCTGGGCCATCCCCTGATGGTGGCCCTGGAAGATTTGGAACAGTGGGCCCCGGAGTTCGAGGATGGGGAACTGAAGGAGGTCGTGCTCCTCATCATCGAGTGTTACCGGCAACACGGGAAATTGGACCACGGCTTGTTGGTGCAGCGGGTGGAGAAGGAGAACCTGCGGCAGCTAATCTGCGCCTTAACCTTCACAGAGGAGGAGGAGAGTGGACTGAGTCCCGATCTCCTGGCCGACCATTGGCGCCGGGACCTGGAGGTCAGACGCCTGAAAAAGGCCCGAGTCAAACTGCGGGAAGAGATCAGGAATGCCATTGACAAAGAAGGCTTGGCGGCCCTGCAAGTTAAATTGGGAGAAATCGACGGTCAACTAAAAGAACTAGCGGCTGTTTAGCAAAAGGAGAAAATGGATGAACAAGGGAATCGGAATGGATGGGTTTAAGGAAATCATGCCCATGGGGGATGACGATACCTTGATCAGCGTGGATAACCTGAATGACTCACTATCTCCCGAGTGTCTCTTGAATGAGCAGATGAGGGACATCCTGATCTTCGAGGAAATGGATTTGCCGCCCGCGGAGGTCAGCAGTCTGTCCATGGCCTCCCCCATGGAAATGAGTGAGGGGAGCGAGGGGGACCCTGGCCTGGACACCGATGACGGCGCCAAACTGGATGATCCGGTACGTTTATACCTGAAAGAGATGGGCACCGTTTCCCTGCTCACCCGGGAAGGGGAAGTAGAGATTGCCAAGCGCATCGAAGAAGGGGAGAAAGAGGTGCTTTACTCCCTGCTGGAGGTGCCCGTCACCCTGAAAGAGATCATGGATCTGACCCACAGGCTGGAGCAGGACAGGCTGGCGCCCCAGAATGGCCTGGATGATTTTGACGAGGTGGACCCCCTGGACCTGCCCACCCAAAAGTCCCGGGTCCTGAAATTGGTGCAAAGGCTGCGTTCCCAGGAGGGGAAGATTCGCCAGTTGCAGAAGGAAGCCGCCGGATTGCCCCGCGCCGGGGAGAGCCGTCTCCAGTCGGAGCAAAAGATTGCCAAAGAGCGCCGCAAGATGGCGGACATCCTGAAGGATTTGCGGCTGGAGCGACACCACCTGGAACTGCTCCTCAACCGGTTGCGCCTCTATGGACGCCTGGTCCGGGAACACCAGCAACGCCAGGAGAAATGCCTGGCGGCGGCAGGGCTGACGGTCACCAAGTTGCGCAAATTGAAGCGCAGCCGTAAAGAAAACGTGGACTGCCCCCTGCCCACCACCACGGCGCCGGAGCGCCTACGAGAGTTGGAAGAGGTCTGGAACCAGGCCCGCAGGCGCCTGCGGCGGGTAGAGGCTGAGACCGGGATGGCCGCCGGCCGGCTGCTGACGGCCCTGGTCAAAGCGGAAAAGGCGGAATACCAGGCCCAGAAGGCCAAGCGGGAGCTGGTGGAGGCCAACCTGCGTTTGGTGGTGTCCATTGCCAAGAAATATACCAACCGGGGCTTGCAGTTCCTGGACCTGATCCAGGAGGGCAACATCGGCCTGATGAAGGCGGTGGAAAAATTCGAGTACGAACGGGGTTACAAGTTCAGTACCTACGCCACCTGGTGGATCCGCCAGGCGATCACCCGGGCCATCGCCGACCAGGCCCGCACCATTCGCATCCCGGTGCACATGATCGAAACCATCAACAAATTGATCCGCACCTCCCGCTACCTGGTCCAGGAGATTGGCCGGGAGCCCACCCCCGAAGAGCTCGCCGAAAAGATGGAGTTCCCATTGGAGAAGGTGCGCAGGGTGCTAAAAATCGCCAAGGAGCCCTTGTCCCTGGAAACCCCCATTGGCGACGAGGAAGACAGCCACCTGGGCGATTTCATCGAAGACAAAAAGATTTCCACCCCCATCGAGGCGGTGGCCAACCTCAATCTGGCGGACCAGACCCAGAGGATGCTGGCCACCCTTACCCCCCGGGAGGAGAAGGTGTTGCGCAAACGTTTCGGCGTCGGCGAAAAGAATGACCACACCCTGGAAGAAGTGGGGCGGGATTTCGCAGTCACCCGGGAGCGCATCCGCCAGATCGAGGCCAAGGCCCTGCGGAAACTGAGGCACCCCTCCCGGAGCACCCGGTTGAAAAGCTTTATCGAGAATTGACTTCGCCATGTTTCCGGGCCCTATTGAACAATTGGGGATAGTAGGGTTATAATATCAACAGGGGCGGGGTGAGCCGCCCCTGCCAAGTTGCTGAGCCAATGCTTAGCGGGCCCATAGCTCAGCGGTCAGAGCAACCGGCTCATAACCGGACGGTCCCTGGTTCAAATCCGGGTGGGCCCACCATCGATCAGGGGGACACGGGTATAATCCGAGACCGACAAGGAGCGGCAGTTCCTGGAGGGCCTGGCCCCGGGGGTGCATTCTGCGCACCCCTTTTTTATGTCCATGAGCGCTAGCCTGCAAGAGATCATCAAGGTGTTGGCCAGCCGTTATCCCGCGGCCTGGATTGCGCCCGGTGACCGCAGCGGATTCCAGGTGGGGCACCCGCATAGCCAGGTAGCCACGGTGTTGGTGGCCCTGGAGGCCTCCCCCGGGGTGGTCCAGGAAGCCCAGGGCCTGGGGGCCCAGCTCCTCCTGACCCATCACCCCTTGCTTTACCAGCCCTTCTCGGAGGTGCGGGAAGACCAGCCCGGCGGCCAGTTGCTCAGCGCCTTGATCCGGGCCGGCCTGGCTTCGGTTTCCTGCCACACCAACCTGGACGTGGCCCCCGAGGGCCTTAACGAGTACCTGGCCCGGAGGATGTCCCTGGCGGAGGTGGAGGTTCTGGTGGAGACCGGCCGGGAGGCCCTGTACAAGCTGACGGTGTTTGTCCCCCTGGATTACGAGGACCAGGTGCGCCTGGCCTTGGCGGAGGCGGGGCTGGGGGTCATCGGCCGCTACTCTCATTGTACCTTTGCCGCCAAGGGCCAGGGCAGTTACCAGCCCCTGGAAGGGGCCCATCCCTTCCTGGGGGAGGCGGGGAAACTCTCCCGGGTGGAGGAAGCCCGCCTGGAGATCCTGGCGCCCGAGTCTCTCCTGCCCGCCGCCCTGGCCCGGCTACGGCAGGCGCACCCTTATGAAGAAGTGGCCTACGACCTGTACCCTTTGCGGAATCCCGGCAGGCCCCGGGGTTTCGGCCGTCTGGGCCGCTGGCCGGCATCCCTGCCTTTCTCGGAAGTGGTCTCCCTGATCAAGGGGATCTTTCAGGTGGCCACCCTAAAGGTCTGGGGTCGCCCGCCCCAAGAGGTGCAGCGCCTGGCGGTAATGGGGGGCAGCGGCGGCGATTTTATTCAAACGGCCCGGGAAAAGGGGGCCCAGGTCTATATTACCGGGGAGGTGCGGCACCACCAGGCCCCGGCCGGCGGCCTGGTGGATTTCGCCGTCCTGGAGGTGGGTCATTATGCCAGTGAAGCGGTTTTTATGGGCCCCTGGGCTGAAGAACTCAGGGGCCTTTTTCAGGCCGCCGGGCTGTCGCTGCGGGTAGAGGCGGCGCAGTCAGACACTGCCCCCTTTGCATTTTGGTGAGGGCAACCCTGATCTTTAATCCATGGATATTTCATTGTTGTTAACCGAAAACCGTTATTACGGAGGTCGAACTTGTTACCGGAGTTAAGCAGGCTCATCGAAGTCCAGGAGTTGGATAAGGTGATTCAGGAGGTCGCCGGCGAACTGCAGCAGCTCCCGGGCGAACTCAAAACCGAGGAAGCGGCCCTGGAAGACCTGAGGGCCCAGCAGGCCGCCAGCCTTCAGGAACTGGGGGACCTGCAGAAGCAG
This sequence comes from uncultured delta proteobacterium, assembly GCA_963834795.1. Lineage (GTDB taxonomy): Bacteria > Desulfobacterota > Desulfobaccia > Desulfobaccales > 0-14-0-80-60-11 > JAPLJC01. Next base: position 242 of record CAWIDL010000012.1, on the reverse strand, counting down.
CGGCGTGACACGGAGGCGGAGATCGCGGCAATGGAAGACGGCATCAAAAAGAGCCGCGGCCGCCTGATGGAGATCAAGAGCAACATCGAATACAAGGCGATGCTCAAGGAAATCGCCTTCAAGGAGGATCAGCGGGACCAATGCGAAACCCGCATGCTGGAACTCATGGAGCATCTGGAGGAGCGGAAACGGCTCCTTAAGGAGGCGGAAACCCTGATCCAGGAGCGCCAGGCCATCCTGGC
>CAWIDL010000011.1:0-24338 GCA_963834795.1 uncultured delta proteobacterium | reverse complement strand
AAACCCACAGACCTGCCCTTTGTGGTGGGAGCGGAGGAGGAGGGGGCAGGCCTATCCCTGGAGGACGTGGAGCGCCGCTACATCGCGCAGGTGCTGGCCTCAGCCAAAGGCCACATCTCCAACGCCGCCAAGGTCCTCCGGATCAACCGCACCACCCTCTACCACAAGATCAAGAAATATGGCCTGGCGCCGTGAATACGGCTGGCCCAGCAGCCTCCCGGCCCTAGGGCCGTAGAAGCACATGCCGCGCCGTCCGGTTTTGGGTTTGGTTCCCTTGGGGCCGGTGGATCCGGAGATCCTCCGTCATTTGCGCAGGGCCATCGCCAAGCTGCTAGGCCTGCCGGTGCGCATCCTGCGCCCCAGACCCCTGCCCTCCCATAGCTACCACCTGGAGCGTAATCAACATCGCTCCACCCTGCTCCTGGAATACCTGCTGGACGACTCCGGGGGACCTTTGCGGGTTCTGGGGATAACCGCGGTGGACCTCCACATCCCGATATTTACCTTCGTTTTCGGAGAAGCCCAATTGGACGGGAAGGCCGCCGTCGTTTCCATCTTTCGCCCCCGGGGGGACGCCGGCGGCGTCCAGCCGCCTAAAAATCTCCTGTTAAGGCGTCTCCTCCTGTTGAGCTTGCACGAGTTGAGCCATACCTTCGGCCTCGGCCACTGCCGGCAGCCCGGCTGCCTGATGGGTTTTTCCGCCAACCTGGAAAAGTTGGACCAGAAGAACCTGGCCTTCTGTGAGTATTGTCAAATCATGCTGGAGGATTATCTAAAGGAGCAGGGGTTGCTCCCCCGACTCCGGCGGCAGGTGGAGACCAGGGGGCCGGGGGCGCCGCGCCCAGTTTGGGATAGGGACCGTAAAGGGCGGCGCTGATCGCCGCGGCTGATCGCTCGAGCTGCCCGGCAGCGATTTTGCCTGGAAAGGGCCGTACGAGCAGAGGAAAAAATCTAGCCGCAGCCGGATCTGGACTGCGGCTTCACTACTTGCGGTTATTCCGGAAAGGGGGTCGGGCGCCGGAGAGACGCCCTACAACTGTCCTGCCCTTAACGATGGATCCACCGTAGGGGCCCCCTACCGCAGGGCTTATCCCCTGGGGGGCCCCCCCTGCCCACTTTTAAGACCTTTTCCGCCAGTCCCGGGTCAGGTTGGTCAAGAGGAACTCCTTGACCAGGCGCCGCCAGCCCACATTGGGGAATTGACCGTAGACATCGTCGATGAACTCGCCGCCACTGGGGAGGGTGACGCCCACGGTGCTGTCCATGATGTAGAGCAAGCGGTGGGATTCTTGATCGATCCAGGTGGCATTGGCCTCCCCGAAAAACAGCTTCTCCAGATTTTGCCGGAGATTGATGGGATTGACCTTGAACAGCCAGCCCGCTCCATAGGGATCGCGGTTGATCAGGCCGGGATCCTCCCGCACCATGGGATTGACGGCCTCGATGGCGCCATCCACCGGCGCCTCGAGGGAAGCCTTGTTCCCCTGTCTGAGCAAGGCCATGCAAACATGATCCTGATAATAAACCTTGCCGATCTCAGGTAACTTGAGCTCGTCAGCTTGACCCAGGATCTTTTGGGAAAAGTCATCCAATCCTACCCGCACCTGGCCGCTCTCTTCCAGGACGGCCCAGGTGTGCCCCCGGTGCAGGTAATAGAAGCTGGTGGGCACCTTGAAACCAAAGACATCCACCATCTGTGCCCCTGAAGGCGTCTGGAGATTTTGGGGATTCATGACCTGTGCCTCCTCGTTAAACAGGATGTGTTGCTTAAGCGAGGTCCCGGCGGTGCGCCAGGAGCCGGCAACCTAAAGGCCCCCTCGCTTTTTACCCATCTCAGGATATAGCAAGGATTGGGCCAACCTGGGCCTAATTTCTTATCTAGCATAAATCATTAGTAAATTAACCTAGGCCATCCCGCCCCGGAAGGGTTGACTATTTGGATGGAGTCGATTTTATGTTGAATAATTCAACAAATAATTTTATCCATAGTATATCTTGTTGATATTACAATATTATTTAATGCTTAATATTTCAACATTACCTTTTCCATATTGTAGAAAATATCGACAGAAATAATGGGCTCTTAACTATTCATATATTAATGGGGGTGCTTAAAAAAAGCCTTCATAATTCTTCGCTTGCATTTTCACCGGATTCATTTTAGTTTTAGAAATTCGCCGAAAATCCGGTTTTCTTTGCACAACTAAGAGATCCCTTGTTAAAGGGCGGGAATAGACTAACAGAAAGGCGAGGGCTATGAAAAATCTGGTTGTTTTGGGTTATGGCGCCGGCGGTACCATGGTCGCCACCAAGCTTCGGGAAAAGCTGAAAGAATCCGAATGGAGGATCACCGTCATCGATCGGGACTGGCAGCACCACTACCAACCTGGCTGGCTCTTCATCCCCTTCGGCATTTACACCCAGGAAGACTGCGCTAAGCCCAAACTCGATTTTGTCCTCAAGGGCATTGATTTCGTCCTGGATGAAGTGACCAATATCGACCCGGTCAAGAAGCGAATCAAGACCAAGAAAGGCCATTATGATTACGACTGGCTGGTGGTGGCCACCGGCTGCCGCATCATGCCCGGGGAAGTGGAGGGCATGATGGAGGGCTGGGGGGGCGACATTCAAGACTTTTATACCCCCGAAGGCGCCGTGGCCCTCTACAAGAAATGGAAGTACTTCAAGAAAGGCAAAATCGTCCTCAATATTGCCGAGATGCCCATCAAATGTCCGGTGGCCCCCCTGGAGTTCATCTTTATGGCCGACTGGTTCTTCTCGGTCAACGGGGTGCGGAACGATATCGAACTGGAACTGGTGACCCCTCTCCCCGGCGCCTTCACCAAGCCGATGGCTTCCGCGGCGCTGGGCAAACTGTGCGAGGACAAAAATATCAAGATCACCCCCAATTTCGATCTCGCCGAAGTCAACGCCGCCGATAAAATTATCACCTCCGCCAGGGGTGATGAGGTCAATTATGATCTGTTGGTGGCCATTCCCCCCCACTTCGGGGCCCAGGTCATCATAGACAGCGAAATCGGCGACCCCATGGGCTACATCGACACGGAACACGGCACCTTGAAGGCCAAACAGTACGAAAATATGTACGTGGTGGGCGACGCCACCAACGTTCCCGCTTCCAAGGCGGGGGCCGTGGCCCACTACGAATCGGACATCATCGTCATGAACCTCCTCCGGGAGATCGATGGCCAGGAGCCCTTGCCGGAGTTCGACGGCCACTCCACCTGCTTCATCTGCACCGGCTACGAAAAGGCCAGCCTCATCGACTTCAACTATAAGGTCGAACCCCTGCCGGGCAAATACCCCTTCCCGGGTTTGGGACCCTTCACCCTCTTGGGGGAAAGCTACTTCAACTACTGGGGCAAAATGATGTTCAAATGGGTCTATTTCAACATGATGCTCAAGGGCAAGGAACTTCCCCTGGAACCCCAGATGTTCATGGCCGGCAAAATGCTCAGCCATGTCTACCACGTTTATGGTTAAGGGGGGCAAGGGCATGACCGATAAAAACCCGGGCAAAGAGCAAATGCTCCTGGAGCGCCTGGACCGGATGGAGGAGCAGTTGCAGACCCTGGTCAAGGCCCAGCAGGGCCTGGCGGAGTTGAAGAGCGATCTCTCCCCCCTGCTGAACTCGGCCGTCAAAATCGTCATCGATGAGCTGGGGATGGTGGAGGCCGGCTTTCAATTGGAAGACTTCTTCGACCTGTTGAAAAGGGGTCTGCGCAGCATCCGCAACCTCACCCAGGCCTTGGAGATGATGCAGAACTTCTTCGACCTGTGGAACTCCATGGAGCCCTTGCTGAAGTCCATGGTGCCCAATCTCATCAACTACATGGACAACCTGGAGCAGAAGGGGGTGTTCCGGACTTACGCGGCCATGTTGGAAGTCCGGGCCAAGGTGGCGCAGCACTATCCCTCCGAGGAAATCGCCGTCATGGGGGACGGCTTCGTCGTGCTCCTGAGCCTCCTCAAGAAACTATCGCAACCCGAGATGATCGGTTTTATCAACAAGCTGATGGATCTTCCCCTGGGGGTAAATCTGCAGGCCGTCAAACCGGTGGGCGCGATGGGCATGCTCACCGCCATGGGCAACAAAGAAACCCGACAGGGCCTGGGGGTGGCCCTGGAACTCACCAAGGCCCTGGGCAAGCTCAAGGCCGATTAGGCCCAGGACTGCGGCGCCGCCCCGCTAAGACAGTCCACCGGCCAGTGGCCAAACCGGCTTTAATCATCCTGAACGAAGGGCCTGATCTCCATGGAGCCCATGATTTGTGGAGAGCAGGCGCCCCCGCCTGCCATCCGCCAAGGCATTTGCCATCGACAATAGATTTTTTTACGAAATTGTCGTTCCGAAAACCGGGGGCGCCGCCCCGGCGGCAGTCCAGGACCGGACCGCGGGGGCCGACATAAGAAGAATGGGGCGGCCGTCAAAGGCCGCCCCTCAAAGGGGAAGGATCATCCCGGGATGAGCGCCCGGAAGCAACCCCAATCACTAAAAAGTATAGTTCACCGCTAGCATGGGGTAATATTCGGTATCGCCGTTTTTCCCCCAAAGCTCAAAACCCGCACTGGCGATGCATGACCATTTATCGTTGATGATGAATTCGATCCCCGGGGCCACCCCAATTTGCGTCTGGGTAGTTGCGAAGCTCTGGTTTATGGGGTTGATATTAGTCCAGGTCCAATTGCTGAAAATTTCAGCCAGCAAGATCCAGCGTTTGGTAAGAGGGTATTCCACCGCCAGGTTGGCGGTCACCGTGTCCCGGGACCGGATATTATTATCCCTCTGTTCGTAGAGATTGGCCGGGGCTTGAAACCAGAGCTGGCCGTGTACCAGAAACGGCTTGATGTATTTGAACAGGTTGAAACCGGTGTAGAAAATCACGGCCCCGGCGCCTATGGAATCCGCCCCCAGGAATCTCGGGTTGAGGTGCGAGGCGTGGCCGGTGGGAACAGTCAGCCCCGCCACCCCGGATACTGCGGGCCGGTAATCGGCTTCGGGCAGCAGCAGGTATTTGCCCACCATGGTGATATCGCCGATCCCGTCAAAGACGGCGCTCCGTTCGCCGTTGGGCCCGGCAACGCTCCGGTCCGCATCGCTGATCCATCTATGCACGTAAGGAATGATGATATAGGTCTCCAGGTTTTTGGCCGGACCATAGGTGATCTTGAGGTTGGTATAAAAGTTATAGAAATTCTCATGGGCGCTAATGAGCCGCCAACTATTCGAAAAGTTGCCGACCCCAAATTCATTGGCCAGCATTAGCTGCATAGCGAGCTTGCCGGTGTCGATGGGAACGGCGGTGTCAGTGATCATGGGGCCGGCGGTGGAGGGAGCTGTCTCTTTTTTCTCTTCGGGTGGGGCGCCCGCTGCGGGGTTTTCCGGCAAGGCCTGCGGGCCGGCGGGGGTTTGCGCCAGGGCCGGCGCCGCGGCCAGGCCTCCTAGAAAACTTAGTAAAGCCAGGCAGACCAGGACCTTTCCCTTGATGCCGCAAACCTTAAGCAGATGTCTAATCATCCAGGTTTCCCCCTTTAAAATTTGATACCCGTTGATTGATAACAATCATGGTGCCAGGTTAAATTTAATTTAGCAAGTTGCCAAACGAAGCTCTGGGGCCTTCACTTTTTTGTTAATTTGCTCCCCATGCACCAGTGAGTCAACGAGAGAGGTCAATTGGCAAGATAGGGCGGGGGAGCCCCCTCCCCCGCCCCTCCGCTTAAACCGCGGCGTCTCCGGTCTCCCCGGTGCGGATGCGGATGATCTCCGCCACCGGGTAGACGAAGATCTTGCCGTCCCCGATCCGGCCGGTGCGGGCGTTGGCCACAATGGCCTCCACGATGGCCTGGGCCTTGGCATCCTGGGCGACCACTTCAATCTTCACCTTGGGGATGAAATCGACCTTGTATTCCAACCCCCGGTAGACCTCCCGGATGCCCTTTTGCACCCCGAAGCCTTTAACCTCGGTCACCGTCATTCCCTGCACGCTGATGCCATGCAGGGCCTCCTTTACCGCCTCCAATTTGAAAGGCTGAATGATAGCTTCTATCTTCTTCATACGCTTCTCCTATACGCTTTGCAGAAGTCAGCAATTTTTTGGATCATGGGACTTTCCGGAAAGTCCGGGCCATTATACAGCGCTGGTGCCAACGCTGGTGACAGGAACTCGCCGGGATGAAGCCTACTCGGCCTGCCGCCTCCAGGGTTATGCAGGCAGGCCGAGCACGTCCTGCCATCATTCCTTGCTTAGGCTTTCAGGGTAGCAAGGCATACCGAATTCCGGAACGTCGAGGCCTTCCTTCTCCACCTCTACAGTAACGCGCAGCGGAACGATAGCGTTTATGATTTTGAATATCAAGTAGGTAAACCCGAATGCATATACCGCCATGAGCGTGGCCCCGCCGAGCTGAGTAAAGAACTGCGTCACGTCCCCATGAAGCAGGCCGGTTACCCCCTGGCCGGCCGTCCCGAGGTAGGTCGTTGCGCCGACACCGTTCCAGCCCGCGCCGTACCTTCCATCGGCGAAGATACCGACACAAACCCCACCCAGCCAGCCGCAATAGCCGTGCACGGAGACTGCCCCGCACGGGTCGTCAACCTTGATCACCCGTTCGTTAAAGAGAACCCCTAGGCAGACGAGCATGCCGGCAAGAAAGCCGATAATAATGGCTGAGTTCGCGCTAACAAACGCACAAGGCGCGGTGATGGCAACAAGACCCGCGATCATGCCGTTGCACGCCATCGAGATGTCGGGTTTACCGAAAAGGAAGTACCAGAAGATCAATGCCGTCGCCGAAGCCGAACAGGCGGAGAGGTTCGTGTTCACTGCAATCACCGAGATGCGCAGGTCCGTCGCGCCAAGGGTGGAGCCCGGGTTAAAACCCATCCAGCCGAACAGGAGAATGAAGGTGCCGATCACCACAAAGGCAAGGTTATGAGCTGGAAAGGCTCTCGGCCTGCCGTCCAGACCGTACTTGCCGAGGCGAGGGCCAAGGATGACAGCCAACGCCATGCCGCAGAAGCCGCCCACGCCGTGGACAACGGTCGAGCCCGCAAAATCTACGTAGCCGTGGGCTAAGTTCAAGGTGGCGCCCAACTGGGAGAGCCAGCCGCCGCCCCAGACCCAACATCCGAACATGGGGTATAAGAGGGCGCCCATAAAGATCTCGCAGAGGACGAATGCCCAGAAAGTGATCCGCTCACAGATGGTGCCTATGATGATATACGCGGCCGTCTCCATGAATACGACTTCAAAGAGCGTGAGGCAATTGCTTCCGACGTCGTAGGCCGGGCCGCTCAGCAAAAAGCCTTTTCCGCCCAAAAAGCCCCACAGGCCGCCTCCTGAAGAGGAAGTGGTCCAAGGTTGGCGTCCCTCCAAGATTCGTCGGCGCCGCATTCACTGCGACGGCGCCATACTGGAAGGCGTAGCCGCACACATAGTACGCTAAAAAGGCGAAGACATAAGCGGCGAAGTTAAGCATCATAAGATGGCCTGCGTTCTTCCTGCGCACCAACCCGCAGGTCAGAAGGGCGAAGCCTGCTTGCATGAAGAGCACCAAGTACCCTGTGACGAGAGTCCAGTTGAAGTTGGTCGAAATATGGTTGTGCCCAACAGCGTTGGCGAGCTTGAGCGCTAAAGGCTCTTTGGCTGCCTGCTTCTGGTATTCGTCGAATTCCTTTTTCTTTTCTGCATAGTCAGGGGCTTTGGTGTCGGTCGGCTCAGGAACGACAAAAGCATTACCGGCCGCGTCGAGAGCATTTGTCTTGTCCCCCGTTGCAATTCCCGCGGGGTCGGGCTTGGGCTCCGGAGCTTGAGCCACTGGCGCCGCCGCGGGCGCGGCCCCTTCGTCCGCCGCGGCCGCCAGCAGCGGCGAGGCCAGTGACACCAGGATGAATACCAGCAGATAAAGGATGAATCGTTTCGATTGCACTTGGATACTCCTCCCTCAAGAAATAGTTTTTACAGAAGATGATCAGGGCGCCTTTTCACCTGAGGGAAGATTAAGCAATTGTTGTGCCATGCTAAATTTATATCAATATCAATATGTTATATTTAAGGACCTTAAATTAAAGTTTACAAATAGGTATATAAATAATTTTATATTCCCCTTTTATGTAATATTTAACCGTTTTGATTATTGAGCTATCCAATTTTATGAATTAGCAATGACACTTATGGTATACAATTATGAAGGTTAACATTTTGGGATTTGACAAATCAAGGGGGCGGCTCGCCTCCAGGGTGAGCCGCCCCCATTGCCTGAACTGGTTAATTCTTGGACCGCAGCCCGGTTAAACCGCGTTTTCCCCGGTCTCTCCGGTGCGGATGCGGATAACCTCCGCCACCGGGTAGACAAAGATCTTGCCGTCCCCGATGCGGCCGGTGCGGGCTTCCTTGATGATCGTGTCCACGATGGCCTGCGCCTTCTCCTCCGGCGCCACCACCTCGATCTTCACCTTGGGGATAAAATCCACCTGGTATTCCATGCCCCGATAGACTTCCCGGATGCCCTTTTGCACTCCGAAACCCTTGACTTCGCTGACGGTCATGCCCTGGACGCTGAGGGCGTGCAAGGCATCCTTTACCGGCTCTAGCTTGAAAGGCTGAATGATGGCCTCGATCTTCTTCATTTTTCCTCCTTAATTACAGGTTGTAGGCTATTTCCTGATGTTCACTGAGGTCCAGACCGGCAACTTCGTCATCAGCGCTTACCCGCAGGCCCATGGTGAGGTCCAGGACCTTAAAGAGAATGAAGCTGACCACGAAGGAATAGACCAGAGTAGCCGCCACCGCGATGAACTGGACCCACAATTGCCCGGGATTGCCGAAGAACAGTCCGTCGCCTCCGGCCGGGTTTATCAGTTTAGAGGCGAACAGCCCGGTCGCCAGAGCGCCCACCATCCCGCCGATGCAGTGGACCCCCACCACGTCCAGGGAATCGTCATAGCCCAGTTTCGGTTTGGCTAACACCGCCAGATAGCAGATGACCCCGGCGAGGATGCCGATGATGATGGCGGACATGGGGCCGACAAAGCCGGAGGCGGGGGTGATGGCCACCAACCCGGCCACCGCCCCGGAAGCTGCACCCAGGGTGGTGGGCTTGCCCCGGAAGGTCCATTCCGTCCCGACCCAGGCCAGGGTGGCGGCCGCAGTAGCCAGATGGGTGGCGGTGAAGGCGGAGCTGGCCAGGGCCCCGGCCGCCAGGGCGCTGCCGGCGTTAAACCCGAACCAGCCGAACCACAGCAGGGCCGCCCCCAGGATGGTCATGGGCAGGTTGTGGGGGATGAAGGATTCGGTGCCGTCGCCATGGCCGCCGTAACCCTTGCGGGGCCCCATCACCAGGGCGGCGGCCAGGGCGCCGATGCCGGCGTTGATGTGCACCACCGTGCCGCCGGCAAAATCCAGGGCCCCCAGGTTCTTCAACCAGCCGCCGTCACCCCAGACCCAGTGGGCGACGGGATCGTATACCAGGGTGGCCCATAAGATCATGAAAACCAGAAAAGTGCTGAACTTCATGCGCTCGGCAAAGGCGCCGGTGATCAGGGCCGGGGTGATGACGGCAAACATGCACTGGTAGATCATAAAGGTCTGATGGGGAATGGTGGCGGCATAGGCCTTAAAGGGTTCGAAACCCACGCCGTTTAACCCAACCCAATCCAGGTTGCCGGTGAGGTGCCCCACGTCCGGGCCAAAGGCCAGGCTGTAACCGAAGATGGCCCATTGGATGCTGATCACCCCCAGCAGGACAAAATTTTGCATGATGGTGCCCAGGACATTTTTATTGCGCACCATACCCCCATAAAAGAGCGCCAAACCCGGGGTCATCAGCATCACCAGGGCCGCGGACACCAACATAAAGGCGGTATCACCCGAATTCATGCCAACAATTCCTCCTTTATCTAAATTGTTATATCCGACAGCAAATGGCGTGCCATTTTCGATCGCCAATAATTTCTATAAGTTATCCATATAAAGGCCTGTTGGGTTAACAAATATGCAAAATTAGGGTAATTTAGCTACAAAAATGTTAATATAAGCGCTGATAACACGGCAAGGACCATAAGTAGTTACATTTTTGCTGATCTCCAGGGAGACCTGGGTAAATTGGCGCCACCAGCCTGGTTTTTTATCCCCCCGGCCCTGATCTTGTTGCTATGACCTTTCTGGAGGTGCTCCTGGGGGCGCTGCGGGGGGGGAGGCTTTTTCTTCCTGACCGTCCGGATCTACGAACAATTCACCGGCAGGGCGGGGATGGGGGAGGGCGACGTGAAACTGATGGTCATGATCGGGGCAATTTTAAGGGCAGATTCCCTGCCTTACATTGTTTGCGTGAGCGCCCTCCTGAGCACCCTGGCAGGACTGGGGCTGGTTCTGGCTGGCGGCGGGCGCGGTGGTGAGTGGCGCACCACCCGCATCCCCTGCGGACCCTTCCTGGAGGCCGGGGCTCTCCTTTATCTATTGGCCCAGGGCCAAATTCCCCGGTTTTTTGGTTGGATCTGAACCAGCCGGACCCCGGCAGCCGCCACGAGATCAGGACTTCCGGAACGCTCGCCTCAGATGAGTAGCTCCCCGAGGGCGACGATCACCCGGTCCTGGTCCCCCTCGGCCATCTCGGGATAGAGAGGCAGGATGACGCTCCGCTCCTGCAGAAGTTCGCTTACCGGCAGCGGCCAGCGCCGCGGGAGATCCCGGTAGGCCGGCTCCCGGTGGGCGCACATCACCCCCCGCCGGGTCTGAATTCCCCGGGCCAGCAAGGCCTGCATCAGCTCCACCTGGGACAGGGGAGAGTCATCCTTAAGGATGATCCAGAAAGACTGCCAGTTGCTCCGGGCAAAGTCCGGCTCCCGGGGGAGAGTGAGATGGGGGTGGCCGGACAATCCCTCCCGGTAGCGGGCTGCCAGGCGCCGGCGGGCGGCTACCAGGCCAGGCAGGCGCTTGAGCTGCTCCCGGCCTATGGCCGCCTGGATGTCGCTGAGGCGGTAATTGTAGCCCACCTCGGGATATTGCTCGAAGGCCACCTTCCCGGCGCCGTGGCGCTCCGCGGTGGACAGGGACATGGCGTGGGTCCTGAGCCGCGCCAGGCGGGCCATCATCTCGGGGTCGCCACCGGTGATCATGCCGCCCTCGCCGGTGGTGATCACCTTGCGGGGATGAAAGGAGAAAGTGGCCAGCAGGCCCCGGGGCCGGCCAATGGGCTCGAAGGCGCCCCCTGCCAGCAGGATCTCCGAGCCGAGGGCGCAGGCCGCGTCTTCCACCACCGGCAGCTGATGCCCCTGGGCGACCGTAAGGATCCCTCCCAGGTCGCAGGGCATGCCCAACTGGTGCACCGCCAGGATGGCCCGGGTTCGTTCGCTGACCGCGGCCTCGATGAGGTCCGGGTTGAGATTGCCTGTCTCCAGCTTCACATCCACGAAGACCGGGGTGGCCCCCAGATAACGCACCGCATTGGCCGTGGCGATGAACGAAGAACTCACGGTGATCACCTCATCGCCGGGCTTGAGGTCCAGGGCCAGCAGGGCCAGGTGCAGGGCGGCGGTGCCGCTGGCGCAGGCCACCGCTAAGGGGGCCCCCACCAGGGCGGCGAATTCCTTTTCAAAGGCCGCCACTTCTGGCCCCTGGATCACCCAACCGGAGAGAATGGCCCGCCGGGCGGCGGCGGCCTCCTCTTCTCCCAGGGTTGGCCGGGCCACGGGGATTGGTTGCATTGGTTTCTCCTGGTTGAATTTTTGGCGGCGGCTGCGGGGCCCTTACGAAAAATACGAACTAAGACCCTTTTGCCTCATCCAAACATATTAATGTGGAAATTTTTTTGAAATTTTTATTGAGGAAGCACCGGCAAGAATTTTCCTATTAATCAGAATTTATACCTCAATCCTTGCCCAACCCGTCGCAAACCTTTGCCTTCGTCGCTAAAGGGATTAGGGAGTACTTCTAAGCGCATGGCAGATGTATCCTGAATATTACTTAAATAAATGATCCGATACTCCTCGCCCTTCTTCCGTACGCAGTTACTTGCAAACGAAACTTCTGTTTCGCCTAATTCAAATTCTCTCGGGTCGCCAATTCTGGATTTTACTTCCAGATACCATCGCTGATTTCTATATCTGATCTGGAAATCATACCCAAGGCTATCTTTCCCGGACTCCGGAAGGATACGTGATTTGTAGGTGGAAACCCAAGCAGCATCAATATCTTGTTGGGGAAACTGTTTTTTCAGCCAATGATATACCGCACATTCTCCTAAAAATCCGATAAGTCCAGATTTATCCTGATTAATTTTCCGTGGCCGACCACCGCCTCCACCTCCACCTCCACTCATACCAGGTCCTGGGCTCCCTCCGATCAATTTCAAGGAAGTCAATACTCCAAGTTTGGTAGAGATAATCTCTGGGGTAAGTTTCTCTTCTATTTCTGCCAGTAAAGTATCAAATACTACATCTTTAGGATCAATAATCCGTCCATTAAATTCTATGGAACGCTCTTCTTTTTCTCGCTGGGTTTTGGCATCATTTTCCCGTTTTTGTTCAACATCCAAGTCATCCCCGGTGAGACCCAAATCCTCAAGTGTTATAGTAGGCGGCATCCCATTAGGCCATGCCTCTGCTTCTAAAAGCCAAAATATGAGATCAACCGTATCAAGAGGTTTAAAATCCAAGGCTCCCAGTTTGTCCAGGCAATTGAAAACTTGTTCGCGTGCAGTTGAAGTATCACCCCATTCAGTGGGGATCGGCGCATTATTCTTTAAGCTCCAGGCGCGGATGGTATTGCTGGAGCTCTGAACGAATCGATTGACCTGGGCCTTATTTCTTCGACGCACCTCGCTCCAGGGTGATAATGCAATCTGGGCGCCAAGTGCTGGTGCTCCTTGGCGGCTCAACCATTCATTGATTAACGACCTGATCAAGATCGAATCGGGCACTGGATATTTAAGCAACCATTCTTCCTTTGGATCAATATCATCAATGTTAGCACGAAGATTACAATACGCTGCAAGGGACTGACCCTGCTCGAATGCTTCCCGGAATTTTGACCGCAGGCAGTCCATAATTTGGTCACGGTGTTCGGAAATGTAGGCCCTTACTGCATCTTTATGATCTTCCTCATGTTTTTCCGGCTCCAGCCCCACAGCTATCAGACTTTGATTAAACTCAGCAAAGGGAATGGTTAACTCTTCTCTCAGTTGGCTAAAGTCCATTGCTCTTTGACAAGCATTAAGTACTGCTTCTAAAGTATACTGCGTTCCTTCTAAGTGGGGAGCTAAAACCTTTGATAATTCGGGAACCGTTGTTACTTGCGCAGCATGAGAAGAAAATGCCCTTTCCCCTTCAGGACCATTAAGAAAATGCACTACCGGTCGGAGCAACTTGACCATTCGGTGAATATTGCTCCCCAGAAGCTTCAGAGATTTGGAGGCTGCACCAACTTCAAGACCCAATTCAGGGCAGAGTTCCCGAAGCCATGAATCAAATGTCATAGGACCAGAAACAGATTCTTCACACCGCTCCAGAGCACGGCAGGCAGTACGAATCGCTTGAGCTAAATCTGCCTGTTTTAAATGCTGGCAGACGGGGGTGGCGGTCCGGGTCAGAGCGTCCCAATCCAATGATCCGCTCTCAGTGACGATGATGAGAGTTGGTCGTTCTTCGCCTCCAAAAGCTACTGCCCCATGATAACTTTCCGGGAGTTGTATAATTTTGCCGTTAATTTGAAACTCCACCTTCCTTGCCAACCGAACTAGAATGCGGTCTAGGCGCTCAAGAATTTTTGTACGATCAGCTGGTAAGCTCTGAGCTGCGGTACCAGTCAGGCTTTCCATGGCCAGGCAAACAATAGTGGGCATCCAAGGGCAAAGATTGACCAGAAAATTGTCCTGATCGGGAATGTCCTCAATGTCCGAACCGTCAACCAGGAGCAAAAGAGGGACCTCGGAGATGAGCCGGAATCGCTCTCCCAAAATGCCTCTCATAAGGATGATGATTCCGGGAGTCCCCATCCCTTCAGCTCCAAATATGGGAAACCCCAATTTTTCTATCAGGTTGGCTTTAAGACTTTCTTCAGTGTCCTGGACATAGACTTCTTTATCAAGGTAATCATAGATGTCCTCAACTGGATTAGGATGAACATTCTCAGCTTTTTGCAATGGGAAAGCGACATGCTTCCCCATATATCGTACTATCAAATAAGAAGGGCGGTCACCAGCTATCCATTCAGTTCCCATCTTAGCCAAACGGTGCCAGGTCTCGTAATACAGGTTGACAAACCAGCTAGCGTGGTATCCCATATCGGACGCAGCAAACAACCGTCCCAAAAAATCCACCTGCTTAGCAAGCGATGCGGAACTATTAAGAACATTCACCCCGCACCATTCAAGAAGGCGTTCCGCTAAGGATTCCCGTGCCAAAATACGGAGAATCTTCTTGGGAATCTGAGGAATAAAAGGGGGCAGCCGTTCGCCAATTTCTTCCGGGAACCATACTTCTGAGGGCTTGCAAAACTTCGATATTGTTTTTAGACCATCTGAGATTTCTATAGGGAACCAAGGGGCTTGGCGAAGAAAGGCGGCAAGGGGGGTTGGCCAGCTAAAGCGGCCAGCATATTTTGCAGTCGGAGGGAAAAAGGCAAAATCCAGACATTCTGGTTGGGCTGATTCCATCCAACTTAAAAGCAATTGAGCATAAAGGAACCGTGCTTGATCCGAAAAATGCTCATGGTGATCTTGACCAGGGAGATACCGTATGTTTCCACTAAGCTCATGTTCGCTACTTTGGTATATCTGTCTCTCCCCACTTTCTTGAATCTCATTTTCCCAGTACTTTAAAGTTCCCTCTCCAATCCCTAAGCGCTGGCAGATTTTCTTAGTGGATAATTCCCAGCCTGAAATTTTAAAGTTTCGTGTCTCGCGAAGTATAGGTTTGAGACCAGATTGAACTCCTAATTCAATTAAAAAATCCACCCAATCATTAACCGGCCTTGAAGAAAAAGGTATTTCATTAGGAGGCGCAATCAGGCGCGGCTTAAGCCCTTGCAACTCAGGGGAGAGGCCAACGGTCAGGTTAAGGAAGTCATCGATCAAAGTCCCTAATGTTTTTTCTGGCCAACCTCTAGAAAATATTGCCTCTTTGGCCTCTATCCACTCACCAGTGACATTGGGGACGAACAGTCTGGCTTCTTTAAATGATAATGGTCTGCTGGCATGTCGTGTGTTTTGATAAAGGCGAAAGGCCCAAGTTAGCGCAGTGCGACGAATTTTCTTACTTTTTTCCTCTCTCAATACTCTTGAGACTTGATTTATTAATTCTTGGCCGTCATAACGCCCGATGAATTTTTTCTCTTCTAAGAATTCTCTGACAACATTGAGTTCCCCATACCAATCAAGTTGGTCCGACAAAAATGCAAAGCTTTTTCTAAATCTCTCGGGGAGTTGTAGGACTTCTTCACTCCCACGGGCAGGGGGGGAGAAGATGGCAATTCCGGTAATCCTGGTGCGGCCCCTCCGCCTTTTCTCAGAGCTTTGACTTGATTGCAATCCTCCATCTACTGAGCCAGCAGCTCCCGGCATAGCTGGAAGTAACTGCCCACCCATGCAAAGAATAAATTTCTTACTTTGCAACAGCCAATAGCACCGCTGAGAAATGGGTCCCAATTCCTGGTAAAACTCCCGCCATTTCTCCATTGAAGCCCTTGTCCTCAATAAATAGGAGGCGACTTTTTCAATTACCTCGGCTAGATTTTCATTGTGTGGCCCGAAATTAAGATTAATCGAATTTTTAAAGAAATCTGTTAAGCGATCAAGGCGTTCTTCACCAAGGTGAGGAAGTAATATGGGAATATCTGCACGCTCAACCAAAGCCTCAGCACTGAAAGCTTTTAAGTCAGATTTATGCCAGCGCCAAACTTGGCCTGGCTGTGCCCAGCAGACGTTTGATTTTCGGGTTATAGTCGGAAGGATATCTATCTCAATCAAATTTTTTCCAAGATTGGAAAAAGCATTACCCATCCGTACCGGAAAAGGTTCGTTATCTTTAGTCTTAGCACCTTGTGTCTCAAGTCCTTGAGTCTCAACTCCTTTGCACTGTTTCCAGGATAAAAGATCAAGAATAATCTTCCCCGCATCTTCGTTTGTGAAAGGAAAATCAGGTCTATCCATCGCGGACCTCACAGCTATGATTGTCCGCGCACACAATTCTATAGCTTTGTTAATATAGAGAGAGTTTATGGGAATATCACCGTGTAGGCTGGTACGATCCGCTTTGGGATAGAAGGCGGCATGTAAGTATCCATAAAAAGGGCCCTCCGCCTCCTTGCCCATTGGCAGGAAGGTATATAAAAGCGGAGTTATAGGGGCATCGTCCAGACGGACAGCGACAGCCAATTCTCCTACGCCCTGCCAATCATTCCATCTTGGATGAAGCCCTTTCTGGTCAATGCTAAGCCTGATTGCCTTTTTGACCTCATCTTCAGATATCCAGTGCCAACCTATGAAGTATTTTTGATCATTTCCAAGGGAAACCACGGAAAATTTATAATCCTCTTTGATTGAGGTATCAATCTGGACATTCTCACTTTTTCGCCCAAGTGTAAAAGAGCGTTCAGGTGCATCTTCAAGAATAACATCCAATGTATTGATTTTCTGGAGAAAGAGAATTACGGGAGCAGGGCTATGTCTAAGTGCTTCAAGTTCCTCATAGACCACCTGACGTTTGCTGTCATCTCGCAAGGGGAGGCGGATGACTGTGACAAATCCCTGACGGGCGAAAGAAACCACTCTATCAGGCTGATGGGCGAGCGGAAGCGGAATATGGAAATCAGGAATATCTTTCTTCGCTAATTCGACGTGTGCCGGATTTTTAATCAGCTCTTCAAAATCATTCGGGCGTGCAAACCTGAAACAATAACCATCGAAATGTTCAGAAGGTCCAGAACCAAGCCTCGAATAAATCTGAGGATCGTCGCTAATGAAAAGCACACTGCGAAACCCAAGACCTTTATTCCCAATGTTTTCTCCGGCTGGCTTATCGCTTAAACCAACATTGCTAAGAGCCTTAACATTGCTCCAATTGAAGCCAATTCCACGGTTAGCAACATATAAAACACCAGAGGAATCCTCATTCGGGGCAAAATAGATGGAGATCTCTCCAGACTGTTCGCCAATGGGATGGGCATCGTAAGCGTTTTGCACTAGCTCGATAAGAAAGCGGCGTCCATAATCACTCGCAATTTGTTGGGTTGTACTCCGAACCCCACGGTAAATCGGGTCTTTATATTCATCATCCTCTCCAATTGTGCCGAGAAATGAGTCGAGCTTGCCTAGGGCGAAATGATCGATCTGGGATACGGGATTCAAACCATCTTTAATTTTCATCTGGGCCAGCAATCCTTCCAATTTCCATCAATTCTTGCGGAATAATCCAGGATTAAATTTATTGCCCGGGAAATCGGGCCGGAGGTCAGGGTTCCCGGTCCTTACCCCGGTTGGGAGGGGGGATGAGAGGGAGGGCAGGACTGCCGGCCCTGGCCCTCTAGCCACCTGCTCTCATCTCGGCGCCGACAGATCCCAGGCCAGGCGGGCGGCGCCCAGGAGGCCGGCGTCGTCTCCCAGTTGGGCCGGGGCGACGTTCACCGCCTCCGGCGGGAACAGGGTAAGGCGGTGGTGCAGCTCCTCGGCCAGTGACGGTTGGAAGACCTCCCAGGCCCGGGCAAAGCGGCCGCCGATGATCACCCGGGAAAGTCCCAGGAGGTGCACCGCGGCCGCGATGGCCTGTGCCAGACTGCGTCCCACCCGGTCGAAGGCCCGCAGGGCCAGGGGGTCCCCGTTGAGGGCAGCCGCCACCAGGGTTTCCCCCCGGATGGCGTCGGGATCGGTGACATAGAGATCCTGAAGCCAGGAGGAGACCCCCTGGGCCAGTTGCTCCTTAACCCAGGCCACGGTCCAAAAGGCCGAGGCCAGGGTCTCCAGGCAGCCCCGGTTGCCGCAATGGCATTTTCGGCCATGCGGCTCCAGGGTAATGTGGCCGATCTCCCCGGCGGTGCCTTGGGAACCCTGCCACAGGCGGCCGCCCAAGATGAGGCCGCCTCCTACCCCAGTCCCCAAGGTGATGCCCAACAGGTGCCGGTGGCCGGCGCCGCCTCCCAGCCAGTGTTCCCCCAGGGTAAAGAGGTTGGCGTCGTTTTCCAGAAACAGCGGCCAGGCCAGGAACGGCGAAAGAAGCGGCACCAGGGGGCAGTCGTTCAGGGCCGGCAGGTTGGGGGAAAAGGCGATGCGGCCTTCCCGGGAGAGAATCCGGCCGGGGATGCCCAGGCCCACCCCTCGGATCTGCACGCCGCGGGAGCTGGCTTCCTCACCGCAGACCGCCAGATCCAGGGCCAGGGTGGAGATCAGGGCGTCCCGATCGGGCATGGTGGCCGTGGCTCGCTCCCAGCGGGCCAGGATCTCGCCGCCGGGGGAAACCAGGGCCAGACGGAAATTGGTGCCGCCCAGATCGATGCCCACTACCGCCGTCTCTTTTGCCATCAGGTCCCCTAAATAAAAATCTCCGGAAGGGCTTCGTTGAGGGTGGCCGCGCTGATCGCCCCGGCCCGCACCAGGCGGGGCGGGCTCACGGTCAGGTCCACGATGGTGGAAGGCCGGCCTCCTGGGGTGGGGCCGGCCTCCAGGATCAGGTCCACCTCTTCCCCCAATTCGCTGGCCACCGCGGCCGCCTCCCTCAGTGGAGGTTGTCCGGAGCGGTTGGCGCTGGTGCCGGTGACTGGAAACCCCAGGGCCGCCAGCAGCCGGCAGACCAGGGGCTGGCCGGGCTGGCGCACCCCGATGGCCCCGGTGCCGCCGGTGAGTAAGGGAGGCAAATCCGGCCTGGCCGGTAATATCAGGGTCAAGGGACCCGGCCAGAGATGAGCCAGCAAGCGGAAGGCCGGCGGCGCCTGGAGGGCCACCTGGGGCAACATCTCCGGCCCGGCGATCAGCACCAGGACGGGATTTTCCGGGGGGCGGCCCTTCACCCCGAACAGCCGGGTGAGGGCGGCCCCGTCAAAGGGATTGACCGCCAGGGCGTAAAAGGTCTCGGTGGGCAGCGCCAGGAGGCCCCCGGAGCGCAACAGGCCCCGGGCCTCGGCAAAAAAGTCTGCGGCCAGCTCTTCCCGCCAAACCCAGAGGCGCCCCATGCCCCATATTAACTTCCGCCAACTCGTCTGGCAAGTAGCTGTCAGCTTTCAGCTATCATCTGTCAGCAAAAAATAGCGCCCCCCCCCGCGCTGGCTCTGACCTTATCCTTTGCCTTTCTCCCTCCTGACTTTTCCCGTCAGGTGGTCGATATCTATCCTCAGGACCGCAGTTTTATCGAGGGAATTGGCGGCCTTCACCTTCCCCCGCTCTACGTGTTCCGGGTCGTCGCGAAAATATTTTTCCACCAGGGCGATTAAGCCTTGCAATTTTTCCTGGTCATTATCGACTTCGTAAATTTTTCCGAAAACCATGGCGCTCTTATATTTCATGCTAAAGGTATCGGGCGATTCAAAAATGGGTTCGGCTCCTTGGACGACACAGAAGGAGACTCGATTATCCCGCCGAATATGACGCAATTTCTTACCTTCCAAGGCGCAATGCAAGTAAATGCGATTTTGCAGATAGACGTAGCTGAAAGGGACTCCATAGGCATAATCGTCGCCGCCGTTCATGGATAAGACCCCGAACCTGCCGTTGGCCAAAATTTCCTCGGTCTCCAGCCGGTTCAGCCCCCGGTCTTGCCGTCTCATTTCCTGGAACATGTTAATCTCCCTGGGGTGGCGGTCAGCTTGCCGCGGCCTGGCTAAAGAATTAAAACACCTTGGATCTCAGGTAGGTGGGCATTTTTATTATAAGGAACTGGTGGGCAGTGCCCGCCCTACAACTATCTCTTTGAGGGTTCAGCCGCGGAAAAGGCAGTTTCGGCTTCTGAAGAGCCTCCCAAGTCAGGAAATCTCCCTCTCCTCCGATGGGGAAGAGGGTTGGGGTGAGGGGGAATTCTGCTTGTCTGTTAGCCTGCAAAATTCGCCTCCGGAACCCCCTCGGTTTCCTACGGACAACCTTAAGGTTTAGGCTGCCCTGTTTTGCTAAAAGCTGCAAGCTGACCGCTGCCAGCTCTACTTAGCCGTTGTCGCCGCACCTCGAACAGGGCCACGGCGCCGGCGGTGGCGGCGTTCAGGGAGCCGATTTCCGGGGCCGCCTGGGGGATGGCCAGGACCAGGTCGCACTGCCGGCGCACCCGGAGGCGCAGGCCCTTTTCTTCCCCGCCGATGACCAGGGTTAAAGGGCCGGTGAGGTCGGCCTGGTAGAGGCTTTGCGGGGCGGCGGCGTCAGCCCCGACGATGCACAGGCCCGCCTCTTTGAGGCGCCCGAGGCAGTCCGCCAGGTTGGTGACCCTGAAGACCGGCAGGTATTCCAGGGCCCCGGCCGCGGCCTTGGCCACCGCCGGGGTGAGACCCACGGCCCGGTCCTTGGGGATGATGAGGCCGTGGGCCCCGGCGGCCAGGGCGCTACGGCAGAGGTTGCCCAGGTTCATGGGGTCGGTGAGGCCGTCGGCGGCCGCCAGCAGGGCGGGTTCCGGCAGCTCTCGCAGGCGGTCCAGCAGCTCTCCCTGGGAGAGGTAGGGATAGGCGCCCCGCCGGGCCAGGATTCCCTGGTGGTGGGGGGCGCCGCACAGGCGATCCAGGGCAGCCCGCTCCCGGACCCGGAAACGCACCCCGCCGGCCCGGGCCAGACGCCGCACCTCCTCCAGCCAGGGGCCGCTGACCCCCGAGGCCACGATGACCTCCTCCAGAGGGCTCTCCGGCCGGCGCAGGGCGGCCAGCACCGGATGGCGGCCGTAAATGATCTCACTCATAGACATTGATTAATATAGAGCCGGCGCCCTCGCCGGAGATGAACCGCCGGGGGCGGCGGTTCTACTTTTGTTTGCCCTGTCCCCAATCCGAGATGGGGAACGGAAGGCGGCTATTACTTTTGAAAAAGTGCAGGTATAATGAGCATTGATTATAGCAGATAATCACCCATGGATACCGAACTCAACCAATTTTATCAGCATCTGTCTGCAGAAAGAGGCCTGGCGCCCCTGACCGTGGCCGCCTATGCGGGCGATCTCCAGGATTTCTGGGAGTTTGCCGAATCGCGGGGGCTATCCCAGTGGGGCGCGGTCTCGCTGGCCCACCTGCAGGAGTACCTGGCCGCCCTGGAAGGCCGGGGCCTGTCGGCCAGGAGCCGGGCCCGCAAGCTCTCCGCCTTGCGGCAATTCTACCGGTTTTTGCAGCGGGAGGAGAAGGTCTTGTCCCAAGCCAACCCGGTGGAGCTGCTGGACTCCCCCCGTTTACCCCGGCGGCTGCCTCGGGTGTTGGGGGAAGGGGAGGTGGTCACCCTGCTGGCTGGACCCGACCCCGCCACCCCCAAGGGGCAACGGGACGCGGCCCTGCTGGAAGTCCTCTATGCCACCGGCCTCCGGGTCTCGGAGCTGGTGGGCCTGACCCTGAAACAACTGGACCTGCGCCGGGGGGTGGTGCGCCCCTTGGGAAAGGGCTCCAAGGAGCGGGTGGTACCCATGGTGGCCAAGGCGGTGGAAAAGCTGGAACTCTACCTGGCCCAGGGCCGGCCCCGGCTCCTCAAGGGCCGCCAGAGCCAGTATCTCTTCGTCAACCACCGGGGCGGGCCCCTGACTCGCCAGGGGTTCTGGAAGATTTTGAAGGACTACGCCCGTAAGCAAGGGCTGGCCGGCCTGAGCCCCCACACCCTGCGCCACTCCATGGCCACCCATCTCCTGTCCCGGGGGGCCAACCTGCGGGTGTTGCAGCTGCTGCTGGGCCACGCCGACCTGGCCACCACCCAGATCTACACCCACGTGGACGCGGCGCGCCTGAAAAAGGCGCACCAGAAGGCCCATCCCCGCTCATGAACCTCTCCCCTCGCCGCCACCTGCAACCCCCGGGCCGCACCCTGGAGGTGATCACCAGCCACCTCAACGCCGACTTCGACGCCATGGCCTCCATGGTGGCCGCCAAAAAGCTCTATCCCGACGCCATCCTGGTCTTTCCGGGGTCCCAGGAACCCAACCTCCGGGATTTTTTCATCCGTTCCAGCCTCTACTTCCTCGATTTTGCCCGGAGCAAGAACGTGCCGCCGGAGGAGATCAAGCGCCTCATCCTGGTGGACACCCGCCAGGCCTCTCGCATCGGCAAATTCGCCGAAGCGGCCTCCTCCGGGGAAGTGGATATCCACATATACGACCATCATCCCGACGCCGCCGACGACGTCCACGGCAGCCTGGAGGTGTTGCAGCCCCTGGGCTCCACCACCGCCATCCTGACCCGGCTCATTAAGGAGCGGGGCCTGACATTGACCCCCCAGGAAGCCACCACCATGGCCCTGGGGATCTTCGAGGACACCGGCTGCTTCACCTTCGCCTCCACCACCCCCCAGGATTTTGAGGCCGCTGCCTTTCTCCTGAGCCAGGGGGCCGACCTCAACATGGTCTCCGAGATCATCACCCGGGAGCTCACCGCCGAGCAGGTGGCCCTCCTCAACGACCTCCTGGAGCACTCCACCAACTTCCACGTGAGCGACATCGAGGTGGTCATTGCCCGGGCCACCACCCAGGAGTATGTCCCTGATTTTGCCATGGTATGCCACAAGCTCATGGACATGGAGAACATCCAGGTGCTCTTCGCCCTGGCCCAGATGGAGGACCGGGTCTTCGTGGTGGGCCGCAGTCGCCTGCCGGAGGTGGACGTGGCCGACATCCTGGCGGAGATTGGGGGTGGCGGCCACAGCCACGCGGCCGCCGCCGCCATCAAGGACCAGCCCCTGGCCCAGGTGGAGGAAAAGCTGCGCCAGGTCCTGCACAAACGGGTGCATCCGGGACGCCAGGCCCGGGAGATCATGTCCTTCCCGGTAAAATCGGCGGCCCCGGAGGTCACCCTGGAGAGGGCTGCACTGATCCTGAACCGTTACAGCATCAACGCCCTGCCGGTCGTGGCCGACGGCAAGCTCCTGGGGGTGATTACCCGGCAGACGGTGGAGAAGGCCATCTACCACGGCCTGAAAAATCATCCGGTGAAGGACTATATGACCACCGAGGTAGCCACCGTGGATCCGGAGGCCACCTTGCCGCTGATCCGGGAAAAGCTGATAGTTCACAAGCAGCGTGTCATGCCGGTCCTGGAGGACGGCCAGGTGATCGGCATCATCAGCCGCACCGACCTCTTGCACCTGCTCAGCGAGGCAGAGGATGAGGCCCAATGGTCCCAACCCATGCGCACCAAGCACATTGGCTCCCTGATGCGGGAGCGACTGCCCCGGAAGATTCTGGAAATCCTCCAGCAGGTGGGGGCGATGGCCGCGGAGCTCAATTATCAAGCCTACGTGGTGGGCGGCTTCGTGCGGGATTTGCTGCTGCGCCATGAAAATCTGGACATCGACATCGTCATCGAAGGGGACGCCATCATCTTCGCCCGGCATTTCGCCGCCCGCTATGGGGCCCGCTCCCGGGAATTTCAGAAATTCAAGACCGCGGTGCTCATCTTCCCCGACGGCTTCAAGATCGACGTGGCCACGGCCCGCAGCGAGTATTACGAAGCCCCGGGGGCCATGCCGGTGGTGGAATACAGCTCCATCAAGATGGACCTCTACCGCCGGGACTTCATCATCAACACCCTGGCTCTGCGGCTCAATCCCGGGGAATTCGGCATCTTGCTAGACTTTTTTCGGGGCCCAGCGGGACCTGAAGGAAGGCCGCCTCAGCCTGCTGCATAATCTGAGCTTCGTGGAGGACCCCACCCGGGTCTTCCGGGCGGTGCGCTTCGAGCAGCGCTTCAAGTTTCGCATCAGCAAACTCACCGCCAACCTCATCGCCAATGCGGTGCGCAACAACTTTTTCGAACGCCTTTCCGGAGCCAGGCTCTTCCAGGAGCTCAAGCTGATCCTGCAGGAGGAGAACCCGCTGCCGGCGGTGGCCCGGTTGGCGGAATTAGACCTGCTGAAGGCCGTCCATCCCCGGCTGATCTATGAGCAGTCGACCCGCTCCATGCTGGAGCGGCTCCAGGCGGTGCTGTCCTGGTACGACCTCCTCTATCTGGAGGACCGCTACCAGCGGTGGCAGGTCTATTTCCTGGGGCTGGTGGAAGCGCTCAGTCCCCAGGAGTTGCAGGAGATGCTGCGGGGCTTCAACCTCTCGCCCAAACTGGCCGCGACCCTGGTCCAGGGCAAGGAGGCGGCGGACCGGACCCTCGCCACCCTGGTTCGCCTGGGGGAACCGGGCCGCAGCCAGATCTACCACCTGCTGGCGCCCCTGGCCGTGGAAG
>CAWIDL010000010.1:0-10467 GCA_963834795.1 uncultured delta proteobacterium | reverse complement strand
CCCTTTTTGGGGCTTAATGAGCAATATCTTGTATTTTTATGGAAACAAGATACAATATCTTGAGATTTCGTCAAGGGAAATCAGAACAAATGGGGCACTCTCAGAATAAAGTCAGAACTCCTTTTATCGCGCCAGAGCCGAGTTCCAAAGGGGGTTAGTTGATGATAACTGATGAAAGCTCACTTTTTCTAAGGTTTTCTCCATTTGTCGGTTTTCAGCCGCAGGCCCAGGTCCTTTGTTAATTATCTCAGAAAGAGCATCCGGCCGAAAGGCCCCTTTGCCGGCAGGATGGCAGCCCCTTAACCCGGTCTGAGCGGTTTATTAATCGCAGAAGCAAGGGGACCGCCGCCCCCGGCGGTCCAGGCCGGGTTCGCCCCTGGTCAAAAAATCTTTGCTTCTTCCCTTCCCAGGCCCGTCCGGTCAATTCATTTGCCTTTTGGGTCCTACTGCGGTATAAATTCTGTCAATACCTTATGGAAGACAGGAGAATCCTTGAACAAAAAAAAGATCGGCATCCTGGGCACCGGCAGCTATCTACCGGAAGCGGTCCTCACCAACCAGGACCTGGAGAAGCTGGTGGACACCACGGATGCCTGGATCGTGGAACGTACCGGGGTGAGTGAGCGCCGCATCGCGGCCCCGGAGGAAGATGCGGTCACCATGGGGGTGATCGCCGCCCGCCGGGCTCTGGAAAATTCCGGGATCGAGCCGGAACAGCTGAGCTACATCGTCTTGGGGACCAACACCCCGGCCCAGTTCTTTCCGGCCGGGGCCATCCGCATCCAGGAGGAATTGGGACTGGGCGGCCGGGCCGCGGCCTTCGACCTGCAGGCGGGTTGCAGCGGTTTTAATTATGCCGCCTATGTGGCGGAGCGGCTGGTGGCTCCGGAGGGCAAATACGCCCTGGTCATCGGCTCGGATGTCTGCTCCCGTTTCACCGACTGGACTGACCGGGGCACCTGCCTGCTCTTCGGGGACGGGGCCGGGGCGGTGGTCTTGGGTCCCAGCCGGCGGAACCACATCATCGCCTCCTTCATCGCCTCCAGCCTCAACCGGAAGCTGTATTGCGACACCGAATTAAACAAAGAGGTGAGCCCCTTCCAGCCGCTGCCGAGCCACACCGGCAAACACTATCTGCACATGGACGGCCCGGAGATTTTCAAGTTCGCGGTGAACGCGGTGAAGATTTCCATTCCGCGCATCCTGGAGATGGCCGGACTGGAGCGGGAGGAGCTGGACTATCTCATCATCCACCAGGGCAACTTCCGCATCCTGAAGGCCGGGGCCAAATTTGCCCGGGTGTCCATGGACAAGGTGTTCGTCAATATTCACAAGTACGGCAATACCTCGGCGGCCTCGGTGCCCATTGCCTTGGACGAGGCCCTGATGGCAGGCAAGATCAAAGACGGCGACAAGGTGATGCTCATCAGCTTCGGCGCCGGGGCCACCTGGGGTGGCGCCTTGCTGCAGTGGGGGGAGTAGTAGGTAGCGGCTGTTTTGGGTGGTCGTCTGATTTGTAGTTACAGACCCCGGTTATTTCAGTGTTAAGGATTAGTCTCCGCATACTATCCTCTTTTTGAAAAGGTTTGTATATTAACATGAGAAACATCAACCCTGGTCATTTTGCCCATTATGGCATTGTGTAATGCCCCGGATTAAATGTTTTCAATTAATATGGATATGACCCTGCCCAAATGGTTTGGTTAAATTTTTACCAAATGTCTGTTGGCTGGCAATTAAAAACTCCGGCCTTACTATATTTCCTCTCCAAGTACTTTATCCTAAGGTAATACGCCTCATTGAACTCGGCGTTGTATTTTTTGAGAGATTTCCGCAAATCTCTGTATCTGGCTAGTGCTCTTATCCCTACCTCGGTATTAACACGCCAGTCGTCTATCCGCCATTTTTTCAGGAAATCCTTATGTATTCCAAACGGGCCGTAGTAATTACTGTTTCCCATCCTGCCAAATCTGAACTCCTTACCTCCTTTACTGGACTCTGTGTTGGCCACTGCCAGGCAGATATACGGGTCAACTCCATACTTATCTGCACAAGTCTTGACCCAGGCTAGCCAGTCCGGCATAGTCATACTTACGGGTTGGCTCTGAACCGGACATGGGCTGAAGGTTAACAGCAGAAAGCATATTATTAGCCTCTTCACTCTGGCATTTTATGGGTGCCAACCCAGCGGTGGTTAATCATAGTTTTATCCTCCTACTTCAAATCCACATATTAGTTTAGTGATGATAAAGTCCCTTTCTAAGTTTCAAAAAATTAACCGGGGCGGTTCAAAGAACCACCCCGCGAGTTTTTGTATTAAGTTTTTAGCTGATAGCTGATAGCTGATAGCTGAAAGCTGAAAGCTGACAGCTATCACATAATCCTGATCTTCTGGCCGGGCTCAGGGGTTTCCTCCGGTGCTGGGGCCGGTTTTTCTTCCTTGGGCGCTGGTTTCTCTCCCTTCTTGGGGGCCGGTTTTTCCTCTTTGGGAGCCCCGCCCCCGGTTTCTTCGGGCTTCGCCTTGGGCGGTTTCGCCGGTTTGGCCTCCTCCGGTTTCTGCCTGGCCGGCGGGACCGCTTCTTCCGGTTTAACGGGTTTGAACTTTTCCACCGGGGACGGGGCCGGCCTTTCCGGCGGCGGCTGAATCCTTTCCGGCAGCGGCGGCGGCGGCGCCTCCACCGGCGGCGAAGGCGGAGCCGCTTCCGGAGCGGCCACCGGGGTGGGGGAGAGGTAACGGGAATCTACCCACCCCAGGCGCCCGTCCCGTTTGACCCGGATCTGGAACCAATCCTCGGCAGCCCCCACTTTTTCCACTTCTTCGTCCCGTTCCAGCAGGGAAATCTTGGGGCAGTCCATGCCGGGACAGGCCCGGAGATTGAGGTGACTGACCTTGACATAGAAGACCGGCCGGCTCACCTGGGGCGGCAGTGCCGGGGCGGTCGGCGCCCCGGGCAGCGGCGGCGGGATATACCTGGGTGGAACGCAGCCGGCCGGGCCGAAGGCCACTACCAGGGCCGGAATCGCGATCAGGAGCCATCTGTTGGCGGCAACGGGCTTCACTTAACCAGACCCTCCAACGTCTTCTTTGCTGTCCCGGATCTTCCAGTCATTGCCTCTTTTTTCCAAGGTGATTTTATAACTTAGCCGGCGAAGGTCGAAGTCATGGGTGCTTTGGTTATATAACTGAATGTTCCAGACAATATTTGCCGTAGCCTGCGTATCGCTTAGGCGCTGAACATTGGAAATCCGATAATCAACACTCTTGATATCGTAATTCTTCCACAGTTCCAACAGTTGATTCTCTAACTGTCCCAGATTGGGATAGTCGGAGGAATAGCAACTGAGCCACTTGTTGATGTCCTTGTTGAGGTGGGCGGCCCGGATCTTTTCCGAGATCTTTTCCACTTCCCGTTTCAGATCCTCCTGAGGGGCGGTGGCGGTGGCCGGGGACCGGTCACTGGGGGCCCGGGCCGGCAGCTGGCGCCAGACATACCAGACGCCCATAGCCACCAGGAAAACGCCGAGCAGGGAGATGAGGCGGCTGGAGCGCCGCGGCCGGCGGTGGGGCATTGGTTCGGTCCTCCGGGGATAAAAGAGCGGCGGGTGTTCCGCTTGAGGCTCTTCCTCCTGGGTTACCCGGGCCACCCTTAGGGGCAGACCGCACTCGGTGCAAAATTTTTGACCCGGGAAGGTGGGGGTGCCGCAACGGGTGCAGCCGCGGCCCGCGACGCTCCTGGAGCTCTTCAGCAACTGGCCGCAGCGCTGGCAGAAGCGGTGCTCTTCCCCATGAATTATTTGGCATTGCTCGCAAAAAGGCATATTCTAGTTCCGTTGGCTGATCTCTCAGGCTTTTCTAACACATTCTCCGGGCAAAGAAAAGCATAATCAACGCCGGGCCGCCGCGGTCCCCTTGGCGAATTATGCTATAATTTACAGCAATTATACCGGAGAGCCAGGCGCTCGCCAAGGTGCGGCCCGGTCAGCCGGCTCGCCCGGTTTGTTGGCCTCGCGGGGCCCTCCCGGCGATCCTGGGCTGTTCAGGGAAACCCGAAAACCGCAAAGAGAGGCCCAGGTGAGAGGCCTGGTTTCGATTTTTTCAGGAAAAACCCCAGATTCCCCGGTAAATGGGGCGCCACCCCCTTGACAAGGGCAGGTGCGGCCGGATATATTTTCAAGATTGAGGTTGGGAGTGCTTTCCATGAAGAGCTATACCGCCGGTCGCGGGGAAGTTCCCCGGCAATGGTACGTGGTGGATGCCCGGGACAAGGTCTTGGGCCGCCTGGCCAGCCGCATTGCCATGGTGCTCCGGGGCAAGACCAAGCCGGTCTTCACCCCCCACGCCGACACCGGGGATTTCGTAGTGGTGGTCAATGCCGCGCAGGTGCAACTGACCGGCAGGAAACTGGACAACAAGATCTATTATCGGCATTCCGGCTACGTGGGGGGGCTGAAGGAGATTTCGGCCCGGCACCTGCTGCAGAAGAAGCCCACCGAGGTGCTGCGCCACGCAGTCCGGGGAATGTTGCCGAAAAACAGCCTGGGAAGGCGGTTGCTGAAGAAGTTGAAGATTTATCCCGGGGGGGAGCATCCCCACCAGGCCCAGCAACCGACCGCCCTAACTTGGGAGGATTGATGGCGGCCCCAGCAAGCATCCATGCCAGCGGCAAGCGCAAGACCGCCATAGCCCGGGTCTATCTGCGGCCCGGCAGCGGCCGGATTATGGTGAATCAGCGGAACTTTGAAGAATACTTTCCCAGGGAGACCACC
Source organism: uncultured delta proteobacterium (assembly GCA_963834795.1). Taxonomy (GTDB): domain Bacteria; phylum Desulfobacterota; class Desulfobaccia; order Desulfobaccales; family 0-14-0-80-60-11; genus JAPLJC01. The sequence goes on along the minus strand of CAWIDL010000010.1, from coordinate 5,700 downwards.
CGCAATCTGGTGCGGCAACCCTTGCAACTGGTCAACGTGGGTCCCGAATTCGACATATTGGTGAACGTCCGGGGCGGCGGCCTGGAAGGGCAGGCCGGGGCGGTGAAACACGCCTTGAGCCGGGCCCTGGTGGCCCTCAACCCGGAATTGCGCCCCAGCCTGAAAAAGGCGGGCTTTCTCACCCGGGACTCCCGCATCAAAGAGCGGAAGAAGTACGGTCTCCGGGGCGCCCGCCGCGGTTGCCAGTACTCGAAGCGGTAACTTGTCGGATTTATTTGAGGGAGGGCCGGGGGAATCACCGGTGAGCCCCCGGGCACCCTTAAAAAAAAGCGCCCGCCCTCCCGCAAACGCCCCTCCCAACCCCTTTAAGGGCCTCTCCCAGGCATGAACCAGATCTCTGTCGCGGTTATGGGCGCCTCCGGCTACGCCGGGTTGGAATTGGTGCGGCTTTTGGCCCGTCACCCGGGGGCCCGGCTTACCGCGGTCACTTCCCGGGAATGGGCCGGGCAGCCCATGGCCTCGGTGTTCCCGGCCTTAACCCGCATCTGCGACCTGGATTTCATCGTCCCGGACCCCGAGGCTATCGCCGCCGTAGCGGAGGTGGTCTTCACCAGCGTGCCGCATCAGACCGCCATGGAAGTGGTGCCCCGGCTGCTGGCCCGGGACTGCCGGGTGGTGGACCTGAGCGCCGATTTCCGCTTCAAGGACGCCGCGGTCTATGAAAAGTGGTATCAGCCTCATCTCGCCAAGGAATTGCTAGCCGAGGCGGTCTACGGCCTGCCGGAGATCCACGGCTACGCGGTCAGCCGGGCCCGCCTGGTGGGCAACCCCGGCTGCTACCCCACCTGCGTTATCTTGGGACTGGCGCCCCTGGTGCAGAATAAGCTGATTCACCTGGACTCGCTGATCGCCGATTGCACGTCCGGGGTCAGCGGCGCCGGTCGGCAGGCGTCCCTTAGCACCCAGTATTGCGAGGTCAACGAGGGGCTGCGGGCCTACAAGGTGGCGGAGCACCGCCACAACCCGGAAATGGAGCAGGAGTTGAGCCTGCTGGCCGGCGAACCGGTGCTGGTGACCTTCAGCCCTCATCTGGCGCCCATGAGCCGGGGCATCCTGGGGACCCTGTACGCCCGGCTGCTGCGGCCCCAGACCGATGTGGAGATTCTCAACTTCTACCAGAATTTCTATGAGGATCAGCCCTTTATCCGCTTGCTGCCCAAGGGCAGCCTCCCCAATACCATCAACGTCCGGGGCAGCAACTATTGCGATCTCGGGGTGCGGGTGGACGGCGCCCGGGGGCGGGTCATTGTGGTGGCGGCCATCGACAACCTGCACCGGGGGGCCGCCGGCCAGGCGGTGCACAACTTCAACCTGATGGCCGGGTTTCCCGAGACCACCGGGTTGGATTTAGTGCCCCTAATTCCCTAAATGCCAGGTGAAAGCATGGTGGGCAGTACATCCCCGGCATTTTTCTTAATGATCATCCAAGCCTATTCCACCCCCACCCTAACCCTCCCCCCGCGAGGGGGAGGGAAAATGCAAAATTTCTCCTGAATGGCCCCGCAGCGCAATATCCGCCTGCTTCTGGAATACGACGGCACCCGCTACCACGGCTGGCAGCGCCAGAAGAACGCGGTCTCCATTCAACAAGTGTTGGAAGAGGCCCTCACGCGTCTCACCGGGGAGGAAGTCAGGCTCATCGGGTCGGGGCGCACCGATGCCGGGGTGCACGCCCTGGGGCAGGTGGCCAATTTTCACAGCGGCGGCGCCCTCCCCCTGAAGGCCTTTGAGGCCGGCGTGAACTCCATGCTGCCCTGGGATATCGTGGTTCTGGAGGCGCGTGAGGTCCCCCCGGAGTTTCACGCCCGGAAATCGGCCCTCTCCAAGACTTACGAATACCGCATCCTCAACCGGCCCCGCCGTTCCCCCCTGCATCACCATTTTGGCTGGTGGCTTTCAGGGAAGCTGGATCTGGAGGCCATGGCGGCGGCCGCGGCGCTGCTCCCCGGGGAGCACGATTTTTCCGCCTTCAGGGCCAGCGGCAGCGGCTCGCTGAACCCGGTGCGGCGGATTGCCGCGGCCCGCTGGCGGACCCACCCCGGGGGCTGGCTCATCTTCACCATCACCGGCAACGGCTTCTTAAGGGGCATGGTCCGCAGCCTGGTGGGCACCCTGGTGGCGGTGGGCCAGGGGAAAGCCGCCCCAGACCTGCTGGGCGATTTGCTGCGGAACCAGGGGCGCCATCTGGCCGGACCAACCGCTCCGCCCCAGGGACTGTTTCTGGTGGAAGTGGTTTATTGATAGTTTTCTGTTTTCTGTTTCCTGTTTTCTGAGGCGGCGGGCACAGCCCGCCCTATGAAATGTGTGAAAAACAATTCGCCAGGTAGATTTTGTCGCGGTGGCTGATTAAGTTAAAAGAAAAGGAAGAAAAGAGAAATGGTGCGCAGTGCGCACTACGCGTCTCATCTCGTTCCCCAGCACCTGCCTTGAAAAGTTGTGAAGAATTGGTGGCACAGGCGTCCCTCGAAAAAAACCTGTGCGGACTGAGTGGCGGGCGAGACGCCCACCGGTCTTCTCATAATTTATGGGTGGGCCAAAGGCCCATGAACGGCTGTTCCGGAAAGTTGCAAATTTTTCATCGTTCCGGGTGAGCCAAAGGACCATGAATTACTGTCCTGAAAAGTTCCTGAGTATGTGGGATACCCACCCTCTGGCAGCCGGTTCCCGCGCCGCCGGGGGCGGCGGCGCTACCTTTTCATGATTTACGGGTGAGCCCAAGGCTCATGATTTACTGCCTGGGAATGCAGATTTCATAACCTTAATCGAAGTTCCGCTTCTAAATTTTTTCCCGGTCATAATGGAGGCCTAAAAGTGAATTTCTGGGATCGAAGCTGGTTCTGGACGGGGGCTTTCATTCTTTTACCGAAAACGGCAAACAGAAGACGGGGATTTAACCATGGACGACAGAAAACAGAAAACCGCAAACGGAAAACAGGATCTTAACATCATCCAGGCCATCGAGCTGGCCATCTCCCATGAGCTGGAGGCCCGGAAGAGCTACCAGGCCCTGGCCGAGGAGTCCGAAGATCCGGAACTCCAAAGACTCCTCAGGGAGATCGCTTCGGAGGAGGCCCATCACGAGGCGGTCCTGCGTAGCCGCTTGCGCCTCTATCAGGAGAAACACCTGCTGCGGGACACCATCTCGCGCTATGTCAGCCCGGAGATGTGCGAGGAGATCCTGAAAAATCCGGCCCTGCTGCAACTGGGGGGCCGGCGCCAGGAAGTCACCGTGCTCTTTGCGGATATCCGTAATTTTACCGCCATGGCCGAGTCCCTGGACCCGGAACAGGTAGTGGAGGTGCTCAACGTCTTCTTCACCGAGATGGTGGACCTGGTCTTCCAGCACCAGGGGACCCTGGACAAATACTTGGGCGACGGGCTCATGGCGGTCTTCGGCGTGCCGCTGCCGCTTGCCGGCGCCGCCACCAGGGCGGTGGAGTGCGCTCTGGCCCTGCAGCGCCGCCTGGCCGAGATGCAGGCCCAGGGGCGCACCCCTATCCAGGGGATGCGCATCGGCATCAACACCGGGGAGGCCATCGTCGGCAACATCGGCTCCTCCAGGCGCATGGACTTCACCATCATCGGGGACATGGTGAACGTCGCGGCCCGGCTCCAGGAGGCGGCCAAGGACCTGGGCGCTGACACCCTGGTGAGCCAGGCCACCTATCGTCAGGTGGAAGGGCAGTTCCAGTTCATCCCCCTTAAGCCGGTGGTGCTGAGGGGACGCCAGGAACCCACTCCGATCTACCGGTTGCCCGTTTGAGCGCCTGGTCCTGTTTGATTAACTAGGTGAATTTATGGAACAATTTCCTCTGCTCCCGGGGGCCGCAGCCCCGCTCATGAAAATGAGCAGTTCGTGAAAAAATTATTGACAAGCATCGAGGAAAGGATTAAACTAAAAATTTATATTCATGTGAATTTTTCACATTTTCCCGGTAAAATTCTTAATTCCCGAGGAGGAAGATAGATGGCCTTAGTTAATCCCCACGGTAAAGAGAAAAAATTAAAACCCTTGCTGCTCTCCCCGGCCCAGGTGGCCGAAGAGAAAAAGCGCGCCAAGGAACTGACCGTTGTTACCATGACCTCCCGGGAAACGGCCGACCTCATCATGATGGGCATCGGCGGCTTCACTCCCCTGGACGGCTTCATGGGCCACGATGACTGGAAAGGCTCCTGCAGCGAAGCTATGAAGCTGAAGGACGGCACCTTCTGGCCCATCCCCGTCACCATGTCCGTCAACCAGGGCAAGGCCGACTCCATCAAGGTCGGCCAGGAAGTGCTGCTGGTGGACGAAGAGACGGAAGAGAGGATGGGGACCATGAAGGTCACCGAAAAGTACAAAATTGATAAAAAGTGGGAATGCAAACAGGTCTTCACCACCAATGACCTGGAGCACCCGGGCGTGCAGATGGTCATGGGCCAGGAAGACGTCAACCTGGGGGGCACCATCAAGGTCTGGAGTGAAGGCCCCTTCCCGAAACAGTATCCCGGCCTCTACATGCGGCCCTGGGAAACCCGGAAGATGTTTGAGGATAAGGGTTGGGAAACCATCGCCGCCCTGCAGCTGCGGAACCCCATGCACCGCTCCCACGAGTACCTGGCCAAGATCGCCATCGAGGTCTGCGACGGCATTCTGATCCACCAGCTCCTGGGCAAGTTGAAACCCGGTGACATCCCGGCGGAAGTGCGCACCGAGGCCATCAACGTCTTGACCCAGTACTATTTCGTCAAGGACACCTCCATCCAGGCCGGCTATCCCCTGGATATGCGCTACGCCGGTCCCCGGGAGGCCCTGTTCCATGCGGTGTTCCGCCAGAACTTCGGCTGCTCCCACCTGATCGTCGGCCGCGACCATGCCGGGGTGGGCGATTACTACGGCCCTTTCGACGCCCAGAAGATCTTCACCAAGATCCCCAAGGACGCCCTGGAGCTGAAACCCCTGAACATCGACTGGACCTTTTACTGCCATAAGTGCGACGGCATGGCCTCCATGCGCACCTGCTGCCACGGCAAGGAAGACCGTCTGATGCTCTCCGGCACCATGCTGCGCAAGATGCTGTCCGAAGACATGGAAGTGCCGGATCACTTCAGCCGCCCCGAAGTCCTGACCGTGCTGCGGAAGTACTACCGGGGCCTCACCGAGAAAGTGGAGGTCAAGGTCCACGGCTTCGCCGCCGGGGACATGTCGGGGAAGGACTAAGGCGTAAAGTTGGGAGGGGGCGGAAACGGTTTCCGCCTTTTCCCTCTGCAAGCATAGTAAAGATCAAGGCTTTAACCCTAACGAGGAGGTTTTAAGTTATGCCGAGTTACGTAATCGTGGAAAAATGTGACGGCTGCAAGGCCCTGGACAAGACCGCTTGCCAGTACATCTGCCCCAATGACCTGATGGTTCTGAACGCCGAGAGCAAAAAGGCCTTCAACCAGGAGCCGGATCAGTGCTGGGAATGCTTCAACTGCGTGAAGATCTGCCCGGTGCAGGCCATCGAAGTCCGCCACTATGCGGATATCATGCCCCTGGGTTCCAGCACCATCCCCCTGCGGGCCAGCGACTCCATCATGTGGACCATCAAGTTCCGGAATCAGACGACCATCAAGCGGTTCAAGTACCCCATCCGGACCACGGCTGAGGGGTCCATCGAT
>CAWIDL010000009.1:0-7654 GCA_963834795.1 uncultured delta proteobacterium | reverse complement strand
TCCGGTCCAGAAACAGCAGCAACCCCACCCCCAGGAGGGGGAGGAAGATCAGGATGGAGAGGATTGGTAGATGCATTGAGCCACCCTCAGGTTAACGTCCGATGAGATAGCCCGCGATGACCACCACCCCCAGGAGGATGGCCAGGGCATAGGTTTGTACGAAGCCGGTTTCCAGCTTGCGGAGATGGGCGCTGATCCAGACGACGGTGCTGGCGCTGCCGTTCACCGCGCCGTCCACCACCTGTTCATCCACCCCATGCCACAGGAAGTCGGAGCCTTCCTTGACCGGCTCCACCACCGCGGCGTCATAAAACTCATCCACAAAATATTTGTTATAGATGTATTCGTAGACCACCGGAAATTTCGCCACCACCCGGGTCGGCAGGTCCGGCTTTTTGATATAGCACTTGTAGGCGATGAAGATGCCCACGCCGGCGACGCTCATGCTGAAGGCCATCATGAAGATTTCGAAGGACATGGCGTGGTGCGCCTCCGGGTGCAGGGTGGCGATGGACGGGGCCAGGAACTCTTTGAACTTATGGGCCCCTTCGATGATGGGGAAGCCCACAAAACCGCCTACCGCCGACAGGACCGCCAGGATTATCAGCGGCGCCGCCATGGTCCAGGGCGCTTCATGGGGGTGGACCTCATGGTGGTCAAACCTTTCCTCGCCATGGAAGGTCATGAACACCGCCCGGAACATGTAGAAGGCGGTGATTAAGGCGGCCACGGTAGCGATGCCCCAATAGAGGACGTGGCCGTCCACCAGGGAGTAAAAGAGGATTTCATCCTTGCTGAAGAAGCCGGCGAAGGGGAAGATGCCGGAAATGGCCAGGGTGGCTACCAGGAAGGTCCAATAGGTGATGGGCATGTACTTCCTGAGGCCGCCCATGTGGCGCATATCCTGTTGGCCGTGCATGCCGTGGATTACCGCGCCGGATCCCAGGAAGAGGAGGGCCTTGAAAAAGGCGTGGGTCATCAGATGGAAGATACCGGAGACAAAGGCCCCCACGCCACAGGCCATGACCATATATCCCAATTGGCTCACGGTGGAGTAAGCCAGGACGCGTTTGATGTCGAATTGCGCCATGCCCATGGTGGCGGCGAAAAAGGCGGTCAGCAGGCCCACCACCGCCACCACCGTCATGGAGACCGGGGCCAGTACGAACAGGGCGCTGCAACGGGCCAACATATAGACCCCCGCGGTGACCATGGTGGCCGCGTGGATCAGGGCTGACACCGGAGTGGGGCCTTCCATGGCGTCGGGCAGCCAGACGTAGAGAGGAATCTGGGCCGACTTGCCGATGGCCCCCAAAAACAGGCAGAGGGTAGCGGCGGTGATCACCGCGGAGCCCACCGGATAATGGGAGGCGGCCGCCGCGAAGACCTCCCGGAAATTGAGGCTGCCGAAGGTCCAGAAGATGATGAAGATGCCCAGCAGGAAGCCGAAATCGCCGATCCGGTTGACCACGAAGGCCTTTTTGCCCGCGTCGCTGGCCGAGCGGCGCTCATACCAAAAGCCGATCAAGAGGTAGGAGCAGAGCCCTACTCCTTCCCAACCCACGAACATCAACAGGAAGTTATTGGCGCTCACCAGGATGAGCATATTAAAGACGAAGAGGTTGAGATAGGAGAAGTAGCGGTAAAACCCCGGGTCATCGTGCATGTAACCCACGGAGTAGATGTGGATCAGGGTGCTCACCCCGGAGACCACCAGGAGCATCACCAGGGACAGGGGGTCGATGAGGAAGGCCGCCTGGGCCTGGAAACTGCCGGAGGAGATCCAGGTGAACACCGTCTTTTCCACCATCCGGTCCCCGTGCGGCAGCTGCAAGAATTCCAGGAAGATGCCCACGCTGAGCAGGAAGCTCAGGCCCACAGCCAGCGAGCCGATAGTTCCCACCACATTCTTGGGCAAACTCTTCCCCAGCAGGCCGTTGATCAAAAAGCCGATGAGGGGGAATAGGGGTATCAGCCAGACATAATCCATCATGAGGATCGCCTCACCACCTGAGGATATTCAGGTCGTCGACATTAATGGAGCCCCGGTTGCGGAAGATGGCGACAATCAGGGCCAGGCCCACCGCCACTTCCGCGGCGGCCACGGTCAAGACGAAAAACACGAACATCTGTCCGTCCACCGCCTTGAAATAGTCGGCAAACCCGATAAAGGCCAGGTTGACGGCATTGAGCATCATCTCGATGCTCATTAAGATGACGATGGCGTTGCGCCGAATGATCACCCCGATCACTCCCAGGGCGAACAGGGCCACGCTCAGGGCCAGGTAATGAGACAAGGGCACTACCATGGGCATTCTCCCCTAATTCTCACTTCAACTTACTTTTAGCCAGGACCACCGCGCCGACGATGGCCACCAGGAGCAGGACCGAGGTGACCTCAAAGGGCAGCAGATAATCGGTAAACAGGCTGCGGGCAATGGATTCGGTGTTGCCCAGGCCCGGTATGACTTCCCGGCCCGCCGACAGGCTGGCCCGGTGGTAGGCGTAAATCATGATCAGGGCGGTGAAGCCGGCCAGGACCGCGCCCAGAAGCTTCTGCCCGATATAGGGAATTACCGGGGCCGCCTCGGGCTGCCGCAGATTCAGGAGCATGATGACGAACAGGAACAGCACCATGATGGCCCCGGCGTAAACGATCACCTGGATGGCGGCGATGAACTCGGCATGGGCCAGCAAGTAGATGCCGGCTACCGCAAAGAAGTTGACGATGAGCCAGAGGGCGCTTCTCAAGGGGTGGCGCTGAAAGACCACCAGGCCGCCGGAGATCAGGGCCACTGCGGCCAGGATGAAAAACAGAATCTGCATCCCCCAGGCCTCCTTTATAGCCAATCCTTCAGCCGCAAGTTGGATTCTGGCTGAGTTGCCGTCTCAATGTTGAGAATCAGGGCGTTCTTATCGTATTGGGCCAGCTCATAGGCGTTGTTCAGCTTGATGGCCGCCTTGGGACAGGCCTCCTGGCATAGGCCGCAAAAGATGCAGCGCTGCAGGTCAATGGTGAACTGCACCGGGTACTTCTCGTGCTCCGGGCCTTCGGCGGCGACAATGGACCGGATGGCATTAGAGGGGCAGACCACCATGCACAGGGTGCAGGCTACGCAGCGGCGCCGGCCGTCGGGATCGACGGTCAGTTGCGGTTGCCCCCGCCAGCGGGGGTACATCGGCCGCTTCTCTTCGGGATACTGTTGGGTGATGGGCCTGGTAAACACCATCCGCAGGGTGGTGGCCAATCCCTTGAGCAATGGCATAATCATGGGCTAACCCTTGAGCAATAAGATTAACGCCCCGGTTAACAGGATGTTCGCCAAACACAGGGGCAAGAGCACCTTCCAGCCTAAGCGCATGAGCTGGTCGAAACGGAAGCGGGGGAAGGTGCCCCGCACCCAGATAAAGAAGAAGACCAGGGCAAAGGTCTTCAATACGAACCAGACCACTGGGGGCAGCACTGGGCCTTGCCAGCCGCCGAGGAACAGGGTGGTGGCCAGGGCTGAGGCCACGATGATGTGGGTGTATTCCCCCATCATGAACAAGGCCCATTTCATGGAGCTGTATTCCGTCTGGTAGCCGGCCACCAGCTCGTTTTCACACTCAATCAGGTCGAAGGGGGTGCGGCCGCATTCGGCAAAGGCGGCAGTCATGAAGAGGAGGAATCCCAGGGGCTGGTAGACGATGAACCACATGGATTTCTGGGCTGCCACGATCTGTACGGTGCTAAGGCTGCCGGCCAGCATCAGCACCCCGATGACCGAGAGGCCCAGGGCCAGCTCATAGCTGATCATCTGGGCGCTGAGGCGCAGACCGCCCAGTAAGGAGTATTTATTGTTGGAGGCCCAGCCGCCCAACACCGCGCCGTACACCGCCAGGGAAGAGACGGCAAAGATGTAGAGCAGCCCCACGTTGACGTCGGCGATCACCCCCTGGTTCAGGGCCGCCGCGGTGAGGTCCACCTTGTGCCCGAACAGCGAGATCTCCGGGGGCAAAATGGTATTGGCGAAGGGGATGGCGGCAAAGGGCAGGAAGGCGGTGCCTGCGGTGAGGATGGGGGCCATGATGAACAGAGCCCGGTTGGCCCCGGGAGGGGTGAAATCCTCCTTGAACATCAGCTTGAGCAGGTCCGCCACCGGCTGCAGCAGTCCCCAGGGGCCCACCCGGTTGGGGCCGTAGCGCAGTTGGATGAAGCCCAGGACCTTGCGCTCCAGCAGGACCGTATAGGCCACCGCGGTGAGCAGGATCACCATCACCACGCCGATTTTTACGATGCTGAGTAATATCAACAGGGGCAGATTCATCTTCTCAACCCTTTTGGATGGTCACACGCACCAGGTTGGAGTTAAGGGTCAAATCATGGGCCGCGGGGACGGCAAAATGTTCCGGCAGCAAAACCAGGCCAGCGGGCAGGTCCCGGGCCAGGGTGACGGGCACACTCACCTCACCCTGGGAGGAGATGACCCTGGCGGCCTCGCCCTCCGCCAGACCCAGGCCGGCGGCGTCTTCCGGGTTGATCTTCAGACGGGCCCCGGGAGTAACCGCCAGGGTGCCGCAGGGGTGATGCGTGGTATAGGAGCCGGAGTGCTGCAGGGATTTTCCCACCACCAGGGTGAAGGGCCGGCGCCCCGGCAGGCTGAGGTCCGTCTCGAAGGGCACGAACTTGCCCTTCAGGTCCGTCTTAAAATCCGGGCTGGGGGTGCTGAGCCTGGGGGTCAAGCCGGCCCATAGGGGCATCTTCTGGGCCAGTTCCCGGAAGATCTCCTTGGGGCTGCCGTATTTCATGGCAAAGCCCATCTTAACCCCAAGCTGGCTGATGATTTGCCAGTCGGGCCGCACCCCGTTGGCGGGCAGGGCCTGGGACAGCAGCCCTAGTTGCCCGGTGCTGCTGATGAAAGTGCCTTCCTGTTCGGCGTGGATGGCCACGGGCAACACCACCTGGGCCAGTTGGGCGGTATCGGTGAGGAAGGCATCCTGCACCACGATAAAGGGAATCTTTTTTAAGAGTTTGGCGACTCGACTCCGATGCGGCAGGGTCCGCAGCAGATCGCCTCCCAGAAGATAGAGGGCCTGGGGCGCCACTCCCCCCTCTCCCTTCTCCAGGAGGTCAAGGAGTTCTTCCAGGGTGGGGCCGGGTTCGAGGCGCGGCGGATTCTTGCCCCAGAAAATTTCGGCGGTATCGGCATCCAGGGGGAGATAGCCGGGCAGGCGGTTCGGCAGGACCCCGACCTCGCACACTCCCCGGGTGTTATTTTTCTCTGCCACCGGATAGAGGGCGCTGCCGGGAATGCCGGGTTTGCCAACTAATAGAAATAGATCGGCCAGGGCCACGGCGTTTTGCAGGCCCTTATCCTGTCCGCTGAGTTCGGCGCCGAAGATGATGGCTGGGGCCTGGGCCCGGGCCAGCAGGGCCGCCGCTTCCTGAACGAGACTCTCATCCACGCCCGTCTTGGCGGCCACGTCTTTCAGAGTGAGTTTTTTAAGGCTCTCCCTGATCTCGTCCAGGCCGGTGGCCTCCAGCGCCGGGGTCAAGTCGGGGTTGGCGGTGAGCAAGGCCTTGATCAGCCCGGCGATGAGAAGCCGTTCGCTCCCCGGCTTGTAGCGCAGCGACAGGGTGGCGTAACGATCGAACTTGGTCCGCCGGTTGTTGGCCACCACAAGTTGGAAGTCGTCCTTCTCCTTGGCTTCGTGGAGCTTCCAGCCCAGGGGCGGCAGCTCCGGGGTGAGGTCGGCGCCCAGCACCAGGATCAGGTCGGCCTTGGGCAGATCCGCCAACTTGCCCAGCACCGCAGGAAAGCCGCTCACCTGGGCCTCGGGGGTGAGGCTGAAGGGCGAACGATAGGGCCCTGGCTGGTCCGGGGCGATTTCCACCCCGGCAACCTTGGGCAGGCCAAAGACCGCGGCGATGCCCTTCAGGGCCCGCACGTAGGTGAGCCGGGCCGGCGAGTCCAGGCGGTTGGTGCCCAGGCCGGCCCGAAAGAATTTCTGGAAGAGGTAGTTGGCCTCATTGGTGGCCCGGGGCGACCCCACCCCGTAGATGGCCTCAGGGCCGGCGGCCTCCACCGCCTCCTTGAATTTGGCGGCCACCAGGTTAAGCGCCTCCTCCCAGGAGGCGGGCCTAAAGCTGCCGTTTTCCCTGATTAATGGGGTCTTAAGCCGGTCCGGCGATTCCACCACCGGCCAGCCGAAGCGCCCCCGGCCGCAAAGGAGCACGCTGTCTTCGTTGCGCACCCTCAGGATGCGCTGGTCTTTGGTGTGCACCTGATAATAGCAGCCGCCGCCGCAGAAGGGGCAGGCCACCTCGGTCTTGTCCACCTCCCAGGCCCGGGCCCGGTATTTCCACTGCTTGTTGATCAAGGCCCCCACCGGACAGATGTCGATGCAGGAGCCGCAGAATTCGCAGTCCAGGGGCAGCTCCCCGCTGGAAAGCTGGGTAAAATAGCCCCGCTGCACGAAGTTCCAGGACCAGGCACCCACCCGCTCCTTGCAGATGCGCACGCAGCGCCCGCAGGTGACGCAGCGGTCCTGGTGGCGCTCCACGAAATTGGACTCGAAGTCGAAGCGGGGAGAGAGTTTCACCGCCTCCAGGTCCACTTTCTGGATGGCCATGGCGTGAGTCAGATTCTGGAGCTCGCACTCGCCGCCCTTGTCGCAGATGGGGCACTCCAGCGCGTGGTTGATCAGGACCAGTTGCAGCAGCTCATTCCTGATGGTCTCCAGCTTGGGGGAGGTGGTGGTGACTTCCATGCCTTCGTTGACATAGGTGGCGCAAGCCGGCAGGGGCCGGGGCGGTCCGGGTTTCACTTCCACCACGCAGATGCGGCAGGAGCCGATGGGGTGCAGGGCCTGATGGTAACAAAGGGTGGGAATGAAGATCCCGTGCTCCCGGGCCGCTTCCAGAATGGTGGAGCCTTTTTTGGCCTGAAGCGCCCGGCCGTCGATGGTCAGATTCACCATAAGTCGATCCTGTGTAAGCCTGCGTGTGAGCCGCGGGCTGCCAGCCGGCAGCCTTCAGCCTGAGCGGGTCTGGCGGGCGAGGCCGCCAATTCTTTAATTATCGGGCAATCTTGCCAATGATTTGACCCGGTACTCCGTCAGTTCCTGATCCTCTTCGTCGGATGCCACCACCAACTTTACTTTCCAGCCCTTAGAAAGAAGCAGGGCCAGGCTAAATACCCTCTTGCCCATCAATTCTCCAGCCGCTCCACGGCGAGCACCCGATAGGTGGGGGATTCGGACTCCCCGGTATATCGAGCCTCGCAAGTCAACTTTACCTTCCAGCCCAGCCCCTTGCTCATCCTGGGAGTTAGCACCACAGTGTTCCCCGTCGCCTCGATCACCCCGGACCTAACCGCTTCCTCAGGGGTAAGGCGGAACAGAATCCCGGAGTGTTCCGCCAGTCGCAAGGTGTAAAAAATATCCCTCTTGGCGATATCCAGCTCGGATCCCTTGGCGATCTCCGAGATTTTGCCGGTAAAGGTCTTGGCGGCCTGGCCGAAAACCGGCCCGCTCCCCGCCAGCAGGAAAGCCAGCGCCATACTCAGGATGATCTTACCGTTGCGCAAGGCCATATTTTCCTGTTGCAGCCGAATCCTGCATCCACCTATTGGCGGGCTCAGGCCCACCTTACACGGCGGCGAGCTGCGGCCCG
>CAWIDL010000008.1:0-48794 GCA_963834795.1 uncultured delta proteobacterium | reverse complement strand
TCCACTTCCTTCCCCTGGTAGCGTCCGGCCAGCATGGGGCCGCCGGAGATCAGGATCGCCGGGATGTTGAGACGCAGGGCTGCCATGAGCATGCCGGGGATGATCTTATCGCAGTTGGCCACCAGGACCAGGCCGTCCACCGGGTGGGCGGTGGCCATCACCTCCACGGAATCGGCGATGAGTTCCCGGGAGGGCAGGGAATATTTCATCCCCTGGTGGTGCATGGCCAGGCCGTCGCAGACGCCGATGACCCCAAACTCCAGGGGAGTGCCGCCCGCCAGACGCACCCCCGCCTTCACCGCCTGGGTGATCTGGTTCAGGTGGAGGTGGCCGGGGATGAATTCGTTAAAGGAATTGGCCACCCCGATCAGTGGTTGGTCGATCTCCCGGTCGGTGAGTCCCATGGCCTTGAAGAGGGAGCGGTGGGGATATTTTTCCAGACCCAACTTCATCAGGTTGCTTCGCATGCCTGGCTCCTTAATAGCACTCCCGCCGGGCGCCCCGGGACCGATCCAGCAAGAGCGCTCCGGGGTCTCAGGGTTTGCAGGTTCTTTACTCCGGCTCCGTGGCCGGGCCCGCTTCCCCGACTGGCGGCTCTTGGGCCGGGGCCTCCTGGGGCCCTTCCTTGGCGCCGCGTTTGGACCCCCGTCTGGGCCCCCGCCTATGCCCCCGCCTGGACTTGCGGGGCTCCGGTTTGGCCTCCGGGGCCTCCCGTTTGATTTCCGCGACCTCGCGTTTGGCCTCCGGGGCCTCGCGTTTGGGTTCCGCGACCTCGCGTTTGGCCTCCGGGGCCTCCCGTTTGGGTTCCTCGGCCTCCCGTTTGATAAATTCGAGTTGGATCTCCTCCTGGGACAGGCCGACTGAGGAGGTGAGCACGATGCGGAGGTGATATTGCTCTTCCAGGGCCAGAATTTCCCGGCGTTTCTGATTGAGGAGGAAATTGCCCACCTCCAGGGGCACCAGGGCCCGGACTTCCTGGATGGGATTTTGCGCCACCTGGACGCTGATCTGCCGCAGTAGGCTGAGACCGAGGGTGGGCACCGTCTTGAGGCGGCCGCGCCCCTGGCAGATGGGGCAGGGGTTATAGGCGCTGGCCTCGGCGGTGGGGCGCAGGCGCTGCCGGGAGAGCTCCAGCAGGCCGAACTTGGACAGGTGGCCCACGGACACCCGGGCCTTGTCCGTTTTCAGGCTCTTATTCAGGGCCGCCTCCACCTCCTTCTGGTGTTTCTTATCCCTCATGTCGATGAAATCGATGACCACCAGGCCCCCCAGGTCCCGCAGGCGGAGCTGCCGCGCCACTTCCTGGGCGGCCTCCAGGTTGGATTTCAGGGCCGTCTCTTCCAGCTCTTTCTGACTGGTGCAGCGGCCGGAGTTGACGTCGATGGCCACCAGGGCCTCGGTGGGGTTGATGACGATGCTGCCCCCGGATTTCAAGGGGACCAGGTCGGCGTAGATGCGGTCCAGTTGGTCCTCCAGTTGATAGCGGCTGAAGATGGGCAGCGGGTCCTTGTAGAGCTTCAGGGCATGGACCTGGCGGGGCGCCGCCATCCGCAGCCAGCCGCGCAGTTGCTGAAAGACCTCCGGGTCGTCCACCAGAATGGCGTTGATATCCGGGGTGAGATAATCCCGGACAGTGCGGGTAATCAGGTCCAGGTCCCGGTAGAGCAGGCAGGGGGCCTTTTGTTCGGCTGCGGTGCGGTTCAGGTTCTCCCACTGCTGCAGGAGAAATTGGAGGTTCTTGGCCAGGTCCTTGGTCTTGGCCTGCTGCCCGGCGGTGCGGATGATGAGACCCATCTCCGGGGGCAGGCCGATTTCCTGGGCCAGCTCCTTGAGGCGCAGGCGCTCATCTTCCTTTTCGATCTTGCGGGAAATCCCCAGGTGGGCCTGTTTGGGCAGGAGCACCAGATTGCGCCCCGGCATGGAGATGTAAGTGCTGAGATAGGCCCCCTTGCTGGCGGTCTCTTCCTTGTAGATCTGGACGATGATCTCCTGGCCTTTGCGCAGGACGCGTTGGATCTTGGTCTGGCCTTTGCCCTGGACCTTTTCCTGGTAATAGTCGGGATGCACCTCGGAGAGGGGTAGAAATCCGTGGCGTTCGCCGCCGTAGTTGACGAAGGCCGCCTGGAGACTGGGCTCGACGTTGACCACCACCGCCTTGTAAATGTTGGCCTTGGTCTGCTCCCGGGCCGAGGTTTCCAGGGCAAACTCATCCACCTGCCCTTCGGCCACGATGACTACCCGGAATTCCTCCGGGTCCGCCACATTAATGAACATCTTTCGAGGCTGGGTCATGGGCTCCTCTGGAAACCGCGCCACAGGAATTCCCGGAATCCCGGCTGGCGGTCTTGGGCATGCATGCGATTGACCGCCAGCGGCAGAGAGACGGGGCTCTTTAAGCTTCGGATGGGGCGCAGCTCCCGGCGGCGGAAATAGGTGGTCTTCACCAGAAAATTGATGTCCCCCTGCACCGGCTGGAAATAGAGGAAGCCGTCCTTGACCGCGATGGGCATGGGCAGGCCCGCCTCTCCCACCTGCCGCCAGCTCTCCACGGGCTGGGGGTAGTGATTGAAATTCCGGTTCAGGTAATGGATGTCTCCCGGGGCCATCTCCCCCAACTGAAAACTTTCCACCATCACATCCCGGGAGAGATCGGGGTCCCAGGCCAGCATGCCGCCCTTTTGGGGCTTTTGGGGGTTGTTGGCCACCACTTCCATGACCATCCGATACCCCTGTTGCCCCAATTCCAGGGCCAGCCCCAGGCCGGCGAAATCGAGGGAACCGGTCAGGTAGTCCAGATCCTCGATATTATAGGAGATTTTGTCCGAGAACCCCTGCAGCCACTTAGCAACCGCCTCCCGGGGGTGATAGATCCTTTCCCGGGGATGGTCCCCCGACAGGGAAAAGAGCTGCCGGTCCAGGGTTTGCTGCATCACCATCTGGCCGTGGTTATGGAGACGCCGGGGACTTTGCCGGTCGTAAAAAAATCTTCCCTCCTTAAGGCCCAATCCATGATAGCTCTTTTGCACCATGAAATAGACCTGGGAAGGTCGAAAGCCGAAGAAATTCCATTGATAAAACTCTTTTTCCAGGTGGGCCAGCATTTCCTCGGAAATGACCAGGAGCAGGTGCTGGCGCCGCAGGACCTCCCTGGGGGCTTCCCCCAGTCGGCGGGCCAGGTTTTCCAGATCGAAGGCCAGTTGCAGCATGTGGCGGGTACCCAGGGACAGGGGTAGCAGCTCCTGGGGCGGGCACTCCAGGCTGGCGGCCACGGCCTCCGGGGTCACCGGTTGGCCGCTTTCCAGGCTGAGGAGATGGGCCAGTTGCGGGACGCTTAGCTCCCGGGGGAGATTGAAAAAATACTTGGGGCCCAGCAGCAGGCGGGTGCCTTCCCCGGCGGCGGCGTGCTCGAAGAGCACCTCGCCCCGCAGGACCGCAGCCTGGGCCCGGGACAGCCGGGCGGCGGAGTCGCCGTCTTCCAGGATCAGCACCCGGCGGGGCGCCTCCAGGATCTCCAGGCGGGGATAGCGGTTAACGAGACGTTCCTGGGCGGCGATTTCCGAAATGGAGGAAAACTGGCCCAACTTCTCTTGCGCCAGGGCCAGGCAGGCAGAGATATAGTGATCATCGGTGCCGCAATCGGCTGCGGGGGCTAACGCCAGGGGCATAAAAGGCCTGAAATATTGATAAGTTAAATGTTTATATTTATCATGCCTCCCCCCGGATGTCAACCTATTGCCGGTCTTTTGCAGTATTTGGAATGCAGGACTATCGCGCCGGGGAACCAAGAAAGGAAAATAAGAGGTTTTTCAGATACGTTTTGTCTTTGGTCTGGCATTCCCATATCACAAGTATTCGCCAGCCTTGAGCCTGTAAAGCTGCTGCATGCTCTGCGTCGCGAGTTTGGTTAGCCAAGAGTTTTGGTTGCCAGTAGTCTATATTCGATTTAGGCAACCGCGCATCTTTACAATCCTTGAGTGGGTGCTGGTGCCAGAAGCAGCCATGAATAAAAATCACGGCGCGTCGGCTTGGAAAAACCATATCCGGCTTGCCTGGGAGGTCTTTCCGGTGGAGACGGAAACGGTAGCCCATGTGATGGGCCAAGCGCCGGACGTCCATTTCCGGCTTCATGCTATGGCTGCGGATGGCGCGCATGTTAGCTGAGCGCCGCGCTGCTGGAATATTATCCATCACACTCGTCTAATCGAGATAATGATCTGACCTCTGCAATTTGCTATTGCTCAAATTTGGTCAAAGATTCGGCAAGAAACCTTATAAGGGGGAACGCTATATTAAACTTTGTCTTGATTTCTTTCGATGTGAACTGCATTGGATATTCAGAAAAATTATTATGTACCAAATCATTGCGTAACCGGCCTAACAGCATAAATTCCTTTATTGCGGCTTTAACGTGATCTTCTGTCAGGGAGGGCTCTATAAATTGATAGAACTCGTTTCCAAATAGCTTAATAAATTTATTTATATTAGATGAATTCCAATCAAAGAGGGAATGGTATTTTCCATAAAGCGCCTGTTTATCTAAAAATGAGATAAGCACCATTGAATCCCAAACACTCTTTGCATAGTTCTTTATGATCTCACATACTGCTTTTTCAAAATAACTTGCAGTTGCGAGAAGCATGCTCTTCGCAGCTATTGCCTCAAATGCAACGATATCGCTTGGTGAACCTTCTACGAGGGCTTTTATCGAAATGAGTTCTGAATAAATTCTTTCGACTTCGGTGCTCATTGAAGAGGCCTACGCCGATACGCTACCTGGAAGAATCTCTTGTGCCCTTTTCATTCGACCACGGACATTTTCTTTTTTAGTGGTTCCTTCCTGCAAATACTCGTTAAATTTTTCGTCTTCAGCAAGTTGTCGAAGTCTAGTTTCTTGGATTGGCAGTGGTCTTTCCGCGCCTTCGGACTTGATCATAGGATTACAGGAATATACAAAAATGCATTCAAAAAGAGCTATTGAAAGGGTGCTGCCGCGAGTAAGAACATCTCTTGGAAGCGATGGATTAACACTAAAGAAATCCTTTAATATTTTGTCATAGAAAGCAACCTTCAGCGGCTCGAACTTCCGCGCGTTTCTAGAAAAATTATCCAGGAAGGATGACATTGAGGGTTTATATTTGTCCCCAGAGATAAGCAAAGCGAACGCTCTTAAAAGAAGCTCAACATCACGCATTCTGGGATCTTCGTTTTCATGGACCAAAAGGCGGCGCCATTCAGGAAGCTTATTCCACTCATAAAGATGCTTAAAAAATTCGCTGTGATAAAGGTTTGCGCGAATTTCCTGCGGCATTAGATTGACACCGCCTGTATTAAGCCGGTCGAATATCTCATACATCGATGAGTCATCATCGCGCGGCTCATTCTGCTTGAGCGTAATGCAGCGTATTGGCCTTAAATCGAAGCTAACTTTATTTTCTCCCAAAGTTTCGTGATTCAGATTATTAAATCTATTTTCTCTCCCATCTTGGGTTTTGGATAGCTTAAGATTGAAGTTTTCAAAAAGGTCGTCGTCAGCTAAGATATCGGCCTTTAGAGTTCCTTCTCTAAGAAAACTCTCTCTTATCTTTCCTATGGCATCTCTTTTGGGGAACCTCTTTTTAATAAAAAAATATATTGAAAGAAGCCTTTGCTGCCCATCAAGAATGAGAAAGTTGTTTTTTGACTGCTCGTAAAGAAATATCTGGGGTACTGGAAGCCCAAGAATGAGGGATTCTATCAGACGCGAAGCCCGCGGCCGCTCCCATACAAAATAACGTTGGAAAAAAGGCAGCTTAATAACACCGCTCTCCATATAAGAAGCGATAGTGCTGCTGTTAAAATCATTGGCATTAACGGCGATATTGTATTCGGAAACACTTGGACGGTCGCTTTCGTCTGTATCGCTCATCCACGTATTGAGTTCATCCGGATTCTCAGGCATTTTGTCTCCCATTTACAGAAACCATTAACTACTGTTCGTTCACACTACTGGCCATTAAATCACAAGATCAAGCGGCAGATCGGCGATATCCCGCAACCGTTTTCCGTCGATCATGGTATGCAGCATTTCTTCTGAATCTGCATAGCCAAGTTCTTTCACGGTGTCTAAAAGCTCCGGCAAGGCAAAATGATAAACACAGTCAATGTCGCCGGTCCCGAGAGCGATTGAAGCAATCCGGTTTGGCGTTGGCTCGGCGGTTACAACGGCAATATGTGGAAGGCGGCCTTTTCTGTTCCTGACAAGATTCAGTCCCTCTGAGCGCGCGTTCTGAGCCCGATCGCTCCGGATAGTCCATTTGCATGAAATGCTGGCATGAAGAATAGGGCGCGGATTGTTTATCTCCCGGAGACTCGTAAGCCTGGCATAGTCTTTATCGACAATACTTTCCTGGGCGTTAATAGCAGCATCTTTTTCGGGGTGCCGGATGATTACAACATCGGGTTTAATGAGATAATCGCTTCCGAGCGCGGCGGCCAATTGGGGGTTTTCTTTGGCTGCGGCATCAAGAGCGGCTAAGTGCTCATACTGGTCGAATTGCGCGATTGCCAGGCGTCCGCCTCCCAAGCCTTTACCCACCTCCCATCGGCCAGGCCGGAGATGCCCCAAGCGGCCAAAAGTTTCTTTGAGATATTCAGAACAGACCTCTTCGAATTGGCTCCCGGCCATTTGGCCGGCCAGCCTTGCGCCTCTTGACTCGGGGCCAAGACGTTCAATGATGCCAAGAGCAATGGCGACGCTTGGATTGCTGTGCTTATCGGCATTGCTTGGAATCCCTTTATCGGTGCGCAAAACAGAAGCAAAAAGGGCAGCGTGGAAACTGCGCCGGGCTTCGGAGAAAAATGCATCATTGCTCATCAGGCGCGCTTCCTTTCCATAGCACCTATTATCTGAATAACCCGCCTGCTAGTGAGACAGGTGCGAATCTGGGTTGCAACAGCCCTGGCAACTGGGGGAGGAAAGGCATTTCCTACCTGGCGGTAAGCTGGCGTTTTCTTACCCGTAAATATCCAGTCATCGGGAAAACCCTGAATGCGTGCAACCATTGGTACAGTAAGGCGCGGCATTCCAACAAAATCAAGTTCTGGCGGGTTTTGTGCAATAACATTGCCATCAACACCCAAAGCGGCCCATGCCTTCCTAGCACGGGTTGGTCCAAGGTCTGGCCCACCGTGTTTTTTTGATCCCCCAACAATTGTCGGTGCTATCTCATTTGCGCGTTCACGCCATGCGGCCGCACCGCGCCAGCCTCGCACCGTCATAAGATCGTAAAGAGTTTCGCCAACCGTCGGCGGGCTGCTCTTATGCGGGGTCGGCCAATCGAAGTTATCCGCAAGATCGATTCTAATGGCGACAAAAATCACTCGTGGCCGAAGCTGAGGGACGCCATAATCTGATGCATTCAAAAGCCGCCAGCCTGTCTTGTAACCAAGTTTGGCAATCTGGCCGGAAATATAATTCCGGTAATCATCAAAGATCGCATCTAGAATGCCGCGCACGTTCTCTATCATTACAGCATACGGGTGGATTTCGTCAATAAGCCTTATAGCCGCCGGAAACAAATTGCGTTCGTCTGCCCTGCCAAGCTGCTTGCCGGCTTTAGAGAACGGAGGGCAGGGCAGACCACCAGCAAAAAGATCAATTCCTTTGAACGGAGTTCCGTCAAAGGTTTCTAAGTCTTCTTCAAATACCTGCCATTGCGGACGGTTAAAGCGAAGCGTCTCACAGCATTGCCGGTCGATTTCAATAAGCCCTTGATGCTCAAAGCCAGCCTGTTCCAGCCCAAGCGCCTGCCCGCCTCCGCCGGCGCATAGCTCTAAAGAGGTCAGCCCGGTTGCCTTCATATATTACCTCCGGTTTTGTCCTATGGTCATAAATGATGGAAGCTTGAAGCATTCCCTGCTCCAAAAATATCGAGGCTTCATTTTCCCCCCCCATCTTTCAAGAAATACGCTTTGGAATTGCCAATTTTTTGCATGCTAATGTCTCCAAAATCCACCATAGCCTGTAGATATCCTGATACCTTTGCCTTATCCCTCTTGAGCTTTTTAGAAATTTCCATATGGGTTAAAAATCGGTTTTTTTTTAAAAGATGTTTAATTTGATTGCGGGATATTTTTGTGGACATTTCAGTGGCTTCCAATCAACTAATTGAATATATGAGCTAAAAGGCATATTAATCGATGGACTTATTGATTTACTTGACTTCAAATTAATCGATTTATTTCATATTTTGAATGCGATGTCAAGCGAATAATGTAATAAAACCTATTGAAATTAGATTGGTTTCAGGGGCGCGGAGGCAATGCCAGATTAGTTCATCTGGAAGGAAAAAATACTATAAGGAAAGGATCACAGGGCCGGCCGCAGGTAGAAGGGCGCCAATTGTTGGGGCGAGGCGGCGAGGCCCGCCTCCAGGCGCCGCCGGGCCAGGCGGGCCACGGTGGCCGCCCGGGGATGGCGGCTTTCGGGGGCCGCCAGCACCACCCCCTCCGGCAAGCCCGCCAGGCAACTCACCCAGGGACCGGTGAGGACCAGGGGCGGGGTCAGGCGGCGGTAGAGTTCGGCCAGGGGCAGGCGGACGGGTTCGGCCTCAACCAGTGGCTGGTCTGCCGGGCAGCGGTACAGGCCCCAGTAGACCTCGCTCCTCTTGGCGTCCATGACCACCCCGATGGTCTGGGGTTGAAAGGGAACCTGGGCTGCCAGCACCTCCAGGGTGGGCACCGGCACCAGGGGGCAGCCCAGGGACCAGGCCAGGGTCTTGGCCGTGGCGCAGCCGATACGCAAGCCGGTGAAGTTGCCAGGCCCCACGCTGACGCCGATGGCCCCCAGGTCGGCGGGGTCCCGTCCGGCGGCCGCGAACAGGGCCGCCAGCCGGGGCAGCAGGCGGGACAAATAGGCGCCGGCGCCCTCCAGGGAAGATTCCCCCAGGGGCTCCTCGTCTTCCACCAGGGCCAGGCTGCCGGTGTCGGTGGCGGTATCCAGGGCCAGGATCAGCATGCCGCCTCAGTGGGGCGGGTTCACCAGGCGCAGGATATCCTGGTAAAATACCAGGATCATCAAGGCCAGGATCAGCATCAGGCCCACCCCCTGGGCGATTTCCCGCTGCTTGATCTCCACTGGTTTGCGCCGCACCGCCTCCAGGACGCAGAAAGACAGGTGGCCGCCGTCCAGGATGGGGATGGGCAGCAGATTGAGGAGGAAGAGGTTAACACTCAGGGTTGCCATAAATTGCAACAGCGCCGCCGCTCCCACCTTCGCCTGCTGGCCCGCCACCTGGGCGATGAGGATGGGCCCACCCAGGCCCTTCAGGGGCGCCTCGCCGGCCAAGAGTTTATACAGGCTGAGAGTGGTGAGGTAGGTGACCCCCCAGGTGGCGGCGCCGCCTTGGACGAAGGCCCGCCCCGGCCCCACCTTGTCAATGGCAAGGTTCTTTTTGTTTAGGATGCCGATGATCACCGCGGAGGATTTGCCGCCGAAGACATCGGGGATTTCCTGGCTCCGGGGGGTGACTTTCACCGTGATTATCTCCTGGCCCCGCTTCAGGGTCAGCTCCAGAGGGTGCTCCCCCGTCCTGCGGATTATCGGGGGAAGGTCCTCCCAGCGCCCCACCGGCTGGCCAGCCAGCGCCAGCACCTGATCGCCTGGTTGCAGGCCCGCCGCCGCCGCGGGGGAATTATTCTCCACCTCTGTGATTACCGTAGTGAGGTAAGGTATGCCACTGAAGGCAAAGACCAGGGAGAAGACCAGAAAGGCAAAGATCAGGTTGAAGGCCGGCCCGGCCAGGATGATGAGGATGCGGTGCCAAAGGGGATGGTGCATGAAGGAGTAAGGTTGCAGCTCCGGAGGGACCTGGTCGCCGGGGTTTTCCCCCAGCAGCTTGACATAACCCCCCAGGGGCACCACCGACAGGCGGTAGTCGGTGTCCCCGATCTTTTTATGTACCAGTTGCGGGGGGAAACCCAGGGAGAAGGCCTCCACCCTAACCCCCAAAAGCTTGGCTAGCAGGAAATGCCCGAATTCATGGACGAAGATCAGAATCCCCAGCACGAAAACGGTCGCCAGGACAGTGATTATGATGGTCATGTTTGGCGGTGGTGCTCCTTGAAATTTTTTGGATCAGTCCTCCCAGGACACGTTGGCCGGGAGGCTAAGGGGGCCTTCCCCAGAGCTGCTGGGCCGCTCAGCTCTGGCCGGGCCGGGCCCGTTGAGAGGAAGCCCATCTCTTTAGTCGTCAACCTTGGGAGATATCAGGCCCGCGGCAAAATCCCTGGCCCAGCGATTGACCGCCAGCACCTGACCCAGGTCGGTGAGATCGCAGGCTTCATGGGCCTCCATGGTCCGTGCCACTACCCGGGGAATCTCCGGGAACCTGAGGCGGCCGTCCAGGAAGGCGGCCACCGCCACTTCGTTGGCGGCATTGAGCACCGCGGGCATGGTGCCGCCGGTGCGGGCCGCGGCATAGCCCAGGGCCAGGCCCGGGAAGCGGGTCTTATCAGGGGTCTCAAAGGTGAGCCGGGCAATCCGGCACAGGTCCAGAGGGGGAGAATTCAGGGGCAGGCGGCGGGGATAATTCAGGGCATAGGCAATGGGCAGGCGCATGTCCGGCACTCCCAACTGGGCGATGACCGACCCGTCCACGAACTCCACCAGGGAATGGACGATGCTCTGTGGGTGGACATAGACCCCAATCTGGTCCACCGGCAGTCCGAATAATACTGAGGCCTCGATCACCTCCAGGGCCTTGTTCATCAGGGTGGCGGAGTCGATGGTGATCTTGGGCCCCATGCTCCAGTTGGGGTGCTTCAGGGCCTGGGCCGCGGTGGCCCGTTCCAGGCGGTCCGCCTCCCAGGAGCGGAACGGTCCCCCGGAAGCGGTGAGCCACAGGCAGCGGATATCGGCGCGGCGTTGCCCCTGGAGGGCCTGGAAGATGGCGCTATGTTCGCTGTCCACCGGAATCAGGGGGACGCCCCGTTCCCGGGCCAGTTTCATCACCAAGGGGCCGGCGGCCACCAGGGTCTCCTTGTTGGCCAGGGCCACCGGCAGACCGGCCCGAATCGCCGCCAGGGTGGGTTCCAGACCCACCACCCCCACCATGGCGGAAACCACCAGCTCCACCGAAGCGGTGGCCACCGCCAGGGCGCCGGCCCGCCCTGCCAGGATTTCCGGGCCCGGGGCCACCAGCTCTCGAAGCCGGGCCGCCGCGGCCTCATCCTGCACTGATACCAGGGCCGGGTGGAAACGCGCCACCTGCTCCGCCAGGAGTTCGACGTTCTTACCGGCGGCCAGCCCTACCACCGCAAATTTATCGGGGTATTCCGCCACCACCGCCAGGGTGCTCCGGCCGATTGATCCGGTGGAGCCCAGGATGGACAATCGCTTCATAGGGTGAGCCAGCCCTCGTCTGTCAACGGGAATCGCCCGCCGCGGTTTGCCACTCGCAGGAATGGCGATTTTCCCTGGCCATTATTGTAACGATAAGGTGTCAGGCTGTAAAGGATATCTGTTTACTGTTTTCTGTCTCTGCTAAAAGGCCTTTGACTTGGACTCTCACAGAAAACAGAAAACAGAAAACAGAAAACCGCCTTTATCAGTCTTCCCAGGGCCAAATTTGCGCCAGGGTCTCCAGGGAGGGTTGCAGGCTGCCTTCCTGGTGAGGCTCCAGGGTGATGAGGGGCCGCTGCCGACGGTCCGCCAGGAAGCGCAGAACCTGTTGCCAGGGAATGGTCCCGGCGCCCAGGGCCAGGTGGGCATCTTGGTCGCCGCGGTTGTCGTGGAGATGCAACTGCCCGATGACCGGGGCCAGGGTGTCGAGCCAGCGGGCCAGGTCGCCGCCGCCGAAGGCGAACAGGTGGCCCACGTCCAGGCAAACCTGGAGATTGGGGGCGTCTACCCGGCGAATTATCTTAAGTAGCAGTTCCGGCTCGGTTTCGTAGACATTTTCCAGCATGACCGGCACCCCCAGGGCCGCGGCTCGGGAGGCTAGCTCCTTCCAGGTGGCCGCGGCCCGGGCCAGCCATTCCTGGGGGTTGCCGTCATAGAGCCGGGACTCAAAGCCCAGGTGGCAGACCACCGCCGCCGGCCGGAAGACCGGCAGATAAGAAAAGGCCTGGCGCAGGCGCCGCCGGGAGGCGGCCAGGATGGCGTCATCCAGCGATCCCGGCAGCAGGTCCTGGAAGGGGGCGTGCAGGGTGATTCGCCGCCTTAAGGCCTGAAAGGCCCGGGCCGCCCGGCGAAAGACCCGGGGGGGATAGCGGCTTAAACTGTAGGCATCCAGGCCGATCTCGGGATTGAGGCCCAGTTCCAGGAAACGCTCCAAATAGCCCCGTAGCAGGTAGGGAAAGGGGATGTTGACCTGCACTTGGGAGGCCAGGGCCGCGACGGTGATGGCCATGGGGTTTGGACCTCTCACCCTGTTAAACTAGGGACGGACCTATCTGTCCGCCCTGACTTAGGGGCGCACCCCTAATTAGGATTTGCCTTGACAGGCGGTTGGCTTCAATGGGTGTATTGGCACAGCTCCACCAACAGGCCGAAGGTGGCCTTGGGGTGGATGAAGGCCACCCGGGAGCCGTGGGCGCCTTCCCGGGGAGTTTCGTCGATGAGCCGCACCCCGGCCGCCTTCAACTCCGCCACCGCAGCCTCGATATCTTCCACCTCCAGGGCCAGATGATGGAAGCCTTCCCCCTTGTTTTCCAGGAATTTGGCCACCGGGCTGTCGGCCGCGGTGGGCAGCAGCAGCTCCAGGTTCGACTCCCCCACCTGGAGGAAGCTCACCCTGACCTTCTGGGTCTCCACCACCTCTTCCCCTTTGAGTTTCAGGCCCAGGTTTTCCTGGTAGAGCTTCTTGGGGGGGTCCAGGTCCTTCACCGCGATTCCTAAGTGGGCGATGCGCTTGATCTTCATGGGTCTTGTCTATCCTCCTTGGCTTGGTGGGATGCGAAAGTTTTTTAAGGCTTGGGGGTTGATCAGCACGGGCGCCGTACCCTGGTGCTGCCCCAGCCCTTCCTGTAGGGCGGACCAAGATGACCGCCCTTACGCAGGCGGTTCCCCCGTCCGGGTAAATCATGCGGGCAATCGGCAAAACTCCACTTGCCCTTAAAGAACAGAATTATATATGATGGCAGGACGAAGGAAAAGCCCGGGGGACTGGTTCGCTAATTTTATTTTTAGCCTTTTTTCGTCTGAGGTCAAAGATTTAGCTACCAGGAAGGCCGGGGCCCGGGTCTCGGCAGCCCGGGTTACGCCCCTGCCATTTTCCGGTTGGCCGGGTTTTTAAACAAGATTTTCTGAAGGTGCGGCCCGGGAAACCCCCCAGCCGCCAGCGGCAGGGAGCCTTTGATGAGCCAGGATGATACCTTTCAGCGCCTGTCTGAGCTTCTCACCAGCTATCGCCAGGAAATGGTGGAGCTGCAGCGGGAACTGGTGCGCCGCAATGCGGTGGGACCGGAGAATGGCGGTCCCGGCGAAGGAGGTAAAGCCGCCTTCCTGAAAGAACTGCTGGAAAGCTGGGGCCTTAAGGTGGACTCCTACCCGGCCCCGGATGCCCGGCTGGCCGAGGGCCAGCGCCCTAACCTGGTGGTCTGGCTGCCGGGGCGGCGGCCCGAGAAGGTCTGGGTCCTCAGCCACCTGGACGTGGTGCCGCCGGGGGAGGTTTCCCTCTGGCAATCCGACCCCTTTACCTTGAGGGTGGAGGGAGACCGCCTCTATGGCCGGGGCACCGAGGATAATCACCAAGCCATCGTCACCTCTCTGATGGCGGCCAAGGCCTTCCTGGACTTGGGGCTGACGCCGGAGCGCACCGTGGCCCTGGCCCTGGTGGCCGACGAAGAGACCGGCAGCCACCTGGGCCTGGAGTTTTTATTGCGGCAGGCGCGCCATCTCTTCTCCCGGGAGGACCTGATCATCGTGCCCGACGCCGGCAGTACGGACGGCACCCTCATCGAAGTTGCGGAGAAATCCATCCTGTGGCTGAAGCTGACCCTGCTGGGCCAGCAGGCCCATGCCTCCCGCCCCCAGTTGGGGCGCAACACCCTGCGGGCCTGTGCCCACCTGATCGTGGCCCTGGAAGGGTTGCCGCGGGAATTTCCCATGGAAAACCAGATGTTCCGGCCGCCGGAGAGCACCTTCGAGCCCACCCGCAAGGAGGCCAATGTCGACAATATCAACACCATCCCGGGACGGGACGTCTTTTACCTGGACTGCCGGGTGCTGCCGGAGATCGACCTGGCCCGGGTTATGGGCCGGGTCCGAGCCATCGGCGCCGAGGTGGTGGAAAAGTTCGGGGTGACCCTGGAAGTGGAGCCGGTTCAGGAGCTGCCCAGCGCCCCCCCCACCTCGGCGGAGGCGCCGGTGGTCCTGGCCTTACAGCGGGCTATCCGGGAAGTCTACGGCCGCCAGGCTACCCCCCAAGGCATCGGCGGCGGCACGGTGGCCGCCTTTTTCCGCCAGCAGGGGCTGCCGGCCGCGGTCTGGATGACGGTGAGCGACACCGCCCACCAGCCCAACGAATTCTGCCTGCTGAGCAACCTCTTGGGGGACGCCCGGGTGCTGGCCCACGTATTTCTGTCGGCGCGCTAGCGGCAGGCTCGCCTTTACAAAAAAAGCGTCCCGCCGGGGTGGCGCCGGCTGGAAGAAAGGTGCGGCGCTAATCTTTCGAAACAGGAGCTCGTATTGATGAGGAGAGCGGCGGCCGCCCGTCCCGGACCAGCCGGGGGCGCCGGTCTGGGGGCGCGGTTTTTAGGGATCTTGCTGGCCCTGGCCATCTGCCTGGCGGCGAGCGCCTGCGGCGAACTGCGGCCGGCGGCCCGGAACTTCGAAGCCCAGGCCTATCGAGCCATCGACTATCAGGAGCTGCTAAACCCCGCCCGGGCCGGCCTGAAGGCCGGCGACCTGGTCCGGGTCCGGGCCTTCTTTTGGCAATATCTCACCTATGATCCGGCCATGGTGAGGAATTACCTGACCCTGCCCCGCTACCCGGTGAGTTGGTATCGGCTAAGATGGTTTGCCATCTACGCCTCGGAAAAAATGGAGAGCTACTACGACCTGGCGGCCCTGAGCCCGGAGCAGGAGAAGCAGTATAAGATCAAGCGCCTGGACCCCATTCTGATCTACGGTGAGCTCTCCCCCCTAAAGCCCGGGTTATTTCTCCGGGTCCACCACATCGAGAAGATCGAAGAAGATTGAGAGGCCGGGGGCGACCCAGCGGGTCGCCCCTACCCCCCCAGGTAGGCCTCCATGACCTGGGGGTGATGGCGCAGTTCGCTGGCCGGGCCGGATAGAATGATCTCCCCGGTCTCCAGGATATAGGCCCGGTGGGCCACCTCCAGGGCCAGATTGGCGTTTTGCTCCACCAGCAGGATGGAGGTCCCCTGGCGGTTGATCCGCAGAATCACCCGGAAGATCTCCCGCACCAGCATGGGCGCCAGGCCCATGGAGGGCTCATCCAACAGCAAGAGCCTGGCCCTGCTCATCAAGGCCCTTCCCACCGCCAGCATCTGCTGTTCTCCGCCGGACAGGGTGTTGCCCCACTGGTGGCGCCGCTCCCCCAGGCGGGGGAAGAGGCGGAAGACCTCCTGCAGGTCCCCCTGGATTTGGCCGTCCCGGCGCAGGTAAGCCGCCAGGCGCAGATTTTCCAGAACCGTCAGGTTGCCGAAGATGCCCCGCCCTTCCGGGACATGAGCCACCCCTTGCTTAACCCGAAGGTGCGCCGGAAGGCGGAGCAGATCCTCTTCCAGGAAGGAAACCCGTCCCCGGGCCACCGTCAAGAGCCCCGAAATCGCCTGCAAGATGGTGGATTTACCGGCGCCGTTGGCTCCGATCAGGGTGACGATCTCGCCGGCCCCCACGGAAAAAGAGACCCCCCGCACCGCGTTGATGCGGTCATATGAGACCCACAGGTCTTCAACCGCGAGGATGGGAGGCATGGTCATTGTTGAAGGTTTCCCATGATCTTTGCAAAGGGCTGAGTACTTGATTTCTTAAATATGGCAACGTTTCTTGTTGACCCCCCCTCACCCCAGCCCTCTCCCCCCGGCGGGGGGAGAGGGAGCATTCCAACCGTTGGCTCTTTATCCCCTCTCCCCCAATGGGGGAGAGGGTTAGGGTGAGGGGGAATTAATCATTTGCTCGCTAATAATAAATACGTTACCAGATTTATGAAGGCTATGGCGCCCTACCCAGGCGCGAATCATTGGATCCGCCTTGTTCTTTTGCCTTAAATCACAGGCTGGAAGCCTGTGCCACTTTAAGGAAATGGTGGGCAGAGCCCACCCTACGCTAACTCCTAACCACCTAGACAATCGCCTCCTCTTCGGTAAGGGAGCTGTCCCGCCCCAGGTAGGCCTCCAGGACCGCGGGGTGATGCTGGATCTCCTGGGGCGGGCCGGCGGCGATGGTGCAGCCGAAATCCAGGACCGTCACCCGCTGGCAGAGGTTCAGGACCACCCGCATCTGGTGCTCGATCAGGATGATGGTCAAGCGGAACTCGTCTTTCAACTCGCGGATGATGCGGATCAGTTCCTCGGCCTCGGCATGGTTCATGCCCGCGGCGGGCTCATCCAGAAGCAGCAGCCGGGGGCTGCTGATCAGGGCCCGGGCCATCTCGCAGCGGCGCTGCTCCCCATAGGGCAGGTGCCGGGCCGGGGTCTCGGCGTAGCGGCTCAGCTGAAAGCGTTCCAGCAACTCCCAGGCCCGCCGGCTCAGGCGCCGCTCTTCGTCCCTAAAGGCGCGGCTGCGGCCCAGGGCCCCGATAAGGCCGTAGCGGTGCTGGGCAAAGGCCCCCAGGCGGACGTTGTCCAGAACGCTCAACCCCTTGAAAAGGCGGATGTTCTGGAAGGTCCGGGAAATGCCGGCCGCGGTGATGCGGGGGGAGGCCCAGGCGCTGATGTCCTGTCCCTGAAAGCGAATTCGCCCCGCCTCGATGCGAAAGACCCCGGTGATCAGATTAAAGATAGTGGTCTTGCCGGCGCCGTTGGGGCCGATGAGGCCCACCAGCTCCCCAGCCTGCACCGTTAGGGAAAAATCGCCGATGGCCTCCAGGCCGCCGAAGTGGTGGGACAAATCGATGACTTCTAATAATGGTGTCATGGGTTTCATTTCAGCGGTAGCACTGGCGCCGCTCACCGCTTTATCTCGTGCCCAGGTTGAGATGGGGCGATAACTTCGTTCCCAAGTACAAATTGGGAACGAGGACAAAAAATGTAGAACCGCCGCCCCCGGCGGTTCTTTGCAAAGGATTTGGTGGGCAGTGCCCACCCTTGTATCTTACTCACTGCTTATCGTCTACCACGCTCTCGCCCTCTCCGGCAAATAATGCTGCCGGCCTGAGCCAGCGGGCCTCTTTGAAGCCCATGAGGCCCTGGGGCCTAAAGATCATTAACAGCACCAGGAGCAGCGGCCCCACCACCCAGCGCCAGATCCCCAGGAAGCGCAGCAGTTCCATGAGCACCGTGAAGATGGCCGCGCCCAGAAGCGAGCCGGTGAGGCTGCCCACCCCGCCCAGGTAGACCATCACCAGCATGTCGGTGGACTTGAGAATAGAGAAGCTCCGGGGGTTGATGAACTGCAGCAGGTGGGCGTATAGGCCCCCGGCCAGCCCGGTGAAAAACGCCGAAATCAGGAAGGCGTAAAGTTTCAGGCGACGGGTGTCCACCGAGGTGAGGTTGGCAGCCATCTCGTCCTCGCGGATGGCCATGATGCCCCGGCCGAAATTGGAGTGCACCAGGTTGCGCAGCGCCGTCAGGGTGATCAGGACCCAGGCCGCCACCCAGAAGAGGTTGGTGAGGCGGGGCATGCCCAGGTAGCCCCGGGGGCCGCCCAGGGCGTCGATGTTCTCCAGCACACTCTTGACGATCATGTTGAAGGCCAGGGTGACGATGGCCAGGTAATCCCCCCGGGTGCGAAAGGAGGGATAGGCCACGATGAGGCCGGCCGCGGCCGCGGCCAGGCCCCCGGTCAGCAACACCCCCGGGAAGAGCCAGGGCGACCAGGAGCGGGGCAGCACCGCCACCGTGAGGATGGAGGCTACGTAAGCGCCAATGCCCATGAAGCCGGCATGGCCTACGGAAAACTCCCCCATGTAACCGTTAACCAGATTGAGGCTCAGGGTGAGGATCATATTGATCCCCACGTACATCATAATCTGCACCACGTAAGGGTTGAGCAGCCCGCTGTCCGGCAAGACCCAGGCCACCGCCAGCAACAGGGCCACGCCAAGCCTGATGAGGAGTTTTTTTTGCGTATCAGAAGTTGTCATTAGCCAAAAATTCGTCACCCTTTCCCTAAAATGCATGGCACGTCGTGCCCTTATAGGCCCCCCTCACTCCAGCCCTCTCCCCCCCTGTGGGGGGAGAGGGAGAATCTTTTGGCCGGGAAGTCGGGGCCGAAGGTCCCGCCTTCCCGGCCCCTTAAGGGGGTTGGGAGGGGGGCTTGGGGGGAAGGCAGGGGCTTTTTGTATGTGCCCCTGGCCCTCCCCCCATAACTCCCTCACACCCTCTCAAACACCGGGCGGCCCAGGAGGCCGGTGGGTTTGAAGACCAGGAGCAGCAGCAGCAGCGAGAAGGCCACAAAGTCCCGGTAGGTGGAAGACGGCAGCAGCAACGGGGTGAAGACTTCCACTGTGCCCAGGATAAAGCCTCCCAGCATGGCGCCCCGGATATTGCCGATGCCGCCCACCACCGCGGCGATGAAGGCCCACCAGCCAATACGGATGCCCATGTAGGGGTCCAGCACCGGGTAGGCCAGACCGTACATCAGGCCGCCGGCCGCGGCGATGGCCGAGCCGATGGCGAAGGTGACGGAGATGACCCGGTCAACCGACACCCCCATGAGGGGCACGATGGGGCGGTGGTAGGAGATGGCTCGCATGGCCATGCCCAGCAGGGTGCGGCGCACCAGGAGGTCCAGGAGGATCATCAGGGCCCCGGCCAGCAGGATGATGAGCACTTGCAGCGGAGTAACGGTGAGGCCGGCCACCTCCCAGGGGGCCATGGTAATCAAAGAGGGGAAGTGCCGGGGCTCCGGACCCAACAGGCCCAGGGTGAAATTTTCCAGGAACAGGCCCACCCCCAGGGCGGTGATCACCGCGGAGACCCGGGGCGCCCGGCGCAACGGCCGGTAGGCCAGGCGTTCGATGGTCACCCCTAAGAGCGCGGTGAGGATCATGCTGAAGGCCAGGGCCCCGGTGAACACCAGACAGGAGGGCAGGGCCAGGGGCAGGCCCAGCAGCAGGAGGGCTCCGGCCAGGCTGAGATAGCTGCCCACCATGAAGATATCGCCGTGGGCGAAGTTGATCATGCTAAGAATGCCGTAGACCATGGTATAGCCCAGGGCGATGAGGGCGTAAACGCTCCCCAGTTGCAAGGCGTTCAGGACATTTTGCGCCAGGATTGGGAACATGGGTTTTTAATCACCGTGCCCGAGTTTTTTGTCAAGGAGAGAGGTTTAAAGAGGCATAATTTCATGGAAAAGGCAGGTTTCCACAAGCCTCCTCCCCCCGCTTTGGCGGGCGGGGGGGAGTAGTTAGTTCAGCAAAGTTATGATTAGTTATCGAATTTATGAAATAGACCATTAAGTCTTTGGCTGGATAGGGCACCGGCGAGATTCCTGTGATCCCTGGTGGTTACCGAAAACCGCAAACCGAAAACTGCCTTTTATGGCTGCACCGTGGAATAATAAGTGAACTTACAATCCTTCACGCGGAGGATCATTGCGCTCTTGATGGGGTCGCCGGTGCCATGGAATTTCATGGTGCCGGTCACCCCTGCGTATTGCTGCACCCCGGCCAGGGCGTCCCGCACCTTCTGGCGATCCAGGACCCCCGCCTGGGTGATGGCGGTCAACAGCAAGCCCCCGGCGTCGTAAGTGAGGGCGGCCACGTCATCGGGTTTTTTGCCGTATTTGACTTCATAGGCCCGGATGAATTTCTGGGCGGTTTCCGTAGCAATATCCGGGGCATAATGGGTGCTGAAGTAGGAGTCGTCCAGTTCCGGTCCGCACAGAGTCAAGATTTCCGGGCTGCCCCAGGAGTCGGAGCCGATGAAGGGGCAGACGATCCCCAGGCGCCGGGCCTGCTGCACCTGCAGAGGGACTTCATTGTAGTAGTTGGGCAGGAACAGGACCCCGGGATTGGCGGCCTTGATGAGGGTGAGCTGGGAGGAGAAATCCTTGTCGTCCTTGGTGTAGGATTCAAAGGCCACCACCTTGCCGCCCGCGGCCTCAAAGGCTTTCTTGAAGTATTCGGCAATGCCCTTGTTGTATTCCGAAGCCACATCGTAGAGCACTGCGGCGGTTTGGACCTTGAGGGTCTCCCGGGCGAACTTGGCCATCACCTGGCCCTGAAAATCGTCAATGAAGCAGGCCCGGAAGATGAACTTCTTGCCTTCGGTGGTCTTGGGGTTGGTGGACCAGGGGCTCACCATGATCACCCCCGCGTCTTCGCAGATGCTGGCCGCGGGGATGGCGTTGCCCGAGGTGTTGGGTCCGATGATGGCCAGGACATTGTCCTGGCTGATGAGCTTCTGGGCCGCGGCCGCGGCCGACTCGGCCTTGTCTTCGTTATCTTCCACGAACAGCCGGATGAGGTATTTCTTGTCCCCCAGCTTCAGGCCGCCCTCCTGGTTGACCTGGGCGGCCAGGAGTTCCGCCGCCTTTTTGCAGGAATCGCCCACCGTAGGTTTGCTGCCGGTGAGTTCAGCATTGACCCCCAGGCGGATTTCATTTTCCGGGGCGGGCTTGCAGCCGGCCCAGCCAAGCACCAGGGTTAGGATAATTAACGGCCATGGATACCGGCTCATGAGGCCCTCCTGTGCGTGGGGGTGGCGGTTTTCCCGGGCTCCAGTACCCCGGATCAAAGAAAAATCGGGACCTCTGAAAAAAACCTAAAATTTATCCCCAACTTCCGTGAAACCGGTGATGTTGGGGAGAGCAGGGGTCCTCGCCTGCCACCTCTAGCCGAGGGCGGCTGTTCTACATGTTTTTTGCAGAGGTCTCAAATCTACCAAAGGGAGCCTCATGGCGTCAACAGTAATCCGCGGCTGGCCGACGCGGCCGGCCAGTGCCTTGATTTATTTACGATAATCAGGCAAAATTTTAGATAACCTCAGAGAGGGTGCGGGGCGAGAGGAGGGCGCAGTGGCGGACACGGGCAAAGAGGAAGCCGGGCAAAAAAAGAAGATCCTGCGGGACGTCTATCTCTTCTCCGGGGTGCCGGAGGCGGACCTGGAGGCCCTGGCGCACCTGGCGGTGAGCAAGGCCTTTGCCCGTCAGGCCACCATCTTCTTGGAGGGCCGGGAGGCCCAGGGTTTCTACCTCCTCAGCCGCGGCTATATCAAACTGGTGAAAAGCTCTCCGGAGGGCAAGGAATATATCATCAGGCTGGTGGGCCCCGGAGAGACCTTTGCCGAGGCCGCGGTCTTCAGCGACGCCTCCTACCCGGCCACCGCCATGGCCCTGGAGGATTGTCAAACCCTGTTCTTCCCTAAAGCCCCATTCTTGCGGCACCTGGCGGCCTCACCCACCCTGGCCCGGAATATGTTGGCTACCTTGAGCCGCTTGATGCTCCACTTGACCCGGCAATTGGAAGATCTTTCCTTAAAAGAAGTATCGGCCCGCCTGGCCCGCTACCTTTTAGAGCGCTGCCAGGAGAGGCACGGTCGGATTGAGAAAGGACTGGCCTTCGAATTACCCATCACCAAGACCCATCTGGCTGCTTATCTTGGAACGATTGGTGAAACCTTGTCCAGAACTCTGTCCCGATTGAAAAGTCAAGGGGTGATAGAAGTGGAGAAGGGCAGGATAACCATTACCGACCCCGCCGTTTTGAAAAAGATAGCCAGTGGAAAAAAATGGTGAGTAATAAACGCGGGTTCGGTATGGTTTGAAATAGTCAAAATAGAATGGCAGGACGCAAAAAAAGTTACTCCGTATAAAAAAATTGCTTGACAATGGAAATCACAGTTAACTATATAGGTATTGTGCTGTTTGTTGCACCATTAATCCATCAGCGGGTACCTGGAAAACTAAAAAAAAGAGAGGAAGATTGTTCATGGCTAGCGAAGTATTGAAATTAACCGCGCAGATTGTCATTTCCCATGCCTCGATGAGTGAATTGACGCCTAAAGAATTAGTGGAGGAGATCAAGGACCTTTATACGCTGTTATCCTCCCTGGAAGGCGAAATTGCGGTGGAGGCGGTGGCCGGCGCACCCGAAAAGGCCAAGGAAGCGGAGGTGGTAGTCAAGAAACCCACCATTCCACTGAATGAGGTAGTCAAAGAAAAGTATGTGGTCTGTCTGGAATGCGGCAAGAAGATGCGCACCCTGAAGGCCCACCTGCGCAAGGCCCATAAATTAATGCCGGCGGAATACTTCCGCAGATTTGGCCTGGATGCCAAAAAATTCCCCCTGGTCTGCAAGGAATACTCGGAGCAGCGGCGGAAACTGGCCAAGGAAAAGGGCTTGGGCGAACGGGGCTTCCGCCGCAAGGCGACCTCCTGAGCCGGGAGCAGGGAAGCACACGAGAGCAAATCAGACCCGAGGGACCTCGTCTGCCCGGTGCTGCCTGGCCTCCGGGGTTGGATCAAGGGGCCGGTGTGGCCCCTTGCTTTTTTCCCGGGGCGAGATGGGGCCCTTGGCCGTCCAGGGACTCCTCGAGGCCGCCTGCGGATGTTTAAGCAGATTAAGGATACCTAAGACTTAATAAGACCCCCGGAAGACCTTTCAAGACCGCCAGGGCCTTGACATCCGCCCAGGCGGCCATATTTTTAGCTTGCCGGTCACATCTTCAGTGCTCGCATGAACCAGTGGCACAGGCTTCCAGCCTGTGATGTCCCCGGAACATCTACCTCGCAGACAGGAGGTTTTCCATGGAAGTGCATACCATTCTCTGGCCCACCGATCTTTCCAAAAATTCGATCAAAGCCGCCAAGCACGTGGAATCGCTGGCGGAAAAGTATCAAGCCAAGGTCGTCCTCCTCTATGTGGGGGTAGATTTAATGGCCCATTTTCCCGCATATGGCAGCTATCCCAGCCCGGAGCACCTGAAGCATTTTCAGGAATGGGAATTGAAACACGCAAAACAACAACTGGAGGAAGTCTGCGAAAAGAAGTTGAAGGCCTGCCCCAAGATCGAATTACGCCTGGTGCAGGGCGAGGCGGCCACCGAGATCCTCAAGGCCGTCAAGAAAGAGAAGGCGGACCTGGTGGTGCTCACCAGCCATGGCCGTGGCCATGATGATCTGGACCAGAAGAGCAGCGATTTCGGCAGCGTGGCCAAAAAGGTGCTGGCCAACTCCCCGGTGCCGGTCCACCTGGTAAATCCCTTCAAGTCCTAGAAAAGAACGGCGGCGTCAGCAAAAACGCCGGCCTGCAAACCGGGCCGGCGTTTTTGGCGAGGGATCAATCGGGTTTTAGATTTCGGTTAGGGTAATTGCGCCGGAAGGGCAGACCTCGACGCAGCTCTCGCAGCCCAGGCATTCCTCTTCATTGATGGGGACTGCCTTGCCTTCCTGCAGCTCGAAGACGCCCGTCGGACAAACATTGACACACTCTTCGTCCCCGGTGCATTTTTCGTTATCGACTTCCACCTGCCAGGCCATTAAACTTACCTCCCTTTAGGATTCTTTCCGGATATCAAACGTCGATCCGAAAGGCGACGTTTTTGGTAAGGTGCCAAACACCTCACTTGCGAAATTATGCGATTCCTCAGCCAACGCGTTTACTTAAGTATATGATTTCTTAAATACGGTAATGTTTCTTGTCGGCCCCCCTCACCCCAGCCCCCTCCTCCCGCCGGGGGGAGAGGGAGTATTACAGGGGTTCATTCTTTATCCCCTCTCCCCCAATGGGAGAGAGGGTTAGGGTGAGGGGGAATTAATCACTTGCTCCCTGCCGTTAATAAATACGTTATCGATTTATGAAATCGGGTACTAAGTAAGCCCCTCCCGGCTATGCCCGCACCTCCTCCTTGATGGAGACCGCCACCTTGTAGAGGATGGTGAGAATTAAGAAGCCCAGGGCCCAGACCCCCAGGGCGATGAGGGCCTCGGGCACGGTGGGCCAGTATTCGGTGATCTTCTCCAGGGGATTGGGGACGAAGCCGCCGGTCATCAACCCCAGTCCTTTGTCGATCCAGGTGGTGATGATCACCATGCCGCACAGGGCCGCCAGGGTGGTTTCATCCCGGCGAAATTTCGGATTGACCAGGAGCAGGGCGGCGATCGTCATGCCGATGATGGAGAACCACATGAAGGGCACCAGCCGGCCGAAACCGTCCACCCCCCAAAACAGGTACTTGAAGTGCATTAGGTGGTCCGGGATCTGGCTGTAAAACACCGTAAAGATTTCGCAGAAAAAGAAGAAGACGTTGATCAAGGTGGCGTAGGTGACGATTTTCGCCAGGCTTTGGATCTGTTCCCGCCCCGGGTCAAACCTGGTGTATTTCCGCACCAGCAGGCATAAAAGCACCAGCAGGGACGGACCTGCGGCAAAGGCCGAGGACAGGAAGCGGGGGGCCATGATGGCGGTGAGCCAGTAGCCCCGGCCGGGCAGGCCGGCATAAAGAAAGGCGGTTACCGTGTGGATGCTGATCGCCCAGGGAATGGAGACGTAGATGAGTAACTTGACCCACCCGGGAGGCGGCACGTCATGGCGTTCGCATTCCAGCACGTTCCAGCCGATCAGGATATTGAGCAGGAGATAGACGTTCAAGACGATGATATCCCAAAACATGACCGAGTTGGGAGTGGGGTACTTGAAGACGTTGAGCACCCGGTCCGGCCGCCCCATGTCCACCATCACGAAGGTGACACACATGATTACCGCGGACACCGCCAGGAATTCTCCCAGGATGGTGACCCGGCCGAAGGCCTTGTAGTTGTGCAGGTAGTAAGGGAGAACCACCATGACCGCGGAGGCCGCCACTCCGACCAGATAGGTAAATTGGGCGATGTAAAAGCCCCAGGAGACGTCCCGGCCCATGCCGGTGATGCCCAGGCCGGTGGTGAGCTGTTTCAGATAGAAGAAGAATCCCAAGGCGAAGAGGCCCGCCAAAATGGCCAGTAATCCATAATATCTCTTGGTTCCGGTAAAGGCATTTTCCAGCATGGCCACCTCACACGATATAGTAAACCTGAGGGTTAGTGCCGAGGAAGGGCTTGCGCCGGATGGTAAAAGTGGACCCCAAAAGCTCCCTCACCTTGGACTTGGGATCACTGAGATCGCCGAAGGCCAGGGCCCCCTGGGAAGCTACCACGCAGGCGGGCATCAGCCCCTTGGCCAGCCGCTCGTTGCAGAAGGTGCACTTTTCCACCACCCCGATTTCCCGGGTGGGGTAGTCGGGGAACTCTTTCTTGATGTAAGGCCGCGGGTCTTTCCAGTTAAAGCTCCGGGCTGAGAAGGGGCAGGCGGCCATGCAGAAGCGGCAGCCGATGCAGCGGTGCATATCCATCATCACGATGCCGTCCTCCCGGCGGAAGGTGGCCTTGGTGGGGCAGACCCGCACGCAGGGGGGATTGTCGCAATGGTTGCAAAGCAACAGGAACTTAAGGTCCTTGACCTTCTCGTCCATATACTCCTGTTCGTCCCCGGGAAAGGCGTTGTCATAAGGCGCGGTCCAGGTCCACTTGATCTCCCAGCGGACCTTATCCGCGTCGCTGATTTTCATGGCGGGATCGATGGGATTACCGAAATCGGGCACGTTGTGGACCTGGTGGCAGGCCGCGGTGCATTTCTGGGCAGTTTGCTCGTCCAGCTGGCGCATGTCCACCACCATGGCCCATCTCTTGGCGGTCAGGGCTTCCGGCTTCGCCTCCAGGGCGGCTGCCACCTGACCGGGCCGCAGCAATTCCAAGGCGGAATTGCCCCCCAGCCCCAGCAAGGTGGAGAGACCGGCTAGTTTGATAAAATCCCTTCTGTCTATACCCATCACTTAGCCCCCCCCTGCGCCACCTTCTGCTCCTTATCCAGATGGCAACCCCAGCAGTTGGGGGTTACCGCGACAAAGTTGTGGCATTGATCGCAAAATTTGGTCTTGTTGGAGTGACATTCCATGCAAGTGTTGGAAAGGCTGACCGTGAACTTCTTGCCCTCGGGATTAATGAATTCCCGGTTGCCGTTGCGCACCACCGCTTCCCGCCAGTCAATCAGCATCTGCATGTGGTTGGCCCGCATATATGGAGTGGGCATCACGCACTGCCGCTCCTTCTCCGCCAGCTTTTGGATGGCCGGGGTGTCCAGCTTGGGGGATGGCGCCGCCACGATCTTCCCCAGGTTGGGCAAGATGGGGGAGATAACCAGACCGAAGAAGATGGCCAGGCCCAAGAGGATATATTTGAGGTCATAGAACTTCTTGGGGACCTTGGGCTTCTCGGCGAAACCTCCAAATTCGTTTTGGTATTTATCTTCCATGGCTAGTCCGCTTCCTCCCCTTCCTCAGGCGAACCAATGCCTACCAGGTCTCGATCCCGCAGGTCGGTGGTGCGCTCTATCTCATCGGGAAATACCAGGGCGTTGCCCACCAATTCGGTGATGCCGGTGACCTCCACCTCCGGGACCCAGTAATTCAACAGGGTGGGAAACACCGCCCGATCGATGGCGCAGATGCAGCCCAGATGGTTCACCCCGTATTTCTCGGCCACGTACCGGACGGCGTTGGCCCGGGGCAGCCCGCCCCGGAGCCTGGTCTCCAGGTATTCGTCGGCGTTGAAGCCGCTGCCGCTGCCGCAGCAAAAGGTCTTCTCCCGGATGGTGTTGGGCGGCATCTCGAAGAAATGCCCTTCGGGCAGGACATTCTTGATAATGTAGCGGGGTTCCTCGAAGATCCCCATGCCCCGGCTGGTGTTGCAGGAGTCGTGGAAAGTCAGCTTGATATGGGCGTTGCGCTGGGGGTCCAGCTGCAATTTATTATGCCGGATCAGGTCGGCGGTGAACTCCGAGATGTGAATCATCTTGGTGCTGGCGGCGTTTTCGAACACCGTGCCGGTGATGGGCGATTTGGGCGCCTCCAGGAAATCCGCCGGCCCGCTGAAGGTGTCCATATATTGGTTGACGATGCGCCACATGTGG
The DNA here is from genome assembly GCA_963834795.1 of uncultured delta proteobacterium. Classification (GTDB taxonomy): domain Bacteria; phylum Desulfobacterota; class Desulfobaccia; order Desulfobaccales; family 0-14-0-80-60-11; genus JAPLJC01. The sequence goes on along the minus strand of CAWIDL010000008.1, from coordinate 21,738 downwards.
CCGCATTCGCCGCCGATGATATATTTCACCCCCAGGCGCTTGGCTTCGTGGTAGATCTTGGCGTTGAGGCGTTTACCCATCTCGTGGGACATGAAGAAGCCGAAGTTGCCGCCCTCCGCCGCATAGGTGCTCAGGGTCCAATCCAGGTCCAGGTAAGTGAAGAGCAGCAGGTACCCCATAAAGGTATAGGTGCCCGGGTCGGCGAAGTAGTCCCCCGAGGGCGCCACGAAGAGGATCTCAGCACCCTTGCGGTTGTAAGTGATCGGGGTGCTGACCCCGGTGACCCGCTCGTTTTCCTCGGCGAAGAAGTCGATCATGTCCTTCATGGCCTGGGGGGGGGCGCCGATGTGGCTGCCTTTGTCATAGCACTGGGCCACCGAGGCCATGGTCCACTCGATGTTTACCCCGATGGAGCTCAAGAGTTCCCGGCCCAGGATGGTCATTTCGGCCATGTCGATCCCATAGGGGCAAAACAGGGAGCAACGCCGGCATTCGGTGCACTGGTAGAGATAGTAGAACCACTCCTTGATCACCTCTTCCGTGAGGTCCCGGGCCCCGGCCAGCTCTCCCAGGAGTTTGCCCGCCGTTTTGAAATAGCGCTTATATACCGAGCGCATCAGCTCGGCCCGGAGCACCGGCATATTCTTGGGGTCCCCGGTACCCAGGAAGAAGTGGCACTTGTCGGCGCAGGCGCCGCAGCGAACGCAGATGTCGAAGAAGAGCTTCAGGGAACGGAAGCGGTTGAGGCGGTCTTCCATGCCCTGGAGGATGATCTCTTTCCAATCGGCGGGCAGACCCCAGCTCTCATCGGTCACCGACCATTCCCGGGGGTATGGGTAGTCGATCCATTTCGCCCACTTGGGGTTAGCGGGATTGCAATAGGTTCCCGGCTTGAATTCCGGCTTGAGGTCCATCCAGCCCTTTGCGGGGGTCTTATAGCTTATCCCAGGTAAGATTTCCTCTGGTTTTGGAACCCTGGTCTTAGCTTTGGCCATGTTACTCCAGCTCCTTTTCCACCGGGATGTCGGCCTCTACCATGGCTTCCCGAAATCTATCTTCGTATTCGTCATAATGATGGAACTTCACCGGGTAATTCCAGGGATTGACGTGCCGCACCGCCCGGGTGTTGGTGGGCAGGTTTCTGGAAGGGCTCAGGAAGACCCCGGGAGCGTGCATCAGCTTGCTGAAGGGGAAGTAGGCGAGGAGCACGCTCACCAGAAAGAGGTGGACGAAAAAGATGGGGGCGATGCCCGCCGGCACCCTGGGGTGCAGGGTCACCAGACCCAGGGTCAGCTCTTTGACGGCCACCACGTCCACCTTATAGACGTAGCGCATGAGGATCCCGGAGATGCCGATGGCCAGGAGCAACAGCAGGGGAAAGTAATCGGACGCCAGGGAAATGTAGCGCAGCATGGGGTTGGTGAGGCGACGGGCCAGCAGATAGGCGACCGCCACCACCAGCACCGCGCCGCTGAGGTAAAAGACCGGGGTGAAGAACTGGAAGAAGCCGTCCACGTTGTCGATCAGTTGGATGAAGCCCGGCACCGGCTCGGTGAATAAGCGCAGGTGCCGCAGCACAATGACCAGGAAGGCGTAATGGAAGGCGATGGCCCCCAGCCACAGCCATTTGTAGGACCAGTGAATCAACCGGGCCCCCCCGGGGTGTTCCGGGTCTTGGCGCAATTCGCTGCGCAGGTTCCGGAAAAGGCTGCGAAAGGCCAGGACTTCCAGAGCCATGCGGCCGATCACGTACCTGGTGGTGTAGGGGTTGTCCAGTTTGTCGCCCAGGCTTCTTTCGATCCAGGGCAGGGATTCCTGCTGGCCGCCGGTGGTGGGAATCTGGAAAGGCACCGGCGACCTGGACCACTGGAGGAGGCGATAGATAAATCCTTCCACGAAAATGAGGACGGCCAGATACGGCGCCACCACCCCGAAGAGAAGCTGTAAGTTGGCCGAGACCCCGAGGTAGGCCACCAGGACGAGCCCCAGGACGGCCGCCAGGGCCACCGTGAAATGACGTTTAAAAAAATCCATATATCCTCACCGCGTCTCTGTTTGCCAGGGGTTTACCACTTGCCGCCGCCTCTCATTATAAGGACAATCCGGTGCGGCGCAGCAAGCCGCTGACCCGGTTCCTGATCTCATTGACCCGGACCTGGTGGAGCTGCTCCCGGCGCTGGGTGTAAACGTCAAAGCCCAGCAGGGCCAGGCCGTCGATGCGGGCCTCCAGCTCCTGAAGTTCTTGGGAATATTGGCCGCCCTTAAGCTCTGGGGCCAGTTCCTCGCGAATTACATTCTTCAACAGAAAAATGAAGGCCAGGGCCTGGGATGGGGCAAAATCCTGGATGGCCCTGATCCTCAGGATTTCATCGAGACTGGCCAGGACCTGGTCCCGGTCCATCTCCGTCAGGAACGCCTGCACCAGCCCCCGGAGACCCTGGGAGAGGCGCTGCCCCACCGGGTTGCCGAAAAGATCCTTCTCTTTTTTCAGAAAGATAGCAGTCTCAGCAGGATAGCTCTCAAAAAGCCGATGCCGCCACCGCTCCGTGAGGCTGGTTTTTCTTTCCGACAGCAGGGGTAGCAGTTTCATAGTTATCCTTATATAAAACAAAAGAATGGTAAAACATTCACAAAATTAGTGTCAAGGAAAAAATGATGAAACTTCGATGTGCCCGCCCTCTCCGGGCTTGAACGAGAGTCCGCGGCGCCGGGTTCTCGTTTAGGATCCGCTGGAAGATTACGGCTGCTCTTCCGGGGACTGCTTCGGGGCCGCTTCCGGAGGGCTCTCCTGGGGGGCGCGGCAATCCCGGTACACGAGGATCTCAAACAGGTAAACATTGATGATTAACAGGGCCGTCAGGCTCAAGAGGTAAGTCCGGCTGTTCAGGTCCACCGCCTGCACCAGGAACTTGGCGGCCAGGAAACAGACGAACAGCCTGAGGAAAAAGGAAAACAGCCAGTTCATGGCGCCATTCTATCCAATCGCCGCGGCAATGGCAAGGGAAGGGGGAGGCCGCCGCCGCAGCTCCAGTTTGACAGGCCCGGTAAGGGTGGTCTCCCCGAGGGTGTAGGGTACCTGGGGTTGGCCAAGGCCGCAGAGACGGTAAAAAAAAGGATTACTGCGATGGCCAGATTCAAGAAGATTTGAGGTTTGCGCATCGGTTTTGGGTCCTTATGGGAGCGAAATTAATATCCCAGAGACCCTTGTCAAGACCGGGTCCCACCTCCAGCGGGGGGCCCTCAGGTAAAACCGGGTATTCCCTGCAAATCGCTATTTGACAAGTCTCGGCCATTTGCGATAATAATTCTCTGGAAATCTCGCCCTCTTAGCCTGAAGGAGACCTGCATGGTCATAGAAGAATTCCCCCGCATGAAGCGCCTCCCCCCCTATGTGTTCGCCACGGTCAACGCCCTGAAGATGGAGGCCCGGCGGCGAGGGGAAGACATCATCGATTTGGGAATGGGTAACCCCGACCTGGCCACCCCGCCCCACATCGTGGAGAAGCTCATCGAGGCCGCGGGCAAGCCGGCTAACCACCGGTATTCCGCCTCCCGCGGGATTACCAAGCTGCGGCTGGCCATCTCCAATTGGTACAGGCGCCGCTTTGCGGTGGACATCGATCCGGAAACCGAGGCCATCGCCACCATCGGCGCCAAGGAGGGCCTGTCGCACCTGGTGCTGGCCACGGTGGAGGCCGGGGACGTGGTGCTGGTGCCCAACCCCACCTACCCCATCCATTCCGCCTCGGTGGTTATTTCCGGGGGCCAACTGGTGTCCATTCCTCTGGCCCATGACCGGGACTTTTTTGATGACCTGCACAACCTCACCGAGTTGATCCGTCCGCGGCCCAAGATGCTGATCATCTCCTTTCCCCACAACCCCACCACCCGCTGCGTGGATCTGGAATTTTTCAAGCAGATCGTGGACTACGCCAACAAGTATAGCGTCTATGTCGTCCACGACTTCGCTTACGCCGACCTGGTCTTCGACGATTACGTGGCTCCCAGCTTCCTCCAGGCGCCCGGGGCCAAGAAGGTGGGGGTGGAGCTCTTCTCCCTGTCCAAGAGTTACAACATGCCCGGCTGGCGCATGGGCTTCGTGGTGGGCAACCGGCGTCTGATCCACGCCTTGACCCGCATCAAGAGCTACCTGGACTATGGGGTCTTTCAACCGATCCAGATCGCCTCCATCATCGCCCTGAACGGCCCCTACGACTGCGTCCGGCAGACGGTGGCGATTTATCAAGAGCGGCGGGACGCCCTGTGTCGGGGTCTCCACAACATCGGCTGGCGGGTGGAACCGCCCCGGGGCACCATGTTCGTCTGGGTCCGGATTCCCCGGAAATTCCGGCACCTGGGCTCGGTGGAGTTCACCCTGATGCTCATTCGGGAGGCCAAGGTGGCGGTTTCGCCGGGTTTGGGTTTCGGGGAGTGGGGCGATGAATACGTGCGCTTCGCCCTGGTGGAGAACGTCCATCGCACTAACCAGGCCATCCGTGGCCTCCGCCAGGTGCTGCGCAAGAGTCCCGAAGAATTGGGCCTGCCGGCGCCGGAAAAATAAAATGTGGAGCCGGCGCCCTCGCCGGCTCCGGAACCGCCGAGGGCGCTGGTGCTAACATTGCTTCTGGTTTCCAAAATCCCGCTTGAGCCCCGCCTGGTTCAAAATAGGTTGGGATTTTTGATGATGGAACCATAGGATGCAGATGAAAGCCGTTAACGTGGGAGTAATAGGCTTCGGCACCGTGGGCACCGGGGTGGTGCGCCTCCTCATTGAGCAGAAGGAGCTGCTGGCCCGGCGCCTGGGCGCCGACCTGGTGCTGGCCAAGATAGCGGATCTGGACCTGGAGCGTCCCCGGACCGTGGCCGTCCCCCGGGAGCTTCTCACCTCCCGGGCCGTGGAGATCCTGGATGACCCCGGGATCGACATCGTGGTGGAGCTCATCGGCGGACTTAACACCGCCCGGGACTATATCCTGGCCGCCATCGAGCGGGGCAAGCACGTGGTCACCGCCAACAAGGCCTTACTGGCCCATCACGGCAACGACCTCCTGGCCGCCGCGGCGGCCAAAGGGGTGGAGATCGCCTTCGAGGCTGCGGTGTGCGGCGGCATCCCCATCATCCTGGCCTTGCGCCAGGGCCTGGCCGCCAACCGCATCCGGGAGCTCTTCGGCATCCTGAATGGCACCTGCAACTACATCCTCACCCAGATGTCCCAACAGGGCATTTCCTACGGCCAGGCCCTGGCCGAGGCCCAGGCAGCCGGCTACGCCGAGGCTGACCCCACCCTGGACGTGGAAGGAACCGACACGGCCCATAAGCTGGCCATTCTCATGAGCCTGTCCTATGGCGCCCGCCTGGACCTGGAAGCCATCGCGGTGGAAGGCATCAGCCGGTTGGACCCCCTGGATTTGCAGTTCGCCCGGGAATTCGGCTACCGCCTGAAACTCCTGGCCATCACCCGGGACGATGGCCATCGGGTGGAGGCCAGGGTGCATCCCACCCTGATCCCCAGGGAGCACATCATGTCCCGGGTCAGCGGGGCCATGAACGCCGTTTATGTCACCGGCGACGCCACCGGGCCCATTTTGCTGTACGGACAGGGGGCCGGCATGATGCCCACTGCCAGCGCGGTGGTGAGCGATATCCTGGACCTGGCCCGCAACCTGATGCGGGGAGGCGCCGGCCGGGTGCCGCCCCTGGGCTGCCGCACCGCCCTGGAGTCGACCCGACTCATCAAACCCCTGAATGATCTGGTGACCAACTACTATTTCCGCTTCGCCGCCCTGGATCGCCCCGGAGTGCTGGCCCAGGTCTCCGGGATCCTGGGCAATTACGGCATCAGTATCGCCGCGGTGACCCAGAAGGGCCGGGAAGTGGCGTGCACCGTGCCCATTGTCATGATCACCCACGAAGCCCGGGAGGCCGACGTCCGCCAGGCCCTCAAAATGATCGACCAACTGCCGGTGGTCTCCCCACCGGCTATCTTTTACCGCATCGAAGACCCGCACCTTCACTCCGCCAGGATTTGAGGGGCGGCGCCGGCGGATCGCCGGGCTTCCGGTTCCCGGGCTCCTGTTTGGGAAGGAGAAATGAATAACCTGAGATTATTGTTTACGATAATAGTTGCGATTTTCAGGAGCGCAAGGCGGTTCATATGGATTCGTCCCGACGGGGGGCGCCGCGGCCCGACCGGTTTTCCAGACTCCGGCCGGCGCCCGGCCCCGCGATGGTTTCTTGGAACCGGGCCTGTTTGAGAGCGGCTGAATGAAGGACAAGGTTTTACCTCCGTATATCATCTGGCTGGGGGTCTGGTTGGCAATGTTCATTGCCATCTTGGTAATCGGCTCCTGGCAGGATAATTTAATGCGGCGAGAGGTCCTGGCCAAATCCGGCCAACGGGAACTGGTGGGTATCTGTGGCCTCTTTCCTTACGCCATTGCTTATTTGGAAGAGCAGCAGCGGCCGGATTTGCTTAAGGAGATCCTTAGTGCCGATCTCGGACCTTACGCCGTGGTGCTCACGGATAAGGCCGGAAACCTCAAGTACGCCCCAGACTCCTGGCCTCCCGGAAACCGGGGCGCCGCCCTCCTGAAAGGCAAGAAATACTATTATCTGTTTAAGGATCCAGCCACCCAACCATGTCTGCGCGGGCCGGACACCGGTGCCCAAGCCTCGCAGGTCTCCGGGGTGGAGTCGGCAGCCTTGGGCAGGCTTTATTTGGTGGAGAAGGAGCCGCAGGGGCTGGGTCGGCTGCTGCCCACTTACGATACGGTTTCTACCTTTAGCCTGCTCAGCTATTTCATGGTATTGGTTGGGTTTGCCGGCATTTGCGCCATAACCGCCCGGTATCAAAGACAATCCCAGGAACTTCGGGAAAGCCGGTATGCATCTGAACTGGAGGCCAGGGAATTGCGCATTCAAAACCTGGAAACCAACATCGGGGCTGCGGACCTGCGGCTGGAGCTCCTGGACCGGAGCCAGGAAGAGGCCCAGGCCAGGCTGAGGGGCGCCAATGACACCATTGAGGCGCTGCAGCAGGCCGTCCAACATCAATCCAGGAAAAGCAAGAAAATGCAGGAAAGCCTGAAAGAAGCCGAATCAGCAAGAAATGAAGCCCTCGAAAAGACGCAGGTCATTGAACTGGACCGGGAGAGAATCCTCAAGGAGATGAAAGAACTGGAGGCCTTAAAGGAAGTGGAGGAGTTGAACTATCCCGACCCTGCTAAAAAGAAGGTTAGGAGGCCCCAGGAGTTTCTCTGGCTCAATATGGTTTATCGGAACTTGCATTTCTCCCGGCGAGCCCTGCAAGATATCTTGGATCTCCAGAATTCCACGCATATCTTCCCATCCCTTCCCGATGCCCTGGCCACCCTGAATAATACCGGCATAGAGGCCCTGAAGGCCGGAGCGGCTATTCCGTCCCGGAGCGCGGTCCAATATTCCCAGCTGTTGGCGCACCATCATGGCGACCTCTGGGAATACCGCTTTTCCAAGGATGGCCGCATCTTCTTCGGGCTTTCCAAGTCCAGGACCTGGAATATCGACTCCGTCCTGTTGAAGCGCCGCTTTACGGAAAACCGCTATAAATATGAAAGTTACCTGGAACAGACCCTGGGCAAGGATAATGATGATTTGCAAACGGAGGCCACCCTTTAACCAGCGAGAATCTTGAGGATGGTATACGTAATCCTGGTGGGCGACGGCATGGGGGATTACCCCCTGGTCCAATTGGCGGGCCGGACTCCGCTGGAGGCCGCGGCCACTCCGAATCTGGACGAACTGGCCCGGCGGGGGGAACTGGGCCTGGCCCGCACCATCCCCCCCGGCATGGACCCGGGGAGTGATATCGCCAACCTGGCCATCATGGGCTATGACCCGGCCCGCTACCATACCGGCAGGGCCCCGTTGGAGGCCGCCGCCCTGGGGGTGGACCTGGGTCCCCGGGAGGTGGCCTTTCGCTGCAACCTGGTGACCCTGCGCTTTGATCCGGACGGCATCTTCATGGAGGATTACTCCGCCGGGCATATCAGCAGCGAAGAGGCGCGGGAGATCATCCAGGTCCTGGATTCGGCCCTGGGCCGGGAGGGCCGCTTCTACCCCGGGGTCAGCTACCGTCACCTGCTGGTATGGGCCGAGGGTGGGGGGGAGGCCTGGCGCACCTATCCGCCCCATGACTGGAGCGGCCAGGAGGTGGGCCACCTCATGGAGGCCGGGGCCGCCGCGCCCTTATGGGCCCTGGTGCGGGCCTCCTGGCCGATCTTGAGGGACTACGAGGTTAACCGGCGACGGCGGGCGGCGGGGAAAAAACCCGCCACCTCCATCTGGCTCTGGGGCCAGGGGCGGCCGCCGCAGCTCCCCACCCTGAAGGAGCGCTTCGGTCTCTCCGGCGCGGTGATCTCCGCGGTGGACCTGATCCGGGGCATCGGCAAATACGCCGGCCTGACCCCCATCCTGGTGCCCGGGGCCACCGGCTTCCTGGATACCAATTACGCGGGCAAGGTGGCCGCGGCCCTGGAAGCCCTGAAGCAGCGGGACCTGGTCTTCGTGCACGTGGAGGCCCCGGACGAGGCCGGACACAGCGGTGAGTTGGAGCTGAAGCTCAGGGCCATCGAGGACTTCGACGCCCAAATAGTAGCGCCGCTTCTGGCCGGCTTAAAGACCCTGGGAGATCATCGCCTCCTGGTGCTCTGCGACCACTTTACCCCCCTGAGCCTGCGCACCCACAGCCCGGAACCGGTCCCCTACATCCTCTACGACTCCCGCACCCCCGGGGACCAGCCCCGCCCCTACACCGAGGCCGCCGCCCGGGATGCGGGGCTCCTGCTGGAACAGGCGGCGGATTTGCTGCCGCGCTTGCTGGAGAGGTGATTGAGATTTTGGGGGGAGGGCCAGGGATACTTACAAAAAATCCCTGCCCTCCCCCCAAGCCCCCCTCCCCTAAAATTCTACAACTTTCCCTCCAAATACTGTACCGCGTTGCGGAAGATGGCCAGGCCGGCGCCTTCCTGGCCGGGGTAGGGTTGGCCCCGGCGGCGCCAGGCTTCCTTCTCCTGGGTCCAGGTGGGGTGTTGGAAGGAAGTGACGTGGGCCTCCGGATGGGGCATGAGGCCCAGGACCCGGCCGCTGGCGTCGCAGATGCCGGCGATGTCCAGGAGCGAGCCGTTGGGGTTGTCCGGAAAGCGCCCGGCGGCTTCGGCCCCGTCGGCGAGGGCGTATTTCAAGGCGATCTGGCCCCGGTCCTGGATTTCCCGGAGCACCTCCGGGGCGGCGAAGAATTTCCCTTCCCCGTGGCGCACCGGCAGCTCCAGGTGATCCAACCCCCGGGTGAAGACGCAGTGGGACGGGGTCACCTGAAGATGCACCCAGGCGTCCCGGAAGTTGCCGCAATCGTTGGGGATCAGGGCCGCTAACCTCTCCCCCGGGCGTCCCGCCAGCCCCGGCAGCAGCCCCAGGTTCACCAGGACCTGAAAGCCGTTGCAGATGGCGATCACCAGGCGCCCCGCCTCAATGAACTCCTGGAGGGCCGAACCGAGGGCCAGTCGCAGCCTGAGGGCCAGGATGACCCCGGCGCCGTGCTCATCCCCCCAACTGAAGCCGCCCGGCACCGCCAGCAGATGATAGTTCCAGAGGGCCGCGGGGTTCTCCAGAAGATCGGTGGTGTGCACCCGGACCGCCTCGGCCCCGGCCAGGTCCAGGGCGAAGGCGGTCTCGTAGTCGCAATTGAGGCCGTAGCCATAGAGCACTAAGGCCTTCGGCCTTGGTGCCGGGTTTGCGGTTTGCGGTTTGCGGTTTGCGGTTTTTGCCACCATGGTTTAAGCGTTCCGCTGGGCTTCCATGTAGGCCCGCAGCAGGGCGTTTATCCGGGTTTGATACCCCTTGCCCTTGGATTTAAACCATTCCAGCAGGTCCTGGTCGAGGCGGATACACACAGTTGCCTTGGGTCGGGGCATGGAAACTACGGCATTCTCAAAAAAGGAGGCGTCCAGTTCCGGAATGTCGGAGGTGTCAATCTCCTCATCCTTCAGGCTTCGAAGACGCTGCAAATCCGAGTAATATTTTTTCTTCATAAGATTTGTATATACAGCAAGGAGAAAAAGCTATCCATATTGCCCAAATACACCGGCACAGGCTGGAAAGGCTGTGCCACCAAGGAAAATATGTGGAATAGTCGCCCCGGTACTTCTGCACAGGCGGGACGCCTGTGCCACCAATTTTTTCCGGCCTGGGAAGTCGGGCGCAGCCCGCCTTCCCAGGCCCTTATGCGGGTGGGGAGGGGGGTTTGGGGGGAGGGCAGGGAGCCTCGCTCCCTGGCCCTCCCCCCAAAATCACACTCTCCCCTTACTTCTTGCCGCCTTTTTTCTTGGGGGCCGCCGCCTTGGCCGCCTTCTTCTCATCCCGTTTCTGTTTCTGGGCCGCCAGTTCGACGACCTTTTCCCGCTTCACCACCACTCGCCGCGCCTCTTGGCGCCAGGCGTAGACCACGGGGCTGGCCACAAAGACCGAGGAGTAGGTGCCCACCAGGACCCCCATGATCATGGCCAGGGCGAAGTCCCGGAGGACCACGCCGCCGAAGAAGAACAGGGCGACGACCACCAGGAATACGGTGCTGCTGGTGATGATGGTCCGGGAGAGCACCTCGTTGACGCTCAGGTTGATGATTTCGGCCAGTTTGCCCCGGCGCCTGGCCAGATTCTCGCGGATGCGGTCGAAGACCACCACCGTGTCGGTCAGGGAATAGCCCGCCAGGGTGAGCAGCGCCGTAACCACCAGCAGGGTGATCTCCCGGTTAAGCAGCCAGAAGACCCCCAGGACCGCCAGAACGTCATGGAGGGTGGCCACCGCGGCGCCCACCCCGAAGATGAATTCGAAGCGCCAGGCGATATAGGCCATGATCCCCACCATGGAGAGGATGATGGCGACGATGGCCTTGTTGCGCAGATCATGGCTGATGGAGGCGCCGATCTCCGATTTGCCGATGATCTCAAAATGGTTGCCGGCCAAAGATTGGTTCAGGACCCCGGCCAGGCGGGTGGAGATCTGGCCCACCGACTCTTGTGACTTTTTCAGCTTGATGATGAGTTGCTTGCCGTCTTCCACCTGCTGGATCTCGGCTTGGGCCCAGCCTTCCTTGGCCAGGGCCTCCCGCACCCGGTCGACCGTGAAGGGCTGGGCGGCTTTCATCTGCACCAGGGTGCCGCCGCTGAACTCCACCCCCAGGTTGCCGTGGCCCCGGCTCAGTTGCACGAAGGCGAGGAGACCCAGGAGGCAGAGCGCCCCGGAGATGAGGAAGGCATAGCGGCGCCAGGAGATGAAATCGAAGTTGGGCTTTTCAAAGAGCTGGAAGAAGCTGAGCTTTCTGATCCAGCGCTTGATCAGCAGCCAGTCATAGACCACCCGGGTGCCAAACAGGGCGGTGAACAGGTTGAGGATGACGCCCAGGCTCAGGGTGACGGCAAAGCCCTTGATGGGGCCGGTGCCGAAAAGGAACAGGACCACCGCGGTGATCAGGGTGGTGACGTGGGAGTCGATGATGGTCCAGAAGGCCTTGTCGTAGCCGCCGTCGATGCCGGCCTTCAGGGGTTTGCCGGCCTGGAACTCCTCCCGCATGCGCTCGTAGATGAGGACGTTGGAGTCCACCGCCATGCCCACCGACAGGATGATGCCGGCGATGCCCGGCAGGGTGAGGGTGGCGCCGAACAGGGACAGGGCCCCGAGGAGGAAGATGATGTTGATCACCAACGCGTAGTCGGCCACCAGTCCGGAGAAGCGATAGTAGAACAGCATAAAGCCCACCACCAGGATGGTGGCCAGGATACCTGCGGTGAGGCCCTTCTTGATGGAGTCGGCCCCCAGGGTGGGGCCCACCGTGATATTCTGGACGATCTTGACCGTGGCCGGCAGCGCCCCGGCCCTTAGGACGATGGCCAGGTCATGGGCCTCCTGGGGGGTGAAGGAGCCGGTGATTTGGCCCCGGGCTCCGATGCGGGATTGGATTACCGGGGCCGATTGCACTACGTTGTCCAGGATGATGGCCAGGCGTTTATGGAGGTTGGCCTCGGTGATCTGGGAGAACTCCTGGGCCCCACGGCTGTTGAACTCAAAATTGACCAGATAGGCGTTATATTCGCCGCTGTTGGCATTGGCGTCGTTGATGTCGGCGCCGGTTATCAGAACCTTTTTCTTCAGCAGCAGGGGAATCCTTTCCAGCCGCCCGGTATCATTGTTGACCTTCTTTTCGATATAGACCTCATCGTCCGGGGGGATCTTGTCGGCCAGGGCCTGATTGAGCTGCTCCCGGGTATAGCCGGGTTTCAGCTTGCCCTCCTTGAGGGCCTGGTCAATCAGTCCCGGCAGATCAAGGCCGGCCTTATCGTCCACCAGCTTGAATTCCAACTGCGCCGTCTGGCCGATGAGATCCAGGGCCCGTTGGGGGTCCTGGATGCCGGGAAGCTGCACCACGATGTTCTCGGTTCCCTGGCGCACCATTACCGGCTCGGTGACCCCGAACTGGTCGATGCGGTTGCGCAGCACCTCCAGGCTTTGGGAAAGGGTGCGCTCTTGCAACTGCTTGATTTCCTCGGGCTTGACAGTCAGGCCAAAGACCAGGCGGTTATCCTGGCGCTGGGGCTCGCCGACTTCCAGCGTCGGGAACTCCTCTTTCAGCAGCCTCAGGAAGGCGGCCTGATCATCTCTGTTGGTCAGGGTGACGGGGAGGGCTTGCTGGGCCAGATCTCCCAGCTTCAGGTCTATCCCCCCTTTTTCGGCCTTTTGCTTCAGTTCTACGCCGGCACGGCTCAAGGAGTTGTTAATCGCCTGGTCCATGTCCACCTGCAGGATCAGGTTCATGCCCCCTTTCAGATCCAACCCGAGATGCAGACCACGGCTGACGTGTTGCTCCCACCAGCCCGGCAACTCACCGCTCACGGAGGGCAGCACAAAGATGACGGCCAAGACGGTGAGGCTAAAGAGGAGAAAAAATTTCAGGCGCACAGCTCGCAGCATCTCGAGATCTCCTTGGAGGCCGAGGTAAAGGGCACGGTCGGGCCGCGACTTCCTTTTTGCCCGGGACTGCTGATTCTTTTGGAAAAGGCGAAGCTTTTGGGGTACCCTGGACCAGACCCAGAGTTCGCCAAACATGCTTAAATTACTGTACTGAGGGGTGCCTGTCAAGTTTCCAAGTCCGCTCCGGGAAGGGGAGTGCGGCCCGCCAGTGCAGGAAAATGGGAGTTTAGTTCACGCAGGCCAGAGGCCCAGGCTACCAAGTCCAGGTAGCATAGGCGTCCCGCCTGTGTAAAGCCTAGATAGCCGCCATGGAATTACCCTGTAAATTCTGTCGCATCATTTCCCGGGAGCTGCCCGCCTACGTGGTGTTCGAGGACGAGTTCTCCCTGGCCTTCCTGGACCACAAGCCCCTGTTCCCCGGGCACAGCCTGCTGGTGCCCAAGAGCCATTATCCGACCCTGCCGGAATTGCCGGCCCGCCTCCTGAAACCCCTATTTGCCGACGCGGCGCTGCTGGCCCGGGCCATGGAAGTGGGCCTGCTGGCCGAAGGCTCCTTCGTGGCCATCAACAACCGCATCAGCCAAAGCGTCCCCCACCTGCACATCCACGTGGTGCCCCGGCGGCGCCGGGACGGCTTGAAGGGCTTCTTCTGGCCGCGGCAGCGCTATCGGGATGAAGGGCATATCCAGGCAGTGCAGAGCCTGCTTAAGGAGACCATGGCGCGCCTTAGGGGTGAAAAAAAATAATAACTCCGCTCACCTCTCATCGCCGGCGTTGGTTGGGGCAGGGAGCCTGCCTCTGCCCGCCGGGCGCAGCCAGCCGTGCCCCTGCGCCTGCCGGACTTAATCAGATCTCAGCCGCCCGATTCATGGCCCACCGAGATGAATTCTTCCCGGGGGAGTTTGAGGCAGGTGAGCCGGTTGCCGTAGGCGGCGCCGGTGTCGATGCCGATCTTGTTGGGCATCACCAGGGGTTGCTGGAAGGGGGTATGACCGAAGATCACCTTCTTGCCGAAATCTTCCATGGAGGCGATGAAATCCCCCCGAATCCACAGCAGGTCTTCTTCATCCTGCTCCGCGGGGAGGACCCCGGGTTTGAGGCCGCCGTGGACAAAGAGGTAATCCGGGGTCTCATAATAGAGGCGCAGCTCCTCGAAAAATTTACGGTGCTCCGGGGGCAGCACCAACTGCTCCAGGTTATCCCAATCCTCGCCCCAATAGTCCCGCAGGGTGCTTATGCCGCCGTTGAACAGGAAGAGCTCCAGGTCCCGGCCCTGCAAAAAATTGAGGAACATGGCCTCGTGGTTGCCTTTGAGACAGATGATCTGCTGTGGATTCGCCAGTCTCTTAAGACCCAGGACGTAATCCGCCACCCCCTTGGGGTTCGGCCCCCGGTCGATGTAATCTCCCATAAAAACCAACTGGTCCCTGGCCAGGTCAGGCTGGATCTTTTCCAGGAGACGCTGCAGCAGGTCCAGATTTCCGTGAATGTCGCCGATGGCGTAAATGTCTGCGGCCATATTAAACCTTGGAGTTTAGTTTTTGGGGGGGCCAGGGGCCCTTACCAAAGATAAAAAAAATACAAAAAATCAGTAGTGTCCGGCAAGGTTTTTTGCATTGCTGGCTCAAAGGAAAGATGAAAAATGTGGCCGCAGGCTTCAGCCTGCGCCAGCACAGGGAGCCACCAAGATATCTCAATGATGGAAAGCTTATTCGTATATTTTAAAATGAATGGCGTCAAATGAAGTTTCTGGTTCCCAAGCTCCGGCTTGGGAACCCACTTTTAGGCAAAGCTCCTGCTTGGCAGGCTTGATCGACAAGATAATATCTTTTTATTACGCTATGTTGCCCAAGCAGGAGCTTGGAACCAGAGATGACCAATGCAAAAACTTGCTGGCCACCACTGAAAAAATACCAAAATTATAAAAGATCCCTGCCCTCCCTCAAGCCCCTCCCTCTCATCCTCATTCCAACCACCGGAACAATTTCTCCCGGCGGTCCAGGCGGGTGAGGCCTGATTCGCGGGCCAGGCCCTGGGCCTCGGCGTGTTCCCCGGCGCTGAGGGGTCGCCGCAGCAATGGGTGTGCGGAGGCCCGGCCGCAGGGGCGGTACTGGCCCATGACATTGACATAGGTGTCAGGAGAAATCTCCCGGGCCAGGAACTCCATGATCTCCCGGGTGCCGGCCAGGCCGCCGGGTAGCGCCAGGTGGCGCACCAGCAGGCCGCGGCGGGCCACCCCGGTGTCATCCAATACCAGGTCCCCCACCTGGCGGTGCATCTCCTTCAGGGCCCGGCGGGCCATCTCGGGGTAGTTTTCCGCCTGGCAGAGGTCGGCGGCCACCTTGGGGTCCCAGAATTTGAAATCCGGCATATAGATGTCCATCACCCCGTCCAGCAGGCGCAAGGTCTCCACCGCGTCGTAGCCGCCGGTGTTGTAGACCAGGGGCAGATTCAGGCCGCCGCCAATGGCCAGGGACAGGGCCGCCAGGATCTGGGAGACCTGGTGGCTGGGGGTGACGAAATTGAGGTTGTGGCAGCCCCGCTGCTGAAGGGAGAGCATCATGGCCGCCAGGTCGGCAACGGAGACCTCCTCCCCTTCCCCGCCGTGGCTGATCTCATAGTTCTGGCAGAAGATGCAGTAAAGATTGCAATGGGTGAAAAAGATGGTGCCGGAGCCGCGGCGGCCCACCAGGGGGTCTTCTTCGCCGAAATGGGGGCCATAGGAGGAGGTGACGGGCAGATCGCCGGTGCGGCACAGGCCCCGCTCCCCGTGATGGCGGTCCACCAGGCAATTGTGGGGACAGAGGGTGCACTGATTCAAGATGTCGTAGACCGCGGCGATCTTCGGCTCTAAGAGCCCCCGGCGATGCGTCTCTAAGTAAGCCGGTTCCCATTTGGCCATGGCGTGGTTTCCTGCCCAAAGGTATCTTTCCGAAATTTCCCTTATCGTTTCTTCTTATAAGCCATTTGTCTGGGGCGAACGGCAAGAATATCTATGATGCGGTTTATTTCGTTCACTTCGTAAAAGATGCGCCAGGCGCCCACTCTGGACTTGCGTTCGCCCTGCTCCATTTCCACCGGCCCGGAGATGCGGGGATCGAAGGGGTTGTTCGCCAGTTCTTGTAATCGTTGCTGAATGCGCCTGATAGTGGCTTGATCCAGAGATTTGAGGCTTTTGAGGAAGGGTTTGGCGAGATGGCGGGTATAGCTCATAACCCCAGCTCTTTCTCCAACTCTTCCAGGGAGATAAACTCTCCTCGCCGGATAGCCTCCTTTCCTTCCCGGATGGCGGCCCAATCCTCTTCGGTCAACGGTTCGTCGTCATAAACTTCGTCCCGGTGATAGAGCAGGTCCACGAAGCGAATCAGGAGATCGGCATCCGGCCCCTGAAGGACCGCCTTAAACTTGGTGATTAACTCCCGATCGAAGGCTTTTTCCATGCCCGGTTCCTCTTTTCGGCAAATTCGATGATCTCTTTTGCGAGCTTCGTGGTACAGGAGACAAATAAAATCTACAAGACTTCTTAATGTTAGCAATACCCATCGGGCAATGGAAGCCGGGCTTTAGCCCGACTTCCACTGCCCCTTATACGGGTTGGGAGGGGGGTGTGGGGGGAGGGCAGGGATGAAATCCCTGCCCTCCCCCCACATTCATCTCACCTCTCCTCCACCTCCACCCGCCAGGGTTCCAGCAGGCCGCGGGGGATGTCGGCGATGAAGCGGGAGGGCGAATTGAGCGTCATCCCGAACTGCCGGCTATAGCCGATGGCAGGGTAGGCGAGCCCCAAGTATTTCCGGGCCCGGGTGATGGCCACGTACATCAGCCTGCGTTCCTCTTCCATTTCGTCCTCCCGCTCCTGGGAGTAGGAGCCCGGGAAGCGGCCTTCCGCGGCCCAGAGGACCAGGACCGCCTCCCATTCCAGCCCCTTGGCGGAGTGGATGGTGGAGACGGTCAGGTAATCCTGGGGGGGCGGGGTCAGCTCGGCCACGCTGGCGGGCGGCTCCAGGGTCAGGTCGTTCAAGAAGGTCCGCAGACTGCGATAGCGGCTGGCAATGGCCAGCAGGTGTTCCAGGTCCTTCATGCGTTTGGGATAGTCATCATAGCGGCCCCGGGCCAGGGGTTCATAGAACTCCAGGGCCTGGGTCATCAGGGCCACCAGGGCCTGGCCGGGTCCATTGAGGCGCTGCATCAGCCCGGCCAGCTCCGCTAGCTGGGCCGGGCGGCGCTGGTTCCGGAGCCACTCCAGGGCGGCTGCCAGGGTAAAATTATTAGCCAGTTGAGCATCGAATTTGGCGCAGGCCTGGCGGCCCACTCCCGGCACCAGCAGCAGCAGCCGGTGCCAACTCAGGGCATCCTTGGGGTTGGCCAGGACCCGCAGATAGGCCAGGATGTCCTTGATGTGGGCGCTTTCCACGAACTTGAAGCCGCCGACCTTGATGAAGTGAAGGCCAACCCTGGCCAGTTCGATCTCCAGGTCGAAGGAATGATAACCGGCCCGCACCAGCACCGCTACCTCTCTCAGGGGGAGGCCCTGTCTTTGCAGCTCCTGTATCTGGGAAACCACCAGGCGGGATTGCTCGTTTTCGCTGGCGGCGCGGAAGAGCCGGGGCCGATGGCCGTCCGGCTTGAGGCTGAACAGACACTTGGTGTACTTTTCCCGGGCCCCGGCAATGACCGCGTTGGCCAGGTCCAGGATGGGCTGGGTGCTGCGGTAGTTCTCCTCCAGCTTGATGATCTGGGTCCCGGGGAACAGCCGCGGGAAGTCCATGATGTTGCGGAAATCGGCGCCCCGGAAGGAGTAGATGGACTGGGAGTCGTCCCCCACGGCCATGACGTTGCGGTGGCTGTAGGCCAGCAGCCGCACCAATTCCGCCTGCAGATGGTTGGTGTCCTGGTATTCGTCCACCATCAGATAGCGGAAACGCTCCGACAACTGGCGGCGCACGTCTGCGTGCATCTCCAGCAGCCGCCGGCCCTCCACCAGCAAGTCGTCATAGTCCATCAGATGCTGGCGGCGCTTCTCTTGCCGGTAGCCCGCATGGATCTTGGCCAGTTCTTCCCGCCGCTCCTGAAACTGGGGATAGTCCCGGGCCAGCAGCGATTCCAGGGAGGCGTTCTTATTGATCTCGGCGCTGAAGATCTCCGCCATGGTCTCCTTGCGGGGAAAGGCGCCGGCCGGGTGTTTGAACCCGTAGCGCTCCTTGAGCATCTGCAGAAGGTCGCCCTGGTCGCCGCGGTCCATGACGGTGAACCCGTGGGGGTAGCCCACCCGGTCGCCGTATTGGCGCAGCCACTGGTAGCAGACGCTGTGGAAGGTGCCCCCGGTGACCTGCGCCAGGGGCCGGTCCAGCAGCCGCACCGCCCGGGACAGCATCTCCTGGGCGGCTTTGCGGGTAAAGGTGAGGAGCAAAATGGCCCCGGGGTCCACCCCCTGCTCCACCAGGTAGGCCAGGCGGTAGACCAGGGTGCGGGTCTTGCCGCTGCCCGCCCCGGCAATGACCAGCACCGGGCCGTCCAGGGTAGTGACCGCCTGATACTGGGCGTGATTGAGCTCCCGCTGATAATCGATACGCCGAGAAGTGTGAGAAACAGTTTTATAGGTTAGTGGCATTATTAATTGTTTATTAAGCTATAGAAATGATATTTGCTATTATTATCTCATCAATTGAATTGCATCATTTATACTTGCCAATGCTTTTACTTTAATTACTAACTTTTTTTCTCGCACCAATGTTTCAGATTTATTAAAAAAATCCTTAATATTTGGGTCCTTAATTTCAGCTAAATTTGAAGGATAAATTCCGAAACCACGTTCCACTTTTGAAAATTGTTTAATTCCTTCGGGAAACTCGGTTGCGCGCTCGCGCCAATTTTTTGCATTTATTACATAAAAAGCTTCTACTTCATAATTGTTATTTAGAGCTACACAAACAAAATGGGTAGCCTTAATTTCTTTTTTACTCTCGTGTTTAAGTGCCCATCCCCAATAGTAACTATTTAACTTAAACTCATTTTTTAACAAAGATAGTTTGACATCTATTTTAATCTTATCATCTTTATATTCTAAATCATAGCCAGATTGATTTCCTAAACTATTAGTCGGTATCCCCTCTTTCATTAACTTGCGTTTTACAATTAATTCACCTAAGTACCCTTTAATTGTAGATTTATTCATATGTTCGCAATTTTTATCATTTATTATATCCTTAAGCTTATCAATAGTTTTATTTAAATCATCCATCTTCGCCTCCTTACAAAGAATCATTATCTAGAAAAATAATCAATAATTGCTTCAGCTAAAGCTTGAATTGTATAAGAGCCCGGCTCAATTTGGGGAGTGATGTCGTATTCCTTCAGGGTGGCCGATGTAATCGGCCCGATAGAAGCCACCACTGACTTGGCGGCCAGGACTTGAAACCTTTCTTTGCCCAGGAGTCGGGCGAAGTTGTGCACCGTGGCGGAGCTGGTGAAGGTGAGGATATCCACCTGGCCTTCTTTCAGGGTGGCCTCGGCCTCAGGGGGAATCTCGTGGGGGAGCCGCGATTTATAAACTGGCGCCACATCCACTTTTGCGCCCAGCCGGACCAGCCCCTGCGGCAGCACCTCACGGGCGATCTGGGCCCGGGCCAGCAGGATGCGGCTGCCGGGGGCCACCAGGGGCGACAGGGCCTGGAGCAATACCTCGGCCTTGAAGGCGCTGGGCACCACGTCAGCCTTGAGGCCAAACTCCGCCAAGGCCTGGGCGGTGGCCGGACCGATGGCGGCGATCTTGGCCTGGCCGAGGACCCGCACGTCCTTTCCCTGGCCAAACAGGCGGGCCATGAAGGCCGCCACCCCGTTGGCGCTGGTGAAAACCAGCCAGTGGAATTGGTCCAGGCGCGTTAGGGCCTCATCCAGGGGAGCAAAATCGTCCGGCGGACCGATCTCCAGGGTGGGCACCGGAAGAACGCGGGCCCCGGCCGCGGCCAGCAGAGCCACCAGCTTGCTGGCCTGCTGCCGGGAACGGGTCACCACCACGGTCTTGCCCCACAGGGGTCGGGTCTCCCACCATTGCAGGCGTTGCCGCAGTTCCACCACCTCGCCCACCACTAAGATCGCCGGGGGCTGGATGGCCGCCTTCCGGGCCTTTTGGGCCAGGTCGGTCAGGGTGCCGGTCACGGTGCGCTGCGCCAGGGTGGTGCCCTTTTCGATCAGCGCCGCCGGGGTCCGGGGATCGCGCCCCTGGCCACCAGTTGCCGGCAAATCTCCGGCAGGTTCTTCACCCCCATGAGGAAGACCAGGGTGCCGGGATTTTGGCCCAGGGCCTCCCAGGGGATGGTGCTGGCCTCCTTGTCGGGGTCTTCGTGGCCGGTGATCAAGGTCACCAGGGTGGTGTAGCGCCGGTGGGTTACCGGGATGCCGGCATAGGCCGGCACCGCCACCGCCGCGGTCACCCCGGGCACGATTTCAAAGGGGACGCCGGCTTTGGCCAGTTCCTCGGCCTCTTCACCGCCGCGGCCGAAGACGAAGGGGTCGCCGCCTTTGAGGCGCACCACGGTAAGTCCGGCCCGGGCCCTGGCTACTAAAATCTCGTTGATCCGCTCCTGGGGCAGGGTATGGGCCCCCGCCTGCTTGCCGGCGTAAATGATCTCCGCCTCCGCCGGGGCCTCCTTGAGGAGCTCCGGGCTGGCCAACTGGTCGTAGACCACCACCTGGGCGCGGCGCAACACCGCCAACCCCTTGGCCGTGATCAGACCAGGATCCCCCGGCCCCGCCCCGACTAAATAGACCATATATTGATAGTATCATTTTTTTAGGCTGGAGCCTTCGGCCCCAGCCTAAAAAAAGATTTTATTGGGGGGAGGGCCAGGGGCCGACGGCCCCTGCCCTCCCCCCAAGCCCCCCACCCAACCCCCATAAGTAGGGGCGACCCGCTGGGTCGCCCCTTAAATTCCTGGTCAGGGGGGCGGTCTGGTTGCGTGGCTACCCGCAAAGAGCGCCTATTTACATGCCTTGCAGGCCTTCCCGTGTTCCAGGGCTTCCACCAGGCGGCGATAGTTTTCATGGATCAACTTGCGGTCGAATTCCCACATGCGCTCCAGCATCTGGGCCTTTTCGGCCTCGCTGAAATAGTTCATGCAGGGCAGGAAGAAGTGCTTGTCTTCCTTTTCAATATGGCGGGGATAGAAAATCGCCAGCTCCTCCAGATGAAGCAGGAGGTCTTCCAGGGCCCCGGCTTTTTCCAGGAGATAGTCATTCTTGGCCTGGAGCAGCGAGGCGGTGGTCCGCCGGGCCCAGAGGTGGTCCTGGATCAATTCCTCCAAGGCCTGCCGGTGCTCCGGGGTCAGGTCCTTGCCGGCCAGGGCCGCGAACAGGATGCCTTCCTCTTTGCCGTGGTGGCAGCGGTCGGCGTAGGTCCTGGTGAAATCCACCGCGGTGTCGATGAAGAGCGGGTCCACAAAGGCAAACTCCGGCGCCACCGCGATGTTGTCCTTGAGGCGGGCCAACTCCTGCCCCATGAGGGCAATCAGGCGCTCGATGAGGCGGTGTTCGATCATCAGGGGTCCGATGGGCAGCATCATCTTTATTCCTTAAAGGTTTGGTCTTTGCGCCCTGGCGTGAAAAATCTCACGCCAGGCCAAAGAACGCCAAGATACGGAAGTGCTACACCTTCACCAATTCGTACTCCCGGGCGCCCAGGCGCAGCTGCTCGGCGTACTCCAGTTGCAGGGGCCAGTCCACCTGGGGGTAGATGTC
>CAWIDL010000007.1:0-34540 GCA_963834795.1 uncultured delta proteobacterium | reverse complement strand
ATTTAATGAATAACTGTTGTTTCATTTTCGTGGATTTCAACTGAAAAGGCAAGCAAAATTATTACGAAATTGTTATCATAAATTGGCCATCCCCTTGGGAGTATTTATAAGGGATGGCCCTGGGGCGGCGGGAAGTGGCCCTCCAGGCTAAAGCCGCGATCCCTGCCGGGCGCCCTCCCCCGGTGCGCGGCGCCGGCCGCGGGGCGGAAGGCCGGGCCTTCCTCCTTGACACCACCCGGATATTTGTTTAATTTAAATATCTTAATACTAACTTGTCGGATGGCGGGCCTCTCATGCGCTACCGGTTTTTTTACCAGACCGGCCATAAGGTTGTGGAGTTCGTGGATTACCTGGGGGACCTGACCCTGTTTTTCCTGGAGGCCTGCCGCACCCTGCCCCACCCCCCCTGGTTCTTCCGGGAGATCATCGCCCAGATGTTCCAACTGGGAGTAAGGTCCTTCCCCCTGGTAGCGGTGGCTTCCTTCGCGATGGGGCTGGTGCTGGCCATGCAAGGGATCGTCGTCCTCACCTTGTTCGGGGCGGCCAACTACATCGCCACCACGGTGGCCTACACCTTTTTTCGCGGCATGGGCCCCCTGCTGGCCGGAATCATGCTGGCCTCCAGGGGGGGCGCCGGCATCGGCGCCGAGATCGGCTCCATGCGGGTCACCAACCAGATCGACGCCCTCACCGTCTCGGCAATCAACCCCATGAAGTACCTGGTAGTCACCCGCATCGTCGCCTGCATGCTGGTGATGCCGCTGTTGACCACCATTGCCAATCTCATCGGCATCCTGGGAGGAATGTGCATCGGTGTCTTCCAGGTGGGCATGACCCCCACCTTCTACTACACCCTGACCATCAAGTACTTGATGTTGCGGGACATGCTGCCGGGAATCGGCATGACCTGCGTCTTCGGCATGATCATCGGCACGGTGGCCTGTTTCCACGGCTATACCACCCAACACGGCACCTTTGGGGTTGGCCAGTCCACCAAGACCTCGGTGGTGGCGGCCATCATCCTGATCCTGATTTCCGATGTCTTCCTCACCAAACTCACCATCATCCTCTTCCCCTCCTCCTGATGGCGTGGAGGCACCCGTCCTGACGGCGGCGCCCGGCGCCCCGTTGATATCCTATGGCGGCGTTCATAAGGCCTATGGGGATAACCGGGTGCTCCGCGGGGTGGACCTGCAGGTCTTCCCCGGGGAGACCATGGTCATCCTGGGCCGCAGCGGCTCCGGCAAGACCGTGCTGACCAGCATGCTGGTGGGCCTCGCCACTCCCGATCGGGGCTCCATTGAGGTGGCCGGGGTGAAACTCAGCAGTTTCAAAGCCGACGCCGACTGGCGAGAACTGCGCCTCAGGACCGGCTATCTCTTCCAGGGCTCGGCCCTGTACGATTCCATGACCGTGGGGGAGAACGTGGCCTTCCCCATGGTGCAGCACACCCATTGGCTCGAGGCCGAGATTGCCCGGCGGGTGGCGGAAAAGCTGGAGCAGGTGGGCCTGGCCGGCACTGAGGCCATGGACCCCGGCGAACTTTCCGGGGGCATGCAGCGCCGGGCCGCCCTGGCCCGCAGCCTGGCCCTGGACCCGGAGATTATCATCTACGATGAACCCTCCGCGGGCCTGGATCCCATCACCGGGGACGAAATCAGCCAATTGATGCGGGACCTGCAGCAGGCTCTCAAGGTCACCTCCGTGGTGGTTACCCACGACCTGCGCCTGCTGGAGCGGGTGGCCGACCGCCTGGTCCTGTTGTTTGAGGGGGAATGGGCCTTTCAAGGCAACTTTGAGGAATTTATCCGGTCTTCCCATCCGGAGGTCCGGCGGTTTCTCCATAAGCAGGCGCCCCAGGAGGATACGGCAAGATGATCTCCCAAAAATATAGATATGAAACCATCGTGGGCTTCTTTGTGATAGTTTCCCTGACGGCCCTGTTCATCATGGTGCTGATCATCGCCCGCCAGGAAGGACTCTTTCAGAGTTATGTGGAGTACCAGGCGACCTTCAAAAACGTCTCCGGGCTCAAACCCGGCTCCGAGGTCCTCCTGGCCGGGGTGGCAGTGGGCTCCGTCAAAGAGATTACCATCGAGCCCGCCGGCAATACCAAGGTAACCTTTAATGTCATCAGGAGATACAGCGACCAAATCCGGGAGGATTCCCAAGCCTCCATCGGCTTTATGGGCCTGCTGGGGGATAAGAGCCTGGACCTTTCGGCGGGCTCCCCCGGCAAAGCTGCCATTCCCCCGAATGGACCGGTGGCCTCCATTGAACCCCTGGACATGACCCAATTATTAGCCAAGATGGGCCCCAGCCTGGAGAACCTGCAAAAACTCCTGGACAACCTGGCCAGGATTAGCGACACGCTGGTGAGCAAGGAGGGCGGTATGCGAAAAAGCTTCGACCAACTCGATGAAATCGTCAGCAAGGTCAACCAGGGCCAGGGTACCCTCGGGCTATTCGTCAATGACCCGAAGCTCTACCATGAGGCCACCGCAACCATGTCCTCCGCCCGGAAGGTGTTCGCCGACGTGGGGCAGAGCAAAGGGGCCCTGGGCACCCTGATTTATGATCCGAAGTTCAAGGCCCAGATGGAGCAGGCCATGGGGAGCATTAAGGATGGCCTGGCCCCGCTGCCGGAAATTTCCAAAAAATTAGATGAGCTCATGAGCAAGCTGAACCAGGCCGGGAAGGGCCTGCCGGAGCTGATGACCTCCGGCGGCACCATGGTAAACGACGTGGACCGGACCGCCAAGGCGGCCCAGAAATCCTGGCTGCTCCGGAGTCACGTGCCGCAGCCCCAAGAACATACCATCCGCCTGGACGCCCAGGGGGGGAAGGACTAGGCATGGCTGGATACGGCCGTTGGCTGTTGCTCCTCTGTCTGCTGGGGTTGGGCTGCGCCGGACCCGTTAAAACCGGGGAGGACCTGCAGAGCCGGGCGTTGTCCTTGAATGACGAAGGCTACCAGTATTACCGCCAGGGCCATTTTAATGCGGCCGAAGGCAAGTTCTCCCAGGCCCTGAAGCTCAACCGCCTCATTGACCGCCGAAAGGGCATCGCCGCCAACCTCAATAACCTGGGGGTCATCGCCCAGGAGCAGGGCGCGCCGGAGCAGGCCATGGCTTACTTTCGGGAGGCCCTGGACCTCAACCGGGACCTGGAAGACCCGACGGGCCTCTCCGAAACCCTGAACAACCTGGGGTCGGCTTATCTCTCCCAGGGGAAAGTGGAGGAGGCCCGCAAAGCCTATCAGGAAGCCCTGGAATACGCCCAAACACTGCCCCCGGGGCCCCTGCTGGCTCTATCCCTGACTCACTTAGGGGATGCGGCCCGGGCCAGGCGGGATTATGACCAGGCCCTGGACTACTACCGGCAGGCCCTGGCGGGGGATGAAGCCCGGAAGGATATGCCGGGCCGGGCGGTTTGCTGGCAGCGCCTGGGGGGCACCTTTGTGGACCTTAAGGATTATCCCCAGGCCGGAACCTACTTGCACCGCGCCCTGCGGGAGTTCCGCCGCCTGGAGAACACCGACGGCATCGCCGACACCCTCAAGGATCTGACCCGGCTGGCCCTGGCCCAGGGTGACCGGGAGGAGGCGGCCCTCCAGGGCAAGCTCCTCCTGGAGATCTACCGGGCCCGGGGCCAGGAGCAGGAGGCCCAGAAGCTGGAAGCGCTCTTGCAAAACAACAAAGGGCATTAAACGCGGGGCTTCGAAAAATTCCTGGGGCCGCAGCGGCCGGCACGGTGGTGAGCGGGATTAAGGCACCCTCCGTTTACGGTTGGGCCTGCGGCACTACCGGAAGAAACGAGGCGCATGGATTATCTCATCCACTTAATCAAAAGCTACGGCTACCTGGGGGTGTTCGCCTCCCAGATGCTGGGCATGTTCGGAGTGCCGCTGCCCGATGAATCCGTCTTCACCGCCACCGGCTATCTCATCTCCAAGAATTACCTGCAGCCACTGCCCGCACTGCTGGCCGCCTATCTGGGCAGTATCTGCGGCATTACTGTGGACTATCTGGCGGGGCGCTTCATCGGCTTTCCTTTGCTGCATCGATACGGCCATTCCCTGCGTCTCAGTGACGGAAAGATCGCCCGGGCCCACCAGTGGTTTGAGAAATACGGCAAATTTGCCCTGTTTGCGGGTTATTTCATTCCCTATCTGCGCCACCTGACGCCCTTTACCGCCGGCGCCTCCCGCCTCCACTATCGGGGCTTTGCCCCCTTTGCTTACAGCGGCGGCCTATGCTGGGTGGCCTCCTTCATCGCCGTGGGTTACTTCCTGGGGGAGAAGCACTCCTGGCTGGTCCCCCAACTCCGCACCTATCTCTTGCTGGCCCTGGGGGTGGTGATCTTTCTACTCTGGGTGCGTTACCTGCTGTGGACCAAGGGCCCGGAGGATTAGGGTGCGCGGGTTTACCTGCGGCGGCTGGCCTGACCCAAGGGCCATCAATTCCGCCCAGGATAAAGACTCCGGTGGCGCCGGCGCCGCCCCCTGGGCGGCTTATTCAAGTTAGGAGGTGAGAGATGTTTGGGCGAAGGATCAAGCTGTTCAAACTCCTGGGGTTCGAGGTGCGAATCGACTTGAGCTGGATCGTTATCGCCGTGCTGGTGACCTGGTCCCTGGCCATAGGGCTCTTCCCCAAAATCTACCCCCAGCTGCAGCCGAAAGTTTATTGGGAGATGGGGGTGGCCGGAGCCCTGGGGCTCTTCGCCTCCATCATCTTTCATGAGTTCTGCCATTCCCTGGTGGCTCGCAGGTTCGGCATTCCCATGAAAGGCATCACCCTGTTCATCTTCGGCGGCGTGGCGGAGATGGGAGACGAGCCCCCCACCGCCCGGGCGGAATTCCTCATGGCGGCTGCCGGACCGCTGTCCAGCATCCTTATCGGCGTGGTCTTCTACGGGCTTTATCTGACCGGCCACCGCGGCGGCTGGCCGCTGCCCCTCAACGGGGTGCTAGGGTACCTGGCCTGGATCAACATCCTGCTGGCCCTGTTTAATCTCCTGCCGGCCTTCCCCCTGGACGGCGGCCGCATCCTGCGGTCGATTTTGTGGGGCGCCAGGCAGAATCTGCAATGGGCCACCCGCATCTCCGCCGGGATCGGGTCCGGTTTCGGGGTTATCCTGATTGGTTGGGGCATACTTCAGGTGGTTTGGCAGAACAACCTCATCGGCGGTCTTTGGATCTTTCTCATCGGCCTGTTTTTGCGGAACGCGGCTCGGATGTCCTACCAGCAACTTCTGGTGCGCCGGGCCCTGGAAGGGGAGCGCATCAGCCGCTTCATGACCCGCGATCCCATTACCGTGCCCCCCGCCATCACCGTGGCCAAACTGGTGGAAGATTACGTCCTCAAGTACCATTTCAAGATGTTTCCGGTGCTGGATGACGGACGGCTGGTGGGCTGCGTCACCTCCAGGGACATCAAGGAGATACCCAAAGAGGAGTGGGCCCGGGAGACCGTGGGCCAAATAGCCGTTCGCTGTCCCCCGGAGGCCATCATCGGGCCGCAGACCGACGCGGTCAAGGCCCTGGCCATCATGAACCAGACGAGCCTGAGCCGCCTGCTGGTGGCGGAAGACGACCGGTTGGTGGGCATCCTGACCTTAAAAGACTTGCTGGCCTTCCTCTCCCTCAAGGTGGAGATGGAGCAGCCTTAGGGGGCTACCCTGGGGTCCCCTGTAGGGGCGGGCCCGCCCCATAACCCGGACGCAGCAAGCCGCGCCCTGTAGGGGCGACGGTGGCACAGGCTTCCAGCCTGTGATTGGGTCGCCCGTGTAGGGCGGGCACTGCCCACCAAATCATCGGCCTGCGGCCCGCGGTTTTCCGTTTTCCGTTTTCTGTGAAAGGCAAAGGCCCCTTAGAAGATATGGAAAATGGAAAAAGGAAAACGAACAGGGCGGCCTGATGGCCACCATTATTCCCCTCTCCCCCGCTGGGGGAGAGGGTCAGGGTGAGGGGGAATTAATCTCTTTTCCGCTCCCATTAATATCTAGTGGTATGTTTCGCAATTGATTATCCATTGAAAATGACTGAGTTATAACCCCCCTTGGGAAAAGGGGGGTAGGGGGGATTTAATATAACCTCTTGAAATCCCCCTAAATCCCCCTTTTTCAAAGGGGGACTTAACCATGCCAAGTCGCGTTCCAGACCTGATATTATGTCCATCTAATTATGAAACACTCCACTAGTTAAGATGACTGCCAAGACCGGCCTGGCCCTGGCCTTAGCCCTGTTAACCTCCGCCATCCGCCTTGGCCCGGCCGCGGCGGCGGGCGCCGCGGTCAGCGCCAAGCAATTCCCCAGCGGCTATTTCTTCCGCTTCCAGCGGGTCCCCCTGGCTGAAAAAGAAAAGGTCCTGGCCCTACTTTCCGCCACCCTGCAAAGGCTCAACCGGGAAGGCCTGGGCCTCATCGCCAAGGGCGCCCTCCTCGACCAGGTGGACACCCGCCGGCCCACTTACGAGCGCCTCCCCATCCTGGATGGAAGCGGCCTCATCATCATCGCCCGCCGGGTGCCCAACCTCTATTACGGCTACCGGGGCCCGGGGCCTCTCAACCCCAATACCTACCTGGTCATTCGCCATGCCCGGGTGAATCTGCCGGAGAGCTACATCCGCTACGGCTATGTGGTGGAAGGGGATTTTGTGGCCTACGCCGACAAGTTTGTCACCGCAATTATGGAGAACCTGGAGGGGGAGGCGGCGGCCGGAAAGGAAGAGGGGATCAAGAAATGAGTGATCAGTAATCAGTTATCAGTAATCAGTTGGCCAAGGTGCGCTGATCACTGATTACTGATCACTATCTTTAACGAAGGCAACAGGCCCGGGCAAAGGCCGGCCGATAAAAAGCGACGTCGCCATCCCGCCAGCTCAGGGTGTAGAAGCTTCCCTGAAAGCAGATGGTGTTGTTGATCATCAACATGATTTTCTCCACCAGGCGGCCGTGGCCGGGGTGGGGCAGCACCGCGGTGACCAGCTTCGGGGGCTCGGGGGTCCAGTTAAAGTCGCAACCGTATTCGTCCATGGGATAACCCTCTGTTAAAGTTAATATTACCTCTGGAGACGCCGCTCTCGAACTCCCGCCGCCTCCCCCATGGCCCCGGGCCGAAAATTTCAGCGCCCCGGAAGCCTTTATAAATTATATCGTTTATAAGAAGCCATTGCCATAAATTCCCTCTGACAATCCCTTAAAAGGCCTCTGAAAAAAAGTGCCTCAATAGGTAATTCTCTGAAACCAAACCATAGGGTCAGGATCAAGAGAAGACCGGTGGGGCGGGCCTCCGTGCCCGCCGTCTACGGTGCGCACTGCCCACCATCAAGGCTATCAGCGGGTCCCAAGGGTTTTCCGTTCCGGCGGCCACAGGCCGCCCTCTAGGATTTATCATTACAGAGTCTCCTGCGGTTTATCAGGCCTGCCAGTAGACGGCTATCCTTAGAACATGTAAAATAACCCATTGATTAGATTATCTCTAGAACGGGAGCAGGGCATCAGCATCAAGAGCATTACCATCCTCCTGGGGGTGTATGATGAATAAACTCGCGGCCTTTGTGGGTCACAGCTTCGCGGAACTTGATAAAGTCCTAGTAGATAAGTTTTTGACATTTTTTAATACTATAAGGGACATGAATATAGGCTTTAATTGGGATCATGCAGAAAAAGCAGAACCAAAAATTCTTTCAATAAAAGTAAAAGATAAAATGCAAAATAAGAATTGTTTTATTGGCATTTGTACTGCAAAGGAATATATAATTGAACCAAATAAATGTAAACAAGATAACAATAATAATAACGTTATTCATATTAATAATGATGATATTGAACACAAAACTTCTGATTGGATTATCCAAGAAATTGCGTTTGCGCTTGCCCGAGATATGAAATTGATTATTTTATTAGAAGAAGCGGTTCGTCATCCGGGGGAATTACAAGGTGATATAGAACATATTAGTTTCAATCGAGAAATGCCTGAAAAAGCTTTCACTAAAATTCTACAAATGATTTCTTCTTTAATACCCAAGATGGCTCCGGCGCAGAGTCCCGGGGTAGAAAAACCAATTGAAAAGGAAACAATAAAAGAAAAGGATATAACCAATGAAATTGAAGAATTAGAACCATCAGATGATTGGGGTTATGATGATTATAGCATGGCACTATTTAATTATATTGTTGCAGAAAACAATGAAAAACAAAACGAAATATTTGATAAATATTTGGAAACCGATGCTGGAAAAGATGAATACAATAAGGTAAAATGGGAAGTAGATAGA
This sequence comes from uncultured delta proteobacterium, assembly GCA_963834795.1. GTDB lineage: Bacteria > Desulfobacterota > Desulfobaccia > Desulfobaccales > 0-14-0-80-60-11 > JAPLJC01. The sequence goes on along the minus strand of CAWIDL010000007.1, from coordinate 26,261 downwards.
TTATATTTGTTACAAATTGTTAAAAAAGAAGATAAAATGGAAGAGATTACCAAAATTTATAAAGAACATCCAACACATAGTTTTGTTAACTGGACATTGGCTAAATTATATGAAAATTATGAAGAATTCGGAAAAGCCGCAACTTTATTTAATACCGCTGCCATAAATTCTAAAAATCATCGGGCAAAATTCCATAATTTATGTGACGCCGCAAAATCTTGGGCAAAAAATGGAAATATGGGCGAAATGATTTCATCATTAAATGAAGCAAAAGATTTAAAAGAGATGATAGATGATGGCGAATCATTAATCTTAAAAATAATGGGCGATATTTATGATATATTAAATGACAATCAAAATTGTCTAGCCTTTATGGAAGGATTTATAGACGAAAAACCTTATGATCACAATACTAGATTTTCTCTGGCATATAAATATTCTCAAGTTGATGAGCATGATATGTCCTTATATCATTACAAAATATTGTTAGACCAACGGCAGGAAAAATCAGATTGGAATAATATTGGATGGTCAAGAGAGAATTTAAAGCTTCCTGGTAAAGCTATCACTTCCTATCGCGAATCTGAAAAATTGGGCGAAACATTAGCAACGAGTAACCTTGCATATAGTTTAATCGATTCTGGTTTTTTTGATGAAGCAAAACAACTATGCACAAAGGCTAAAGAAATTACTGACTATAATGAAAGAATAGATTTCGCATTGGCTAAAATTTCACAACTAAAGACTGAAGAAGATAAAAAAGAAAAGGACCTTATAAATAATACGAAGAAGATTCGCTCATTTTATATCGAATATGCGCATGCATGTTTAAAGAAATCATTTGATGGATTTTCTGGCAAATTTAAAGGACCAGATTGCGAACTTGATATTATTATTAAAAATAATACTTTTGAGGCTAGAGGTAGCTTTGATAAAACCTCTTTTGCTGGCGGCTTAGGTTTAATTGCTGGTTTTAGGCCTGGTTCAGCCTTAGCCTTGGGAACCCAGGCACCGGTAGAGAAAAAAATAACAATGGTAGTTGAATACAATGGTGAATTAATAGGGCAAGGAGTTAAATATACATTACGAATTAATGAAAAGGGATCTATTCCGACCTTATTGGGAGGGAACACAGAAAGCGGATTAATGATAATTACTGATAATTTATCTGAAATTAAAGTTTATCAAAAGGGGACAAGAGCGAACGAAAAATACTATTCACTTTTAAGGATAGAATAATTCTTAAAACCCGCTTGATTAAACTAATATGCCAAACCTTCGCAACTTCAGCATCATCGCCCATATCGACCACGGCAAGTCCACCCTGGCGGACCGTCTCATCCAGTGGACCGGCATGGTTGAGGAGCGCCAGTTTCGCGACCAGATCCTGGACACCATGGACCTGGAACGGGAGCGGGGCATCACCATCAAGAGCAACACCATCAGCCTGCCCTACGCCGCCCGGGACGGCCGGGAATACGAACTCAACCTCATCGACACCCCGGGCCACGTCGATTTCTCTTACGAGGTCTCCCGGGCCCTGGCCTCCTGCGAGGGGGTGCTGCTCCTGGTGGACGCCTCCCAGGGGGTGGAGGCCCAGACCGTGGCCAATCTCTACCTGGCCATGGAGCACGACCTCACCATCATCCCGGTGATCAACAAGATCGATCTGCCCGCCGCCGACATCGAAGGGGTCAAGGAGCAGATGGACCGGGAATTGGACCTGGACCCGGAGCTGGCCATCCTCTGCTCCGCCAAGGAGGGGATCGGCATCGAGGAGGTCCTGGAGGCCATCGTGGCCCAAATTCCGCCCCCCCGGGGTAGCCAGTCAAGTCCCCTGTCGGCCCTGATCTTCGACGCCAACTACGACTCCTACCGGGGCACCATCGTCTCCTGCCGCGTCTTCGAAGGCCGGGTCCAGCCCGGCGACTTGATCCGCCTCATGTCCAACCAGGCGGTCCACAAGGTGGAGGAGGTGGGCATCTTCCGGCTGCAACGGGAGCCGCGCCAAGAACTGACCGCCGGCATGGTGGGCTATCTGATCGCCGCCATCAAAACGGTGAGCGACACCAGGATCGGAGACACCATCACCCTGGACAACCAGCCCGCGGCCCGGCCGCTGCCCGGCTTTAAGGAAGTGAAGCCGGTGGTCTTCGCCTCCCTCTATCCCCTGTCGGCGGACGATTACCAGGGTCTGACCGAGGCCCTGGAGAAGTATAAGTTGAACGACGCCGCCCTGGTGTACCAGAAGGACGCCTCCGCCGCCCTGGGCCTGGGCTTCCGCTGCGGCTTCCTGGGACTGCTGCACCTGGAGATCGTCCAGGAACGGCTGGAACGGGAGTTTGGCCAGAGCATCATCATGACCGTTCCCGGGGTCCGCTATGAGTTCATCCTGGCGGACGACCGCGAAGTCACGGTGGACAACCCCATGCACTACCCCGAGCCCAGCAGCATCAAGGGCTCCAGGGAGCCCTTCATCCGGGCCCATATCCTCATCCCGGAGCGCTTTGTGGGCGCGGTGATGAAGCTCTGCCTGGAGCGCCGCGGGGTCAACTCCCGCTTCCTCTACCCCTCCCCCGGCCGGGTGGAGATCACCTTCGAGATGCCGCTGGCGGAGGTGATCATCGATTTTTACGACCGCCTCAAGACCATCACCCAGGGCTACGGCTCCTTCGACTACGAACTCCTGGATTACCGGGACAGCGACCTGGTGAAACTGGATATCCTGGTGAACCACGAGAAGGTGGACGCCCTCTCCATGATCGTACACCAGGAGCGGGCCCGGGATTGGGGCGTGCGGGTCTGCAACCGGCTGGCGGCGGAGATCCCCCGGCAGCAGTTCAAGATCGCCATCCAGGGGGCCATCGGCGGCCAGATCATCTCCCGCTCCACCATCTCGGCCTTTCGCAAGGACGTCACCGCCAAGTGCTACGGCGGCGACATCACCCGGAAACGGAAACTCCTGGAGAAACAGAAGGCCGGCAAGAAACGCATGAAGATGGTGGGCGCGGTGGAGATCCCCCAGAGCGCCTTCGTGGCGGTGCTGAAGACAGAGAGTGAATAAAAGACGGTTTTCGGTTTTCGGTAAAAAACTACAATCTTATTACTCAGAGCGCTACTAAACGAATACTTCATTGGATGTAAGCTGTGCACCTAATCAGCCTCCCACAAAGGCTGCTCGCACCTCGCAGCCTATGAGGCGCGACGTTGTGCTTGAAGAATTCCGAAAGGAGCGGGCTTTATGATTACCCTTTATCATGGTAGCGGAGCCCAGGACTTCGAGATCTTGGATGATCTTTTGAATGACGAGGAACATGAAGCTCTGATGCTAAATGTTCGCCAGGTGCTTCGTGCTCGCGGGGAAGATTATGCAATTGATTTCCTCGAACGTTTTCCGTTCCGAGTGGCGGAGGGGAGAAATCATTTCAATGACGAGTTCTGTCTCTTGATCACCCAGGTTCCACTGCCGGAGTACGAGAACTTCCGCACAGCAGCGGAACAATCCGAGGTCAGGTGGGCTTTCCAGCAGATTGCCAGCGTGGTAACTGAGCTGGGACCTTATATTCGTTTCATAGTAGTTGATCTCAAGCGCACGTTGCCCGAGCGTTGGGATGTGTTCATCTGCTATGCGAGTGATGACAAGGAAGAGGTTGTAGAACCCCTTTACCGACATCTTGAGTCGGTTGGTATCCGATGCTGGTATGATCGCGGCGAGATTTTGTGGGGAGATAGTATTGTTGGTAAGATAAACGAGGGACTCCGAAGTTCCCGCTTCGTCATTGTTGCGGTGTCACCCTCATTACTTAAGAAGGTATGGGCCACAAAGGAAATGAACGCTGCCCTCAGCCAGGAAATAGACACTGGGCAAACTAGAGTTCTCCCGCTCATGGTTGGCACGGACGAAGATTTACATCAAATAACGGCGCAGCTTGCTATCCAAAGGGACAAGAGGTATCTACGCTGGTGTGGTGAGCCACAAGACATCGAGAGGGAGCTTAGAGCGCTTATCCGTCGAGAAAACGCAAAAGGGAAAGCATAACAATGCCAAGCATACCAAGCGGAAATCGCTGAGTCGGTTAAAGATGGTTTTGACCGACGTTAGCTTGAAATAACAGGAGCCGATTTAGATGCCTCTATCATTGAAAGAAACGGAAGCTGTATCAAAGATAGCTGAACATCTATACAGTTACTTGCCAGGTAAGCCCAATCCATATGCTGATCAATCAATTTCTTTTTTAGGAGCAGCCACTGCTATTGGGCTGGGTGGCCTTTGGCCTGCCGGGAGTAAGTTACCTGCAGTTACGAGATTGTTAGAAAATACCCTCGATCGTCATCGTGTAAAGTTCTGTAATCTGATTGTCGAAATTGTCCGACGCGGCATAGTATATCGGAAGAATAAGGGAGTCCCAATAACCCGGGAAGACATAAAGCAATTGAATGATCTTATATTAGGGGTGCAGTTTAAAATTCCAGACCTATGGGACCCCACGTTTTTAGATACGCTCCCTCGGCAAATTCCTGAAGAGGAGATTGAAAAGGCTTCGAGTCTTGATCAAAAGATTCTAAACGAATTGAAATCTCATCTTATTGCCTTGGGTGAGATGCCTCACCAAAAAAGGGGATACGCCTTCGAGCGATTCTTGCAGGAATTATTTTCTGCTTTTGGTCTTGCACCACGCCAGTCTTTCAGGATCACAGGGGAACAGATCGATGGTAGTTTTGATCTGGACAGTGAGACCTATCTTGTTGAAGCTAAATGGCAAAATGAGCCAATTGGACAGGATCTGCTTCTGGTATTTTCTGGGAAAGTCTCGGGCAAAGCTATATGGTCACGTGGATTATTCATAAGTTACGGGGAATTTTCGAAAGATGGTCTCGAAGCCTTCTCTAAGAAAGGGGCGACAAGTGTCGTTGGCATGACGGGACAAGACCTCTGGTTTATACTCGAAGGTTCTATTACATTGCCTGACGCCATTCGACTAAAAGTTAGACGTGCAGCAGAGACAGGTGATTTTTACGTCCCAGTTTTCATTATATCCCGCAGCACTTAATATATTATAAGCATGTAATAAATTTTAGCTAACGTTTGCATGCATAGGATGCTCCCAAACTCATCAATGAACTTGCCGTTGGACAGTAGGGAACTTAAGCATCCAGAAAGCCAAAAAGCAAACAAAAGCCGCCCTGTGGCTAAGTTATGTCTTCTATGTGCCAAAGCCCTAACTGCCTGACCCCTGATCCCTGGCCCCTGGCCCCTACCCCAGGTCTTTACGTGCACGTCCCCTTCTGCCAAACCAAATGCCCCTATTGCGATTTCTACTCCGTCACTTCTCCCGATCTGATCTCCGCTTACCTGAAGGCCCTGGAACAGGAGGCCCGGCTTTACCGCGATCAGTTTTCCCCTTTTGATACCCTCTACCTGGGCGGGGGCACCCCATCCTTACTAACCGGGGCGCAGATTGCCACCCTTGCCAAAAGAGTGCGCCGCCATTTCTCTTTTGCTTCCGAGACCGAGTTCACCCTCGAAGCCAACCCGGACGATATCAGCCGGGAGAAACTACGCCTCTGGCGGGACCTGGGCGCCAACCGCCTGAGCCTGGGAGCGCAGTCCTTTAATGAGGCGGAGCTTGCCTTCCTGAAGCGGCGGCACACGGCCGCCCAGACCCTGGCGGCCCTTTCGCTGATCCGGGCCGCGGGTTTTGAGAACCTGGGGTTGGACCTGATCTACGGCCTGCCGGGGCAGACGCCGGACGCCTGGCTGCGGACCCTGGAGCAGGCCCTGGCCTGCGCCCCGGAGCATCTCTCCTGCTACCAGTTGACCATGGCCCCGGGGACCCCGTTGTCCCGGCGGGCGGCCCGGGGCCAGGTCGCCCTCCCGGACGAAGAAGCCCAACGGACCTTGTTCCTGCTCACCTGCGAGTTTCTGGAAGACCGTGGCTACCTCCAGTATGAGGTGGCCAATTTTGCCCGGGGGGAAGAGTATTTCTGCCGGCACAACTTGAAGTACTGGCAGCGCCTGCCTTACCTGGGGCTGGGGCCCGCGGCCCACTCCTTTCAGGGTGGCCGCCGTTGGTGGAATCACCGCGGCCTGGCGGGTTATGCCGCCGCCCTGGCGGCGGGGCGGGCGCCGCTGGCCGGCCGCGAAGCCCTCACCCCGGAACAGGTCCGCCTGGAAACCCTCTATCTGGGCTTCCGCACCCGGGAAGGGGTTCCCCTGGAAGTCATTGAGAGCCAGTCCGGCTGGGGCCCGGTCCTGTCCCGGTTGCAGGCCGCGGGGCTGCTGCGCTTAACCAACGGCCGGGTGGCGGCCACTCCCCGGGGGCTGGTGGTGGCCGACCGCCTGCCGCTGCTGTTTGTGGACTAGCTCGTTTGGGCCCCTTTGAATCAAAAAGATAATGACGCAACCTATCCTTTGGCCTGATTAGATTACTCTTTGCCACCTTCCATCTCTCTAAGCGCTTCCTGCATCGCTTCCAATTCTTTATCGTTTATCGACCATAACCTCGCAGTTGCTTGGTCGATTCTCTTTTCCAAAGCGGCTATCTTTTTTGTTTCATTCTTAAGGGCAGAATCATGGCATTTTTGCGAAAGATTCGACAGCTCTATGTGAAGTTTATTTTTCTCATCAAATTTGGGCATTCTCAGATATTCGAGAATATGGGTAGATATTTGAGTACTCACGGTGTAAGTTTTTATAATGAACCGAGCAATTGCAGAGTTTAAAATCGCACAAAGATAGTGCGCCGGTTCCTTTTGATCGAATGGTATTAGCATTAATTTATGGTCCGGAATTACGATGTTATTCTTGACATGACTAAGTGAATGGATTCCCAAGACTGCACTGGTTAATCCTTGAGCGATCTCCTTGAATACTACTTTATATTGTGATAGCAGAAAATCACCAGTTTCAAAAAGAGAATAGAACGCTAACTCTTTCCTGGATAAATCGAACATTTTTCGTCGGGATAAGTATTTTCTCATCTCATGAAAATAAGCAAATGTTTTCGGATACATTCTCTTTATTGTATGCTCCCCAATAGCGGCATCTCCTTGATGCGGAAAAATTATGGCAAATTGGGGTGAACATTTCCATCGCTCCGTATCCCGCCCTCTTAATAAAGGGTAAATTAAGTCACTTTCAAATGCGTGCTGCTTTTCGGGAAGTTCATCCTTCTTCTTTCTCGAAAATTCAACTGTGTTTCTGGCAATAATTAATCCCTTCTCGGATTTAAGAGGCTCTAACCAGAATATCCCATTGCCGCCGCGGGTGTTACAGCCTTCCCAAGCGCGATAGACTTGTTTTCCCTTCTGTACTTTATCAACCGTAGCCTTTCCCACCTGGGGAGGCAGGATGATCCAGGGACTACCAAGAAGTGCAAAGGGATATGCATTCCTATTGAAACAGCTTGTAGCGGCCTTGACCTGATTTAACGTCTGATCGCTTGAAAGAGTGATCCCAGATTTTTTTTTCCAGACGATATATGGAACCGGGTATTGGATAGCCTTTCTTGAGAGGCTTGCAATGATGGTAGCCGTTCTATTGGACGCTCCTTCAAAAGGCTGGATTGACGTTAAATCATTCACCCGATGAACTTTGATTCTTTTAAACCACGAAATTTGGAATCTTCTAAATCCTGCTCCCGCAGCTTTTGACTGAAAAACGCTTTGGGTAATTACAAAACCCAGCTTGCCACCCTCTTGGAGAAAATTGTCCATGGCGGCATAAGTAAAAACCATAGCCAGCTCGGTGTTTCCCTTGGCAAATCGCGCTCGCCAACCCCCTTTGGGGAAGAGCTTGTACTTATTCCAAATATCTGCCGTGTCTTCTCGGTATGAAGCCGGTAAATTTTCATAAGCAACCCAAGGTGGGTTGCCTGCAACATAATCGACTTTCCCTATAAATACCGGTGCGAAAGCGTTCTTAATAATTCGAGCCCAGATACCATTTTGTTTTTTCTGATTTAGTGATTGAAGCTTGCTATATAGTTTGAGATGCAACTCTTTTCCGACTATAGGCAAGTTCTCTTCCTGGCACCGCTGGATAAATTCATCGCCCTTATAATTATTGCGGACGCAAAATTCCAAGGTATCAGCATACTTATTGATTAGTTCACGAGTGGTCGTAATCTCCACTGGGATATTGAACTCTGCCACCGCCGATTTTATTTTCCTAGCCTCCCCATGTGGTCCTATAAATAGATTTCCATATCCCATTGGTGTCGCAACGGAATCGCATAAATAAATGGGGATTTCAACACCAGACGCAAATTTAAGGAGGTCACGAATTGAAAGTAAGTAATTGGTCCGAGCCGCCATAACTGCTAAAGGGTTAAGGTCAAACCCAATAATATTTTTAAGAATCTTATCAATAAGCTCCGCCTCCCCAAAACCGCAGGTATGACGGTTTTCCTCAAACCATGCCTTAATCCGATTGATCGCCATAACTAAAAAAGTGCCAGACCCGCAAGCAGGATCAAGCAAACGTTTTTCGGGGTTTCCATCATAACCAAGTTCATTCAATACGTGTTCTGCTAACCAGTCAGGAGTATAGTATTCGCCAAGATCGTGACGAACTGTCTTAGGAAAAAGTTCTTGATAAAGTTTCTTAAGAAGATCCCGACTTTCGGCAGGCTCAACACTTAGAGTTGTTGGGTCATATTGATCTAAAGTATGTAAAATACTCCAAACCATTTCGGCTAAATGGTCATCCCACGCGTCTAAATACCAGGAGAATATGTCTCCTTCGAGGAAATTCGTTATTCCAAGTTGGGACCAGATGCCTCCGTGTTCAATATTTTCCATTTCATTTTTGAGTTTTATCGATGTAGAAGCACTTGAACATTTCTTAATTACAGAGACTCCGAGTGGCGAAAAAGAAGAGGCTATCTCACCGGCTAAGAATTTAATAAAAATGGCAAAATAAGAATGTACTGAAAATAGCAATTCAGCAGGTTTTGGCTTATAAATACCATAATGCCTTGCAAGTATATTGATTTTATCATTAATATCAGAAACATCATAACCGCATACTTCACCAAAGAGTATTTTCCACTGATCAAAAAATGTCAGCGCTTTCTTACTTTTTGTCAGTGTTATTATTTGATAGATTACTTTAATATTTTTTTCTGCTGTGTTGCTTTCGGCCCCAAAATCGCTTACGAGATTACCTGGCGTGAAAGATTTTCCCTTTGCTCCCAGGGAAACAAGCGCTCGCAGAAGTCTTTCGACTGTATAAGGTGTCGCGGGTTGAGGGTCTTCGACTTCAAATTTATTGCCACGGTAACGTATGAAGATTATATGATTTGCGTCACTGCCGACCCCAAATAGTCTCTCAGGGGCAATTTTTTCTATTTTTTTAAAGTCCTCAAAGCGGTCCTTGATTTGTTGGATAATAGCCTTGGAACCAGGTGAATTTTGGTCAGACGTGATCTTGCCTGCTTTTTTGGGGTCTTTATATTCAATAATCACTCCGCCATATTTTGAATCAATCCGACCTCCCGCCAATCCATACTCATGCCGCCCTTTGATGTTGATTCCGGCTTTCTTAAGAAAATTATCTAATAACTTATTACATTCATGTCGAATATCTTCTTCAGAGTTAGCCCACCCCACTATATGTTTCATTTCATGTGAAATGGCTGATGCACTATCACGAATCAATTTCTCGATATTATTTTCGTAGTTGATCATTTGGGTCCCGTTTTATTAATTTAGCCCGAACAGGTTTAGCCGCTTCTATTCCGATCTGGTTTTGGAGACCGTTTTTCGAGAACGGCCTTTCATGGAAATAACAATACCACAATTTTTTCTGAAAAATCAATTTTTGGAGCTACCGATCACAAAATGGTCACAAAAAGCCAAAAGGGGTTACGGCCTTAAACCGTAACCCCTTCAAATCTATGGTAGGCACGCGGGGATTTGAACCCCGGACCCCTACCGCGTCAAGGTAGTGCTCTCCCCCTGAGCTACGTGCCTATGATTTTCATATAACCCTTGGCCGGGGTGCCGTCAAGGGGATTATTGGCCGCCGGCCCCGGCCTGGCGCCTAACCTTTGAGGCGGACGGCGAAAAGATGCCCTTACAAACAGTCCCTCATGGACCTGCGGCCCACCCATAAATTATGAAAAGTCCGGTGGGGCGGGCCTCCGTGCCCGCCGTGTAGGGTGCGCACTGCGCACCTTATATCTCTCGCCAGCCGCTTTAGTCCGCACAGGCGGGACGCCTGCGCCACCAATTCCAGAAACTTTTCGGAAAGACAAAAGGCAAAAAAGGCAAACAAGAACAAAAAGACCCAAGGGGGAAAAAGGGCAAAAAGCCGCTCGCCTGGAGCCATCCTTGACAACCGGGGGCTCAATTGGTAGATTACCTTGATATTTGCACTCCGGGAGGGGGCCGCATGACTTTTCAGGAACTGCTCATCACCCTGCAGCGTTTCTGGGCCGACCAGGGTTGCCTCATCGGGCAGCCCTACGACATCGAAGTGGGGGCCGGCACCTTCAACCCGGCCACCCTGCTCCGGGCCCTGGGGCCCGAGCCCTGGAACGCGGCCTACGTGGAGCCGAGCCGGCGGCCCACCGACGGGCGCTACGGCGAAAACCCCAACCGCTTGCAGCATTATTACCAGTACCAGGTGATCATGAAGCCCTCCCCCAAGAATATCCAGGAACTCTACCTGGGAAGCCTCAAGGCCCTGGGCCTAGACCCCCTGGACCACGATATCCGTTTCGTGGAGGACGACTGGGAATCTCCCACTCTGGGGGCCTGGGGCCTGGGTTGGGAGGTATGGCTGGACGGCATGGAGATCACCCAGTTCACCTACTTTCAGCAGGCCGGGGGCATCGACCTCCATCCGGTGAGCGTGGAGCTTACCTACGGCCCGGAGCGCATCGCCATGTACCTCCAGGGGGTGGAAAACGTCTACGACCTGCAATGGACCAAAGGGGTCACTTACGGCGACGTGCACCACCGGGGCGAGGTGGAACACTCCATCTATAATTTTGAGCAGGCCGACGTGGACATGCTCTTCCGCCTCTTTTCCATGTACGAGGCGGAGTCAAGCCGCATCGCCGCCCTGGGGCTGGTCCTGCCCGCTTACGACTACTGCCTGAAGTGCTCCCATACCTTCAACCTCCTGAACGCCCGGGGGGCCATCAGCGTGGCGGAACGCAACAGCCTTATCGGCCGGGTGCGGAACCTGGCCCGCCTGTGCGCCGAAGGCTACCTGAAACAGCGGGGAGAGATGGGCTTCCCACTCTTGAAAAAATAGCTGTCAGCTTTCAGCATTCAGCTTCCAGCTTTTTAAAAAAGCGGTATGGCCAAGGTTGGACCGTTTGAAGTGGAACTCGGCAACCTAGCGGAAAGTCGCGAGAAGGGGATGTCTGATTTCAGCCAACTCAATCAAGCGATGGCCGTGACGCGCCTTCTTGAGCTCGAGATCACAGAAGGGATGTTCGGGGCGTTTTTCACTGATGAGCAAAGAACCCGAATGCAAAAACGGATGTAACTGCTTAAAAAGCTGACCGCTGATGGCTGATGGCTGATAGCTCCTAACGAGGGAAAATATGGGAAGCGAATTATTATTGGAGATCGGCACGGAGGAGATCCCGGCCCGTTTTCTGCCGCCGGTGCTCAGCGAAATGGCGCAGGGCCTGCGCAAAAGGTTGGAGCAGGCCCGCATCGGGGTCGGCGAGATTTCCGCCTGGGGCACCCCCCGGCGCCTCGCCCTGGTGGCCCGGGAGCTGGCAGCCAGCCAGGCGGTGACGGTGCAGGAGATCATCGGGCCTCCCAAGGCGGTGGCCCTGGACGCCTACGGCAAGCCCACCGCCGCGGCCCTGGGCTTCGCCAAGGGCCAGGGGGTGGCGGTGACCGAGCTGGTGGAACTGGACACCCCGCGGGGGATCTATCTGGCAGTGAGCAAGAGCGTCACCGGCCGGCCCACCCTGGATTGCCTGCAAGAGATCCTGCCGGACTTCATCATGGCCTTGAGCTTCCCCAAGTCCATGCGTTGGGGGGAGCTTAACGTCACCTTTGCCCGGCCCATCCACTGGATTTTGGCCCTTTTCCAGGGACATGTGGTTCCATTCTCCCTGGCGGAGGTGGCCAGCGGCCCGGTAACTTATGGCCACCGCTTCCTGGCCCCCCAGGCCATTGAGGTCCGGGACGCGGCAACCTATGTTGCCGGCTTACAAAAAGCCCACGTCCTGGTGGACCCGGCGGCTCGCCGGGCGCACCTGGAGAAGGAGTTGGCCCAGGCCGCGGCCGGGGTGGGCGGCGAGGTGGCGCCCAACCCGGAGTTGCTGGAGGAGAATACCTTCCTGGTGGAGTTTCCCTCGGTGGTGGTGGGCAACTTTGAGGAAAAATTTCTGAAGCTCCCCGACGAGGTCCTCATCACTTCCATGCGGGAGCACCAGCGCTATTTCTCCCTACGGGGCCAAGACGGCAAGCTGCTGCCCCACTTCATCGCGGTGAACAACACCCTGGCCCGGGACCCCAACCTGGTGCGCCGGGGCCACGAGCGGGTGCTGCGGGCCCGTCTCAGCGACGCCATGTTCTTCTTCCGGGAGGACTGCAAGATTCCCCTGGAGAAGCGGGTGGAGGCCCTGAAAGGGGTGGTGTTCCACTCCCTGCTGGGAACCTCTTATGAGAAGATGGAGCGCTTCCGGGAGCTGGCGGTCTGGTTGGCCCGGGAGCTGGCCCCGGCCCTGGCGGACCAGGTGCGCCGGGCCGCCACCCTGGCCAAGGCGGACATCACCACGGAGATGGTGGGGGAATTCCCCAGCCTCCAGGGGGTGATGGGTGAAAAATACTCCTTGCTGGACGGCGAGGACCCCGGGGTGGCCGCCGCCCTGTTTAGCCATTACCTGCCCCGCCACGCCGATGATATCCTTCCTCCAGACCTGATTGGTTCATTAATCGGAATAGCTGACCGACTCGATACTATATGCGGCTTCTTCGGGGTGGGTCTCAAACCTACCGGTACGGCGGATCAGTATGGTTTGAGGCGGCATGCCTTAGCCATCATTAATATCATCGATGCGAAAGGCTTGCGTATCGACCTTCGAGACGCCATTTGCGAGAGCCTGGAACTACTTAAAGATAAATTAAATCGTGAACCCCAGGAAGTCCTTTCCGATGTTCTCGATTTCTTCAAGACTCGCTTACACAATCGGCTGGTAGGGGAGGGTCTCGAATACGAAACTGTGGCCGCGGTTCTTGCCACGGAATTACATGATGTGGAAGAAGCGGTCGCCAAGGCCAAGGCGCTGCAAGAATTTCGCCGGAGCCCGGATTTCCCCGCCCTGGCGTTGGCCTTCAAACGGGTAATCAACATCTCCCGGGGGTTCGAGGCCGGCGAAGTCGACGAATTGTTGCTGGAATACCCGGAAGAAAGGCTGCTCCAGGAAGCCGCCCTGGTAATGGAGGGCGAAGTAGCCGAGGCCCTGGAGAAACGGGATTACCCCGCGCTCTGCAAGGCCCTGGCTAATCTCAAGGGGCCGGTGGACGATTATTTCGATAAAGTCCTGGTGATGGCCGAAGACGAGCGTCTGCGCCACAACCGCTTGAGCCTGCTGGCCCGCATCAACGCCACCTTTTTGCGGATGGCCGACTTCTCCCGGATCACCACCCAATAACCATGGGCCGCTGGTTTCGTCGTCAAGACAAGGACCGGAAAAAGGGCCTGGAGGAAAGCGAGGCCCCGCCGCCGGAAGAGGTCCCGGCCTCCGAACCCGTAGGGGCGGGGTCCCCCCCCCCGAAGCCCGAACTTCTGCCGGAAGCCGCAGAAGAAGTAGTGGCGGGTTTTAAACCCGCCACTACAACGCCAATCGAGGCCGCCGAGTCCCGCCAGGGCGGGTTCCGCCGCCTGCGGGAGCGCCTGGGCCGCACCCGCGAGGCCCTGGCTGGAGGCCTGGACCGCCTCCTCAAGGGGCGGCGGCAGGTGGACGCCCAGCTCCTGGAGGATCTGGAGGAATTACTGATCTCCGCCGATCTCGGGGTGGAGACCACCCTGTTTCTCATCCGCTCCCTGCAGGAGAAGTTGCGGCGCCGGGAGCTTTTGGAGGCGGCCCGACTGAAGGCCGCCCTGAAGGCGGAGATGGTGGCCCTGCTGGCAACGGCGCCGCCGCCGCAGATCAGTGCCCGGCCCTGGGTGGTGCTGCTGGTGGGGATCAACGGCGTCGGCAAGACCACCACCATCGCCAAGCTGGCCCACCGTGACCTGTCCCAGGGCCTCACCCCGCTGCTGGTGGCCGCCGACACCTTCCGGGCCGCGGCGGTGGAGCAACTGGAGACCTGGGGCCAGCGCCTGGGGACGCCCGTGGTTAAGCAAAAAACCGGGGCCGACCCCGCGGCGGTGGTCTTTGACGGACTGGCCGCGGCCCAGGCCCGGGGGGTGGACACGGTCTATATCGATACCGCCGGCCGCCTCCATACCAAGGTGAACCTGATGGAGGAGCTGAAAAAGATGCAGCGCACCGCGGCCAAGAAGCTTCCTGGCGCGCCCCACGAGGTCTTCCTGGTCCTGGACGCCACCACCGGCCAGAATGCCCTGAGCCAGGCCCGCCTGTTCCACGAGGCGGTGGGGCTTACCGGCCTGGTACTCACCAAAATGGACGGCACCGCCAAGGGCGGGGTGGCCCTGGGAGTGGTCCATGAAACCGGCATCCCCTTGCGTTACCTGGGGGTGGGTGAGGCCATGGCGGACCTGCGGCCCTTCGAGGCCCAGGCCTTTGTGGAGGCCATCCTGGGCTGAGGTCGCCGGGGTCCCACCTTTTGCCTGCGCCAACCATAGGAGCCGGGCGCGAAACGGTTTTCCGGTAACCCACCTTCCTTGACGACCTCAATCCAGTGGATATACTAAGAGATAAAAACCCGGAAGACCTGGCGGCCCTGACCCAGACCGTAGTGGTCTACGAGAATGGCCGAGTGAGCAAAATAATATCACCAACCAAAGAAGATTATCCGGTCAAGGGACTCCCCTCGTTATCACCTTTGGCTACTCCCCCCACGGTTTGCCGGATCGAGAGAGCAAAATAATCGATTTTGAAGGTAATATACTCAATCAAAATTCTCTTTTTACAGAGGTTGATCTCTATCTAATTTGCCATTATCCTTTGATATCTAGAATCGTTAACACTGGCAGTTTTTGTTCTGCTGATAGTTGAAGAACGTCCCGCAAAAGTCCAACTAAAAGAAAGGGGATCGGGGCTGAAGATCTCGCTTCCGAAAGGCAGGAAATTTCTGGGGTACTGGCTGCCGGTCCTGGTTTGGTGCGGGGTAATGTTAGCCCTCTCCGGAGACCTGGGGTCCGACAACAATACCGGAAAACTCTTGCACTGGTTGCTGCCGACCCTGAGCCCGGCCCACTTCGATCTGATCCATTTCTATCTGCGCAAGGGCGTGGGGCATGTCGGTGACTACGGCTTCTTCTATTTTTTATGGTTCCGGGCCTTCCGGGCCGACCCGGGTTACCGGGGCGGCCGCGCCTTTCTTTGGTCTCTCGGGCTCTGCCTGGCCATGGCCCTCCTGGATGAAGGCCACCAAACCCTGCTCGAATCCCGCTCCGGCTCCCTCAGGGATGTGGGCCTGGACCTGGCGGGGTCCTCCGGCGCCGCCCTGATCCTGACGATTTTCCGGACCCCCGGGTCAGAAGCCGAATCCGTGACGGAGGCATAATATTGCGGCTCTTCCCTTGAATTATTTCCGGGAAGTATATATGTTAACCCATTAAAGGAACGGAGTTTTCGCCTTTTCTCCAGTCCCCGGAGCGAGGGCGGTTGCTTTCCGGCCGCCTGGGTACGGCCAAACCCCAAGGGGACGCAGACCTATAACTCATGACCTTATTCTCCCGCATCTTTAATGGCGGCGGCGGCCGCCCCGGAGCCGCCGCGGCCTCCGGACGAGTCCTGCTGGCGGCCGTCCTGGTGGCCATCGGCCTCGGCCTGGGAGCCCCGGCGGACCTCCGGGCCCAGGAGGGCCCCAACCTCTTTGACCAGGTGGTGGAGCACAAGTTGAATAATGGGCTGAAGGTGCTCCTCCTCAAAGAGAGCCGGGCGCCCATCATCAGCGTGCAGCTCTGGTATCGGGTGGGGTCCCGTAACGAATGCCTGGGCAAGACCGGCATCTCCCATCTCAACGAACACATGATGTTCAAAGGGACTGCCAGGTATGGCCTCAAATACTTCTCCCGGGAAGTGGGGCGGGTGGGGGGCTCGGATAACGCCTTTACCTCCCGGGACTATACCGCCTTTTTTGAAACCGGCCCCAAGGATCAGCTCAAACACTGGCTGGAGATGGAAGCCGACCGCATGAAGGGCATCAACGTCAATGAGGAAGGCTTCCAGACGGAGAAAAAGGTGGTCTTGGAAGAGCGGCGCCTGCGCACCGAAGACGAGCCGCAAAGCTTCATGGAGGAAGCCGCTCTGGCCGCCACCTTCCAGGCCCACCCCTACCAGTGGCCGCTGATAGGCTGGCAGCACGACATCGAGGGCATCAGCCTGGAGAACTTTCAACAGTATTATCACCGCTACTATCAACCCAACAACTGCACCCTGGTGGTGGTGGGGGATATCGAGCCCCAGGAGGCCTTGAAAGAGGTCGAGGACACCTTCGGGAATTTGCCGGCCGGGCCGGAACCCCCAAAAGTCACCGCCCAAGAGCCGCAGCAATACGGGGAGCGCCTCGTCTGGGTGCACCGGGAGGCGCAATTCCCCTATATCTTGATGAGCTATCACGTCCCTAACTGGCAGACACCGGAGGACGCCTATCCCCTGGCGCTGCTCTCCCGTATCCTCTCCGAGGGACAAAGCTCCCGTCTTTATCACAACCTGGTTTATCAGCAGAAGCTGGCCCTGGAGGTGGGGGCGGACTACGACCTGGATACCCGCGATCCCTTTCTCTTTATGCTCTATGGCCAGCCCATGCCGGGCAAAACCGTAGCTCAATTGGAGGCGGGCCTGGACGCCGAGATCAAGCGGCTGCAGACGGACCTGGTGAGCGACCGGGAGCTTATTAAGGCCAAGAATCAGGCCACCGCGGGATTTTACCTGGACCTGGACTCCATCTTCTTCCGGGGCATGTTGCTGGGCGAAACCGAGAGCGTGGCCCGCTGGACCCTGTTAAAGGAGTACATCCCCAAGCTCCAGCAGGTGACCGCCGCCGACGTCCGGCGGGTGGCCCAAAAATACCTGGTGCCCATGAACCGCACCGTGGGCCTCCTGGCGCCGGTCAAGACCGGCAAGCCTAAGGCGGAGCATTTCCATCCAGGCGGGGTAATCAGATAGAGGAAAGAACGGTTTTCTGTTGACGAAGTAGCCCGCCTTAAGTGTTTATTACTCCAGGATCACTTTATGGGTCTTAAATCGAAGAATTGGCTGTTCATGGCCAAGGGCCGGTTAGTCATGCTGGTCCTGGCCTGCTTGCTGAGCGGGCTGCTTGGGCACGGACCAGCCGAAGCCTCTGAGCAGGTTTTGGGGGTGCGGGAACAACTCCCCAACGGCCTGGTTTGGCTCTTTTCCCAACAGTCCGGGTTGCCCATGGTCTCCCTGCAGCTGTTCATCAAGGCCGGCACCCTGCAAGAACCCAAAGGGAAGGAGGGTCTGGCCAACCTTACGGCTTCTCTGCTCTTGA
This sequence comes from uncultured delta proteobacterium, assembly GCA_963834795.1. Taxonomy (GTDB): domain Bacteria; phylum Desulfobacterota; class Desulfobaccia; order Desulfobaccales; family 0-14-0-80-60-11; genus JAPLJC01. Next base: position 8,636 of record CAWIDL010000007.1, on the reverse strand, counting down.
GTGGCGCCAAGGGGCGCAGCGCTCCCCAGATCGCCCAGGAAGTCAATTTCATCGGGGCTCGCCTCGGGGCCGGGGGGGGCGATGATTTTGCCACCATCAGCCTGGTCATTTTGAAAAAGGACCTGGGCGCCGGCCTGGGGCTCCTCCAGGACGTCCTGTTGAACCCCGCCTTCGCCCCCGCCGAAGTGCAGCGAAAAGTGGCGCAATTCGAGGCCGCCCTGAAAAGCGAGGAAGACGACCCCATGGTGGTGGCCCGCCGCACCTTCGCCCAGGACCTCTACGGAGACTTTCCTTATGGCCATCCGGTGATGGGCACTCCCCAGGGTCTGGCCGCCATCACCCCCCAGGACCTGGCGCAGTTTCACCGCACCTACTATCGCCCCAACAACGCCGTCTTGTCCGTGGTGGGGGATTTGACCCAGGATGAGGCCCGCCAGTGGGTGACCAAGATCTTCGGAGCCTGGGCCGCAGCCCCTCTACCTTCCCCGAAACCGGCAGCCATTCCGCCTCTGACGGAACGCAAGGTGGTGCTCATTGATAGGGACATCAGCCAGGCCAACATCATTCTGGGGAACCTGGGCATTAACCGGCAGAACCCGGACTTTTACGCCTGCCAGGTAATGAATTACATCCTGGGGGGCGGCGGCTTTTCCTCCCGCCTGATGGACGAGATCCGGGAGAACCGCGGCCTGGCCTACAGCGTCAGCAGCTCCTTTTCCCCGGGGCTGGGGCCGGGTCCCTTCACCGTCTCCCTGGAGACTAAAAACCCCAGCGCCGCCGAGGCCATCTCCCAGGTGCGGGCGCAGCTCAAACTCATCATGAGCCAGCCGGTGAAGCCCAAGGAACTTGAGGATGCCAAATCTCATTTAATCGGCAGTTTCGCCCGGAAAATGGATTCCATGAGCAAGCGGGCCCAGCTCATGGGCTATGTGGAAATCTACGGGCTGGGGTTGGATTATCCCTGGAAGTATCCGAAGATGATCCAGGACCTGACCCCCGCGGATATTCAGAGAGTGGCGCAAAAATACCTGCAACCCGATAAATATCTGTTGGTGGTGGTGGGCAAAAAATCGGCCATGCCGTCTTTGACCGGGAAGACCGATTTGAAAACAGAGGAGAAGCGGAATGAGGAAAAGAAGTCTATCCCTTAGTTTGTTGATGTTTATCCCAGGCTTGCTGTTCCTGGTTGCCTTGGGGTTCTCCCCCAGTCCGGCCCAGGCCCAGCAAGCCATAACCACTGACACCTTTGCCGAACTGGCCAAGAAAACCGGCAGCGCCGTGGTCAACATCAGCACCGAAAGAAAGGTGAAAAACCAGGCCACGGAATTTTTCAACCAGATGCCCTCTGGGCCGGGCGGGCAAAGCCCCTTCGGGCCGGGGGACCCCTTCCAGGAATTTTTTAAAAAATTCTTCGGGGAAATGCCCAAAACCTTCAAGACCCGCAGCCTGGGCTCCGGTTTCATCATCGAGCCGTCGGGAGTCATCCTTACCAACAACCACGTGGTGGAGGGCGCCGACAAGATTACCGTCAAGCTCTTCGGCGGCAAGGAATTCAAGGCCACCATCAAGGGCCGGGATGCCAAGACCGATCTGGCCTTGATTCAGATCACCAACCCGCCTCCGGACCTGCCCTTCCTGAAGCTGGGTGATTCCGACGCGGTGCGGGTGGGAGATTGGGTAATGGCGGTGGGCAACCCCTTCGGCCTGAGCCACACCGTTACCCAGGGGATTATCAGCGCCAAGAGCCGGGTTATCGGCGCCGGCCCCTATGACAACTTCCTGCAAACCGATGCCTCCATCAACCCCGGCAACAGCGGCGGTCCCCTCCTCAACCTCCAGGGTGAAGTGGTGGGCATCAATACCGCCATTCTGGCCAGCGGCCAGGGCATCGGCTTTGCCACCCCCAGCAATATGGCCACGTGGGTAATCCCGCAACTGAAGGACAAGGGCAAGGTGACCCGTGGCATGCTCGGGGTCGAGGTGCAGAGTGTGACCCCTGAGCTGGCCAAGTCCTTCGGGATGGCCGAAGCCAAGGGGGCCCTGGTGGCGGAAGTCAATGCCGGATCTCCCGCGGAAAAGGCAGGCATTAAGCGGGGGGACATCATCATAGAATTCAACGGCCACCCCATCAGTGAAATGAATGATCTGCCCCGCCTGGTGGCCGACACCGGCCCAGGCACCAAGGCCAGCGTCAAGGTGCTCAGGGACGGCAAGGAGAAGACCTTCAACCTGACCGTCTCCGAACTCACGGAAGAACGCCAGGCCAGCGAGGCTAAAGAAGAAGGGGGCGGCGAGAATAACCCTCTGGGCCTGCTGGTGAAGAATATCAACCCGGAGCTGGCCAGGCGCTTCCACCTCCGAGACACCAAGGGTGTCCTGGTGGAAGGGGTGGAACAGGACAGCGCCGCGGCCGACGCCGGCATCCAGCCGGGAGACCTCGTGATGGAGATCGACAACCAGGCCATCAACACGGTCAAGGACTTTCAGACCGCGGTGGACCGGCTGAAGAAGGAGAACTTCGCCCGTCTCCTTATCAAGCGTCAGGGTCGTACCCAGTACCTGACGCTGGAAGTGCCGAAATAATACGATTTTCGGATAAAGAACCAGGGGCCGCAGGCGGTGTATGATGCCTGCGGCCCCTGGGCTCTGAGCGCGGTGGGGTTCCTCGCCCCTCAAAGGAGGTGCTGCCAGCGTGGGGGGGAAGTGGCATGGATGGCAGGTTTATAACACCAGAAATTGCGCGGGCTTTTCTCCCTCTCCCCTGAGAGAGGAGTTTGGACCGGGGAGCGGGAGAAGGAAAATGGCGGGCAGTGCCCACCCTACATGAACCTGCACCGACGAGACGCCTGTGGCTCCATAAATGACGGCGGCCACGGGCCGTTCCCTGAGGCCCCTGAAGGAACCCGACTGGAAGCCGAAACTGCCTTTTCCGCGGCTGAACCCTCAAGTTGGGTAATGCTTGCAAAACCAGGCTCCCGGCGCCCCGGGAGCTATTGCTTCTTGATGACCACCAGGGTCCGCTCGGTCACCAGGGGGTAGATTTCTTCCAGGTCTCGGTTCTGCAGGGAGATGCAGCCCTTGGTCCAGTTTTCGCCGCTCAGGTTTCGCAGCGGGTCCTCAGTGCCGTGGATGCCAACCTCGCCGCCGATCTCGGCATCCGGGGGCAGATGCCCGGCTTCCTTGGCCCGGGCGAACTTCAGCCAGTTTTGGGTGTTGGGATAGTCCAGCCAGATGAAGGCGTCCCATCTACTATGGGGATACTTGGCACGCACCCGATACACTCCTTCAGGAGTGCAAGCATCACCCTGGCACAACTTATCGTTGTAGGGATCGTTACCTAAGACAATGGGATAGCTTTTAAGAGGGGTAATCCCCTGGTAAAAAATGAGCTTGCGGCTAAGCTTGTGGACCACGATCACCGTGGGTTTGTGGCAATCGTCGTTATAACCGTTTTTAACCAACAGGTTTTTAATATAACTTTGCTCCGCGGTCAGGTTGGCCGGCGGCGGCGCATATTTCGGGGCCAGGGCGGTGGCGGGCTTCTCCGGGGCCCCGGCGCAGCCCGCCAACGCCGCCAGCAGCGGCAAAATGAGCAAACCGTATCGCCAGTTACGCATTTTGTGGTCGCCCTCCCCGATTATGTAATATCATAATCGGGTGTTACTATAGCAGGGATAATGCGTTTTGGCAAGCAAAGTTTTAATGAGCCCCTATCTTTAATGTGAGCTCCATAATCTTATATGGCCTTGCATCTCATTATCGATGGCTACAACTTGATCCGCCAGTCCCCGGAGTTGCAAGAGCTGGACGCCCGGGAACTGGAGGCCGGGAGGGCGGCGCTACTGGCGCGGCTGGCGGCCTACCGGGAGCGCGGTCCCCAGAAGATCACCGTGGTCTTCGACGGCTGGCTCAGGGGCGACCTCAAAGAGACCCGGGAGCGACAGCGGGGGCTGCTGATCATCTTCTCCCGCCGGGGGGAGAAGGCCGACCAAGTCATCAAACGCCTGCTGGCCCTGGAGGGGCCGCGGGCCGTGGTGGTCACCTCCGACCGGGAGATCCAGACCTGGGCCCGAGGGGCGGGGGCCGCCTGGATCAGCGCCACCCAGTTCGAGAGGCGGTACCTGCTGGACCGGGAGCCGGAGGCCGGAGAGGAGCCGGAGGAATCCCGGGACCACCGCCTCAAAAAAGGCCCAGCCCGGCGCCTGCCCAAGGACCAGCGCCGCCGGCAGCAGCGGCTGAAGAAGTTGTGACCGCGCGGGGAGAGGTGAGGGGCCAGCCCACCGGCGTCTCGCCCGGGATCCCGCGCCCTCCCCTCTCATCTCCCATTATGGTGGCCCTGGGTGGCGGAGCCTTCGGCTCCAACTTCCAGGCCCCCACCCTCCTTGGCTGCCAACTCCCCTGGCTATTTTTTCTAGATTATGAGGAATGATAAACACTATTCGCTTGACAAGTATACATTTGTATAGTATCTCAGGTTTATGAAGCTCTTGACCGAAAAACAGCAGGCGGTGTTGGCGTTTGTCGAGGAGTTTTGCGCCCGCCAGGGCTATCCCCCCACGGTGCGGGAGGTGGCGGCCGCCTTCGGTATCCAGCCGCGGGCGGCGGCGGACCACCTAGCGGCCCTGAGGCGCAAGGGCCAGCTCCGCCGGGAGCCGGGGCGCTCCCGAGGGCTGGTCCTGGCGGCCCGCCCCCGCCCGCGGGTGGTAGAGGCGCCGCTGCTGGGGAGGATCGCCGCCGGCCAACCCCTGTTGGCCGCCGAAAACGTGGAGGACACCCTACCTTTGCCTCGCTCCTGGGTCCGGGACGAGGAGGTCTTTCTCCTGAAGGTGGCCGGCGAATCCATGGCTCCTTTGCTCCTGCCCGGCGATCTGGTGATGGTGCGGGTCCAGTCCCGGGTGGCCCGGGGCGAGATCGCGGTGGTGCGCATCGACGACGAAGCCACCCTGAAGCGGGTCTACGAGGAGGCCGGCGGCCTGGTCCTTAGGGGCGATAACCCCGAGTTCACCCCCCTGCGCCTCACCCCGGCGGAGACCGCCGAAGTCAGGATTCTGGGCAAGGTGGTGGGGGTATATCGCAACCTGGAGGGCCGGCGAGGCTAAGGTAGCTTGGGCGTCTTGCCTGCGCCTGGGGAGTGTTGTGCAGTGCGCCCCCTACACGGCTGAGAGTTGGTGGCACCGGCATCTTGCCGGTGCTGTAGGGGCGGGTTTTAAACCCGCCCCTACCCGGAAATTTTCGTTGCGGGTGAAACACAGGTTCAGGAATTATGGAAAGGCAAACAGGAAATTTTGAGCAGCGCCCGGCACCCTCGGGACCGCCTGGCCGGCAGACCGCCCTGAGCCGTTACCTGGCGCCCCTGAAGCCGGGACGGGGGATTCTGCTCTGGGGCGGGCAACTGCGCCCCCTGGCCGCGGCTGCGGCCGCCTGGGGCGCGGCCCGTGGCGCACCGGTACTGCTGGTGGACGCGGCCAACCTTGCCGACCCCTACGGTCTGGTGCGGGAGGCCCGGACCATAGGCCTGGCGCCCCGGGAGGTCCTGGCCCGGGTCCGGGTAACCCGCGCCTTTACCTGCCACCAACTGGTACGCCTGCTGCGGGAGATTCTGCCGCCCTTCCTTTCGCCCGGCTGCCTGGTCCTGCTCCTGGGACCGGTGAGCCTGTTCTACGACGAACAGGTGCCGCTGCCGGAACGGCGCCGCCTCTTTCAAGAACTGACGCAGCTCCTGGGCCGGATCAAGTCCCAGGCCGCCCTCCTGCTGCTGCAACCCCTGCTGCCCAAGGAGGCCAACAACCGCCACTTCGGGAAGCTGCTGGCGCCGCTGCTCGACTACTTCGTGGAAATGGGAAGTTCGGTGGCGGGCCGGGCGGAGAGCCGCCGGGTCCCCCCTTTTACCTCCCCCTGCGGATTCCAAAAGAGGAGACTTGTAAATGGACGTATTGCTACCTGAATGTCGATACCTGCAGCCCAGGCTGAAATTTACCGCCCACAACGCACAATGGCGGCAAGTCCTGGACCTCCCGGAGGACGCCGGGACCTATCTCCTGGAAATCTTGAAATTCCTGGCCAGCGGGGCGCTGATCCTGGCCACCGGCGTGCTCCTGCTGCTGTTGGGGTGAATTGACAGGAGTGAGTTGAGGGGAGGACCGGGGGATCAACGGTCCCCCCGCCCTCCCCTCAAACTCCCCTCCCAACCCCCTGCAAGTTTTGGTGGCACCGGCTTCCCGCCTGTGCCTTAACCTGCAGAAAGCCGGCCGGATTAGGTCGCGGTTACCTCCCTACCTGGCCCGGGTGAGTCAGTCTAGGAAGCCCCCATGGGACGCACGGTTTTACCATACAGCCACGTCTGGGAGGAGGAGAGGGGCCGCTGGCAGAAGTTCCGCCGCGCCCTGCGCCGGCAGGATCAGGAGCAGTTCGACCGCCTCTTTGAGCTGGCCCGGCTGCACCTCCAGGCCGGGGTCTACGCCGCCAATCCCTGGCCCCTGGAGTCCATGCTGCTGTCCATGCTGTTGGAGCATCAGAAGGCCCTCAGCGCCTTGGAGGAGCACTTGAGGATTTTGGAAGCGAGGGCTATTTCAGAATAAGATAAGGGTGATCCGCCGGGTCGCCCCTGCGTCTAGACCACAGGCCGGAGGCCTGTGCCACTCTTTATAAGGCCGGGGAAGGAGGAGCCGCAGGCTCCGCCTTACCCGGCTAAAAAATCTTAAGGGATTGGGGGTGGGGGTTGGGGGGAGTTTTTTGTAAGGGTAAGAGCCATCGGCCCCCTTACCCTTACAAAAAACTCCCCCAAATTATCTCACCTCAATATGGAAACCAACGGCTGGCTGTTCGATCTCTATCCCCTGGGCGACCGTCTGGTGTTGTGGTTCATCACGGAGGCGGGGGCGCGGCTGCGCCTGGAGGATGAGTTCCCTTACTGTCTCTATCTGGGCGGACCCCGGGGTCGGCTGGCGGCCATCGCCCGCAGCCTGGAGAAGCGGGGCTGGCTCTCCCGCGTCTATCCGGCCCGGGGCCGAGACCTGTGGACCGGCGAGGAGATCCCGGTATTGGCCCTGGAGGTCCGGGCTTACGGCCTGCTGCCGCCGCTCCGGCATTGGCTGGGATCATTCTCCGCCGGGGTGGCCTGCTACAACTGCGACCTGGACGTGGCCAGCTATTACCTGTACGCCCGCCGCCTTTATCCCTGCGCCTGGTATCATCTGGAGGCCGGGGAGGGGGGGAGGAGGCTCCGCCGGCTCGACCCCCTGGAGGAGGCCTTTGCCCTGGAGTTTTCCCCGCCTCCCCTCCTCACCACCCTGACCCTGAGTCTTACCCGGGACCCCCTCATCCCCCTGGCCGCGGGCAACGGCCTGGCCCTGGGCTGGGAGGGCCGGACCCTGGAACTGGCAGCCCCGGACCGCCCCGGGCTGTTAAGCGATCTGGCCCGCCTGCTTAAGCGGCTCGACCCGGACCTGGTGTTGAGCGATGGGGGCGACGAGGAGATCATTCCCACCCTCAGCCGCTGGAGCCGGGAAACCGGGGCGCCCCTGCCCCTGGACCGGGAGCGCGGCCCCGTGGACCGCAAGTTCGGGGCAGCCCGCAGCTATTTCTCCTATGGCCGCATCGTCTACCAGGGCGCCGCCGTCCCTTTTTACGGCCGCTGGCACCTGGACCGGCGCAATTCCTTCTACTATCGGGAGTCCGGCCTTGCGGGACTCATGCAAATCAGCCGCATCGGCCAGATGCCCTTGCAGCGGGCGGCCCGGGCCTCCCCCGGGACCCTGATCACCTCCATGCAACTGTCCCGGGCCACCGCCGACGGCATCCTCATCCCCTGGCGCAAGGGCGAACCGGAAGGTTTCAAGACCGCGGGGCAACTGCTCACCATCGACAAGGGCGGCCTCAGCTTCATGCCCCCGCCGGGCCTCCACTTCAACGTGGCCGAAGTCGATTTCGCCTCCATGTACCCCACCATCATGGCGCGGCATAACATTTCCCCGGAGACGGTGAACTGCCCCTGCTGCGCAGGGGCAGTTGATCCGGGGGAGGGGGCTAAGGGCGCCCGCCCTTACCCCCTCCCCCAGACCCCCTCCCCCAATCCCTTAAGAGGGGAGAAGATTAGGCTGGCGAAGGCGGAGCCTTCGCCAGCCTCCTTATGGGGGTTGGGTGGGGGGTGTGGGGGGAGGGCAGGGGCCGTCGGCCCCTGGCCCTCCCCCCACCCACCCGTCCCGGAGGCGGGCTATCATCTCTGTCGCAAACGCGAGGGTTTGGTGCCCAGGACCCTGCGGCCCATCCTGGCCCTCCGGGAGCAACTGAAGGCCCGGGCCAGGGAGGTTGGGGGTGAGGCGGCGGTCCCCTACCGGGAGCGCCAAACTGCCTTGAAGTGGATGCTGGTTACCTGTTTCGGCTATCTGGGTTACAAGAACGCCCGCTTCGGCAAGATCGAGGCCCACGAGGCGGTGACCGCCCATGGCCGGGACAAGCTGCTCACCGCCAAAGAGATCAGCGAGGCCGCGGGGTTCAGGGTGCTCCACGGCCTCACCGACTGCCTGTGGCTGGAGAAGCCGGGGTTGAACGAATCTGAGCTGGAAGAACTATGCATAAAAATCTCCGCGGCCACCGGGGTCAAGCTGGCGCTGGAAGGGGTGTACCGTTGGCTTTGC
>CAWIDL010000006.1:0-18170 GCA_963834795.1 uncultured delta proteobacterium | reverse complement strand
ATGGGCTGTGAGGTAAAGATATAGGCCTCGATGTGGAGGAATCTGCGGGCCTGGCCCACCGCGGTGACGATGGCCTCGGTGCAGCCGCCCTGGGGGGAAAAATAGACCGCCCACCGCGGCTGGGCCGGCACCGGAACCGCCGGGGCCGCCAGGGCCGGGGCCGCCAGGCAGCACCACAGCGCCAGCACTAATCCGAGCGCTCTGTTTATCTTCCTCAATTTCATAAGTTCTCTCCCCCTTCTGGTCGTCCCCCCAACGAGTTTGGCGGCCTGGAAGGACAGTCAGAGCTGAGGAATGACCTCCGCACTTTTTCCATGCACTTTTCGGGGGATATGTGCCAAAATATGGCCCAATCAAACTATGACGTGGGATGAGGGCAAAGTCAATGGCAGAAACGGGCAGCGGACGACTGAAGGGAGTGAAACTCGGGTTCATCGGCGCCGGGGCCATGGGCGGGGCCATTATCCAGGGACTGCTGGCCGGCGGCCGGGTAGTCGGGAAGAACCTGGTCTATTACGACCCGGACCGGACCCGGCAGACCCAGATGGACCAGCTGGGGGTGCAGGCCGCGCCGTCGCCGGCCGCGGTAATGCAGGCCCAGGTGGTGCTCCTGGCGGTCAAGCCCCAGGTAATGGACCAGGTGCTGGCGGGGATCAGGGGAGCCGCCCGTCCCGGGCATCTCATCCTCTCCATCGCCGCCGGGGTGACCTTGAAGGCGCTGGAGAGCGCCCTGCCCCAGTCCCGGGTGATTCGGGTCATGCCCAATACCCCCACCCTGGTGGGGGCCGGTATGGCGGCCCTGGCCCCGGGGAGCCGGGCCACCCCGGAAGACCTGGCCCTGGCCCTGGAGATCTTTGAGGCCGTGGGCCGGGCCGTGGTGGTGGAAGAGAGGCTGATGGACGCGGTCACCGGCCTGAGCGGCAGCGGCCCGGCTTATGTGGCCGTGTTCCTGGAGGCCCTGACTGACGGCGGCGTGAAAATGGGCCTGCCGCGACCCCTGGCCCTGCTCCTGGCCAGCCAGACCGTCATCGGCGCCGCCCGCCTCTGCCTGGAAAAGGAGATCCCCCCCGGGATGCTGAAAGACCTGGTGACCTCTCCGGGAGGCACCACCATCGCCGGCCTCCACGTCCTGGAAGAGGGCCGCTTCCGGGGCCTGGTGATGAGCGCCGTGGAAGCCGCGGCCCGGCGAGCCCGGGAATTGGGGAAGGAGTGAGGTAGTTGGGGGAGGAGCGGTGGAGTTGGGGGAGGGGCGGTGGAGTTGGGGGAGGGGGCCAGGGGCCGTCGGCCCCTGCCCCCTCCCCCAAACCCCCTCCCCCAACCCCTTAAGATAATTCAGGCCGGGGAAGGCGGGCTACCGCCCGAATTCCCCGGCCCAGAATATAGGGGGTTGGCAGGGGAGCTTGAGCGGAGGGCCGGGGAGCCTTATGCTAAATTGTGCGGCATCGGACAGAATGAAGCATTCTGTCTAATATTTGCGACACCTGATCGCATTTCATTCCCTTTTATATGAAAAAATGATTAATATTTATATGGCTAACCTGGGTTAAAGATTTCCATTGTGGATATGGAGGTCAAGCTATGCTTTTTTGTAGCCCCGACAAAATCATAGTTCCTGAGGGCAGATTCAGAACCGCAACCAAAAACGACCCTCATGTAGTTGAATTGGCCGATTCCATTAAGCAGGTTGGTCAATTGCAGCCCATTCTTGTAACCAAGAACATGGAACTGGTAGATGGTCTAACCCGCCTCCGAGCGTGCGAACGGCTGAAACGAGAGGTATTTTATGTAGATGAAGTTGAGGCGAAATTATTTCTTGAAAACCCTCTACAGATGAAAAAGGCCGAGTTGCAAGCCAATTTAAAACGGAAAGATTTTACCCCAGTTCAGTTAAACTGTGCCATTGCCGAGTTACACAAACTGATGACAGCTATGTGCGGCCAGCGAAAACCGGGTCAACCAAATGAGGAGGGTTGGACTCAGGCTGAAACGGCGAAGATGTTAGGTTTGAAGAGTCCCACTACTGTAAGCGACGCCTTGAAAATAGCCGCCGCTGAAGCATCTGGACGTTACCCAGAACTGAAGGAAGCAAGAACAGCCACTGAAGCTAAAAATATTATTAGGAGGGCTACAGGTGGTCCGATGGGCAAAAAGCCTAATGGCCATCAGAAATTTTTAGAAATTGACAAAAAGATTTACTTATTTCATCAAGGAATACGTTATGAGTTGCAGTCGTTTGATAATGAAAATGATTTCGAAGAAATTATCTGCAAAAATAACAAATTATTTTTTGGGGAAAATAACTATTATATTGACGCAAAGCATAAGGTAAAAACTAAATTGTTAGGCGCAACGCCAGACGGGTTATTATTGGATATCAGCGATAAAAATAACCCTGTATTATATCTTGTTGAAATTGAAATATCTACCCATTCATTAGACCATTTTATGGGTCACATAGCGAAATATAAAAATCTTATTGATAATAGTAAAGAAGATATTATAGGAAATGCTTCTGCATATCTTCCTGCGGATCTCCAGGCTCGTTTAGGTAAATGTAAATATCAAGACAACTATGGCATATTATTTATTATAGACAAAGAAGATAATATAATAGAACTATTATTTGAGCATAAACCTCAAGAAATAACTAATTATAAAATAATTAGTATACAATCTTACAGAAATATGCACTCACAGAATATAATATTTGCAAAAATTGAATATTTATCACCCGATCAATACAAAAAATATAAAAATGAGGGACCAGCTGAATTAACATCACGATTAACTCCTGATGACCTTGCCGATTTTGCTTAAACAGGCCCAAGCACCTGCATGGGAATATCAAAAGCTGGTTTTCTTGTAGATTTGGAAGATTAAGTTATATATTGATAAGCCATGCCTGCCTTGACCCAGCCTAAGCCAGCCCGTGAGCCAATAAATGCTTAGGCTATGACCCGCGGCGGAGTAAAAAAGCAGTTTTTGCGAAGCACGCTGGACACCCTGTCAGCTTCTCCGCAGTCTTTCTCCTCCTAAATCTAAGATGCCGAGTTCCCAACCAGTTATGGCCTCTTCTTTGCTCTCATAAACGGGGCCACAGGCACCACAGTTATCGCACTGAACTTGCAGCCCTTCCATCGATGGCGGCGTGGATTTAACTATTTCGATTACATGTAAACGACAAAATGGGCACCCTTTCTCAGAATTCATTTTCATTCCTCCATAATACAATTTTACATGATAGAGGTCGTTTAAGCAAAAGAGCGGAACTGCCCTTTTCCACATTGGACAAAATATATCTAATTGACTAGTGACGAAAAATCATGGGTTCGTAATAGGCTCTTGCTACGGATGCAGATCGTTACCCGTTTTTGCTTTACCGTGATGCTCAGGGATTTTTTGCAGCGCATCGCCTATTTCCTGCGCCGCCAGCCGCAGTTCGTAGTTTTTTTGCAGGTTCATCCAGATATCCGGCCCCGTGCCGAACCACCGGCCCAGGCGCAAGGCCGTATCTCCCGAGATTCCACGCCTGCCCCGGATGATCTCAGTGACCCGGTTCGTCGGCACCCCCAATTCTTTCGCCAGCTCGTTTGCGCTCATGCCGAGCGCCTTTAATTCGTCAGCCAGGTGTTCCCCTGGATGGATAAGGAGCCGCGCCATAAGTCACCTCCTAATGGTAATCCACTATTTCCACATTAAGCGGCCCCGGAGAGCCTTCCGGCCATTCAAAACATATTCGCCATTGATCGTTGATACGGATGCTGTATTGGCCTTGGCGATCCCCTTTTAGCCTTTCAAGCCGGTTGCCGGGGGTGTTCAGCGCCATCAGGCGGTCGGCAGCGTGCAGGCGGTCGAGCCGCAACATGGCTTGCCGCTCGCACCTTTGGAAGGCCTTAACCCGCTCGCCCTCGAAAAAAGCCCGGGTCCGCTTGTCGCGGAAACTTATAATCATTCAATACCATGCCTGATTATATGCTATATGTTCAACGTATAATGTCAAGGCTTTTTCGCCAGAATGATGATTTATGGGGCCGGGGAAGTCGGGCTTTAGCCCGCCTTCCCCGGTCCTAAAATCTTAAGGGGTTGGGGGTAGGGGTTTGGGGGAGGGGGCAGGGGCCGTCGGCCCCTGGCCTCCTCCCCCAAGAAATCCTCATCTCCAGGTCCTTACCAGGCGCAGATGGATATCCACGGCGGGGGCGCTGTGGGTGAGTTGGCCCATGGAGATGAGGTTGACTCCAGTGGCGGCCACCCGGGGCAGGCGTTCGGCGTTGATGGAGCCGGAGGCCTCTAACAGGGCGCGGCCGGCAACGATGGCCACGGCTTTTTTCATGGCGGCCTCATCCAGGTTATCCAGCATGATGACCTCGGCGCCGGCGGCCAGGGCTTCTTCCAGGCCCGCCAGGTCGGTGACTTCCACTTCGATCTTCAGGAGGTGGTGGGAGTGCTGGCGGGCCTGTTGCACCGCCTGGGTGATGGAGGCTACGGCGGCCAGGTGGTTGTTCTTGATGAGGACGCCGTCGTAGAGCCCGGCCCGGTGGTTGCGGGCGCCGCCCAGGCGCACCGCGTATTTCTCCAGGGCCCGCCAGCCCGGGGTAGTCTTGCGGGTATCCACCAGGGCGGCGGCGGAGCCTTCAATCAGGATCGCCATCCGCCGGGTGAAGGTGGCGATGCCCGAGAGGCGCTGGAGGAAGTTGAGGGCGGTGCGCTCGCCCGTAAGGATTCCGGCCACCGGGCCGCTCAGGCATGCCAGCACCGTGCCTGCAGCAATTTCCCGGCCTTCTTCCACCTGCGGCTCAAAGACCAGATTGGCATCCAGCTTGCGAAAAACCCGGCCGGCCACCGGCAGGCCGGCCACCACCAGGTCCTGCTGGGCCCGAAGGTGGGCCTCACCCTGAAGGTCCGGGGGGATCAAGGCCTGGGTGGTGACGTCGCCCGCTCCCACATCCTCTTCCAGGGCCAGGTCGATGAGGCGGTCAACGAGGGGCCAAGCAGGGAAAGCGGTCATCAGTGCAAATCCTCGTAGGGGCGACCCGCGGGGTCGCCCCTGCATCATAGCGAGCCGCGGAAAGATATGTGCTTTGAAAGCGTTCTTTTAACCGGGCATAATGCCGCCAGTTCCATTAACTTTTGCCGTTGTGCCGCAGTCAAATCACCCTGAAGTTCAACCCCATACTCAAAAACCGTCTGCTCGGGGTCATCTCTATTGAGGGAGACGCTTACCTTTGCCTCGGAGAGGGGGATTTGGTGTTTGTCGGCGTACCTTCGGAGGGTCATATTGAAGCAACAAGCGAAGGCTGCCTCAAGCAGCTCGTGAGGACGAAAGCCCGAGCCGCTCCCTCCTTTATCAGGGGTTGTGTCGCAGGTAGCCTCCCTCTTTCCATCGGTAAAGATCGTGGCATACGGAGTTTTCGTGCTGACGCTGACAATCATATTTTTCTTTCTCCCTTATTGGTGCTGTTGGATCGGGGCTGATGCCTATTGTACCATTTTACTTTCAGAAGATCGTCGCTTATACGAGTAAGATTCTCTATTGATGCAGAAAAAGGCCCAGGCCCCTCCCATTAGGGGGGGCCTGGGACTGAGTTGTTTTTAGGTCAGAGGCCGGCTATGGATTACTGTTCGCCCGGCTTTTTTTGCTGCTGCTGCGGCTGCTGCTGAGGCCGCGCTTGTGGTTGCGGCTGCGGCCGCGCTTGCGGCTGAGGTTGAGGTCGCGCTTGCGGCTGAGGCTGCGGCTGAGGCTGAGGCCGCGCTTGCGGTTGCGGTCGCGCTTGCGGTTGAGGCTGAGGCCGCGCTTGCGGCTGCGGCTGAGGCCGCGCTTGCGGCTGAGGCTGAGGTCGCGCTTGCGGCTGCGGCTGAGGCCGCGCTTGCGGCTGAGGCTGAGGCCGCGCTTGCGGTTGCGGCTGCGGCCGCGCTTGCGGTGTTGCTCCAGGCTGCACCGAGGGTTTGCCGGGTTGCACCTGCGGCGAAACTGCCGGCGTTGCCGGTCTGTAAGGGCTAGGACCTGCGGGGGTCACACCGGGCTTGCCCCCGGGTTGCACCTGACCGGGTTTACCACCAGGTTGGACCACGCCGGGGCCTGGGGCGCCGGGCTGTACCTGTCCAGGTTTCCCAGGTGCTCCCGGTGGCGCCATACCCGGTTTGGCCCCAGGCTGCATCCCAGGCTGAACTCCCGGTTTGGCGCCCGCGGGCCCCGCCAGTTGACCCAGGGTGGGCTTCAGTGGGGGGGCTACCGGCTTAATCTGCTGTTGCGGCGGCAGCTTCTGGACCTGCGCCTGCTGCTGCGGGCTCAACTTCATGGTGGCCTTGGACGGCAGCGCTGCCCCGGGCAGGCCACCCTTCACCGGCTGGGCCGCCAGAGGCGGAGCCTTGGGAATCTGCGCCGTCAACGGCGGCACATTTTTCGGGGCGTACACGATGTTGGGTTTGCCCAGGTTCGCGCGGGCCGCCTTGACGTCAGTCAGCTGCTGGGCCGGCGGCAAAGCCTGACCTTGCAGCAGGGCCGGTGGAGTGATCTGCCTTAGACCTGCGTTGCGGCTCAACACCTCCTGTGGCGGCACCACATTGTGGATCCTGGTGATGTTGGCGGAGTTATTGCTAATGGTATTGTTCATCACTGTCTGGTTGATGTTGCTCACCCGGGAGATGTAATTCACCGGTGGCCCATAGCTATAGGCGCTGGCTAAAGCCCCGCCGAAATAAGTCTGCGGGTAATAACTCGGCGTATAATAACTGGGGACGAATTGCGTTTGGGGGAAGAAGGTCGGCACATAATCCGCGGGCGCCAGACAGCCGCAGTCCCCGTAGGAATAAGCAGGCGTGTAAGGCTGTCCAAATCCCTGCAAGAAGCTGGCCGCCCGGGCAAAGATCCATAAAGGCGAGGTGAGCGCGTCCGCGACCGGGGCTCCGGGATAATAACCTGGCGCCCCATAGTCCTGCGTCGGCACGTAGTCAGGCGGCGGGATGGGGGCCCAACCTACGTAAGAGTTGTCCACCGCTTCAGTTTCGGGGCTGGTGCGCCAATCCACGGTAGAAGGGTACCAGGTGCGCCCCGGGACCCAGACCCAGCCATAGCCGGGGGTAGGCATCCAGTTGCCGTAATGGTAAGTGGCCCAGCCCCAGGGCTCCTGGGACTCGAAAACGTAGCCGTCATTGGTGGGAACCCAGCGGCCATCGGTATAGGGCCGCCAATCTTGGTTGACATTGCTGGGCGCCCAAACCGGGCCGTAGTTTTCGTAATCCACCCACTGGCCATACTGGCCCAAATCGTTGTAGAACATGGCCACATCCTCCGAGGATGCCCTGGCCGGCTGGGTGAATCCGCTACCCAGCACGAGAGCCAACCCCAGGGCCAGGACGACGACGAACCCCAGAGGTCGATGTATCCCTTTCATATCCTTAACTCCTTAAAGTTTTTTGGGGTCCTGACTGCACCGAGCCACTTAGAGGCTCCGGTGCAAATCTTCCATTTGGATGATGATTATTAGGGTTGGGATTCCCGTCGAACTCCCAATAACCTCCTTTATCTGAGATTATGCGGCAACCTTGGCCACCGCAGTTCAAACCGAGATTATGCCGCATCCTTTGCTTTATCTGTCCAAAATTGGTAGTTGGGGACCCTTTCCACGATTTTTGAACCCGAACCCCACTTCTTTTCTAAGGCAACCCTTTTCGTGGGAGACATAATAGCTCAAAATTTCCTATTAGAGCCAAAAACCTCCCGCAGTCTATCACAAGGCCCCCCCTGATTTACTAATTAATCATTATTATATGAAATAGTTATACTATTTCCCGCTTTTTCTGCGACATAATCCAGGATAAAGCAAGAATGACTAGAAAACCTTTTGCTTCAAGCCCTTGGTCCACAGTCCCGGTTCCAGGATGAAATTGACGATCTTCTCGGGTTCCCCGGGGTTGTTCATCCGCGCGAAGATATGGGGTGCGGCTCCGGACAACTGCACCACAAACGTGGCCAGGGTACGGGTCTCGCTGGGGGTGCTGCCGAGACGGTTGATGCTGCGGTCCGGGCCGTCATGGCGGTCCTGGCTAAAGACCAGGAAGTCGGCGAAAGTGAATTTTTTGTTAGAGGCTTCCTGATCCGCCAGCAACTTGCTGATGCGGCGAAGCCGCACCCTGCTGCCAGGAGTCGCCCGGCAGTTGGCCCACCCCAAATCCGGGTCCAGGTAGTGGTTGGTGTGGCACAGGGCGTCCCGGTCGCTGACCCGGGAGGCAACCAGGCCGCCGGGGGCCACTTCGATCCAGGCCACCTTATAGAGGTCGGCCACCATCTCGAAGACGGGATAGCTGGCGGCCAACAGGTCCTTTTGGGCCAGGACCTCGTCCACCGAGGCGCAGCGGCTCAAGAGGGTCTGGGTGAGGGCGACGGCGCCGCACTTCTGCTGCCGCTCAGCGGGAAGGCAACTGGCCCTGGCATCCACCACCACCAGACCTTTCTCGTTGATCCCGGCCACGGGCGGTTCCTTGGGGTTGTCCGCCGCCACCAGGGCCAGGTGCCGGTAGCCGCCCTTGGGCGTGCAGACCCTCAGGGCGCTTCCCTGGGGGTCGCGGTCCCGGTTCTTGACGATGATGGCGCCACCCCCAGCCACCCGGTCCCCCGCCGCGGCGAACAGGGTGCAGGCCCGGGCCGCGGGGCAGGCTGCCCATAATAGAAGGGAACAGAAAACCAGGCATAATAAGAATTTACCCACAAGACGCCAAGAAAAACCAAGAATTAATTTGGATAAGTCCTTGGTACTCCTGTTGTCCTTGTGGTTTAGCATGATATCCTCGGAAGGCGACCCGGCGGGTCGCCCCTATGCCGGCCTCGGCTCGCTCTTTGGTAAGCCGGGGCCGCAGGTCCCGGCTTACCCCATTATAAGGGGGTTGGGAGGGGAGTTTGAGGGGAGGGCGGGGGCCGTCGGCCCCCGGCCCTCCCCTCAAAATAATCATCTCGTCCCCTCACCCCTTCAATTCCTTAATCCGCTTCCGGTGGTTTTTGAGTTTGGTGAGTTTTTCGCTCCAGGCCTGGAGCTTTTCCTTTTCTTTCTGGACCACCTGGGCCGGGGCCTTGCTGAGGAAGTCCTCATTGCTCAGTTTGCGTTGGGCCGCCGTCAGGTCTTTTCCCAGTTTCTCGATTTCCCGGCTGAGGCGGCGTTCTTCTTCGGTAAAGTCGATGACCCCGGCCAGGGGCAGGTAGATATCTACATTACCCACAACCGCTCTGGCTGAAGTAGGAGGCGGTCCGGAAGCGTCATTAAAGTGAAGTTCTTCCACCTTTGCTAATAGGGAGATCGATTGCCGATGTTTATGTAATTCCTGGATGGCTTGATCGTCAACGCTATGGATATAGGCCTTCACTTGAATAGCAGGAGGGACATTCATTTCCGCTCGTAAGTTGCGAATAGCAATTATGCAACCCATTACCATGCCTAGTTCGGCTTCGGCTCTAGGGTTGATTAGGGCTTCATCCGCCTCAGGGTAAGGCGCCACCATGATGGAGCCCCGGGTCCCGGGCAGTTTCTGCCAGATCTCCTCGGTGAGGAAGGGCATGAAGGGATGGAGCAGCCTTAGTGCGGCGCTCAGGAGGCGGAGCAGGACCTCCTGGCAGTGGCGGCGGGCCGCCAAGTTTTCTTTATCATAGAGCTGGGGCTTGATGAGCTCCAGGTACCAGTCGCAGAACTCGTGCCAGATGAACTGGTAAAGGCTGTTGGCCGCCTGGTCGAACTCGTAGGCGTCCAGGCGGGTCCGGGTATCTTTGGCGACCTGCTGCAGGCGGCTGACAATCCAGGCCTCCTCCACCCGCAAAGGTTTTGGGCCGGTCTCATCCGGGGGGCCGGCAGGGTCGTAGTCCTCCAGGTTCATCAAGGTGAAGCGGCTGGCGTTCCACACCTTGTTGGCGAAGTTGCGGTAGCCGGCGATGCGCTCCTCGGAAAGGCGCACGTCCCGGCCCATGGCCGCGAAAGCCGCCAGGGAAAAGCGGAAGGCGTCGGTGCCGTAGGCTTCCATCAGGTCCAGGGGGTCGATAACGTTGCCCTTGGATTTGCTCATCTTCTGGCCTTCCGGGTCCCGCACCAGGGCATGGATATAAACCTCCCGGAAGGGCGCCTCCCCCATGAAATGAATCCCCATCATCATCATCCGGGCCACCCAGAAAAAAAGAATATCGAAGGCGGTAACCAGAACGCTGGTGGGGTAGAAGATTTTCAGCTCCGGGGTGGCATCCGGCCAGCCCAGGGTGGAGAAGGGCCACAGGGCCGAGGAGAACCAGGTGTCCAGGACGTCGGTCTCCTGGGCCAGTTCGACGCCGGCGCATTGGGGGCACTCACCGGGGTCTTCCCGGCTGACTATGACCTGGCCGCAATTCTTACAGGTCCAGGCGGGGATGCGATGGCCCCACCAGATCTGCCGGGAGATGCACCAGTCCCGGATATTGGTCATCCAGTCGAAGTAGCTCTTGTCCCAGTTGGCCGGGATGAGGCGGGTGCGGCCGTCCTGCACCGCTTCCATGGCCGCCTCGGCCAGGGGCTTCACCGCCACGAACCACTGCTGGGAGACCAGGGGCTCGACGATGACCTTGCAGCGGTAACAATGGCCCACCGGGACTACGTAGGGCTCCACTTTCACCAGGAGGCCGAGGCGCTTCAGGTCCTTGACGATCTGCCCCCGGCAGACGAAACGGTCCATACCCACGTATTTGGGGCCGGCTTCTTTGGTCATCTTGCCGCCCTGGTCGATGACCTGGACGGCCGGGAGTTGATGGCGCCGGGCCACCTCGAAGTCGTTGAAGTCATGGGCCGGGGTGATCTTCAGGGCGCCGCTGCCGAACTGCGGGGAGACGTAAGAGTCGGTAATTACCGGGATCTCCCGCCCCAGCACCGGCAGGCGCAGGGTGGCCCCGTGGAAGGCCAGATAGCGCTGGTCTTCGGGATGGACCGCCACCGCGGTATCGCCCAGCAGGGTTTCGGGCCGGGTGGTGGCCACGGTGAGGTGGCCGCTGCCCTGGGCCAGGGGATAGCGGATATGGTAAAGGTGGCCGTCGTGGGGGTCGTGCTCCACCTCCAGGTCCGCCAGGGCGGTGCGACAGCGGGGGCACCAGTTGATCATATAGTCGCCCCGGTAGATGAGGCCTTCTTCATAGAGGCGCACGAAGACCTCGCGCACCGCCCGGGACAAACCCTGGTCCAGAGTGAAGCGCTCCCGGCTCCAGTCGCAGGAGCAGCCCAGGCGCTGCAACTGCTTGATGATCTGCCCGCCAAATTCCGCCTTCCACTGCCAGACCCGCTCAATAAAGGCCTCCCGACCCAGGGCGTGGCGGTCGCTGCCCTCCGCGGCCAGCATACGCTCCACCACGTTCTGGGTGGCGATGCCGGCGTGGTCGGTGCCCGGCATCCACAGGACGTCAAAACCTTGCATGCGCTTGTAGCGCACCAGGATGTCCTGCAGGGTATTGTTCAGGGCGTGGCCCATGTGCAAGAGGCCGGTGACGTTGGGGGGCGGGATGACGATGCAGTAGGGAGGTTTGCAGCCGTCGGCCTTTGCCCGGAACAGCCCCTGCTCTTGCCAATATTTGTACCATTTTCCCTCAATCCGGGAGGGATCGTAAACTTTGTCCAGAATTTCCGCCATGGTGGTCCTTGTGGAAGTGTCAGGGGAGGGTGGTAAGGGGTCCGGTAGCCCAGACGTCTCGCCTGTGGAACCCCTGTACCCCCTCCCCAATATCTAACTATTTAATATCATTGCAAACTAACATGAGAACCCTCTCATGTCAAGGGAATACCGAAGGCCCGCCCATCGGCGGATTGGGATTTACCTTGAAAAGCGCCAAAAGATTTGATATGACCAAGTGGTCATGTTGAGGCACGAAGAAACGGTCCTGGCCACCTTCCGGCAACTGCCGCCGGATAAGCAGGAACGCGTCCTCACCGCCGCCCTGGCGGAGTTCGCCGAGCAGGGATATCGAGCCGCCTCCCTGAACCGTCTGGTGGCCCGGGCGGGCATTGCCAAGGGGTCCCTCTATCAATATTTCGCCAATAAAGAAGGGATCTTCCGTCACCTGTTCCAGTTTGCCCTGGATCGGGTCCGGCGCACCCTGACCACTGTCAAGGAAGATACCCTGGAGGAAGGCTTCTTCAGCCGCCTGGAGAAATCCCTGCTGGCCGGGGTGGGGTTTCTGCGGGAGCATCCCCGCATCTTCAACTTCTACCTGAAGATCCAGTTTGACCAGAACGTCCCCTACCGGGAGGAGTTACTGACCACGGTGCGCCGCCACGCGGTGGATTACTTCTCCTCCCTGGTGCGCCGGGCCAAGGCCCGGGGGGAGCTGCGGCCCGGAGTGCCGGAGGCTGCGGTCCTCTTCCTCCTGGACGCCCTGTTCGACCGCTTCCTCCAGGCCGTGGCCGTGCCCGCCCTGGACGTTACCCTGGGTCTGAACCAGGCGCCGGAGGCGATCATCCGAAAACGGGTCAAGGAACTGGTGCAACTTCTGCGCGACGGCCTGGCGGCCTAGGGGCGCACCTGCTATCCGCCCCTTGAAAAGATATATAATGACCTTTAAATGACCAGCCGGTCATAAAGGAGTCCGGGGATGGTCCTTCCCAAGTTTCAGGACCCCGATCTGAGGTCCATCTATGACAAGGTAGCAGCAAAGGTCCGACTGGACCGGGAAGACGGCCTGGCCCTGTTCGAGAGCGCCGATCTGCTGGGGGTTGGGGCCCTGGCCCAGGTGGTGCGGCAGCGGCTCCATGGCCGCCGGGCCTTTTACATCTATAACCAGCACGTCAACTACTCCAACATTTGCATCAACGGCTGCAAGTTCTGCGCTTTTAGCCGCAAGGCCGGAGAGCCGGGGGCCTACGAGATGTCCCTGGAGGAGATCTTCGCCAAGATCGAGGCCCGGCGCCACGAACCCATCACCGAGATCCACATCGTGGGCGGTTGCCATCCGGACCTGCCCTTTTCCTTTTACCTGGAGATGCTCCGGGGCATTAAAAGGCTGCGCCCCGCAGTACACCTCCAGGCCTTCACCGCGGTGGAGGTGGCCCACCTCTCCGACCGTGCCGGGCTGAACGTCGCCGACACCCTGCTGGCCCTAAAGGAGGCGGGTCTGGGATCCCTCCCCGGCGGCGGCGCCGAGGTCTTCAGCCCCCGCATCCGGCAAAATCTCTGTCCCGAAAAGCTCTCCCCGGAAGGGTGGCTGGGGGTGGCCCAAACCGCCCACCGCCTGGGGCTCAACTCCAACGCCACCATGCTCTACGGCCACCTGGAGACCCTGGAAGAGCGGGTGGATCATCTAATAAGACTTCGCCAGGCGCAAGATGAAACCCACGGGTTTTTGGCCTTCATCCCCCTGGCCTTCCATCCCCAAAATACCGGCCTCAGTGAGCTGAGCGGCCCCAGCGCCATTGATGATCTCAAGACCCTGGCGGTCTCTCGTCTGCTGTTGGACAACATTCCCCATCTCAAGGCCTTCTGGGTGATGTTGGGGCCCAAGCTGGCGCAGATTTCCCTGTGTTTCGGGGTGGACGACGTGGACGGCACCGTCATGGAGGAGCGCATCACTCACATGGCCGGGGCCCAGACCCCCCAGGGCCTGACCCGTGCCCAGCTCCGGGCCCTGATCCGGGAAGCCGGCTGTGACCCGGTGGAACGGGACACCCTCTACCGGGTGGTGGAAGCTGCATGATGCCGCGGCCTTACGAAATAGACGAAATAGACGGAATAGAGGGAATCTTGGAAAACTTGACCCCGGCCGGGCGTCTCGACCGGCTGGCAGCCAACCGCCTCTGGGACCTGGACCTCCTCACCCTGGGGAGCGCCGCCGATCTGGTGCGCCGGCGCCTCCACCCCGAGTCCCGGGTCAGTTACGTCATCGACCGCAACATCAACTACACCAACATCTGCGTCTCCGGCTGCCGCTTCTGCGCCTTCTTTCGCCCCCCCGGGGCTCCGGACGGCTACGTCCTGGGCTGGGACGACCTGGCCGCCAAACTTAAGGAACTCAAGGACCACGGCGGCAGCGGGGTCCTCCTCCAGGGAGGCCTCAACCCGGAACTGGGGCCGTCGTATTACGAAAGGCTAATCGGCTGCATCCGGGACTCCGGCCTGGCGGTGCATGGCTTTTCACCCCCGGAGCTGGTCTTTTGGGCCGACCAGTGGGCCCTGACCCTGGAGGAGGTCATCCGCCTCCTGGTGGCCGCGGGCTTAAGCTCCATTCCCGGGGGCGGCGCCGAGATCCTGATGGACCGGGTGCGCCGCCTGGCTTCCCCCCATAAGTGCGACAGTGCCCAGTGGCTGGAGGTCATGGCCACCGCCCATAAATTGGGGTTAAAGACCAGCGCCACCATGATGTTCGGGCATCTGGAGACCCGGGCCGAGCGCATCGAGCATCTCCTCAAGATCCGGAAGTTGCAGGATGAAACCGGCGGCTTCACCGCCTTCATCCCCTGGACCTTCCAGCCCGGGTCCACCAGTCTGGGGGGCGAACCCCTGGGCGCAGTGGAATATTTGCGCACCCTGGCCATCTCCCGGCTGGTCTTGGACAACGTGCCCCACCTGCAGGTTTCCTGGGTGACCCAGGGACCCAAGGTGGCCCAGCTCGCCCTGAAGTTCGGGGCCGACGACTTCGGCTCCACCATGTTGGAAGAAAACGTGGTGGCCGCCACCGGGGTGGGCTTCCGGCTGCCACGGGAGGAAATCGAAACCCTCATCCGCCAGGCCGGCTTTGAGCCGCGGGTGCGGGACCATCGGTATAATTTGAAGTGAGATCTGGGGGGAGGGCCGGCGGATCACCGGCGAGACGCCTGCGCCCCTGTCCCCCTCGCCGATAAGGAAATCCATGATGCCAGAGATCGCGGTCATCGCCCGGGTAGGGGCCCATCAGGCCCTGGCGGCCGCGGGGCTCCAGCCGCAGCAGACCCGGGTCTTCTCCACCCCTTACGGCGACAGCCGCCCGGTGCATTTCTTCCGGCACGAAGGCCTGGAGTTTGCGGTCCTCTCCCGCCACGGCGAAGCGGGCTATGAAATCTCCGCCCCCTTTATCAACGCCCGGGCCAACCTTTATGCCTTGAAGGACCTGGGAGTGGCCAAGGTCCTGGCCTGGGTGGCCCCGGGGTCCCTGCGGCAGGAACTGGCCCCCGGGGATCTGGTGGTCCCCGGGGATGTGCTGGATGAAGGACGTGGTGGCCCCCATACCTTTTTTACCGGGGTGGGCTGGGGTTTTATTCGGCATAACCCCCTGTTTTGTCCCGAACTTAGAGAAGCCCTGCTCAGGGGTCTGGCCGGGGCGCCCTTCACGGTCCACGGCCACGGGGTTTATCTGGCCACCACCGGGCCCCGTCTGGAGACGGCCGCGGAGATTCGCAAGTTCCGCCTCCTGGGGGGCGACCTGGTGGGCCAGACCCTGGCGCCGGAGGTCTTCCTGGCCCGGGAGTTGGAGCTCTGTTACGTCGCCCTCACTTACGTGGTGAACTATGCCGAGGGCCTCCTGGACCGGCCTTACCGACCCGGGACGCTGTTCGAGGGGCTGGCCACCCCGGAGGAGGTGGCCCGGGTGGCCGCGGTGGAAGCGGCCCTTCCGCAGTTGCTCCTGGGCCTCTTGCCAGGCCTGGCGGCCACCCCGCGGCAATGCCCCTGCCCCCGGCTGCTGGAGCGCTATCGCCTCCGGGGCGATCTCGGCCCGGACTGGCGCACCTGGGTGCGCTGAGAAATATCGGCAGGGCGGTTCTGCGGCCTGCCTGGCATGGACTCGAGGCTAAAGATGACGATTACTGCGGCCTGCCGCTACCGGGAACAAATATGATCGCCCACCTGGCTTCCTGGGTCCTGCCGGTGAACCGCCCTCCCATCCGCGATGGGGCCGTGCTGGTGCAGGGCGGGGTGATCCGGGCGGTGGGCCCGGCACGGGAGGTTTGTTCCTCTTTTTTGTCTTCTTCGTCAGGGTCCGGATTCCGGGGATTGATCTGCGACCACGGCTCAGGGGCCATCTTGCCGGGGCTGGTCAATTGCCACACCCACCTGGAGTTTTCCGCCCTGGCCGGGCGGATTCCGCCGCAGGAGCGTTGGCAGGATTGGCTGGAGGCGGCCCTGGCGGCCCGGGAGGCCCTGGCCCCCGGGGAAGTTGCCCAAGGCATTCTCCGGGGCCTGGAGGCCCTGCGCCGCAATGGCACCGCCCTGGTGGGCGAGGTCAGCAACACCGGCGCCTCACTGAAGCACCTGGAGAACAGCGAGCTGGCCTACCATCTGTTTTACGAATGTTTGGGCTTCAACCTCCTGGAGCCCGTGGATCTGGGGGAATCGTTTCCCTTTCTGGCCGAGGCGGGGGTGGCAGCCAGCCCCCTGGTCTCTGCCGCCGCCCATGCGCCCTACTCCGTTTCTGCGGCCCTGTTTCGAGCCATCAGCCGCTGGAACGACGCCGGCTGCCGCCCGCAAACGGTGCACCTGGGGGAATCCCGGGAGGAGCTGGCCTTGCTGGCGGAGGGCAACGGCTTTTTGCGAGACTTGCTCAAGCGGCGGGGACGGTGGCTTGATGCTTTTCAGCCCCCGGGCGAGAGCCCGGCCGCCTATTTGCAGCATCTGGGCTTCCTGGGGCCTCGCACCCTGGCGGTGCACGGCGTCTGGCTGGATGAGGCGGACTGGCGCCTGCTGGTTCAAAGCCGCACCTGGCTGGTCCTTTGCCCCCGGGCCAACCGCTACACCGGGGCGGGGCTGCCGCCGGTGGACCGGCTGCTTCAGGCCCGGGTTAACCTGGCCCTGGGCACCGACTCCCTGGCGGGCAACTGGGACCTGAATCTCTTCGGGGAGATTGACTGGCTCCAGCGGACTTTTCCCGCCTACCCCGGAGATTTGTGGCTGCGCCTGGCCACCCTCAACGGCGCCCGGGCCCTGAGAAGGGACCGTGACCTGGGAAGTCTGGAGCCGGGGAAAAAGGCGGCTTTGGGGTTTATCCCCCTGGATAAGCCCGGAGAAGATGTCTGGCAGGAACTTTTCGCGGCCGGGGCCGCAGGGAAATTTCGCTGGCTGGGATAATCTTGTCTCAGGGGCGGCAGTGGCACAGGCTTCCAGCCTGTGATCGGGCCGTCCCTAAGACAAGAAAATGGAAGAAACCCCATTACCTGGTTCCCAAGCTCCCGCGGGGGAACGAGAATGGAAACTTACAACCGGCTACTGACCACCGATAAATGCAGTTTTTGGATTTCTGTTTTCTCTGAAATTTTTTTTAAGGTCAGGTTTAAAGCTTTGCCGGTTGGCTTCGCGACAAGCTGATCGCTTTCTTTCGGAGGCCGACATGCTTTCCCAGGCCCGTATCGGTCGGATTGAGTACCTCAACGTCCTGCCCATCTATTTTGCCCTGGAGAACCTGTTTGGGGGGAACGGTTTTCAGCTGGTGCGGGGCACCCCGGCGGAACTCAACGCCGCCATGCGCCGGGGGGAGGTGGACCTGGGCTCCATTTCCGCCCTGGAATACGGCCGCCATCCCGGGGCTTATCTGCTGCTTCCGGACCTCTCCATCAGCTCCCGGGGGCCGGTGGGGAGCGTCCTGCTCTTCAGCCGGGTGCCCTTTGGGGAGCTGCAGGGCAAGAGCATCCGGGTGAGCGCCGCCTCCGCCAGCGGCGCCGCCCTCCTTAAGGTGCTGCTGGCCGAGCTTTTCCGGGTGACCGCCCATTTTCACCGCGGTCCCCTGGCCGGCCGCTCCCTGGAGGCGGCTGCCGCAGACCTGGCCATCGGCGATGAAGCCCTGCGCCTCAAACATGAGGGGGCCGGGCCCTTTGAGCTGGACCTGGGCGCCGCCTGGCAGGAACTCACCGGCCTACCCTTTGTCTTTGGGGTCTGGGCGGTGCGCCGTGACTTTGCGCAGGCCCAGCACGAGGAAACCTTGGCCCTGCACCGGCTGTTGCTGCACTCCAAATCCTGGGGGCTCGGGTCGCTGTCGGCATTGAGCCGCCTGGCCGCGGCTTCCTTCGGCATGACGCCGGAGGCGGTGCTGGCTTATTTCCAGCAATTGGATTATGCTTTGGGACCGGACCACCAACGGGGTTTGCGTACTTTCTTTCATTACTTATATGAACAGGGGGAACTGCCGGAAGAGCCACGGTTGGAATATTTTTCGCATTAGCGGTCAGCGGTCAGCGATCAGCTTAAAGACAAAAAGCTGACCGCTGACCGCTACCCTAAGGGGA
>CAWIDL010000005.1:0-12574 GCA_963834795.1 uncultured delta proteobacterium | reverse complement strand
TGGGCGCCTTTAAGAGCAACATCCTCTATGGCACCATCGCCGCCACCGGCGTCATCTTTTCCGCCTGTTACATGCTCTGGATGTTCCAGCGGGTGGTCTGGGGGGAAGTGACCAACGTGAAGAACCGGGAACTCGCCGATCTCTCCTTGAGGGAGATCGCCATCTTTCTGCCGCTGCTGCTGTTCATCGTCTGGATCGGGGTCTATCCCAATACCTTCCTGAATAAGACCAAGGCCACTACCAACAATTTTTTGGCCATGATGGAAAAAGCCCAGGCCGTCCAGGTCACCCAATCCCAACATGTAGGGTGGGCACTGCCCACCAAAATCGAGGTCGTTAAGGGGGAGGCGCTATGACCCTCACCATCCCCGGTTTCCACCTGTACAGCATCGGGCCGGAGCTCATTTTGACCCTCACCGCCATCGTCATCCTGCTGCTGGACGCCCTCTCCCCCAGGGGGCGCAAGGCCCATTTTCCCCAGCTCAGCCTCCTGGGCCTGGCCGCCGCGGCAGTGATGACCGTTCTCATGTGGGGCATCAGGGGCACCGACTTCGCCCGCATGATCTACGCGGACAACTTTACCTTCTTTTTCTATCTGATCTTCATCCTGGGGACCGCCCTGACGGTGATGATCAGCCGGCAATACCTGGAGGACTACGGCAAAAACCTGGGCGAATACTACGCCCTGCTGCTCTTTGCCACCGTGGGGATGATGCTCATGGCCGCCAGCGCCCATCTCATCATGCTCTTTTTGGGCCTGGAGGTGATGTCCATCGCGGTGTACGTCCTGGCGGGCCTGTTCCGGGAGGATCCCCGCTCCAACGAAGCCTCCCTGAAATACCTGATCCTGGGCTCCTTCTCCAGCGCCTTTCTGCTCTTCGGCATGGCCTTCCTCTACGGCGCCGCCGGGGGCACTTTGTATCTGGACCAACTGCCCAAGGCCCTGATGAGCCACACCTTCATGCGGCCTCTGACCCTGCTGGCCATGGCCCTGTTGCTGGTGGGCTTCGGCTTCAAGGTGGCCTCGGCGCCCTTCCACATGTGGACCCCGGATGTCTATGAAGGGGCCCCCACCTCGGTCACCGCCTTCATGGCGGTGGGGGTGAAGGCCGCGGCCTTCGCCGCCTTCGCCCGGGTCTTCTTCCTGGCCTTCCTGGCGATGAAGCTGGACTGGACTATGCTCCTCTGGGTCCTGGCGGTGGCCACCATGACGGTGGGCAACGTCACTGCCCTCGTCCAGACTAACATCAAGCGCATGCTGGCTTATTCCTCCATCGCCCACGCCGGCTACCTGCTGGTGGCCCTGGTGGCCGCCAACCAATTGGGCGCGGTGAGCCTCCTTTATTACCTGCTGGCCTATACCTTGATGAACCTGGGGGCCTTCGGGGTAGTGATCCTGGTGGGACGTAAAAAGGACAGCTATCTCAATATCTACGACTACTCCGGTCTGGGCTTCCAGCACCCGGCCCTGGCCGCGTCCATGGCTCTGTTCATGTTCGCCCTGGCGGGCATGCCTCCCACCGCCGGGTTTGTGGGCAAATTCTACATCTTCTCCGCCGCGGTGCAGGCGGGCTACATCTGGCTGGCCATCATCGGCGTGATGAACTCCCTGGTATCGGTCTATTACTACCTGAGGATCACGGTACTCATGTACATGAAACCCGCCGAAGCCGACCTGGGTCCGGTGACTTTCTCACCTGGCCTCACCGCGGTGCTGGCCGCCACCGCCGGCGGCGTGCTGCTGATCGGCATCTTCCCCGGCTCCCTCTACGACCTGGCGGTGAACGCGGTGAAGATCTTTCCCGGCCTGTAACCGGCCCAATCTCCCCAAAAAAAAGCAGGGCCGCGGGCCCTGCTTTTTTTGGGTGGAAAGGATCGATAGCTCTTGTCTAGAGCTTGCTATGGCAGCTTAAATAATAACAGAATAAAGGCTAAATGGCTTCTTGTTCCTTCCAGCGTCGCTGCAGTGCGTCCTCAAGCTTGCTGGCCAATGCTTGGTCTGAGATTCCTTGTAACTGCTTTACCAGTTCGGGACGAGATGAAGGGAATATACCTGCTTCCAGGAGACATGCACGCGCCAGATGGGTCAGCATGGTAATGAACATTTCATTGGCGGCATCGATATCACCCACCGCGGAAAGGTCAAGATAGAGCTGCTCTGCTTTGGTAGCGCGAGCCCTGGCTTCATCTATTGAAGGAAACTTCAGGCGATTTACCCAACGCGATCTAAGTTTAGTCCAGTAATGATTTCGTTCATAGACTACACATCCTAATTTGATCGCCCACCCCAGAAGGTCATGGCCTCCCGACAATAATTTCGAGATCGATTTCCGATCATATGCGAGAATATCAACATCCATGGGAGGTCTGTTAAACGTTGGTCTTTCGTTCGAATAAATAACAATAAAATCAATATCCCCTGTTTGAGAAACCATTCGACTCGCCGATCCAACTAAGATAATAGCCTCAATATTGGGTTGTTTTGTCGCGGATTCAACAAATCCTTCAGACCATGTGCGTGCTTGTTTGCTCGGCCATTTTCGCACGCATTCAAAATTCGGGAGATCTCCCGAACCTACTATTTTTTGAACCGATGCTTTCATCTTTGATGAGTACCTACCTTTATAAATTTATAAAACTTTCTCCCCACCTCCTTGGAGAAACTTATCAAGCCGGTCTTTGTAAACCCGCCAGCGTCCACCTACTTTGATGGCAAGAGGTTCACCATCAACTTTGTAGTGTTTTAACCAATTTAGGAATGTCTGTCTAGTTACTCCATCACAGTATTCCAAAAGCTCCTTATTGAACCAAGCTGTTTTACCATCTTTGAAAGGATTGGGGGTAGACTCCACAGGTTTGACAGTGATCGGTTTCGGGGGTTTAGATTTGCCAACAAGTAATTCAACGGCTTCGACATAGGTTTCAATTTTTCTTGCTAAATCTTCGGCATTAAATGTTGGAGATGAGACATCCCCGTAGGCAGCTGCTTTCCTCGCGGCATTAAGATCCCAAAGCAGGTCATAGATATCTGGTAAACCTTGCTCTTTTGATAATCTCTCTGCGACCTCAGCCTTTTCTCTATGAATTGGTTTTACTTTCCACCCAAGGGATTTTGCCGCGGCCATTATAGCTGCTTCCAGGCATAAGAATCCATAAATGGATAAATCTGTCCAATCTGTGGGTTCATCCCAGGCATTCTGTACCCGTCCCAAATGATTTCGGGCAAGATCGAGGAAGTCCTTCGCAGCTCGCTGATCCATTAATTCCCCATACTTGACCAGTTTTCGGTTCAAATAACCATCGCCAAAATGCTAGATGGCCAAATAAGCACATCAAGCCGCCTGGTGGGTCCGCTTCTTCAGGCGGTTGGCCTTCTTGCGCAGGATGTTGATCTGTTTGCGGGGGGCGCCCGCGGCAATGGCCTCCAGCTTCTTGGCCCGGAGCTCCCGGGCCTTCTCCTTCAAATCCCGCACGCTCACCTTTTCCACGGCTTTCCCTTCTTTCTTGATGCCCTTCACCTTTTTGATGGCCCTGAGCAGCTCTTCTTTGTTCATGCCGTGGACGCCGCTGATCTCCCCCAGTTCCAGGGCGTATTTGCGCAACTCCGTGGCGGTCATCTTATCCAGGGGCTTTTCTTTCTTCTCTTTGCGTTCCTTTGGGGCCATGTTTCCTCTCCCGGTTATAGTTCAAAGTTCAAGGTTCAAAGTTCAAGGTTCAAGGTTATAAAGATCAACGTTATTTCTGGAGGGGGACGGGATAATCCCGCCCCCCACGGGTATTCTTATGAGCCTGCCGCTAAAGGGGCGCACCACGCGGTGCGGCAATATTCCCCCTAAATTTAACTAAAATCCCCGAATTCCTCAAGCCCAAAAGGTTACTGCTGAGAGCGAACCGGGATGACACCGTGAAAACTCCTGAACAGTCGCTCATGAGCCCTTGGCTCACCCGTAAATCATGAACAGGTAGCGTCGCCGCCCCCGGCGGCGCGGGAACCTCAGGAACTTTTCAGAACAGCCGTTCATGGGCCTTTGGCCCACCCATAAATTATGAGAAGACCGGTGGGGCGGGCGTCTCGCCCGCCGTGTAGGGTGCGCACTGCGCACCTTATATCTCTCGCCAGCCGCTTTAGTCCGCACAGGTTTTTTTCTAGGGACGCCTGCGCCACCAATTCTTCACAACTTTTCAAGGCAGGATCGTGTACAGTTTGGCATAGCCCCGATAATCGGGGGCCACAGGCCGCCCTCTAACATCCCATCTTCCTGGCCGCTCCTAGGGCGGGCTGTGCCCGCCGCCTTAACCGGCGCTCCCCTCACCTGACCCACTCCCTTCTTGGGGGAGAGGGAAATAGCTTGTAAATTCCATGAATTGATTAGCTAGTGGGCATGCCTAAGTTCAAACAATTCTCTATTACCTGCCTTATAACAAAAACCTTGCCGGACACTACTGCTATTTTTCCTCTTTCTCCATCTTTTCCGCCAGCCTGATGAAGGGCTTCACCAGGTCGATGGGGATGGGGAACAGGGTGGTGGAGTTTTTCTCGGCGGCGATCTCCCGCAGGGTCTGGAGATAGCGCAGCTGCAGGGACATGGGCTCGGTGGCCAGGATCCGGGCGGCATCGGCCATCTTGCCGGACGCCTGGAATTCGCCCTCGGCGTTGATCACCTTGGCCCGCCGCTCCCGCTCCGCCTCCGCCTGCTTGGCGATGGCCCGCTGCATTTCCACCGGCAGGTCGATGGAGCGCACCTCCACCAGGGTCACCTTGATGCCCCAGGGCTCGGTTTGCTTATCCAGAATCTCGGCCAACTGGGTATTGACCTTCTCCCGTTCGGCCAGCAAGTCGTCCAGCTCCATCTGGCCGCAGACGCTCCTCAAAGTGGTCTGGGCCAGCAACTGGGTGGCCGACCAATAATCCCGCACCTCGATGATGGCCTTCATGGCGTCGATGACTCGGAAATAGACCACCGCGTTCACCTTCACCGAGACGTTGTCCCGGGTGATGACGTCCTGCGACGGGACCTCATAGGTCGCCAATTGCAGGTTGACCTTGACCAGCCGGTCCACCATGGGAATGATGATGATGAGGCCCGGCCCCTTGGCCCGCTCGAGGGACCGGCCCAGGCGAAAGATCACCCCTCGTTCGTATTCGTTCAGGATCTTGATGGCACTCATGAGAAACAGGAACACAAGTGCGATGAGCACAAAGCCAAAAGTACCCATAGCCGCCTCCTTAAGATTTTTGCGTTACCCGGCGCACCCGGAGTTTCAAGTCTCGGACCGCCAGCACCTCAACGGGTTCCTGGGGGGCGATGGGCTCGTCGCTCAGCGCCTGCCAGTTTTCGCCGTGGATGAAGACTCGTCCTTCGGGAGCAAGCGGGGTCACGGCCACCCCCCGTTCCCCCACCAGGCCCTCGGCCCCGCTAACGACGCGCCGCCTGTGGCTGCGGAAAACGATGCCCGCCACTACGATGAAAAAGAGGGACACGGTGAAGACCGTGGGGAGCAGCACTCCCCAGGAGACTCCCATACCGCCGCCGCCATTCTCCCGGAACAGCATGATGGCCCCCAATAATAGCGCCGCCACCCCCGCCAGGGAGAGCATCCCGTAACTGCTGACCTTGAACTCCAGAATGAAGAAGACGAAGGCCAGCAGGATCAGGAGGACGCCGATGTAATTGACGGGCAGGGCCTGAAAGGCGAACAAGGCCAGCAGCAGGCAGGTGGCGCCGATCACCCCCGGCAACACCACCCCCGGGTGGGCCAGCTCAAAGTAGATGCCGGCCAGGCCGATCATCATCAGGATGAAGGCAATGTTGGGGTCGGCGATGTGCTCCAGGATGCGGTAGTGCAGGCTCTCGGGGATTTCTTTAAGCGGCGCCCCTGCGGTTTGCAGAACCTGCGGTTTGCCCCGCACCAGCACCCGCCGGCCATTGAGTTTGGCCAGCAGATCGTCCAGGTTGTCGGCCAGCAGGTCCACGACCTTGAGTTTCTGGGCTTCGGAGGCCGAGATGGAGACGCTCTGGCGGATGGCCTTCTCCATCCAGACCGGGTTGCGGCCGTGTTCCTCGGCCAGGGCCCGCCCGTAGGCCACAAAATCGTTGAGCACCTTCCTTTCCATGGTCTGGTCCATCTTGCCGCCCATACCGATGGACACGGGGTGGGCCGCGCCGATATTGGTGCCCGGGGCCATAGCGGCCACGTGCGCCGCCTGGGTGAGGAAGACCCCGGCGGAGGCGGCCCGAGCCCCGCTGGGAGAGACAAAGACGATCACCGGCACCCTGGCGTTGGAGATGGCCTGGACGATTTGCCGCATGGAGCTGTCCAGCCCCCCCGGGGTGTCCAACTGCACCACCAGGGCTTCGGCCTGCTGCTTCTCCGCCTCTTCGATGCCTGCCAGGATGAATTCCGCCAGGCCGGGGTTCACGGAACCCACCGCGGCCAGATAGTAAACGGGCCGGGGGGCGGCCCGGCAAGCCGCGGCCGCGAACAGCAGAGTGAGTATAATGAGTGCAAAAATCCCTGAGCAGCGTTTCATCTTAATAGCTTTCAGCGGTCAGCTTTCAGCTTGCTGATGAACGAGGTTAACATTTGTTTAACTTCTACAGTTTCTTTGCTGAGATTCTCATAATCATAATCATTAATGAATTCCTTCACTATCCTTCGCTTTGGTCTTTTGCCTTTAGCTGATAGCTGACAGCTGACAGCTGACAGCTAATCTTGTTCATGTTCCGCCAGATACTCCATCACCCGTTGCATGTCTTCCCAGGTCTTTTGGCGCTCCCGGGGAAACCTGAGGAGATAGGAGGGGTGGAAGGTGGGCATCACCTGGATGTGGCCGTAGCGCTGCCAGCGACCCCGCAGGCGGGTTATGGGTTCTTTGGAGCCCAGCAGGGCCTGGGTGGCCACCTTTCCCAAGGTGACGATCACCCGAGGCCGGATGGCCTTAATCTGCTTGAGCAGATAGGGCAGGCAGGCCTCGATTTCGTCGGGTTGCGGGTCCCGGTTCCCCGGGGGGCGGCTCTTGACCACGTTGGCGATGTACACCTCCTCCCGGTCCAATCCCAGCTTGTGCAACAGGTTGTTGAGGACTTGCCCGGCCGGGCCCACAAAAGGCCGCCCCTCCAGGTCTTCCTCCGCCCCGGGGGCCTCGCCGATGAACATCATGCGGGCGCTGGGCGAACCCTCCCCGAAGACCAGGTTCTTGGCCCCGGCGTAGAGCTTGCAGCGCCGGCAGCGCCCCATCTCTTGCCGGATTTCCTCCAGGGTTACACCCCTCTCGGCCGCCGCCTCGCTGGCGGCAGGCGGCGCCGCGGCCGGCTCCTGGGGCAGGCCTCGCCAGCCCAGACGCCGCTGATAGCGGAGCCACTCCGTCAGGTGTCCCGCCAGGGCCAGCAATTCCTCCGCCGGGTCCTCAGGCATCCCCCTCCCTTACCTCCTTCTCCGCACTGGTCGAAAGCAGCTTCGCCACCTGGTCCAGGAGGCGTTCCGCCACCTCTTCCTTGCTAAGCAAGGGCAGCCGCAGCGGCTCACCTTCACGGCGCAAGATGGTAACCTGGTTGGTGTCCACCGCGAAGCCGGAGTCGGTCCGGGTAACGTCGTTGGCCGCGATGAGGTCCAGGTTTTTCTCCTTGAGCTTTCTCAGGGCTTCGGCCTCCAGATCGTGGCTCTCCGCCGCGAACCCCACCATCACCTGCCGGGTTTTGAGCCGGCTCACCTCTCGCAGGATGTCCGGATTTGGCACCAACTCCATCTGCGCGGCGCACTTCCCCCGTTTGAGCTTGCGCCCCTCGAGGGCCCGCGGCCGATAGTCGCTCACTGCCGCGGCCATCAACAACGCCTCCGCCGCGACAAACCTTTCCTGCACCGCGTCCAGCATCTCCCAGGCCGACCTGACCCAGAGCCGTTCCACTCCGTAGGGCACCGGCAGGGCGCTGGGACCGCTGATGAGGCACACCTGGGCCCCCCGGCGCCAGGCCACTTTCGCCAGGGCATAACCCATCTTGCCGCTGGAGCGGTTGCTGAGGAAGCGCACCGGGTCCAGGTCTTCGTGGGTCGGCCCGGCAGTCACCAGCAGCCGCCGACCGGTGAAATCCTGGCGGCTTAACAAGCGGGCGCCGGCCTCCACAATCTCCTCCGGCTCCGGCAGCCGGCCCAAGCCCACGGCGCCGCAGGCCAACTCGCCGCTGGCGGGCTCCATCACCTGCAGACCCCGGGCCCGGAGGCGGCCCAGATTCTCCTGGACCACCGGCGAGCCCCACATGGCGACGTTCATGGCCGGGCACAGCAGCACCGGCCTGGTGGCCGCCAGCATGACGGTGGTCAGCAGGTCGTCGCCGATCCCCGCCGCCAGCTTACCTATGAGATTGGCAGTGGCCGGGGCCAGGATGATGGCGTCCACCTCCTGCCCCAGGGAGACGTGCTCCAAAGGCTCCACCGCCCCAGGCCCGAACATGGCCGCCGCCACCGGCTCGCCGGTCAGCGCCTGGAAGGTCAGGGGCGCCACGAATTCCCGGGCCGCCGCGGTCATCACCACCTTGACCCGGGCCCCGGCCCAGATCAAGCGCCGGGCCAGCTCCGCCGCCTTGTAAGCGGCAATGCCGCCGGAAACCCCCAGTAAGATGCGCTTGCCGGTGTAGATCATAGGCATTGGCCCTTTGGGGGAGGGGGCTAAGGGCAAAAGCCCTTACCCCCTCCCCCAATCCCTTAAGTCTTTTTCGGTCGGGGAAGTCGGGGCTTTCAGCCCCGACTTCCCCGACCCCATATACGGGTTGGGAGGGGGGCTTGGGGGGAGGGCAGGGATTTTTTGTAAGTATCCCTGGCCCTCCCCCCAAACACCTCCTCAAAAGAACGGGTTATACTTCCGTTCCTGGCCCACGGTGGTGACGGGGCCGTGGCCCGGGTACACCGAGTATTGGTCTCCCAGGGGAAAGATCTTGGTGCGCACCGCCTGGATCAGGTTATCGAAGGAACCGCCGGGGAAGTCGGTGCGCCCGATGGAGCCGGCAAACAGCAAGTCCCCCACGTACACGTAAGGGTGCCCTTCCAGGACCAGGCTGATGCCCCCCGGGGTATGCCCCGGGGTGTACAGGACCTTCAGCCGGTAGGGTCCGAAACTGATGAGATCGTCCTCTTTCAGCAGCAGGTCCGCCTGGGACACGCGCACGCGGTTGCCGGTGAAGAACATGGCCTCCGCCGAAGGTTGGCTCAGCATCTGGGCGTCCGCCTCGTGGATGGCGATCTTGGCCCCGGTGGCCTCCTTCAAGGGCTGGTTGGCGTCCACGTGGTCGAAATGGCCATGGGTGTCGATAATATATTTAAGATTGAGTCCTGCGTACTTCAAGGCCTCCAGGATTTCCTTCTCGTCGCCCCCCGGGTCGATGACCACCGCCTCTTTGGTCTCCTCATCCCCCAGGATATAGCAGTTGACCTCCAGCAATCCCACCGTCAGGCCTTTTTGAATCATGGAGCCTCCATTATCAAGTCAATAATAGCAGGTCCGCCCCTAGGGGTTCAGAAAAAACTTCACTCCCTGGAGCCCGAAATAGCCCCCGAAGCCCACCAGAAAGACGCCGCAGCACGCCAGGAAGCCGCGGTAGAGGCCGTCGGAGAGGAAGCGCCGCCCCTGGGCCACCGCCCCGGACACCAGGGTGTACCAGGTGAAGTCCGCCAGGACGTGCCCCAGGTAGAAGAGGGACACCCCGGCAAATCCGTATTTTCTGGAGAACATCACGTAGCCCAGACCGATGGTGAGCCACCAGATGAGCCAGTAAGGGTTGGCGGCGCTCATCAGCACCCCGGCCAGCACCGGGTGCAGGCCAGAGCCCTTGCCGGCCACCAACTCCAGGTGGCCCCGGCGGGAGGCCTTCAGGGTCAGGAGACCCATCCAGCCCAACAGGACTGCCCCCAGCACGCCCACCACCCCCAGGATCGGGGGCTGATTCAGCCAGGTTCCCAGACCCAGCAATAATAGCAAGACCAGGGCCGCCTCCAGCAGGGCGTGGCCCACGATGATCAGGGGTCCGGCCCAGAAGCCACGGCGGGCCGACTCGCCCACCGTCACCGTGAGCAGCGGCCCCGGCATCATGGCCCCGGACAGGGCCACGATAAAGGAAGTGGCAGCCACTCCTGCCAGCACCCAGGGATTCATGATTTTCCTTTTCTTCCCCTCAAAGCGCAAGTATAATCATGCTACCATAGCGGAGGCCGTAAACCAAGGTAAAATCAAGGGGATGGCCGGTTACGCCCCAAACAGTTTTTGGCGGAATTAGTTCCCTCCCCCTGAGAGGGGGGAGGGTTAGGGTGGGGGTGGCAACACTTTTAGTATACTAATTTACCAAATTTTTCACCCTCCCCCTAACCCCCTCCCCTCAAGGGAGGGGGAATTATAAGCATGCAGAAATAACGAAAACAGGGCGGCCTGGGTCTGCCAGCAGCCGGCGTGAATATCACGCCCTAGGCCATTAAATGAAAAATTCCCCTCCCAAGAAGAAAACCCGCACCAGCGCCTTCGGGGCCCCGGGGCGCATCTCCCACGATTCCTCGTCCTTTTACGCCAGCCGGTTATATGCCCAAATGCCTTCAGAATCTGAGATTTCCTATGAGGAGAAAGAAATTCCGGCGGAGTACCTGAATCGCATTTTCTGCAAGTCCTCGGAGAACATGGCGGAACTGCCGAATAACAGCGTCCACCTGATGGTGACCTCGCCCCCCTACAACGTGGGCAAGGAATATGACCGGGACGCCACCCTGGATGAGTACCTGAAGTTTCTGGGCCGGGTCTGGCGGGAGGTTTACCGGGTGCTGGTGCCCGGCGGCCGGGCCTGCATCAACGTCGCCAACCTGGGGCGCAAACCCTACATCCCCCTCCATTCTTTTATTATCCAAGATATGCTGAAAATCGGCTTCCTCATGCGAGGGGAAATCATCTGGAACAAGGGAAACAATGTCTCACAGTCAACCGCATGGGGCAGTTGGCGCTCACCTTCTAATCCCACCTTAAGGGACGTTCATGAATATATACTTATTTTCTCTAAGGGAACTTTTGCCAGGAAAAATCCTAACAAAAGACGTGTAACTATCTCTCGAGATGAATTTTTAGATTTCACGAAAAGTGTATGGACTTTTTCGGCAGTGTCGGCCCGGAGCATCGGCCATCCAGCACCCTTTCCTCTTAAAATGCCTCGCCGACTTATCCAGCTTTATACATATAAAAACGAGGTAGTACTTGACCCTTTTATTGGTAGCGGTCAGACAGCCATCGCCGCAATAGAGACTATCAGGGATTATATTGGTTATGAAAATTGTAAGAAATATTTGAAAGTGGCTGAAAGGCGGATAAATGATTTTATTAAGGAATCTAAGCTATTGAAACCCTCTATAAGATTTCAGGAGGTCGAAAATGGCGGCACAATTCGTTGATGCATTAAAGGGCTACGAGTATTTTTTACAACATCGCGGTAAGGTTCCTTTAGAAAATATAAATGAGTTTTTAAAAGATTCACGCCGAAATCCTATCCATGAAAGAACCTTTAATCATTATGGGAACCTTTTGAAGCATGGCTTTAGATCATACGTTCCCATCAATCAATTCGATGTTTTTCGTACCCTTGGAAGGCTACAAATGGCGTCTGATAGGAGACAATATGTTCGAGAAGAAGCAGATATTGATGCTGAATTTTCCTTAGATAGAAATACGTTCATACAAGCGAATATCATTAATAGATCGCCTGTTGGCTTTGGAATTAAAACCAAACAACCATTTCCATTGAAATATGGAAGATTAGTATGGGTTCGTATTGCAAATTATCATGATATGCCTACAATAGTTATCTGGAAACGATCCGCGGAAAATATCGTTAGGTTTGGCTTAAGGTGTATCGAATTTATAGATAAGTATCAAATTTACAAAGAAGAATTACTTTTGAACAGGCTAACTGGGCTTATTATTGTTAGCAAAATGTCACATAACGAAATTCAGTGGAGTGAGCTTTTTAGAATAATGAGTAAAGTAGACGAATTAGTTGAAGCTTCATCAACTCTAATTTACTCTATTGCAGAGGCTGCAGATGTTAAGATTAAGGTTGCAAAACCAATTATAGCTTCTATAAGATTTGAGTCACCAGGCAATTTTCAACTCAAGATTGATGCCAGCTTAACTGATATTGTGAAATTTGCTGTGGAAAAGGCTCAATTGTGGAGCCTTGAGAAAGAACGCTACAGAGTGCAAACTAAGAAATTAGAACTTGATAATCATAGGCAAAAATTAGAACATGAAATGCTAAAAATTGAAGCCATGAGGAATGCAATTAGGTTGCGGAAGGAAGCAATCGATACAGGTATCCCCAAAGAGATGGCAGATTATCTTTTAGTTTCTTTTTTAAAGGCACTTAACATTCGAGAGCTGCCATCCACCATATTTGAACCTGACAGTCCTGAACTTGGAATAATCAAAGGCCGCCTACTACCGGCAGCCGCCGAATTAGGTGCAGGTGATGACCCTGATTTCAAGATAGAAGTGCACGGAAATTCATCATAATCCATCTTTGACATCAGCGAGTTTTTCGGTAAGCTGTAATCA
>CAWIDL010000004.1:0-19762 GCA_963834795.1 uncultured delta proteobacterium | reverse complement strand
CTCCGTGTCACGTTCATCCAGCAACTCTCCCTTGTTCTCCAGGCGTTCCTCTTTCTGGAGCAGGCGGCGCTCTAGTTGGTTGAGTCCCTGACGCCGTTCGAGGGTCTCCTTTTCGAAGTTCGTCTTCAATTGCAGCTGCTGATCCTTGGCCTGCAGCTTGGACTCTTTTTTGATGGTGTCCGCTTCCTTGCGGGCCTCATCCAGGATCTTCTTGCCCAGGGCTTCCAATGATTCATGGTGGGCGTCCATGACGTATTTGCGATAGAAGAAACCGGCGGTGAAACCGGCGGCTATGGCCAGACCTTCAACCAAGACGTGTGCCAATATATCCATGGGATTTCCCCTGTGCTTATATCGTTAACCGTGGCGAGCGCCACCCGCCGTTAAGGGGCGCCACCTACGGGTGCGGCTCATGCGTCAACGCACGTCGAGTTGCAGACTTGTGGGTGGGGAGCGGCTTGCTTGAGGCCACCGGGAGAGGGGCGCGGGCGGAAATTGGGGTACGGCTTAACTGACCTTTGGGGATCAGGTTAGAGTTAAAGGTTACTAAGTCTCAAATCCATAGTGGAGGAGAGGTTCCCGTAGTCTTGTCCCTTTCCTCCCTTCCGGTAGTTTATCGCTTCCCGGGGTTGGCCCGGGACGAGATCTCTCCTAAGGAAATTCACCTGGGTCAATATTTCTGACCGGTGCACTCATATTTTGAATCCGCCCGGAATGTGCGACACTCTTCCCATTCACCCCACCCCATGCCGTTCCTCCCTGGCCGGAGAGTTCCACCTCCGAGAACCTCCGGGGCGTGCCTCTCAAGGACCGGGAGGGAAATAAGAATCGTGGGTCTCCAGCATTTGAATCAACAGTTTCGACCGTTGTTCGATCTCGGCATGGAGCTGTTGATAATCCTCCTTGCTCTCCAGGCATTCATATGCCAGGTTAAGTGCGGCCAGAATTGCCAAGTCGGCCAGGGGGCTGGCGGGGAAGGCCAGCTGCAGTTCCCGCAGTTGCTCATCCACACGGCGCGCCACGGCTTGCAGGCCGTCCGGAGAGATACTCCCCTTCAAGGTGAAGGTGCGCCCCAATATCTCCACTCTGACCGGTTTTGGCTCTTGACCCGGGTTTATGCCGATTCTCCTGTATCGATGATTTTTAAGCGATTTAGGATCTTATCGATCCGTTGGCGAATCATTTCACGCTCCTGGGTAAGCTTTTCCACGGCGGCCTCGGCCTCCTTGAGGGCTTTTTCCTTTTCAGCCAGGGTCTGCTCCAGGACTGTGTTAACCTCCTTCAGCCTGGCGGTCTGGCCAACGACCATCTCCAATTTTTGTTCCAGTACCGTGAAGAGATCTGTAACCACCAATACCCCCCCCCATTATTTTGATTGTGCCCTTGCGGGCCTTAAATGTCAAGCATTTTTGCAGTCTTAGTCGGGGCCAGGGCTTCCCGCAGGCGAGCCGCCAGATGGGTATAGCGCTTAATAGGCCGGTCATTGTGAATGGCCATCCCCAGGGCCCGTTTGCTCCCCAACAGCACCACCAGGCGGCGGGCCCGGGTGAGGGCGGTGTAGAGCAGATTGCGTTGCAGCAGCAGGTAGTGGTGGGTGGAGAGCACCAGGAGCACCCCGGGGAATTCGCTGCCCTGGGCCTTGTGCACCGTCACCGCGTAGGCCAGGGTGATCTCGTCCTTCTCACCCGGGTCATAGGTGACCACCCGGCCCTCGAAATCTACCTGAAGCTGGCCGGTGGCTGGAAGATAGCCACACACCTGGCCGATATCGCCGTTGAATACCTCTTTATAATAATTGTTCCGGAGCTGCATCACCTTGTCCAGGCGGCGGAAGGTCCGGCCTCCCCAGGGCCAGGGGCGGTTTTCCGGATTAAGTCGTTGTTGCAGCTCGTGGTTCAGGTTCTGGATGCCTACCGGCCCCCGGTGCATCGGGGTGATCACCTGGAGGTCCCGCAGGGGGTCCAGGCCGTACCGCCGGGGAATCTCGTGGCTCACCAGGTCCAACAGGCGACGTTTCAAATCTTCCGGTTCATCCGATTCGCTGAAGACGAAATCGCCCTGCCCCAGCTTGGTGGGCAGAAACGGGAAGAGCCCCTGGTTGATCCGGTGGGCGTTGAGCACAATGAGACTCTCCCGGGCCTGGCGGTAAATCTGGGTTAGGCGCACCACCTTAATGACCTCCGAGTCCATCAGGTCCTTGAGGACGTTGCCGGGTCCCACCGCCGGGAGCTGGTGGGCGTCTCCCACCAGGAGGAGACGGGCGCTGGCGGGGATGGCCCGCAGCAAGTGGTACATCAGGTAAATATCCACCATGGAGGTTTCGTCCACCACCACCACCTCGGCCTTGAGGGGTTGGGCGGGATTCCGCCGGAAGCCGCCGGTCTGGGGGGAGAACTCCAGGGCCCGGTGAATGGTGGAGGCTGCTGCCCCGGTGGCTTCGTTCAGGCGCTTGGCGGCCCGGCCAGTGGGGGCCATGAGCAACACCCGGGCTCCCAGGCCCTGGTACAGAGCCAGGATGCAACTGATGATGGTGGTCTTGCCGGTGCCGGGGCCGCCGGTGATCACCAAGACCTTCTCTTTGAGGGCCGCGGTCACGGCCTGGGCCTGCTCCCCGGAGAGAGTCAGATGGAGGCGGGTCTGCACTCGGGCCAGGAGCTCGTCCAGTTGCAAGGGTGGCGCAGGGCCGGGAGTGGCGGCCAGGCGTCCCAAGGTCTTGGCCACCCCGGTCTCGGCCACCCAGGCAGCCCGCTTATAGACACCGCGGCCCCCCGGCATCTCCGGCAGGGTCAGCCGCCCTTCCCGGGCCTGAGATTCCAGGGTCTGGAGCAATGGCTTCCGGGGAACCTGGAGCAATTCCTCGGTATGGCGCAACAGTTCTTCTTCAGGAACATAGACATGGCCGTCGCCAGCCAGGGTGTCCAGGACGTGAAGCAGACCCGCGGCCAGGCGGGCCGGGGCCAAGGGGTCCAGATTGAGGCGACCGGCCAGGCGGTCGGCGGTGAAAAAACCCAGCCCCTGGATATCCAGGGCCAGTTGGTAGGGATTGCTGGTGGCCACCTCCAGGGCCTGGGCCCCGAAACGTTGGTAGATTTTGCCGGCTTGGGCCATGCCCAGACCCAATCCCTGCAGGGCCACCACCGTATCCCGCATCTCCCGGCGACTCTGCCAGTTCCGGCGGATCTGTTCGATCCGCTTGGGCCCGATGCCAGACACCTCCAGGAGGCGCTCCGGCTGCTGGTCGATGATGCTCAAGGTCTCGGCCCCGAATTGGGCTACCAGGCGTTGGGCCAGCTCCGGGCCGATTCCCTTGATGAGCCCCGAGGCCAAATACTTGGTGATGCCCGCCATGGTGGTTGGGAGCACCGCATACCACCAGACCACCTTAAACTGCTCGCCCCACTTAGGGTGCACCTCGTACTTGCCCTTGAGGTGCAACTGCTCCCCCTCCTGGACCCCGGCCAGGGGCCCTACTACGGTGACGGGCTGGCGGGCCCCCTGCACCTTAAGACGCACTACCGCATAGTGGCTTTCAGGGTCGGTGAAACTGAGGCGCTCTACCGCACCCTCCAGGGTTTCCAAAGGCTGTTGGGAAAATTCGGCAGGTATGGGCGGATTGAAATTAACCACAGTAAATAATGTTAAGGGAAAAAAAATTGGAAGTCTATGGATTAATAAACTTATGGGCGTTGGGGGAGGGGGGTGGCGGGGGAGAGGTAAGAGCCAGTGGCACAGGCGTTTTAGCCTGTGGGAGAAACCCTGCCCCGCCCCCCAAAATCTTCATTCCGGCGCCGGTTCCGCCAGGATTTTCTGGCTGATGCCCCGGCCCAGGGCGACGCGGCCGCCGTTGATGCCGATAATGATGAGACCCCGGTTGTTTTGCAGGACCTCCACTTCCTGGCCCAGGTTGAGGCCCACGGCCAACAGGCGGGCCCGGAGCATACGGCCGCCCCGGTGGCCGGTGATGCGCAGCCGCTGGCCGGCGATGGCCGTGGCCAACGAAAGTTGCGGCGATTCTACTTCTTCACTTGCAATTTTCACAAAACGTTTAAACACCCTGGCTCCCCCAATCCTTCTGCCGGCAGGCGGCGCAGTAACCTTGCACCTGCAACTGATGGCCTTTGATCTGGTAGCGGTATTTCTGGCCCAGCCGCTCCTCCAGGAGCTGCAACCCCGGCTCTTCGAACTCCTGAACCTCTCCGCAACCCAGGCAGCGAAGATGGCAGTGGTGGGCATGGCCGTAGATATGCTCGTAATGCCAGT
The DNA here is from genome assembly GCA_963834795.1 of uncultured delta proteobacterium. Classification (GTDB taxonomy): domain Bacteria; phylum Desulfobacterota; class Desulfobaccia; order Desulfobaccales; family 0-14-0-80-60-11; genus JAPLJC01. The sequence continues at coordinate 15,502 of CAWIDL010000004.1, read as the reverse complement.
GGCCGTCGCTGAAATCCACTTCCCGGATGAGACCGCATTCGATGAACAGGGGTAGGGCCCGGTAAATGGAGGCCTTGGAGACCTTGGACCCCTTGCCTTTGAGCAGCAGATAGAGCTCGTCCACGTCAAAGTGGCAGTGCACCGCGAAGATTTCCCGGAGAATCTCCTCCCGTTCCGGGGTCCGGCGCAGCCCCCGCCCGCGGATATAATCCTGGAATATCTGGAGTTCCGAGGTCATCATCGAGGAACACCTGATGTAATTGCGACTTAATCACGATAATAACCCAAGGGGGGGCAAAGTCAAGGAAAGTTTGGAAAAAGGGCTTACTCCGAAACCGTCGATCTGGGAAAACCGGCAAGACTGGCCGAGGGCCGAAACCAACCAAGGCGCCGGGCGGCGCCTCCACTACTGGGCCTTGGCAAATTGATTCAGGAAACTCCTGGCCATTTGGCCAGCTTCCTCTAATTTATCCCGAAACGACAATCCGGCAAAGTCGGGGTTGATGCTCACGTAGTTTTTAAGGGAAAAGAGCACCATCTGCACCTTATCCTGGTCTTCGGCCAAGTCCGGGTTCTTGCTGAAGAAGTCCTGGACCATGGACTTCACCTCTTGGAGCTTCTTGGTTTTTTGGCGCTGCGGGGCCATTGACGCAGCCCAGGGGAATTCCAGGGGACCGCGGTCATGGGCTGGGGAGGAACCCCTGGCCTCAGGGCTGCCAGTGGCAGGAGAGGCGAAGCATTGCTCTATTTCCGCCACCACCCGATCCAGTTCAAGGGCCTTGGCTTCCAGCCCTGAGAGGATCGTTTCCTGGCGGCGGCTCTCGGCGATCACTCGGTCTCCCAGGGCGGCCAGCAGCTGAAAAAACTGCCCGGAAACCGACTTTTCAAACTTAGGGCGGGAAGGTTCGGGATCCCGATCACCGAGCAGTTGCCGGATCAGATCATCCCCCCCTCCGGCCAGGCTGTGGGATCCAGCCGGCGCCAAGGCGGGGGGCTCCGGCGCGGGCCAGCCCCCTCCCGGAGAGGTGAGCCCCGCGGCCCAGGCGCCCGCTTCCGTCCCAAATCCTGGCGCCAAGAGCTGGTCGCCGGCCGGCAGACTTTGCAGATTGGGAAATAGACGCTGCCAAGGGCGGCGGATCAATTTTTCCTGCAATGCCGGGGAGAGATGGTGAGTGACCCTTTCCGGGAGGGCGTCCAAGGGCTCCAAGGATTTGCGGGCAACATAGGAGGCCTCGCCCATCAAAACCACCGGGGACTCTTGATAAAGCCGCAAGCAGGTATCCACCACCGCGGGGTCATAGAGTATGCCCCGTTTCTTGGCGATCTCCTCCATGGCCTTTTCAATGCCCAGGGCCGGGCGGTATGGACGGTGGCAGCACATAGACTCCAGCACATCCGCCACCCCCAGGATCCTGGCTTCCAACATGATCTCCTGGCCATCGAGGCCCTGGGGATAGCCGGAACCGTCCATGCGTTCGTGATGCTGGATAATGGTCTGGGTGATCTCCATGGGAAAATTCAGCGGTTTCAGGATATTGTAGCCCACCTGCGGATGGGTCTTGATAATGGCGAATTCCAGGTCCGTCAACTTTCCGGACTTGGAGAGAATCTCTATGGGCACTGCGATCTTCCCCAGGTCATGGAGTCTACCGGCAACGTGCAGCGTTTCGAGGCTCGCCGGGGAGAGACCCATGGCTTCGGCAATGGTCGTGGCGATATGGGTCGCCCGCTGCTGATGCTCAACCGTATACGGGTCCCGGGCTCCGATGGTTGATTCCATAACCTGGATGATAGCCTGCATGAGCCGTTCCTTCCCGGGGCGACGCTTAACCCGCTGGCCGATCGCCCCGATTTTTAGCTATTTTCATAGGTTTTGAAAAAAGGATAGGGTTAAAGCGAATACCTGACAATAAGGGTTTCCCTGATTTTGACAGTGAAAACCCTGATTTTCAGGTCGCGCGCCACTGGGCCGGCCGGTGCCGACTTTCGCCGGGCGCCACTTTTCGCAGGGGCCTGATGGGACGATAACCCTTCGACCGAGTCTCGCATCCGTGTCTCCTTTCCTATGGTTGGCCGGGAATAGCGGCGGCAAAGGCTTTGCCAGGTATCAATCCTAGGATCATGCCAAGGTGGGCCAGAAAAATATATCCTGAAATTACCGATGGTTAGCCAATAGAAGGCTCGAGCCGGAACCGCGGCCAGGAGTGGGGAGGTGCGAGATTCTCTTGGAAAATGAAAAAAATTCTTTGGGGATAAGAATAGCCGGGCACGTCCGCGGCGGCCGGCGAAGGGGAGGTTATCATTTTGTCTAGCTGAGATTATGCGGCCGTAGATGAATAATACCCCCTGGGGGTGAGGCGCCAACCCTGTTGATTTCAGCAGGGTCTGAGGTTTTTTTTTTAGAGGGGACAGATTTGGGTTGGGCGCCACTTTTTTGTGGCCCGGTGCTTCCCTTGGGGTCGGAATTGCGGTATTTCTCAGGCGAGGCTCAGCGCTGTTTCATCTCATCCGCCAAGGAGCTAAGTGAGCCATGGGACCGGATAAGACTCCCACAGGCCGCCAGTTCCCGTTGGCGCCCGGGCGCCAATGGGAACTGGAGAAACTGGCCCGCCTTCTGGGCCACCGCTTCCAGGACCTGTTCCGGCTGGACCAGGCCCTGCGGCACAGTTCTTTTGTCCATGAAAACCCGGAGGTCGCCCCCAGCAACGAGCAGATGGAATTCCTGGGGGACGCGGTCCTGGCCCTAACGGTGAGTACCCTGCTGCTGCAGCATTTTCCCCAGAGTTCCGAAGGGGAGCTGTCCCGGGGGCGCGCCGCCCTGGTTAACGCCCGGCGCCTGACGGCCCTGGCCCGGGAACTGGAACTGGGCTCTTACCTACTCCTGGGCCGGGGCGAGGAACTGCAGGCCGGCCGTGAGAAGTCCTCTCTGCTGGCCGATGCCCTGGAGGCGGTGGTGGCTGCCATCTTTCTCGACGGCGGCCTCGAGGCGGCGGCGGCTCTGACCTGTCGCTGGTTTCAGCCGCTGCTGGGAAGGCTGGCCGAGTCTCCCTGGCAAGACTTCAAGTCCAGGCTGCAGGAGCTCAGCCATGCCGGCTACAAGGACTCGCCTACTTACCGCGTGCTCTCCGAAAGCGGCCCCAGCCATGCCCGCCAATTCCTGGTGGAGGTGCGCCTGGGGGAGCGCCCCCTGGCCCAGGGCCAGGGCCGTACCAAGAAACAGGCCGAACAGATGGCGGCCAGAGAGGCTCTGGAGACCTTGCTGAAGCCGGCCGGAGACGAGGAGAGGGCAGGGGACTAGCAGCCAGCTTAAACCATCTCTTGCAGAAAATGTCATTCTGAGCGAACCATCCTGACTCAAAGGTCACTCGCTCAGGGTGACGATGTAGAACCGCCGCCCCCGGCGGTTCTTGTTGGCAGGGGGGCCGGCCCTGGCTGCCCAAGCCCCCCCTTGGGGCGATTACTGCGCCCGCAGGGTTCAGGGGGGGCAGGAGAGGGCCAGAACCTGCTTCAGGGCCCTGCTGATACCTTCCTAGTCTTCGCTGGACCTCTCCTCTCGTCGCTCATTTCCTCCTATTTCCGGGCCTCGGAGATGGCGATGTGGTAGGTCTCCACTTCGGTCAGGGCGCCGAAGACCTCCCTGACCCGGTCTTCCACAGCTTCCGCGGCCGACTGGCCGTAAAAGGCCACCGCCCGCTGCTCCCGTTCATGGGCCGCCCCGAAGTTGGCCCTGGGGTCCTTCAGGCAGGCTTTATCATCGGGCTTGATCTCCGGTTTGGGCGTCTTGAGGATCTTGCAGATGAGTGAGGCGTGCTCGCCCTCGGTGCGGGCCAGGGCCTTGAACAGGGCCTGGGACAGGGGATCCGGGGCGCAGTTGCAGGCACATAAATAGAAGGCGGCGTTTCTCACCTCCAGGTCCAGGGCCTTTTCCAGGTTTTCCCGGGAACGGCTGCTGAGATTGGGGACGGTGTTGCGATCTACGTACTCCTCGGCGGGCGTCATATATTTCCGGGGCGCCCCGCAGAAGGGGCAAAAGCTGGGCGGCTCACTGCCCAGATAGGGATCGCCGCAAATCCGGCAGCGGAATAATCTTAATTCCATGGAACCCTCCTCTCGAGTAAGGGCGACCCTCTGGGTCGCCCCAGCGCTAGTCGATCTTTTGGTAGAATTTTTTCAAGGACTTGCACACCGGGCAGGTGTCGGGCGCTTCCCCTTCCACGGTGTGGCCGCAGATGGTGCAAACGAAAATGTCTACTGCTTCCTTGTGCTCCAGATTCGCCAGGGCTTTCTGGAAGAGCTGGGCGTGGACCTTTTCCACTTCGTTGGCAAACCCAAAGCTGCGCAGGGCCTCAGGCTTTCCTTCCGCCTGGGCCGCGGCGATCATGCCCGGATACATCTCCCGGAACTCGGCGGTCTCCCCGGCAATAGCCTCCTTGAGATTGTCGGCTGTGGCCTGGATGGCCTTCAGCGCCTTGAGGTGATTCATGGCATGAACCGTTTCTGCGGCCGCCGCGGCCCGGAAGAGCCGGGCCACCTGGGAATAACCCTCTTTCTCGGCCTTTTCGGCGAAGGCCAGATACTTCCGGTTGGCCTGGGATTCTCCGGCAAAGGCCTCCTTGAGATTCTGGGTGCTCTTTTCCATCATTTAACCTCCATATTATTTTTCTGATCAGCCAATGTCATGGGCGCGCCGCTCACAGACCGGAAACACCGCCACCTGTCGCCAGCACGCTTACAAAAAATACGAAAAATACCAAAAATACCAAAAAACCTGGTTGCCGCAAATATTGCCGCGGGAGACCTGACCGGCTCCTGTGGGCCTCAGGTTTCCTTCCGGCCTTCCCGCTCCCGACATTGGGGACAAAGCCCCCAAAGGGTAAGGGATTGATACTCCACCCGGAAGCCCTGGATCTCTGCCGCGGCTTTTTTGTCTTTTTTGTCCAGGTCCCCCGGGACCTCCGGCTGCCGGTAAAGGTCGGCGATGGCATGGCAGCGACGGCAGACCAGGTGTGCATGAAGGCCTGTTTCCCCATCATAGCGGGCCGTCTCATGGAGAGGGTTAACCTTGAGGATCAGGCCCTTGCGGCAGAGGATCTCCAGGGTCTTATAGACTGTGTTGAAGGAGATGGCTGGAAGCTGGGGACGCACCTCCTGGTAGATCTTCTCGGCGCTGGGATGGTCATGGCGGCGCTGCAGACTGGCCAGGATCGCCAGGCGCTGGGGGGTTACGGCAATGCCGTGGCCCCGCAACTTTTGGATCAAGTCTTCCATAGTTAAGTTATCAGTTAATAATTGTTACTGACCTGTCAAGGGGCATCAGCGAAAAAGTGGCGCCTGCTTCATTTATTAGTTTGAATTGTTAAGGCAGAGTTAAGAATCGTATGAGCGACGAGAAAATTGTCCGGGTGACTAGATGGCTGCTGCCGCCATTGCCGGCGAGCTCCCAGGGCGGCAGGGGGCTGCCCGGTCTCGCAGGGCAATCCTCCCAGGAGCCCGCTTCTCCAGGGTCTCGCCCGGGAACGGTGAGAGACCGTTTCCGGCCTCTTTACCGGGGGGATTCCGGTGTCTGGGCCAGGGCCTTCGACAGTCCTTGCCTGCTCAGGCTACCATGGTCAACAAGGCCATGCCAAAGCAGCCGAAAATTAATCAACAGGGCCACGATAATCCAGCCGAAAACAATGCCCAAACTCAGGCCGAAAAAAAATAGCATGATGGACATAATCTTCCCCTCCCGCTGGTCGGGGCTCTTCGGAGGCCCCCGCCCCCGGGCCCGGCCAAAAGTTCGATTGGGCAAGTTTTCTTTTAATTTTAATTAATAATTCTTGGGAACCGGCGGGCAATTGGCAAAAGTGCCTATTCTGCCATAGGCAAAATTGCCTAACCCACCCGCTTCTGGAAGGGAGGATAAGGCAGGAAGACGCCCATGCATAGCCCTGGCTAATCCGGCAAGGGCCCTGCATGGCTGCGGCAAACCGCGGCGAACTAATAATAATAATTCAGACCGGCCTGGAAGAAGTTGACATTAAAAGCCTGGTTCTCCCTGTAGATGCCGGCGTTGGAGGAATGGCGGAAGCGGTAGCCCACCTCGAAGGCCATTTGGGAGGTGAGGGCAATGTCAACCCCGCCTCCCACCTGAGGGGTGAAGTTAAAGGCATGGGCGATGGCCGGGCTATTGATGCTTTCGCTGATCACGCCGGCGCCCCCTTCAGCGTAGACCATGACCCCGGGGAAGAGGAGGAGACTCGTCTTCAGCATGGGGGTGATGCCCACCTCGAAGCCGGTCTGTTCCGCATCGGCTACGCTGAGGATGCCTTCGACCACGAAGGAGAGGCCAAAGGGGCCCAGTCTCTGGCCGGGCCGCACCAGAAAAGTGCCCCAGTGGGGCAGCAAAGAGAAGAGCCGGACGCTGGCGTGGTGGTCGTTCTTCCCGTAGGCGAAATCCAGGCCCAATTCCTGGTTGAACTTGTCCGGGTCGAATTCCGCTCCCTGGGCCAGGACCGGCAGGGCCAGGACCAAAGCCAGGACCAGAGCCACCGCACCTTTGCCGCAAATTCGCCGCACCACCGTCTCCCCCTTTTGCGGCAGGCTTGCCTGAAGATCTGGTCCAGAATAGCACCGGGCCGCAGTATTGTCAAAAACAAAAAAGGTGTGAGCTGAGCGCTTAACCGAGGTGACCCAAGCCGCCGCGGCAGCCAGCGGCGGCCATCAGCGCTGCCAGAAACGGTCTTCCCGGAAGCGGGCGGCGGCGCCCAACTCGGCTTCAATCATCAGCAGGCGGTTATATTTGGCGATGCGCTCCGAGCGGGAGGCCGAGCCGGTCTTGATCTGGCCGGCGCCGCAGGCCACCGCCAGGTCAGCGATGAAGGTGTCTTCCGTCTCCCCGGAGCGGTGCGAAATGACCGCCCGGTAACCATGGCGCAGGGCCAGCTGGATGGTCTCCAGGGTCTCGCTAACGGTGCCAATCTGGTTCAGCTTGATGAGGATGGCGTTGGCCGCGCCCAACTCGATTCCCTGCTTCAGATAACGCATGTTGGTGACGAAGATGTCGTCGCCCACCAGTTGCAGCTTGCCCCCCAGCTCCCGGGTGAGGTGCACCCAGCCGTCCCAGTCGCCCTCCGCCAGGCCGTCTTCAATGGAGACGATGGGATAGCGAGCGGCCAGGTCCCGGTAATACTCGGTGATGGCCCGGGCATCCCGGCGGGAGCCGTCTCCTTTTTTAAATACATATTCCCCGGAGCCCTTATCGAAGAACTCCGAGGCCGCGGGGTCCAGGGCCAAGACCAGGTCTGTACCCGGCTGGTAGCCGGCTTGCTCGATGGCGGCCATGATCAGGTCCAGGGCCGCCTCGTGGGAAGGCAGGTCCGGGGCGAAGCCGCCTTCGTCACCCACTCCCGTGGCCAGACCCCGGGAGGACAAGACCTTCTTCAGGGTCTGGAAGACTTCTGCGGCCATTCGCAGGGCCTCCGCGAAGGTGGCGCCGCCCACCGGCATGATCATGAATTCCTGGATATCCAGGTTGTTGCCGGCGTGGGCCCCGCCGTTGATGATGTTCAGCATGGGCATGGGCAGGGTGGCCGCGGCCGTGCCTCCCAGATATCGGTAAAGTGGCAGGCCGGCTATCGCGGCCCCGGCCCGGGCCACCGCCATGGAAACCGCCAGGATGGCGTTGGCCCCCAGGCGGCTCTTAGTGGCGGTGCCGTCCAGCTCGCAGAGCAGTTGGTCGATGGCCGCCTGATGCCCCGGGTCCAGCCCTTGGAGCTTGGGGGCGATGACTTCATGGATATTCTTGACCGCCTGCAGCACCCCTTTGCCCAGATAGCGGCGGCCGCCATCACGCAGCTCCAGGGCCTCGTTTTCCCCGGTGGAGGCGCCGGAAGGCACCATGGCCCAGGTGCGCAGGCCATTGTCCAGGGTCAGGTCGGCCAGCACCGTAGGCTGGCCCCGTGAGTCCAGAACCTCCTGGGCGCGAATCTTTTGGATAGCGGGCATCTTCTCCTCCTTTTAAAAAAATCCTCGCACGGCCCCCGCGGGCTGGTCCCGTTCACGTCTCCGGTTTGCACCCTATCCTACCAGACTGGGGGGAAAAAGCTCCATTCCTTCATGGAGCCGAGGATAAATTATTTACGTAACAGGATTAGTTTGCCCAGGAAGGAGCAAACAGATTGGGGCTCTCGGCTCGCCCCGGGATTAATGGCAAACAAGATGTAAGGCAATCGCCCTGGGGGGAAGCCACACGTTTCCGGGAGGTGAAGCGATCCCTGTTGGCTGGGAGGATCAGAAGTCTGGCGATGGGGGAAAAATCCCAGGCCTCCTCCCAAAATAGGAGGAAGCCTGGGGTTGGAGTAGATTCCCTAAAGAACCGTCTGCTGCGGCTAATGCCTTTCCTCTTCGTGCGGTGCTGCCTTCGGCGCCGCTGCCGGCCTCGGCGGCGCTGCCCTGGGGGCTGGCGGCCTGTAGCCGGGCTGCTCTGGCGGCCTGTAGCTGGGCCGGGCTGGCGGTCTGTAGCTGGGCCGGGCTGGCGGCCTGTAGCTGGGCCGGGCTTGCGGCGTGTAGCCGGGCCTGGCTGGCGGCGTGTAGCCGGGCCGCTCTGACGGGGTGACGCCGGGCCGCTCTGACGGCGTGTAGCCGGGCCGCTCTGACGGGGTGACGCCGGGCCGCTCTGACGGCGTGTAGCCGGGTCCCGCCGCCGGTCTGAAAACCCCGGCGGGCGCCGTAGGTTTCCCGCTCACCGTGGACCTCAGGGGTGGCACCACCGGGTGGATCTGCTGCGGCGCCGGTACCTTCCCGATCGCTGCCTGCTGCGCCGGGGTTAACTTCATCATGGACCTGGCCGGCAGCGCCGTACCGGGGATGCCCGTTCTCACCGGCTGGGCCGCCCCGGGCGGAGCCTTGGGAATCCGGGCGGTCAGCGGCCTAACGTTGGCTGGCGCCGCCATAATGTTAGGTTTATTCAGGTTCGCCCGGGCCAGGTTGACGTCGGCGATCCGCCGCGACGGCGGCAAGGGCCTGCCTTCGGTCAGGGCCTGCGGTTGGATATTGCGGATGGCGGGGTTGCCGCTCAACACCCCGGGAGGGGCCATCACGTTGTGGAACCTGGTGATGTTGGCCGTATTGTAGTTCATGGTCCGGTTGAACGCCTCCGGGCTGATGTTGCTGTGCCGGGAGATGAAACTCGCCGGCGGTCCATAGCTATAGGCGCCGACAAATCCATGGGCGAAGTAACCAGACGGATAATAGCTCGGCGCATAATAGCCGGGAACGAACGCCGTTTGCCCAAAAAAGACCGGGACATAATCCGGCGGCACCAGACACGGCTGGTAGAGATAGCTATAGGCCGGTGTATAGGGTTGTCCAAAACCCAGCAGGAAACTGGCTGCCTGGGCAAAGATCCAAAAGGGAGAGGTGAGCAGGTTGTCTGCCGGCATCCCGGAATAATACCCTGCCGGCGCATAGTCGGGCGGCGGAGTATAGTCGGGCGGTGGAACGGGGGCCCAGCCTACGTAAGAATTGTCCGCGGGCAAGTTGTCGGGAGTCGTGCGCCACTCCACAGTGGAGGGGTACCAGGTGCGCCCCGGCGACCAGACCCAGCCATAGCCGGAGGTGGGCATCCAGTTGCCGTAGTGGTAGGTGGCCCAGGCCCAGGGCTCCTCGCTCTCAAAGACGTAGCCGTCACTGGTGGGCACCCAGCGGCCGTCGGTATAGGGGCGCCAATCATCCTCCACATTGCTGGGCACCCAAACCGGCCCATAGTCTTGGTAATCCACCCACTGGCCGTAGGGGGCCAGGTCGTCATAGAACATGGCCACGTCCACTGAGGCTGCCCGGGCCGGCTGGCTGAAACCGCTTCCCAGCGCCAGGGCCAGTGTCATGGCCAGGATTGCCATAACCCCCGGAGATCGGCGTCTTCCTTTCATCTTCTTGCTCCTTGAAATTTTTTGGGTTCAATCTTCTGCCCGGAACCAGCTAAAAGCCCCGCCGCTACAGGTGATGCGCATATGGGATGCTGCTCAGGCGGGACGGGATTCCCGCTCCTTCCCGTTACCTCCTTTGCCGCGTGCAGGGTGCGCTGCCTCCGGACTCGATCGAGGCGCGGGAACCCAGATGTTCCTGTAATCCTTTGAGTTTTCCTCAGATTGCCGGGCCCCGGATATTCTGACCATCTCCAGCTTACCGGAGATGGTGAACCAGTACCTGAAGTCAAACCTTAATATATTAGATAGTTAACGAATTCAAATAATAAAGGGGCCTTAGGCAAAAATTTGCAGAGCGTTACCAATTTTGGCGCGCCGCTAGCCTTTAGGCTTTCAGGGGCCACGGAATTAGAGGCCAATGGGGCGCCGGTCCTTCCTAAAAATATTTTCCGGGTTAATCGGAGAGTTTTTTATATTTTTTATAAAGGTCAGGCCTGCCGGGCCGGCAAATCCTGACCGGGAATGGTGGGGCAGGCCGGAAGCGGCCACAGATCCTCCTCCATCACCAGGTCGCCCCCGGCGATCAGGAGAATCTTTCCCCAGGTTCCCTCCCGGAGAGAAATGGTTCGCCAGTTTTCCGGGCTGAGACCCTCTTCGATGGTGGTGAGCAGCAAGGCGTCTTCCAGCTTGCGGCTGTTGTAGGGGGCAGGTTTAAAACCTGCCCCTACAACGGGTGGTGAGGAGCAAGGCGTCCTCCAGCTTGCGGCTGCCCTTGAGCAGGCCGGCGGAGCTGGCAAAGAGTTCACACATGGGGCAGACCCTGTCTTTCCAGGTAAGAGGCGCAGTTTCCCCAGCTTTACGAAGCGCACTAAGGAAGCGGCCGCGGAGGCCAGCGGGGTTAAGAGGGCTATCTGCGGTGGGTCTGGACCCGGTAATCGTCATGGTGGGTGCGCACCGCGTCCCACCCGCGGACAGGCGCCCTGCCTAGGATAGCGGTGCCGGCGCGACCCTGGTGCCCCCAATTTATCAGATTTATCTTGGCCCTGAGCCCCCGTGGGGGGGTGAGAATTATCTTCCTGGACGGGAGCCTGGAAACGAGCAGAAATGCTGGGCATATTTTGCGTGAATTTCAGGCCATAAGCAATCGCGCCGCGAACTGCGGATACACCCGGGCCAGCTTCTCTTTTACCGGGCCATAGAGCAATTCCCGTTCCCCGGCGGATAACACCGGGGTCTCCGGCGCCTGGACCGGGGCACGGAACTCAAAGCCGGTGAGTCGGCGCACTTCTTCCAGGGTGTCCCCGGGATGGAGGCTCTCAAGCCACGGCGCCTCAGGAGGATTGAAGGTAAAGATGCACCTGGGGGTGAGCAACCGGGTGAAGCGGCCAGGGCGCTGCCTGGCGCTTAAATGGGGGGTGAACCTCGGCGCGGTGATCACGTCCACTTTCGGCACCAGCCCCCGGGGCTCGTGGGCGGTTTTGAAGAGCACCAGCCGCGCCACCACGTAGGCCAGGATGGCGGAGCCAGCCCCACCGGGCAGCCTGACCTTGGGCCGGTGGTAATCGCCCACCGCCATGAGGTTGATATTTCCCTGGCCGTCGATCTGGGCGCCGCTCAGAAAAAAGAGGTTCAACCTTCCTGTTTGGGCCAGGTCGAAGAATCCCTGCCATTCGCCTTCAAAGGGCCAATCGGCGCTGCCGGCCACAAAGACTTGGGCCCGGGGCGCATGGATGAGTTTGGCCAGCCAGAGGGCGGCGGCGGGCATGGGGGAAAGGGTGCCGCAGGCGGCCCACTCTCCGTCCCGCACCTCCCGGGCCAGGGCTCCGATCATCACTTCTTCGCCAAAGCTTAGTTGATCCATAGGTTATTTTCTTGGGCTGGAAAATTGCATATTTTTTTTTAAAAACTAACTAGTTAAACTCTTAAAAACTCTATGCATCTCACTCATGAAACTCAAGAATGATCGATCCCCCCAATCCATCTTATCTATATTTATGTAGTCTACTATGTCGTTGGCATATTCTATGCCACCTAATGGGGGAATGATACCAGCTTGTCTAATTGCTTTGAAGAGTTCTTGTTTATAATAGTCACGATCGCATTTTCCAGACGGCGTGGTATAACCATGGCCAATAATTTTTTTAATTGCTGATGGATCAATTAGATACCATTTTTCTATATGTGGCTCAGGAATAGCAAAAATTGTATTGATTTGTTTGAATTTAGATGTAATCCATCTTTTAATATCTTGCCATCTTTGACAATTAGCATCCTTAACAATTATGATTACATCATAAAATTGGCCTTTTAATAAGGCAAGCTCCCTAGCGTATTTTGTTAATTCACTTTTAACCGCGCCAGTACCTCCTATTACTGTCCTAATAAAAATATCATATTCTACATTATATTTTTCAGCGAACCTCAAAATCATCCTCCTTATAAATCGTTCATGTGCGTCATCCTCTACGAATAAACCTATATTAATCATCAAAATCACCCCTAAGAATGCGCTTACTCACAGGTTCCTCGTCGTCCAATTTTCTTAAAATAGTGTCTCGACGTGCAAGTGGCCCCCAATGACTTAATTTATCTATCCTTGTTCTTGCTGCTTTCTTTACACAAACATAAAGCGACTCATCGGGGATTAAGTCAGCTAAGAGTGGAGAATGAGTTGTGGCAATTACTTGTGTTTCGCCTGTTTTAGACATGGCTTTTAAAAGTTCAGCAACTAACTTTATTCTTCGAGGATTAATTCCATTTTCCGGTTCTTCAAAAGCAATTAGAGAAGGAACATCTTTTGCTCCTCTCAAGGCTAATAGACCTAAAATCCTCAATGTACCTTCAGATACAAGTCGTGCGGGTATAGGTGTCTCATTTTCCTTGATTAATAATTCAACTTCTCCTATATCATTAACATAAACATCAATGCCTGATGTGGATGGAATCATAGTGGACAAAGCCTTTTCAACTGCCTTAAATTGAAGGGGGTCCAATGAATTCAATGTATTCAAATAAGCTGCCAACTCTTCGCCCATCAAACCTATGTGCCTGACTTCTTTGACAGGATTTGGTGACCTCATTCTTTCTCTAGGCTCAAAATAATAGAAATGCCAGTTTGAAAGTTCTTGTCGCATAGCCACCATATGGGGATGATGAGGAGGGTATAATGGCCTTGATAAGATAGCATGGTCCATATAAGTTTCTAAATACAATGGGTGACCCTGTCTCTCCATACGAAGATGAAATTTTCCCTCCTCATTAAATAGAAATGGTGAGCGCGCTTTGGTCGGTTCTCCTTTATTAGTAAGAGCTGTTAAGTTCTCGTCTACAACCCTTAAAATACCTGATTTTGGTAGTATCTCCACAGTAATTCTATATCTTAAAGACCTTTCTCTTATCAAATGCCCTTCATAATCAGATTTTGATAAATCATCCTCATCTTTCTTTACTCTTCTCATTTCTTTAATTTGCTTTTCGACGTTTTCTATAATAGATTTTGATATTTCAACATCGACTTCAATAGAGAAAGATACGGAGGGTTTATCCAAAAGATTCTTTATTCCACCTTTTTCAAAAGTGAATGATTCTAAAGGATAACCGCGGTATGGTGGTTCAAAAGCCTCTTTTAATGTCCTTTTTGTCACCATTCGAGAAAGTAGTTGTAAGGCATCTAAAAAATTGCTTTTACCAGCGCTATTTGGTCCAAACAAGATAGAAAGAGGTTCCAAATTAACCTCAATATCATAAAGCGATTTATAGTTTTTAATTTTAACTCTTTTTATCATTTGGAGGCCTCATTTAAAGTTCAGAATGCAATAAAATTATGCTTCAAATCATTTATTATTAAAAAATATTAGAATTTATGTGCCAAAAACTCAAGAGAAAAGCACTCAAGCATCCAAGCGTTTAAAACGGGGGGCTCGCAACTCCTCTATCCAAGCAGGATAAAACTGAAGATCAATGGTTAGGGCAGGAAACTGCTCGCTTACCCTCGCCGCCAAAAATCCTCAAGCCCCCGCCACCAGCACCTTGGTGCCGACGCAGCTAATCATGAAGTTATTGGGGAAGGCGGCGGCCAGCCGGGTGAGGGCCCGGAAGCCGGTGCAGTGGCCGGCCATGATGAATTCCGGGTCGATTTCCCGGAGTCCCTGGATGGTATTTTGGATAAGGTCATCCCCCCCGGCGGTGAGGTGGAAGCCTCCCAGGATGAGGGCGACCTTATCCACTCCGGTGAGTTTTTCAGCGTACTTCACTATGTTGACGATGCCCGGGTGGCTGCAGCCGCCGATGACCACCAGGCCCCGGCCCACCACCTGGGCCACCAGGGCCTGCTCGTCGGTGAAGGGGTCGGGCTCCTCTTTGCCCTGGAGCAAACGTTTGAAGACCGGCAGGCCTTTTTCATAAAGGGTGGTGGCCTCCACCGTGCCGGTGAGCAGGATCTGATCCAATATCAATTCCGGGCCCTGGTTTTGGTAAACCTGGACTCCGGCGGCCTGCAATTGCTCCATTTCCAGGCGCCAGGGGCCAACGCGGCCCCGGGGGGTGAGGAAGAGTTTGGGGTGGAAGATGTCCCGGTGGAGATAAACGGGCGGAGGCGGGCCGGAACGCCGGGCCAGAAATCCCAGGAGGCCGCCGTAATGGTCCGGGTGGCCATGGCTTAGCACCACGGCGTCGATCTCCTCGGGCCGATGGCCCAGGGCCTCCAGGTTGTTGAACAACGGCAAGGGGTCGTTGGCCGCGTCCATGAGGATGTGGGTCAGAAGGCCCTGGTGGTTCAGGGTGATGAGATAGGCAAGGCCGTGGGCCGCCAGCAGGGGCTTGGGCAGGCGGCCGGGGGTCACCCGTTCCACGATGCCGGGGCGGGAGGGTTCAAAGAGGTCATAGAAATTGTCCACCAGGATTTCCACGGTGACGGATTGCAGGGCGGGTATCTGCATGGGTGGCTCCAGGAGGGTTTCTTAGTCTCGAGTTTCCGGTAGGGCGGGCGTCCCAGCCCGCCGTCCTTAACCAAGGTTAGGTGGACTTGCCAAAACCTGGAATCGGCTGACGCTCAAATTCAATTCGGCTTGCATAATTCACTAAAAACTAAAAACAAAAACACTAAACTCGGAACTCAGAAAAAAATCTGTTAAGATTAGACTAAAATTAGCGCCCCCGCGGACGCCTGTCAAGCAATTTGGAGGAGTAAGCCCAGGAGAGCGCCATGCCGACTTACGAGTATAAGTGCAAAGAACACGGCCATGTTTTTGAGGTGGAGCAGAAGATGAGCGATCCGCCGCTGACCAGCTGCCAGATTTGCGACTCCGAAGTGGAGCGGCTCATCGGCATGCCCACCATTTTCTGCAAAAATTCGGATAGCAGTCCTTATAAAAAGGACTTCCGCTCCGATCCGCATAAATGGGAGTCGGTGTGTGAATCGGCCTTCGGCGCCACCAAGAAGGATAAGGACGAAATCCGGAAGAACTGGAACAAGAAAGAGAGCAAATGGGTTTGAGGCTTTTTTTAAGGGGCGGCTAAACCCAACCCCGTCGGCCTGGGGGACGAGCCCGGATATTGAAAATCAAACGGGCGTAAGGCCTTTCGCCCGTGCCTTA
>CAWIDL010000003.1:0-4807 GCA_963834795.1 uncultured delta proteobacterium | reverse complement strand
GTCAGCAGTGCCTAGGGAGGCCCGCTAGTTAATGGGAAAAGAGTTGGGCTGCCGAAAATGGTTAGCCAAGCTCGTAAAGGTCGGGCCTGCGATCATCCAATACCTTCATCTTGCTTCTGATCTCCTCAACCAGATCCAGATCGATGGCGGCGGTGAGGAGCGCTTCATCCGTTTCGCTTTCTTCCACCACGGTCCTCCCCCAGGGGTCAATGATTACCGAATCGCCGCAGTAGGTCACCATATTATCAGGACCGAAGTCTTCCCTGCCAACCTGGTTGGTGCCCACCACAAACATTTGGTTCTCAATGGCTCGGGCCAGCACGAGAATTTTCCAAAGTTCGAGTCTCGGGTAAGGAAAGGCCATCGGAGAGAACTACTATCCTTACGCCCTTGAGAGCATAAGTCCGAAAAAGCTCCGGGAAGCGAATGTCGTAGCAAACCGCCAAACCGGTCAGGCCCCAGGGGGTCTCGGCCAAGCCGAGGGTTTTCCCGGCAGCCATATGCTTTTCTTCGCCAATCAGGCTGAAGAGGTGGGTTTTGCGGTACGTTGCGGTCCTCTCTCCCTTGGGGTTGAATAAGATGGAGGTATTGGAGATTTCCCCATCTTCGTTGAGGGCGGCCATGGACCCGTTGTCCAGATACCGTGGCTTTTTGCCATACCGGCGATTCGATCCAGGGTCTTTTCGTGTTCGGCCGCCATCCGTTCGTTGTTGGCCCAGTTAAAGCCCGTGGTCCACATCTCCGGAAAACAAACCACATCACTGCCCCTGCGGGCAGCCTCGGCAATCAAGATCTCGCCTTTTCGAAGGTTCACTTCCGGCTGCGAAGTTGCCACCTCAATCTGGGCCAGGGATACTGTGAGTTTCATCTGGATCTCCGGGTAAACTGATAGGATGGAGCGGCTCAGGGCGCCTCTGGCGCCATAATGGTGCGTTAGACGCCTCTATAAAGTCAAGCGCCTGCCTTATACTTTTCTCTCAGACGCCGCAGCTTCTCCACCTGGGAGGCTGACAAAGGCGACACCGGTCCCTGTAGCCGGGCCGCCAGGACCACTCGTGCGGTGTGTTCCAGCTTTTCCATTTTGTTGTAAGCGTCCATCACATCCTGCCCCACGGTAATGGCGCCGTGCCGGGATAAGAGGATGGCGTCAAATTCCTGGATAAAATCCCGGATGGCCTTTGGAACTTCTTCGGTGCCCGGGGTGGCATAGGCCGCGGTGGGAATCCCCTTTAAGGTAATCACCACCTCCGGCAAGATGGGTTCCAACAAGGAGATCCCCGCCAGGGTACAGGCAGTGGCATAGGGTAGATGGGCGTGCACCACGGCCCCCGCCTCCGGTCGCAACTCATAGACCAGCAGGTGCATGCGGAGTTCCGAAGTGGGCCGTCCCGTCCCGGCCAGCAATCGGCCTTTCAGGTCCACGGTGATCACCTGATCCTCCTCCATCATTCCCTTATTCACCCCGCTGGGGGTGACGAGGACCTGGTCCCCCAGACGCACACTGACATTGCCGTCAGTGCCCGCGAGGTAATTTTTTTGGTGCAACATCCGGCAGACCCGGACAATTTCCTGCCTTAGCTGAGCTTGACGCATCGCGGTCGGTCCTGTCCGGAAAAATTAAGCCGGCATCGAGAGGACTCTCTCGATCTTGGCCAGATTGGCCCGGGCCTCATCGGGCCGGGCCTGCTGCAGCAAGGTGGCCAGGCTGTCGATGATGGAGATCTGGCTGAGAAAGGCGGCCAGGCAGTCCGGGGCCGCGGTCATCTCCCGGCCCGCGGTCACCAACACCAGATCCGCCATCCGGGACAGGGGAGCCAAAGGGTTGCTGGTGATGGCCAGGACCCGGGCCCCGCTGTCTTTAACCACCCGGGCCGCGGCCAGGATTCCCTGGGTACTACCCGAGTGGGAGATGGCCAGCAGGGCGTCTTCCCTCCCCAGGAGGGCCGCGCTGATGGCCATCTGATAGGTCTCGGTAAAGCAGCGGAGGTCCAGCCCCAGGGGGGCGAAGCGAATGGCGGCATATTGCGCCGCCAGGGCCGAGCCTCGAAAGCCGCCAATGATCAGCCGCCGGCAATTTCCATGAGTTGCCCGGCCTGGAGCAACTGCCGCATCTCCACAACTTCCAGGGTTTCCTCCAGGGCGGCGAGGTTGGCCTTGAAGATCCACCGCACCAGGGTGGTGGGACCCTCATCTTCAGGCAGCCGCGGTGGCGACGCCACCAATTCCCGGGCCAGGGAGATCTTGAAATCTTGAAAACCCTTAAAACCCAGGGTGCGGCAAAAGCGCATGACGGTGGCCTCGCTGACCTCGGCGGCCGCCGCCACTTCATTGACCGAGGCATAGATGGCCATCTCCGGCTGCCTCAGGATCAGGCTCGCCACTTTCTGCAAGGCCGCTTTCAGGGAAGGATAAACCCCCCGCAGGCGGATCAAGGCGCCGCTCTGAAGGTCCCGGCCCCTATCCTCCGGATTGGACCTCTCCATGGGCAGATCTCCTTTGGGAATTTAGATAATAATATATATTTTGCAAATGTATATTGTATACAATATTTTTTATATCCATTCATCTTTTTTGCGGAAACCTTCCCCCGCGCCCCGCAGTTTTCCGGCGACGGCCCTCCCTATTCCAGCAAGCGGCGCACCAGCCTGCGGGCCTCTTCCCGGGTGCGCACCATTCCTTCCCACTGGGCCTCCTGCACCGCGGTCAACAGGTGTCGAAAGCGAGGTCCAGGTTCCAGGCGAAATTCCCGGATCAGGTCGTCGCCGCTGAGCAGTCGGGGCAGGGATTCCTGGGGCTCCAGCTTCTCCTTGAGGAAACGCAGGGCCTCATCTGCCAATTCGGCCAACACTGCTTCGGAATCCGCGGGTTTCATGGGCCCCTGACCTGCCAGGCTGTCGGCCATGGCCAGGGCAAAGAGGCCGGGCAGCTCGGGGCGCGCTGCCCGCACCATCCGTCCCAGAGCTCGGAAACTCAGTTCCCGCTGCCGAAAGGCGGGCAGCAGCAGAAAGGGGCGCATATGCAGGCGGATAAGGGTGTTCACCGCCTTGGCTTGCGCGGCGCTCAGACGCAACCTCTGGACCACCCCGGCAAAGATCTCTATCCCCAGCTTTTCATGAAAATAAAAGGTATAGCGGTCCGGATCGCGGCGCCGCTCCCGGACCCTGGGTTTACCGGCGTCATGGAACAGGGCCGCCAGCTTGACGAGGGCCGGCCAGGGCGGCGCCCCCGCCGCGGCCACTGCCGCAGCCATTTCCCCAAAGTACCGCCGGGGCTCCGCCAGCACCTCCTCCAGGTGCAACACCGCAGCCAGGGAGTGCTGAAACACGTCCAGGTGGTGATAACCATCCTGATCCACCCCCTTCAGCTCTTCCAGCTCTGGAAGGATCCGGGTGAGGAGGCCGACTCGATCCATCCGGGCCAGGATGGGGGCGGCCCGGGGCGCTCCCAGCAGGAGAAACAACTCCTGGTGGACCCGCTCCCCGGCTACCCGGGAGAATTCCCGGGCCAGTCCGGCGATGGCGGCCTCGGTCTCCGGCGTCAGCTCCAGGCCGTGGGTGGCGGCAAACCGGTAAGCCCGCAGCAGCCGCAACGGATCCGCAGCCAGATTCTGCGCCGCCACCATCCGGATCAACCCCCGGGACAAATCCTCCAGACCTCCCAGGGGATCGAGGACCCGCAGAGGAGTCAGACCCAGGATGGCATCCAGGTCCAGGGCCACCGCATTGATGGTGAAATCCCGACCCCGCAGATCCCCTTCCAGTCCGGGGGCCCGGAACTCGGCCAGGTCCAGGATCTCTCCCCGGCAGGCCACCCGGGCGGTGCGCTCCCCTTCGTCCAGGAGCACGAAGGTGCCTTCCAGAGCGCCGGCCAGCTCCCGGGCCAGTTCCAGGGTTTGCCCCGAGACCGCCAGGTCCTCGTCCGGCGCGGTCCGCCCCAGGGCCAACTCCCGCACCGAGCCCCCCACCAGGTAGACCTTGGCCTTGCGGGCCGCCGCCAGTTCCTGCAACACTCGCAAAGAACGCCGCCCAGCCAGCCTGCCGGCGCCCGCCAGAAGCTCTTTCCGAAGGGCATTGACGGTCATCTCGGACATCCCGAACCCAAATCCCCTTTGGCAGAGAGATTGACACGGCTGTTCAAAAACCCGGGCGCCGGCCGGGACTTCGAATCACCCGGCCCTATCTTTGTTTTTTTACCATATATTAATGGATAATTATTTCATTATCCCGGCCGCCGCGCAAATTTAGGTTATATTTATAGAATATCCCCTGTGGCGGTCAGCTGTCAGGGTTGGGTGGGCAGTGCCCACTACAATCAGGCTCACCGGGCCTGGGCTCGATATATCTTTGGAGTATCTCATGGAAGAGCAGGTGCGACGCACTTTGAACCTCATCTCAGGAGAGGACCTTGCCGCAAGTGTCCCTCCCGGCACTCAGGCAGGCCCCGGGGAGGGCTCGGACCTAGAACTCCTGGACGCCTACTCCCGAGCCATCGTCAAGGTGGCCCATCGGCGAGCCGGTGACCCTCACCGTCATCCGGGGCCTGGAACGCCTGGACCTGCGGGTGCGGCCTCGGGAGGCCAAAGCCTGAGAATGATGAACCGCCCCGCCCACGGCGGTTCATCCCCACGCAGCCTGACCGTCTCCCCCATGCGGGAGTGGGGATAGCTTTAAGGTGGGGCAGGCCACCATGCCGCCCTGCGAAGGCAGCTCCAAGGTTTCTCATTGTCTTTTGCGCCACAGATCAAGTAAGATCAAATAAGATCTTTTGTTGGGCATCACCAATCACAGCTCTCCAAGGACGCCATCGC
>CAWIDL010000002.1:0-36455 GCA_963834795.1 uncultured delta proteobacterium | reverse complement strand
GGTCGTTATAAAAGTGGCTATGTGAAAAAAAGTATTAGCCCTGGCGTGACTCCATCTAGGAGATGGTCCGTCCAGGGTCGAGTGGGCGATCAACCCCGGCATTGCTTCATGTCCGGAAAAAGTCAATTTTTATAATATCTTAAGCAGGCGGTTTTATTATAATATCTTAAGGAGGCGGTGTTATGGCGAAGTATGATCCCACCAAAATGCAAGACTGGCAGATTGGCGAGCTCGCCGAAGAGGAACTGGATTTTAACCGGCAGTGCGACAAGATCGGCATCCTGCCCGAAGAGCGCATCCCCATGGGCAAAAAAATCGGCCGGGTGGACTACATGAAGATCCTGGAGCGCCTGAAGGACAGGCCGGACGGCTACTACATCGACGTCACCGCCATCACCCCCACTCCCCTGGGCGAAGGTAAGAGCGTGACCAACATGGGCCTGATGGAAGGCCTGGGCAAGCGGGGGATGAACGTGGGCGGGACCTGCCGCCAGCCTTCCGGCGGCCCCACCATGAACATCAAGGGCACCTCCGCGGGCAGCGGCATCGCCCTATTGATTCCCATGACTGATTTTTCCCTGGGCCTCACCGGGGACATCAACGCCGTCACGATCGCCAATAACCTGGCCATGGTGGCGGTTTGCTCCCGGATACAGCACGAGTTCAACTACGACGACGCCCAACTGGCCAAGATCGGCATCAAACGGCTGGACATCGACCCCAAAAATGTGGAGATGAAATGGTGCTTTGACCTGTGCGCCCAGATGCTGCGCAACATCACCATCGGCCGGGGCAGCAAGATGGACGGCTTCGAGATGGACTCCAGCTTCTCCATCGCCGTAGCCTCGGAAGTGATGGCCATCCTGTCCATGTTCACCGACCTGGCGGATCTGCGTAAAATGCTGGGCGAGATCACCGTGGCCTATGACAAGAAGGGCAACCCCGTCACCACCGAGGACCTGGGGTGCGCCGGGGCCATGTGCGCCTGGTTGTACCAGAGCATCAACCCCACCCTGTGCGCCACCGTGGAATTACAGCCCTGCTTCGTACACGCCGGGCCCTTCGGCAACATCGCGGTGGCCCAGTCTTCCATCGTCGCCTGCCGGACCGCCCTGAAGCTCTTCGACTACTGCTCCACCGAGTCCGGCTTCGGGTGCGACCTGGGCTTTGAGAAGTTCTGGAATATCAAGTGCCGCCACGGCGGTCTGAAACCCAATGCGGCGGTGCTCACCTGCACCGTCCGGGCCCTGAAGCACCACGGGGTCAACGCCGTGCCCCCGCCCCTGCCCGTCCGGCCGGGCCGCCCCATCCCCAAGGAGTACTATACCTCCACCCCCACGACCCTGGCCTGGCTGGAGGACGGCCTTAAGAACCTAGTCCACAACATCAACATCGTCAAGAAGTCCGGGGTCATGCCGGTGGTTTCCATCAACCGCTTCGCCACCGACACCGATGAAGAGATTGCGATGGTCAAACGGGCCGCAGAAGCCGCGGGAGCCCGGGCCGCGGAGGGCAACTACTGGCGCTATGGCGGCGACGGCGCCCTGGAGCTGGCGGACGCGGTGATGGACGCCTGCAAAGAGAAAGTGGACCTCAAGTTCCTTTATCCCATGGATATGCCGCACGGCCAGCGGATAGAAACCATCGCCAAGGAAATCTACGGGGCCGACGGGGTGGTCTATACGCCCGAGGCCGAGGCAAAGCTCAAGCGGTTTGAAGCTGATCCCAAATATAAAGACTACTATACCATGATGGTGAAGACGCACCTGAGCCTGACCCACGACCCCACCGTGAAGGGCGCGAACAGGGGCTGGAAACTGGCGGTCCGGGATTTCCTGCTGTACAGCGGCGCCAAGTACATCTGCCCGCAAACCGGCAGCATCAGCCTGATGCCCGGCACCAGCTCCAGCCCGGCCTTCCTGAAGGTGGACGTGAACCTCAAGACCGGCAAACCCTACGGCTTGTTCTAAAGGACCATCCCGGCTTAGGGGGCGCAGGGCGCTCCCTGACAAAAAAAACCAAAAACCAAAAAGACCAAGAACCAAAAACCTGAAACCCTCCAGGCCCTCCGGGGCCTGGAGTTTTTTTAGGCGAATCCGGCCTTCCGGGCTTCTTGGTGGAAGCAGGATTTTTTTCGGTCGGGTCGAGGCCGCGCCATTTGCGAAGATGATTTTGTGATATTTATCACTTGCTTCTTGCGCCGAAGGCGTGGTAAAAAAATAAAGGATATAGATAGACCGGGTCCGGCTCAGCTAAGGGCCGGCAGTAATGCCGAGGCAGAAAAATTTTTCCCGACGTGAGGAGAATGGTGGCTATGTTTGAGATAGTGGAACGCCAGGAAATGGCCCAGGGGACGGTGGTCAGCAACTGGATCAAGGCCCCTAAGATCGCCCAAAAGGCCAAGCCGGGACAGTTTGTCATCCTGCGGGCCAATGAGACCGGGGAGCGCATCCCCCTGACCATGGCCGACACCAACCCGGGGAAGGGCCTGATCAACATCATATACGCGGTGGTGGGCAAGAGCACCGCCCTGTTCAAGACCCTGCAGGTGGGCCAGGGATACCTGGACGTCATCGGCCCCCTGGGGCGGCCCACCCACCTGGACAAAGTGGGCAAGGTCATTTGCGTGGGCGGCGGCACCGGGGTGGCGGTGCTGCACCCCATCACCCTGGGTCTCAAGCAGGCGGGCAACTACGTTTTCTCGGTCATCGGGGCCCGCACCAAGGACCTCCTCATCCTGGAGGACAAGATGCAGGCGGCCTCCGATGAACTGATGGTCTGCACCGATGACGGCACTTACGGCCACAAGGGTTTCGTCACCGATAAGTTGAAGGAAACCCTGGAAAAGCACAAGGACATCGCCCTGGCAGTGTGCATCGGGCCGGTGCCCATGATGAAGTTCTGCTGCAAAATGACCAAGGAGTATGGGGTCAAGACCATGGTGAGCCTCAACCCCATCATGGTGGACGGCACCGGTATGTGCGGCTGCTGCCGGGTGCGCGTGGGCGGCGAGATGAAGTTCGCCTGCGTGGACGGCCCGGAATTCGACGGCCACGCCACCGATTTCGAAGAGCTGACCCTGCGGCTCCGGGCCTATTGCGCCGAGGAGAAGCTCTCTTATGACCAGTTCCTGGGCAAGCCCACCACCTGCTCTTGCGGTACGCCCGGATCCTTGCCTAAATAGCAAGTCACCAAGGAGAAACGAGAATGACCGAAGAAGTCCAAGCTCCCAAGAAAGAGAAGATTCCCCGCCAGAAGATGCCGGAGCAGGAACCCAAGGTGCGGGCCCGCAACTTCGAGGAAGTGCCTTACGGCCTCACCTTGGAGCTGGCCATGATGGAAGCGCAACGCTGCATCCAGTGCAAAGACCCCCGCTGCAAACAGGGCTGCCCGGTGGAAATCGATATTCCCCAATTCATTGCCAAAATCAAGGAAGGCGAATTTGAGGGCGCCATCCGGAAACTATGGGAAAAGAACTCCCTGCCGGCGGTGTGCGGCCGGGTCTGCCCCCAGGAAGTGCAGTGCGAAGGCCTGTGCATCCTGGGCAAAAAGGACGCCCCGGTGGGCATCGGCAACCTGGAGCGCTTCGCGGCCGACTACCAGCGGGAGCATGGCAGGCAAATCCTGCCCCCCAAGGCCGAGTCCACCGGCAAGAAGGTGGCGGTGGTGGGCGCCGGCCCCGCCGGCCTGACCGTGGCCGGCGACCTGATCCTCAAAGGCCACGAGGTGACCGTCTACGAAGCCCTGCATGGTCCGGGCGGGGTGCTCCTTTACGGCATCCCCGAGTTCCGGCTCCCCAAGGCCATCGTCGCCCAGGAATGCAACTTTCTGGAGCGCCTGGGGGTCAAGATCAAGGTGGACTCGGTCATCGGCGCCAGCGAAACCGTGGATGAGCTCTTCGCGCAGGGCTTTGAGGCCATCTTCCTGGGAGTGGGCGCCGGCCTGCCGGTGTTCCTGAAAATCCCCGGGGAACACTTCATCGGGGTTTATTCGGCCAACGAATACCTGACCCGCTCCAACCTGATGAAGGCTTACGACTTCCCCAACTACGACACCCCCATCGTCCGGGGCAAGAACGTGGCCACCTTCGGCGGCGGCAACGTCGCCATGGACTCGGCCCGCACCGCCCTGCGGCTGGGGGCGGAGCACTCCTATATCATCTACCGGCGCTCCATGGACGAATTGCCCGCCCGTACGGCGGAAGTCCACCATGCCGAGCAAGAGGGCGTCGAGTTCATGCTGCTCTCCAATCCGCTGCGGTTTCTGGGCGATGACGCCACCGGGCGGCTCACCGGGGTGGAATGCCTGAAAATGGAGCTGGGCGAGCCCGATGCCTCCGGACGGCGGCGCCCCGTGCCCATCCCCGGCTCCGAATTCATGGTGGAGATCGATACCGCGGTGGTCGCCATCGGCTCCGGCTCCAATCCCCTGCTCACCAGGGGCACCCCGGGACTGGCCCTGAATAAGTGGGGCTACATCGTGGCCGATCCCAAGACCGGCAAGACCATGAAACCCCGGGTCTGGGCCGGCGGCGACATCGTCACCGGCTCCGCCACCGTGATTTTGGCCATGGGCGCCGGCCGCCTGGCCGCCAACTCCATCCACGACTACCTGACCATGGGGTGGTAAGGAGAGAGTGATTTGGGGAGGGGGCTAAGGGCCGATGGCCCTTACCCCCTCCCCAAACCCCACCCCCAATCCCCATTAAGTAAAAGGAGGGCCGAAATCGGCCCTCCTTTTTATGTGATGGGGCAGGTCTCCGCCCTCTGAAATATGTACCGGTTTACAGGCGATGCCTGCCTATTACTAAGTGCTTACGACCCTTCGCTGAACCGTTTCAAGGGCAATTCAACCTGGGAAAGTCGGGGCCGAAGGCCCTGGCTTCCCAGGTCCCTTATACGGGTTGGGAGGGGGGATTGGGGGGAGGGCAGGGATTTTTTGTAAATATCCCTGGCCCTCCCCCCACCGCATCACTTCCCCAGCTTTTCCACCCGGACCCCGATGAGGCGGATCATTTTCCGTTTGGGGTTGGCCCGGCGGTCCAGAAAGGGCATCAGCAGTTTCATGGCCTCGAAGCGCAGGGTGCGCGGTGATTCCGAGGGGTGGGGCAGCGTATGGGAGCGGGAGTGGGTGGCGAAGTCGGCGAAGCGCACCGTAACCACCACGGTGCGGTAGCTGTGAAACCCCTCGGCCTGCACCCGCTGGAAAACCTCCCGGCACATGAGCCAGAGGCGGGTGAAGATGAACGGCAGGTCCAGGTTGTCCCGGGCGAAGGTCTCCTGCTCCCCCACCGATTTCGGTTCCCAGTCCAGCACCAGGGGGCTCTCATGGCGGCCGCGAATACGCTCGTAGAGTTCCGGGCCCCACTTGCCGAACATCTCCTTAAGTTCCAGGGGCGAAAAGCGCTTCAAATCCCGGACTGATTTGATCCCCAGGCCGGCCAGGAACTTTTCGCTTTGGGGACCGATGCCCGGGATCTTGCGCACCGGCAAAGGGGCCAGAAAGTCCTCCGCCTGCTCGGCCGTGACCACCGTGAGGCCGTCGGGCTTCCGGAAATCCGAGGCGATCTTGGCCAGCAGTTTGTTGGGGCCCAGGCCGATGGAGCCGGTGAGCTGCTCCCGGGACTGGATCTCCTCCATGATTTTCCGGCAGATGGCCACCGCGGCATCAACAGAACCGGCAAAACCCAGGTCGAAGCAGGCCTCATCGACGCTGGCCTCCTCCACCCGCGGGGCATGGTGGCGCAAGATCTCCATGATGCGTCGGGAGGTTTCCGAATACTTCCGGTAGTTCACCCGGACGAAGACTGCCGGGGGCAAACCCCGGCGCCGGGCCGCCTCCGAAAGCTTCCAGGCGCGGGAGATGGGCATGGCGGAGTGGATGCCGTATTGCCGGGCCGGGTAGTTGGCGGTGGAGACCACCCCCCGGCCCTGGCCGCCGGCGGGGTCGGCCCCCACCACCAGGGGCCTCCCTTTGAGCTCCGGGGAGTCCCGCTCTTCAATTGCGGCGAAAAAGGCGTCCATGTCCAGGTGGCCGATGAGGCGCATGATTCCCATTTTAATCCTTGGGGCCGCGGAGGAAAAGGGGAGGCAAAGCGGCTGGCCAGGGTAAGCCGCCTGCTCTGGTGCCCCCAACCCCAATCCTAAACCCCTAATTTTGGGGTGCAAAATATTATTAAATGTATAATAATTAATAGTATGGAGGTGGCCGCCAGCCCCGGGTTCATCCGGCAGCCCGGTTAAGGTTGGGGCAGCCCGCAAATTACGCTGATGAACAACATCATTGACATTAAACGGGCCCAGCCTCGGGGCCAGGTGAAAAGATGCCGCCAGGTAAACCGGCCCTGGTGGCGTTTATGGTTCTGGCCCGCGGCCTTGCCCCCGGAAGACTTGCGGCGCCTGGCCCCGGAAGAGCTGCGGCGGGGCTGGGTTTGGGGGCCAGCGGTGGACCGCGGCCGGCAAAGCGGGGCCGACTTGAGGTTGATCTAACCGGCTGGGACTGGGGCCAGGCGCCGATGCAGGCAGGCCAGCTCGGCCCCGGCCCCCTGAGTCTGATAACATGACGAGGTCGGCAACTCAGGCTTGCCGACCTCGTTTTTTTCATGCGGTTACTGAGGATGGGTGATTTTCGCCTTATTTAACCGAACTTCGGACCGGTAAGGAATTGCACCGCCACCCCGAAATTATCCGATCCCGCCACCCGGGGTTCGATGCGCTTAACCACCGCCTGGGCCCGGATGGGGCTGTTGATAAAAGCGTACTGGGGGGGAATGGTGTTGAAGGTGAAATCCGCTGCGCTTCCAGGTTTTACCTGAGGCAGGGTTTCGCACTCAAAGTAGAGACCACCTTGACTGAAATTTTTTAGAACAGCCGGGCTTTTCCAGGATTCGTCAGAATTCGTGAGCTGGGCCTGGAACTCCATGGGTAAGGAGAAATAAATGCGCGTGTGTTGCCGTCTTTCAGTCATGTTTCCACTCCCATTGCTGACATTAACCATGCCATAATTTAACACAACCTGTTTGCCAGGCGTAATAATTTCTTTCGATTAAGTTTCGGGAAAGGTCAACTGGGGTCTTGGTTTTAAGCAGCCGCTCATGACCTGCGATTATGGCGGCCAGCGGCCGCCCGCTGATTTCATTAAGGCGGTAAGAGCAATGGAGAACGACAAGAAAGCAGGGCATCAGGCTGCCATCCTCGACCAGTTCACCCGGCAGGCGGTACCCTTCTCGCAACAGCCGGCCCATTCCCAGGAGGCCTTCCTCGATCTGCTGTTGCAGATGTCCGGGGTCGGCCCGGCTGACACCGTCCTGGACGTGGCTTGCGGCCCCGGCCTGGTGGCCTGCGCCTTCGCCGCCCGGGCCCAACACGTCACCGGTATCGACCTCACCCCGGCCATGATTGCCCGGGCTAAACAGATACAGCAGGAAAGGAAGCTCACCAATCTTACCTGGCAAGTCGGCGACGTACTGCCCCTGCCTTACCCGGACGCCTCATTTTCCCTGGTGATTACCCGCTATACCTTTCACCATTTTCTTGACCCTCGGGCGGTATTCGCCGAAATGGTCCGGGTCTGCACCAGGGGGGAGGGAAGGGTCCTGGTGGCCGATGTCGCGGCGCTTCCCGGAAAACGGCAGGCCTTCGACCGGGTGGAGAAACGGCGGGACCCCTCCCACACCCGCCACCTGACCCCGGATGAGTTGTTACGGATGGCTGCCAGTCTGAACCTCCGGGATCTCAGAACCCGGTTCCTCAAGTCGGAACGGAACCTTAAAGCCCATCTTCAGGCCTCCTTCCCCAATCCCGGGGAGAGAGAAAAGATCAGAAGGATCTTTCGGGAAGATATCGGCAAAGACGACCTGGGAGTGGAGGCGCACTGGCGGGATGGAGAGATTTATTTTGCCTATCCCGTCATGGTGCTGGTGGGCCGCAAGGCCGAGGGGTGAGGGCCGGGGAGAGTTTTCCATATCCGCGGGCGGGATTCTGTGGTAAAAGTAAAAATTATTTGAGAAACCGGTAGGGGACGCGGGGCGAAGCTTATGGACGCGGAGCACCCTAAAGGAAATTTTTAGTAATATGGACAAAATGAAACTGACCAAACTGGCCAAGGCCGCCATCTTTGGCTTCTGTTATTATCTTATCCTGAACCTTTATCTCTTCCTGGCCCTGGCCATGAAGGCAGCCCACACGGGCATCCTGGCGAACAAGAGTATCCAGGCCGTAATGTATGGTTTGGGATTGCCGCTAACCCTGCCATTTGCGGTTTTTTCCTATAAATATCGGTGGCTGGCAAATTACTCTTTGGTCCTTAATGCCCTTGTTTGGGGCTTCGCTTTTTACGCGATTTTACTCCTTAGAGAATGGAGGAGAAACCTTGACTCCGGGAAGGGTCGATGAGTGATTGATTAAATAAGGACGGCCTAGCTGGCTTCAACTGATACGAGAAGAAGGGCGCTCATGAGTTCTTTAGTACTATCCCTCGGTGTGGCTAAGCAGGAGTAATGCCCGTGGGGCGGCGTCCCGCGTGGGGCGGGCGTCTCGCCCGCCGACTGCAAGGCCCCCGGAAAAAATGGCGGGCGAGGCGCCCGCCCCACGCCGCCCTGGACCCCCTACACCGCCGAGGCTGGTCAGCTCCGCCATCCCAGTATCCCCCAGACCCCGGCGCCGCTGGCCAGGAGGGACAGGAAGGTGATGGCCGCCATCAGGAAGGAAGCGGCGTACAGGAGGCGGATGGCCTGGCGGTATTTTTCCCCGGGAAGAGTTTTTTGTAAAGGGGTATGGGGGGGGTCGCCGATGAACGGCTTGTCCAGCCGGTGGCCGGAGTAGGTGGCGGGCCCTCCCAGGCGCACCCCCAGGGCCCCGGCCATGGCGGCCTCGGGCCAGCCGGCGTTGGGACTGCTGGCCTTGGCCGCATCCCGGCGCAGGATGCGCCAGGCTCCCCGGGGGTCCGGCCCCACCGCCGCCGCGGCCGCCACCAGCAGCAGGGCGGTAAGGCGGGCCGGCAGGAAGTTGAGGATGTCATCGGCCCTGGCCGCCACCTTGCCGAACCTGCCATAGCGGTAATTCTTATACCCCACCATGCTGTCCATGGTATTGGCGGCCTTATAAAGAAACAAGCCCGGCAGGCCCAGGAGCAGGGTGAAGAACATGGGGGCCACCACCCCGTCCGCCAAATTCTCCGCCAGGGTTTCCAGGACCGCCCGGCGGATCTCCTCCGGGCCCAACTGGGCAGTTTCCCGGCCCACGATCATGGCCAGGCGAGCCCTGGCCTCGGGCAAATTTTCCCGGGCCAGGGCCTCCTCCACCTGCCGGCTTTCCCGGTGCAGGCCGCGGGTGGCCAGGCCGGTGTAAATAAAGTAAGTGACCAGGCCCAGGCCTGCCACCCGAGGCAGGAAGGCCGCCGCCACCAGCAATCCGCTGACCCCGGTTAAGGTCGTCCCCATCACCGCCAGCCAGAAGAGGGCTCCCGCCGCCACTCGGGGCTGGTAGAGGACCGACTCCCAGTATTCGATGGCCCGGCCGAGGAGCCGAACGGGATGGGGCCAGTGCGGCGGGTCCCCCAGCAGCAGGTCCAGCAGGTATCCGGCGAGAAAAGGCAGGGCCAGTTTCACGTGCGCTCCTACAGCAAGAACTGCTCCAGGGCTTGCAGGAGCCGCTGGTTTTCCTCCCGCCGGCGCACCGCCAGGCGGAAGAACCGCTCATCCAGGCCGCGGAAATTGCCGGCGTCCCGCACGATGATTTTCCGGGATAGCAGCGCCTTTTGCAGGGTGGCTGCGGTCCATTCCGAACGGGTAATCTTCACCAGGAGGTAATTCACCGCCCCGGGGAACGGGGAAAGTCCCGGCAAGGATTTCAGACCATCCAGGAGGTATTGCCGCTCCCGGCTGATCAGGGCCCGGGAACGGACCATATAGTCATGGTCCTGGAGGCAGGCCTTGCCCATGGCCTGGGCCAGGAGGTTCACCGACCAGGGTTCCTGGACTGCGGCCAGGCGCCGGATGAGAGCCGGGGCCGCCAGCAGATAGCCCAGGCGCATCCCCGGGATGCCGAAGAACTTGGTGAAGGAGCGCAGGATCAGGAGGTGGGGAAACTGGGCCAGGAGCGTCTTTAGAGAGGCCTCCTCCACGAAATCCACGAAGGCCTCATCCAACAGCAGCTGGACGCCGGCGGCCGTAAGCCTGGCCGCCGTCTCCAGCAAAAGTTCCGGCGGCAACAAGGCCCCGCTGGGACTGGCGGGATTGGCCAGAAAGACCAGGTCCGCCCCCCGGGGGTCCGGGGGCGCGGTCAGGGTAAAATTGTGCGCCTCGCCAGTGACCTGGAAGACCACCGGCACCCGGGCCGCCGCCAGGGCGTGCTCATATTCGCTGAAGGCCGGGACCACGATTAAGGCCCTCCGGGGCGTGAGGGCCCGGGCCGCCAGATAGAGGAGTTCCGTGGAGCCGTTGCCTACCAGAATCTGATCCGGGGCCAGGCGGTGGTAAGCCGCCAGCTCCTGCCGCAGCTCCAGACAGTGGCGATCCGGGTAATGGACGATTTCCCCCAGGGTCTGGCGGATGACCTCGGCGATTGCCGGCGGAAACCCCAGGGGGTTGATGTTGGCCGAGAAATCCAGGAGGTCGCGGGGATGGAGTCCCAGGATGCGAGCCAGGTGGTAAACCTCACCCCCGTGGGGGGGGACAGTTTCCGGTAGGTTCGTATTAAATTGCATAGTTGGTGGAATTGGCTGGAAGTAGTTTTTAGTGTGCAGGGTGGGCACTGCCCACCAATTCCTTATAGTTATTAGCCCCTTTTCCAGAGGGGATCAGGGCAGTAGGGTCCGGCAAAGATTAGTGCATTTCATCGGGTCTCGTTCTGAGCAAATATCTGTAAAAAACCCCGAAAGCTGAAAGCTGACATAAAACAGCAAACAGGAAACAGTAAACAGTAAACAGAAAACAGGAACATCCGGTCTCATGGTTGAATCAAGGCCCGAATTCGGGCCAGGTCCAGATGGGTTCGCAGCAAATCGGCCAATAGGTCCAATTGGGCTTCCTGAAAATCCCGGAAGGACAGGGATGGCGCCGCCGCCCCCGCTTGACTGCCAGCCTCAGAAAAGATGATCTCGGACAAGAAACCCCGGCGGAACTCATCATCATCGAACAGGCCGTGGAGATAGGTGCCCCAGACGCGCCGATCCGGACTGGTCCAGCCATCCAAGACCTTAACCTGCCGGCCGTTGCGGCTGCTGATCTCAAAGGCCGGCTGTCCCTCGCCCTGGCCCCTGGTCTCCCCCATGTGGATTTCATAGGCCTCGATGAGCAGCCCGGCGGTCCGGCCCTGGAGTGCCCGGGCCCGCACCTGGGTGGTGGCCTTAACTCCGGCCATGGTGGTGACCACCGGCAGCAGCCCCAGGCCGGCCTCCGACCGGGGAGGGCCCTCCACCCCCAGGGGGTCCAGGACCTCCCGGCCCATAATCTGGTAGCCGCCGCAAATGCCCACCAGGCGGCCGCCGCCCCGGGCGTAAGCCTGAATCTCGTGGAACAGCCCGGTCTCCTTGAGATGGAGGAGGTCGCTAATGGTGTTCTTGGTCCCGGGCAGGATGAGGAGGTCCACTCCATCCAGGCCGTGGCGATGGTCCAGGTAGCTGAGCGACACGCCGGCTTCCTGTTCCAGGGGGTCGAAATCGGTGTAGTTGGAGATGTGGGGCAGGCGCACCACCCCCACCCGGAGGGATTTTCCTGCTGCCGGCTGGGAGCCCGCCACCTTCCCTTTGCGCCCCAGGGCGACGCTGTCTTCCTCCGGGAGGGCCAGGTCCGGGGCGTAGGGCAGCACTCCCAGAACCGGCCGCCGGGTCCGGCGTTCGATGATCCTTTCCCCCTCCTGGAAGAGGGCCGGGTCCCCGCGGAACTTGTTGATGATGAAGCCCGCCAGCAGCCGCCGCTCTCCCGGGGTCAGGAGATGGAAGGAGCCGATGGTGGCGGCGAAAACCCCGCCCCGGTCGATGTCGGCCACCAGCAGGACCGCGGCCCCGGACTTCCTGGCCATCCGGAAGTTGACCAGGTCGTTCTTCTTTAAATTCAGCTCCACGGCGCTGCCGGCCCCCTCCAGAATGACGAGCTCATGGTTAAGGCTAAGGCGGCGGAAGCTCTCCATCACCAAGCGGGTCAGCCGCGGTTTGAGCCGGTAATATTCCTGGGCCGAGAAGTTGCCGTAGACCTGGCCGTGGACGATCACCTGGGAGCCGACTTCGCTGCTGGGCTTGAGCAGGATGGGATTCATGTCCACGTGGGGGGCCAGGCCGGCCGCCTGGGCCTGTACCACCTGGGCCCGCCCCATCTCGCCGCCCTCCGGGGTGATGAAGCTGTTCAAGGCCATGTTCTGCGCCTTGAAGGGGGCGACCCGCAGGCCCTCCTGATGGAAGATGCGGCAGAGGCCGGCAGTGATGATGCTCTTGCCTACGTCCGAGCCGGACCCCAGGATCATTAAGGGACGGTATTTCATAAATACAGTTTTCAGTTTGCGGTTTGCGGTTTTCGGTAACAGATCATCATGATCATCATCAGTAAATGGTGCGTAAGACACACCTACCTGGCTGAAATGATGAGTTAGCTGATTTATCTCTTTCCGGCAACAAGCTTTCCCTGATTCTTACTCTTATCATGCCTTAGTATGCTACTTCTGGTTACTTCCGGTTTCCAAGATTAGCTTGGGAACCGGATAAATCTGGCTGGCCGGTCATCTCTACTGCCCTGCCCTCACCTGGTACTTGCCCAGATAACCCCGGGGGGTGATCATATAGGGGCCGTAGGTGAAGGTCTGGGACGATCCCACGATGATGACCGTTTGCATGTCCACCGGGTATGCCAGGAGCTCTTGAAGGCTGGTGATGACGCTCTCCTGGCCCCGGCGCATGGCCCGGGAGACCAGGCCCACCGGGGTACCCGGGTCCTTAAACCGGAGCAGCAGCTCCTGGACCGCCGCCAGTTGCCAGTGGCGCTTCTTGCTTTGGGGATTGTAGAGGACGATGACAAAATCTCCCCGGGCTGCCAGTTCCAGACGCCTCTGGATGGTCTCCCAGGGGGTGAGGAGGTCGCTCAGAGAGATGGCGGCGAAATCGTGCATCAGCGGCGCGCCCAAGAGGGCGGCCCCTGCGGCCAGGGCCGGCACCCCGGGAATCACCTCCAGGTAAAAATCCACCCCCTCCTCCCCGCCATCCGGCGGACCGATCTTCAGCCCCCGGGCGGCGCAAATCTCCAGAACCAGCCCGGCCATGCCGTAAATGCCGGCGTCGCCCCCGGAGACCAGGGCCACCCGCGCCCCCAGCAATGCCCGCGCAATGGCCGTCTGGCAGCGCTGGATTTCGCCCTTCATGCCGGTGGCCACCACCTCCTGGTGGGTTAACAGGGGTTGCAAAAGCTCGAGGTAAGTACGATAGCCCGCCACCACCTGGGCCTCATCCAGGGCGGCCCTGGCCTGGGGGATGATATAGTCCGGGAACCCGGGTCCCAGACTCACCACCGTCAAGCGCCCCCGACGTGGGCCACCGCCAGGGTGAGGTTGCCCCTTTTCCGTTTGGTCAGGACCAGCTCCTTCCCTCCGGCTTTCAAGGCCGCAGCTTCGGCGACGCTGACCACTCCCACCAGCCGGATCACCTGCGGCGAGGGGGTTGGCACCGGTACGCTCTGTAACTCTTCCTTGGTGAACCATATGAATTCCACTCCCAGCCTGGCGGCTGCTTCTATCAAGCCGGGTTCCTCTTTTCTGGCCTCGATGCTGGCCAGGGCCTTCAGGGAGGCCAGGGACAGTCTTTCCTTCCTAAAGGAGTCCTTGAGGAACCTCAGGATTTCGTCGGCGGAGGCGCCCGGGTGGCATCCCACCCCGGCCACCAGATTTTTGGGACGGAGCACCAGCCAGGCCGGAGGCCAGGCGCGCTCCCGAAATCCGGCGTACACCCCGGGCCAGCCACCCGCCAGGGCGGTGTCGAGGTCTGCCTCCCAGATGAACCGCTCGGGATACTCTTCGACGAGTTCGGCCAGGAAGCCGTCCGGGTCCACCAAACGCAGGCTCAAACCGGACAGGAGACTCATCTGCACCTGGCTCAGGCCGGCCGGGTTCTCGATGGTCAGCCCCGTCCGGATGGCGGCCAGGTCCAGGGCTGGCAGCCCCTGGAGGTCGCTGGCGGTGGTAATGACCGGCGTGCCCTTAATGATTTGCGCCACCTGGCGGGCCAGTTGGTTGGCGCCCCCCTGGTGCCCGGAGAGCAGGCTGATGGCAAACTTGCCGGCCTCATCCACCACCACTACCGCGGGGTCCTTGGCTTTGCCCCGGAGATGGGGGGCGATGCTGCGCACCACGATGCCCGCCGCCATGACCGCCACCAGATTCTCTCCCCGCCGGAAGGCTTCCCCCAAGACCGTGGCGACCCGGTCAAAGGTCCGCTCCTCCGGATCCTCCCCGGCCTGGGCCCGGGGCAGCCAACAGCGGGCCCCGGCCAGGCCCCGGCTGATTTCCCGGGCCAGGGAGGCGCCCCGGCGGGTGAGGGCCACCACCCTAATCGCTGCTTCCGGAACGGAAGCCATGGTCGAAGCTCTGGTCATAGAGTTTGGAGTGCGCCTTGAGGCCCTCCGGCCTGGCAGCCAGGGCCGGCCCCACCAGGATCAGGGCCTGGCGCTGGATCCCGGCCTGCCGCACCCGGGCGGCGATGTCGGCCAGGGTGCCCCGGATGATGAGCTGATCCGGCCAACTCACCCGGTGGGCCACCACTACCGGGGCCTCCGCTCCGTAGGCGTGGCTGAGTTCCGCCACCACCTGGTCGATAAGCCGGATGCTGAGATAAATGACCATGGTGGCCCCATGGCGGGCCAGCTCCCCCAGGGCCTCCCGGGCCGGCACCGGGGTGCGCCCTGCGCCTCGGGTCAGGATGACCGTTTGGGTCACCTCCGGCAGGGTGAGCTCCTGGGCCAGGGCCGCAGCCGCGGCCGAGGCGGCGGTAACCCCGGGAATCACCTGGCAAGGGATGGCCTCTCGTTCCAGGATTTCCAACTGCTCCTGGATGGCGCTGAACAGGGCGGTGTCCCCGGAGTGGAGCCGCACCACCCTTTTGCCGGCCAGATGGGCCCGGATGATGCCTGCGACGATTTGCCCCAGGTTAAGGGGCGCGGTGTCGATCAGTTCCGCCTGACGGGGTGCCCAGCCCAGCAGCGCCGGCGGCACCAGGGAACCGGCGTAGAGGACTACCTCCGCCTGGGCCAGGGCCCGCTGCCCCTTGACCGTGATCAACTCCGGGTCGCCGGGGCCGGCCCCCAGAAAGATGACGGGATGGCGCTCAGTCATGTTAGCTTTCTCCTGCCCAACCCGAGACGATCCATACCGGGTTCTGAGCTTGCATATAGGCGCCCCCGGCCAGGGGGCGGGAGCGGCTCACCTGGAGCAGGGTCACCTCCATTCGCCAGCCGGCAGAGGCCAGAACCCCCCGGGCCGTCTCCAGGGTGTCCAGCAAGGTGGCGGTGAGGGCCACCCTCTCACCCCCCCGTTCCAGGCGTCCCAGGACTGCCGGCAAAATCTCCCCCAAATCCCGGCCGCCGCCCCCGATGAAGACCCTCTGGGGGACGGGCAGGTCCGCCAGGCAGGCGGGGGCGCGGCCCCAGACCACCTCCAGGTTGGTGACCCCGAATTTTGCGCGGTTGGCCCGGATCTGGGCGGCCCGGTCCTGGTCCTGCTCCACCGCGATGATCCGGCCGCCGGGCAACAGCAGGCTGGCCTCCAGACTCACCGAACCGCAACCGGCCCCCAGGTCCCACAGGGTTAAGCCGGGAGCCAGGGCCAGCTTCGCCAGGACCACGGCCCGCACCTCGGCCTTGGTGATCAGGCCGCCCTGGCGGGCCAGGGCCTCTTCCGGGAGCCCCAGGTGCAAGGGCACCCCCTGCCGCGGCCCCTGGGGAGCCGGCAGGATGACCACCAGGTTCAGGGGGGAAAACTCCTGCCCCCGGGCCTCCCGGGGGCTGAGCCAGGTGAGGCGCTCGGTCGCCTGCCCCAGGTTCTCCAGGACGCAGAGCCGGGCTTCTTCTTGCCCGCGGGTCAGCAACCACCGGGCGATGGCCCCGGGCGTATGCTCTGGATCGGTATAGACGAGGACGCGGTCGGCGCCTCGGCTAAGGGACTCGGCCAGGGGTTGGAAGCTGCGCCCATGCAGGCTGACCACCGTTGCGTCCTGCCAGGCCATCTTGAGGCGGGCGCAGGCGGCCTGGACCGCGGTGATATTGGGGTGCACCACCACCTGCTCAGGCCCCAAGAGCTTCAGCACCAGGGGGCCCACCCCGTAGAAGTTGGGGTCCCCGGAGGCCAGCACCACCACCCGCAGGTCCGCGGCCAGGGCCGGGAGTTGGCCGAGGGCGCCTTCCGGGTCTTTGCCCAGAGGAATTTTTCTGGCCGGATGATCCGGGAAATAGGAGAGGAGGCGCCGTCCGCCCACCAGCACCTGGGCTTCCCGGATGACCTTAAGTGCCCGGGGCGTCAGGTCGTCCGGCGACATTCCCAATCCCACCACCTGCACCGGTATCATGTTAAGCTCTCCGCAGTAGGGTGCGCACCCTATGGTTATCGGGAAAATGCAGCCGGGGGCGGCTGTCCTAAGTTAATCTAAAATTTTTCACCCCGGATCTTCGCCCCGCCACAGGGACTGCCCGGCAAAATCCAGGATCACTGCGGCCAGCTTCGGGCCGGGCCGGGCATGGCCGCGCAAGGCCGCCAGCATCCGGGCCCCCACCTCCGCCACCACCTGGTGCGCCCGGCCTGTCAGCAGAATCTCCAGGGCCTGCCGGGAGGTGTTGGCCCGGGAAATTTCCCGGGCCAGCCGGGCGTCTCCGGTCTGCTCCCGGACCAGCCGGGCCAGTTGCCCCAGGTCCGCCAGGCCCCGGGCGGCATGGGTATGGCCCCGGCCCTGGGAGATCTTCAGGGCCTTGCCGAAAAAGGCCGCCGTGGTGATCTCCGCAAACCCCAGATTAGCCGCGGTCCGCAGGGCAAAGCGCACATAATCGCCCAACTGCACGAAGGCCGCTTCCGGCAGCTCCGGCAGCAGTAGCCGCAGGTGGGACTCGCTTTTGCCACCGGTGCTATAAGCGATCTGTTTCAGCCCCAGGGCCTGGGCCATCCGCAGGCTGACCACAATGGT
Source organism: uncultured delta proteobacterium (assembly GCA_963834795.1). Classification (GTDB taxonomy): domain Bacteria; phylum Desulfobacterota; class Desulfobaccia; order Desulfobaccales; family 0-14-0-80-60-11; genus JAPLJC01. The sequence goes on along the minus strand of CAWIDL010000002.1, from coordinate 19,310 downwards.
GGCCCGGTAGGCCTGATGGGAAAAGGGTTTCACCAGGCCGCTGGTACCCAGGATCGAGATACCGCCCACGATCCCCAGGCGGAGGTTCAAGGTATGTCGGGCCAGCTCCTCGCCCCGGGGCACGAAGATTTCCACCCCCAGCCGCAGGGGTTGGCCGGGGAAATACCGCTCCCACACCTGGCTGAGGCTGCGGCGAATCATCCGCCGCGGCACCGGGTTGATGGCCGGCTCTCCCACCGCCAGCGCCAGTCCCGGTTTGGTCACCCGGCCCACTCCTTCCCCCCCCAGGAAAATCACCTGCTCTTTTTTGGTGTCCTGGCCGTCAAGGCGCCAGACCCGAGCCCCGATCTGGGCCCCGTTGGTGACGTCGGGGTCGTCCCCGGCGTCCTTGATCACCGCGGCCTCGCCCCGCTCCCCGGAGCGACGGTGGTATAAGAGCGGGATAGTCAGGCGGCCGCCCCCGGGTAGGGTGACTTCCACCCTTTCGGGGCCTGGGGGTTCCAGCAGCTCCCACAAGGCTCCCTGGGCTGCGGCCGCGGCCGCGGTGCCGGTGGAAAAGCCCTGGCGCAGCTCTTTGCGAGGCCTGGTTGGCAGGCTATCATTATTATCTAAGTCCATAACTTCATAAGGCGGTGGGCTAATCCGCATCAAAATCGTCGCCTCACGCCCAGATGGCATAGGGCGCGGCCACCAGGACCAGGCTCAGGAGCCGCAGGCCCTGGCTCAAAAGCAGCAGCTCGGTTCCCACCTTAGGGGAAAAGATCCCCACGTTGGTAGGCAATTGATGGCGCAAGGCCCGGACGGGGGTGGCCACGATGTTCCCCAGGACCAGGGCCATCACCGTCTGCGGCACCGTCAGGGCCCCGGCCTGCAGAAAGGCTCCCGCGGCCGCGATCCCCGAAGTGAATTCCGCCGCCACGCTGAAGGCCACCACGCTGGCCGCCTCCATGGGCAAGAAGCCCAGGACCACGTGGGTTTTGGCCGCCTCCTCGAGCCACTTGAACAACCCCCAATCGTTGAGCACGAAGATCAACAGATAAATGGGCATGGTGTAGAGGACCACCCGGGGAAACCGCCGCTGGAACTTTTGCCAGATTTCCCGGAGCAGCCTCTCCTTTTTGCCGGGGGTCGGCATGGCCACCTCGCCCTCGCCCCCGCCCTCGGCCGGCAGACGCCAGCGGGAATAAATCAGGAGGAGGACGCTGCGGAGCACCGCCGCGGCCAGGGTTAGTCCCAGATAAATCAAGCCCGCCTGCCGGGTCAGGGGCACGATGATAGAGACGGTGGTGGGCAGGTGCGAAAAAAAAACCGGCAAACCGTTGTTGAGCAGATAGGTGATGGTCATCTCCCGGCGGCCGATGCGGCCATCCTGGTAAAGGGTGACCAGCATGGTGTTGGCCAGTATTCCGGAGAAAAAGGCGGCGGTGAAACTGGCCCCACTTTCCTTGTGGAGGCGCCCCCAGCGCAGCAGCGGCGCAGCCCAGCTCCCCAACTTGGCGGCCCAGCCCAGGGACTCGATGGCCTGCCCGACCAGCAGGCCCACCCCCAGGTAAGCCAGCAGCCGCAAGAGGGGCCAGGCCAGTTGCCGGTAAAGCTTGTGGACTGAGAGCTGATGCCCCTCGGGCCAGAGGCCCAGCCAGTAGGCGGCCACCAGGAGGCCCACCAGGGGCAGCACCAGCCACCGCCCCCAGCCGCCCGCGGTTGGAGTGGCGGTCTTCAATATCCTTTGCCTTTCTTTTTGATAATGATCATGGAGAGATAGGGCAAGGGCTGTCCATGATAATCCCGCAGGTTCTCCACCACCGTCTCTCCCTCCAGGCCGCAGCGGCTGATGCAGGTGGCCCGGTCCAAGAGATCCAGTTCCTCCAGGGTCCGGTAGATCTCCCGGAAGTTGCGGTAGGTTTTCAGCATCACGATATTGTCGCTGTTCTCCACCACTTCCCGCAGCCGGGCGGCGCCCTGGGCCCCGGACACCAGCACGAATGATTCCTCCCCTTCGGTCAAGGGGATCTGGGTGCGGGCGGCCGCGGCGCTGTAAGAGGTGATCCCGGGAATGGTGACCACCCGCACCTCCGGGCACAGGCGCTTCAGGGTCTTCAAGAGATAGCCGAAGGTGGAGTAGGTGAGGGGGTCCCCCAGGGTGACGAAGGCGGCGTCCACCCCTGTGGCCAGAACTTCCAGGACCCGCCCGGCGTTATTCTCCCAGGCCGCTTGCAGAACCTGGGGGTCTCGGGTCATGGGGAAAGGGAGACGTTCGATCCCGGCCCCGTTCAGGTGGCGGCGCACGATGTTCAGGGCCAGGCTGTAACTGTTTTTGGTGGAGCAGGAGGCAAAGAGGTGGGGGATGCGCGAGAGCACCTGCAAAGCCTTCAGGGTGATCAAATCCGGATCACCCGGTCCCACGCCGATCCCGTAAAGAGTCCCGATCTTCCCGGTCATGCCTCGGTCTCCTCTATGGCCATAATGGCCAGGGCATTAACCACCGCGGCGGCCACCGCCGAGCCTCCCTTGGGCCCCAGGGCCGTGATAAATGGACAATTCTGGCGGCTCAAGGCCTCCTTGGATTCGGCGGCGTTGACCCAACCCACCGGCAGCCCCACCACGAGGGCAGGCGCCGGGGCCCCGGCGGCCAGCAGCTCGAGGAGGCGCAGCAGGGCGGTGGGGGCGTTGCCGATGGCCACGATCCCCCCGGCCAGCCGCAGCAGTGCGGCCTCCATGGCCGCGGCCGCCCGGGTGGTCCCCTGGCGCCGCGCCTCCCGGGCCACCTCCGGATCATCCATCAGGCAGAAGGGGGTTACTCCCAGCCGGCTCAAGCGGCCGCCGGAGACGCCCGCCAGCAACATACGGGTATCGGTGGCCAGCGGGCCTCCCTGGCGCAGGGCCGCCACCCCCGCGGCTATGGCCCGGGGATGCAGCCGTATGCTGTGGAGGTAATCCAGGTCGGCGCTGGTGTGGATCATCCGCCGCACCACCATCCAGACCGGCGGCGGAAAATGATGGCCCCCTACCTGGGCCTCGATGCGGCGAAAGCTCTCCGCCTCGATCTCTTCGGGTACCCGCGGCCCCCAGCTCATATCTTCTCCTTATAAGCGCGGCAATGGTCCACCAGATGGCGGGCCACATCCGGGTTGCTGCCGAAATGGAGGTGCACGTAGCTGGCCAGCACGTTGCCCAGGCAATAGCCCTCCGGAGGCGGCGCGGTTCCCTGCCGGTCGGTAATCAGGTATAGCCGGGGCAGGTCTTCGGTTTCCGCCTCGATTTCCGAGTAGTGGAATTCATGGCCCCGGGCCCTGGTACCCGCCGGACCCAGCAGGCCGGCGGTCCTCAGGGTGACCTCCCGGTAGCCCAAAGCCTTTAGCCTTGGCAGCATGCGGACCCGGAAGGGGAGCAGCCCGGCCATGGGGTGGCCCTGGCCCTTAAGATCCCGGATCTCCCGGGACAGGTACATCAGCCCCCCGCATTCGGCATAAATGGGCAGGCCGGCTGCGGCTGCCTCCGCCAGTTGGCGCTTGATCCCCTCATTGGCCGCCAACTGCCCGGCAAAAAGCTCGGGGTAGCCGCCCCCCAGGTAGAGGCCATGCAGGTCGGCGGGCAGTTGCCGGTCCGTCAGGGGGGAAAACGGCACCAGTTCGGCCCCGAAATGCGCCAGCCATTCCAAATTTTCCGGGTAATAGAAACAGAAGGCCCGGTCCCGGGCCACCCCCAGGCGCACCAGTGGGGGGTGGGGAGAGGCTGCCGGCGGCGCCGCCGGCGGCCGCGGCAGCAGCGGCAGGGACGCCAGCAGCCGGTCCAGGTCCAGATGGCCTTCCAGCCAGGCGGCCAGGCGCTCCAGATATTCCTCTCCCAAAGGATGATCCTCGGAGGTGACCAGACCCAGATGCCTTTCGGGGATGGACAGTTCCGGTTCCCGGGGCAGGCCGCCGAGGCATTTCACGCCCGGCAACCCCCCCATGGCCTCCTGAAGATATTGCCAATGGGCGGCCCCGCCGACGCGATTGAAGACCACCCCGGCCAGGGCCAGGTCCGGGTCGAAGGCAGCGAACCCATGGACCAGGGCCGCGGCGCTCCGGGCCATGGCCCGGGCGTCCACCACCAGGAGGGTCGGCAACCCCAGCCACTTGGCCATTTGGGCCGTGGAACCGGCTTCGCTGGCGCCGTCATAGCCGTCGAACAGGCCCATAACCCCCTCCACCACGGCCACCTGGGCCTGGGCGGCGTGGCGCCGGAACAGGGACAGGTTGGCCTCCCGGGTCAGCATCCAGCCGTCCAGGGAGCGGGAGCAGCGGCCGGCGGCCCGGCCATGGTGCCCCGGGTCAATGAAGTCGGGACCCACCTTGAAGGGCTGCACCGCCAGGCCGCGGCGCCGCAGGGCAGAGAGCAGCCCCAGGGTGACGGTGGTCTTGCCCACGCCGCTCTGGGTGCCGGCGATCACCAGGCCGCGGCAGCCCATCATTTATGGTCCTCCCAGGCCTCGGGGTGGAGAAAGCGGGCCAATTGCTCCACCGCCGCCGCGGAGCGGGGGCCGGGGTGCGAAAAGAGGCCTTCATCCACCAGCAGCACCCGGCGCGCCTTCACTGCTCGCAGCTCCTTAAAGTAAGGCCGGGAATAGATATCTTCGGGACTCTTGTTCATGGGCCCCTGCTGGATGACGTAGACCTCCGGGTCGGCATGCAGCAGGGCCTCCAGGTCGAAGCGGGTCAGCTCTTGGGGGCTCTCCACCACATTGACTCCGCCGGCCCGGGTAATGATGTCGTTCACCATGGAGCCGCGGCCCACGGCCAGGAGATTGAGATAGCGCACTTCGAAGAAGACCCGCACGGGCCTCAAGCCCTGAAGGCGCCGGGCGGTTTGCGCCAGGTGGTCTTCCATCTCCCGGATCAGGGAGGCCGCAGCCTCGGACCTGGCGGTGAGGGCCCCCAGACGCCGGATCATGCTGAACAGCCCCGGGAAGTCGTGAGGCGCGAACATGGCAACCGGCACCCCTTCCGCCTCCAACTTCCGCAAGGCCGGGCAGGCCCTTGGCAACGCCCCCCTGGACCACCAGGTCGGGTTTCAAGGCCAGGATCATCTCCACGTTGGGCTGGAGATGGGTGCCCACCCTGGGGAGGTCGGCCAGGCGGTTGTCACCCTGGATCCCAGCCACCAGCTTGTCGGCCAGCCCCAGGGCCGCCAGGACCTCCGTCAGCCCCCCGTACAGGGAGATGATGCGCTGGGGCGGGACCGCCAGGGAGACCTCCTGGCCCAGGTCATCCCGGATCTGGGCGGCCCCGAGGTCCTTCACCACTAACGGCGTCAGGGAAATAAACAAACAGATGGAAAACCACCAGCAGAAGCCCCAAACTCTCCCGCCTCCTTGATGGGGGAGGGCTAAGGGGCGGGGGTGCGGCTGCCGGGTTTTCATATGTGGGCCACCTCCAATGTTTCCTCTGCTTCCTGAATCTCCATAGGCAAGGGCAGCAGCACCGCGTACGGCCGCTGATGCGCCGGGTGGCGGCTGACCTCCATGGGGGTATCAAAGACCTGGGCCAGGACTGCCGGGGTGAAGACCTCTTCCGTGGGCCCATCCCGGAGGATGGCGCCGTCCTTGAGGAACATCAGGCGCCCGCAGTAAAGGGCCGCCAGATTCAGGTCGTGCATGGCGCAAAGCACCGTGAGGCCCTGGGTTTGGTTGAGGAGATTGAGGAGCTCAAAGATCTCCAGCTTCTTGCGGACATCCAGGCACGAGGTGGCCTCATCCAGCAGCAACAGACGGGGGTCCTGGGCCAAGGCCCGGGCGACCATCACCCGCTGGCGCTCCCCGCCGGAGACCTCGGTGATCAGCCGTTGCTGCAGGTGGTCGGTGGTGGTGCGGCGCATGGATTTCAAGGCCCGCAGCAGGTCGTCGTCCGCCAGGGATTCCAGCCTCTTGCGGTGGGGATAGCGCCCCATGAGGACGATCTCCAGGCAGGTGAAGGGAAAACGCACCTCGCTGGACTGAAGCACCACCGCCCGCAACTGGGCCCGGCGGCGGCTGTTCAGGCTCTCCAGCGGGCGGCCCCCCATCAGGAGGCGCCCGCCCCGGGGCGGCAGCAGGCCGGCGAGGGTGTTAACCAGAGTGGATTTGCCGCTGCCGTTGGGGCCCAGGAGGCCCACGAATTCTCCGGGGCCCACCTGAAAATTGAGGCCGCTCAGGACCGCTCGTTCGCCATAACCCACGCAGAGTTCTTCTACGCGAATCACCACATCCCCCTGGCGCGCCGGGATTTCAGCAGGTAAAAGAAAAACGGTCCACCCAACAGGGCGGTGACCACCCCCACCGGCAGTTCCTGGCCCCCGGGCAACAGGATCCGGGCCAGCACGTCGGCCCAAATAAGGATCAGAGCCCCGCTCAGGGCCGATAAAACCAGGAGGCGGCCGTGGCTGGGGCCGGCCAGGACCCGCACCAGGTGCGGCACCACCAGGCCCACGAAGCCGATGACCCCGGAGACCGCCACGGCCCCGCCGGTGAGCAGGGAGGCACCCAGCAGCAGGCGGAGTCGCACCTTGGAGACGGCCACCCCCAGGTGCTCGGACTGCTCCTCCCCCAGGGCCAGGAGGTCCAGCTCCCGGTGGTGGCAGGCCGTCAAGGCCAGGCCGGCGGCGGCGTAAGGCACCAGAAAACCCACGTGGATCCAGCCCCGTCCGGAGAAGCTCCCCATGATCCAGAAGACGATGGCGGACAACGACTCCTCGTCCAGGCTCTTGACCAGGCTGATAAGGGCCGCAAGGAAGGTGCTCACCACGATCCCCGCCAGGATCAGGGATTCCTTGCGGATGCGCCCCGATTCCCGGGACAGGAACACGACCGCCGCCATGGTGGCCAGGGCCCCCACCAGGGCCCCCAGGGGCAGGGGGCTCAGACCCAGATAAGAGCCGCCCACCCCCAGCATCACCAGCAGGGCCACCCCGAAGGCGGCGCCGGTGGATACCCCCAGGGTGAAAGGGTCGGCCAGGGGGTTCAACAGCAACCCCTGGAATACCACCCCGGCGGCGGCCAGAGAGGCGCCCACCAACCCGGCCAGCACCACCCGGGACAAGCGGATGTCCCAGATGACCACCTCGGTGGTGTGGTCCAGGGCCGGCACCGAGAAGCCCAGTTTTCCCAGGATGACTGCGTCCACGGTCTTCCAGCCGATGTCCATGCGGCCGATGCCGGTGGCCAGGGCCAGGGAGATCGCCAGCCCCAGACCCAGGACCAGGAGGGCCGCGGCATAACGGCGCCTGCCGGCCCGCCGCTGGCTGCTAACCGCCATCAAGTCCAGGGAATCTGGTGCGGAGATGGAATAATCCTTCAATCCTGCAAACTCCTCAGGGCCTCCCGGCCTCGGCCCGCAACCCGAGGGGCAGCCCCAAAATCACCAGGGAAACCGGCAGCCAGCGCCGCGGTGAACACCTGGCCATGCTTCCTCCTCCAAAAAAAAAATCCTCAAGTCCATTTGGACTTAAGGATGCACCCAGTTTCTTATCCTTAAGGGAAGGAGGCGCTTGTCCAGGGCGTCTCCAGGGTCTGGGCCCTTTTACCAAAAAGCTCCAGACCTCCGGGCAGGTCTTCTGGCTCCCGGATCGACCTAATGCCTGCGCCTTCCCATCCCACTCCGGTGGAACAGTGGCTTTGTGCAGGGTTCGTCCCCGGTCACAGCGGCGGGACCGCGACGGCTAGTTCTCCGTCTTCCCTATTAAACCCCCAAGGGGTGCCTCGGATAACGAATCATACCCGGCGCCGCCGGGTATGTCAACCATAATCAGGCTGGCGGTAAGCCAGGATAAATCTTCTCTCAAAGGACCTTGCAGCCGCCGGGTATTTTGTATGGCGCCAAGGCGACGAGCAGTAATAATTATTCAGTAATAATCCTGCGGCCTCTTGCCAGGGGCCTTGGCCGTGCCTAAAAGAGATTTCAGATAATGCGGAAATGGAGGACAGCTCGCCATGGACGTCCTGATGCTCTCCCGCCTGCAGTTCGCGGCGGCCACCATTTTTCATTTCCTCTTCGTCCCGCTCACCCTGGGACTGTCCGTCCTGATCGCCATCATGGAGACGGTGTACGTCAAGACCGGAGATGAGGAGTACCGGCGGATGGCCAGGTTCTGGGGGAAGATCTTTATCATCAATTTCGCGGTGGGGGTGGTGACCGGCATCACCCTGGAGTTCCAATTCGGCACCAACTGGTCCCGGTATTCCCGCTACGTGGGGGACCTCTTCGGCTCCCTGCTGGCCATCGAGGCCACCCTGGCCTTCTTTCTGGAATCCACCTTCCTGGCCGTGTGGGTCTTCGGCTGGAAGCGCCTCTCTCCCCGGCTCCACGCCCTGTGCATCTGGCTGGTGGCCCTGGCCTCCAACCTCTCGGCCCTGTGGATCCTGATCGCCAATGCCTGGATGCAGCACCCGGTGGGCTACGTCCTGCGGAATGGCCGGGCCGAACTCCAGGATTTTCTGGCGGTGGTCACCCAGCCCTTCGCCTTCCAGATATTTTTACATACCATTTTCGGGGCTTATATCCTGACAGGCTTCTTCGTCATGGGAGTCAGCGCCTACCATCTACTGCGCCGACAGCACACCGTCTTCTTCAGCAAATCCTTCCGCCTGGCATTGAGCCTGGCCCTGGTCTTCTCCCTGGGAGAGCTGGTCCACGGGCATATCCATGCGGGGGAGGTGGCCAAGATCCAACCCGCCAAGCTGGCGGCCATGGAATCCTTTTGGGAGACCAGGGCCGAGGCTCCCCAGACCTTGTTTCTCATCCCGGACGAGAAGAACCAGCGCAACCTGGTGGAGTTCGGGCAACTGCCCGGGGTTTTGAGCCTGCTGGCCTACCATTCTACCAAGGCCACGGTCAAGGGGCTCAAGGACTTCCCGCCGGAGGACCGGCCCCCGGTGACCGTGACCTTCGTGGCCTTCCGGCTGATGGTGGCCCTGGGCCTCCTCTTCGCGCTGCTCACGCTGGTGGGTTGGTTCAAGCGTAATAAGTTGGAATCGAGCCCCGGCTATTTAAAGGTGATGCTCTATGCCATGCCGCTCCCCTATGTGGCCTTGCAGGCAGGCTGGATAGTCACCGAGGTGGGCCGCCAGCCCTGGATCGTTTACGGGCTGATGAAGACCGCGGCGGCGGTCTCTCCCATCGCCGCCTCCCAGGTGGCCATCTCTTTTGCGGCCTTCATCGCGGTTTACGGCCTGCTGGGAGGAGTGGCCTTCTATCTGATCATGCAACATGTCCGGCGGGGGCCGGAACCGGCCACGGTCGCCGCCGTCCGGGGGGAGGATTGAGAGATGCTGGGAGCCATCTGGTTTTTCCTGTGGGGAATCCTGTGGGCCGTCTATTTCATGCTGGACGGCTTCGACCTGGGGTCGGGGGCCTTGCTGCCCTTCATGGCCAAGAACGACACCGAGCGTAAGCTGGTCTATCGGGCCATCGGGCCGTTTTGGGACGGGAATGAGGTCTGGCTGATCACCGCCGGCGGGGTGACCTTCGCCGCCTTCCCCACCACTTACGCGGTGATGTTCAGCGGCCTCTACTCCGCCTTGATGCTCATCCTGTTTGCCTTGATCCTGCGGGGCGTCTCCTTCGCCTTCCGGAATGAAGTGGACCACCCCGGCTGGAAGGCCCTCTGGGATTTTTGTCTCAGCGGCGGCAGCTTCTTGGCGGCTTTCCTCTTAGGAGTGGCCTTCGCCAATATCTTCCGCGGCCTGCCCATCGATGGGGCCGGGGTTTACCAGGGGGGCCTGCTCACCCTGATCAATCCCTACGGCCTGGCTGGGGGCGTGCTCTTCCTCCTGCTCTTCCTGGTGCACGGCTCCCTGTGGCTGGCGGTTAAAACCGAGGGGCCGCTTAAGAGGCGGGCCGCGGCCATGGCGGCCAGATTGTGGTGGCCGCTGTTGCTGGTGGCGGCCCTGTTCCTGTTCGCCAGCCAGCGGGCCACCTCTCTGTTCGACAACTACCGGAACCACCCGGCCCTCCTCCTGATCCCCGCCCTGGCGGTGGCCGCCTTGATCCTGGTCTATCTGTTTATGCGCCGGGGAGCATGGTGGCGGGCCTGGTTCGCCTCCTGCGCCGCCATCGTCGGAGTTACCCTGTTCGGGGTGGTGGGACTCTATCCCAGGCTGCTGCCCTCCAGTATTGATTCGGCTTACAGCCTGACCATCGCCAATTCCGCCTCCAGCCCCCTGACCTTAAAGATCATGCTGGCGGTGGCCTTGACCTTTGTGCCCATCGTCATTGCCTACCAGGTCTGGGTGTATTTTCTCTTTAAAGACAAGACCAAAGAGGAGGACCTGGCCGGGGAAGGAGGCTATTGAGTTTCGAGTTGTAGGGGCGACAGTGGCACAGGCTTCCAGCCTGTGATGGGGTCGCCCAGTTGTAGGGGCGACCCGCTGGGTCGCCCAGTTTCGAGTTTTGGGTTTCGATAACAACGGTGAGAACGGTATGCGGTGGGAGCGGGTTTTAAACCTGCCCCTGCCTTTATGGAACTCAGCGGCGCCGCGAAGGTGGCCAGGAGGCGATTTATCGCGGCAAATCCGAAGGATAAAGTGGGGTGCACAGGTATTCGCGGCAAGAGCATAAAAGGCCTATGCCAGAACAAGGGTTTGCTTCAAGAGCCGGTTATTGTCTTATCCCTGGGGCTTAATATCCCTCCCTGCGTACGTTAGTTGATCTTCAAGTTTCCAGTAATTGACCTTATTTGCAGATCTCACTTCAGTTTCACCGGCCAGTAACCTCCTTAGACTGGGGAATTCAAGCCTAAGGCAAATGGCAAACTTGCCAGTGCTGGCCTAGGTCCGCTTAGACCAGGATTCATTACCCGAAGTTCACCTGCCTGGCTACGGGGAACTAAGGAATAATAATTTTATCCGGGAGGAAAACCGTGTTTCAGATCATGCCGGAAAGCCAAGGCAAAATTCTAGGGTGAGAGGGCTACCGGTAAGCTCACGGATTAGGACTACCAAGAGTTTTCACCTTACATGAATTGGAAAAGAAGTTGAAAGAACTAAAATTGATTCAAACTTCGGAAGAAATGCATTATTTTGATAAGGATGCCAAAACCTCGACCTTGGTAGGCTTTCTTGGATTACGGGGCGATATTCTATTTCTTGTTAAAAATTTAATGTCTTAGGACATATGCATGAATGGAAGATTCTTCCGATTAATCAAGAGTCGTATCGACCCGGAGCGCTATGGCTGGTCGGGCCATTTCCGTTGGCCGCTGATGAGCATGGCGGTGGGCGTAGTGTCGGGACTGGGAGCGATTCTTTTTGAAGAACTGCTGCGGCGGGCGCTGCATTTCTTCCTCTATCTGCCAACGGGTTACATGGAACCCTTGAAAGGGTCGGAAGTCTCAACCGTGGCTGCTTTGGCTTCGACCCATTCCTGGCTGTTTCTTTTGATTCCGGCGCTGGGGGGATTGGTCTCCGGGGTAATGGTTTTTTTCATCGCTCCCGAGGCGGAGGGTCACGGCACCGATGCCATGATCGAGGCCTTCCATCGCGGCGGCGGCTATATTCGCAAGAGGGTGCCCCTGGTCAAAATTCTGGCGTCAGCGCTTACCATCGGCAGCGGCGGGTCTGCCGGCAAGGAGGGACCCATTGCCCAAATCGGCGCCGGTTTCGGGTCCTTCCTGGCTACGGTCTTGAAGCTCAAGCCCCGCGACCGGCGCATCCTGGTTTTGGCGGGAGCAGCCGGCGGCATCGGCGCCATCTTTCACGCCCCCCTGGGGGCCGCGCTTTTCGCTCCGGAGGTCCTCTACCGGGAAACGGAATTCGAATTTGAAGCCATTCTCCCCTGCATCGTCTCTGCAATCGTGGCCTCGTCCATCTTTGACAAATATTTTGGACGGACCGCCTTATTTTTTCCGGGACCGGTTGATTTCGCGCCGGTGGAACTGTTGCCCTATGCCATTTTTGCCGTAATTTGCGCCCTGGTGGGCTATGTATATGTGAAGCTGTTTTACGATGTCATCCGGGACCGAATTTTTAAAAAGGTTCGAATCCCCAAGGCCTTGAAACCAGCTTTGGGGGGACTGATGCTGGGGGCTATCGCCTTCCTGGTCCCCCAGGTGATGGACGGCGGTTATGGCTGGATCCAGGCGGCCCTGGATGGAAAAATCTTTTGGGGGACCATGTTTCTCCTGGCATTGATGAAGATTCTCGCCACTTGCTGCACCATCAGTTCCGGTGGTAGCGGCGGAGTCTTCGGCCCTTCCGTATTCATGGGGGCCATGTTGGGAGGGGCCTTCGGCTATCTGGGCCATCAACTGGCGCCGGGGTGGGTGGTACATCCCAATTCATTTATCCTGGTGGGCATCGGCGGCTTCTTTGCCGGAGTAGCCAAGGTGCCGATAGCTTCTATCATCATGGCGTGTGAAATGTGCGCCAGCTATACTCTATTAGTCCCCTTGATGCTGGTGGCCACCATCTCCTATCTTCTGTTGGGCAAGGTCAGCCTGTATGAAAAGCAGGTCGTTAGCCGGCTGGCCTCTCCGGCCCATATGAGCGAATTCGCCCGGGGCCTGTTGGAAGAGATGTATGTTGCGGACGTGGTAAAACCGCGGCCGGTTGCGGTAGTTGGGGAGAGAATGCCTCTCGACCAACTCGTCGAGGTTATGGCGAATTCCCCGCAAATTTACTTCCCAGTGGTTGATTTGGGTGGCAGAGTGACGGGCATCCTCTCCATAAACGACATCCGGGAAGTGATGTTCGAGAAGAGCGTTCAACGCCTGATCGTCGCCAAGGATGTGGCCACTCCCAATGTGGTGAGGGTATTTGGGCAGGATTCATTGCAGGAGGCCCTGGATAAGATGGTTCTGTTGAACGTGGATGAATTGCCGGTCGTGAAGGAGGAGGCCCCGGACGAGATCGTCGCCATGATTTCCAAACGAGATATCATCGGTTATTACCATTCTCGAACCGGAACAGCGGGGCCCAGCATTTAATGAATACCTAGGGTGGTTTGGCAGTGATCTCGATTTTGTTCGGGCATTCCAGGTCTCAGGGGGCGGCTACAGCCGCAACGAGGACCCTTACCGGAATCCAAGGGTCTGGCGGCGTTAGCGCGGTAAATGGCGGGAAAGCAGCGGGGGCTGGCACTCAATGGGAGCCGGCGAGCTCACTCCGGCGCGCCGCGGGGGACACAGCTTTGCTGTTATTTCTTCTCTGTTTTTTCATATTTCTCTCTCTCTTCATGGTGCCACTTTTTTAAAGCCATGAGAAACTTCCCCCTCTGCACGGGAGTCAAAAGGGCCATCTCCTCCTGGCGCTGAGCCTTAAAAGTTGCGAAGAGTTGGTCTTGCCCTGCGATGGCCGCGGCCACCAGTTCATTGATTTTGCCTTCATCAGGCTGAGGAGCGGCCAGGGCTTTTTCCAGCTCGCTATCATTTTTTTCAATTCTCCCGATGATTTCTACTCGGCTCTGGTCGTATTTCTCACTCACCGCCTGAAATTCTTTGGCTTTATCAGGCGTCAGGTTCAACTCCTTTACCAGCTTTTGCTGCAACTCAGAGTAGCTGCCCTCGCGTTTCTCCTGCGCCTGCCCCAGGCTGGGCGCCATGAGCGCGGCCACCAAAAGGAGCCCTAACCACATCAGGCGGAAGTCCGTTTTTCTTTTCATGTTTTTCCTCCTTTGCCCAAAATTGTTTTAAGCCCTGCCCGAGCTGTAGAAGTCTCACGTTTAGTCCAGGATTTAATCCGAGATTTTGCGACAGCTTTAGCTGCGTCCGCCCAGCGTTTCATCGGCCATATGAACCCGGGTGGACGGGGCGCCGCCGGTGACCCACTGGAAGCCAAGGCAAGGTCAATGATGTCCCCCGTACCCACCGCCGCCCCCGTGCCCACCGCCACCGCCGTGCTCACCGCCGCCTCGGAAACCCCCGCCTCCTTCTTTTCCCTCAAAGTGCCCATGACCCCCGTACCGGTAGCCAGAGGGATAGTAGTAGTAGCCACGTGGATAATAGGGATAAGAATAGTAATAGTTGGGGTAGCAATAGCCGTAGGGACAGTAGCCCCCATAGTCCCCATAGCCCCCATAGTAGCCAGAGTAGCCCTCATAATAGCCCCCATAAGGGGCGCAGGCGGCCAGGGTGACAACGAGACATAAGGAAAGCAAATAGCGGGTACGCATTATCCTCACCTCAGAGCCTTACCCGGTTCCGCCTCGGGCCTTGCGTTTATACCGACCCGAGGAGAGCGCAGGCCGCAGGGTCCCGCAAACTTTCTCATGATGGCTTACGTTTCCTGGTGAAAAAATCACTGATTCCAGGTTTAATTTAAGATCTGGAGGGAGATTTTGCAACTGTCCCTGCGGAAAAGAAGGAAGGTCGGCCTCACCCTTTCGCGCCTATGCGGTGCTAACGGATTGCTTCCTCTTGCCAGGGTATGTGCACGTGGCCTTCGCCTTCTCCTGACTCACCCATACGGGCGGTGCTAGCCTGGAGTTCATCATAGGTGGCCTGCTCGGGAAGAATCTGCTCAAAAGGGGCTGGTATGCCAAAAATCTGGGAAATTTGTTTTTTCAGGGAAAGTCATGCTATCATGCGGCTGATGAGAGGATTCGGCTCCAAGAACAGAAACCTTCGGGGATTTTCCCCGGGCGAAGAGGTCCCCAAAACCATTTTAAACTGTGGTGGCCAGGGCTGCCGCATAATCTCGGATCTAACGGCTTCGGATTAAGGGTAAAGCCCGGATGGAGAGAATCCTCACCGGGGATTGCGGCGACGGGTACGGGCAAAATTAAAGTGCGGGCTGGCGGGGAGGTAAAAAGTGGACGAGCGATAGCTTTCATTGAAAGTCATCGATTAATCGTCTATTTGTAAATAAATAAACTTAAAAAGGAAGACGCCTATGGGAGAAGTAGTCCATACGTCACGGATCAAGATTGTGCGGGAAACGGGACCTACCCGCAGGGCCATGATTGAGGGCTTTTCAGAGCCGATTTATTATGGTGTTCACGGGGGGATCAAGAGGTTCTACAAGGTGGAGCCCGACAAGGAGCATGCGGCGACCCTTGATCATATCGTTGCCGCGACGGCAGGGTGAATGATGGGAACACTGGCCACGCTGATGGCCGGAAAGAAGATCCCAACGCCAGAGCATCTCTACTGGGCTGAGGTGGAAGGGGACATCGAGAACGTAAACAATGTCCTCAAGATCACGACGATCCGGGTAAAAATGCATCTCAAGTGTCCAGATGAGAAGGTGGCCGATGCGAAGGAGGCCTTTGCAAACTATATTGCCCGTTGTCCGGCAGCCCAAAGCGTCAAGGATTGCATCAAACTCGAAGACGAGCTAATCTTCGAGAAATAGGCTGATAACGCGCGAGCCTTCCAATGCATGTATCATGTATTATGAAAAGGGAGATCATACCCACACCTAGGAATCTTGAAGAAATTTGGAGAAATGCCGCTTGCAAGAAATTCGCTTGACGAACAGATGGTTGTGGTTCTCGGCTTTGATTATCCTTGCCATACTACTGGAACCTGGTGGTCCGGCAGCGGCGCAATGGGGTGGTTTTGGTCGGGGTGGCGGACGAGACGGTGACTCAGGGGCGCATGGTCGCCAGGAATACAATCCCCAGACAGTGACGACGGTGAAGGGGCAGGTGGAGAGCCTGGGAAGTTATGGAATGACAGGATGGAAGGTCACACCAGGCATGCAGGTCCAGGGATTGCTCCTAAAGACCGATAAGGGCAATATTACAGTTCACCTGGGGCCACCCTCGTATGTCAGGAAGCAAGGCTTTGATTTAAAACAAGGGGACTCCCTGGAAGTGACCGGTTCTCAAGTTACCAGAGACGACCAGCCCCTGCTTCTCGCGGCCCAAGTCAAAAAAGATGGGCAGACCTTGAAAGTGCGGGATGAGCAGGGTGTGCCGCTTTGGCAGGAGCAGGATCATGGCGGGCGAGGGGCCGGAGGCAGGGGCCCGGGAGGAATGCGCTCCGGTGAGGGGAGTTCCGGCGGCCAAGGGATGATCAATTGGTAACCGAAGGCCCGAGGCCTTATCAAGATTACCGCCATTTACCAATTTCTTATTAGCTGAACAGCATATTTTGATATTGTCGTCCTAGTTGTGCCTCAGAGCCGGCTAGCTCGCTCTGGTCAAACCTCATCTTGGCGCCATCGAAAGGGTAGTCGGCCTGCTGAGCACCCAACTGCAGGCGGGTAAAACATGGGCCGAGACCGGAGGGCTTTCAGCCTTTAGGGGGCGCGGTGCGCCCCCTAAACTTCCTGAGATCATTAATCTCTGCCACCTTCCCGGTCGGCTGTCAAGCCCGGAAGCCGAGAAAAGCCATACGCCGGCATGGTCTCTGTGGTTGACCCTCCCTAACTTTTTAGATAAAAATAGTGGCGGGTTCCATTGTTGGGGCTTTCGCAGAAATTTAAAGATTCCGAAGTTATGGAAAAGATCTTGTTGACCCGGTCGGGCTATGAGAAGCTGGTGCGGGAGTTGGACCTCCTGAGCCGGGTGGAACGGCCGCAGCTAGTCCAGGAACTCCTGGAGGCAGCCCAGGAGGGGGGAGAGAAGAACCCCGATTTCCTCTCCGCCCTGGTCCAGCGGCAGCGCCTGGACCGGCGGATCCAGCAGTTGCAGCAGACCCTGGCCAACGCCGAGGTCCTGGTGGGGAGCAACCTGCCCCCCAATCGGGTGAGATTCAATTCCCTGGTCTGGGTTCGCAACCTGAGCAGCGGCCGGGAACGGGAATTTAAATTGGTGTCCACCATAGAGGCCAACGCGGCCCTGGGGCATCTCTCCACTTCGTCGCCTCTGGGCCGGGCCCTGCTGGGGCGGCGCCTGAGAGAGAAGGTGGAGGTGCACACCCCCTCCGGCCTGAAGTTCTACCAAATTCTGGAAATTCGCATGGATAAAGGATGAATACCGGCCAGCACCCCGCCCACCGCCAGCGGTTCCACAGCAGCCAGGCCCGCCTGGGCCTGGCCTTCTGGACCCAGTCGGCCTTTTTCGTGGTGGAGCTGGTGGCTGGGATTCTGAGCAACAGCCTGGCCCTGCTGGCGGACGCCGGCCATATGTTAAGCGACGTGGCGGCCCTGGGGCTCAGCCTCTTGGCCCTGAGCTGGGCAGGGCGGCGGCCCACGGCCCAAAAGACCTTCGGTTACCGCCGCCTGGAGATTTTGGTGGCCCTGATCAACGGCCTGGTCCTGTGGGCCATGGCCGGCTATATCTTCTATGCAGCCCTGGGCCGGCTTTTCCAGCCCCGGGAGATCAGCGGCAAACCCCTGTTGATCATCGCCAGCCTGGGCCTGTTGGTGAACCTTCTGGGGATGTACGTCCTCAGGCCCGCCCGGGAGCACGGCCTCAACCTGAGGTCCGCCTTTATCCATCTGCTGTCCGATTCCTTCGCCTCCTTTGCCGCGGTGCTGGCGGGCCTGGCCATCCTCTGGCGAGGCTGGCAGTGGTTCGACCCCCTGGCCGGGATGGTGGTGGGGGTGATGATCGTGGCCAGCAGTTGGCAGTTGGTCTGGGAGGCCACCGAGATTCTGCTGGAAGCCACCCCCAGGCACATCGATCTGGCTCAAGTACAAAAGGCCCTGGAGGGGCACCCGGAGGTGAAGCTGGTCCACGATCTGCACGTCTGGACCATTGCCTCGGGGATTTTTGCCGCCAGCGTCCATGTGACGGTGGACCACCCCGCGGACCGGGACTGCCTCACCTGGGAACTGGAAGAGATCCTGCGACGCCGCTTCGGCCTGGAGCACAACACCATCCAGCTGGAAGGCCCCGGTTTTCACGACCCCCAGGTGTGCCCGTTGACCCGCTTGGAAGAATTGACCGGCTAAGCCGCCACCCTGGTCCCCGGCGGCCCCTTAAAGAAATTCCTGATCAGAGCTAAATTTAAGGAGGACTCATGGCAGCAAACGCTAACCGCTGGGAACTGAAGCCGGAAAGTCTGCGAGCCGTTTGTAACCCCGACAGTCTGGGTTTCGAAACCACCCTGGATCTCACTCCCTTGAAGGAAAGAGTGGTGGCCCAGGACCGGGCGGTGCACGCCCTGGAGTTCGGCCTGGGAGTCAAGGACCTGGAATACAACATCTTTGTGGCCGGGCCGCCCCGTGCCGGGAAAACCGAGACCATCATGGGCTACCTGGCGGAGCTGGCGGCCAAGGACCCTTCTCCCTGCGATTATATCTACATCTATAATTTCCGCGACCCAGAGAAGCCCCAGAGCCTCAATCTGCCTAAGGGCCTGGGCCGGGTCCTCAAGGCCGACATGGAGGAACTCATCTCCACCCTGCGAATGCAGGTCCCCGAAGTGTTCGAAAGCGAGGATTACTCCAACCGCCGGGAATCCCTGATGCATACCATCACCCAGGAACGCAACGCCATTCTCCAGGAATTGGACTCCAAGGCGGGAGAGGAGGGCTTCATCCTCAACATCTCGCCCAGCGGGCTGATGATCTTCCCGGGCAAAGAGGGCAAGCCCTTGGGTGAAGAAGAGCTCAAGGCCCTGAATGACGAAGATCGGGAAAAGCTGCGGCAGAAGTCGACCCAGCTCCATGTGGTGATGAACGACGCTATCCGCAAGATCCGTAAGATGGAGAAGGAATACCAGGAGAAGGAGAAAAAGCTGGACCAGGACGTGGCCCTCTATGTGGTGGGACACCTCATGGAGGAGCTGCGGGAGAAGTATAAGGATCTTCCCCAGGTCCTGGTTTATCTCAACGATGTCCAGGAAGATGTCCTGAAGAACATTGAAGACCTGAAGCGGCGGCCGGGGACCCAGGGCCCCTTTCCCTTCCCCATGCCGGAGCCCAGCTTTACCCAGTACCAGGTGAACGTCTTCGTGGACCACAGCGAAACCACGGGCGCCCCGGTGGTCTTTGAAAACAATCCCACTTATCCCAACCTCTTCGGCGCCATGGAACGCCGGGCCCAATTCGGCGCCCTGGTGACGGACTTCACCCTGATCCGCAACGGCTCGCTGCACCGGGCCAACGGCGGCTACCTGGTCCTGAAGGCCCTGGACCTGCTGCGCTGGTTCATTTCCTACGAGGCCTTGAAACGCTGCCTGAAAAACGGGAAAATCGGCATTGAGGACCCGTTGGAGATGTTCGGCCTGATCACTACCCGCGCCCTGCAGCCTCAGCCCATTCCCCTGAACATCAAGATCATCCTCATCGGCGACCCATATATCTACCAGATTCTCTATACCTACGATGAAGACTTTCAAAAGTTCTTCAAAATCAAGGCACAGTTCGACTGGCGAATGCACAAGACCGAGGACCACCTTAAGAAATTCTGCGCCCTGGTGGCCGGGTATTGCAAGGAACAGGAGCTCCTGCCCTTGCACAAGACAGG
>CAWIDL010000001.1:0-134032 GCA_963834795.1 uncultured delta proteobacterium | reverse complement strand
TCAAGGGCAAAACCTTGCCCAGCGACCTGGCCGGCCTCAAGCAACCCGGTTTCTTCACCGGCAAGGCCCGCACCGAGTAGTCCACCCAGCAGCGCAAATTAAAGGAGGTTAATGAGATATGGCTCTGGAAAGAGAATTCTGTAAATGGTCTTTTTGTGCTAAACCGGAAGTAGTCACCGTTGAGACCGACCTGCTGCTGGTGGGCGGCGGTATGGCTTGCACCGGCGCCGCCGTTGAAGCTGCTGCCTGGGCCAAGGCCGCCGGCTTGAAAGTAACCCTGGTGGACAAAGCCGCCCTGGATCGCTCCGGCGCCGTGGCCATGGGCCTCTCCGCCATCAACACCTACATCGGCTCCGAGAACAAGATTGCCGATTATGTGGACATGGTGCGCACCGACCTCATGGGCATTATCCGGGAGGACCTTGTCTATAGCCTGGGCGCCCACGTCGATCAGACCGTGCATGACTTCCAGGATTGGGGCCTGCCCATCTGGCAGAAAGACGCCGAAGGCCACATCGTGGACGGCCAGACCGCCAGAGACGAAGACCTGCCCCTGCTGAAAGACGGCGGTAAGTGCGTCCGGTCCGGCCGCTGGCAGTGCATGATCAACGGTGAGTCCTACAAGGTGATCGTGGCTGAAGCCGCCAAGAACGCCATCGGGATGGACAACATCTACGAGCGGGTCTTTATCGTGAAGCTGCTTACCGACAAGAACAACGCCAACCGGGTGTGCGGCGCGGTGGGCTTCAGCGTGCGGGAGCACAAGACCTACGTCTTCAAGTGCAAAGCCATGGTTATCGCCTGCGGCGGCGTGGTCAACGTCTTCCGGCCCCGGTCGGTGGGTGAAGGCCAGGGTCGTGCCTGGTACCCCGTATGGAACGCCGGCTCCACCTATGCCATGCCCGCGGAAATCGGCGCCAAGATGGTGCTCATGGAAAACCGTTTCGTCCCGGCCCGGTTTAAGGACGGTTACGGCCCGGTGGGCGCCTGGTTCCTGTTCTTCAAGGCCCAGGCCACCAACGCTTACGGCGAAGACTACATGGCCAAGAACTGGGACCGGGTCAAGAAAGAATACCCCGGTTACGCGGATAACCCCGGTACCTGTCTGCGGAACCATGCGGCCATGATCGAGATGCGGGAAGGCCGCGGCCCCATCATGATGCAAACCCAAGAGGCCATGGCCAAGCTGGCCGAGACCCGGAGCAAGAAAGAGATGAAACACCTCGAAGCCGAAGCCTGGGAAGACTTCCTGGATATGTCCATCTCCGCCGCCTCCCTGTGGGCCTCCTTCAACATGGAGCCCGACAAGGAGCCTTCGGAAATCATCCCCTCCGAGCCCTACCTGCTCGGTTCGCACGCCGGCTGCGCCGGTCTGTGGGTCTCCGGCCCCTCCAAGGGCTACCTGGGCGCTCCCGACAGCTGGTTCTGGGGCTATGACCGCATGACCACCGTTGACGGCCTGTTCACCGCGGGTGACGGCGTCGGCGCCTCCGGGCACAAGTTCTCCTCCGGCTCCCACGCTGAGGGCCGCATGGCCGCCAAGGGTGCCCTGGCCTTCATCCTGGACCACAAGAACGACAAGCTGGAAGCGGCGCAGAACATCGACGAGGTAATCGCCGAGATCTACCTGCCCTTCGAGATCTTCGAGAAGTACAAAGACTACACCTCCGCTCCGGACATCAACCCCAACTACCTGCGGCCCAGACAGATCCAGACCCGCTTGCAGAAGCTGATGGACGAGTACGTGGCCGGCTGCGCCACCATGTATATGACCAACAAACCCATGCTGGAAGAAGGCCTGAAGCGCCTCACCCTGCTGAAGGAAGACGCCACCCGGATGGCCGCCAGCGACCTGCACGAACTGATGCGGGCCTGGGAGCAGTATCACCGGATTCTCTCCGGTGAGGCCCACCTGCGGCACATCCTGTTCCGGGAAGAGAGCCGTTACCCCGGTTACTACTACCGCTCCGACTTCCTGTCCATCGACGACAGCAAGTGGAGGGTGTTCACCATTTCCCAGTACGACAAGAACACCAACGAGTGGAAGTTCGAGACCGAGCCTTACAAGCAACTGGTGAAGTAAGCAACCTCTGAGGCGTCCTCGGGGCCCCGGTCCTTCCGGGGCCCCGGGCGGCGTTGTCTCCGGCCGTGGCCTCAGCCCAGCCACGGCCATTTTCTTAAGGGGAAGTTCGAACTTCCCGCCCCGGCCCAGGCGAAAATTCGCTTGCACCTCTATTCACACTGTTATATTAGTGGGGCATCGCGTTTAAGGGGCTGGGCCGGCATTTTCCATGAGGCCGAAGCTCCGGCTCGCGAAATGTCCTGAAGGAGGACTTGTGTGAACGCCGAAAATCGCAAGATTCTGGTCATCGGGGGAGGCATGAGCGGCCTCGCCGCGGCCCTGGAGGCGGCGGAAGCCGGGGCGGAGGTGATCATCACCGAGAAGGCCCCCTACCTGGGCGGCCGGGTAGCCCAACTCCACCGATACTTTCCCAAGCTTTGCCCGCCCACCTGCGGTTTAGAGATCAACTTCCGGCGGATCAGGGAAAATCCCAACATCCGTTTCTTCACCATGGCGGAAGTCAGCCAGATCAGCGGCACGGCGGGCAACTTCGAGGTCACCGTCCAGGTGGCGCCGCGCTATGTCAATGACCGCTGCGTGGCGTGCGATGCCTGTGCCCAGGCCTGCACCGCCTGGCGGGTTAACGATTTCAACTATGGTCTGGACAAGACCAAGGCAGCCTATATCCCCTTTGATTTCGCCTTTCCCCAGAAGTACGTCCTCGACGTCGCGGTATGCAGCGGCGACTGCGGCCGGAAGTGCCTGGAGGCCTGCAAATACGAAGCCATCGAGCTGGACATGTTGCCCCAGACCTTGAAGTTCCAGGTGGGGGCCATCATCCTGGCCAGCGGCTGGGAACTTTACGATGCCACCAAGATGGACAACCTGGGGTTCGGCCAGGTGGCCAACGTCATCACCAACATGCAAATGGAGCGCCTGGCGGCCTCCAACGGCCCCACCCGCGGGTTGATCCTCCGGCCTTCGGACCAGAAGGCCCCCAAAAAGGTGGCCTTTGTCCAATGCGCCGGTTCCCGGGACGAGAACCATCTGCCGTATTGTTCTTACATCTGCTGCATGGCCTCCCTGAAGCAGGCCACTTATCTCCGGGAGAAAGACCCGGAGACCGAAGCTCATATCTTTTATATCGATATTCGCACGCCGGGCCGCTATGAGCAGTTTTTTTGGAAGGTGCGGGACGACGAGAAGGTCCATCTCATCCGGGGCAAGGTGGGCAAGATCACCCAGGCCCCCGGGACCGACGACGTGGTGGTGGTGGCGGAAAACACCGCGACGGGCGACAAACAGTCCCAGACCTTCGATATGGTGGTGCTGGCGGCGGGCATGGTGCCCTCCACCAAGTCCTCCCCCTGCCCCCTGCCAATCTCCTACACCCCCGACGGCTTCATCATCGAGGAGCTCCTGCCACCGGGTGTCTATGCCGTGGGCACTTTAAAGGGCCCCCTGGATGTGACCAAGTCGGTGCAGGACGGCACCGGGGCTGCGCTTAAGAGTCTCATCGCCCTGGGCAGGAGGTCATAATGGAAAAGAAATACGGTGCCTATCTATGTAAGGGTTGCGGTATCGGTGAGGCCATCGATTTCGAGAGCCTGGCCAAGGTGATCAAGAAAGAGGGCAAGATCCAGCATATCAAGGAGCACGACATCCTGTGCTCTCCCGCGGCCCGGGAGATGATCCTGGAGGACCTCAAGCCGGAAGGCGAGGCCATTAACGCCCTGGTCATTGCCGCCTGCTCCCCCCGGGTGAAATACGAAGAACTCGATTTCCCCAACGTTTTGGTGGAGCGCTGCAATATTCGGGAGACGGTGGCCTGGACCCAGGAACCCAATAACGAACATACCCAGGCCCTGGCCGAGGACTACCTGCGGATGTACTGCGCCAGGGTGAAAAAGTCAGAATTGCCGGAGCCTTACCAGACCGAATGTGACAAGACCATCCTGGTCATCGGCGGCGGCGCCGCCGGCCTGAGCGCTGCCCTGGAAGCCGCCAATAACGGTTATGACGTGGTGCTGGTGGAAAAGCAGGCGGAGTTGGGCGGCTATGGCGCCAAGCTGCACCGCCAGACTCCTTCCAGCTATCCCTTCACCACCCTGCAGGAGCCTACGGTCTTCAAGAAGATCAAAGAGGTCCAGGGCCATCCCAAGATCCGGGTCTTCACCAACGCCCAGATCGAGAAGATCGACGGGCAGCCGGGTCTACTGGATACCACCCTCACGGTCAACGGCAGCGAAGAAACCATTCGCGTGGGCTCGGTGGTGCTCGCGGCCGGCTGGCGGCCCTACGACGCCACCAGGCTTACCAAGCTGGGTTACGGCCTCTCCAAGGACGTGATCACCAACCTGGAGATGGAGGAGCTGGCCAGGCAGGGCAAGATCGTGCGGCCCTCCGACGGCAAGCCGGCCAACAGCGTGGCCTTCATCCAGTGCGCCGGTTCCCGGGACCCGGAACATCTGCCCTACTGTTCCGACTTCTGCTGTCTGGCCTCCCTGAAGCAGGCCCTCTATGTCCGCCAGCAGAACCCCAACGCCCTGGCCTATATCCTCTACAAGGACATCCGCACCCCGGGGCAGACGGAGCTGTTCTATAAGGAAGCGCAGTCCGACCCAGGAGTCATGCTTACCAAGGCGGAGATCGACGGCATCGCCTTGGGAGGCGACGGCAGGCTGCAAATTACCGCCAAGGACACCCTCCTGGGCGAGAAGGTGCTCCTGGAAGCTGACCTGGTGGTCCTGGCCATCGGCCTGGTGCCGGTCACCAATGATGAGCCGGTGCTCAATCTCGGCTACCGCCAGGGCCCGGAGTTGCCGGAGATCGAGCCCTACCAGGGATTTGCCGACTCCAACTTCATCTGCTTCCCCTATGAGACCCGGCGTACCGGGGTCTATGCCGCGGGCGCGGTCCATCAGGCCATGACCATTCCCATGGCCATGAACGACGGCGTCGGTGCGGCCTGTAAGGCCATCCAGGCAGTGGAGCACGTGGCCGCGGGCATGGCGGTGCATCCCCGGGCCTGGGACGAAACCTTCCCGGATCCCTTCATGCAGCGCTGCACCTCGTGCAAGCGTTGCACCGAGGAATGCCCCTTCGGCGCCATCGAAGAGGATGAAAAAGGCACCCCGTTCTTTAAGATCAACCGCTGCCGCCGCTGCGCCACCTGCATGGGGTCCTGCCCCGAGCGCATCGTCTCCTTCAAGGACTTTAGCGTCGATATCATCGGTTCCATGCTCAAGTCCCTGGACGTGCCGGACCTCGAGGATGAAGAGGCGGAAGACGCGCCTTTCCGGATCATCGGCCTGATCTGCGAGAACGACGCCATGCCGGCCCTGGATGCGGTCGGCTTGCACAGGCTTAGGCTGGACCCGCGGGTCCGCTTCATCCCGCTGCGCTGTCTCGGGTCCTTTAATATGGTCTGGATCTCGGATGTCCTGTCCCGGGGTGTCGACGGAATGATCCTCCTGGGTTGCAAATACGGGGACGACTACCAGTGCCACTTCGCCAAGGGCAGCGAGCTCTGCGACTACCGCATGAGCAAGCTTTCCGAAACCCTGGACAAGCTGGGACTGGAATCCGACCGGGTGCAGCAATTCCAGATAGCCCACTCCGATTTTGATAAGCTGCCGGAAATCATCAATGATTTCGTCAAGCGGATTATGGAGATCGGCCCCAACCCCTTCAAGGAACTTTAGGAGGTCTGATCCATGGCAGGCGAAACTGTTATCAAGCCGGACCTGCAATTCGTCAACCGGGTCATCGCCGCCGGGGGGGACACGGTAAAGAAATGCTATCAGTGCGACACCTGTTCGGTGGTCTGTAATCCCACTCCGGATAGCAAGCCCTTTCCCCGCAAAGAGATGCTCCAGGCCCAGTGGGGCCTGAAAGAGGTGGTGCAAGACCCGGATATCTGGCTGTGCCATCAGTGCAGCGACTGCACCGTTTACTGTCCCCGGGGGGCCAAACCCGGCGAAGTGATGAACGCCCTCCGGAAACTGTGCATCGAGGAATACTCCGCCCCCCAAGTGTTGGCCAAGATGGTGGGCGACCCCCGCTATCTCCCGATGCTCCTCGCCTTCCCGGTGGCGCTACTGCTGGCGGCCCTGGGAGCTATCGGCCATCTGCACCTGCCCGCAGGCCCCATTGCCTACCACAAGCTGTTCCCCACCCTGTTGGTGGACTTCATCTTTGTCCCCGCTTTCTTCTTTGCGGTGGTGGTATTGGGCCGGGGTGTCCTGCGTTACTGGGGGGACCTGAATAGCAGCAACCCCTGGAAGGTCCGGGTGGAAGGCAAGCTGGTGTGCAACCTGGTGGAAACCCTCAAGGATATCTTGATGCACAACCGCTTCCGGCTGTGTGAAACCACCTATACCCGCTCCAACAATCACCTGTTCCTGCTCTTTGGCTTCATCTTCCTGGCCATCGTTACCAGTTGGGGCTTCCTGAACGAATGGGTCTTTCACCATGAATCCCCCTACGCCATCTATGAGCCCATCAAGCTGCTGGCCATCTTAGGCACCGCGGGCCTGCTCTACGGAATCTATAACATCATCCAGGAGCGCCAGGCCAACGCCGAGAAGGCGGGCTATGGCGGCTACTATGACTGGCTGTTGGTCTATGTGATCTTTGCCGTGGGGGCCAGCGGCTTGCTCTCCTGGCTGTTCCGGCTGATGCATATCCACATCCTGGCCTATCCCACCTACTTTCTGCACTTGGTCTCGGTGTTCTTCCTGTTCTTTTACGCCCCCTACACCAAGATGGCCCATATGGTGTACCGCACCGTGGCCATGTTCTATGCCCGCATGTCGGGCCGGGGCTTTTAGGCGGCGGATTTTTTGTTAGCCGCGCCGTTAACTGGAAGCCGGCCCCACGCGGGGCCGGCTTTTTTGGGGCCGGGGGGGATAGTAATAAGGTCTTTAAGCAGGTTTGTGCGGTAGCGAAAAGTATAATTGCGGATGAGAATCTAATGGAAGAGGTCCGCAGGTTATTGAAAAATATGCCACAATCATGGCAGAACAAGATCAAGGCCTCGGCCCTCTGCATATCTGATGACGTTGCAGACGGTAAGGTGGATTTGTCGACATTCTTAAGCTATTTAAAGTAGGTACCAATTCTCACCTGATAATAGGAGCTAAACTTATGGATATGAGCCAAATAATGGCCCTGCTCATCGGCCAGGGACAAAGCTGGGTTAAAGAGCAGCGACAAGCCTTCCGGAGCCAGGGGCGCGCCTTGCCGCCCACCGCCCGGGCCCAATTTCTGCCATTTTTCGAGGAGTCGCTGCTCAAGGAGGTCCGGCTGGTAGCGGTGCCGGCCCTGGAGAATCCGGGGTTCGTGGAGGACTACCGGGAGGATTTATCGGAAAAGGCCATCCCCTTGTTGGATTTTTCCGACATGGCCGCCATCACCTTTGTGGATACCATACTGGTGGTGGATTCTTTTCTCAGCGAGCCCGCCGGCGGCCTCATTTTCCATGAACTGGTGCACGCAGTGCAATATGATCTCCTGGGGCCGGATAAATTCGTAGAGTTGTATATTTTGGGCTGGGTCAATCAAGGTTTCAATTACGCCGCCATCCCGCTGGAAATGGACGCCTACGAGTTGCAGAACCGCTATGAAGCCGATCCCGCGGACCCATTTTCGGTGAGCGCCGAGGTCTCCCGCAGCCTGGAGCTGATGCTGGAGGATTAAAGCCGCGGGGAAGCCGAGGAGGGTTTATTAGGAAAGAATTTTTGGTAAAATAAATGACGAATAAGGAAACCCAAAAGGAGTAATCGTATGGTCGACCTGAACCTGAAGGTGGTGGAGCCCCGCAAGCTCACCCCGGAGAGCCGCTTCAGATTCCGCTGCCACCCGGGGGTGTCCTGCTTCACCGAGTGTTGCGGCGCCACCACCATTATCCTCACCCCTTATGATATCCTGCGCCTGAAAACCCGCTTGCAGATCCCCTCCGGCGAGTTTCTCCGGAAGTATACCCGCACCGAGCCCCACGTCAAGTCGGGCCTGCCCCTGGTCATCATGGACATGCCCCGGTTTGAGGGCAAATGCCCCTTTGTCCGGCCGGTAACCGGCTGTGAGCTCTATAGCGACCGCCCGGCCGCCTGCCGTTATTACCCCATCGGCCAGGGAACCCTGATCACCGAGGAGGGGGTGGATGAGTTTCACTTCTACGTGCGGGAGGAACATTGCCGCGGCTATGAAGAGGACGCGGAGTGGAGCGTGGCCTCCTGGCGCGAAGACCAGGGGGTGGAGCATTACGACACCATGAACCTGCCGTGGAAGACCATGATGCTGCGCCGCGGGGCGGACGGCGGGCCGGTCGCCGATGAGCGGGGCAATCGGCTGTTCCACATGGTGATGTACGATCTGGACCAGTTCCGCCGCTTTGTCTTCAAGAGCCGCTTCCGCCAGCTCTTTCAGGTGGATCCGGATATCCTGGAGAAGATCTGGGATGACGATGAGGAACTGCTTAAGTTCGCTTATCAATATATCAAGACGGTCCTGAAGATTGAGGAGGCCTTGAAACTTCAGGAGGCCCAGATCCCCGAAGGGACCACCCTCACTTTTTAGTGGTAGGGGCGATAGTGGCACAGGCTTCCAGCCTGTGATGAGAGTCGCGCCAAAAAAAATTCTCAGTCGCTCATGAACATAGGGCTCGCCCGAGAACCCGAAAAGAAGGGCAGGGCAGGCCGCAACCAGGAGCCCCGTGCGTAATGATTAAATTTTAATCATTAAAATCGGCCCCTGCTCCACAAATAAAAAGGAGTAGAGAAAGATGACGGAGAAACCGGAACCGGAAGCCCCGGCCGACCCCCGGGAAGTCGCCGCGGTCCTGAATGACTACCGGGTGGTGGCGGTGGTGGGGCTTTCCGAGAACCCCGAGCGCCCCAGCTACCAGGTGGCCCAGTACCTGCAAAATCACGGCTACCGCATCATCCCGGTGAACCCCGGCTGCCGCCAGGTCCTGGGAGAGCCCTGCTACCCCAGTCTCAAAGATATTCCCTTTCCGGTGGAGGTGGTGGATATCTTCCGGAAGGTGGAGGCCATTCCCGCCATCGTGGACGAAGCCATTGCGGCGGGGGCCAAGGCGGTGTGGATGCAGCTCGACCTGGAGGAGCCCGGCTCGGCCCGCAAAGCCAGAAAAGCCGGGCTTAAGGTGGTTATGAACCGCTGTATGAAGGTGGAGCATGCCGCCCTCGGCCGCGCTTGATAAAAATTCCAGGCGCAACCATGAGGTTTTCGCGAAGAGGAGGGGTGTATCACCATGGAAACCAGCCTGTTTAACCAGAACGGCAAGGCCGTGGCCTATCTTGCCGCTGACGGCGAAACCATCTACCTGTGGAACGGCCGGGCCGCGGCTTATCTGGTGGCACCCCGGGTCTTTGGCGTAAACGGCAGGCAACTGGGTTGGTTCGACAACGGCACCTTTTTTGACATTTATGGCCTCAGGGCCGGTTTCATCAAAAGCAGGTCCCCCATCCCCACGGATATCGAACCGGTAAAACCCGGCAAAAAAGCCCGGAGCATCAGAAGGCCCCGGCAAGGCGGCCTTGCCAAACCCACCATGTGTTACGGCTATTCCAATAAATTTCTGGAAGAGATCTTGCTGGATGGACTGGGGGGGTAACCTCCAGCACCCCATCCCGGTGACCCGCTCCTCCAGGGACGTGGAAATTGTCGTGGCCGGCGGTCGCGGCGGCTATTCGGAAGTAATCCTTCCCTGGGCGTTGCCTAGAAGCTATTGCAAAACCCCAGTCTGCCCAAAAATGCTAATGGCGGGATGCGCTTCGCTTTCCCGCCCTACGGGCTCTATAATTCGGACTCGATCCTGCCATTCCCAGGAATTAGGACCTCTTTTCGACCACCACACTGAAGAGGGCATAGGCAATGAAATGGAAATGGGACAGAAGAACCTTGGTGTTGATTCTGATCTTTACCGGCTATTTCCTGTGCTACCTGGACCGGATGGTTATCTCTACCGCCATTCCGTACATCGGCAAGGAATTTAATCTGTCGAAAACCCTCATGGGGGCGGTCATGAGCGCCTTCTTCATCGGGTATACGGTGTGTCAGATGCCCGGGGGCGTGTTGGTGGATAAATTTGGTCCCCGCAAGGTAATGACTATTGCCATCGCGGTGTGGTCAGTTTTTACGGGCATAACCGGAATGGTGGCCAATGTGACCCAGATGATCATCGCCAGGGTGATCTTTGGCGTAGGTGAAGCCCCCTATCCGGCCGCGTCCATGAAGAGCGTCGCCCTGTGGTTTGAGCCGAGCCGGCGGGCCTTTGCCACCGCGGTTCTTCTCTCCTCTAATTCGCTGGGACCGGCGGTGGCGCCGTTGTTTGCGGTGGCAGTCATGGCCGCCTGGGGTTGGCGGGCGGTGTTCTATGCCCTGACTATTCCCGGGATTATCATTGCAGTATTGATTGCCATCTACGTTACCGACCAACCCATCAGGTCCGGCGAACCGGACGCGCTTTCACCGAAAGCCCCGGCCCCAAAGGCGGATGAAGTTCATTATTCTTTCTGGCAGGTGCTGCAGGAACCTGCGGTCTGGAAATCCACCATTATGTTTTCTATTTTCAACATCGCCGGCTGGGGTTTTAAATCCTGGCTGCCCGCTTACCTGGTCACTGCCAGAGGCATGGCCATGAAAAGTATGGGGATTGCGGTTTCGATTACGTTCGCCGCGGGGATCGTCGGGTATCTGTTCGGCGGTTGGCTGTCAGACGGCCCTTTTCGGGATAACCGGAGAATGCCGGTGGTTATTTTTCAGTTTCTTACCGGATTAATGCTCTATCTGATGTACACGGTAAAATCGATGCAACTGTTGATGGTTTATCAGACTCTGACTGGATTCTTTTTGACCGCGGCCTTGGCGGCAGTATGGGCCCTGCCGGTCAGTTCGGTTCCTAAGAAGATTACCGGCAGGGCGGTCGGCATCTTCAACACCGGCGGCCAGTCGGCCGGCTTGCTGTCGCCGATAATCATCGGTTATCTGGTGGATCGGACCGGCAGCTTTAACGCCGGTTTTAATTTCATGATTGCTTGTTTGGCAATCTCGATAGCCCTGGCCTTTTCCTTTAAAACCCGCACCTCCGAATTAGACTAAACGGGGAGCCAAGGGAATAGCAAGGCGCACCGCTTTAAGTGGGGAGCGGGCGAGACTTCCGGGGACGGGCCTGGCCGGATGGCGCCGGCGTAGGGCGCGTCTTACGCGCCAATATGGGTGGGTGAGACCCACCCAAGGTGCCCTCATCGGGTCGCTCCCGGCCGAGACCCGGGCCAGGTCCACGATAAATTGCTATCTTTTCTCATAAGGTTTCCGGTAAAACCTCCATTAAACCTGGCTGGAAGATTTACTGGGAAACCGTCATGCTGACATGAGTAAAAGCCATTTGAAAACCTCACCCGGACATTTCGGGTGCTATGAAAACCGGACATCTGTGTGGTGATATTGACAGTATATTCTCCTGGCCACATAGTATCCATAATAACTATAATGGTTATATAAACCATAACAATTGATAAAAAGGGCTATGAATATGCTTAAAAAAATTTCCGCCATGAAAGCCCGCCAGAATCTAGGCCAGCTATTAAACGAGGTCTCCATTCGGGGGGATGCTTATGTTATCGAAAGAGCCGGGAAACCCCTGGCGGCCTTGGTGGACCTGGAAAGATTCAAGCAACTCCAGGAGGACCAAAGCGCCGCCCTGCAATCCCTCAAAATCATCTGGGAGAAGATGATGGGCGCGGACAGCCAAGAGGTCCAGGAGGCCACAGAGGAGGCAATCCGGGCCAGATAAATTGCTATCTTTTCTCCTAATTTTTCCGGTAAAATCTCTATTAAACCTGGCTGGAAGATTTACTGGGGAACCGTCATGCTGGCGCGAGTGAAGAGCGGCGCCCTCAAGGGAGTGGACGCCTACCTGGTGGAGGTGGAAGTCGACCTGGCGCCGGGGCTGCCGGCCTTTACCACCGTGGGCCTGCCCGAGGCCGCAGTCAAAGAGAGCAAAGACCGGGTCCGGGCCGCGGTCAAGAACTCCGGCTACAAATACCCCGGCAATCGCATCACCATCAATCTGGCGCCGGCGGACGTGCGCAAGGATGGCACCGGCTTCGACCTGCCGGCGGCAGTGGGCATCCTGGCGGCCCAGGGCCTGCTGCCCCCGGAGCCCCTGGAAAGGCATTTGCTCTTCGGGGAGTTGTCTCTGGACGGCCGTTTGAAACCCACCCGGGGGGTGCTGTCCATGGCCCAGGCCACCCGGGAGGCGGGTTTGGCCCTGATCATCTCCAGGGACAACGGGCCGGAGGCCGCGGTGGTCCAGGGGGTCGAGGCCTATGCCGCGGAGAACCTGGCCCAGGTGGTGGAGCATCTGGCCGGCCGGCAAGCCCTGGCCCCGGTGGCGCCGGCACTGCCGGACCTGGAAGGTGAGCCCCCCCGTATGGAGGTGGACTTCCGGGAGGTCAAGGGGCAGGAGCCGGCGAAACGGGCCTTGCTCATTGCCGCGGCGGGCAGCCACAATGTCCTGATGATGGGGCCGCCGGGCGCCGGCAAGACCATGCTGGCCCGCTGCCTCCCTTCGATCCTGCCGCCTCTCAGTTTTGAGGAGGCCCTGGAGACCTCCAAGATCTACAGCATCATGGGGCGCCTCAGGCCCGGCCGGCCCCTGATCACGGTGCGGCCCTTCCGGAACCCGCACCACACCATCTCCGACGCCGGTCTCATCGGCGGCGGCACCAACCCCCGGCCCGGCGAGGTAAGCCTGGCCCACCACGGGGTCCTCTTCCTGGACGAGCTGCCGGAGTTCAAGCGTTCCACCCTGGAGGTGCTGCGCCAGCCCCTGGAAGAGGGCCGGGTCACCATCTCCCGGGCGGCCAGCTCGGTTACCTACCCAGGCCGGGTGATGCTGGTGGCGGCCATGAACCCCTGCCCTTGCGGTTATTTCGGCGACTCGCGGCGGGCCTGCGCCTGCACCCCCAAACAGATCCAGCAGTACCGGGGCCGCATCTCCGGGCCGCTGCTGGACCGCATCGACATGCACATTGCGGTGCCCGGGCTGGGTTTCCGGGAACTGGCCGGCAGCGATGCCGCGGAGGGCTCCGCGGAGATGCGGGCCCTGGTGCTGAAGGCCCGGGAGGTCCAGTCCCGGCGCTTTGTTAGGGGCCGCATCTTTGCCAACGCCCACATGCCCCCCCGCCTCTTGAAGCAGCACTGCGTCCTCTCGCCGGAGTGCCAGCGCCTCCTGGAGGTGGCCATGGAGCGCCTGGGCCTGAGCGCCCGGGCCTACCACCGCATCCTCAAGATCGCCCGGACCATCGCCGACCTGGAAGGGGCCGCCGGGCTCTCCCCGGGCCACGTGGCGGAGGCCATTCAATATCGCACCCTGGACCGGAAGTTTACTGTTTGAGGCGTCACCCAGCGGGCCCGCCTCATTGAGCACCGAGAGGCCATAAGGAATCGCCTGAATAGGCGGGCAAGGCTTCGGCTGCACCTTGTTCATTCCCAGGATAGGACGGAGCCGCTGGGAAATGGCGGAGTGGCTATGCGGATTTTCATTAACTTTCGGATGAAAGAGAATGATAACATCAAAGTTAAGATATGAAATTCATTTGAAATAAAATTATCGCAGAAAAAATAGAAGGTTAAATAGCAGTGAGTTTGCGGCAGGTGATTTTTGTTACATAGATATTGTGTAAACTTAATAATGCCTATTTTTTGCTGTAGGGCGGGAAAGCGAAGCGCATCCCGCCTTCAGTAGTCGTAGGGCCGGAAAGTGAACGCATCATGCTTGGGCAATTGGGTTAGGCTTAACTTATACCGCCATATGTTCACGCCTTTGTGGAACGGGAACATTTAAAACCTTGAATGGGCGTGAATGGGCGGCAAGTGATAACATTCAAAGTCTATAGATAGAATAATGGTAGTGGCGGGATGCGCTTCGCTTTCCCGCCCTACGGGCTGGGCCTGAGCGCCCGGGCCTACCACCGCATCCTCAAGATCGCCCGGACCATCGCCGACCTGGAAGGGGCCGCCGGGCTCTCCCCGGGCCACGTGGCGGAGGCCATTCAATATCGCACCCTGGACCGGAAATTTACTGCCTGAGCCCCCTTCTCTCCTTGCCCAGGGGCCGCGGGCGACTTATTTTAATTCAGGCCCTGGCGGGCCCGGCGGCGCGGCTCAGGTCCCGCCGCCAATTTTGCGGACCGGGAGGGACGACCATGGGTTATACTATTGTAAGTTTGAAGGGAAAAATCCTGGAGATGTATCCGGAGCTCGCCAGGAGGGGGGTGGTTTCCACCCTCTCCTACGACCGCGGCCAGAAGGCCTATGTCCTGAAGTTGAAGAAAGGAGGCCACGAGCTGGCCACCTATGTCGACAAGCCCGACGCCAGCCGGTGCATGGACGGGCACGTTTGCATCGCCCTGGGCATACAAATCCGGCAATTTCTGGATAATTTTCAGGAAGAGGAGTAAAATTAATTAAAGGAAGAACAGCCGAGGGCGGCTGGGCCACATTCTTGAGTGATAATCAGCGGAACCGGAAATGAGATTCTTCAAAGCCAACCCTGACCGGCTGGAGCATTACCACCGGCGGCGCCGCTGGGCCAGACGCCTGAACCTGATCATGTTAGGCCTGGCCCTCACCGCGGTGCTGGGAGTCGCGGCGGCCGGGGGGTACATCTATTACCATTTTCTGAGGGATCTGCCGGACTTCACCTCAATTAAGGATTTCCGGCCCCCGGTGGTGACCCAGATCTTCGCCCGGGACGGCCAGCGCATCGGCGAGTTTTACAACGAGCGGCGCATCGAAGTGCCGTACAGCCGCCTGCCCCGGCATCTGGTCCTGGCCTTTGTGGCCGCAGAGGATGCCCGCTTCTTCGAGCATCCGGGAGTGGACATCATCGGCATCATCCGCGCCTTTTCCCGCAACCTGGAGGCCGGCCGGGTGGTCCAGGGGGGCAGCACCATTACCCAGCAGGTGGTGAAGCGCATCCTCCTCAACTCGGAGAAGAGCTTTGCCCGGAAGATCCGGGAAGCGGTCCTGGCCTATCGCATCGATAATTACCTGAGTAAGGAAGAGATCCTCAACATCTATCTTAATCACATCTTTCTGGGTCACGGGTCCTATGGGGTGGAGGCCGCGGCTCTGGAGTACTTCTCCAAGCACGTGGAGGATCTGAACCTGGCCGAGGCCGCGGTGCTGGCGGGCATCCCCAAGTTCCCCAGCCGCTACGACCCCTATCTCAACCCCATGCAGTCCAAGGAACGCCAGGCCTACGTGCTGCGGCGCATGGCCGAAGTGGGCTTCATCAGCAAGTCTGAGGAAGAGGCGGCCCTGAAACAGTCCATCAAGCTGAAGCCCTACCGTCCGGAATGGATCAAAGAGTGCGGCTACTTTAATGAGCACGTACGGACCTTGCTGGAAGAGCGCTTCGGCAAAGACTCGGTTTACAACATGGGCCTCAAGGTCTATACCACCGCGGACGTGGAGCTGCACCAGGAGGCCCAGAAGGCCATTGAAGCAGGGATCGACGGTCTGGTGCGGCGCAACGGCTACCGGGGCCCCCTCCGCCACCTGGGGGGCAAGGAACTGGCGGCCTACCAGTCCCGGCAGGTCAAGTATTACAACAAATACCCGCCCCACAAGGGACTGTCGGTTGCGGCCCTGGTGGCCTCCTCTGACAAGAAACGCCAGGCGTTGAATCTGCACCTGGGGGACAAATGGGCCGTCCTACCGAAGAATGGCAAAGGTAGAGGGGGTCCCTCCACCGCCGGCCTGCGGCCCGGGGACGTGGTGCAGGTGCGTCTGCTGAGCCGGGACCGCCACAGCAAGATTTGGACCGCGGAGCTCATTCCCGCCCCCATGGTGCAGGGTGCGCTGTTCTCCATGGAGTTGAAGACCGGCAAGGTCCAGGTGCTCATCGGCGGCAAGGACTTCGGCGATAGCACCTACGACCGGGCCACCCAGGCCCAACGGCAGCCGGGGAGCGCCTTCAAGCCCATCGTCTACGCCGCCGCCGTCGAGAAGGGCTACCGGCCCGATTCGATCCTGCTGGATGAGCCCATCTCCCTGCCCGGAGGGCGCCGCGGCGAGCTTTGGTCTCCCCAGAACTACGACCATCACTTCGAAGGCCCCATCTCCATGGCCTCCGCCCTGGCCCACTCCCGCAACGTGCCCGCAGTGCGCCTGATGGTGGCCATCGGGGTGCCGGCCACCCTGAGAATGGCCAAGACCCTGGGGATCACCAGCCCCATCTTTCCCAACTATGCCTCGGCCCTGGGGGCCTCCGATGTCACCCTGTTTGAGCTGACCCGGGCCTACTCGGTCTTTCCCAACGATGGGGCCTTAGTGGAGCCGGCCTTCATCAACCGCATCGAAGACCGGGATGGCCGGGTGTTGGTGGATTATCAGTTGCAAAGGCGGCAGGTGTTGGATGCCGAGACGGCCCAAATCATGACCCGGTTGATGTTGGGGGTGGTGGAGCGAGGCACCGCCACCCGGGTGCAGGTCCTGGGCCGGCCCATCGCCGGTAAGACCGGCACCACCAACAGTTTCAGGGACGCCTGGTTCATAGGCTTCACCCCGTCGCTGATCACCGGCGCCTGGGTGGGGATGGACGATGATCACAGTCTGGGACCTAAGGAGACCGGGTCTCAGGCTGCGGCGCCCGTCTTTATCAACTACATGAAGGAGGCCTTGAGTGGCCAGGAGGTGGAGAAATTTCCAGAGATCCACGCCACCCTGGCCAAGAAGGGCGATAAGCAGACCGGCAAGGATGAGGAAGCCACCGAGGGCGATGACACTTTTTATCCCGAGGAGGAGGCCATCAAGGAGAAGGCCCCCAGCCAGCCCCAGGCCCCCAGCGAGCCCCGGGCCTCCAGCCAGCAGTTCTTTAAGAACGACCTGGATGAAGAATAGGAGCAGTTTGCCGTTAGTTTTTTTAGGCTAAGTTATTAATCAGAGCAAAAACCAGTTTCTGATCCAGTTAATGCTCTGATTGATAAAAATCTGCGGTGGGGCGTGATTCATCACGCCCCTGCCGTTCAAGGCATTATCTGGCGTCAGGAGCGATTATGCGGGAAATCGAGGTGGTAAAAGTCACCCAGGGGGTGAAGCAGGCGGCCATTGCCGCCAATTATGAGGCGTCGGCAGACCTGCTGCGGGCCCTGGCCCGGGGGGCAGCGGCAGAGGAATCGGAAAGCGGCCGGGAGATCTTTCGGCAGTTGCTGGAAAACGCCAGCATCGCCCGGGAGGAGCGCGTTCCCATGTGCCAGGACTGCGGTCTGGCCGTGGTCTTCGTGGAGCTGGGCCAGGACGTCCACCTGGTGGGCGGCTCGTTCGAGACGGCCATTCACGAAGGGATACGCCAGGGCTATGGCGAGGGGTACCTGAGGAAGTCCCTGTGCCATCCCTTGACCCGGGCCAATACCGGGGACAACACCCCGGCGGTGATCCACACCGAGATCGTCCCCGGGGACCGCCTGAAGCTCACCGTGGTCCCCAAGGGCGGCGGCAGCGAAAACATGAGCCGGGTGCACATGCTGAAACCGGCGGAGGGCTGGGCCGGCGTCAAAGAGAAAGTGGTGGGCACGGTGCGGGAGGCCGGTCCTAACCCCTGCCCGCCCATTATCGTGGGAGTGGGCATCGGCGGCACCTTCGAGCGGGCCGCCTATCTGTCTAAAAAGTCCTTGCTGCGGGAATTGGGCCTGCCTAACGCGGATCCGGAACTGGCCAGGCTGGAGGAGGAATTGCTCCTGGCCGTAAATGACCTGGGCATCGGCCCCCAGGGGCTGGGTGGCCGGATCACCGCCCTGGCGGTACACCTCCTGATGCAGCCGTGCCATATCGCTTCCCTGCCGGTGGCCGTCAATATCCAGTGCCACGCCTCCCGGCACCGGGAAGTGGTTTTATAAAGGTGGAATATGCCCAAAACCGTGAAGCTGACGCCACCCCTCACCAATGGAGACGTCCGGAACCTGGAGATCGGCGATAAGGTACTGGTCAGCGGGGTGATCTACACCGCCCGCGACGCGGCCCACAAGCGTCTGCTCGACCTTCTGGAGGCTGGCAAGCCGCTGCCCATGGAGCTTCAGGGGCAGATCCTCTACTATGTGGGCCCCTCGCCGGCCCGGCCGGGAAGGGTCATCGGCGCCGCCGGACCCACCACCAGTTACCGCATGGACTCCTATACGCCAACCCTGTTGCGTCTGGGCCTGAAGGCCATGATCGGCAAAGGCAAACGCTCTCCGGAGGTCATCGCCGCCATAAAGGAATACCAGGCGGTTTACCTGGGGGCCACCGGTGGGGCCGGGGCCCTTATCTCCCGGTGCATCAAAGACGCCCGGGTTATCGCCTTCCCCGAATTGGGGCCGGAGGCCATCCACCGCCTGGAGGTGCAAGACCTGCCCGCCATCGTCATCAACGATTGCCAGGGCCGGGATCTCTTCGAAATCGGGGTGGCCCGGTACCGGCGCAGCCCCGCCCCCGAATAACTGCGACCCCGCGGCTGAGGTGAGGCAGTTCTTCGTCTGAAAAGGGAGGTCGATATGAACGCCCCCATGGATCTGGCAGAGGTTGCCGGCCATGTGACGGAAAAGTGGCGGAAATTCAGGGAGTATAACTTTGGCACCCTGAAGGACGACGCCCTCATGACCTTCTACGACCTGGCCCAGGAATATGAGACCATGGAGAACTTCTACCGGGTCTCGGTATGGATCATCAAAGAATTTTTCGACCTGGACTGCCGCCTCTATTTGATCGGCGTCGAGGGCCAGCTGGAACTGGTGTGCGACAGCCTGCGGGGGGTTTACCCGGAAAAGCCCGCGCCGCCGCCCCATATCCGGCTGGAGAGCGAGGCCTACGACGACGCCGATTCCTGGATCATCCCCATCCGGGGCAATCAGATCCTGGTGAGCCAGCTCCCCTTTTACGCCAAGGATCGAATCATCGGTTTGCTGGAGTTCTTCCCCGGGGACCGGATCTCCCGGAAAGACAAGTTTTTCTTTGAGAAGTACGCCAATCGGCTGGGCTACAATTTGCACGTCAAGATCATCGCCTGGCAGAATATCCAGCACATCCGTTTCATCAACAGCCTGGTGGCGGATATCGAACACAACGTCATCATCCCCAACATCAGCCTCGCCCTCTACCTGAGGCATCTGCGGGAAAAAATCAAGACTCTGAAAAATATGGAGTGCGTCTGCCAGGTGCGAGAACCGGAATGTGCCTTCCATGTGGATACCCAGGGGTATTTTGGGGGCCTCGTTCAAGAGATGGAGACTGATTACCAGACCCTGGAGCAGCATTATCGCGGGGTCAGTCTGTTCATTGAATCCCTGTTCCGGCTGTCCCATTTCCAGAAAGGGCACTTCGTCCTGCAGCGGCGCACCTGCCGGGTCCACAGCGAAATCATTCAGCCGCAATTGCAGCTATTTCTTCCCAAGCTCCAGGAGCGCGGCATCGCCATCGACACCCGGGCCGGGGTGATGCCCGACGAGGACCTGCCCCTGTCGGTGGATAAGGGCCTGATGGCCCAGGTCTACGCCAATCTCTTTTCCAACGCGGTGAAGTACACCCGCCGCAACCAGGAAGGCCTCAAGTACATGGCCTATGGCCGGGACCTGCTCTCGGACTATTTTGGACCGGGAAAAGACGGGGTCAAGTTCAGCGTCTTCACCACCGGGCCACACATCCCGCCGGAAGACCAGCCGCATATCTTCGACGAAGGTTATCGGGGGGCCAATGTGGAAGGCGAGGTGGGCACGGGCCGGGGCCTCTTCTTTGTCCGCAGCGTCATCGAGACCCATGGGGGCGAAGTAGGCTACCAGGCCACTCCCGGGGGCAATAATTTTTACTTTGTCTTGCCCCTGGTGATCGCCCCGGAGGTGCCCCTGACGGACCCGTTGGCGGCTCCTGAGGCCGGACAGGGATGAGCGTCCGCCATCTGGCCCTGGAGCTCTACCGCTGGCTAAAGCGGCTGGAAGAGTTGGAGCAGGCCCGGGCGCGATTGGGGCCGGAGGCCCCCCTGGCGGAGCGCAACCGCCTGGAGGCCGAAATCTTCCAGGCCAGGAAGTCGGTGGAGCACTACCGGGTCCTCCTTAAGGCCCAGAAGGAAGAGGTAAAGATTTGAAGAAATGGCCAGTGGCCAGCAGGAGATACAAGGGTGCGTCTGACGCACCACATTCCCGCGTGGGGCGGGCGTCGCGCCCGCCGACTGTAAGCCCGTAGGGCGGGAAAGCGAAGCGCATCCCGCCATTAGCATTATTCCATCTCTAGACTTCAAACGTTCTCATCTGCCGCCCATTGAGTGGCGGGCGTCCCGCCCGCCCCAGCGGCTAAACCACCATGTCCCTTTGCCAACGTTAACCATGCCATGACTTCCATAAAGCGTATCAAGGAATATTCTCTCGTTTAATCCTTCCGATTGATCAGGGCCGCCAGGAAGCCGGCGCCGAAGCCGTTGTCGATGTTCACCACCGCCACGCCGGTGGCGCAGGAATTGAGCATGGCCAGCAGGGCCGCCAGGCCCCCAAAGGAGGCGCCGTAGCCCACGGAGGTGGGCACCGCGATCACCGGGCGATCCACCAGGCCGCCCACCACGCTGGGAAGCGCCCCCTCCATGCCCGCCACCACCACAAAGACGGTGGCCTGGGCCAGCAACTCCTGGTGGGCCAGCAGCCGGTGCAGCCCGGCCACCCCCACGTCATAGACGGGTTCGGCCTGGTGCCCCATGATCCTGGCGGTGAGCAGCGCTTCTTCCGCCACCGGGATATCGGAGGTGCCGGCGGAGAGCACCAGGATCACCCCCCGGCCCCGATCGGGGATGTCGCCGCGGATGATGGTCAACACCCGGGAGTCGGGGTGGTAGCGGGAGTGCTGGAATTCCGGCAACAGGGCCTCGGCCTGGTCCGGGGCCAGGCGGGTCACCAGGATCCGCTCGGCCCGGAGGCTGAGGGCCTGCAAAATGGCGCGGATCTGCGCCAGACTTTTCCCCTCGGCAAAAATCACCTCCGGGAACCCCTGGCGCAACTGCCGGTGATGGTCCACCCGGGCGAAACCCAGGTCCTCGAAGGGCAAGGTTCGGAGGCGTTGCAACGCCTGTTCCACCGACTGCCGCCCATCCTTCACCTCGAGCAATAATTGTTCCAGGACCTTAACATCCATAGGTAATCCCGTCATTTGTGGTAACTTATTATATTTTCACCAATTTTCCCTCACGGCTGACCAGGTAGCGAAGGTGGCCCCAGGTGACCCGGCTACCCAGAAAGCTCAGGGTCCAAAGTACGAAGGACAGCAGGTCCTTTAGGGGCAGCAGCCAGCAGGAGTTCCCGGGAAGATGGCCCCGAAGGCAGAATCGCTCTGAGACGACGGCCAGGGTTAACCGGAGGGCCAGGGTGGCCAGGGTTAGAGCCAATACCCAAGGGGCCGCGCCGGTGACCCAGCAAAGGGCCAGGGCGAAAACCAAAGCGTGGGTAATGCCGTAAGCCAGGTAGCCTTTGGGGCGGCAGACCCGGTAGGTGCGGGCCCAGCGAAGCTGGTGGGCCAGGTAATCCTTAAGGCTCATCTTCGGAGTTTGACTCTCCACCACATAGGGGAGGAGGCGCACCTGGAGGCCGGCTTCCGCTATCCGCCGGCCCAATTGGAAGTCATCGGCAAGGTAGTCGGCCAGGGGGGCAAAGCCGCCGATGGCCAGCAAAGCCCGGCGGGTCAGGGCCATGGCGGCTCCCAGGGCGAAGCGGATGCCCTCCACATAGTGGGCCGCGGCCACCGCGGGGATGAAATCCGCGGCGATGGTCAAGGCCTCCAGTTGCGCCCCCAGGGTTTGGGCCGGGCCGGAGCGGTATGGGCAACTCACCAGGCCCACCTCCGGCTCCTGCAAGGCCGCGGCCACCCGGGAGAGGAAGTCGGGGCCCACCTTGACATCGGCATCGGCAATGACCATAAGATCGTAACGAGCCCGCTCCTCCATTTGGCGCAGGCTGCTGATCTTCGGGTTCAGCCCCAGGAGCTGAGGGCAAAAGATGATCTCGATTTCCGGTCCGGCATGGGTCCTTTGGAGTTCCCGGAGCAAGGAAACCACCGGGTCGCCTTGATCCCGCACCCCGAAAAGCACCTGGCAGGGGCGCCAGTCCTGGACCAGGAAGCTCTCCAGACACTCCCGGGTGGTGGCCTCCAGCCCTTTCAAGGGCTTGAACACGGTGATCCCGACCTCTGGAGGCCGCGGCAACGGGGCGGCGGCCGATGCGAAGAAGCGCCACAGGGAGACCAGGGCCAGGAGTTGGTAGCCCCAGGCCCCCACCAGGAGCAGGAGAAACAGGAAAGGCGATATTCCCATAGTGTCTAAGGCACGGCGGGCCGTGCCGCCCTCAGGCTTCTAGGCTTTTCCAGGGGCCGCCCGCCTGGGCGCTTTACCCAGAAAGATAATATCATCTCCCCATAAAAAGGACAGAAAATTAGCGGCTCATCCCCTGGTTATGCGGGCATCCCTTGCCTTTGGGCGGATGCGGCTTATCTTATTAATGGGAGCGGAAAAGAGATTAAATTCCCCCTCACCCTTGCCCTCTCCCCCATTGGGGGAGAGGGGATAAAGATGGAACCCCTTTCATGCTTCCGTTAATAAGAGTGCGCTACTCCGGTGGGGCAAGGGGGGAGTGCAGGCGGCTGTGCACCAGCGGCCGGGGTGGCGATCACCAGACCCTAAAGGAGAAGAACTCATGACGGCAGTGGTATATTGGCGTGACAACTGGGAGGCGGCCCTGAAAGAGGCCAAGGAAGCGAACCGCCCATTGGTGCTGGAATTCTATATGGAAGGCTGTCCCCATTGCCAGCAGATGCACCAGGAGACCCATACCGACCAGGCGGTGGCCGCCGCGCTTAATACCCGCTTCATTACCGTGCGCCTGGAAGGGCGCAGCCACCTGGAGGTGGTG
The DNA here is from genome assembly GCA_963834795.1 of uncultured delta proteobacterium. Taxonomy (GTDB): domain Bacteria; phylum Desulfobacterota; class Desulfobaccia; order Desulfobaccales; family 0-14-0-80-60-11; genus JAPLJC01. The sequence continues at coordinate 111,025 of CAWIDL010000001.1, read as the reverse complement.
CGCCAGTTCAACGTCACCGGGGCGCCCACCACCCTGGTCTTCTCCCCCGACGGCCGGGAACTGCATCGCTTTCCCGGATTTTACCCGCCTGCAGATTACCTTAAGGAGCTGGAAAAATACGGTTAAGAGCAGGGCGCCGGAGACCTGGCGGTCGCCGGCCCTTCTCTGGCCGGTTTTTTCCCCGAAGTAATCGAAATTGCCGGGCGGTGGCTCCCTCCTCGGTTACCTCAGGACGGATTGTTCTGCAACCCGATGGCTCCCTCATTGCCAAGCGACGAAAATTTTCATATGATAGGGGGCAATGAATGCCGCCCCGAGCCGTCGGGCCATAAGGGCAAGTGAGCGGGAGGGTTCGTGAGATCCAGCGTCAAATGGGCAATGGTGTTTTTCGGGGTGCTGGCGGGTTGCTGGCTGGCGCTGAGGCCGGTGGCCGCCGAGGAAGCAGGCCTGCCGGTGTCGGCCAAGTCTTTCGTCATCATGGACGCCAAGACCGGCCAGATTTTATTGTCCTGCAATCCCCAGCTCTTTTGCCCCCCCGCCAGCACCCTCAAGGTCATGACCGCCATGTCGGTGGTGGAGCACCTGAAGCTGGACGACAAGGTTCCGGTGAGCGCCTATGCCGCCTCCGCCCCCCCTTCCAAGATCAAGATCAAGGCGGGGGAGACCTATACGGTGCGGGAGCTGCTCTATGCCCTGCTGCTCTCCTCCGCCAACGACGCGGCCCGGGCCCTGGCCGAAAGGGTGAGCGGCTGTGAAGAGGAATTTGCCAGGCAACTGACCCGGGAGGTCCGCCAGTGGGGGGCGTACCGCACCACCCTGGCCACCGCCAACGGCCTGCCCGCGGACAACCAGTTCACCACGGCCCAGGACCTGGCCCTGATGTTTAAGCGGGCCATGGGAAATCCGGAACTGGTCAGGATCATGGCCACCAAGTATTACACTATCCAGGGGGACCGGGAATTGCGCAATCACAACCGCTTCCTGTTCACCACCCCCCTGGCGGTGGCAGGCAAAACCGGCTTTACGCGTGCCTCCAAGCATACCTATGTGGGGATGTTTCAGAATGGCGACCAGGCCATCATCGTTGCCATGATGGGGAGCAAAAAGAACTGGGCCGATTTGCGGCCCCTCATAGAAAAAGGCTTTGAACTGGAAGGCGCCCCCATCGCCGAGCTGCTGCCGGCAGAGGAGAAACTCTATTTCCCCTCACGCCTCAAAACCGTCCAGGCCAGGGTGGTGATGGGCTCCACCGTTTGCGCGCCGGTCAAGAAAAGGGCCATCAGCAGGAAAAGATCCAGGCATAAGGAAGAGCAATCTTGAGGACCGCGGGCATGACTGCCAAAGGTTTATTCAACAAGGTCAGGAACCAGGCGACCCGCCGGCGGTTCGTGGTTTCCACCATCAAGAAAGATGAGGACCTCTTCGAGACCGCGGTTTTTGAAGTCAATTTCTTTTATTTGCCCCGGCGCTGGTCCAACCCTGACCTGGCGGTGGAAACCCGTGCCAAAGACGAGGCCTGGGACCTGCATCACCAATTGGCCGCCCGCCTGGCCCAGGAATACCCCGCCAGACTCTTCGAAGAATACCGCTCCTCATGTCTCAGATTTTCCTTTAATAAAAAATGTCCTTCATCTTTAGGCCTTTAAAATGTAGCCGCAAGCTTAAGCTTGCGAAAATCCTTAATAAAATGAGCACAGGTTTTTTGCTAGAGCCTGCGGCTACAAGAACATGTAGATATTTTTAAAGGTATTTCTGAAACATGACACTAGACCGTCCCAAGATTTTAACTGCTCACTCTTACTGCTTAATGTCCTAAAAATTCAACTCCACGCTTTTTACCCCCTCCAGGTCGAAGACTTCTTGTAGAACCTCCCGGCTGGGCTGGACGGCACGCACCCGCAAGAGGAAGCTGGCACGGAATTCTTTTTGCTCATATTTCCTGCGCAAGTTGAAGTTGACGATCTCGTAGGCGTTTTGGGTGATGAGTTCCTGGATGCGCTTGACTTGCCCGGCCTCGTCCTGGGAAATGACGATCATTTCTTTATACCAGTCCTTTTTCAGCCTTCTTTCAACGGCCTTGAGGCCCACCAGCGAGGCCAGGGTTAAGGCGGTCACCGCGGCGCCGAAGAGATAGAAGCCGGCGCCGATGGTCAGGCCGATGGCGCAGGCCACCCAGACGCAGGCTGCGGTGGTCAGACCCCGGATGGAGTCCCGGTAACGCAGGATGACCCCTCCCCCCAGGAAACCGATGCCGGTGACGGCCTGGGCGGCGATGCGGCCCGGGTCGGCCCGCATTGCCTCCCCCACCTCCAGGGGGACAAATTCGAGAAAGAGGAATTCGGAGAGCACCATGATCAAGGCCGATCCCATGCTGAGGAGGAGATAGGTGCGGATGCCCGCCGGCCGGCCGTGCACCTCCCGCTCCAGACCCACCAATCCTCCCAGGACTGCGGCCAGGGCCAATCTGAAGAGAATCTTGCCGCTGTTTACCATAAAGTCCTCCTTAAAAGACGGTTTTCAGTTTTCGATTAAAACCCAGACAAAGGTTAAGGTTATTGAAGATGCGCTAGACCATGGCATTAATGGAAAGAGAATCCTTGCTGTCCTACGATACCGTAATTTCAGGAACTTGGGGAGATGGCAGGCAGGGGCGGGGGAGGGGGAAAGCCGGGTTTTTTGGGGCGAACCGAAAGCCGGCTCATCACCATGAAGGCGGAGACACGGGCGAATCAAGGAATTTAAAGGAAACCCGGTTTATCTCATGCAGGGGGTGGATGAGGTGAATCCCGCCCGGGTGGATGAAATCGCCAGGATGCTCTTTAAATAAAGACCTCATTTGCCAGCTTCTTTACCGCTCCCCAGGAACCCCGGCTGGCCGAACTGCCTTTCAAACCCCCCAGATGGCAATCCTGGCCGGTTGGGCTTCGGCTAGCATCAGGGGACGGTCAAAGGTCAGGGTCTTGCCCGCTTCGATGGCCAGGACCGCGGCCCGGGCGGCCACCATGGAGCGGATGGTGTCCGGTCCCACCGCGGGCACGTCAAAGCGCAGGTCCTGATTCGGCTTGCTCACCTTCACCACCACCGCCCCGGGGCCAGCCAGGGCCCCGGCCCTGCGGATGCACTCATCGGTGCCTTCAACGGCCTCCAGGGCCACCACCACCTGGCGCCGCACCACCACACACTGGCCGATGTCCAGGCGGCCGATCTCTTTGGCCAGCCGGAGGCCCAATTCGATGTCCAGAAACTCCTCCCGGGTGGGGGCCCGTTTGCTCAGTTTGCCGGGCGGCGCCAGGAGTTGGTCCAGGAACAGGGTGGAGGGGGCGATGGTGATGCCTTCCTGCTCCAGTTCGGCGGCCACCGCCTGGAGGAGGCGATCGTCGTTGCCGGCCCCGGCTCGCCGCACCACGCCCAGGGCCCGGAGATCCGGGCGAAAATCCCGGAACAGGCGGCCCCGGGTGATACCTCCGGCCATCACCGCCCGCTGCACCCCGGCGTCCTTGAAGATGCGGATGATCTTGCCCAACTGCCCCACGTAGACCCAGTGGAGTTCCTGGACCAGCTCCGCCAGGGCGGGGTCGGTTTCGCCACGGTGAGCCGCGGCGATGATCCGGGCGCCGCGGGCCCTGGCGGCCTGTGCGAAGAGGAGCGGGAACTGGCCTTTACCCGCGATTAAGCCGATTTTCTCGGACATCTGCCGGCACCAGACCCCGTTCCGAGGTCTCCAGGAAGTGGAGCAGGCGCTGGATCTCCGGGCCCGGGGGAAGTTCCCGGCGGATTTTGGCCATGGCCTCCTTCAGGTTGAGGTCTGAGAGAAACAGGATTTCATAGGCCCGCTTCAGGTCGTGCAGGGCGGAGTCGGAGAAGCCGGCCCGTTTGAGGCCCACCAGATTGAGACCCGCCAGCTTGGCCCGGTTGCCTAGCGCCATGGCATAGGGTGGCACGTCGCGGTTCACCGCGGAGCAGCCGCCGATGAAGGCGTAGGCGCCGATGCGGGAAAACTGGTGCACCGCCGAGAGGCCTCCCAGGATGGCGTGGTCCTCCACGGTGATGTGGCCCCCCAGGGTGGCGGCGTTGGACATGATGACCCGGTCGCCCACCTGGCAGTCATGGGCCACATGGCTGTAGGCCATGAAGAGGTTGCCGCCCCCGATGCGGGTGACGCCGCCGCCGGCGGCCGTGCCCCGGTGCATGGTGGCGAATTCCCGGATGGTGTTGTCATCCCCGATGATGAGCCGGGTATCTTCCCCTTTGAACTTCAAGTCTTGGGGGATCTCCCCCAGGACCGCGAACTGGAAGATGCGGCAGCGGCTGCCGATGCTGGTAAAATCCCGGATAACCACATGGGGGCCGATCTGGGTGTGGGGCCCGATGGCGACCCGGCCCTCGATGATGCTGTAAGGGCCCACGGTCACCCCCGAGTCCAGTTGGGCCGCGGGATCCACGATGGCGGTTGGATGGATCTCTGCCTGCCTCATTCTTCTTCCCGGCCCACCGCGGCCATCATCTCACCTTCCATCACCAGGGTATTGTTGACGAAGGCCTTGCCTTGCATCTTCCAGAACTTTTGGCCGCTGCGCAGGGATTCCACTTCCAGCCGCAATTGGTCGCCTGGGAAGACCGGCTGCCGGAAGCGCACCTTATCCAGCCCCATGAGGAAGAGGGAGGAATTCCCCTGGTTCTCCGGGGTGGCCAACAGGGCCAGGATGCCGCCCACCTGGGCCAGGGATTCCACGATGAGCACCCCGGGCATGATGGGCCGCTCCGGAAAGTGGCCCTGGAAGAAGGGCTCATTGATACTGACGTTTTTCAAGCCGACAATGCGTTTCCCCGGCTCCAGGGCGATGATGCGGTCCACCAGGAGAAAAGGGTAGCGGTGCGGCAGGATGGTATGAATTTTTTCATAATTCCAGGGAAGGGGCGGCAGGGTCATGTTTCCGGCTCCTTATCCAGCCTGGCGGAGAGTTGGCGCAACTCTTTTTCCAGCCGTTTCAGCTTCTGATGGAGGTCCGGGAGTTTGGACAGATGGCCCATGATCTGAAGCCACTCTTTTTGGGGCCGGGCCGGGTAACCGGACACCGTCTGCCCGGCGGGCACGGAGTGGTGAACCCCGGATTGGGCCCCTACCTGGACCTCGTCGCCCAGTTCGATATGGCCCGCCAGACCCACCTGGCCCGCCAGCACCACCCGGCGGCCGATCTTGGTGGATCCGGATACCCCAACCTGGGCCACCAGCAGGGAATGCTCTCCCACCTCAACGTTGTGGGCCAGGTGCACCAGGTTGTCCATCTTGGTGCCTCGGCCGATGCGGGTCTCCCCCAAGGCGCCCCGGTCAATGGCGCAGTTGGCGCCGATTTCCACCTCGTCTTCGATGACCACGGTACCCAATTGGGGGATCTTCTCATTGCCGGCCGCGGTGGGGACAAAGCCAAAGCCGTCGGCGCCGATCACCGTGCCGCTGTGGATGATGCAGCGCCGTCCTACCCGGCAACGCTCCAGGATGGTGACGTTGGGGTAGATGAGGGTGCCGGCCCCGAGGTGCACCTCATCCCCCAGGAAGCAGCCGGGCATGATGGTTACCCCGTCTTCCAGGCGCACCCGGTCGCCGATAAATACCAGGGGGGCGATGGAGACTTCCCGGCCCAGCTCCAGGTCCCGCCCCAGGCAGGCCTGGTCACTAACGCCGGGCCAGCGCCGCCGGGGTCGGGCAAATAAGGCCGCCACCCGGGCGTAGGCCAGATAGGGGTTGGCCACGATGATTAGCGGCCGGTCCAGGTTCTTCAGGTCCAGGCCCACGATGAAGGCCCCGGCCCTGCTGGCGCCGGCCTGGCGGGCAAAGCGCCTCTGGGCGATGAAGGTGATCTCCCGGGGAGTGGCGCGGTCAACGGCGGCGATGCCCTCCAGCACCAGGTCCGGGGGACCGTGCAGTTCCCCCTGCAGCCGGGCCGCCAATTCTCCCAGGGTTAGTTTCATGCAGTAATTTACTGACCGAAGGCGCTGCGCAGCTTGTCCGTGACATCCATGGCCTTGTTGCTGATCAGTACCGTCGACTTATCCAGGATCAGATCCATCTTCTCATCCCGGGAAACCTTTTCCAGGGCCTGGTTCATCTTCTGGGACAAGGGGCTGAACTGGCTTTGCCGAAATTCAGCCAATTGTTTGTCGGCATCGGACGCCTGCTTATCGAAGTCCGCCATCTTCTTTTCCAGTTCCTGGCTTTTCGCCCTTCTGGCATCTTCCTTCATCAGCGCAGCCTGTTTCTGGAATTCCTCCACCTGGCGGGTCAGGTCCTGGCGCTTGGCCCCCAGGGGGCGGCTCAACTCATCAGCTTTCCTTTTGATGGATTCCTGGATCCGTTTACCTTCGGCAGAGTTCATCAATATGGAATTAGTGTCCGCGACACCGATTTTCAATTCGGCCGCCAGGGCTGTCAACGGCCCGCAGATCATGGTCAAGGCAATTAAGGCGCTGATTACCAATTTGGACATGTAAACCTCCCGGTGAGTTCGATTAATGTTTCACTCCCGGGGAAGGCCAGAGCCCTCGCGGCCGGGAGAGGTGCTGCTTAAGGGGCGGACCAGGTCCCCTTTATTTAGGGGGGCGCCCATGGCAAACTTCTTCAGGATACGCCTGGGACTTGACCCTAAATTAGAATGAGGAGCCCATGGTGAATTCCCAAACGTTCGACCTCTCAAAGGACTTCCTGGTCAGGTTGTAGCCCCATTCGACCCGGAGCGGCCCCATGGGCGAGAACCATCGGAAGCCAATGCCCGCGGTCGGCCGCAGGAACGGCTCCACCTGGCCGGGGCCGTAAACGTTGCCGGCATCAAAAAAGATAGTGCCCATGACGCCCAGCTTCGTGAGTAGGGGGAAGCGATATTCCGAATTCAACTGGATGAACTTATCGCCGCCAACACGCTCATTTGCATAGGCCGCATTCCGGGGGCTAATATCAGCATATTTAAAGCCGCGGATGCTGTCAATCCCCCCGAGATAGAACTTTTCATAAACCGGCAGGTCCCCCCAGGGCAGGTTCTGCATGTAGCCCGCCCGGGCGTGCAGGAGGCCCACGCTGCCCCACTTAAGAGGGAAATACCAGCCGGATTCCGCCACGTAGCGCAGAAAGGCGACGGCGCCGCCAATGCCGGCAAATTCCGTGGAGACGCTGTTATCCGATCCCTTGGTGGGGGAGAACAGGGAGTCCCGGGAGTCCCGGCGCAGGGTCAGGGAGGTGGCGCTGGTACTGTGAATCTTGGACGCCTGGGAGATGAGGGGGTCGGGATTGGGGCCCATGTCCGAGAGTGTCACGAATTCATAACGGTACATCCAAAAGAGGCGGGTGTACTGCCACATCAGGGGATGGCTCAGGCGCAGATCCCCGCCGCTGGTTTTGCGATCATATTCTGTGTAGAGGCGCTCCCAGTTAAAGGCGTCGATACCGAAACTCAGGGGCCGGTCGAAGAGATAGGGCTCGGTGAAAGTGGCCCGGAAGCGGTGGGAAATTGACCCGAGCATACCCTCGACCTTGACCTGCTCTCCCCGGCCGAACAGGTTGTTCTGGCTGATCTGCACCATACCCACTATCCGGTCCTGGGTGCTGTATCCGGCCCCCACCCCAAAGGTGCCGGTAGGCCGCTCCTTCACGGTGACCTTCAGATTCATGTGGTTAGGGCTGGAGCCCGGGGAGGTACTGAAGTTCACGTCTTCAAAATACTCCAGGCGCCGCAGGTTCTTGATGCTCTCTTTGAGATTGGTGGCGGAGAAGAGGTCTCCCTCATAAACCCGCAGTTCCCGCCGGATTACCTTGTCCCGGGTCCTGACGTTGCCGGCGATCTCGATGCGTTCTAAATAGACTTTGTTGCCTTGATGGATGTCGAAGGTCACATCCACCTTGAGGGCCTGGTCATCTTCCTTGATCAGGGGGTTGATATCGGCGTTGGCATAGCCCTTGTCCGCATATAAGTCGGACAGGGTGGTGAGATCCGTTTGCAGCATCTCCCGGTTGTAAACCTTCGCCTTGGGGATCCCGATCTTCTGCAGGAGCTTTTTTTTATCTTCCAGAAGGTCCCCCTGGAAGTTCACCGTCCCCACATGGTATTGCGGCCCTTCCTGGATGGGGATGGTGATGTAGATATATTTACCCTTGACGTCGATCTTGGGATCGCCCACCTTGGCCTTGATGTGGCCGTGGTTGTAATAAAACGACGCCAGCTTTTCCACATCCCGCTCCAGCTTGTCCTTGTCCAATTTCCCCGACCCGGTGATCCAGTTGACTACAAAGAAAAAAGATTTTTCTTTGATCTCCATCACATCCCGGAGTTCCTTGGGCTTGAAGGATTTGTTACCCGCAAAGTTGATCTCTTTAATGATCTTCTTGCCGCCTTCGTCGACGTGCAGCACCAGATTGACTTCGGTCGGGGTAACGGGTACCAATTCGTAGTCGACCCGGGCTTCATAGAAACCCTTCTCCCGGTAGAGGTTCTGGATTTTGTTGATACTCTCCTTAATGGCAAATTCCGAGGCCACCGAGAAAGGTTTGAGGTCCATGACCTCCGTGATCTTATCCCGTTTCACCTGGTGGTTGCCTTTTATCACGATCTCTTTAATGGCTGGTTTCTCCTTCACCAGGACCGTGAGGACCTTGCCCTCCGGGGTATCGCTGATATCCAACTTCACGTCGGTGAAGTAGCCCATCTTATAGATGGCCTTCAAATCCTCCCGGAGGCGGGCGGGATTGGCTGTCTCCCCCTCCCGGGTCTGCATCACTCCCAGGATGGCGTCTTTTTCGATGCGGCGGTTGCCCTTGACATCGATGCGGGAGACCCGCACCTTGCCAAGGATTTTGAGGCTCAATTCTTGAGCCATCTGATGGCTGAGGCCGGTGAGGGCGTTGAGTCCGGCAGCCTGGAGCTTCAGAGTGGCCGGGGCCGCCCGGCCGCTCAGATCCAGGAGCTGGCCTTCCAGGGAGAGGGCCTCGCCTACCTTCACCAGGGTGCCGTAAATGACCATGTCGGCCCCCAGCTTGCGGCCGATCTCCTGGACCCGGGCATCATTCAGGGGCTCTTTCAGGGTGGCCAGTTCCCGCTTCAAGTCCTCCTGGGGGACCGTGGAAAAGCCATCGGTCTTAAGACGCTCCAGGATCTCCTGTTGCACCTTGTCACCCAGGGCTTCCAAAGGTTCCCGGCTGGCCACGGCAAAGGGGAAGACCGCCACCTTCTTCAGGACCACCTCTTGTTCCTGCGCCAGGGCCGGCGGGGTCAGGGCCAAAGCCGCCAGCAGGACTGAAATTATGAGCCTATGCAACACCTTATTCTCCCTGTAGAATCATGGCCTTGCCATCCACCAGGGTTATGCGCCGGTCCAGGGATCGAGCCAACTCCTGGTTGTGAGTGACAATTACGGAGGTGAGGCCCCGTTCGTGATTGAGTTCCAGGATGAGTTCCTGCACCCTGGCGCCGCTCTTGGGATCCAGGTTGCCGGTGGGTTCGTCCGCCAGGAGAACTTCCGGCTCCAGCACCAGGGCCCGGGCCACCGCCACCCGCTGCTGTTCGCCGCCGGACAGGCTGCTGATCCGGTGGCTCAGGCGATCCTTCAGGCCGACCCGCACCAGGATGGCCTCGGCCTTGTCCCGGGCCAGCCCCTGGAGCTCCCGGGCGATGAGGGCCGGCATCATGACGTTTTCCAGAGCATTGAACTCGGATAGCAGGTGATGAAATTGGAAGACAAACCCCAGCTTGCGATTCCGAAAGGCCGCCAGGGGTTTGTCATCCATGGCGAAGACGTTCGTGCCTTCCCAGAAGAATCTCTCCGCTGCTGGGGCGCTCCAGGGTTCCCAGGATATGGAGGAGGGTGGATTTGCCCACCCCCGAGGCCCCCACCACCGCCAGGGTTTCCCCCTGGGGGATGTCGAGATCTACCCCGGTGAGCACGGGCACCTGGATGCCATTATTCTTGAAGGTCTTGACCAGCCCCCGGACCTGGATCTTTGGGGGAGTCTCAGCCCTGCTGTGTTCTGTCATATTCTCTTCTACCGCGTTAAGCACCTTAACACTTTCCCGAGAGGGCGTCAATCTTGATAGCTTCGAGTGTCTGAGTGGTGAGATGTTAGTTAGTATTCCGCCGCCCTTGCAGCCAATCTGCTACGAGTATCAAGAATGGATCCTGTCGCCGCAAACCACTGAGTGCTCACCGCTCACTCATACCTGATGGCTTCCACCGGGTCCAAACGGGCCGCCTGCCAGGAGGGGTACAAGGTCGCCAGGAAACTGATAGCCATGGCGGCCAGCACAATGGCCAGCACGTCCTGGCTCTGGATCCGCACCGGCAGGGTGGAGAGACCATAAATCCCGGCGGGCAGCTTGATGAACTCAAATTTTTTCAGCAACCCGCAGACCCCCAGCCCCAGGCCCAGGCCCACCAGGGTCCCCAGGCCGCCGATGGCCAGGCCGTTCAGGATGAAGATTCGCATGATGGACTGCCGGGTGGCCCCCATGGACTTGAGGATGGCGATCTCCCGAGTCTTTTTCATAACCATCATGAACAGGGTGCTGGCGATGCCGAAGGCCGCCACCAGAATGATGAGGGTGAGGATGATAAACATGGTGATCTTTTCCAACTTCAGGGCCGCGAACAGGCTGGCGTTCATCTGCATCCAGTTTTTGCAGTAATAACCGGGGCCTATCCGGTCCAAGATTTCCTCCTGCAGCCGATCCGCGGCATAGATATCCCGGATTTCCACTTCCAGGCCGGTGATGCGGTGGCCCAGGCCTAGAAATTCCTGAATGGCCGGAATGCTGGTGAAGACCAGGCTATTATCGAATTCGTACATGCCGGAGTAGAATACGACGCTCACCCGGAAGGCCTTCATTCGAGGCAGGCGCCCCATGGGAGTCAGGGTCCCCAAAGGGGAGATGATGTTCAGGTAGTCACCCAGTTGGAGATTGAGATTGCGGGCCATCTCGGTGCCGATGGCGATGCGGGGAGGCTCCTCCGGCGCGGCCTCGGCCAGATCGGCAAAATGCCCCTGGATCACCTTCAGGGCCTGGGATCCGCCGCGCCGGATGGTCTTCAGGTCGAGACCCCGGATCACCCCGACGGAGATGTTGCCCGGGGCCGAAAACATCACCTGGGTGTAGATAAAGGGAGTGGCGGCCAGCACCCCGGGGACCGCCTGGATTTGGGCCACCTCCTTCTGGTAAGAGGTGAAGGGGCCTTCCTGCTTCAGTACCAGGATGTGGGCGTTGACGCTGAGAATCTTCTGCCTCAGCTCCTGGGTGAAGCCGGTCATCACCCCGATGACCACGATGAGGGCCATCACCCCCACTGCCACCCCAGCCATGGAGATGAAGCTGCTGAGCGACAGGAAGCCTCTCTGGCGTTTAACTCCGCGGAGGAGGCGCAAGGCCACGAAGGTTTCAAAAAACGCCAAGGGATTTACCTTTCCGGCCTGAGCAGCGGGAATAGAATGACATCCCGGATGGAGGGTGAATCGGTGAGGAGCATCACCAGGCGGTCGATACCGAGGCCCTCCCCGGCGGTAGGCGGCAGGCCGTGCTCCAGGGCCTGGACAAAGTCTTCGTCCACCGCGTGGGGCTCCTCCTCGTCCCCGGCCTCGTGGGCCTGCAATTGTCTGGCGAAGCGTTCCCCCTGGTCCACCGGGTCGTTAAGCTCGGAGAAGGCGTTGGCCAGCTCCCGACCAGCGATGAAGAGCTCGAAGCGGTCCACTACTTCCGGGTCCGCCTCACTTTTCCGGGACAAGGGTGAAGTCTCCAGGGGGTAGCCCAGGATGAAGGTGGGCTGCGATAGGTGCGCCTCCACCCGCAGATCGAAGAGCCTGGTGAGGGCCCGGCCATACCCCTCCCCGGGACGCAGGACCACCCCCTCGTTCAGGGCCAGTTGCACCAGGGCCAGGTGATCCCGGACCACCGACGCGGGAATGCCGCCGATGGCGGTCAGCGACTCCCGCAGGTCCAGGCGGCGCCAAGGCGGGGTGAGGTCGATCTCCACCCCCTGGTAGTTGAATCGCAGGCTTCCCAGGATTTCCCCGGCCACCGAGCAGAGGAGCTCCTCCGTCAGGTTCATCAGGTCCTCATACGTGGCGTAGGCCTGGTAGAACTCCAGCATGGTGAATTCCGGATTGTGCAGGATCGATAAGCCTTCATTGCGAAAGTTGCGGTTAATCTCATAAACCCGATCGAGCCCTCCCACCACCAGGCGCTTCAGATAGAGCTCCGGGGCGATGCGCAGATAAAGCCTCAGGTCCAGGGCGTGGTGGTGGGTGACGAAGGGTCTGGCGGTGGCCCCACCAGGGATAGGCTGCATCATGGGAGTCTCCACCTCCAGGAAACCCCGGGTATCGAAGAACTGCCGCAGCAGGCGAATGATCTTGGCCCGGGTCTCGAAGACCCGGCGCACCTCGGGGTTGACCATCAGGTCCAGGTAACGCTGGCGATATCTGGTCTCAACATTGCTAAGGCCGTGGTATTTCTCCGGCAAAGGTCGCAGGGATTTGGTCAGGAGTACGAAACTCTTAACCGCCAGGGTGAGTTCAGCGGTCCTGGTGCGGAACAGGGCGCCAACCACCCCGATAATGTCTCCCAGATCCACGAGGCGCTTGAAGCGGGCGTAGTGCTCCTCACCCACCACCTGGCGTTGGAGGTAGATCTGCAGCCGGCTGCTGCCATCCTGGAGGTGGCCGAAGCTGGCCTTGCCGAACTCCCGGAGGAGCATCAGGCGTCCGGCCAGGCGAAAGTCCAAATCCAGCCCTGCCAGTTGCTCCCCGCTGAAGGAGCCGTATTCCTCGATTACCTGGGCGAGGCTATGGCTGGGAGCAAAGCGGTTGGAAAAAGGGTCGACTCCCTGGTCCCGCAGCTCCTTTAGCTTTTGCAGACGTTGACTTCTGATCTGGTCGGATAGCGCCAAGCTTCAGCCTGTTCCCCGGGCGAGATATCAATACGCCAATTTTCTCAAACTCCAAATTTTTAGATTATTCAGGGGCCATAGTCAAGCCTTAATGGACCCGGCCGGCTGAGGACCCGAGAAGCGGAAAGCCATCCAAATTAAAGGTCCATGAACCGGCTTCACCCCCGAAGATGAAGGCTCTGCTCAGGTCTTCGCGGTTATTTCACCATTTAGGCAAAGATGGCGAAGGGAATGGTGGACGGACCCCCTCTACGGTCCAGGGCCAGCCGGGGCGGCTGTCCTGGATGCCGCCGTCACCGCGGCCATCACCTGGTATTGGAAGCTTCACGGTTAAGCCAGGAAAACCGAAAGAAAAGAACCGGAATTCCTCCCCTGCTCAGAATTTTCACCGATAACCAAAAATATCCCGAAGGGTGGATTGCTAATTAGGGTCAGATTGTGAGAGTATTAAAATCGGCGTTGAGGCCACCGCAGAAATGGCAACTGGCTGCGGATTCTGGTGAGAATTTGACCTATCCGATGTTCTCCTTGCAGTCGTTCAGTATAGAGGCGGAAACCACGGCCGGCACCGACGTTCTGGACCTGACCCCGCAGGTGGCTGCAAAGGTTCGAGACGCCGGGATGAGCGCGGGCTTGCTAACCCTATTCATTTCCGGTTCCACCGCGGCTTTGACCACCATCGAATATGAGAGCGGTGCGGTGCAGGATTTGAAGGCCGCCATCGAGCGGCTTTTCCCCCAAGACCTGGACTATGGGCATGACCGCCGCTGGGGTGACGGCAACGGCTATGCACATGTCCGGGCGGCCTTCCTCAAACCCTCGCTGAGCATCCCCATCGACCAGGGACGGCTCCAGTTGGGCACCTGGCAGCAGATCGTCTTACTCGATTTTGACAACCGGCCCCGGCAGCGCCGGATTCGGGGCCAGGTGCTGGGGTTACAGCCAGCCACCGGGTGAAGACTGCCGCGCCCAAAACCTACACCATGACCACCGCCCAACTCACCTTTGAAGATAACGCTTTGGCCCAGGCCCTGTTCGGGGAACAGGGCAAGCATTTGCGCATCATCAGCCGCACCTTGGGGGTCAAACTGCCGGTGCGGGGCAACCAGGTGACCCTTGAAGGTTCGGAGGCCGAGGTTCGTCTGGCCCAGCGGGTCCTCCTGGAACTCTATGAGTTGCTTCGCCATGGGTACCCGGTTCTGCCCCAGGATGTGCAGTATAGTATCAGGATTCTCCAGGACAGGGAGACCGCTTCGGTCAAGGAGATCTTCCTGGATACGGTGTATATCTCTGCCATGAAGAGGCGCATCTCGCCTAAGAGCCTCAATCAGAAACGCTACATCGAGGCTATGCGCACCCACGACATCGTCTTCGGGGTGGGGCCGGCGGGCACCGGCAAGACTTACCTGGCCATGGCCATGGCGGTGGCGGCCTTAATGAACCAAGAGTTCATCCGCATCGTCCTCACCCGGCCCGCAGTGGAGGCCGGAGAAAAGCTGGGTTTCCTGCCCGGGGACCTGGCGGAAAAGGTCAACCCCTATCTCCGGCCCCTATACGACGCCATGCACGATATGATGGATTTCGAGAAGGCCAGCCGTTTGGTGCAGCGGGGCATCATCGAGGTGGCCCCCCTGGCCTTCATGCGGGGCCGGACCCTGAACGACTCCTTTGTCATCCTGGATGAGGCTCAAAACACTACCTCCGAGCAGATGATGATGTTCCTTACCCGCCTGGGGTTCGGGTCCAAGGCGGTGATCACCGGGGATGTGACCCAGATCGACCTGCCTCCCGGGGTGACCTCCGGGCTGGTGGAAGCTCGGGACTTGCTGCAGGGGGTGGAGGGCATTGCCCTGGTGCACTTCAGCGAGCGGGACGTGGTGCGCCATCCCTTGGTGCAGGATATTATCCGGGCCTATGACAGCCGTCGGCCGCGGCGGGGTTCTGCCCCGGGAGAGCTCCCCCATGCCTAACCATGACCAGAGATTAAGCGCCAGCGAGACGCCGGCGCCAACGGACCGCCATCATGCCTGACAAAGAACCGCCCGGCAAAATCCGGCGCCTCTTCGGGCTGGAGCGCCTGCGCTCCCGCCTGCCCCGCTCCCTGTCCCGCAAGTTGCCGGCGACGCCCCGGGAGGAGTGGGCCTTCAAACTGGCGCTGCTCCTGTTTTTGAGCCTGGGGCTGGCCTTTATCCTGTCGCCCCGGACTCCCGCCACCGCCAGGCAATATCGGGTGGGGGACATCGCTCGGGAGAACGTCAAGGCCATCAGGGGGTTTCTGGTGGAGGACGTGGAGACCACCACCAAACGGCAGCAGGAACTGCTGGCCCAGATCCCGCCGGTCTTCGACCTGGAGGAGCAAATGGCCGATAAGGTGCAGCAGCGCCTCCAGAAGGCCATGGATTATTTGCGCCGCCTTTCCCAAGAAAACCCGTCGGCTGCCAACGGAGGGCGGCCGGCGTCAGGCAGCCGGGCCCGGCCCAGGGGGGACGTCTCCTATAAAATGCTGCTGGAGCATAAGCCGGAGTTCGACCGGCTCCTGGGGGTATCCATCCCCAATTCCACCTTCTCACTGCTGGTCAAGACGGATTTCTCCCCCTACCTGGAGGCCATGACCAGCCAGGTTCTGGGCCAGTTTTTCAATCAGGGAGTGATCAGCAGCCGCACCGTCCTGCAACCGCCCCCCAAGGAGATCCTGGTGCGGCGTCTGCCTTCCCAAAAAGAACAGTTGGAGCAGGCCCCCTTTCCCTTTGTGGAAATGGATGAGGGCCGAAAATCCGTCGCCGGCTATTGCGGGGAGGTGGCAGCAGAGCTCTCGCCGGCGGAACGCTTGCTGGTTTGCGATCTGGCCCAGCATCTGCTGGTGTCCAACGTCTCCCCCAACCTGGCCGAAACCAGCGAGCGCCAAAAAGCCAACCTCAGGTCCTTGCAGCCGGTCTATTTCAAGGTCAAACGGGGTGAGATGCTGGTGCGGGAAGGGGAGCCCATCACCACCCTGCACCTGGCGCAATTGGCGGCCCAGAGCAACCTCTATCCCCGCAGTCGGGCAGTGGTGGTGTTTCTGGGCATTTTCCTCACCCTGATCCTGCTGCTGGGTGTCTTTTACCAGTTGGCCAGTCTCTCCCTGCGGAACTTTTCCCAGCGCCTCCGGGACCTGGGCTTCCTGGCGGCCTTGCTGCTGGCCAGCGCCCTGCTGAATAAATCTCTTCTGGTCCTGGGTGAGAATCTATCCTGGAACCTGCCGCTGGTGGGCCAAAACCTGGTATTTATCCTGCCCCTGGGGCTGCCGGCCATCTTTGCCGCCATGTTCCTGGGCCTGGAAACCGGGGTGGGAGTGGCCTTTTTGAACGCCACCTTTACCGCCCTGATGGTGGAGCGGCCCTTTCCCCTGTTTCTCTACTTCGTTATTGCCGGCCTGGTGGCGGTTTGGGGGGTGAAGAACTGCCGCCGCCGCAGCGCCCTGATCCAGGCGGGGCTGGCCATCAGCCTGGCCAATATGGCCCTCCTGGCCGCTTTCAAACTGCTGGAATACCCCTTCGGCTTCAAGGACCTGTTCAACGGAGAGATCTTTGCCTTTTCCGGGGGCTTGCTTACCGGCATCCTGGCCCTGGGTCTCACCCCGATTATGGAGGCGGGCTTTCGCTTCTCCTCCAACATCCGCCTGCTGGAACTTTTGAACCTGGATCAGCCGGTGCTCCGGGATTTGATGCTGATGGCCCCGGGCACCTATCACCATTCCCTGGTGGTGGGCCAGATGGTGGAGGCGGCGGCCGAAACCATCGGCGCCAGTCCCATGCTGGCCAAGGCTGCGGCCTATTACCACGATATCGGTAAAATCAAAAAGCCCGTCTATTTCGTGGAAAACCAGATGGACGGGGAAAACAAGCACGAAAAGTTGGCCCCCTCCTTGAGTGGCCTGATTCTCATCTCCCACGTCAAGGACGGGGTGGACCTGGCCCGGAAACAACAACTGGGAGAGGCCATTACCGACATCATCCAGCAGCATCACGGCACCAGCTTTATCACGTATTTTTACCATAAAGCCCAGGCCCAGGCGGCCAACCCCCAGACGGTAAAAGCCGAGGACTATCGCTATCCCGGCCCCCGGCCCCAAACCAAGGAAGCCGGGTTGGTCCTCCTGGCGGACCAGGCGGAGGCCGCCTCCCGGACCCTCAGCGATCCCACCCCGGCCCGTATCCAGGGAATGGTGCAGAAGATCGTCAACAATGTCTTCGCTGACGGCCAGCTGGACGAATGCGAGCTGACCCTGAGGGACTTGCACCACATCGCCAAGAGCTTTCACAAAATCCTGGTTGGCATCTTCCACCATCGCATCCATTATCCCCAGACCGTCGAAAAGAAGAGAATCCATGAGGATTTGGATAAGCAACCGCCAAAGAAAAATGGCGCTAAATCCGGAGAGAATCAAGAAAAGAGCCGGGAAGATCTTAAACGCCTTGGGCTGGTCTGAGGCGGAGCTGAGCCTCACCATCCTGGGGGACCGGGCCATGGCCCGCCTCAACCGTGAGACCTTCGGGCGCCGGGGTCCCACCAACGTTATTTCCTTCCCTCTGGATGCCCCACACCTCGCCTTCGCCGGAGATGAGCTGGCCCGGGAAAATCGGGGCGCTCCGGGCCCTGGGCCTCGCTCCGCCTCCAGGGCAAGCCCGCCGACGGCCCTGGGAGAGGTGGTCATCTCTCTGGAGACCACCATTAACCAGGCCAGGCAACTTGGCTGGCCCTGGCAGGAACTCTTCGACTTTTTCCTGATTCACGGTATATTACACCTGCTGGGCTATGATCATGGGACCCCTCCGGAGGAGGCGGCCATGACCCACAAGACCTGGGAGCTGATGGGGTTGCTCCAGCGGAAACTGAAATAGTTGACAGTTCCCAGTGTTATAAAATCCTTCCTACACGAAAATTGAACCTCAAGGAGGAACGGCGTGCCTCGATTGGAAGTGAACGTGGATCATGTGGCGACCCTGCGGCAGGCCCGCCTCATCGATGAGCCCGACCCGGTGACCGCCGCCGCCCTGGCGGAGCTGGCCGGGGCCGACGGCATCATCGTCCACCTCCGGGAGGACCGCCGCCATATCCAGGACCGTGACTTGAGGCTGCTTAGAAAGACGCTTAAAACCCGTCTCAACCTGGAGATGGCCGCCACCCAGGAGATGCTGGAGGTCGCCCGGGAGGTGCAGCCGGACTTGGTGACCCTGGTGCCGGAAAAGCGCCAGGAGCTCACCACCGAAGGGGGCCTGGAAGTGGCGGGCAACCGGGCGGCATTGGCGGAGTATCTGCTGGCCTTAAAGGCGGCGGGCTTGCGGGTCAGCCTGTTCGTGGACCCGGTCAACCCGCAGATCCAGGCCGCCAAGGAAGTGGGGGCCGAATGGGTGGAGTTGCACACCGGCACTTACGCCGAGGCGCCCACTCGGGCCGAGGCTACCCGGCTCTTCCAGGAATTGGTGAACGCCGCCCGTCACGCCCGCAGCCTCGGCCTGAAGGTGAAGTGCGGCCACGGCCTCAACTACCGGAACATTAAACCCTTCCGGGGCCGGGAGGAATTCGCCGAATACTCCATCGGCCACGCCATCATCGCCCGGGCCGTGCTGGTGGGGATCGAGCGGGCGGTCCGGGAAATGATCGCTCTGATTGGAGGGTGATTGAGAAGCTGTCAGCTGTCAGCGGACAGCTATCAGCTAAAGGCAAAAGACCAAAAGCAAAAAATGAAGGATTTCAAAAACAAAAAGAAGCTCGTTCATCAAAAAGCTATCCCTCAAATAAGAATGATCCTCGTTCCCAAGCTCCTGTTCCGAAAAGTTGCAAATTTTTCATCGTTTCGGGTGAGCTAAAGGCTCATAAATTACTGCCTGGGAACGGGAATTTTATCTCGTTCCCAAGCTCTTGCTGGGGAAGGGGAATTTGCCCCAAGCTCCGGCTTTGGCTAGAAAGCCATGGAAATGGAATTAATCGACCTGCACGTCCACTCCAACGCCTCCGACGGCACCTTTGCGCCGGCGGAGGTGGTGCGCCTGGCCAGGGAAGGGGGCCTCAAGGCCCTGGCCCTCACCGACCACGACACGATTGACGGCCTGGCCGAGGCGGTGGCCGCGGGCGCCGCCTACGGGGTGGAGGTCATCCCCGGGGTCGAGGTGAGCGGCCGCTATCCCGGCGGCACCATGCATATCCTGGGTCTGGACATCGATTTCAGCAACGGCCACCTGGACGAACGCCTGGCAGTCCTGAAGCGGGCCCGGGTCGAACGCAATCCCCAGATCATCGCCAAGTTGAACGCCCTGGGGCTCCCCATTACCCTGGAGCAGGTGGCGAAGATTTCCGGCCAGGGCCAGATGGGCCGGCCCCACATCGCCCGGGCTCTGATGGAGGCCGGCTATGTCAGGTCCATCCAGGAGGCCTTCGACCTCTACCTGCGCTACCAGGGCAAGGCCTACGTCCCCAAGTTCCGCTTCCCCCCGGAGCAGGCCATCGCCATGATTCGGGAGGTCCAGGGAGTCCCGGTCCTGGCCCACCCCTTTACCCTCATGTTGGGCTCCGCCCGGGCGCTGAAAAATACCCTGGAGGAATTAATGGCCATGGGCCTGGCCGGCATCGAGGCCATCTATGCGGAGCACACCCCGGAGCAGGAAGCCCTCTACCTGCGGCTGGCCCGGGAGCTGGGGCTGCTGGTCAGCGGGGGCTCCGACTTCCACGGGGACAACAAGCCGGAGATCGTCCTGGGGAGCATGCCCGGCCAAGAGCGGCTCAGCTATCGGCTGCTTACGGCCCTGAAGGCCTGGCGCCGCCGGGAATACCACTTAACGTAAAGGGGTTCCAGGTCAAATCTGCCGCGGCAAGATATCCGGGCGGAACACTCCGATAGAAGCCACGAAGGCCAGGGGCCAGAAGGCCCGCGGGAGTTGTGGCTTTTTTTGTTGGCCTGGAGGAGGAGCGGATGAGGGCAAGCCGCTGCCGACGGGTGCAGCTGTGGTTTTTGGCCGTTATCCTGGGGGGAATCTTCCCCGGCAAGGCCCTGCTTCCGGGCACGGAGCCTTTTCAGGAGGCCGGGGTCTGGGGCGGGGGCGGCGGCGCCTCCCCTCCTTCCTTCAGGTGGTGGCCGCAATGGGGACAATAGGCGAAATCCGGCCCCAGTTCCCGGGAGCACTTGGGGCAGGGGAAGGTTGGCGGGATCGGCGGCGGCTGCCAGGGAGCGGGCTGGTTGACGCCGGGCTGGGGCGGCGGTGGTATGAGATCGGGAAAGGAGGTCTGGCACTGCCGGCTTAGCTCCGAACTGGCCTCACGCAACTTGGCGATCAGGCACCCCAGTTTGGCGGCATATTCCGGTAGTTTTTGGGGTCCGAAGAGGATGAAGGCTAGCACCAAAAGGATGATCAGCGTTTCAAAATCTATTCCCATCTCGCTACCGGAAAATTAAGCCTTGGTTATGCGGTTGCCGCAATGGGGACAGAAGGCGAACTCCCCCGGGAGATCCTTGTGGCATTGGGGACAGGTGGCGCTAGGCGCCGCGGTCCCGCCGGGAATCTCGTTCTTAGGGGCCACCGAATCGGGGTCATCGTGGGCCTTCTTAAAACTCCGGATGGCCTTGCCGATACTTTCTCCCAGCTCCGGTAAACGCCTGGGGCCGAAAAGCAGGAGGGCGATGACCAGGACGATGAGCAGGGTGGAAAAATTATAGCCGAACATGGGGCGGCCTCTCTAGAGCCAAAAATTTAGTGAAGTTAATTTAATTATAAGCAAAAATTAACCTAAATGGCAAGGGCCGGAGACACCCCAGGAAAAAAGGGAAGGTGGCGGCCACCAGCTAGATGCCCCCGGAAGGCCGTCTACTCAAGGAGTTTCATAACCTAAGGTCAGGTTTCAGAAATACCTTTTAAAATATCGACATGTTCTGGTAGCCGCAGGCCCTAGCAAAAAACCTGCGCTCATTTTATTAAGGATTTTCGCAAGCTTAAGCTTGTGGCTGCATTTTAAAGGCCTAAAGATGAAGGACATTTTTTATTAAAGGAAAAATCTGAGACATGACACTAATCACTAACCAACGGATCCTGCTATGACTGCCACCTTATTCACGCCGCCGCAGCCCCTGGCGATGCGCCTGCGTCCCCGGAGCCTGGAGGAATTTGTGGGCCAGCAGCATCTGGTGGGACCCGGGCGCCTTTTGTGGCGGGCTCTGAAGGCCGGCCGCCTCTTCTCCTCCATGATTTTCTGGGGCCCGCCGGGAAGCGGCAAGACCACCCTGGCGAAGGTTATGGCCCGCAGCCTGGACGCCCAGTTCGCCAGCCTCAGCGCGGTGATGGCCGGGGTGGCAGACCTGCGCCGGGTGGTGGAAGAGGCCCGCCGCGGGCAGGAGCGGGGCCGCCGCACCATCCTGCTCATCGACGAAATCCACCGCTTCAACAAGGCCCAGCAGGACGCCCTGCTGCCCCACGTGGAGGAGGGGCTCCTCACCCTCATCGGCGCCACTACGGAGAATCCTTATTTCGAGATCATCGGGCCGCTGCTATCCCGGGCCCGGGTCTTCATCTTTGAGCCCCTTCAGGAGGTTGAGATTCTCGCCCTCCTGCGCCGGGCCCTGGCGGACCGGGAACAGGGATTAGGGGCCATGGCCTTGACGGTGACCGAAGAGGCCCTGCTCCATTTCGCCCGCCTGGCCGGGGGCGACGCCCGGCGGGCCCTGAACGCCCTGGAACTGGCGGTCCTGAGCAGCGAAGTGGATGAGCACGGAGTCATCCGGGTGGACCTGGAGGCGGCCCGGGAATGTCTGCCCCGGCGGGACCTGGTCTATGACCGGCAGGGAGAGGCCCACTACGACACGGTGTCGGCCTTCATCAAGAGCGTCCGGGGCTCCGAGGTGGACGCGGCCCTCTATTGGCTGGCCCGCATGTTGGAGGCGGGTGAAGATGAGCGCTTCATTATGCGGCGGCTGCTGATCCTGGCCTCGGAGGACATCGGCCTGGCCGATCCCAACGCCCTGGTGCAGGTGGCCGCGGCCTCCCAGGCCCTCACCTGGGTGGGACTGCCGGAAGCGCAGTACCACCTGGCCCAGGCCACCATCTATCTGGCCCTGGCCCCGAAGAGCAACTCCACCCAGGCCTATTTCCGGGCCCGGGCGGCCCTGGAGGACAAGGGCGCCACCCGGGTGCCCGCTCCCTTGCAAGACACCCACCGGGACCGCAAGTCTCTGGGCCACGGCCAGGGCTATCTCTATCCCCACGATTTTCCCGGCCATTTCGTGCCCCAGGAATACTTGCCGGAAGAGCTGGCCGGGGCGCGGTTCTATGAGGCTGGCCAGGAGGGGGTGGAGCCGGACCTGGTGGCCCGCTGGCAGGCCTTCCGCAAACGGGGGGAAGAACCGCCGGGCAGCCACGAACCCCGAAAGGAATAAGACCCCCGCTTTTCAGGAGGAAAAAACGGGGCCACCGCGGCCGCCAACTGGACAAACGAGCTTGCCATGACTATCTTTTAATCAACTTGAAAAGGGGGGGGCACACTCTTGTCCAAAGGAGGTGCTACCATGAGCAGGGTCTTATTTGCCGACAGCGAACCCCACATCCGCCAGCTCTGCCTGGAGGAATTGCAGGATGAGGGCTATGAGGTTCTGGTGGCCGGCAGGGGCCGGGAGGTGGTGCGCCTGGTAGAATCCTTCAAGCCTGACGTGGTTATCCTGGAAGTTCTGCTACCGGATATGTCCGGATTGGAGACCGGACTGATCATTAAGGGCAGCCGTAAGGAGACCAGGGTGATCCTCTACTCCCACGCCCTTCCTCCCCATGATCTTTCCACTTGGGGCGCCGATGATTTTGTGGTAAAATCGGCTGATCTGGATCCTCTCAAGGCTGTGGTGCGGCGCTTGCTGCCTTCCTGAAGGACGGCAGCGCCTGTCGGAGGTTGGACATGGCTATCATGGAGATCAGCGTGGTCCCTTTGGGCCTGGGGCAACCCAGTGTGGGCGACCACATCGCCGCAGTGGTGAAATACCTGGAAAATGAAAACATTCCCCACGAACTCACGGACATGGGCACCGTGGTGCACGGCCAGCTGGACACGCTGCTGCGAGTGGCCCAGGCCCTGCACGAACTTCCCTTCAAACAGGGAGTCAAGCGGGTTTTGACCCACATCTCCATCGACGACCGCCGCGATAAAGAAGTCTTCCTGGGCGACAAGAAAAAATCCGTTCGAGCGCGACTGAAATAAGGTAATATGGCGACAAAACTAGATTACTACACCATTTTGGGAGTGGCGCGCAACGCCTCCATCGACGATATCAAGAAGTCCTACCGGCAGATAGCCCTTAAGAACCACCCGGATCGCAATCCCGGTAACCACAAAGCCGAAGAGCGGTTCAAAGAGGCGGCTGAGGCCTACGAGGTCTTGCACGACCCGGAAAAGCGCCGTCTCTACGATCTCTATGGCCATGCAGGGGTCTCGTCCACCGGCTTCACCGGCTTCCGGGATTTCGGCGACATCTTCCGGTCCTTCGGCGACATCTTCGAAGACATGTTGGGCATGGGGGGCTTCGGCGGCATGGGCCGTATGGGCGGCATGGGCGGCGGTCCCCGTCCCCAGCCCGGCACCGACCTGCGCTACGATCTGACCCTTGATTTTCTCGACGCCACCCTGGGCAGCGAAGTGACGGTGGAGGTCCCCCGGGTAGTGAACTGCCGCACCTGCGGTGGTTCCGGGGCCAAACCGGGGACCAGGCGCGTCCCTTGTCCCCAGTGCGCCGGCCGGGGGGTGGTTTCCCGCAGCCACGGTATCTTTCAGATCACCACCACCTGTCCCCGCTGTCAGGGGATGAAGGAATTTTTCGCGGAAGCCTGTCCCGCCTGCAACGGGGAAGGGCGGCTGCGGGAAAAGAAGAAGATCAAGGTGAAGGTCCCGCCGGGCATGGACCGCGGCACCCACCTGGTGATGCCCGGGGAGGGCAACGACGGCGCCTACGGCGGGCCGCCGGGTGACCTCTATATCGTCCTGTCGGTCCGGCCCCACGAGCTTTTCCGCCGGGAGGGCTACGACTTGCATCTGGAAGTGCCCATCTCCTTTGTCCAGGCGGCCCTGGGGACCCGCCTCACCATCCCCACCCTCAAAGACCGCCGGGAGCTGGTGGTCCCTCCGGGGACCCAACCCGGTGAAACCATCCGTCTCAAGGGGGAGGGGGTGCCCTATCCCAAAGGCTCCCGCAAGGGCGACTTGCTGGTGGAGGTGCGGGTGCTGGTCCCCCACACCCTGACGCCGCGGCAGCGGCACCTGCTGGAAGAGCTGGCCGAGGAAGAAGTGGCGGAGGCCCAGGCCCAGGCGGCCCAGGGAAACCCGGGCCAGGACCACGAGGACGGCCTTCTCCATAAATTGTGGCACTCCTTTACCGAACACAAGCCGAAGTGATTCCGCCAGGGGCGTACACCTGGGTCCGCCCCTACAGCGAAAGTGGTACTCCTTTACCGACCTGAAGCCAAAGACGTTGACTCCCGCAGCTTTGCTAATGCGCCGCTAGTTAATTCCTTCATTATTTTCCTCAGCTTTAATATAAGTCCCGTACCCTAGTACGGAGTCAAGAGGTTTATCCAAAAATCTGCTCGTCGAAAACCTAAATTAAGACTGAGCCTGGGCAACCTTGCCGACTTTCCCGCCCATGCTTATTTTTAAGATACCCCTCACCAAAGCAGGCTATTTATATTGACAAGCGCCCCTATTTGAGTAATTATTCACAATCATCTGCGCTCGGCGGGGAACAAGCCTGGGCATGGCCATTGATATCAATATTTTGATCGGTGGGGCGGCAGGGCAGGGGGTGCACGCCATCACTACTCCCCTGGCCAAGACCCTGGTGCGCCAGGGCTGCCAGGTGCTGTTCGTGCAGTCCTATGAGTCCCGCATCCGCGGCGGCCATCTCTTCAACCGCATCCGGGTGGCGGATGCGCCCCTGATCTCTTCCCGGGAAGGGGTGGACCTGCTGGTGGCCCTGAACCAGGAGACCGTCCACCTGCACCAGGGGGAACTGGCCCCGGATGGGGTCATCATCTATGATGCCTCCCAGGTCCGGGACTTGCCCGCCCGGGGGCTGAAGCTTCCCCTGGAGACGGCTACCCTGCTGCCGGAGAAACAGGCCGCGGAGATCGCCGTCAACGCCGGCGCCAGCGGCGCCATCCTGGGGCTGCTCCAGGTCTCCCTGGTGCCCATGATGGGCCTGCTCCTGGAGGCGTTTGCCGACAAGGGCGCCGAGGTGGTGGGTTGGAACCACCGGGCCGCCGCCGCCGGTTATAAGCTGGGGGCGGCCTTGGGCAACGGCCATTCCCTGGCGGGGATCACCCCGGCGCCGGCGCCCCGTCTCCTGATCAGCGGCCATGAGGCCCTGGCCCTGGGAGCCCTGGCCGCGGGCCTGCAATTTATCAGCGGCTACCCCATGACCCCGTGGAGCAGCGTCCTCAACGCCGTGGGGCAACGGGCCGCCCGCTGGGGGGTGGTGGTGGAGCAGGCGGAAGACGAAATCGCCGCCATTAACCTGGCCCTGGGGGCCTCATTCGCCGGGGTCCGGGCCATGACCGGCTCCTTCGGGGGCGGTTTTTCCCTGATGGTGGAAACCCTGGGACTGGCGGGGTGCAGCGAGACGCCTCTGGTCATCGTGGAGGCCCAGCGCCCCGGCCCCAGCACCGGGCTGCCCACCCGCACCGAGCAGGGTGACCTGAGCTTCGTCCTTTATGCCGGGCAGGGGGATTTTCCCCGGGCGGTGCTGGCCCCGGGCACTCCGGCCCAGGCGTTCGCCCTGGCGGCCCGGGCCTTCAATCTGGCGGAGCGCTATCAGTTGCCGGTGTTTCTCCTCACCGATCAATACCTTGCCGACGTCAACTTCACCCATGAGGCCGGCGATTTTCCCGAGAAGGTGGAGATCCAGCGGGCCCTTAAGCTGGGGCCGGCGGCGGCGGTCTATGAGCGCTACGCCATCACCGCCGACGGCGTTTCGCCCCGGCGCCTGCCGGGTTTCGGTTCGGAACTGGTGGTGGCCGACTCCGACGAGCACACCCCGGACGGCCACCTCACCGAAGACCTGCTGGTACGGGTGCAGATGCACGACAAGCGCCTGCGCAAATTGAAAAAACTGGGGCGCGAGCTCAACGGCATCTCCACCTCTGGCCCGGCGGCGGCCCCCCTGGCCCTGGTCTGCTGGGGCTCCAGCCTGGGGCCGGTGACGGAAGCGGTGGCCCGGCTGAATGAGGCCGGCGCCCCGGCCCGCATGGTGCACCTCAGCGAACTGTGGCCCTTCCCGGCGATGGCGGTGGCCACGGCCTTAAAAGGCGCCAACAAGCTGGTGATGGTGGAGATGAACGCCACCGGCCAGGCTGACCGCCTCCTGCGTCAGGAGACCGGGATCGCCGCCGATCATCTGGTCCTCAGGTACGACGGCGCTCCCTTTACCCCGGAATATATCCTGCGGAGTCTGGAGGGCCACGCCTGATGCTGCCCCTGGAACTTTATCAAGGCCTCCCTGCGGCCTGGTGTCCGGGCTGCGGCAACTTCGGCATACTCAAGGCCTTCAAGCAGGCCCTGGCGGAATTGGAGATCAAGCCGGAAGGCCTCCTCATGGTCTCGGGGATCGGTCAGTCGGGAAAATTTCCCCATTACCTCAGGTGCAACACCTTCAACGGCATCCACGGCCGCACCCTGCCCCTGGCCACCGGGGCGCGGCTGGCCAACCACGAGATGGCGGTGGTGGCCGAAGCCGGCGACGGTGACTGCTACGGCGAGGGGGGCAACCACCTGCTGGCCACCCTGCGGCGCAACCCCAATCTCACCCTGGTGGTGCACAACAACCAGGTTTACGCCCTGACCAAGGGCCAGGCCTCCCCCACCACCGACCAGGGCTTCAAGACCCTGCTGCAGCCGGATGGGGTGGCCTACCCGCCCCTGCACGCCCTGGCCCTGGCGGTGAGCCAGGACTGCTCCTGGGTGGGCCGGGGCTTCGCCGGCATGGTGGAGCATCTGACCGGCCTCTACAAAGAGGCCCTCAGCCACCGGGGTTTCGCCCTGATGGAGGTGCTGCAGCCATGCGTCACCTTTAACCGGATCAACACCTATCAATGGTTCCAGGCTCGGGTTTACCAGGTGGAGGAGGAGGCGGGCTACGACCCGGAGAACGAAATTTGGGCCTTCCAGAAAGGCAGGGAGTGGGGGGAGAGAATTCCCATCGGGGTGATCTTCAAACGGCCTCGCCCCTTGCTGGAGGAAATCCATCCGGTCCTCGGGGCCGGTCCCCTGGTGCGACAACAACCGCAGCGTCCTGTAAAGGAGCTTTTAGCCGACTTTTTCTGAGCAGTCTCCGGGGGGAACTTTATGCCAAATTTTCCAGGAAGCGCCCTCAGGGAGCTGGTGGCCAAATTTTTCTGAAAGGAGATAGCTTATCATGGCGGCTGACAAAGAGATCAGCTCCTGGGACATCCTCCGGGAACCGAATCGCATCCTGCAGGAGAAAGATTATGGTTCCGGCATGGAGCTGTTGATTTACCTGCTTAGCTGGGCGGTGGAAATCGGGCTCTGCTTCACCTTGGCCATTGCCTATCTGCGGGGCTGAACCGCAAAATCGGCATCTGTAAAATTTGATAGATTTCTAACAATAATAATTGAAATTAATCTTTAACAGACTTATAATAAACTAAGGAGAAAACTCGCCACCATCCGGAAAGTTCGAGTGGCCGGCGGGAGCAGGCGCAGAGCAGGAACCCACCATTTCCTGGGGGTTACCGGAGGCACTGGCGTTGAGGGTGTCGCAGAGCCTAGGAACCTTTTGGCAGAGGCTCAGGGAGGTGTGGGAGAGTAATGATTACCGAACTGTTGGCTCCAGGCGGCAGCCTGGAAATGGTGGAGGGAGTCTTTAAGAACGGCGCCGACGCCGTGTACGTGGGGGCCAAGGGCTTCAGTCGTCGCAAGTGCCAATGGGAGTTGGAAGACAGCGACATCGCTGAGGCGGTGCGCATTGCCGCCAACTACCAGGGAAAGGTGCGGGTGGCTTTAAACGCCGAAATCCCGCCGGAAAAAATTCCCCTGGTGGTGCAAAAGGTGGAGAAGTATGCCCACTTCGGTATCGAAGGGGTGATCGTCAAGACCCCGGCGGTGATGCAGGCGGTGCACCGGCAGTTCCCGCAACTGGTCATCCACGCCAGCGTCGGCTGCAATATCCAGACCCAGGAGGAGATGGCCCGCTTTCAATCTTACGGAGCCAGCCAATTGGTGGCCTCCACCGAGATCAATACGGTGGAGAAGCTGACCCGGTTTAAGCAAGAGGCGGACGAACTGGGATTAAAGACCGAGGTGCTGGTCCACGGTAACCGCTGCATCGGCGGGGTGGGCAATTGCATGTTCCACGAACTAATTGCGGATACCTATGTCCGCAAGGTCTACCGCGACGAAGACGGCAACGAGATCGTGGAATACGAAGGCTGGCCGGACCGTAGCGGCAGTTGTTTCCGGATCTGCCTCCTCAGCGAAGACCAGCGGCGCCAGGTCCTTTCCCGGCGGGGGCAGCCCCCGGAGAAGATCGAGGCCATCAACGACCGCGTCCGGCTGCATCCCAACGTGGCCTTCGCCATTCTGGGCGAAGAATTGAAGGCTTACCTCGACCTGGGGCTGGCCTGCATCAAGGTCCAGGGGCGGGAGTATGCGGTCTCCATGATCTCCAAGATGATCTGCTGCTACCGCCAACTTATCAACGCCCACGCCCGTGGGGAGGATATCAATGCCACCTTTTACCGGCGCATCCAGGACCGTCTGGCGGCCCTGGTGGCGAAGCGGGATCGGGCCCGCCTGGAAAAGACCAGGGAACTGCACAAGAATATTGTCGGCCTGTAACCAATCAGGTTAACCAACCTGGAAATTTTAGTTTATTTCGTTGGGAAGCCTGCCCTATAATAGGGCAGGCTTCTTTTATGGTTCGTATCGGCAGCTACGGGCTTTTGCCGGCGGCAGATCCGCCAGACTGGTTGACCGGGGCTAACCTGGCCGCGCCTAGCCTCGCCCCGAATGCCTCCTGAGCCAGTAGTGTCCGGCAAGGTTTTTGCTATGAGGCAGGCAGTAGGGATTTGTTTGAACTTAAGGTATGCCCATTAGCCAATCAATTCATGGAATTTACAAGATATTTCCCTCTCCCCCCTTGGGGGGAGAGGGCAGGGTGAGGGGGGTATGCAACGCCCGATGAAGCCACCCCTCACCCGGTGTCGTCCCCTCGCAGGGGAGAGGGGATTTAGTTGCATCGATATAATATCTTGATATCGTTGAAATTACAATGGTCTAGAGTTTAACTGCGAGATAGTGTAATCTTCCCCTTGCAATTTTGTTGCCGGACAATACTGTTTCTGAGCACCCTTAAAGAAAAATGGACCGGGAATCGCGTCTGATCCGGAGCATTGTCGAATTTCGCGAAAGTTATCATGGCTTGCGCGCCGGGGACGCGGTGCTCGGCCCCCTGGCCCTGCGGCCCGGCGAGGAGTTCAAACTGCTGGACCTGGCGGAGCGGGGGGTGGCCCTGTTCCCCCCGGCCCTGGCCCAACTCCTGGCCCGCTCCAAGGCCGCCCAGGCGGAGGCGCTGGGGGAGTTCATGGGGCCCGGCACCTTCGTGGCTTACGGGCTCGGCGATCTGGCCGCCAATCTCTCCCGGTTTGCCAGCCGGCACAGAGGCGCGGTGGCCAGTAAGCGGGACCGGGGCCACCTGGGCCTGGGGGTGGGCTGCTGGCCTTCCCTGGAGTCCCTCTATAGCCTGGCGGGGCTCCAGCCGATGCCCTATCCCCTGGTGGTGCAGCCCCTCCTGGAAGGGGCCAGGGATTTGCGGGTGGTGGTGGTGGCTGACTATGCCGAAGCCTATGAGCGGGTCAACCCCCACAGCTTCCGCAAGAATCTCTATCAAGGCGGCGCCTCACGGCCGGCGGCGCTGGTCCCGGCCCATCTGCTTTTCTGCCGCCAGGTCATGGCCCGGGGAAAATTTCCCTACGCCATCCTGGACCTCCTTGTCGGCCCGGACGGTGAAACTTATCTTTCGGAAATCAACCTCAGGGGAGGCCTCACCGGCGCCCGCCTCAGCCAGGCGGAGTTTCTCCGGCGGGTGGCCGCCCTGGCCGAGGAATTTTGCCGACCATGGGCAGACTCAGTGAAGAGCCCCATTTAAGAAATCGTCTCCGGGTCTTTGAGGACCGGGCCGACGCCGGCCGGCTGCTGGCGGAGCGCCTCCTGGCCCAGCGCGGCCGGAAGCTGCACCTGTTTGCCATTCCCGCCGGCGGCGTGCCGGTGGCCGCGGAGATCGCCCGGGGTCTGGCCCTCCCTCTGGACCTGCTCATCGTGCGCAAGATCCAGCTCCCCTGGACCACCGAGGCCGGTTTCGGGGCCCTGGACCCTGAGGGGAAAGCCATCTTCAATGAGGACCTGCTCCGGCGGCTGCCCCTGACTCACGAAGAGATCGCCGCCCAGATGGCCAAGGCCGCCGCGGTCAGCCGCCGGCGGGAACAGAGGCTGCGGGGCGGCCGGCCCTACCCGGAACTGGCGGGAGAGCCGGCCATCATCGTCGACGACGGCCTGGCCTCCGGCTTTACTATGCGGGCCGCGGTGCAATTCCTGAAGCGCCGGGGCGCCGGTAAGATCCTGGTGGCGGTGCCCACCGCCTCGGAGCGCACCGTGCCAGACCTTCTGCCCGAGGTGGACGAACTCCTCTGCCTCAACGTCCGGAGCGGCTGGTCTTTCGCGGTGGCCGACGCCTATGTAAACTGGTATGATCTGGATGACGAGGAAGTGCTGGAGATCATGGCGACTTTAACGCAGGAAGATAAATAATGCTTGTCTATGGGATCGATTTTACCAGTGCTCCTCGCAGGAATAATCCGATCACCTGTTCTCATTGCAGACTACAAGATGATGTTTTAATCGTAACTGATCTATTCCCTTTAAATGATTGGAACGAATTTGAAGATTTGTTAAATGATAATGGACCTTGGATTGCAGGAATTGATTTCCCATTCGGTCAACCTAAAAAATTGATTATTAACCTAAACTGGGCTGAATCATGGGAGGAATATGTAAAGTACGTTTCATCATTGAGTAAGGAGCAATTTGAGGGACTCCTGACAGCTTATAAAAATACCAGGGCATATAGGGATAAGGAGCATCGACGGATTACCGATGTAAGAGCAGGCTCTCTTAGTCCGATGAAGTTATATGGAGTTCCGGTTGGAAAAATGTTTTTCCAGGGCGCAAGACGATTACTTAAATCAGATAATAGTATAGTTCCTTGTCTTAGGAGAGAGTCTAATAGAATCGTTATAGAAGCGTATCCTGGCTTAGCGGCAAGGAACCTCATTGGGAGAGAATCATATAAAGGGAATAATGGTGATCAGTCAAGAAAATTAGCAGCCAGAACCAATATTATTTCACAAGTGAAAGAAAATAGGTTTAGAGAATTATATGGTTTTTGTGTTGAACTTAGAGGAAATTGTAAAGAAAAATGTATTGAGGATCACGGTGGAGATTGGTTAGATGCCATTCTTTGTGCGGTCCAGGCCGGATGGGCATATTCCCAAAATAATTATGGAGTTCCTCCTGATTGTGATATTAATGAAGGTTGGATAATTGACCCATCAACTAAAGATTAATCCTAAACTAAGTGGCGTTTAAGTCCCCCTTTCCTAAAGGGGGATTTAGGGGGATTATTTAGACGTTATTTAATCACCCCTGCCCCCTTTAGAAAATGGGGGTAATAAACTCGTTTTTAATGTCCTAGTAACTATGAAGCAAAACGATAATTGTATAAGGTCCAACAAGCTACCTTTCATTCCCCTGGACTCCCTGGCCTTCGACATCGACGGGGTGGTGGCCGACATCATGACCACCTTCCTCACCCTGGCCCGGGAGCGCTACGACTGCGGCCACCATCTGCGCTACGAGCACATCACCACGTTTTCCCTGGAGGACTGTCTGGATCTGGAGCCCCGGATCATTGCCGAACTGATCCGGGAACTCATTGACCGCCCCCACCAACTGGCAGTGGAGCCCTTTCCCCAGGCAGTCGCGGTCCTCACCCGCCTGGCCCGGGAGAAGCCCCTGTTGTTCGTTACCGCCCGGGACCAGGCCGGGCCCATCCGGACCTGGCTGCAGCGTACCCTGGCCCAGGTGCCGCCCCAGGATATCCGGGTGGTGGCCACCGGTGATCCCGACAGCAAACTCCATTACCTCCGGGACCAAAAGATCCGGTTCTTCGTGGAGGATCGCCTGGAAACCTGCCTGCTTTTGTCCGACCACGGGATCACTCCCATCCTCTTCGCCCAACCCTGGAACCGCCGGCCCCACCCATTTTTGGAAGTGGCGGACTGGCCCGCCCTGGCCAGCCTTCTCTTCCAGGAGGACGAGGGGGAATAGATGATTGGGGGAGGGATTGTAAGTGGCCGACGGCCCTTACTCTTACAAAAAACTCCCCCACGCCCCCTCCCCCAATCCCCACAATTTAGGGAGTAGGGGCGACCCGCTGGGTCGCCCTTTAACCCTTCCTTTTTCCCCCTCATTAAGATAAAATATCATTATGACTCAGCGGGAGGCGGCATTAGCAGGGAAGATCACTCCGGCCATGGAGCAGGCGGCCGGGCGGGAAGGGTTGGCCCCGGAGGTGATTCGCCAGGGTCTGGCCCGGGGCACCCTGGTGCTGCCGGCCAATCCCGGGCATTTAGGGCTTAGGCCGCTGGCCATCGGCCAGGGGGTGCGGGTCAAGATCAACGCCAATATCGGCACTTCCCCTCACGACTGCGACCTGGAAAAGGAGCAGGCCAAGCTGGCCGCGGCCCTGGAGTTCGGGGCGGACGCGATCATGGACCTGTCCACCGGCGGCGCCCTGGACGATATCCGCACCGCCCTGCTGGCCCAATGCCCGGCCCCCTTCGGCACCGTGCCCATCTATCAGATCATGACCCAGGCCAGCAGCCTGGAAGAGGTCCGGGGCGACGATCTCCTGGAGATGGTGCGCCACCACGGCCGCCAGGGGGTGGACTTCGTCACGGTGCACTGCGGCGTCACCCGGGCCGCCCTGCCGCTGCTTGCCAGGCGGGTCACCGGGGTGGTTTCCCGGGGCGGGGCCTTCCTCGCCGCCTGGATGCGGCGTTCCGGCCGGGAAAATCCTTTTTATGAGAGATATGACGAACTGCTGGAGATTGCCCAGAGCCACGATCTCACGCTCTCCCTGGGGGATGGGCTGCGGCCCGGATGCCTGGCCGACGCCACCGATCGGGCCCAACTCCACGAACTGAAGGTTCTGGGTGAGCTCACCCAACGAGCCTGGGCCAAGGGGGTCCAGGTGATGGTGGAAGGCCCGGGTCATCTACCCCTGAACGCCATTCGCAAAAACGTCCGTCTCCAGCAGAAATATTGCAGCAACGCCCCCTTTTACGTCCTGGGGCCCCTGGTCACCGACGTGGCCTCGGGCTACGACCACATCTCCGGGGCCATCGGCGGGGCCCTGGCCGCCTCCCTGGGGGCGTCCTTTCTGTGCTACGTCACCCCGGCGGAACACTTGAAACTGCCGGAGGTGGAGGACGTCATCGACGGGGTGGTGGCCTCCCGCATCGCGGCCCACGCCGCGGATATCGCCCTGGGCCGGCCCGGCGCCGCCGATTGGGACCTGGCCATGTCCAAGGCCCGGCGGGCCCTGGACTGGGACACGCAAATCCAGCTCTCGGTCAATCCCCCCAAGGCCAGGCGCTACCGGGACCTGAGCCGGGCCCGGGAAGACCAGTGCACCATGTGCGGCCGCTTCTGCGCCATGAAGGTCTTCGACGAGAAGTTTGAAGGCTGAAGGAGCCTGTTGAGCCCTGAACACCCCGCCTGCCCCAGTAGTGTCCGGCAACAAAATTGCATGGAGAAGATTACACTATCTCGCAGTTAAACTCTAGACCATTGTAATTTCAGTGATATCAACATATTATACCGATGCAATTAAATCCCCTCTCCCCTGCGAGGGGACGACACCGGGTGAGGGGTGGCTTCATCGGCCGTTCCATACCCCCCTCACCCTGCCCTCTCCCCCCCCAAGGGGGGAGAGGGAAATAGCTTGTAAATTCCATGAATTGATTAGCTAGTGGGCATTCCTAAGTTCAAACAATTTTCTGCTGCCTGCCTCATAGCAAAATCTTGCCGGGCACTACTGCGCCTGCCCAGGTTCCACGCCCGTATCTTAGAAAAAATTGGGCAAATCTGAGGAACCTGAGAAGATTCCTGGTAATTTTTCCTAGCTTGTGATAGTTTTGGTCAAGATTCCTCCATAAAATTGGAAGCCTGGATCCGGCCAAGCGGTGGACTGGGACTGCAAGGAGGGAATGATGGACAAGAGGGATTGCCTTCCGGGACAGCCGCGGGGGGCTTTTTTGTCTCAATCCCCGGAGACCATGAAATTTTCCGTGGCCTTGGACCATATGCACCAGGAGCTGGGCGGCGTGCTGGCCCAAATTACTCCGGAGATGGCCGAGACCCTGATCAGGGAGCTTAAAGGCGCGCCCCGCATCTTCGGGTGCGCCAGCGGCCGCTCCGGCTTTATTCTCCGGGGCTTCTTGATGCGGCTGATGCACCTGGGGTATGCCGTTTATTTCGTGGGAGAGACCACCACCCCCCGCATCCGCCCGGGTGACTTGCTGGTGGTGATGTCCGGCTCGGGGGAGACGGCCCAGCCCCGGGAGATGCAGCGCCGGGCCAACACCGTGGGGGCCCGCACCCTGGGTCTCACCGCCCATACCGACTCCACCATCGGCCGGGAAGCCCAGGTGGTCATCACCATCCCCGGCACCACCAAGCTGACCCGGACCCAGGAGACCGCCTCGGTCCAATGCCCCGGCAGCCTCTTCGAACAGGCCGCCTTTCTGTTCCTGGAGGCGGTGGTCCTCCTCCTTTACCGGAGGCGCACCGGCCACGACTACGGAGAAATCCTGGACCGTCACGCCGATTTGGAGTAGTTAGTTACCAGTTCCCGGTTGTCAGTTACCAGTAAATCTGGGAACTGGGAACTGGCAACTTATTCTTCTTTCTCAGCAAAGAATCCCAAGGATAATCACATGCCTCCCATATTGCAACTGGCTCTGGATTTTGTGGACCTGCACCGGGCGGTGCAGGTGGCGGAGTTGGCGGTGCCCGCCGGGGTGGATTGGGTGGAGGCCGGCACCCCCTTGATCAAGAGCGAAGGCCTCGATGCGGTGCGGGAGTTGCGGCGCCTCTTCCCCGGCAAGGTCATCGTGGCGGACATGAAGATCATGGATGCCGGGCGTGTGGAGGTGGAGGTCGCGGCCAAGGCCGGGGCCCAGATCGTCGACGTGCTGGGGACCGCCACCGATGCCACCATTGCCGAGTGTGTCCAGGCCGGCAAGAATTACGGGGCCAAGATTGCGGTGGACCTCATCGCGGTGGCCGACCCGCTGGCCCGGGCCCGCCAGGTGGAGGAGCTGGGGGCGGACTACATCTCGGTGCACGTGGCCATTGACGAGCAGATGCGGGGCGGGGGACAAGACCCCTTTGCGGTGTTGGCCGCGGTCAGCGGGGCGGTGCGGGTGCCGGTGGGAGTGGCCGGAGGGATCAACTCCGAGACCGCCGCCCAGGCGGTGGCCCACGGGGCCGGCTACGTCATCGTGGGGGGCGCCATCACCAAGGCCAAGGACCCGGCCGCGGCCACCCGGGAGATCCGCCGGGCCCTGGATGAGGGCGCGGTGATTCCCACCACCCTGTTCAAACGGGTGGGGGAGGAGGAGATCCGGGGGGTGCTGGAGTTGGTCTCCAGCGCCAATCTCTCCGACGCCCTGCACCGGAGCGGGGTTCTGGAGGGGCTGCGGCCCCTGTTTCCCGGGATCCGCCTGGTAGGCCCGGCCCTGACGGTGCGGACCTATCCCGGGGATTGGGCCAAGCCGGTGGAGGCCATCGACCTGGCCCAGCCGGGGGACGTGGTGGTCATCGATGCCGGCGGGGTGGGGCCTGCCATCTGGGGGGAGCTGGCCACCAATTCGGCCCTGCAGCGAGGACTAAACGGGGTGGTGATCGACGGCGCCATCCGAGACTCGGGCGACATCGCCAGGCTGGGTTTTCCGGCCTTCTCCCGCCTGGTGATGCCCAACGCCGGGGAACCCAAGGGCTTCGGAGAGATCGGGGTGCCCATCCGGGTGGGGGGCGTCAAGGTGGAGAGCGGCGACTGGGTCCTGGGGGATGACGATGGGGTGGTGGTCCTGCCCCGGATCCTGGCGGTGGAATACGCCAACCGGTCCATGGACGTCCTGGAAAAGGAGAATCGCATCCGGGAGGAGATCAAGGAAGGCCGCACCCTG
This sequence comes from uncultured delta proteobacterium, assembly GCA_963834795.1. Taxonomy (GTDB): domain Bacteria; phylum Desulfobacterota; class Desulfobaccia; order Desulfobaccales; family 0-14-0-80-60-11; genus JAPLJC01. The sequence goes on along the minus strand of CAWIDL010000001.1, from coordinate 74,783 downwards.
GCCCAGGTGACCGATTTGCTCAGGTGGGAGAAGAAGCTGTGAAAGAGACGCACTCCGGCTGGTGCATCACCCCTCTTCCTGGCAGCGTTTTTTGGCCTCCTTGCGGCAGAGCTCCCAGATGACGCAGCCCGGGCGGAACTTGCAGTAGAGGCAGGGGTCGGTGCAGGCCCGGCAGGCTTCTAAGCACTCCCGGCAGTATCCCAATTCATGTTTCTGGCACTGGACCCAGGCCTCCCGGTCCGGGTGAAAAAGGCAGTGGGCCATCGATTCCATAAGGTAATGATATCAAAGAATCAGCCTCTGATCCATCATCCTGGCACTCACCGGCGCCTGCCCCGCCGCGGAAAATTTTTAGCCTGAGAAAACAATTTTCGAGCTTCCCCTGCAAAAACCTGCTTGAATCCTCGTTCCCAAGTTGAACTTGGGAACGAGGGGGAATATTATTTTAACGATCTGGCCGGATAAGGGGCCCAGGCGGGTCGCGCCTGGTGACCGCGGCCGGTACGCCTTGCTGCTGGAAGCTGTTCCTGAGAGGAATATTTCATGCCCGAGGATCAATTTGCCGCGGCCCGGGACCGCATGGTGAAAGAGCAAATCCGGGCCCGGGGGGTGGCCGACCCCCGGGTGCTGGCCGCGCTGCGCCAGGTGCCCCGGCACCGCTTTGTCCCTGAGCACCTCTGGAGCCAGGCCTACGGTGACTATCCCCTGCCCATCGGGGAAGACCAGACCATCTCCCAGCCGTACATCGTGGGTCTCATGACCGAGATCCTGGAGCTCAAGGAGACGGAGCGGGTCCTGGAGGTTGGCACCGGCTCCGGCTACCAGGCGGCGGTCCTGGCGGAGTTGGCCGCCGCGGTCTTCAGCATCGACCGCAGGAGCAGCCTGGCGGATCAAGCCCGATCGATCTTGGACTCCTTGGGTTACCGGAATATTCGCATCCGGGTGGGGGACGGCACCCTGGGCTGGCCGGAGGAGGCCCCCTTCGACGGCATCATAGTCACCGCCGGGGCCCCCCAGGTCCCCAGGCCCCTGGTGGAGCAACTGGCCGTGGGGGGACGGCTGGTGATTCCGGTGGGGGACAGGTTCACCCAAACCCTGACCTGCGTGCGCCAGACCGGGGAGGGGTTGAAGTACGAATACTACGGCGGCTGCCGCTTCGTGCGCCTTATCGGCAAATATGGCTGGGACGGCGGGGAGGCGCAGGTCAGATCAGATTGAAGGGGGGCAAGGCAGTTTTATTTTTCTTTTAACCGAAAACCGAAAACTGAAAACCGTATTATTCCGATTGGGCCACCCGGGGCTCGTGCTCCCGGAAGGCCGCGGCGATGACCCGCCGGGCCAGAGGCCCGGCATCCGTGCCTCCGTGGCCGCCGTGTTCCAACAGCACCGCCACGGCCACCCGGGGGTTGGCCGCCGGGGCGTAACCCACGAACCAGGCATGGTTTTCATACTTGCCGATCTTCTCGGTGGCACCGCCTTTTCTCTCCTCTGCCAGCCTCTCCGTGGCCACTACCTGGGCGGTGCCGGTCTTGCCGGCCACCTGGATCTGGGCCAGGCGGGCCGCCTTGCCGGTCCCGGCCTCCTCCGCCACCACCCCCTCCAGGCCCTTCTGCACCGCGGCGATGGTGGCCGGACTGGCCCCCAGGCGATACTTGACCTGCGGCTGGGACTGAAAGAGAACCTCTCCGGTTGGACTCTCAGTTTTTTCCACCAACTGCGGCTCATAGATCAGGCCGCCGTTGGCTATGGCCGCGGCCACCTGGGCCATCTGGAGCGGGGTGACCAGGTTATAGCCCTGGCCAATGGCAACCGACAGGGTCTCCCCTTCGTGCCAGGCCTGGTGGAAGCGGGCCTTTTTCCATTCGCTGGAGGCCACCAGCCCGGGCATCCCTTTATCCAGATGCAGGCCGCTGGGTTGTCCCAGGCCGAAGCGGCGGCTCCACTTGGCAATGCGGTCAATCCCCAGCCTCTCCCCCAGGTTATAAAAATAGACGTCGCAAGATTCCACCAGGGCCCGATGGAGATTGACCTTGCCGTGGCCGCCCTTTTTCCAGCATTTGAACTCGTGGTCGCCGCAGACCAGGGACCCGGTGCAATTAAAGGTGGTTTCGGGGGTGATGACCTTCTCTTCCAGGCCGGCCACCGCCATGATAATTTTGAAAGTGGAACCTGGGGGATACTGTCCCCGGAGAGCGCGGTTTTCCAGGGGATGGCTCTTATCCTGGCTGAGCCGTTGCCATTCCTGAGGCGGCAGCCCCCGCTCAAAGGCCTCCTGGGAAAAGGCTGGGGAAGAGGCCATGGCCAGAATCTTGCCGGAACGGGGATCCAGGGCGACAATGGCTCCCGCCTTGCCTTCCAGGCAATCCTCGGCCTCCTGCTGCATGCGGCTATCCAAGGTCAGGTAGACGTTGGCCCCGGGGGTTGGGGAAATCGAGTCCATTTGGCCGAATTCCCGGCCATAAGCGTCCACTTCGATGCGGCGGTGGCCCCGGGCGCCCATGAGATAGTTATCCCAGGCCAGTTCGATGCCGAAACGGCCCACGTAGTCCCCCACCTTGTAATTGGCAAACTTGCCGCTCTTGAGCTGGGCTTCGCTAATCTCCCCCAGATAACCAAGGACATGGGCCGCCTGCCCATTTTGGCGGTACTCCCGCTTGGGCTGGAGCTGCACCAGGACTCCGGGCAACTCCGGTTGATAAGTGGCCACTTGGGCCAGTTTTTCCCAGCTCAGGTCTCCCCGGAGGCGCACCTGGTAGAGGCCGTTGGCCCGGGCGTTTTCCAACTGGGCGGCGATCTGCTTCTGATCCATATGAAGCAAAATCGCCAGCCGGCGGCTCAGGAGCGCAATGTCTCCCACGTCTTCCAAGACCGCCATCAGTTCGTAGCTGGGCCGGTTGCCCACCAGAACCTGGCCGTCGCGGTCCAGAATCTTGCCCCGCCAGGGGGGCAGGTCTATGAGGCGGATGCGGTTTTGTTCCGAGCGCTGGCGCAGGTGTTCACCCTGCACCAATTGCAGAAACCAGAGGCGCAGGAACAGGAGGGCAAAGAGGGCAAGGACGATGAGGGCCACCGCGGAAAAATGGCGCCGCACCCGCTCCTGTTCATCCAGGGGCATGGCGCCGCCGCTGGAAGTTCCCAGGAACTTAAAGTCCCCTAAATAGTTTTCTTCCAGATTCAGCTTGGGGTGGGCCATGGCGCTCTCAGTCAGTGGTCTCGTCTTTGTAAGGTCTTGTCCTGGTATTTGGTGGGACAGGCCGCAGTAATCCGTCCGCCTTGAGGCGGCCGGGGAGACAGCCGCCCCACCATTACGCCAGAGGCCGGTAAAACCCGGGCTGGCTCCTGGGGCGCCAGCCGTAGCGGCCCAGATATCTTTCCAGGCCGCGCACCAGTAAATACATCAAAGGCCCCAGGGCCGCGGTAAACAGAATTTCCGCGGCGTGATGAGACAGCTGCCCCCAGGCCAGTCCTCCTTCGTAGCCCAAGGTGATGAGACTCGCCTGCAGGAAGACCTCTTGCAGGACCAGGGCCAGCAGGCAGGCCACCGCCTGGAGGCCGAATCGCTGCTGGGGCAGACGCTGGCAAAAGAAGCGGGCCGCTGCCACCAGCAACAGGGCCGCGCCCAGGTGAAGCCCGAAGGGGGTGGTGGCATAGCTGTCCTGCAAGACCCCCACGGCCACCGCCAGGGCCAGGGCCAGGGCCAGAGAGGGCCGCAAACCCAGGTAGAACAGCAGCAGGGCCAGCAGCCGCAGGTGCACCTGCGGGAAGAACGCCAGGTTCTGCAGGTAGAAAATGGCCAGGGCCAGGAAGCTGTATCCGAGAAGGGCGGCGATCATGGTTCCGACAGGCTGAGGTTGGCGACTTTGATCACCAGGACTTCTTCCAGGGCCGACAGGTCCACTGCGGGGGTCACTTCGATTTCCTGGAAGACTCCGGGGCTCTTTTTGTTGGCCTCGGTGACCTTGCCGAAGACCAAGCCCTTGGGATAAATGCCGGCCAGGCCGGCGGCCAGGACCAGGTCCCCCACCTGGACGTCGGCGCTCTTGGGGACGAAATCCAGGGAGCAGCGGTTGCCTCCCTGGCCTTGGAGGATGCCCCGCACCCGAGTGCGCTGCACCATGGCGTCGGCGCCGCTCTTGCGGTCCACGATGAGCATCACCTTGGCGTACTGGGGATAGGTCTCCACGACTCGCCCGACGATACCCTCCGGCGCCAGCACCGGCAGCCCGGTCTTCACCCCCTGGGCCTTCCCCTGATCGATGAGGGCGCAGCGGGACCAAATGGACGAGTCGTAGGCGATGACCCGGGCCCCGATCACCGGCAGGGCCACCTGTCTCTTCAGGTCCAAGAGCGCTTCCAGGCGGGTCAGGGCCTGCTGGGCTTCCTGAAAACGGATTTCCTTCTGCTGGTATTCCTCCAGGCTCCGGTGCAGTTGGACATTCTCCTGTCGGGCCCCCACCAGGTCGATGTAGCCCTGCCAGAGGCCCCTGCCGCGGCGGCCCAAAGATTCCAGGGCCTGCAATCCGGGGGCAGTGGCGGAAACCACCAACCCTTCCACCTCCTTCATGACCGGTGATTGCTTCAGGCTGAGGGAAAGGACGGAGAAAAACAGCAAGAGAGCTAGGGCCACGATCAACGGAGTGCGGTAGCGCAAGTTAGGGCGCAAAGCCAACTGCCTCAAGCAATCATTACTTCCTTCAGGATGTTAAGGTTGTCCAGGGCCCGGCCGGAACCCAGAACCACCGTGGTCAAGGGATCGTCGGCGATCTTGATGGGTAACCCGGTCTCCTGTTTGAGCAGGTCGTCCAGGCCTTTCAAAAGGGCGACGCCGCCGGTCAGATAGATGCCACGGTCCACGATGTCCGCAGCCAGCTCCGGGGGGGTCTGCTCCAGGGCGGTTTTCACCGCGGCGACGATGACGTCGATCTGCTCCTGAATGGCCAGGCGGACCTCATCGGAGTTGATATTGATGATCTTGGGGATGCCGCTGACCAGGTCCCGGCCCTTGACGTCCATGGATTCGACCTCGCCGGGGAAGGCGTTGCCGATGGTGGTCTTGATGATTTCCGCGGTGCGTTCGCCGATCAGGAGATTGTAAGTACGCTTGATATATTGCAAAATGGCTTCGTCCATCTTGTCGCCACCCACCCGCACCGATTTGGAATAGACGATGCCCGCCAGGGAGATGACCGCCACTTCGGAGGTGCCGCCGCCGATGTCCACCACCATGTTGCAGATGGGCTCGGTGATGGGCAGCCCGGCGCCGATGGCCGCGGCCATGGGCTCCTCGATGAGATAGACTTCCCGGGCCCCGGCCGATTCCGCCGACTCCCGCACCGCCCGCTTTTCCACCGGGGTGATACCCGAGGGGACGCAGACGATGATGCGGGGCCGGATCAGGGAGCGGCGGTTGTGTACCTTGCGGATGAAGTGGCGCAGCATGGCCTCGGTGATTTCGAAGTCGGCGATGACCCCGTCCTTCATGGGGCGGATGGCCACGATGTTGCCCGGGGTGCGGCCCAACATCATCTTGGCCTCCCGGCCCACCGCCAGCACCCGGCTGCGGTCCCGGTCGTTTTTGCGCACCGCCACCACCGAAGGTTCGCTCAGGACGATACCTTTGCCCTTGACGTAAACCAGGGTATTGGCGGTGCCTAAGTCGATGGCCAAATCATTGGAGAACCATCCCAGGATGGGATCGAGAAACATAGACACTCCTTAATCTTCATGGAAACACTGCCTGAGGTCCAGTGGGGTATGCGCCGGCCAGAGGGCCCAAAGGCACCCGGTCCCTAGAGTCAAGAAAGGGCTAATCTAGCTCTAACCTTTAAAGTGTATGTTATTTCATCTATAAAATTCAACTTAAAAATGGGCGGTTGGAGGAACGGCCCTTGACTTTCCAGGATGTCCAGGCCTTGGGGACCATGGCCTGGTCAGGACAGGTGGCCACCGCCTCTCCTGGTTGACGCAGATATCTGGATAAGTCAAGAGGCCGGGAACCGGAGAAAATCTAGGCGGTCCCTTGACAAAAAGACCTATAAATGGTTTATAAAATGGTTGGAAAACGTTCCGTGATAAGGATGAGCAAATGTCGAAGCGCACCTATCAACCCCATAATCTACGTCGGTCCAGAACCCACGGCTTCCTGGAGCGGATGAGCACCCGGGGTGGCCGCCAGGTCATCAACCGCCGCCGGGCCAAGGGTCGGAAACGCTTGACGGTTTAGCGCCGGCGGAGTGATCCTGAGCCCTCCCCCCAATTCCGTCGACCGGCGCCCCACCCCCGCCCCGACCCCAACCAGCAAGGGGATCGCTAGTTTCACCAAGGCGGATCGGCTCCGCCGCCGTCGCGATTATCTCCGGGTCCAGGCCCAGGGGAGGCGGCTGCATTCGCGCCATTTTGGGGTCACCCTGGCGCCCCCGGAGGGCCCCGCCCCCCGGCTGGGGTTGGTGGTGACCCGGCGCTTCGGCAAGGCGGCCAGGCGCAACCGCATGAAGCGGCTGCTGCGGGAATTTTTCCGGCGGCATAAGGCACTTTTGCCCCCAAAGGACCTGGTGATCATGGCCAAACAGGGGGCGGAAGCCCTGAATTATTGGCGGGTGGCGGAGGAGTTGGGGGGCCTGTTGTTGGCGAAGGCCCCGGGGGTAGCCCATGATTAGATTGGCCCTCTGGTCCATCCGGGCCTACCAGTTGCTGATTGCTCCCCTGTTTCCCGCGTGCTGCCGGTTCGCCCCCAGTTGCTCCCATTACGCCGCCGAGGCCATGGCCCGCCACGGCTTCCTGCGGGGCCTCTACCTGAGCCTGCGGCGCCTGTTGCGCTGCCATCCTTTTCACCCCGGGGGTTGGGACCCGGTGCCCTAGGAGTCACGCATGGAAAAACGGGCTATGATTGCCCTCGCCTTGAGTATGGCGGTCTTTGTGGTGTTCATGTATATCGGGCAGCGGTCTCGGGTGGGCCAGGTCTCCCCAACCCAGGAAAGCCAGCAAACCAGGCAAGCCCAGCAAACCCAACCGGCCCAAGGGCCGCTGGCCCCGGCTCCCGCCAGGCCGGCGACCCAACCGCCGCTGGCCCCGGCTCCGGTCACGGCCAATCCGGGCCGGGACCTGGTGGTGGAGACCCCTCTGTTTCGGGCGGTATTCACCGATGCGGGCGGCCGCCTGAAAAGCTTCCAGTTAAAAAAATACCTGGAGAGCCTGCCCTTTACCCCCATCTACCAGTTTAAATTGGGGCCGGTCTCTTTGGATTTAGAGCGCTACCACAGTCCGGAGAACGCCCTGGCCCAGCCCAAAGAACTGGTGAGTTTCGGCCCCGGCCAGGATTACCCCCTGGACCTGGGCTGGCAGGGCCGCAGCCTCTCCGGGGCTGACGGGACCATATCCTGGGTGGCGTCCCAGCCGGGCCTCACCCTCAGTGGGGCGGATAAGGGTACCCTGCAATTCAGCGGCCGCAGCAGCTCTGGTCTCACCTTCATCAAGACCTTCACCTTTAAGGGGGACAGCTATGCCTTCGACCTGGCGGTGAAGGCGGTGAACCAAACCGGCCAAACCCTGGATGGGCAGTTGGACCTCGACCTCAGGGAGCGGTTTGCCGGGGAGGTGGCCTCCCGCTACAACTTCATAGGGTTCAACAGCTACGTCAATAATAGCTGGCAAGAGATCAAGAGCGGCGGCCTCAAGGAACCCCGGACCTTTACCGGCAAGATCGACTGGGTCGGGCTGGACGAGGGTTATTTCTTGATGGCCATGGTGCCCCAGGCGGCCCCCAAGGCCCTGGTGCTGCTTGAGGAGACCCCTCCGGGACCCATGGTGGCCAGCCTAAGGACCCCGGTGGAGAATCTGCCCGCCGGCCGGGAGGCCCAGTTTTCCTATGGTCTTTATTTCGGGCCCAAGGACCTGAACGACCTTCAGAGCCTGGGCCTGGAGCGGGCCGTCAACTTCGGCTGGTTCGATTTCCTGGGCCACCCCCTGCTCTACGCCCTGAAGTTTTTTGAGCGCTATTCCCTTAATTACGGCTGGGCCATCGTCATCCTCACCTTTGTGATCCGCATCCTCTTCTTCTACCCCAACCACAAAAGCTACAAGTCCATGAAGGCGATGCAGAAGCTCCAGCCCAAGGTGGCCAAGATCCGGGAGAAATACAAAGACGACAAGGAGGCTATGAACAAGGAGCTGATGGGCCTGTACCGGACCTTCAAGGTCAACCCCCTGGCCGGCTGCCTGCCTATGGTGATACAACTGCCGGTATTCATTGCCCTGTACAGGGTTCTGGGGTCTGCCATCGAACTGCGCCACGCCTCCTTCATACCTACCCTGCCGTTTAGCAATATCGTCTGGCTGGCGGACCTGTCCACCAAGGACCCCCTGCTCATCACCCCCCTGGTCATGGGGGGCACTATGTTCCTGCAGCAGAAGATGACCCCTTCCCCGGGGGACCCCGCCCAGGCCAAGATGATGATGTTTCTCCCGTTAATTTTCACCTTCATGTTTCTGAACTTCGCCTCCGGCCTGGTGATCTATTGGCTGGTGAACAATGTGCTTTCCATCATCCAACAATACTATACCAACAAGTACCTCACCTAGTTTTAGAGGAAGCGTTGATGGAGTTTAAGGAGTTTGAAGGCAAGAGCACCGAAGACGCCATTGAGGCGGCTTGTGCCCATTTTCAGGTGTCCCCGGAGCAGTTGGAGATCGAGATCTTATCGGTGGGCTCCCCAGGCCTCTTTGGCCTGGGGAGCCGGAAGGCGAAGGTTCGGGCCGCCCACCGGGATGAGTTGGCAGAAAACCTGCTGACCGCGGCCCAGGAGATTCTGGAGAACCTCCTGGCGAAGATGCAGGAGCAGGCCAAGGTTAGCGTGCACCAGGAGGAGGAGCGCATCAGCCTGCGCATCGAAACCGCGGACGCCGGTCTGCTCATCGGTAAGCAGGGCCAGACCCTGGACGCCTTGCAATATCTGGTCACCAAGATGCTGGCCAAGCGGAGCCGCCGCAAGGTGAGGATCTCCATCGACGTGGAGGCCTACCGGGTCCGGCACGACGAGGCCCTGGCGCACCTGGCCCAGAATTATGGCGAGAAGGTGAAAAAGAGCGGTAAGTCCATCACCTTGAATCCTATGAACCCCTATGACCGCCGCATTGTCCATCTGGCCCTTCAGGAGGACAGGGATCTGAAGACCAGCAGCCGGGGGGAAGGGCTGTACAAGAAGGTGGTCATATCCCCCGCCAAAAAGAAGGAAGGCCAGGAGGATGCCCCGGGCCCGGCATGACCCAGCCTGATCCGGCAGATACCATCGCCGCCATTTCCACTCCCTTAGGTGAGGCGGGCATAGGTATCGTCCGTCTCAGCGGCCCCCGGGCCCGGGAGATTGCCCGGGAGATCTTTCGCCCCCGCCGCCCCCGCCGCCAGTGGCGCTCCCACCAGCTCTACCTGGGAGAGATCGTCGGTTCCCAGGGAGAAATCATCGACGAAGTGCTGCTCACCTGGATGCGAGCCCCCCACACCTATACCCGGGAAGACGTGGTGGAGATCAACTGCCACTCCGGCTACCGGGTGCTGGAGCGCCTCTTATCCCTGGCTCTGGAGCGGGGGGCCCGTTTGGCCCAGCCCGGCGAGTTCACCCTGCGGGCCTTTCTCTCGGGGAGGGTCGACCTGACCCAGTCGGAAGCGGTCCTGGAAGTGATCCGGGCCCGTAGCGAGGCGGCGCTGCAGGTGGCCGCCGGCCATCTCCAGGGTGGCCTGGGGCGTGGCCTGGCCCGGCTGCGGGAGGACCTCCTGGACCTGCTGGCCCGGGTGGAGGCGGCCCTGGATTTTCCCGAGGAAGCCGAAGAACTGGCCCCGGCGTTTCTGGAGGAGGCCCTGGCGCCCCGGATGGAAACCCTGGCGCGCCTCACCGCCAGCTACCGGCAAGGCCGCTTATTGCGGGAGGGCCTGCTGGCGGTCATCGCCGGCCGGACCAATGTCGGCAAATCTAGCCTCCTGAACCGCCTGCTTAACCTGGACCGGGCCATTGTCACCGAGATTCCCGGCACTACCCGGGACCTTATCGAGGAGACCATCACCCTGGGATCCATCCCGGTGCGCCTCAGCGACACCGCCGGGCTGGGTCCGGCCCGGGACCGCCTGGAAGAGATGGGCATGAAGCGCACCCGGGAACGCCTGGCCCAGGCCGATCTGGTCCTCTATCTCCTGGACGGCAGTCTGCCCATGGCCGCGGCGGACCGGCAGGCCTTGCGGGAGATGAGCGGCCGCCGGGGCCTGGCGGTGATCAACAAGGCGGATCTGCCCCGGACGCTTGGCGAAACCGAGGTGCAGGCGGCCACCTCCTTCCCGGTGCTGTCGGTTTCCGCCCTCACCGGCCAGGGGATCGAAGCATTGAAGGAGGCCATGATAGCCCAGGCCCTGGGGGGCGGCCTGCGGCTCAGCGGCGAGATGGTCACCCTGGCCCGGCATCACCGGCATCTGGAGGGGTGTCTGGGTTGCCTGGCCCGGGCCCGGGAACTGCTGGCGGTTTACCTTTTACCACAATCCCCCCAGGCCCTGCCTTGGGAACTCGTGGGCCTGGAGCTCCAAGAGGCCATCCGGGAGTTGGGGGAGATTACCGGCCAGGAGATGGGAGACGAGGTCCTGGAGCGCATCTTCGGGGAATTTTGTCTGGGGAAATAGGAATTTTTGGGGAGTGAGTCGAGGGGGGCCAGTGGCACAGGCGTCCCGGTGGCACAGGCGTCTTCGCCTGTGGGCCTGCGGAAGCCGCTGACGATCCGCCAAGCCCCATAATAAGGGTTAATGAAGGAGATTGGTCCCCAACCGTTAGTACTTGATTTCTTAAATATGGTACGTTTCTTGGCGCCCCCCTCACCCCAGCCCTCTCCCCCCGCCGGGGGAAGAGGGAGCATTCCAAGCGTTGGCTCTTTATCCCCTCTCCCCCAATGGGGGACGACACCGGGTGAGGGGGAATTAATCACTTGCTCCCGCGCTTAATAAATACGTTCCTGGATTTATGAAATCGGGTACTTACTTCCGGGGCCTTATCTCAACGATGGTGAGAGGCCTTACAGACCTTAGAGGCGATTGAAATTGACAAGATGACTCCCCCTTACCACCCCGGCGACCCCATGGACTTGCTGCAGGAAGGGGCCGCGGCCCTGGGGCTGGAGTTGCCCTCGGCCACGCTGGGGCAGTTCCGTTTTTATCTGACCCAGCTTAAGCTGTGGAACGCCCGGGTCAACCTCACCGGCTTAAAGAGCGACCGGGACATGGTGGTCAAGCATTTCCTCGATTCCCTGGCGGTCCTGCCCTTCCTGGCAGGCTACCGTTCCCTGGCGGACCTGGGCAGCGGCCCGGGATTTCCCGGACTGGCCCTGAAGCTGGTCCGGCCCGAGCTCCAGCTAACCCTGGTGGAGGCCCGGCAAAAGAAGGCGGCCTTTCTGGAATACCTGGTTTCCTGTCTCAAGCTGCCGGGCGTTCAGGTGGCCCGCACCCATCTGACCCCGGCGCAAGCCCGGAAGTGGAGCCCCCGCTTCCAGGCGGTGGTCTCCCGGGCCACCTTTCCCCTGGGGCGCTTCCTGGAACTGGCCGCCCCCCTGCTGCTGCCCGGAGGCCTGGCGATGGCCCTCAAGGGGCCGCACCTGGCCGGAGGTGAACTGGAAGCCGCCGCCGCGGCGGGCCGGCTTCTGGGCCTGGGCCCCCTTGAACTTAGGCCTTACCGGCTGCCGCTGAGCGGCGAGCCCCGCCTGGCGGTGAGCTCCCGGCAACCCTAATATGGCCGTAGGGTGCGCGTAGGGTGCGTCTCAGGCACCCAATAAGGCGCGTAAGACGCGCCCTACGATGAGTCAAGGGAGGCAGGGGCAGTAGGGTCCAATGGTTTTTGGCTGACTGCTGCTATCTGATGGCTGAAAGCTTTTTCTCAGAGGTCTCATTTTATGTATAATAAATAAGATGATTGGCGCGGACTAAGACGCCAAAGCGCAAGAGACCTCCTGGACCATATGTCGTTCATTTCCTGGCAATATCTCATTTTTCTGCCCATCGTCTTCCTCCTTTATTGGAGGCTCTCCGGCAAAAAGCGGCTATTGCTGCTGCTGGCGGCCAGTTATCTCTTTTACGCCGGCTGGGACGTGCGCTTCCTGGCGCTGGTGATGGCTACCACGGTCATCGATTTCCTCTGCGCCCTGAGTATCGACGGGGAAAAGACTCCACCCCGCAAGGTACTGCTGCTGGCCCTGGCGCCCGCCGCCTGGACCGCGGTGTGCCACCTGTTGCTGCCGGGCAGCGGCATCTCCCCCCGGGTCATGGGCCTGGCCGCGGCTCTGGGACTCCTGTTGTTTGCGGCCCACGAGCTGCTGTGGGCCTGGGCCGGAGCGCGGCGGCGCCGCTATTTCCTCATCCTCAGCGTCTGCCTCTGTCTCACCATCCTGGGATTTTTCAAATATTTCGGCTTCTTCGTCCAATCGGCCCGGACGCTCCTGGAAACCGCGGGTCTGAGGACCGATCCGGTGCTTCTCAAGATCATCCTGCCGGTGGGTATCTCCTTTTACACCTTCCAATCGCTGGGCTACGTCTTCGACGTTTACCGGGGGCTGACCTCGTCCTGCCGCAGCCTGGTCACCTTCGCGGCCTTTGACGCCTTTTTCCCGCAAATGGTCTCCGGGCCCATCGAGCGGGGCCATCAGCTCCTCCCCCAACTGGAGGCCGACCAGGCTTTTCAGCCCGCCTACCTTCAAGACGGCCTCAGCATGATCCTGGTGGGCTTTTTTAAAAAGATCTTCGTGGCCGACAACTGCGCCGTCCTGGCCAACTACGCCTTCGACCCCGCCACCCGCCTGGACGGCTATTGGGCGGTCCTGGGGGTGGTCGCCTTCGCCTTTCAGATCTACGGGGATTTCTCCGGTTACACCGACATCGCCCGGGGTTCCGCCAAGCTCCTGGGCGTCGACCTGGTGGAGAACTTCCGCTTCCCCTATCTGGCCGAAAATCCCTCGGACTTCTGGTCCAGGTGGCATATCTCCCTCTCCAACTGGTTCCGGGATTATCTCTACATCCCCCTGGGGGGCAACCGCGGCGGCCGCTGGCAGACCCTGCGCAACCTGGGGGTTACCATGCTCCTGGCGGGGCTCTGGCACGGGGCCTCGTGGATCTTCGTGCTCTGGGGCGCCTACCATGGGGCCCTGCTCATCCTGTACCACTTCCCGCCCCTGAATCTGCTGGCCGGCAAATCCCCGGCAAAGGACCGGTTCTCCTGGGGCTCGCTGCTGGCGGTGCCCCTCATGTGGCTTTTCATCCTGGCGGGTTGGGCGATCTTCCGCAGCGCCGACCTGGCCCAACTGGGGGCCTGGTTTGGCGCCCTGGGCCACTGGCAGTCATCCCTGGCCCTCCCCTGGCAGTCTTCCTGCCTCTGGCTGCTGATCCATACCGCGCCCTTGATCCTGCTCCAGCTCTTGACCCTTAAATATCGCGACGAAACCCGCGTCCGCAGCCTGTCCTGGCCGGTACGGGGGGCGGTCTACCTGCTGCTCCTGCTCCTGGTGGTCTCCTCCAGCGAGCAGGACAAGGAATTCATCTACTTTCAATTTTGATGAAAAGGCTCGTTACTCCGGCTTTCCTGATGGTGTTGGCGCTGTTGGCTCTCTCCGAGATCAGCGCCCGCATCTTTTTCGGCAAGGATATCGATGGACGGTTCGCATACGGCTATGATCCCCAAGCGGGATTCGCCGAGCATCGGGACGGCACGGTGAAACTCTTCCGGGCCGGCGGCCGCCGCTTCCATCCCCAATCTTTCCAGAGGCATCGCCCCCCGGGCAGCTACCGCATCTTCGTGGTGGGGGACTCCATCCCCCGGGGACCCAGCTTCAAAGAGGCCTACCCCTGGGTGCTGGGGGAGGATCTGCGGCGGCAGGGCATCCAGGCGGAGTCTTTCAACATGGCGTTAGCGGGCTATGGGGCCCGCCGCTGTCAGGTGGTCCTCAAGAAGGTCCTGGAGTTCGAACCCAGCCTCATCATCTTGCACGTCGACGACAGCAACAAGTGGGAGGACGAACGGGAGTGGCGCCGCAGCCAGGAGTTCCAGGGCTGGCACCCGCGCCACTGGCTGATGAAGGTCTTCATCTTCCGGCGCCTATATGAGGCCAATTTAGAGAAGGTCTTCTGGCCCCTGTTGCCGGAGCAGGTCCGCCTGAAAGGAGCGGTGAGCGACGCCGACGCCCAGGTGGCCGCCTCCAAGGACCCGGAGGAGATCGCCGCCCGCATGCGCCTGGCCCAGGAGACCATGGTGGAGAACGTGGCCCTGGTGCGCCGCCTCCGGATTCCCCTGCTGTTGATCTCCCAATGCCGGGTAGAGAGGGACGAAGGCCGGCCCCCATACCTGAGCGATCACGGCCTGGATGCCATGTGCGCTGCCCTGACCGGTCCCGGGGTATACCACCTCTCCATGAGAGAGGTATTCAAAGGAGAGGTTGGCCCCTCCTATTTCGCGGACAGCGGCCACTTGCAGAGCCGGGGGCATCGGTTGCTGGCCCGGGGGATCTGCCGGAAAATCCTGAGGGAACAGGCGGAGTTCGGGCTGGCCGCGGTTAAGGTGGCTGCGGCCGGAGAGCCCCCAGCCGGGCGGATGGCGACCTCCCGGGGCAAGACCGCCGCCCCTCTCGTAACGGAGTCCAGGCCATGAGCAGGAAGCTGGTCCTGATCTGGTGGTTCTCCCTGGCGCTGCTGGCGGCAGGGCTGCTTCCCGGGGCCTGCCAGGGCCCCCCGGACTATGACGAGGCTCGCCGCGCCATGGTGGCCCGGCAGCTCCTGAGCCGGGGGATTACCGACCCCCGGGTGTTGGCGGCCATGGGTAAGGTGCCGCGGCACCTCTTCGTAGCGCCGGCCCTGGCCTCCCAGGCGTACGAGGACCACCCCCTCCCCATCGGCCAGGACCAGACCATCTCCCAGCCTTACATCGTCGCCCTGATGAGCCAATGGGGAGAAGTGCACCCCGGCGATAAAGTTTTGGAGGTGGGGACCGGTTCGGGCTACCAGGCCGCGGTCCTGGGGGAACTCGCCGCTCAGGTCTTCACCGTGGAGATCAGGCCGGAGCTGGCCCGGACCGCCGCGGTCCGTCTGCAGGAGTTGGGCTATAGCCAGGTTCGGGTAAAAACCGGGGACGGCTGGAAGGGATGGCCCGAGGAAGCCCCCTTCGACGCCATCCTGGTCACCGCCGCGGCTCCCCGGGTGCCGCCGGCCCTGAGCGAACAGCTCAAGGAGGGGGGCCGCCTGGTTGTCCCCCTGGGGGAGGGGAGCTGGGACCAAACCCTGGTGCGGCTGCGCAAGGTGCGGGGGGAGCTTAAGGAGGAAGAGCGCTTGCCGGTGCGCTTCGTGCCCCTGGTGCGTCCGCCGGACCAGGGGCAGGGTAAATAGAAGCTATTGCAAAACCTGATTTACTTGTCATCCTGAACGAAGTGAAGGATCTCAAGTCACTAAAAATACGAGATTCTTCGCTTCGCTCAGAATGACATTTTAGGGCAGACCGCGGTTTTGCAATAGCTTCTAGCGGGGCCCGCCTTAACTCACCCGAAACTGCCCCGCAGGCCCCCAAGATCGGAGAAGTTGGGTGAGAAACCGGTTTACCGGGGTGGGAACCCCCAGGGCCTGCCCCCGGGAGGCCACCTGGCCGTTGAGGGCGTCGATTTCCGTGGACCGGCCCGCCAGGACGTCCTGGAGCATGGAGGAGCGATTGGCCGCGGTGGCCTGGCACACCTGGCGCAGGTGTTCCTCCGGGTCCAGGTCCAGAGCGAGCCCGGTGGCCCGTGCCACCCGCTGGGCCTCCCGGGCCGCGGCCAACGCCATCTCCCAGGCCTCGGGCAGCTGCGGCAGCGCCCCGTTGGGCACCCGCAACAGGGCGGTCAGGGGATTGAGGCCGACGTTGACCAACAGTTTTTCCCACAAAACCACCTCGATGTCCGGCTGCTCACGGCAGTCCAGGCCGGCCCGGCGCAGCGCCGCCGCCACCCGGGCCAACTCCTCCGGGGAAACCTGAGAGCCGGTCGGGACTCCGATGATTATCGGCCCCTCACCGGCCAGGATAATCTCCCCCGCCGCCATCCTGGTCACGCCCAGCATGGCCACCCCCGCCAGCAGGCGTTGCGGTCCCACCGCCGCAGCCAGCGTCTCTAGGTTGCCCAGACCGTTTTGCAGGCTGAGGACCAGGCCGCTCTCCGCCATCAAGGGCCTGAGACTCAGGGCCGCCGCCCCGGTCTGGTGAGCCTTTACGGCCACGATGATCAGCTCCGCCGGGCCTGCTTCCCCTGGCAGGCCGATGGGCACCGGGATCTTCCGCTCTCCGCCTGCCGGGGTGCGCAACCTGAGGCCCTGCCGCCGCAGCCGCGCCGCCCGCTCGGGGAGATAATCCACCAGGGTAACCTCCTCCCCGGCCTCAAATAGCAAAGCCCCCAGCAAACCACCCAGGGCTCCGGGTCCGATGATGGCGATTTTCATGATTTCAATTCCGGCGGCCACAGGCCGCCTGAGGAACTTTTCGTGACCGCGGCCTCTCACCAGAAAAAAATTTTAGGTCTCCGTTATAGATATTAATGGGAGCGGAAAAGAGATGAAATTCCCCCTCACCCTAACCCTCTCCCCCATCAGGGGAGCGGGGATAAAGCTGGAACCCCTTTCATGCTCCCGTAAATATCTCTTCTAGATTATTTATCTTTTACACGTACACGATTTATAGTAAAATTTATTACACTGCAAGCAGGAGAAGGGATTGATGATGGCGACCCCCATGAAGATGGCGCGGCAATTCGATCAGGAACTGGAGCATATCAAACAGGATCTGCTGCAACTGGGGAGCCTGGCCGAAACCGCCGTGGACAAGAGTATACTCTCGGTGACTACCCGTAACTCCGCCCTGGCCCGGGACGTGATCATCGCGGACATTACCCTGAACCGCATGGAATTGGCCATTGAAGAACAGGCCTTCAGGCTGCTGGCCTTGCGCCAGCCCCTGGCCACGGACCTGAGACTGACCACCGCGGCCATGCGCATCGCCACTGAACTGGAGCGCATTGGCGATCAGGCGGTGAACATCGCCGAACGGGGCCTGGAACTCAACAGCAGCAAGCCCCTGCAGGTCCCCATCGATCTCAAGATCATGGCCGACATGGCCCTGGGCATGGTGACCAGCAGCATCGACGCCTTCGTGCACCAGGACCCCAAGCTGGCCATTAAGGTGTGTCAGCGGGATGTGGAAGTGGACCTGTTGGACGATGAGTATGTCCAGAGGATTCTGGCTTGCATGGTCCAGGAGTCGCGCTGGGTAACGCGGCTGCACCATTTTCTCATCATCGTCCGGAATTTGGAGCGTATCGCCGACCTGGCCACCAACATCGCCGAAGACATCGTCTTCATCGTGGAAGGCAGGGTTATCAAGCATCAGTGCGAAGAGTGGATGCTGATTTCGACCCCCACCTGACTTGGGCCTGGGCCAACTTTTGCTCCA
Organism: uncultured delta proteobacterium; assembly: GCA_963834795.1. GTDB lineage: Bacteria > Desulfobacterota > Desulfobaccia > Desulfobaccales > 0-14-0-80-60-11 > JAPLJC01. Next base: position 57,315 of record CAWIDL010000001.1, on the reverse strand, counting down.
GTAGCTGCACTTCCTTGGCCAGGCGTTGATTGGTCTTGCGTTCCCGCTCCAGGGTTTGCAAGGCGTGCACCACGGTGGCGTGGCTCCTCTGAAAGAGGAGCCCCAACTCCGCCACCGTCTTCTCCGTATAGAGGCGGGCGAAATAAAAACCTAACTGCCGGGCCCGCACCAGCCGCTTCTGGCGGGAACGCCCCAAGAGTTCCGCCAGGCTCACCCCATAATAGTCGCAGACAATCTTTTGGATCTCCGGGATGCTCAGGCGGCTGGCCACCGCCTGCAAGTCCTGGAGGACCTCCCGGGCCATGGACGGGTTGAAGTTCTGGTTGAGCAAGGACGCCCGGGCCAGCAGGCAGTCCAGGGCGCTCTCCAGGCGGCGGACGTCGCCGCTGACGTATTCCGCCAGGTATTCCAGGATCTTCACCGAAACTTGCACCCCACGGCTCTCGGCCTTTTTGGCCAGGATATTCACCCGGGTGGGGAAGTCCGGAGGGCCGATGGGGGTAATGACCCCGCCGGTGAGCCGGGAACGGAGTTCTTGGGAGAGTTGGCTGATCTCCCCCGGGAGATAACAACTGGTGAAGACCAGCCGTTTGCGGCGGCTCAGGAGGGTGTCCAGGGTGTAGCACACTTCCGCCTGAATCTTCTCTTTGCCGCTTAAAAACTGGACCTCTTCCAGGAGCAGAATGTCGCAGTCGCGGCGGAAGCGCTCCTTGAAATCGGCCATCTGCCCGCTTTTCAAGGCCCTTACCATTTGGTTGGCGAAATTCTCCGCGGTGAGATACAAGACCCTGCCGCCACCGGCCGTCTGGCTGATAAAGTTGCTCATGGCCTGGGACAGATGGCTCTTGCCCAGACCGGGGCTGGAGGTGATGAACAGGAGATGGTTATAAAAGGTGTCATTCCTGGCCAGGGCCCGGGAAGCCTGATAGGCCAGGCGGTTGGAGGCCCCGACCACGAATTTATCAAAGGTGAAGGCCTGATTAAGACCGCTCCAGGGGGTTGGCGGCGCTATCTGGGGCAAGGCCGGCTGGGTCGGCCGCGGCAACGCCTGCGGTCGGGTAGGGGCGTTGAGCAATTTCAAAGCCACCGCCGCCGGCGTCTGCCCCAGGTTTTCCATGGCCTGCCGGATTAGCGCCAGATAATGGCCCTGGACCCATCTCAGGGAAAAAGGATTGGGGCAGGCCAGCAGCAGTTCACCTCCGGGACCGTTTTCCACCTGGAGGGGCTCGATCCACAGGTGGAAGGTGGAGGAGGGTATCTCGCCCTTGATTACCTCTTTGACCGCTTCCCAAATGCTTGTCATATTCCTCCGGGGGCAGTGCATTTGCTGAACCGATGCTAACCTTTGGGGCCATTCCGGTCAAAGGAGATGGACCGAAATGAACCTTAGCCCGACCACTTTGCCGGCAGCTAAGGGGAAGGGTTAAGAGGCAATGGTGATGCGGGCCTGCCTCCCGCGACAAAATATCCTGCAAAATCAATATGGTTTAAGCAAGGAGCATCGGCCCGAGGGGTTTGCCGGGCTCCCCGGCGGCCCTTGGTGGTTTGAGCTCATCTCGCGTTTTCTATCGTTTCCGACGATTTTCATAAGGGGAAAGGATAACCGGCTGCAAAAATCGGTATCCCTGCTACATGCATATGGAAAATCCCTCCAAAATATATTAATTAGCAATATCCATAAGTTATCCAGATGACGGCCATGGCCGGGAATCATGGAGGCGCCGGCTGGGCGGGATGCCTCTCAGGTCTGGGGTTCGCTGCCAGCCGCGGTAGGGCGCCGGGGTCCTGGCCGGCGCTTACCTCCACTTTCCTTGACAAATTTCACCGCTCGGTTATATCATTCCGTAATATTTCCGAAAATCTTTTGAGGGCGGCCATGATCAATTATCCCGCTTACCGCAAGTTCATCACCCTGCGCAACGGCAAACGGATGATGTTTCGCTTCCTCAACGAGGAGGATCGCCAGGGCTTGCTCCAGTTGTTTCAAGATGCTCCCGAAGAGGACATCCGGTTTCTCAAGCAGAATGTTAAAGATCCCAAGTTGGTCAACCACTGGATGGATAACATCAACTACCACAAGGTCTTGCCCCTGCTGGCGATGGACTTGGAAACCAATCAGATTGTGGCGGACGCCACCCTGCACCGGGGTAAACACTCGGCCAAGCACACCGGGGAGATCCGGATTTTTGTGTCCCGCAGCCACCGGAACCTGGGACTGGGCTCCCTGATGCTGGAGGAGCTGATCAACCTGGCCTTTAAGGAGAATCTCAAGTGGCTGAAGGCGGAGATCGTCGCCGACCTCAAAAAGGTGATCAAGGGCTTCAGGACCCATGGTTTTGAACATAAGGCGGTGCTGGACGAGTATTTTATCCGCCGGGATGGGGTGACCCACGACGTGGTGTTGATGATGCGCCCGGTCATGAAACGAGAAGAAGCGGAATTTTAACCGCGGAACCATGGGCTCGCGGTAAGACCGGGGCGGGTATTAAACCCGCCCCTTTTCATCTGGGGCCGGGCTGGGAGCGGTTAGGTTTTTAATTAGGGAGAGAAACCCATGGGGCGGGTAATTACCGGTGTGGAAGGCTTCCTGCAAGACCCGCCTGCCTGGGCGGCCCGGACCCGGCTGGGGCTGCTGAGCCACCCGGCGGCGGTGGCCGCCGATTTGACCGCCGCCCGGGAACTCCTGGCGGCCCGCTTTCCCGGGCAACTTAAGGTGCTGTTCAGTCCGCAGCACGGCCTGTGGGGGGAGAAGCAAGACAATATGATCCCCTCCGCCGACTTCGTAGACCCGCTCCTGAAGCTGCCGGTGGTAAGCCTTTATGGCCCCCGGATGGCCCCCCCCACCGAGGCCCTGACGGAGGTGGACGCCGTCCTGGTGGACCTGCAGGACGTGGGCACCCGGGTGTACACCTTTGCCGCCACTCTGGCCAAGGTGATGGAGGCTGCGGCCCCCCTGGGCAAAAAGGTGGTGGTCCTGGACCGCCCCAACCCCATCGGCGGCGCGGCGGTGGAGGGTAATATCCTGCGGCCGGAATGGGCCTCCCTGGTGGGGCCTTATCCTCTGCCCATGCGCCATGGCTTTACCCTGGGGGAGCTGGCCCGCTACTACCAGGTCACCCAGAAGATCGACTGCGACCTGGAGGTGATCCCCCTGGCCGGCTGGCGGCGGCGCGACTATTTCGACGCCAGCGGCCTGCCCTGGGTATTGCCGTCCCCCAATCTGCCCACCCTGGAAGGAGCCCTGGTCTATCCGGGCCAGGTCCTCCTGGAGGGCACCAATCTTTCGGAGGGGCGGGGCACCACCAGACCCTTCGAACTCTGCGGGGCGCCGTTCCTGGAGCCGGCGCGATTGAAGGCCCTTTTACCGAAACTGCCGGGAGTGATCCTGCGAGAGGCCTGCTTTGAGCCCACCTTCCACAAGTGGAGCGGCGAGATGTGCTGCGGCTTCCAGCTGCACGTCATCGACCGGGGGAGTTTCAAGCCCTATTTCACCACCCTGGCCCTGTTGGCGGCGATCCGGGAGATCTACCCGGAGCGGTTCGCCTGGCGCCGGCCGCCCTATGAATACGAGACTTCGCTGTTGCCCATCGACCTGCTCACCGGGGACGCCGCCATCCGCCTGGGGCTGGAGCGGGGTCTGAGCGCGGCGGAGCTGGAAGATTCCTGGCAGGGAGATCTGGCCGGGTTCATGGAGACGCGGCGGGAGTTTCTGTTGTATCCGGAATAAAAAGAATTTGGTGGGGCGGGCCTCCGTGCCCGCCATTTTAATGGGCGGCCAGGGACGGCCGCCCCCACCCAATTTCTAATGCACCAGGGCCAGGGCGCTCCTAAGGGCGGCCTTGGGGGGCACGATCTCGGGTTCTCCGGCCAGGCCCCGCCTGGCCTTTTGCAGCCAGTCGTAGATGGTGGGCCGGGCCGGGGGAATCTCCACCCGGTTGGGCGGCGAAAGATCGGCCAGGATTGCTTCGATGACCTGCAAGGCGGCGTCGTTCTGCCGCCGGTCCACCATATCAAAGGCCTTCTGAATTTCGCTTTTCATATCGGTCATGGCCATGCTCCTTGATTTTTCTTTTGATTGGCGACCCAGCGGGTCGCCAATAACTTATACGGGTTGGGAGGGGGGCTTGGGGGGAGGGCAGGGAGCCTCGCTCCCTGGCCCTCCCCCCAAAATCTTCTCTTATTACTTGGGAAACAGGCTGCGGATGGCCGCGGCCAGGGTTTCCACCCCCAGGAGTTCCAGCCCGGGGTAGTCCCCCAGGCGCTCTTTTTGGCGCAGGGCCAGGAGGGCCCGGCAAAACCCCAGCTTATGTCCTTCCTTGAGGCGCACTTCCGGGGCGCTCACCGCCCGGACCTCGCCGGTGAGGCCCACTTCTCCGAAGATCAGGGTGTCCGCGGGCAGCGCCCGCTCCAGAAAGGAGGAGGCCACGGCCAGGGAGACCCCCAGGTCCGAGGCCGGTTCGCTGAGGCGGACCCCGCCCGCCACGTTGACGAAGAGATCCTGGCCGCTCAGGCCCAGGCCCACCCGCTTTTCCAGGATGGCTACCAGCAGCGACACCCTCCCCGGGTCCACCCCCATGCTCTGGCGGCGGGGCAGGGCCAGGGAGGAGGGGGACACCAGGGCCTGGACCTCCACCAGGATGGGGCGGGAGCCTTCCAGACTGGGGACCACCGCGGCGCCGGGGACCTCCAGGGAACGCTCCGCCATGAACAGGCCCGAGGGGTTGTCCACCTCCAGGAGGCCGGCCTCCTGCATCTCAAAGACCCCCAGTTCCTGGGTGGGGCCGAAGCGGTTCTTCACGGTGCGCAGCAGCCGGAAGGCGTGGCTGCGGTCCCCTTCCAGGTAGAGGACCGTGTCCACCAGGTGTTCCAGGGTCATGGGGCCGGCGATGGCGCCTTCCTTGGTGACATGGCCGATGAGAAAGGTGGCGACCCCGGTGAGTTTGGCCTGCTGCACCAGCCGAAAGGCCGTCTCCCTTACCTGGTTCAGGGAGCCGGGGGCCGCGGGGATAGTGGCGGTGTACATGGTCTGGATGGAATCCAGGGCCAGGAAGGCGGGCCGGACCTCTTCCACTATCTTGAGGATGTTTTCCAGGCAGGTCTCAGTGGCCACGAGCAGCTCGCCCGAGGTGAGGCCCAGGCGATTGGCCCGGAGTTTGAGCTGGGCTTCGGACTCTTCCCCGGAAATGTAGAGGCCGACCAGGCCTCCCCGACTGAGCCGATCCAGGACCTGGAGGATGAGGGTCGATTTTCCGATCCCCGGGTCGCCGCCCAGCAGCACCACGGAACCCTGGACCACCGCGCCTCCCAGGGTGCGGTCGAACTCCTGGATGCCAGAGGTCCGGCGCACCTCCGGGGCCACCTGCAGGTTAAGCAGGGGCAGGGGCTGGCCGCGCCGGGGAGGCAGTTGTGCCAGGCCGGGGGCCACGGGAGTCATATCCTCTTCGGCCATGGAGCTCCAGGCGCCGCACTCGGGGCAGCGCCCCAGCCATTTGGCCGCCTGGTGGCCGCACTGCTGGCAGACAAACACCGGTCTTCCGGCCCGGGACATGGGGGCGATGGCGTCCTTGGAGAGCTGTGATTGGTGATGCCCAACAAAAGATCTTATTTGATCTTACTTGATCTGTGGCGCAAAAGACAATGAGAAACCTTGGAGCTGCCTTCGCAGGGCGGCATGGTGGCCTGCCCCACCTTAAAGCTATCCCCACTCCCGCATGGGGGAGACGGTCAGGCTGCGTGGGGATGAACCGCCGCGGGCGGGGCGGTTCATCATTCTCAGGCTTTGGCCTCCCGAGGCCGCACCCGCAGGTCCAGGCGTTCCAGGCCCCGGATGACGGTGAGGGTCACCGGCTCGCCGATGGGCCACCTTGACGATGGCTCGGGAGTAGGCGTCCAGGAGTTCTAGGTCCGAGCCCTCCCCGGGGCCGGCCTGAGTGCCGGGAGGGACACTTGCGGCAAGGTCCTCTCCTGAGATGAGGTTCAAAGTGCGTCGCACCTGCTCTTCCATGAGATACTCCAAAGATATATCGAGCCCAGGCCCGGTGAGCCTGATTGTAGTGGGCACTGCCCACCCAACCCTGACAGCTGACCGCCACAGGGGATATTCTATAAATATAACCTAAATTTGCGCGGCGGCCGGGATAATGAAATAATTATCCATTAATATATGGTAAAAAAACAAAGATAGGGCCGGCTATCGAAGTCCCGGCCGGCGCCCGGGTTTTTGAACAGCCGTGTCAATCTCTCTGCCAAAGGGGATTTGGGTTCGGGATGTCCGAGATGACCGTCAATGCCCTTCGGAAAGAGCTTCTGGCGGGCGCCGGCAGGCTGGCTGGGCGGCGTTCTTTGCGAGTGTTGCAGGAACTGGCGGCGGCCCGCAAGGCCAAGGTCTACCTGGTGGGGGGCTCGGTGCGGGAGTTGGCCCTGGGGCGGACCGCGCCGGACCAGGACCTGGCGGTCTCGGGGCAAACCCTGGAACTGGCCCGGGAGCTGGCCGGCGCTCTGGAAGGCACCTTCGTGCTCCTGGACGAAGGGGAGCGCACCGCCCGGGTGGCCTGCCGGGGAGAGATCCTGGACCTGGCCGAGTTCCGGGCCCCCGGACTGGAAGGGGATCTGCGGGGTCGGGATTTCACCATCAATGCGGTGGCCCTGGACCTGGATGCCATCCTGGGTCTGACTCCTCTGCGGGTCCTCGATCCCCTGGGAGGTCTGGAGGATTTGTCCCGGGGGTTGATCCGGATGGTGGCGGCGCAGAATCTGGCTGCGGATCCGTTGCGGCTGCTGCGGGCTTACCGGTTTGCCGCCACCCACGGCCTGGAGCTGACGCCGGAGACCGAGGCCGCCATCGCCGGACTGGCCCGGGAATTCTCCCGGGTAGCCGGGGAGCGGGTCCACCAGGAGTTGTTTCTCCTGCTGGGAGCGCCCCGGGCCGCCCCCATCCTGGCCCGGATGGATCGAGTCGGCCTCCTCACCCGGATCCTTCCAGAGCTGGAAGAGCTGAAGGGGGTGGATCAGGATGGTTATCACCACCTGGACGTGTTTCAGCACTCCCTGGCTGCGGTGTTGCACCTGGAGGAGGTGCTGGCGGAGCCCCGGCGGTACTTTGGGGAAATGGCTGCGGCAGTGGCCGCGGCGGGGGCGCCGCCCTGGCCGGCCCTCGTCAAGCTGGCGGCCCTGTTCCATGACGCCGGTAAACCCAGGGTCCGGGAGCGGCGCCGCGATCCGGACCGCTATACCTTTTATTTTCATGAAAAGCTGGGGATAGAGATCTTTGCCGGGGTGGTCCAGAGGTTGCGTCTGAGCGCCGCGCAAGCCAAGGCGGTGAACACCCTTATCCGCCTGCATATGCGCCCCTTTCTGCTGCTGCCCGCCTTTCGGCAGCGGGAACTGAGTTTCCGAGCTCTGGGACGGATGGTGCGGGCAGCGCGCCCCGAGCTGCCCGGCCTCTTTGCCCTGGCCATGGCCGACAGCCTGGCAGGTCAGGGGCCCATGAAACCCGCGGATTCCGAAGCAGTGTTGGCCGAATTGGCAGATGAGGCCCTGCGTTTCCTCAAGGAGAAGCTGGAGCCCCAGGAATCCCTGCCCCGACTGCTCAGCGGCGACGACCTGATCCGGGAATTTCGCCTGGAACCTGGACCTCGCTTTCGACACCTGTTGACCGCGGTGCAGGAGGCCCAGTGGGAAGGAATGGTGCGCACCCGGGAAGAGGCCCGCAGGCTGGTGCGCCGCTTGCTGGAATAGGGAGGGCCGTCGCCGGAAAACTGCGGGGCGCGGGGGAAGGTTTCCGCAAAAAAGATGAATGGATATAAAAAATATTGTATACAATATACATTTGCAAAATATATATTATTATCTAAATTCCCAAAGGAGATCTGCCCATGGAGAGGTCCAATCCGGAGGATAGGGGCCGGGACCTTCAGAGCGGCGCCTTGATCCGCCTGCGGGGGGTTTATCCTTCCCTGAAAGCGGCCTTGCAGAAAGTGGCGAGCCTGATCCTGAGGCAGCCGGAGATGGCCATCTATGCCTCGGTCAATGAAGTGGCGGCGGCCGCCGAGGTCAGCGAGGCCACCGTCATGCGCTTTTGCCGCACCCTGGGTTTTAAGGGTTTTCAAGATTTCAAGATCTCCCTGGCCCGGGAATTGGTGGCGTCGCCACCGCGGCTGCCTGAAGATGAGGGTCCCACCACCCTGGTGCGGTGGATCTTCAAGGCCAACCTCGCCGCCCTGGAGGAAACCCTGGAAGTTGTGGAGATGCGGCAGTTGCTCCAGGCCGGGCAACTCATGGGAAATTGCCGGCGGCTGATCATTGGCGGCTTTCGAGGCTCGGCCCTGGCGGCGCAATATGCCGCCATTCGCTTCGCCCCCCTGGGGCTGGACCTCCGCTGCTTTACCGAGACCTATCAGATGGCCATCAGCGCGGCCCTCCTGGGGAGGGAAGACGCCCTGCTGGCCATCTCCCACTCGGGTAGTACCCAGGGAATCCTGGCCGCGGCCCGGGTGGTTAAAGACAGCGGGGCCCGGGTCCTGGCCATCACCAGCAACCCTTTGGCTCCCCTGTCCCGGATGGCGGATCTGGTGTTGGTGACCGCGGGCCGGGAGATGACCGCGGCCCCGGACTGCCTGGCCGCCTTTCTCAGCCAGATCTCCATCATCGACAGCCTGGCCACCTTGCTGCAGCAGGCCCGGCCCGATGAGGCCCGGGCCAATCTGGCCAAGATCGAGAGAGTCCTCTCGATGCCGGCTTAATTTTTCCGGACAGGACCGACCGCGATGCGTCAAGCTCAGCTAAGGCAGGAAATTGTCCGGGTCTGCCGGATGTTGCACCAAAAAAATTACCTCGCGGGCACTGACGGCAATGTCAGTGTGCGTCTGGGGGACCAGGTCCTCGTCACCCCCAGCGGGGTGAATAAGGGAATGATGGAGGAGGATCAGGTGATCACCGTGGACCTGAAAGGCCGATTGCTGGCCGGGACGGGACGGCCCACTTCGGAACTCCGCATGCACCTGCTGGTCTATGAGTTGCGACCGGAGGCGGGGGCCGTGGTGCACGCCCATCTACCCTATGCCACTGCCTGTACCCTGGCGGGGATCTCCTTGTTGGAACCCATCTTGCCGGAGGTGGTGATTACCTTAAAGGGGATTCCCACCGCGGCCTATGCCACCCCGGGCACCGAAGAAGTTCCAAAGGCCATCCGGGATTTTATCCAGGAATTTGACGCCATCCTCTTATCCCGGCACGGCGCCATTACCGTGGGGCAGGATGTGATGGACGCTTACAACAAAATGGAAAAGCTGGAACACACCGCGCGGGTGGTCCTGGCGGCCCGGCTGCAGGGACCGGTGTCGCCTTTGTCAGTCTCCGAGGTGGAGAAGCTGCGGCGTCTGAGAGAAAAGTATAGGGCAGGCGGTTGACTTTATAGAGGCGTCTAACGCACCGATTATGGCGCCAGAGGCGCCCTGAGCCGCTCCATCCTGGCAGTTTACCCGGAGACTCCAGATGAAACTCACAGTATCCCTGGCCCAGATTGAGGTGGCAACTTCGCAGCCGGAAGTGAACCTTCGAAAAGGCCAGATCTTGATTGCCGAGGCTGCACGAAGGGGAAGTGATGTGGTTTGTTTTCCGGAGATGTGGACCACGGGCTTTAACTGGGCAAACAACGAACGTATGGCGGCCGAACACGAAAAGACCATTGATCGAATCGCCGGTATGGCAAAAAGCCACGACATCTGGATCAACGGATCCATGGCCGCCCTCAACGAAGATGGGAAAATCTCCAATACTTCCATCTTATTCAATCCAAAGGGAGAGAGAACCGCAACGTACCGCAAAACGCACCTCTTCAGCCTGCTTGGCGAAGAAAAGCATATGGCGGCCGGGAAAACCCTCGGCCTGGCCGAGACACCCTGGGGTCTGACCGGTTTGTCGGTTTGCTACGACATTCGCTTCCCAGAGCTTTTTCGGACTTATGCTCTCCAGGGCGCAAGGATAGTGTTCTCTCCGATGGCCTTTCCTTACCCGAGACTGGAGCATTGGAAAATTCTGGTGCGGGCCCGAGCCATTGAGAACCAAATGTTTGTGGTTGGAACCAACCAGGTTGGCAGGGAAGACTTCGGTCCTGATAATATGGTGACCTACTGCGGCGATTCGGTAATCATTGACCCCTGGGGGAGGACCGTGGTGGAGGCAAGCGAAACGGATGAAGCGCTCCTCACCGCCGCCATCGATCTGGATCTGGTTGAGGAGATCAGAAGCAAGATGAAGGTATTGGATGATCGCAGGCCCGACCTTTACGAGCTTGGCTAACCAATTCCGGCAGCCCATCTTTTCCCATTAACTAGCGGGCCTCCCTAGGCACTGCTGACTGCTCGCGGCTCACTGCCTCGATCCGCCGCACCGTGGGAAGCACCCAGGGGAGCAGGGCGAAGGCGGGCCAGGCGGCCAGGAAGCTCAGGAAGAAGAAGGTGGCGTAGCCCAAAGAGGCCGCCAGCCAGCCCCCCAGGTAGCCGCACAATCGGCCGCTGAGGCCGAAGAGCATGGACAGGAAGGCGTAGTGGGAGGCGCTGAAGCGTTTGTCGCACAGGCACATCAGGAAGGCCATGAAGGCGGCGGAGCCCATCTGGCCGGCCAGGTTATCCCCCAGGGTGGCCAGATAGATGGTGTAATGCCAGAACCCCGGGAGCGCCGCCATCCAGTATCCCAAAATCGAAACCGCCTGAAAAATACCCAAGACCCAGAGGGCCCGGCTGATGCCCCAGCGGGCCGTGAGCACCCCCCCCAGAAAACCGCCCAGGATGGCGGGCAGTTTGCCCAGGGTGATGGAGGCCACCCCGAACTGGGTGCCGCTGAACCCCAGGTCCCGCCAGAAGGCGCTCACCATGGCCCCCAACATGGCGTCGCCGGCCTTATAAGCCAGGATAAAGACGATGATAACCCCCATATTGGTATGGCTCATCAGCCCCTTAAGAGACTCCTTGATCTGGCCGGATCCCCTCGATCCCGAGGCGGCCCGGGCCCGCTCCGGCCGGGGCAGATGGAAGGGCCGGCAGGCCAGGACGGTGACCGCCAGGGCCGCCATGATCAGGCCCACCCCCACGAAGGTGGGGCTCCAGCCCACCAGGTCGCTGAGTATCAGGACCCCGCCCCCGGCGGCGATGAGGCCCACCCGGTAGGCGCCGATGCGGATGCCGTTGGCCATCCCCAGCTCCCGGGTGTCCAGGAGGTCGATGGTGTAGGCGTCCACTGCCAGGTCCTGGGTGGCCGAGGCCAGGCAGAGGAGCCCCACCAGGATCCAGAAGACCGGGCCCACCGGCGCTTCGGCCAGCCAGGCCAGTCCCAGCAGGCTGAGGATCACCGCCACCTGGGCCGGCACCAGCCAGGCGGCCCGGGAGCCGAAGCGGTCCGCCAGGGGGCTCCACAGGACCTTGAGGCTCCAGGCCAGGCCCATAAGGCTCAGGATGCCGATCTGCTCCAGGGGCACCCCCCGGCTGCGGAGGTAGTAGGACAGGGTGGTGTAGACGAAGCCGAAGGGCACTCCTTCGGCGAAATAGAGCACGAAGACCACCAGCATCTTCAAGCGGCCGGAGAGTTGAGGGTGGGATTCCTGAGGCATCTCGGAATTAACTTAGAAGCTGGTAGGAAGAAAGTCGAGCCTTTTTTCAGACTTACTTAACCAGATAAAAAGCCAGGGCGACCCTAGCACAGGCTGGAAGCCTGTGCCACTGTCGCCCCTGCGGGGGTTGGGAGGTAAATGGGGGTGGGATGGTAAGCGGGCCGGTGGCGCCACGTCTCGCTTCGGGAGGCTCCCTTCCCCCCTCCCCAAACACTTACCCTGCGCTCAACTTCCCGGCGATGGTCGCGGCCACCTCCAACAGCTCCGGGACGGCCTCATAAGGGGGGATGCCCTTCAGGTCGGCTTCGATGATCCTTTCGTCAAAGGGAATGAAGCCCAGGAAGGGGAGGTCCGGCAGGTTTTTTCGTAAGAAGGCTTCGTCCGCCTCCCGGCGGATTTTATTGCCCACCACCGCCACCTGGTGCAGTCCCAGGTCCCCGGCCAGCTGCCGCACGTGCCTGGCCGTCTCGACGCTGCGGCGGCCCGGCTCCACCACCACGATGAGCCGGTCCACCCCCTTGGCGGTGGCCCGCCCCAGGTGCTCGATCCCCGCCTCCATGTCCATGACCACCACTTCATCCCGGAGGAGCACCATGTGGGTCACCAGGGTGCGCAGCAGTACGCTCTCCGGGCAGATGCAGCCGCTGCCGCCCTTCTTCACCCCGCCCATGACGATGAGCTTGACGCCGTCCAGTTGCCGGGCATACTTCTCGGGGATGTCATCCACCTTGGGGTTCAGCTTGAAGAAGCCCCCCATCTTGCCGGGCTCGGATTCGGTGCGCTCCGCTACCATCTCCCTCATCTGGCTCAGGGGCACGATGCTCTCCGGATCGGGGACCCCCAGGGCCAGGGCCAGATTGGCGTCCGGGTCGGCGTCCACCGCCAGCACCTTTTTGCCCTGGTCCCGAAAATAGTTGATGAGCAGGGCCGCCAGGGTGGTCTTGCCCACCCCGCCTTTGCCGCTGATGGCAATTTTCATGTATAATCTCCCGTGGCTATTTATTTCCCTGGATATAGATATTTTACCATAGAGACCCGGATATTCGTTTTAGATTCCGGTTTTTCGTTTTGGGTTTTTCGTTTTCGTTTTTTTCGTTTGGGCCCCTGGGCCATTAGTGTCCGGCAAGGTTTTTGCTGTTGTAAAGATATGTTTGAACTTAGGCATGGCCAATAGCTATCATTTCGTGGAATTTACAAGCTTTTTCCCTCTCCCCCCTTGGGGGGGGAGAGGGCAGGGTGAGGGGGGGGGGTATGTATGGCCGACAAAGCCACCCCTCACCCGGTGTCGTCCCCTCGCAGGGGAGAGGGGATTTGGTTGCATCGGTATAATATGTTGATATCGTTGAAATTACAATGGCATAGAGTTAACCTGCGAGATAGTTTAAGTTTCTTCATGCAATTTTGTTACCGCACATTATTGCCCCTGGGCGAGTTTCTAATAAAAAACCAAACAACGGAAAACCAGAAACCGATCTCCCCCTCCGGGTGTCTGCGTTAAAGATTTTTTGCGGAGAATCTCATGCAAAGCGAAATCGAACCCTTGGCGCCGGAACTGGAAGCCGCCCTGCGCGCCCGTCTGGCCGCCAACCCCTTCATCCGCTTCGTGGGCATCCAGACGCCGCAATTGGGGCGGGGCTACGCCCGCTTCCTCTTACCCTTCAGGCCGGAGCTGGCCAATTCCATCGGCCTGTTGCAGGGCGGCATGATCGCCGCCCTGGCGGACGAGACGGTGGCCTACGCCCTCTACAGCCTGGTGCCGGCAGGGGAAACCATCAACACCGTGGAGATGAAGATCAATTTCCTGGCCGCGGTGAAGGAGGGTGAGGTGGAGGCGGTGGCTCGCATCACCAAGCGGGGCCGCACCATCTCCCTGGGGGAAGTGGAGGTGCGCCAGGGGGAGCGTCTGGTGGCCAAGGCCATGTGCACCTACATCCACCTGGCAAAGAAATAAGGGTCAGGGGCCATTTTTCTTTGATCCCGGTTCTTTGCCCCACCGGCCTCAGTCGAGGTCATATGTCTCCTGCAATTCTTTCAGCAAATTGTTTTGTGATCCTTCCGGGTTGGTTTTTCGCCGCCGGGCGGCCTTCTTAAAGGTATCTGGAGACCACCAGGTGGGGAACTTGATCTTCTCGCCGGCAAAAATCTCTTCAATGGTGAGAATTTGTAGACGCGGAAAACGTTGCTCCGGGAATCCAGGATCTATGAAAGAGCCCGCCGCGGCGGCCTCTTCCCGCATCTGCCGGGTGGGCCGTTTAAGCGTGAGAAACGCACCGATCTCCGCCTTCTCCCGGTCCAAAACTCCCTTCAAATCCCTGATCTGGGAGACTGTGGCCTGACCGCCTTTCACCTGCAGGATAATTTTCTTATATTCACCGTTATATTCATCCCGCAGGATCATGACCCCGTCAATGCCGCGGTCCGCGCCCCTCTTGTCCCGGGCGCTGCGGGCCCCCACCATGGCCAGGGCCCAACATTCAAATTGAAAAGGGTCAAGCTTGAACAAGCGCCCGGCGCTGGGCAGGTCTCGGGGAATCCCGATTTCTTCGTAACGGGCGAGCTCGCCTTTGAAGGAATCTTGCAGCCTCTGCCGGATGAGGTCGATGGCCAGATAAGTGACGTCGATGCCGATCCAGCGGCGTTTGAGGTGCTCGGCCACGGCCACCGCGGTGCCGCAGCCGCAGAAGGGGTCCAGGACCACATCCCCCTCGTGGGTCCCGGCCCGGATGATGCGTTCCAGCAAGGCTTCCGGTTTCTGGGTCTGGTAGCCCAGATATTCATGGTGCGACCCGTGCAAATGTTCGATGTCGTACCAGATGTCTTTTACCAGGGTGCCGGACATTTCGTCTAAGTACCTTTTGTAACAGCAAACTTCGCCCTTTTCGGGAATGACCAGGCGGCCTGCGGCCGAGGCTGCGAGCATGCGTTCCCGGGTCCAACGCCAGACCCGCACCGTGCCGCTGCCGGGTGGAAACTCATAGGTGAGGTTTGGCCTGTCTTTATTCGGGTTAGTCAAATCTCCTAAACGATACCGCCTGCCAGTTTCCGGCTCCACATAGCGGTAAAACCTCTCCACGTAAGCCGGGTCGTGCTCCGTGAACTGTGGATTAAACACGGACTTTTCCGACTTGCTGTAAAAAAAGATGGTGTCGTGGGCCCGGGAGAAACGGGTAGTCGCGTGGCCTTTGGGTTGGGAGCGCTCCCAGATGATTTCGTTGCGGAAGTTTTTCGGGCTGAAGATGTTGTCCAGGATAAGTTTGATATAGTGGCTGGCGGTGGGGTCGCAGTGCAGAAAAAGGTTCCCGCTCGGTTTCAGCGCCCGGTGCATCTCCACCAGGCGCACCGCCATCATGCTGAGGTAGGCCAGCATATTGGTGCGGCCCAGGACCTGGCGCAGGGCTTTGAGCAATTCGGCCAACGGGGGCGGCCCCGCCATGACCGCTTCACCAAAGGCCTCTTCCGCTTGCGTCCCCCATTTCCAGGTGTCCTCGAATGCGGAGATTTGAGCCGCGGATTTTTCCCCGGAAGGTTCTTTGAACAGCATGTTGTAAGTGGCATTGGAGTTGAACGGCGGGTCCAGGTAGATCAGGTCAACACTGCCATTGGGAATATGCCGGCGGAGGACCTCCAGGTTATCACTAAAATAGAGCTTGTTCTTCCAATCTTCCATGACTGCCTCCAGGGACTGGAGTAATGCGCCCATTATAATATTGAAATTTCTGGAAAAAACTATTTTTTCGCCCGTGCCCTTCGAGGGCTCACCTGGAGAACCCCTGGCCCTTTCCTTAACCTGGCCCATTTTCTAGGCCCCATTCCGGCTCCAAGCCAGCAGACTTGCCAGCAGCCGGGAGCTGGACGCCATGGTCAGGTGTATGACGAGGTCCATTTGCCGGCTTAAGAGCCGCCGGGTCTGGAAGGCGCCGCTGACCCGCAGTTCCAGGCGCTGGGGGCCGCGGCGCCGTGCTGTAAGCCGGGATGCTTCGCAAAAGATGAAGAGGTTTTGGCCGGGAAGGTGGCAGGCGGCCAGAATCGGGGTCTCCAGGAGTTCGGCCGCGGCCGGCGCCGGGTCCAGGCGCAGATCGTGCCGTGCGGCGAAACCCTCGATCAGGCCGGCCAGGGACGAGGGCGGGGGCAGGACGGCCTCCAGCCAGATACCCCCCTCCCCTTGGAGTTCCGGGCGCTCCAAAACCTCCAGGCCCTCCACCCGCAGCACGAAGGCGCCACCGTGTTCATCCCAAATTAGCCGGGCTGGCTCCCGGTTCTGCAGCCTAAGCTTTGCCGCCGGAAAATCCGCCAGCACCCGGGGACAGTCAAATTGCACCCTTCCTCCTCATTATCCGGCGGCCCCTGCCCACCGCGGCGGGCGCTTCCGGCCCTCGCCCCAATTCGAGACCAGATGCCGGATTTACCTTAACCATCATCATACCACGCCAGGGCTCCCTGAGAATCTTGAGAAGGTTAAAAAAATTTGGCTCGGGCGGCCGCGGCGAGCTTGCCGAGGTTTTATCATCGATTCCACTGGGCAAACCCTGGGAATTATCTCCACCCAAAGTAACCTTGGTTCATAACTGATCGGATTACTTTGGCTTATCCTTGATTTATCTTCGGGCAAATTTTATATTTAACATAGAGAAAATTTGGTTTAATCAAAAGTTTGGAGTCGCGCCTCATGCCTTATTCCCCCATAGTTTTGGAACATTTCAAGAATCCCCGCAATGTCGGAGAAATCCTGGATGCCGATGGCATCGGCGAAGTCGGCAACCCGGTGTGCGGCGACATAATGAACGTCTATATCAAGGTGGCGGACAACCGCATCGAGGACGTCAAGTTCAAGACCTTCGGCTGCGGCGCGGCCATCGCGGTTTCCAGCATGATCACCTCCATGGCCAAGGGCAAGACCCTGGAAGAGGCCATGAAGATCAGCAACGCCGACGTGGCCGCGGCCCTGGGCGGCCTGCCGCCCAACAAGCTGCACTGCTCCAACCTGGGGGCCGACGCCCTGCACTGCGCCATCAAGAACTACCGGGACCGCCTGGCCGGCAAGCCGGTGGGCGGCGAAGCCGACCGGGAGCCGCCCCTCAAGGGCACCGGCCAGTGCTACTGCCCCTACTGCGAGATGAAGGTGGACGAGGAGGCCCATTTCTGCAGGTCCTGTGGGCAGGATTTGCCCCACGAACACGATCATTAACCCGCCGCGGGGAAGGGAGGTTTTTTTAAAATCATGCCCTTGATCTACCTGGACTATCTGTCCGCCGCGCCCATCCATCCCCAGGTCAAGGAGGCGATGCTCCGGCACCTGGAGACCGTGTTCGGCAACCCGGCCACGGACAATCAGGTGGGGCAGCCGGCCGCCGCCGCGCTGGATAAGGCCCGCAGACAGGTAGCGGCGCTGATCAACGCCGACCCCCAGGAGGTGGTCTTCACCTCCGGCGGCACCGAGGCCAACAACCACGCCATCAAGGGCGTGGCCATCGCCCTCCGGGAGAAGGGCCGCCACCTGATCACCTCCAATATCGAGCATAAATCCGTGCTCAATTCCTTGCGTACCCTGCGTCTCCTGGACTACCGGGTGACCTCCCTGGACGTGGACCAATACGGCCTGGTGGACCCGGCGGCGGTGGAAAAGGCCATCACCCCCGAGACCATCCTCATCAGCGTCATGTTGGCCAACAACGAGATCGGCACCCTCGAGCCCATCGCCGAGATCGCCGGGATCGCCAAGAAGCACAAGGTGGCCTTGCACACCGACGCAGTGGTTGCGGTGGGCGTCATCCCGGTGGATGTCCAGGAGCTGGGGGTCAACTTCCTGAGTCTGGCGGCTAACCAGTTTTACGGCCCCCCCGGGGTTGGGGCCCTCTTTATCCGCAAAGGCACCCCCATCTGGCCCTTGCTGGACGGCGGCCTCCAGGAGAACAAGCGCCGGGCCGGCACCGAAAACCTGATGGGCATCGTCGGCCTGGGCGTCGCCGCCGAACTGGCGGCCAGGGAAATGCCGGAACGCCTGCCCCGGCTGCAAGCGCTGAAAGAGCGCCTGCGCCAGAGACTGGCGGCCACCATCCCGGAGATCAAGATCAACGGCTATCCCGACCGCTGCCTGCCCCACCTCCTGTCCGTTTCGGTGCCATACGTCGAAGGTGAGAGCCTGATGATGATGCTGGAAGACGAAGGCATCATCGTCAATACCCGCTCCGCCTGCGCCTCGGGGTCGCTCAGGGCCTCCCACGTCCTCATCGGCACCGGCCTCGACTTCGCCCTGGCCCAGGGCACCCTGGTCTTCACCTTGGGCCGGGAGACCACCGCAGCCGACATCGACCGGGTGCTGGAGGTCATGCCGGGCATCGTTCAGACCCTGCGAGACATGTCGCCCCTCTACAAGAAAGAGCACACCACCTAAAAAAATTCGGGGGGAAAGGCCCGGGACTACCGGCTCCTTTCCCCTTGCCCAAAAACCTGTTGCGGGTGAGCATACCGGTTCAGCCAGCGCCTGTTTACACCGCCTTCCGGGACGCTTAACTTATTAAGGCCTTAGGCGCGGTTACGTCAAATTTCCAGCACCGCCAGTCGGCGCGCTGAAAGGGTGATCTATGACTGAAAATCTGACGGATTTCCCGGCCGGCATCGAACTCAAAGACGAGGATATCTACGAGGCCATGAAGGACACCCCGGGGTATCTGGATATCACCTCCGGGGATTTCAAGGAGGTCTATCTTGGCCTTCCGGCACGCCCTGGAACGCCTGAGCCGGGCGGTGACCGCCCGCCAGGTCATGACCCAAGAGGGGGGTTGTGTCAGTGCGCCGCGACACCCCTCTGGCGGAGGTGGCCGCGGCCATGGGAGGCAGGGGGATCTCCGGGGTTCCGGTCACCGACGCCGCCGGCAAGGTGGTGGGCGTTATCTCTGAAAAGGATTTTCTGACCCAAATGGGGGTGCCCGGACCCCAAAATTTCATGACCCTGGTAGCCTCCTGCCTGAGAAGCAAGGGCTGCGTCGCCTTGCCCATCAAGAAGCAGCAGGCCGGGGACATCATGAGTTCCCTGGCGATCACCGTCGGCCTGGAGGCCAGTGTCAAGGAAATCACCGCCCGCCAGACTATATCCGGTCGGATAACGGGCCGGAGTTTACGGCCAAGGCGGTTCGGGAGTGGTTAAGCCGAGTAGGAGTCAAAACGCTCTACATTGAACCTGGCAGTCCTTGGGAGAACGGTTACAACGAGAGCTTCAATGGGAAACTGCGTGATGAGTTGCTCAACGGGGAGATTTTCTACACCCTGAAGGAGGCCCAGATCCTGATAGAGCGCTGGCGGCGGGAATACAATACGGTAAGGCCTCACAGTGCCTTGGGTTATCGGCCACCCGCACCAGAGGCCATCGAGGCGATTCCCAGAGATCCTCGCTACGCAAAGCTCCGCCAGGATCTCTGGCTTGACTTAACCCCCATCCTAACTTAAAACTTGGTACAACTACTGGGGGCAGGTCACTTACCTCCGGCGCTTCGGCGGCTGGTGGCGGAGCCGCTCGATTTCCGCCTCCTCCAGTTCCAGAAATTCCGCCCGGGGAAAGTCCATTTTGATGGCGCCGCTGCTCCGGGAGATGGAAATCATCAGGGGCGGTCCGGCATACATGGTCTCCCAGGTGACGTGCACCGTGTCGGTTTCCACCTCCAGGTGGACGCCCCGCCAGGCGCCGAATACCGCGTCAAACTCCAGGTCGTAAAGCTCGTTCCAGGCCCGTTCCAGGCAATCGACCACTTCGGCTTCGCTCAGGCGCCGGTCCCAGTAATGTAGCGAATAATCCTTCATGGGGGTAGAGGGGGGTGCGAAAAGATAGGGGGCGCCGGCAAGGCGGCGCCCCCGGGTTAAGGTCTATTTTATCCTACTTTTTCTTCTTCTCGTGGAAGAATTTGCATTCCTTGGGGGCCGTCCAGGCCCCCGGCCGCGCTTCCTTGAAAATGCCAAGCAGGAAAGGATATTCGATGGCCCGGCAGTGGCCGTAGAGCACCTTGGAAATCTGCGGGTCATAGGTATATTTGAAATCCCGGCACTGTTCGCAAAGAATCTTCGGCATATTGAGCATTCCTCCTGTGTTCCAAAGTTACCCGGCGGCTACCAGGATTTTCCATACTTCCGCTGGGCGCTGATGCGTTTCCAGCAACTGCCGTCCAGGTCTCCCGGGGTGAGCTGGGTGCAGGCGACCAACTTGCCGCGAGCCGATTTGGTGACGTTCTTGGGTCCCCCCAGGAAGGTGACGTTGGCGAAAGGCGGCGGCGAGGTCTTGCCTTCCCCGGAAAGGGGCTTCAGGTCCGGGGTTTCGGCGTAACCCGGCAGGATGTAATCAGTGCCCCGGGCCTTTCCCGGCTCCACCACCCGCTGGCCGTTTTCCCATTCGGCATAGTAGAGGTCGCCACAGCCGGCGCACCTGAAATTCCCGGAATATTCCCAGAAGCTGTAGGGATCGAAGAAGTTACGCGACTTGCACTTCGGGCAATCATAAAACAGCGAGACTTTGAATTCAGTCATATCGAGTTATTCCTCCCTTGTCGAAAGAGGTTGGCTCCGGGGAGGCTGCAAAGAAATCGGCCTCCCGTACCGGTTAGATGATTTCCTTGGCTTCACATTCCCGGATTTGGTCCAGACTGAGGCCGCAAACCCGCTGGTAGATCTCCTCGTTATCGGAGCCCACTGGCCGATGGACGTGCTTCAACCGTGGTGGCGTCTCACTCATCTTGTACATGGTTTTCTGGGTGAAGACGTCGCCGTAGTAGGGGTCGTCATACCAGCCCAGGGAACCCCGCTCCAGGAAGTGGTCGCAGTTGGCCGCTTCCATGACGGTGAGCAGCGGCTGGGAGATGATGCCGGCCTTGCTGAAGATTTGGTTGGCTTTCTCCTTGGTCTTGTCTTTCAGGAACTCTTCGATGGCCGGGTAGATCTCTTCCTGGGCCCGGGCCTCGACCCGAGCATCGTGGCTGGCGTATTTCTTGGCCAGGTCGGCCCGGCCCACCAGGTTCATCAGTTTGGCATAGTCTTGGTCAGTATAGGCGGTGACGCAGATATAGCCCTCTTCCTTTTCCGCCGGGTGAGTCGCTTTGGGGTAAGAGGAGAGGCCGCATTTGCAGATGCCGTTGACGCAGATCTCGGTGTCCCAGTTGCCCCAGCGCATGCGAACGATGCCGTGGCGGCCCCACAGGGGCAGGCCGTATTCGGTGTACCGGGTGGAACCCTGCACCTGGGAGCACTCGAAGAAGTTGCCCAGGTTGGAGACCGTGTCCCTCCAGTAGAGGCCGGCCAGCACGCCGGTGGAGACCAGCATGCCCACGGAGTAGTCCATGATCCAGGTGGTGTGCTTGCTGGGGAAGCCTGCCGGCACCCCGGACCGGTGGCCGGTGAAGGAAAAGACGCCGCCTTTGGCCTGGCCCAGGATGTCGTAGGAGGCCCAGTTCCGGCCGGGGCCGAAGCCGCCGAAGCCGCCGCACCAGGCCAGGACGATCCGCGGGTTCACCTCTTTGCAGGCGCCGTAGCCGATCTTCCAGCGGTCGAAGGTGCCGGGCCGGTAGTTCCAGATCATGAAGTCCGACTTCTGTACCAGGTTGTAGAAGATCTCCTTGGCCTCCGGTTTGCGGTAGTCCAGGGTGACGAAATATTCGTTATGGTTGGCGCCCTGGAAGGCCGGGGAGGTGCCGCGGCCCGGGTTCCACCGGGAAACCGGGTAGAACCAGGTCTCATTGTAGGGCGAGCAGTGGCGCATGGGCTCGCCCAGGCGGGGCACCTCGATCTTGATGACCTCGGCCCCCAACTCGCCCAGGTAGGCGGCGGCCGCCGGCCCCAGGATATACTGGGTGCAGGACAGCCCCCGATAACCTTTCAGAGCCTCGGGTTTCTCAAAGAGCGCGTCCTTATTGAAGACGGTCTTGCAATATTCCTCAAACGGTAGTTTATCCAGGTGTTCGGACATATTTTCTAACCCCCTCTATTAGATGAGCCCTTTGCCGTGCAGCTCATTCAGCCTGGCGGTGTCGAAGTTCAGGAGCTTGCGGTAGACGTCGTTATTGTCGTAGCCCACCGGGCGGCCCAGGTCTTTCACCCGCCCCGGGGTCCGGTGGCCGTAGAACAGGGAGCCGCAGAACAGCACCTTGCCGTAGTGGGACGTCTCGATGGCCTGCACCATGCCCCGGTACTTGTAGTGGGGCTCTTCCGCCACTTCGTCCAGGAAGGAGACGCCGCCCGCGGCCACTTCCTCTTCCAGCAGTTTGGCCCGGCATTCTTCCCGGGTCAAGTCCTTCATCCAGTCGGTGAGGCAGCACAGGGTCTTGACCTGCTGGTTGTGGCCGACCCGGTCGATGACCACCCGCAGGGTGGGCTCATCCAGGATCATATCCTCCAACTCGGGGCGGTCCTTGCCCACGGTCTTCCAGATGCGGTACCACAGCCGGTCATGGCCGCCGCCCACCATCATGTAGCCGTCTTTGCAGGGGTTCACCGAATAGATGTTGATGGCCAGGTCCCAGTTGCCGTAGCGGGGCTTGGAGGAGCCGTCCATGCCGTACCAGCCCCAGGCATAGTCGTGGATGCGCAGATGGGCCTCGGATGAGGTCACCTCAAGGAACTGGCCCTTTCCGGAGGCCTTGTCCCGGTAGATCAGGGCGGCGATGATGCCGTGGGCGGTGAGATTGCCGCAGAGGATATCGTCGGCCCGCTCGCCGGCCCGGATGGGGGTGCCGCCGAAGCTCTTGGGCAGCCCGGTGGCATGGCACCAGCCGGAGGCGCAGGGGGAAGACGGATAAAGCTCACCCGGCTTGTCCTTCAAGCTGCCCCACTGGCCTTTCTGGCCGTTCCAAACATAAATCAGGCGGGGGTTGATCTTGGAGAGCTGGCGATAGCCGATGCCCCAGGCGTCGAACTGGCCCACCGGATAGTTCTCAATGAGCACGTCGGCATGGATGACCAGCTTTTTCAGGATTTCCCGGCCCTTTTCCTTGGTGAGGTCCAGGGTGATGGACTGCTTGCTGCGGCACTCGTGCAGGAAGCCGCCGCCGCACAGATCGCCGTTGACGTTGTCTTTGAACATGTAGCGCTTGCGGCCAAAGGGGGTCAGTTTCCGCAGCGGGGAGCCGCCGGGGGGTTCCACCATGATGACGTTGGCCCCCAGTTCGCCCAGGTAGCCACCGGCGAACATGGTATTCATCTGCAGGCCGCCGTGGCCGCATTCCAGTATCCGGACCTTGCCCAGGGCCTCGGGTTTGGCCATCTCGTGCTTGGGATGGAGCCAGCCCTCCATGATGGTGGAGATTCCCCGGGACGCTTCGGTGCAGATCTTGGGATCATACACTTCTTCGAAAGTGGGGATGGGGATTAGAGGCCAAAGCAGCGGTGCTTCTTGAACCTCTTTTTTCAGATCGGACATTCACATTCCTCCTTCCTCAACAGGTGAGTCAAGATTACCTCTTAGGAAAAATTGAATCATCTCGGTTAATCATGCGCTTCTCCCTACAGTGACAGCACCCCCTTCCATCTGTTTTTTCGGCTCGCGGGGAGCCAGGGCGCGGGAATTCCCGCATATTAGTCCAATAGGATATTAAGCTAAATTTGTGCCAAATGATGCGATTATCGCGACATTTAATTACTTTAAGGTTATCATACTTATATTCCTAATGATTTTCCATTCAGGCAATTGTCTGCCAGGGCGCTCTCCTGGAGAAGGCCAGGTTCCATCTGCCTGCGTCTGGGGGAATCGGTATCAAACGGGGGGTGATTCACCCCAGCCGGGGCGGATGGCGGATCAGAGAGTTCAAGGTTCAAGGTTCAACGTTCAAAGTTAAAAAAACCGCGAATAAAGAACCTTGAACCTTAAACTTTGAACTTTGAACTTATTTAGGAGGCGGAATTTGGTATAATTACTTGGAAAGGGCCGCTAATGGTCGGGAACGCGCCCCCGCGGCGGGAACGTAAGGCAAGACGAGAACAGATATGGCAGACGCCTCACCGGAGCAGAGCAAGAAAAATTGGTTTGAAGAGAATCCCAAGAAGACCCTGGTCCTGATTTTCTTGACCTTCCTGGTGGCCGCCAGCTGGGCCGCCGAAAAGGTCCTGGCCTACCGCAACCATAGCCAAAAACAGGTGCTGTTCACCGAGCGGCGCTACATCAACCTCCGGGAGTTCCAGCCCTCCATGGACGTGGTGGACCTTCCCACGGACAAGTCCGTGCGGGAGTCCGACAGCCTGGTGAAGAAGGCCTACCGGGTCCGCACCGACGCCAACGGCTTCATCCTGCCTTATAACCGCTACCCCGACCCCGACCTCACCCTGGTCTTCCTGGGGGGCTCCAGCGTGGCCTGCCTCTACGTCGAGGAAGAGAACCGCTTTCCCTATCTGGTGGGAAACCTCCTGGAGAAGGCGAGCGGCAAAAAGGTCACCTCGTACAACTCCGGGGTGGGCGGCAACAATTCCCTGCATTCCCTGGATATCCTGCTGAATAAGCTCATCCCCTTGAAGCCCGACGTGGTGGTGATGATGCACAATATCAACGACCTGGTGTCCCTGATCTACGACCGGACCTATTGGAGCCGCAATCCTACCCGGGCCCCCATCATCGATTATAAGCTGTATAAGAATTTGACCGGGATGACGGCTATCTCCACCCTGGCCCGGGACACCTACATCCCCAACCTGCACCTGGCCTTCCGCAGCCTGTGCAAAAAGATCTTCGGGAAGAAGGCCGGGGACCCGGAGGATGAATTCGCCCACGTCCGGGGCAGGAAGATCGTCTTCGATCCGGCCCGGATACTGGATGAGTTCCAGATGAACCTGCAGACCTTCATCAATATTTGCCGGGCGCGGAGAATCACCCCGGTGTTGATGACCCAGTTCAACCGCATCAAGTCCGACCCGGATGACAAGATCCGCCAGTCCATGAAAGGCTTCGAGTCCGACTCCAAGGTCTCCGCCCAGGAGTTCAAGGAGATCTACGATAAGTTTAATGAGGCCACCGTCCAGGTGGGCCGCCGCAACGGGGTCCTGGTCATCGATCTGGCCCGCTTGATTCCCCGGGAGGCAAAATACCTGTACGATGTGGTTCACTTAAATACCGCCGGTTCGCGTCTGGCGGCGCAAATCATCAGTGAGCAGTTGCTACCGCTGGCGAAGTCGAAGAAATGACCAGACGACTGCGAAAATCCAATATGGATTTTTTTGGGGCTAGGCCCCCTGACCCCTGATTATGGAGAGGAAGAGGCCCCTGGATAAGATCAACGTCCTCTTCATCATCAAGCCGGAGCGGGCCGCGGGCGCCGAGATGGTGCTTATTGCGGCCGCGGCCCGGCTGAACCCGGAGCGCTTCCGGGTCTTTGCCGGGCTGCTCACTGCCGACCGGGAAAACCTCCTGCCGCCGCAGCTCACCCCCATCAATTTTAATCTGCCCGGGCTCAACGGCTGGGTCTGGCTCCGTTTTTTCCTGACCCTCTGCCGGGTGTTGCGCCGCTACCGCATCCAACTGCTTCACACCAACAGCTACGTGCCGGGCAATTACGCCCGTCTGGCTGCGGCCCTGATGCGGGTGCCCCTGATCGTCGACCACTGGCACGGCTTCACCCGCTTCAGCCGCAAGCGCCGGCTGATCTGCCGCCTCCTGGGGCGGCTCACCACCCTGAGCCTGGCGGTTTCCAAGGGGGTGCGGGACTACCTGATCGAGCAATGCGCCCTGGACCCGGCGAAGGTAAGGGTGGTGGCCAATGGCATCGACCTGGCTCGTATTCAGGAACACCGGCCCCGGGCCGAAGTGCGCCGGGAATTGCGGATCACTGAGGAAGCCCGGGTGGTGGGTCTGGTGGCCCGGCTGGACCATTGGGGCAAGGGGCATCAGGAATTGTTCAGCGCCCTGGCCGGGTTAAAAGACCGCTATCCCCTGGAGGCCCTGATCATCGGCGGCGGCCGGCGGGAGGCGGAGCTGCGGCAATTGGCGGCGGAATTGGGCTTGGGGCCGCGGGTTAACTTCCTCGGCCAGCGCCGGGATATCCCGGACCTGCTGGCCGCCCTGGATATCTTGGTGCTGCCCAGCTACAGCGAAGGGGTGTCGCTGGCCCTGCTGGAGGCCATGGCCGCGGGCCTGCCGGTGATCGCCACCGCGGTGGGCGGCCTCCCGGAAGTGGTGACGGACGAAGTCAACGGCCTGCTCATCCCGCCCCGGGACCCCGAGGCCCTGGCCCGGGCCCTGGACCGCCTGCTGGCGGACCCGGATTTCGCCAGGAGGCTGGGGGAGCAAGCCCGCGCCGAGGTGGAAGCCCATTATTCCCTGGAGCGCCTGGGCCGGGAGATCAATGAGATTTACGGAGAATTAAGTGGTAGCCTCAGGCTTTAGCCTGCGCCTGAGCTAAAGGTGCGGCGGGCCTCCGCGCCCGCCATCTTGGGCGGCCAGGGACAGTCGGCTCACCTACTATGTTGCACAGCCGGCATAACTGGGTTTTATTTGCGCCGTTGAAACGGTGCGGCTTGGGGATTATAAACCTGGATGAATTTATCCATGGCCTCCCTGATACTACTGGCTTGGTGAGATGATTATCGGACGGGCGCGCTTGCAACTCCCTAAGGTGGTGGTTAAATTAAGAATCGGTAAATAATCGAAGGGGGATGTACGGTTAATGTTGCCTTTTAAAAGAATTTTGTGTCCCACCGATTTCAGTGAGCCGGCTTTCACCGCACTGAAACACGCCGAGGAACTGGCCCGGTATTTTGCGGCGGAATTAATCGTGGCGAATGTCATTCCACCGTTGCCGGTCCCCCATTCGTTTCCCGACCCGGGAGCGGACTTCAATTTTGACGTGCCCTTGTTCCAGCAAGAACTGGCGATCAAGGCGGAGCAAATGCTCAAAGACTTGGTGTCCCATCATAAAGTGGGGACCCGGACCATGGTGGCCACTGGAGAAGCAGCTCCGGAAATCCTCCGGATGGCCCATCAGGAGCACGTGGACCTCATCGTCATTGCCTCCCACGGGATGGCGGGCTGGCAGCGGTTGGTCTTTGGGTCAGTGACCGAAAAAGTGGTGCGCCAGGCCACCTGTCCGGTCTTGACCATCGTGGCGCCACCCGAGGCGGAAAGCTCTGCCAGATAAATCGAACCGGACAGGACTCCCGATTTTAGAAAAAAGTTACAACTGACAGACACCTTGAATATTGGACTCATCCATTCCTAAAGCCTGCCAAAACTTGCTTCGTGGTCATTTTCTTGCCTCAATCTCAACTCCTGGCAATGACAGGAGCCCTTGGGAAAGACCAGTCACCCGGCGCCGGCAGGGCCTTAACTTCAGGGTTTTAAGACTATCCTGTACCTCGGTTTGCCGTGTCGTAATTTCTCCAGGGCATCATTAATTTCACTAAATCGATAGGTCTCAACGGTGGGTTGAATGTGGTGCCGGGCCGCAAAGTTCAGCATAGTCGCGATCGCCGCCGGACTGCCCGTCGGACTGGAGGAGAGGGATTTCTGGCCGCTCAGTAGAGGAAAAAGCGGCACTGAAATCGGCTGAGTCACCACGCCCACCAAGTGAAGACAGCCTTTGGGGCGCAAGGCTTCAATATAGGCCTCCCAATCCAAAGATACATTCACCGTCGACAGGATAAAATCCAAAGAGCCTGCCGCCTTTTTTAAAGCCTCGGGGTCACGGGAGTTGATGAAGTGATCGGCGCCGAACCCCTTGGCTTCAGCCTCCTTCTCCGGGCTGCTGGAAAACGCCGTCACCTCGCAGCCCCAGGCATGGGCAAATTTCAAGGCCATATGGCCAAGCCCCCCGATGCCGACCACTCCCACCCGGGCCGTGGGCTTCACCTTCCTCAGCAGCAACGGGTTGAACACGGTTATGCCGCCACACATAAGGGGACCGGCGGTTTTGGGGTCGAGCTGATCGGGCAGAGGGAAGACCCAGGCCGCGTTGGCCCGGACCCGGTCGGCAAAGCCCCCATGGCGGCCGACTATGGTCCCCACCGCGGAGGCGCATAGGTGATGATTTCCGGATTTGCACCATTCGCAACTCAGGCAGGAGTCGGCAAACCATCCCAGACCGACCCGTTGCCCCACCCTTAACCCCTTAGCGTTGGGACCCATGGCCGCGACAGTGCCGATAACCTCATGTCCGGCAACCAAAGGATATTGGCTCATTCCCCACTCGTTGTCCAACATACTGAGATCGCTGTGACATAACCCGCAATACTCGACTTTGATCTCAACCTGGGCGTCTCCCAGGGGTCCTGGGTCAAATTCGAACGGCTCCAGCGTTCCCCCAGGCTTAATTGCGGCATATCCTTTTATCATTAATGATCTCCTTAATCTCTGAGACCTTCCCCGGATCGATCGGCTTTAAGGTTATTTAGACGAGAGTATAGTACCCGAAAGTCCGTTGGAGGCGAACCCTGGTCCCTTTTAGCTCAAAGCGAATGCACGAAGGTGAATGCCCCTTACGCGGGGGGCGGATCGGGGTTCGCGTGCGGTGTGCCGAGGTATGGGAACCCCGTGAGGAGGTCAGTGTGCGGCCTGAGCCCGTCGGGCGGGATCTTGCCCTTTGAGAGCATGGATAGGCGGTGCGCGACTATGTGGTCGGTGAGCAGGCGGCCGTTTGGGTACCCGCCTGGCTTGGCAGGGTCGAAGCTCAGCATGTCGGGCAGGATCCCCTCGGCATCTATCAAGGCTCTGGCCTCTTCGCTGGAGTAGCCCCCGACGTGCTCTAACACGTGTATGAGCTGGTCGAGGAAGCGTTCCCGGTCTTGAGCAGGCTCGCTCCGGTTGAATTCCGGTTTGATCTCGTCGGTGAAGAAGAAGTTCGCGAAGGTCGGGTGGCCGGAGCGATCGACGGGAACGAGCTTGCCGGCGCGGCGGATGCTGACCCGCCCCCAGATGCGCACCGCGGGGTTGGCGCCGAGAAGGCGCGTCGGTAGCTCAAACGCCATGCTGAACACGTTATAGTTCGCAAAAAGGTCTTTGCCGGTCCAGCGGCTCGGGTCCGGAGCTCCCTCGAGGCCGGTGAAGTTTTTTCCGCCCTTGTAGTCGAACAGATTCAGGATTCCCGCGAAGTCGATGAAGAAAGCGTCGCTGCGAAGGCCGACGAAGAGAGTGTAGGGGCCCGAGGTGGCGATGTGCGGCTCGGGACCGAACGACACCTCGACGTCTTTGAAGATCGGCTCCCCGGCGGCCTCAGCCGTACGGGCCTCTAAGCCGGTTGCCAGGTAGACGGTCGCACGCTGCCGACCGTCTCGCGGCTCGGAGAACACCAGGCTGAGCGCGACGTTGGTCTCGAGGTCGCCGTCGTTGTCGATGTTGATACGGTACACGGCGTCGGGGTGGAACGCCGCTGCCTTGGCGAACGAGTTACAGTTGAGGATCAGCACGGTCCTCGAAGCGTCCGTCGTTACTTGGAAGGCGTAGAGATCGGTGAGGTCGAGTCGAGTATCCCCTTCGGGAGGACCAAGGTTCAATCCAGTGAAGTGGTTCGACATGGTGTTCTCCTTACGATAACGTAATGTATTAGCGCCTATTTTGCATGGCCATTTCTTTTACCAGAAAAGGTAGTGATGGCCATTTCTCCTGTCAAGGCTCTTTGCAGGGTAAGGCTTGGTGCAACCTGCCCCCGGACCCTGCCGGTCAGCGCTATCGGCTCACGCCATCGGATCAGGTCATGGGTCGGGGCCGCACTGCCACGCAACACGACGTGTTCCATACCTCGATCGATAACTTTGTTCCCCGCTACCCGAAGCGGATAACGAACTTTTTCCGGGAGCTTCCTGCAGCGACTGCGCGGTAGGCGCTAAGCGCATCATCGAGCGAAACCGGCTCCACAGGTCATCTTCAGCCCTCCTTGCGGATCATCATTTAGAATTCCGGTTTAGGATGTGGCTTTGGCTCGTTCTTCATGGGACATTTTGGCCAGGCGTTCCACTTCCCCTGCCTCTAACCCCAGCCCTGCGGCTACGCGCTGGCCGTAATCAGGGTCAGCCTTGAAGAATAAAGCGGTCTGCCGGAGTTGGATGCGCTTTTGCGCGCCCCCCAGATGATCTACAATATTCCCCACTAGGTTCTTGCGGTCCTGATCAGTCATGACCTTACGATAGAGATCGCCTGGCTGTACGAAATCGTCGTTGGGGAAACTGAAGGGAGAACGCTTGGCCGGCCCGGAGATCTCAAAGGGCGGCTCGCTGGCCGTGGGGTCCGGAGACGGCCCTCCGAAGCTGTTGGGCCAGTAATTGGGGCCACCGGCGCCATTGGGGTCCACCCGCATGAACCCGTCGCGCTGGTAGCTGTTTTCCGGAGCGAATTTGGGCGCGTTCACCGGGATTAGGTGATAGTTGGGCCCCAGCCGGTGAACGTGAGTATCGTGGTACGAGAACAGCCTGGCCTGCAGCATCTTATCAGGCGACGCGGCTATGCCCGGCACTAAATTGCCGGGACAAAAAGCGGCCTGCTCCACCTCCGCGAAGTAATTGACCGGGTTGCGGTTCAGCACCAGCTTGCCAATTTTGATGGGTGGAACCTCCCCATGGGGCCAGACCTTGGTGATATCGAGGATGTCCCAACGAAAATCCTTGGCCTGTTCCGGGGTCAGGATTTGCATCTCCAGGGTCCAGGAAGGATACTCGCCGCGTTTGATGGCTTCATAGAGATCCCGCGTGGCATGGTCCGGGTCTTGGCCGCTGATTCTTCCGGCCTCCTCCCGGGTCAGGTTCTTGATGCCCTGATCGGTCTTGAAATGGTATTGCACCCAGAAGTACTCGCCCTTGGCGTTGTACCACTTAAAGGTGTGGCTGCTGTAACCGTTCATCTGACGGAAGGAGGCCGGCGTGCCCCGGTCGGAGAAGAGGATGGTGACCTGATGGATGGATTCCGGGGTCAGGGAGAGAAAGTCCCAGAACATGTCGGGGTCCTTACAATTGGTAGCCGGGTGCCGTTTCTGGGTATGGATGAAATCCGCGAACTTCAGTGGGTCCCGGATGAAGAAAACCGGGGTATTATTGCCCACTAAGTCATAGTTCCCCTCTTCCGTATAGAACTTTAGGGCAAAGCCGCGGGGGTCGCGGGCTGCGTCGGGCGAGCCCTTCTCCCCGCCTACGGTGGAAAACCGCGCGAAGACCTCAGTCCGCTTACCAATTTCCGAGAGAAATTTGGCTTTAGTGTATTTGGTCACCTCCGCGGTAACCTCGAAGTAACCACCCGCGCCCGCACCTTTAGCATGAACCACCCTTTCCGGGATTCGCTCGCGGTCAAAGTGCCCCAGTTTCTCCAAAAGATGAACGTCTTGCATTAGAACCGGCCCGCGCTCGCCGGCGGTCAGGCTGTTCTGATCGTCGGGCACGGGTATCCCAAAAGCCGTTGTCAAGGTCTTTTTATTCTTGGCCATTTTCTTCCTCCTTGGTTTCAACCGATTGCCCTTCCTTCTGGCACCTGGGGCAAAGGCCGAAAAAGTTTAGCTGGTGATGGGTGATCTGATAGCCGGTTTGCCTGGCCATTTCTTGAGAGATCTCCGCCACGGCTACAGACTCGTAATCGAGGATTTGGCCACACTTGGTACAGATGACATGGGGATGTGGGTATGGTTTATTGCCATCGTAATGGCTGCCCGCGGTAGCAAAATTAAGCTCCAAAACCTCGCCCATATCCTTTAGCAGGGTCAAGGTCTTATAGATGGTGGCCAGGCTGGTGGTGGGAAAATCGGCTTGCATCTGTTCATAAATCTGCTCTGCATTAGGGTGTCTTTTGCTCGCCGCGATGATCTTCAGCATGGCCAGCCGTTGGGGAGTGAGTCGGTACCCTTTATCCCTCAGCGCCTTAATTATTTGTTCCAGACGGTTTTGAGGATCTGCCACTAAATTTCTCCAGGCGCGTCGGTCGAGCGCCTTTATTTATAATCATTATCTTTAGAATATCAATATCAGCAGAAAGAAAATTTCTACGGACAGACCGGTAGCCATAATTATCCTTTCGCGGTGTCCCGAATCGGTTTTTTTCAGACTGCTTTGGACGATTTCACGCTCATGCGAAACCAAAATTATCGTCCGCCTCCGATTATCGTACAGCTTGCCAAACCATTCTCTTATCATCGAGATGGCAGAAACTGAAGCAATGATTTCCTTGAACCTTGAACCTTGAACCCTTCAGACCAGAGAGTGCAGCTCCCCAGGTGAGCGGCGTTCTTAAAAATCGGCCTGAGGTGGGGAGAGGCGCCAGGCCGGCAAAGGCTGGAAACAGGAGACTAAACTGCAGAGCCTCATGATAAAATCAAGTTAATTATTCTTCCTCATTCCCCAAAAGTCAATTCGAGGTTGCGCTAAAGTTGGCCTTCTTTGAGGCGAATATGAGGTTTGAGGGCGATGGATATGAGGAGCCAGGCGAGGCGGAATCAAGTGAGCCGCATCAGCATCAAGGAGAACCGCGCCGCGCCTTACTGCAGGATGGCAGCCATAAGTGAGATGAGACCTAAATCCATGAATTACCCAAACCTGGTAATAATCTTGCTCCGCAGCTATCCTGTTTCTTGGAACCGAAGATGTACCCTTTTTATTTTTTAAAAAATATCCACGTCTTAAGATTTAATTTATAAAATTGATACACAAAAGCATTATATGCCTCCGCAGATGTGAATCGCCCATTGTGTGAGTTGACCAATTACTTCTTGATATCCTTGTCCTTTTTGACACCTTTTTTCGTGACTTTCTTGGCCTTTTTGGCCTCTTTCTTACCCTTATCCTTCTTACCTTTGTCTCCCACAGCTTTCCCCTCCACTTTCCTCGGTTTTTGCCGGTTTTCCCGGGTTCTTAACCTTAGTCAATTTCTCTTCTTCAATGGTTTGGGACGTCTTCGTGAGGGCTTTAATTTACTTAAGCCGTCGCCTTAGGTTTCCTTCCCCTCTGACTTAATCCTCTATCTTTCGCCATCTTACTCCGCTGCTCCGAATACTCCTTGCACACGAGCGGAAATTTTTTCGGATCAAGCCCAAATTTCTTAAAATATTCTTTCGGCAATAAGCCATGGGACTTCCGGATATGGGCTTTCAAAGTTTTCATCCTCCGGCCGCATTCCAGACAGACTACATGCTTCTCCTGAACTATGTCTTTCAGGGGAATGGATGGTTTCTTCAACACTTGCGTCTCTTCACCCTTTTTCGGCGCCATGGTCCCTGGGATCACCGCACCGCCTTCCAAAGATGCCAGGACAGTGTAAACGTCTTTAATTTCATCTACTAATTCATTAGTAGATAACTCAGACATAGATGCGTGAGAAATGATGATTTGTGCGGTTAATTTGAGGATTTCAGTGGCCATGGAAATGTCTCCTTTAATGTTTGCCCTGGTGAATTAATCGATATAAGTATGTCATTAATTTGCCAATTGATGAGTTTTGTCAAGGAAATTGTTTAACGGGAAAAATTCCACATTTGATTTGGGCCCGGATTATGCCGCAAGAATTGCCTGAAATAAGCAGCAGCAGAAGTTCGTGGATATCAGCTCCAGGGACATCCTGACCCCATCTCCAGGCCATTTGGCCGGCGAAATCAGATATACTCTCTCCAATTCCGGCAAGGAGGCTGCGAAGCAGGCCCTGGAACTTAACCGTTATATCGGGCCGGCGCCGGTCAATATGGAGGATTACTGGGATTGGGTGGAAGCGCAAAAGATCCTGCAGGCGCAGGTGCAGGAATCACGTCTCCGGGAAGTGTTCAAAGATTACGTGATCCCGGAGAGGTTCTTTGACGACATGGGCCCCGCGGTTTCCAGCGGCCGCTCCATCTTTGTCTACGGCCCTTCCGGCAACGGCAAGACCATGGCGGCCCGCACCGTGGCAGAGGTCTTCGATGATCCGGTCTACATCCCCCATGCCTTTTATGTCCATGGGAAAATCATCCGGGTTTTTGATAAGGCCATCCATCACTCCACTTCCTGCTGCCAGGTGAGAGACCTCTGCTGCCGGAGGATCATCCCAGGGGACCGCAAAGTTCTTTGCTTAAGGAAAACCGCGGCTCCCACCATTCTTTAATCAGCTTTACCACCGCAGAGACCTCGATGGCCGACAGGCAGCGGTTATCAAGGCACTTCTGCAACAGGCACGGTTCCAGGGTGCAAACCTCTTGCCGTTTGTGCAGAGAGACGCCCCATGCCACCTGATGCGGCCCCACCCGGGCGGGGTGGTCGGCGCCGATGAGGGCGATGCTGGGTACCCCCAAGGCCAGGCCCAGGTGCAGGGGGCCGCTGTCGTTGGCCACCAGGAGGCGGCAGCGGCGGAGCAGGGCGGCCACCGTCAGCAAGGGAAAGCGCCCCCCGGTCACCAGACTGGGGCCCTGGATGCGGGCAGCGATGGCCTCGGCCTGGCTGCGGTCCTTGGCGCCGCTGATAATCAGCAGGGGCACCCGGTAGCTTTCAGAGAGAAAATTCCCCAATTCCGCGAAAGAGTCCGCCGGCCACCATTTGTAAGGGTCGGAGCCGGTGGGGTGCAGGGCCAACAGTAGGGGAGGGACCTCCCCGAAATGCCCGGATAAGATGGCCTGGGCCTCGGCCGCCTCCTCCGGCGCCAGGTAAAGGTCCATGCGTTGGTGACGGGTATCAGCCCCCAGGAGGCGCACGTAATCCAGGCGCCGCTCGATGGCGTGGGTAAAGGGGTCCGCCGGCTGGGGCACCCGGGCGGCATAGGCAAAGGACAGGGGGCTGGCCGCGGAACCGACGATAAAGGGGCTGCCGGTCAGATGCGCCACCAGGGTGGCCTCGGGGTCGTTGCCGTGCAAGATGATGACCAGGTCGTAGCGCCGGCCCCGCAGTTCCCGGATCAACCCGAGAAGCTGGCGTCGCCGGCCGGGGTAGGCATAGAGCCGGGCCAGGTGGGGGTTATGGGCCAGCAGCGTCCCAAAGACCCGGTGCCCCAGGACTTCCAGCTCCCAGGCCGGAAAACGCTCCTTCAGGGCCCGGATGGCCGGGGTGGAGAACAGGGTGTCCCCCAGGGCGGTGGCGCTGATGAGCAGCACCCGCCGGACCCCGGCAAAAAATTCCGGCTGCAGGTCCGTAAGGGGCCGGGGCGGCCGCCGGGCCAGCCGGCGCCGCAGATATTGGCGGCTCAGGGTCAATAAAATCTTATGCCACATGGTTCAAAGTTCAAGGTTCAAGGTTCAAGGTTCATATTTCCAGGTTCAAAGTTCAAGGGTCAAAGTTAAAAGGGGCCCGGGTCAGAGAATTTTTGATTTTTTTGTTTTTTTATGTTTTTGGGTAAGGTTAACCCCCGGCGCCTGATCCCCGGCCCCTGACTTCAGCGTATACCTGCTCCAGGCGGTTGGCGATCTGCTCCCAGGAAAAATTGCTCGATACCCATTCCCGGCCCTGGCGCCCCAACCGTTGTCTCAGCTCCCGATCCCGAAGTAACTCGAGGATCTTTTCCGCCAGCTCCCCGGGGTCGTCTTGCCGCTGGAGCAACAGTCCGTTGACCCCCTCTTGCACCACCTCGGGAATGCCGCCCCTGGCGGTGGCGATGATGGGCAGCCCCGCGGCCGCCGCCTCCAGGAAGACCAGGCCCAGGCCCTCCTCTATCTGGGAGGGGCCTACGAAGACGTCCCCCAAGAGATAGGCCCGGGGCATCTCAGGATACGGGAGGAAGCCGGTGAGCACCACGCGGCCGGCCGCCCGGGCCATCTGCTGGCGCAACTCCTTCAGAAACGGGGTCTGCCGCATGGTGCGCCCCTGGCCGTATTCCGTGCCCCCCGCCAGGACCAGGGCCGCCTGGGGCAGGCTCTGCCAGACGCGCTCCATGGCCGCCAGCAGCACATGCACCCCTTTGCTTTCCCGGAGTTTGCCGACGAACAGGACGGTGGGCTCCTCGGTGAGCCCGTAAGGTTGCCGCGCCCGGCGCACCGCGGCTTCGTCCTGCCAGCGGCAGGCGAAGGCCGCCACTTCCACCCCGTTATAAACCACCCGCCGGATGGGAGCCCCGGCGCCCAACCTGGCGCTTTCCCGCTCCAGCACGAAACGGCTGCAGGCGATGAAGCCCTCCAGGGGGATCGCTTCCCCGGGCCGGGGCTTCTCCCGTTTCCCCAGGGAGTCGTTGAGGTTGTGCATGTGGAGGATCACCGGAATCCCGGGGTCGAGCCGCCGTTTTAACTGGCAGGCCAACAGGGGGCGGTTATGCACATGGAGCAAATCCGGTTTAAGAAGGGCCAGCAGCCGGGCCACCTGCCGGTCATACAGGGGAAAATACCGGCGGTCGCGGCAGTAGAGCCATTTGCGCCAGCCCTGCAAAGGGATGCGGAAATATTCCACTCCCTGGCGCACCTCCCGCGCGGGCAACTCCGGGTCCGATACCCCGATGACCAGCGGGCGCCAGCTCTGAAAGCGGGCCGCCACCTTCTCGATGAACAGCTCGACGGCGCCGCCCCGGATGGGCGGGATGGGGTAGAGCTCCGGTCCGATGAGAGCCACAGAAGGCATGGTTAGTTCGGGTTTGGAGCTTCGAGTTTCGAAAGGCAAAGTGCCTTCGGGAGTCTTCCTGTAAATTCAGTATAGCAGATTTACTCCAACTTCTCAGGGGCCTTGCGGTATTTCCCTCCGGAAGGGTGATGAGCCGAAAAGCTAAAGGAAAGGAACCCGACGGGTATGAAGTCATAAATTTCTTGACACCGGGCCAGAACTTTGTAATATACTTCACATAGTCCTGCCTCGGAAATTATTAAAAAGCCGAATTTAGAATCAAATTATCTTAAGGAGGAAGCAGTAAATGGGTAAAATTCCTGCGGATTATTTGCCACCTAAGGAACTCTGGGCCCAGTATACCGCACCTGAGGAATTCAAGAAGTACGCCTCGGGACAGTGGAACATTGCGGAAGAATTGCTGGACCGGCACGTGAAGGAAGGCCGGGGCGACCAGTCCGCCATCCTTTTCGGCGACCAGAAGGTCAGTTTCAAGGAATTGCTGGCCATGGCCAACAAGTTCGCCAACGTCCTCACCAAGCTGGGGGTCGAGTCCCAGGACCGGGTAGGCATCCGTCTCACCAACACCCCGGAGGCCATCGCCATCAATTTCGGGATCGAGAAATGCGGCGCCATCCCGGTGCCGGTGTCGCCCCTGTGGGCCAAGGAAGAGATCGCCTTCGTCTTGAACAACGCCGAATTCAAGGTCTTTGCGGTGAGCTTTCCCCTGATGGCCGGGGTGGAAGCCGGGATCCACGAATTCGAGTTTCCCACCAAGATCGTGGTGGTGGGCGGCAAGCCCGAAGAGGTGGAGGCCAAGGGCTACGTCTCCTTCGCCAAGGCGATGGCGGGCGCCGCCGACCAGTTCAGCAACGTCAAGATGAACCCCGAAGACATCGGGGTCATCCTGTTCACCTCGGGCACCACCGGCCAGCCTAAGGGCTGCGTCCATTTCGTCAAAGAGGTGCTGGTCGAGGCCGCCCTGGTCAACAAGTTCGTCTATAAGATGGGCCCCGGCGACGTCCTGGGCGGCTCGGCCCCGGTCTCCTTCGCCGCGGGTTATGGCACCTTCTGCCTCATTCCCTTTGCCGGGGGCGCCTCCATTTCGCTGCTGCCCAAGTTCACCCCGGACGACATGCTGTCCACCATCCAGAAGCACAAGATCACGGTGATCACCGGGCTGCCCACCGCCTACCGGAGGCTGTTGGAGATGCCCAATTTCAACGACTACGATCTCTCTAGCGTCCGCATGTACACCACCGGCGGCGACGCCCTGACCGGCAAGACCCTGGCCATGTGGCAGGCCAAGACCGGCAAGCCCATCTGGGAGGGGCTGGGCGGCACCGAGATGATGCACCTGTGTACCTCCAACACCATGAGCGAGGTGCCGGTGCCCGACTCCATCGGCCGGGCCCTCCCCGGCTTCGAGATCAAGGTGGTGCGGGAAGACGGCACCACCGCCGGCCCCGGCGAAGCGGGCAGCATGTTGATTAAAGGTCCCACCGCCACCCTCTACTGGAAGCCCTATATCCAGGACAGCAAGCTCCTGAAAACCATGAAGAAGGGCGTCAAGGATGGGTACAACATGATGGGCGACGCCGTCGTGATGGATAAAGACGGCTTCATGTTCTTCCAGGCCCGGGAAGACGACATGATCAAATCATCCGGCTTCCGCCTGGCGCCCACCGAGATCGAAGACACCATCCTCCGGCACCCGGCGGTGCGGGATGACGCGGTGATCGGCATCCCCGACGAGATCATGGGCCAGAAGGTGGTGGCCATGGTGGAATTGGAACCCGGCCACACCGCCTCCCAGGAGCTGGCCAACGACATCATCAAATCCACCCTGGACCTGCTGGCCATGTATAAGCTGCCCCGGGAAGTGATTTTCCTGCCGGCCATCCCCCGGACTCCCACCGGCAAGATCATCAAAAAGGACCTGCGGAAGAACTATCCGGAAATGGCCACTAAGTTCGTCCCCAAGATAAAGTAATCCTTAATCTCCCTCCGGGGGCGGGTTTTTTGTAAGCCCGCCCCCGGAGCCCTATCCTTGAGCCTCTCTGCCCGGCCCCGCCGGGATTTTTCTTTTTGGTTTTGCCGCCCCCTGTGATTTAATATATGGGTTTGTGAAAAGGAGGGCATTGTTTTGCCAAATATAGTGGTGGTGGGCACCCAATGGGGGGACGAAGGCAAGGGGAAGATCGTCGATCTCTTGACCTCGCAAGCCCAGGTAGTGGTGCGTTATCAAGGCGGCAACAACGCCGGCCATACCCTGGTGGTGGGCGGGGAAAAGTTCATTTTCCATCTGATTCCCTCGGGCATCCTGCATCCCGGCACCCAGTGCTTCATCGGCAATGGGGTGGTTCTGGACCCCCAGGTCTTGCTGATGGAGGTGGACCGGCTTAAGGAGCGGGGCCTGAGCGTGGGGCCGGAGAACCTGCGCATCAGCGAACGGACCCAGGTGATCATGCCTTACCACCAGCGGATCGACGTGGCCCGGGAAGAGAAGAGGGGCGCTGGCAAGATCGGCACCACCGGACGGGGCATCGGGCCCTGCTATGAAGACAAGGTGGCCCGGCGTGGCATCCGCATGGCGGACCTCATCGACCCCGACGTCTTGCAGGCCAAACTGGCGGACATCCTGCCCGAGAAGAATTTTTACCTGGAAAAGTTCCTGGGGGCCCAGCCCTTAAACGGGGAAGAGATCTTGGCGGCCTACCTGGCCATGGGAGCACGGCTTAAACCTTGGGTGGCCAACGTCTCGGTCCTCCTGGCCCAGGCGGTGAAGGAAGGCAAAAATATTCTCTTCGAAGGGGCCCAGGGCACCCACCTGGATATCGATCACGGCACCTACCCCTATGTGACCTCCTCCAACACGGTGGCCGGGGCCGCCTGCGCCGGCGGCGGCGTGGGGCCCAATCAATTGCACCTGGTCCTGGGGATCGTCAAGGCCTACACCACCCGGGTGGGGGCCGGCCCCTTTCCCACCGAGTGCCTGGATAGCATCGGCGACCATCTGGTGGAATGCGGGGTGGAGTTCGGCTCCACCACCGGGCGCCGGCGGCGCTGCGGCTGGCTGGACGCGGTGGTGCTCAGGAATGCCGCCCGCCTCAACGGCCTCACGGGCCTGGCCATCACCAAACTGGACGTCCTCACCAGCGTGGACCCGGTGAAGATTTGCGTGGCCTACGACCTGGATGGGGAGCGGCGGGAAACCATCCCTGCCACCATCCAGGCCCTGGAACGCTGCCGCCCGGTGTATGAGGAATTGCCGGGGTGGCAGCAAGATATCCGGGGGGTGCGGCGCTTCCAGGATCTGCCCGCGGCTACCCGGGATTATCTGCAGAGGGTGGAGAAACTGGTGGGTGTGCCCATTCAGATCGTCTCGGTGGGCCCGGATCGGGAAGAGACCATCGTAGTCAATAATCCTCTTGGATAAAGCAGCGCCGCCGCCCCCGGCGCCGCATGCATAAAGGCTAGAATCGCCGGGGGCGGCGGTTCCGCATAAACGCCGTACGGCCTTTTACAGATTGCCAAATTATTTGACAGATAAATTTCCGGAGAAACGCGGCAACTTTGCGGCCAAACAGATAATAAATAGTTAACTTAATTAGTTATCCATACCCATAATCCCATCCGGCCTGGTACGATCGATGCCCATATTCCCAGATAATACATAAACGCGCTCCTTAATTCCTGGCAATCGATAAAGCCCCAGCAAATTTTTTATCAGCAGACTTTACCTGGAAATGGTTAATGCTTAATAGAATTGGGACTGCCATTTTCCCAGGTTATAAAGATGAGCAACGACAGGCCGCAGATCCCCCGGAAGGCTGGTTTGTAGGATTATCTTTGACAGGAAAATCACAAATTATCCGGTTTCAATTTGTTACTGGCAGGATAAATTTAACCAAGGCACCAAGGAAACGCTTCCATAACTGAAGGAAAATGGAGATGATCGAAATCCGCTTTCACGGCCGCGGCGGCCAGGGCGCGGTGACTTCGGTGGAGCTGCTGGCCCTGGCGGCCATTGGCGAAGGTAAGTTCGCCCAGGGCTTCCCCAGTTTCGGCCCGGAGCGCCGGGGCGCCCCGGTAATGGCCTTCTGTCGGGTGGACGACCGGCGCATCCGTCTGCGCTGCAAGATCCTCCAGCCGGATGTGGTGGTGGTGCTGGACCCCTCGCTGCTGAGGATTCAAAACCCCCCGGCGGACCTGAGGGAAAACGGCGTCATCGTCTTGAACACCCCCAGGAGCGCCGCTGAAATCCGCCGGGAATACGGCTATCAGCATACCCTGGCCCTGGTGGACGCCAACAAGATCGCCCGGGAGGTCCTGGGGGTGCCCATTGTCAACACCACCATGATCGGGGCGTTGCTGCGGGCCACCGGGGTGGTGAAGGCGGAGTCCCTGGAGGCGCCCTTGAAGGAACGTTTCGGCGCCCTGGCGGTGAAGAATTTCAATGCCCTGAAAGTGGCCCTGGAGGCCACTACCATAGAGGAGCGCCAGCCGTGAGTAAAGCGTGGGACCAGATGACCTGGCAGGAGCTGGAGATCGGCGCGGCCCTGACCGAGCCGGGGTCGGCCCGGGCTTACCGCACCGGGGATTGGCGGTCCATGTACCCGGTATGGGACAAGAAGCGCTGCATCCAGTGCGGGGTCTGCTGGACCGTGTGCCCCGAAGCCGGCATCTCCGAGGAACCGGATGGCTATTTCGAGATGAACGACTATTGCAAAGGCTGCGGCATCTGCGCCAAAGAGTGCGTCACCGGTTGCATCAGCATGGCGCCGGAGGAGGAATAATGGGCCAGCGAGTCGGCATGGAAGTCTCCATCGCGGTGAGCCATGCGGTGCAACTGGCCCGGGCCGAGGCTATCGCCGCTTATCCCATCACCCCCCAGACCCACATTGTGGAGCATCTCTCCTCCTTGGTGGCCAATGGCGAACTGGAGGCGGAGTTCCTCACCGTGGAGTCGGAGCACTCGGCCATGAGCGCCAGCGTCGGCGCCGCCGCCACGGGGGCCCGTACTTACACCGCCACCAGCTCTCAAGGTCTGGCCCTGATGCACGAGATCCTCTTCATCGCCTCCGGCATGCGGCTGCCCATCGTCATGACCGTGGCCAACCGGGCATTATCGGCGCCCCTGAGCATCTGGAACGACCACGGCGACATCATGCCGGAGAAGGACATCGGCTGGATCCAGATCTTCGTGGAGAACGGCCAGGAAGCCTTCGACCACAGCGTCATGGCCTTCAAGATCGCCGAAGACCATCGGGTGCTGCTACCCACCATCATCAACCTGGACGGCTTCATCCTGACCCACGTGGTGGAGCCCCTGGAGATGCTGGAGCAGGAGACGGTGGACCGGTTTCTGCCGCCGCTGACGCCGTATCTCAAGCTGGACCCCAAGAAGCCCGTGACCATGGGGGCCTTCGCCTTGCCGGAGCTCTACACCGAAACCAAGATGGCCCATCAGATGGCCCTGACCAATTCTTATGGCCACATCCTGGAGGTCTGGCGGGAATGGGGCGAGCTGACCGGACGCCATTATCAACCGGTGGAGCGCTACCGCACCGAGGGGGCCAGGGTGCTGCTGCTTCTCATGGGGTCCCTGGCGGAAGTGGCGGAAGTGGCGGTGGATGAGATGCGAGAGGCGGGCCAGGCCGTGGGCCTGTTGAAGCTCAGGCTGTGGCGGCCTTTCCCCTTCGCGGATTTGCGGGCCGCCATGGCCGGGGCCGACCTGGTCATCGTCTGCGACCGGGCCATGTCCCTGGGTGGGGCGGCGGGGCCGGTGCTGGCGGAAGTGCGCAGCGCCCTCTATCCTTTGGCCCAGCGGCCCCAGGTGCTGGGCTATATCGTGGGACTGGGAGGCCGGGACGTGCAACCCCAGGTCTTCAAAGACATGGTGAGCCACGCCCTCAAGGAAATCGAGCAAGGACCCGGGGAAGAATTCTATCTGGTGGGAGTGAGGGGCTGATGGAAAAATTCGGTTGCGCCCAGAGCCAAAAGTTCGATACCTACGCTTCCCGGTTGCTGCCCCGGGAAGAATTCTTCACCTCGGGGCACCGGTCCTGCCAGGGATGCGGCGAAGCCCTGGCGGTGCGTTGGGTGTGCAAGGCCATCGGCAAGGATGCCATCATCGCCCACGCCACCGGCTGCATGGAGATCGTCTCCTCGGGCCTGCCCCAAACGGCCTGGATGCACCCCTGGATCCACGTGGCCTTTGAGAACACCGCGGCGGTGGCCTCCGGCATCGACGCCGCCTTGAAGGTCCTGGAGCGCAAAGGCAAACTCTCCGGCGCCATGCCCAAGGTGGTGGCCATGGGCGGTGACGGCGGTACCAGCGACATCGGCCTCCAGGCCCTCTCCGGGGCCCTGGAGCGAGGCACCAACTTCACCTACTTCTGCTGGGATAACGAAGCCTACATGAACACCGGCATCCAGAGGTCCAGCGCCACGCCCTACGGGGCCATGACCACCACCTCGCCGCCGGGCAAGAAGAGCATCGGCCAGGGCACCTGGAAGAAGGACATGGTGGCCATCGCCGTGGCCCACGACATCCCCTACGTGGCTACCGCCTCGCCCAGCTACCTCTTCGACCTTTACTTCAAGGTGAGGAAGGCCCTGGAGACCCCGGGCCCAGCCTATATCAGCGTCCTGTCGGTGTGCCCCACCGGCTGGCGCTCCGCCACCGACGTTAGCGTTCGCCTGGGCCGCCTGGCGGTGGAGACCGGTGTCTTCCCCCTCTACGAGGTGGTGGACGGTAAGTACCGTCTCACCGTGGAGGTTCCCAAAATGCGGCCCGTCAAGGATTATATCAAGCCCCAGGGCCGCTTCCGGCACCTGCGGGACCCGGAAGTGGAGTTTATCCAGAAGCAGGTGCAGGCCAACTATGAGCTCCTCCTGCAAAAGTGCAAGTCTCCTTACCCGGAATTTTCTCCGATCCATTTGCCCCAGGTAGGTTGATGATGATTAACCAGGATAATTTCGACGCCATTGTGTCCCGTTATGAGGGGGGAGCCGGGGACCTGATCCCGGTGCTCCAGGATATCCAGGACAAATACAACTACCTGCCCAAGGATCAAATGAAGATGGTGGCCGCCAGGATGCAAGTGCCCCTGGCCCATGTTTATAGTGTGGCCACCTTTTACAAGATGTTCTCCCTGGAGCCCAAAGGCCGCCATCAGATCCGGGTCTGCCTGGGCACGGCCTGCCATCTGCGGGGGGGGCAGCGCCTGGTTGAGATGGTTTCCCGCCGCTTGGGGGTCGATATCGGCCAGACTACCCCGGACCTACAGTTTTCCCTGGAGACCGTGGGCTGTCTGGGGTCCTGTGCCCAGGCGCTTTTGCTGATGGTCGATAACCAGTATTTCGGGCGCATGTCCGTGGATAAGGTCCCAAAGATCTTGAAATCCTATAAAAACCAAGACTGAGATGACGATATGCCCAAGCTTGAGACGGTAAAGCAACTGGAGGAATACCGCCGCCGACTTCTGACTCACCCGGATGCCCAGGCCTCCCAGATTCTGGTTTGCGGGGGCCCCGGCTGCCTCCCCATGGGGAGCGAAGAGGTCGCGGCCGCCTTCCGGCGGGAGCTCAAGGAGCGAGGGCCGGCAGTCAAGGTCCTGCTGAAGGAAAGCGGCTGCCAGGGATGGTGCTCCAAGGCAGTAAAGGTGATGATCCGGC
Source organism: uncultured delta proteobacterium (assembly GCA_963834795.1). GTDB lineage: Bacteria > Desulfobacterota > Desulfobaccia > Desulfobaccales > 0-14-0-80-60-11 > JAPLJC01. The sequence goes on along the minus strand of CAWIDL010000001.1, from coordinate 13,628 downwards.
CCCAGGAAATCACCTACCAGCAGGTGACCCCCCAGGATGTCCCGGAGATTGTGGCGGAGACTCTGATTCAGGGTAAGATTCTGGACCGGTTGTGCTACCGGGACCCGGCCGACCAGACCGCCAAGGCCCACAAATCCGAGATTCCTTTTTACCAGGGACAGCAGCCGTTGGTCCTGGGGAAAATGGATCTCATCGATCCAACGAGCCTGGACGATTACCTGGCGGCGGGGGGCTACCGGGCCATCCAGCAGGTATTAGCGCAAATGAGCCCGGAGGCGGTCATCCAGGCGGTGGACCGCTCCGGCCTGCGGGGCCGGGGCGGCGGCGGCTTTCCCACCGGCAGGAAATGGCGTTTCTGCCGGGAGGCGTCCGGAGAGGTAAAATATCTGATTTGTAACGCTGATGAAGGGGAAGGGGACCCCGGGGCCTTCATGGACCGGGTGGTCATGGAAGGCGACCCCCACGCCGTCCTGGAAGGGATGGTCATCGGCGGCTATGCCATTGGCGCCCACCAGGGTTTTATCTACGTCCGCCATGAATACCCTCTGGCGGTGAAGCGCCTGTCCCTGGCCATTGACCAGGCCAGGCAATGCGGTCTGCTGGGCGCCAATATCCTGGGGTCCGGTTTCGCCTTCGAGGTGAAGATCAGCAAAGGGGCGGGCGCCTTTGTCTGCGGCGAAGAGACGGCCCTCATCGCCTCCATGGAAGGAAAGATCGGGGAGCCGCGAAACCGCCCGCCCTATCCGGCTCAACACGGCCTGTGGGGCAAGCCCACGTTGATCAACAACGTGGAAACCTTGGCCAACCTTCCAGAGATCATTAACCGCGGCGCGGACTGGTTCGCCGCCATGGGCACCGAAAAGAGCAAGGGCACCAAGGTCTTTTCCCTGGTGGGCGCGGTGAACCATACCGGGCTGGTGGAAGTGCCCATGGGCACCAGCCTGCGCCAGATCGTCTTCGATTTGGGCGGCGGCATCCGCGACGGCGGGGAATTTAAGGCGGTCCAGACCGGCGGCCCCTCCGGCGGCTGTATCCCCAAAGAATACCTGGACCTGCCGGTGGACTACGACAGCCTGCAGTCGGTGGGGTCCATCATGGGCTCCGGCCTCATGATCGTCATGGACCAAAACAGCTGTATGGTGGACGTGGCCAGATATTTCATGTCCTTTCTCCATGACGAATCCTGCGGCAAGTGCACCCCCTGCCGGGAAGGCACCAAGCAGCTGCTGGAGATTCTCACCGAGATCACCCAGGGTCGGGGCCAAGAAGAGTATCTGGCCCTGATGGAGGAGCTGTGCGCCACCATGCGTTCCGCTTCCCTCTGCGGTCTGGGTCAGAGCGCGGTTACCCCGGTCCTCAGTACCCTGAAGTATTTCCGGGAGGAATACGAGGCCCATATCCAGCAAAAAAAATGCCCGGCCCTGGTCTGCCGGCCCTTGTTGAAATACACCATCGACCCGGAAACCTGCACCGGCTGCCTGGCCTGTGTGCGGGAGTGCCCGGCGGAGGCGATCCAGGGCGAAGCCGGCGAACCCCAGGAGCTGGACCAGGAACTCTGCGTCAAATGCGGTATGTGCCATGCGGTGTGCAAGGTTGAGGCAGTGAAGGTGGAATCATGAGCGAGATAAGTCTGACCATTGACGGCATTGCGGTAAAATCCCAGCCAGGCTTGAGCCTGCTCCTGGCGGCCCGGGCCCATGGAATCGATATTCCCACCTTGTGTTACCATGACGATCTCAAGCCCGAAGGCCATTGCCGCCTGTGCTTGGTGGAGATCGGCGAGCCGGGCCGCACCCGCCTGGTGAACTCCTGCACCTATCCGGCGGAGCCCGGCCTGATTGTGCAAACCGCCTCGGAGAAGGTCCTGCAGGCCCGGCGTATGGTGCTGGAGTTGCTATTGGCCCAGGCCCCGGCGGCCGAACTCATCCAGAAGATGGCCGCGGAGCATGGGGTCTACGAGACCCGCTTTAAAAAGGCGGACCCCCAGGCGCGCTGCATCCTCTGCGCCCAGTGCGTCCGCACCTGCCGGGAAGTGGTGGGGGTGAGCGCCATTTCCATGGCCTTCCGCACCCCGGAGAAAATGGTGGCCACGCCCTTTAACGAAGAATCCGAGGCCTGCATCGGCTGCGGCTCCTGCGTCTTCATCTGCCCCACCAACGTCATCGCCTATACCGAGAAGGACGGCATCCGCACCGTCTGGGGCCGCAATTTCGAACTGCAACCCTGTAACGTCTGCGGCAAATACATCGCCCCCAAAGCGCAACTGGAACACTGGGCCAAAATCACCGGCGATCCGGTGGAAAGCTTTTTTGTCTGCCGGGATTGTAGATAAGTGGGAAGCGGCGATGGGGCCAGGCCTAAGACCCTGCTCCACGTTCCCTCCCCCTGCCTTCAAAAGACTTATACCCAGTTGCCGCCAACTGGTTCTTTTTTTGTAGGGGCGGACCCGCGTGTCCGCCCTATGAAGTGGAAATCGTGGACTATCACTGAGGAGAGGTCCAATGGCCGCTGAGAAAATTCCCCCGGTTCATCCGGGAGAGATATTATTAGAGGAATACCTCAGCCTTTTTTAAATCATTTTTATTTTCAAAACCTTTAAACCCCTCACTTGCACAGTATTGCTTATAACTTTTATAGACATCTTTTAGGAATAATCTATCATCCTCGCTACCTCTTCTAATTTTATCAGTTATAAAACCCATTAAACTATCAACCGTTGCCCTAAATTTATTTTTGGCAACTAACATAGAATCGACTTCAATAAATTTAAATTGTCCTGAATCAGACTTGATTTGACCTGGGGTTCATAGATTGCCGCCCCACCCAGCATCTGCGAACCAAGGGGTTGGTATGTTCAAAATCTGCAAAAAAGATATATTTTGAGGGAAACCTGTGCTACCTTTCATTCAGCAAGCGATTGGGCTACAAAAAGAGGAACTTCTCCGGGATCAAACCCCGGATGGAAGGTTCAAAAATTTATTTTCAACCGCTGATTTTCAACCGCTGATGCCAAGGCTGGGGGCATAATCTCAGATATAAATGTTACCTTGTTCCTCTTTTCCTTGACAAGGAAGCCACCTCTCTTTAGCTATTGATAAATTTTTATTATCACAGGAGAGGCAGCGATATGAAGGGGAAATTGACAGCCCTGGTGATGGCGATGGCGATGGTCTTTCTGGCGGTGACCGCCGGGCTGGCCGCCAAGGTGCTTTTCGAGGACAAGTTCACCACCCTGGATACCTCCTGGGGGGCTTTACCCAGCGCTCTTATAAGCGCCAAGGACGGGAAGCTCATCATCACCCCCGACAAGAACATGAGCCAGAAGTAACTGAACCAGGCCAATATCTTGCCCAACGACATGGAGGCCAACTACACCGTAACCTTTCTTAAGGCTGGCACCCCCAACAATGGCAGCGGCCTGGTCTTTTGGGGCAAGGACGACAACGACTGGTATGAAATGATGACTAGCCCCAACGGCTGGTTTGCCGTAGAACATCAGTTAAGCGGCCGCAGGCTGTATCCCGTAGCCTGGTACGAGGAGGGCGCTCTCAAGAAGGGGGAAGGGGCCGAGAACCAGGTCAAGGTGGTCACCAAAGGCAATCAGGCCACGATTTTCATAAATGGGAAAGAGGTTGTCAGCTTCCCTGGCCAACCGCCGGAAGGCGGCAGCCTGATCGGATTTGCAGGGTCTTCAGGAGCGGCCGGGCAAAATTCTGTGGCCTTCTCCAATTTTCAGGTGGTGCAACCTTAAGGACAATGCGGGACCTGCGGCTTATAATCAGGGAAGATGAGGCGGAGCCCTGCGAGGGAAAGGAGGGGAGAGATGGGCAACAGTCTGGGCAAACTCCGCCGCATTCTATCCATGGTGCTCCTTCCCCTGGGTCTGGCCGCGCCCCTGGCCGCGGCATCCTTCGGAAACCTGGGGGAGACCCTGGAGCAGGCCAAACAAACGGATTTTTTCCATTTTTTTCACTTGGAGCAGAGCCAGGTGAGCAAAAGCGATGGCAGCACCGTGACTGCCTTCAAGCCCAGCGGCGAAAAGTTCCGCCCCCTGGTGACGATGAAGGTCACCACTGACGGCGCCAGCCGCATCCTGGCCCTGGAGATGGCTTTGGCCCGGTCCTTCATTGATGACCCCCGGGACGGAGTCTTCGCCCGGGACATCGCCAAGAGCTTCCTCCAGGCCGGGCCCCGGCCCCCAGGGACTGGGAAACCACCGACCTTATCAATGAAATCCAGTTCCAAGGTACCTCCACCATGACCATCATTAAACAACCGGCGAATGAACCCAAGCTACCTGAAAAGCCGACCCCGGGATACCTGACTTATCTGGGGAAACAACCCAGCTACGAACACCGGCTGCGGGATTATCTGCTGCGCTTGGTTAATGAAATAGAAGGGGCAGCCGCGGTCCTGGTGTTCTCCGTCCACCGTTAGTGAAGAAGAAAGCCACCTGATCTCAGTTAAATACCCAATCGGAAAGAGAGATTGAGGATTTTGCAGCACCTGGAAAATCAGAACGAGCTTATTTTGAAAATATTGCACCACCTGGAGAAGCAGCCAGACTAAGGAAACGGAAGATTCCCCGTTTTTTTCTTGCCTCCCCCATGATGTCATGGATGTCACAGAGATAAGGATTAAAAGCGCCCTGGTCCGGTCGAAGATTCCCGGCGTGGACTATGTAATCAATCCATATTTGGGCTGCGGGCATGGGTGCCGGTACTGCTATGCCGTCTTCATGCGGAAATACTCTCATCATCCAAAGTCGCCGTGGGGGAGCTTTGTAGAGGCCAAGACCAACATTGCAAAGGTGTTGCACTCCGAACTGCACCGGAAGAGACGGCAGGGGAGAGCTCTGCTCTCCAGCGTTTGCGACCCATACCAGCCCCTGGAACAGCGATACCATTTAACCCGGGCATGTCTTGAAGTCTTGAGGAACTGGGGTTGGGGCATCGACATCCTCACCAGGTCGCCATTGGTGACCCGGGACCTGGACATTCTTGCCGCAACCCCTGGGGTGAGTGTGGGGTTTTCCATCCCCACCGACGACGACGAGGTCCGTAAGGTGCTGGAGCCTCATGCCCCTCCCATTGGCGCCCGGCTAAGTGCCCTGAGCAAGTTACACGAGGCCGGCATCTCCACCTGGGTATTCATCGCCCCTATCCTGCCCATGAATCCCACCAAGCTCTATGAAGCTATTGCGCCCTATATCACTTATCTCATGGTTGATCCACTGAACTATCGGAATCAGGTAAAAGATATCTTTCTCAAACAGCATTGGGAGTACGAGCTCTCCGATCAGTATGCCGCCGAGACCCGGGCCATCCTGATGGGCAGGTGGGAAAAGGGAGGGAGGAGGAAGGCAGGGACGCCAGATTATTACTGGGAGCGTGAAATAGATTAACTTTTCACACTCGCCCTAACCCTCTCCCTTGAGGAAGAGGGAATTTAAGGAAGATTAAAATTAACCAATTTTTCGCTCCGAGTAATAAGTGGAAATAATAATATAACAATTATATTAGCATTTGTTCTTACAGCAATATATTGTGTGATTTGTGCTATTTTTAAGCCATATAACACATTGGATATAAGGAAGAATGATAAATTAAAAACATGGGGGAGTTGGTTAATCTTTGGGTTTATTGGATTGGTTTTTTGGCATTATAGGAATTTATTTAAGAAAGAACATAGAGGGGAGAAAAATACAGCGCCGCAGATTTTACCGCTCATATGGGAATTGCCACCTGTATCGATTCAGTTCATGGTATTGCCCACAATAAAATCATAATTATCGACCGGGAAGTCGTGATCACCGGAAATTTTAACTCGTATCAGTTTACAACCACGAGTCCTTATCCCAAAGAAAAAGGCCTGCGCAGCCCGGGGGCAGGCAGGCCTATGGCGGACAACCAGGGGATAGGTGTCGCTTGTATCTGTGCTCAGAACTGCCAGCGCACGCCGGCGCTGATATAGTGGGCCGTGTAGTTGCCCCGGCCCACCTCGGCGTTGTAGTCCAGTTGCACCTTCAGGTTCTGCTTGGTGGCGATGGTGACGTCGGCGCCCACCACCGCAAAATTCCGGTGCGCCGCATCGGTCACAAAGTTAAAGGCGCTGCCAGCCTGGCTGAGGTGGGCGTCCAGGGTCCGGCTGCCGTCGCAATACTCGTGCTGATAGAAGGCGTATAACTGGGGGGTCACCGTCACCCCGTCCCGCTGCATCGGCACCGCGATCTTGCCGCCCACCCCGGTCTGCAGCGATTGGGCGTTCTGGGGGCCCACCGTGAGGTTAAGCGCCCCGGCGTTGCTCTCCGTGAAGCCGTTCAGCCAGAGGTTCGAGTAGGACAGGGTCACCGCCGGGGTCAGCACCACCGGGTGCAACCTCAGGTCGTAGCCCGTCTCCCCGTAGGCGTTGAGCTGGTTGCCGGTGGTGGAGCTGTTGGCGGCGCGGCTCAGGCCGCCAAAGTTGAAGTCCCGCTCCAGGTTATAGAGATTCAAGGCATAGCCCAGGGAGCCGTAGGCGTAAAAGGGCTTGGGCAGGTAAGCCGCATAGGCGTTGATAGGCCAGGTATTGCCCTGCACATAGCCCCCGGAGCCGCGAAAACCGGCGCTGGTGTAAGTGTAGCCGGTATTTAACCCCAGCAGCAGATCCTGCCACACCCGGTAGTCCACCCCGGCGGTGAAGCCGGCCATGGTAAAATCGAAGCCGGTCTGGTCCACCGAGGACCCCTGGCCCCCCAGGATCAGGCCCGGGTCGAAATAGACGCCCCAGGGCCTCTCCATGGCGCCGGAGTCTTTCTGGCCGCTGAGCAACCCGGTGAGGCTGGAGGCGCTGGAAGCCACCATCAGGCCTTCCCCCTGGGCGTAGTTGAGACTGAAGGAGCCGAGCCCCCCGGCGGTGAGGCCGGCGTCTCCGGGGCCGAAGCGGAGGTCGGTGATCCGCCGGGACAGGGTGCTCTTTTGCAGATTGGCGCCGGCAAAGGCCAAACTGGACAGGGCCACCGCCTTGTCCGGGGAGATCTGCTGGAAGGCGTTGGCCACCGCGCTGTTGCTGGGCAGGGCGGCGATGGTGTTCAGCACATACGCCAGGTCGCCGGTGGCGGCGCCCTGGATGCCGTTGAGCATGGCCCCCACGTTAAATTGGTTGCGGGTCAGGTCAAGCCCGGTGCCGGCGTAATTGCGCTTGGACAGCAGGTCGACAGTGCCGGCTGGATCGATAACCTGCCAGCCCAGGATGGGGGTGGAGTTGGCCACGCTGCTGAAGGCGCCGGTGACACCCCAGGTGGCCGTGATCACCCCAGGGAAAACCTGGTTGACGGCGGGAATATACCCCCCCAGCAGCACGGGCGCCAGCGTGCCGTTGAGGCTGGCGGTGCCGCCGACCAGAAGACTGGCGTAATTGCTGGCAGAGGCGATCTGTAGCCTCAGGGTGCCGGAAGCGTTCTGGGTGTAGTTGCCCGTAATTGGGGTGGGAGAAAAGGAGGTGGCCGGAGTGAACACGCCGCCGTTTATAAGGTTCCCCAAGATTGAGTCGGCCGTCAGACAGCCGCCGCTCAGGGTGTAGGTGCCGCTGCTGCCGGGACCCAAGGTAATCCCGCCGGTTACCGTATTGCTGCCGCCGCTCTGGATGAAATCGCCGGTGCCGCTAGCACCGATGTATTCGCCGCCGCTGACTGAAAGGCTGCCGCCGCTCAGGGTGTAAGTGCCGCTGGCGCCGGGATTGTAGCCCAGGAAGAGGGTGCCGGTCACCGTATTGGTGCCGCCGCTCTGGATAAAGGCGGCGGTGCCGCGGTGTCCGAGGTATTCATTATTCGCCGACAGGCTGCCGCCGCTGAGGTTATAGCTGCCGCTGGCCCCGGCGTTGTTACCCAGGTAGAGGTCGCCGGATACCGTGAGGCTGCCGCCGCTCAGGCTATAGGAGCCGGTGCCGTCCTGGGTGCCGACGAAGAGGTCACTGCCCACGGTATGGCTGCCGCCCGTCTGGGTGAAGGTGCCGGTGCCGGAGTGGCCGATGTACTCATTTCCGGCCACCGAGAGGAGGCTGCCGCTGCCGGAGTCGCTCAGGGTATAGGAACCGCTAGCCCCGGCCTCGGTGCCCAGATACAGGGCGGTCACCGTATGGGTGCCGCCGCTCTGGGTGAAGGAGCCGGTGCCGGAGTAGCCCACGGCTTCATAGCATCGCACCGTGAGGCTGCCGCCGCTCAGCGAGTATGTGCCGCTGCTACCGGCATTGGCCGCCAGGATCAGGATGCCGGTCACCGTGTTGGTGCCGCCACTTTGAGTGAAGGTGCCGGTGCCGGAGTAGCCGATGTACTCATTTCCGGCCACCGAGAGGAGGCTGCCGCTGCCGGAGTCGCTCAGGGTATAGGAACCGCTAGCCCCGGCGTTTTGGCCTAATTCAAGATTATTGTTCACCGTGTTGGTGAAGCCCCCTTGGATCAGCGTGCCGGTGCTGGTCTGGCCGATATATTCATTATCATAGATGATGTTTCCGGTCACCGGATAGGTGGCACCGCTGTCTATTATCAAATTAACAGGAGTGTATAACGATAACGCCGAGAATTCGGTCACAAAGGCGTTTTGATTCGTGTCGTTGTTCGGCCAGTTTTGTGCCTGATTTTGTAACGGAAAATTGCTAGAAAAGGTGAGACCTGTCAGGACGACGTTGCCGTCGGGATCGACGGCCAGTCCGTAGGTGCGGTCACTGAGTGTCCCGCCGAGGTAGGTAGAGTAGCTCAGGCTGCCGCCGCCTGGGTTGATTTGCATGAGGATGGCGTCTTCGCTCCCCTGGGACGCCTTTTGGAACGCGTTGGGGGTGTAAGGAAACTTACAGGGCGCCGTCAGGGTGGAAGGCACAGGGATGCCTGGGGTGTTGGGCCCGGTCTCCCCGGCTACATAGACCGCTCCCGGTGCATCGACGGCCACGCTGGTGCAGAAACTGCCCCACAGTTTGCTTTTCGATCCGCCTCCCAAGAAGGTGGAGTAGACGAGAGAGGCGGTGCCGTTCAAAGAAGGGTTGATCTTCACGAGGTAGGGCTCATCTCCAGACACTCCCTCCTTGAGATAGGGGGCGCTGTTGAAGATGGTGGGGCCTGCGGTGGTCATCGGAAAGCCCGCCGACTCCGTCCGGCCCGTGGCCACGATGAGCCCCGATGGCGTCATGGTCATGCCGTAGACGTCATCTCGGGCGGTGCTCGAGTCTGCCCCGAGGTAGGTGGAGTAGGGCATGGTGTAGTGGGAAGACGCCTTGCCGGGCTTGGTTGAATGGAATTCGGTTACAAATCCGTTGCTTGAACCGGAGGTAAAGCCACCAGACGGGCCACTACTCCGGTAGGCGTTGCTGGTGGTGGGGAAGTTCTTAGAGGTGGTAAAGCCGGCCACGCTAATGTAGCTGCCGGTGGGGTCCACCGCGACGCTGTGCGCTTGGTTATCGTGGTCCCCGCCAAGAAAGCTGGAGTAAACCAACGAGGCGGCGCCGCTCTTGGAAGGGTCGAAGATGGACAAGGTGGCGTTTCTCGTGCCGTCATGGGCAAGATCCTTCTGGAGGGCATTGGTCGTCACCGGGAATTTGATCGCCCCGCTAGCGCCGGAAGTGGTAATGCCGGCAACATAGACCAGACCGTTCGCATCCACCGCGACACAGTTGCCGTTGTTGCTATTGTCGCTAAAATTGACCTGCCCTGGCGTTAACCCCCCTCCCTGCACGCCGCTCCCACCCAGGTACGTCGAGTATTGGAGTTTGCCGTTCGCATCAAATACGGTCACAAAGTAATTCGAAAACTGTCCGTTTATCTGCGACTGAAAAGCGTTCAGGGTGGTGGGGAACGGTCCCGAGGCATTCGAAGTGGTAATGCCGACGACCACCACGCCGCCGTTCGGCATGGCAGCCACCCCAATGCCCATACTTTGGCTGTTGCCACCCAGGTAGGTGCACCATTGCAGCTGGCCGGCTTCGTTGTACTTCGCCACGAACGCCGACATCGTGCTGCCTGGCGCCATGGTCGGTTGGTAGGCGTTCTTTACCGGAAGGTCCGAGACCGTGGTGGCGCCGGTCACGTAGATATTCCCCTGTACGTCGTCGCAAGCGGCGTTTTGGGCGAAAGTAAGCGGATTGGAGCCAGCCACAAAGGGCGTCGCTCCTCCCAGATAGGTGGAGAAAACCAGATCCGGAGTCTGGGTTTGTGCGTGGGCAGATGAATAGCTGACACCGAGAGTGGTTATCAACAGATAGGTAACGGCTCTAAAAATAATACGCCCAATCTTACAGGACTGAACACCTTTCCAGGACATCGCAGGCATATTAACAGGGGTTTCATTCATGTCCACGGTGACCTTCTCTATCTTGCGGGCCATAGACTCTCCTTGCTGCGCTCAGCCGGATAATACGGCTTCTAATTGCTATCAATCCGGTGGTACTTCGGCGCGCTTTTAATATTTTTTTAAATATATAAACGAGATAATGCGGTGCAACCTGGTCTTGTATCAAAATCTTAGCAATTTTGCCTTGCCAGATTCTTTTGGCATTGACTATTGGGATTCTATTTTTAGAAAAATGGTTACCTGGGTGCCCTTTTGCGGTTCGCTCTCGATGGCTATTTCCCCCTGGTGTGCCTGGATAATTTTTTGGGAGATGGCCAAACCCAAGCCGCTGCCTTTGGGTTTGGAAGAAAAGAATGGTTGGAAGATTTTTTCCTGGATCTCGGGGGGGATTCCTGATCCGGTATCACTGATTCGCAGGAATACGCGGTCAGCCTGGCGATCGGTGGTGATGGTCAGGGTTCCTCCGGCGGCCATGGCCTCGATGCCATTCTTGGCGATATTCAATCTGAGATTATGCGGCAATCTTAGTCACCGCAGTATAAAAATGGGTTTTAAGACCTCTTTGGCCGGGGAAAATCCCCGAAGGTTTCTGTTCTTGGAACCGAACGCACTCATCATTCGCATGATAGCATGACTTTTCCTGAAAAAACAAATTTTTCCCAGATTTTTGGCATACCATCCCCTTTGGAGCAGATTCTTCCCGAGAAGGCCACCTATGATGAACCCCAGGCCAGCACCGCACGGTAATGGTCAGCCAGGGGAAAGGCGGAGGCAACATGGACATACCACCGACGGGCATGATAAGAAACTCTGGCGCCCACTTTGATTAATCGCTTGATCAGCCACTCCATGGACTGTTTCACTTCTTCACCCCAAACATAGAACTGCCGGATCATATGTAGAAGGTTGTAGGCCAGAACCCCCATTTGCAGCCGAGCCTGGTTGGCCTCAAACCGCTGGCAGCTGGTCTTGTCCCAACGGAGAGTATTCTTGCCCTCCTTAATCCGGTTTTCCACATCCCCCCGGCCGTTATAGACCTTGACCACCTTGCCGGTAGGGAGCCTGGAGTTGGTGACCACAAAACCTATGCGGGGGAACAACTCGCCCTTGTGCCACTCAATCTTGGCCACTACCCGGCGAGGCCGGCTCCAACTCTTGGCCTGGTAGTGGAGATCAACGATCCTGACCTGAATGCCGCTCTGGGGCGGCTGGCCCACCGGGCGGTTCAGATGAGATCCAATCAGGCTCATCAAATTCCCATTGGCTGGCAACCTGATAAAGTAGGTGATGCGTTGTTCCTCGCAATACTCATAGATTTCAGGTTTGGCAAAGGCGGCGTCGCCCCTAAACCAGAAAAGCTTGAACCAGGCCCGGTAGCGCTCCACGATGGGCTTGATGAACTCCAGGACGCCATCGGCGGAATGAACATTCCCCGGCCTCAGCCTGGCCCCCAGACAGTCACCCTCACTGGTAAAGCCAAAAAGCGAATGGAAACAGTTCTTGGCAAAATGGCCATTGTAGGCAACCCCCTCCTGCTTGCCGTGGGCTGGGTCCTCGGTGGAATCCAGGTCGATGATCAGGCGACGCTTGTTTTTCCTGCGTAACAAGGCGTCAGTTGACCGGGTCAGAGCGGTCTCCAAGGCCGTTAACCCTGCCACATTGCCCAGAACGTCATTCTCCAGCCTGGAAAGCATAGACTGCCCGGCCCCCACCTTATGGTCTTTGCCAATCGCCAGCCTGAGCGCTGGATCGATGCGGAGATAATTTGCATCGTTGCAATCTTCATAGCCCGCTGCTATCTGATAAACTCTTTGACGAATCATCTGCACCAGGGAGTGTCTTGTATGTTTGGGGCATCTCAAGTCTTCTAGACAATCTCCCATGGGGGCGATGATTTTGAAACGGTCATATATCTCTCGCATCAGGAGAAAACCAACGTCTGAGGTGATCGTGGCGCCATGGAAATCTATCATGATGGTGCGGTTAAAATCTGGCCGGATTACCTCTTTCTGGCTTTCACCACTATTGAGCATCTTTGAGCCCCCTGATTTGCTAATTATTTCTCCTTATATCATATAGTTATGTTGGTTTCCTTCACTTTTCGCCGAATAATCCAGGTTTAATTTCACTCGGGCTGCTGAAGAGAGCAATGCAGAGAATCTTTTGATTATTCGATCTAAAGAGCTGGCCACGGAATATTTGGAGAATTGGGAGAAGCACAGGGCGCATTCGGATGCATATTTAGGACGGTAGGATATTTGAGGTTTGCGGGAAAGTGGATTTTTTTAAAGGATTTTGTGCTATCATACCGCTTACGAGACAATGCAAATTGCAGCATAATCTCGGATTGTAATGACTGACCAATTTACCCCTCTTAATATAGATAAATTAACATGAAAAATGGAGGTAACCAAGAAATGCCAACCACGACTTAATAATTCTCCAGAAACCCAAGAACGTCTTGAGAATGCAGGTTTAGACATCATGGATTACGATATCCGTTGGGGGCGATATCGTATCAGGTTGCAACCGGGGGACATAAAAAAGCACAAGGATATATTGACTTAAGTGGTTAAAGAGGCTTTCGATGCGTCGGGCATTGAATAACGAGAGGTAGAGCCATTGTCGGTTCTTTAGCTTCTATATTTTCTCTCGCACTATCTCTTTATAGGGAAAGGTACTTATGAATAATAAAAATGATATAAAAAAATTTGTGATAAATAAGTTAGGGTGCAATTGCCCAAGCGAAGTATTTAATATAATCGAAAGGCAAAAAGATATTCAATTAGATCAGAACATCAATCTTAATTATAAAATCAATATCGGAAACCGTTTATTAATTTATATTATGGAAATTAACGATAAGGAATTTCTACGTCAGAATCTTTTGAAAATAGTTGCACATGGGATAGACGAACGAAATAAAAATAACTTCAATAGGTTCAGACTTGTTATCATTAGTAATGATATCGATGAAATGGATAAAAGTAGCCAACGACTTTTTAACACTATATTAAAAAGGGATCAAAAAGCCCACCTTCACATTGTACGGAAAAAAGATTTCGTTATATAATAATCTCTTATAGGCGCTGGACAGCACCCTTGCGGCCAAATATGATAATGTGTCCTGAATCAGACTTGATTTGACAGTACCCCCCGCAGGTTGGTCCGGGGAAGGGGGTAAGAAGGCTCGATTTCCCGGCCCGTTTTGCAGAGGTGCGGCAGGGAGTGGGAAGGTTTTTTGTCAGGGCCTTCCCCAGGTGGGGAGGCCCGCTTAACTCCGGGCCTCCTTCGCCAAATCCGGGGTTAACT